>CAVQUU010000001.1:0-144994 GCA_963716825.1 uncultured delta proteobacterium
TGCGATGAAATAGTCACCGATTGTGACATCAACCTATGCATCGACCAGGCCGACCAGGTTCATACGATGACCTCCCTGACGGGGTTTGAAGCCCTCTTGCGCGGCAAAGCGGTGCATACCTACGGGCTGCCGTTTTACGCCGGTTGGGGTTTGACGGTTGATCGTCATGCAATTGAACGTCGTCAAAAAAAACGGACAATTGATGAAATGCTCTATTGTGCGCTGGTACTCTACCCCATGTACTATGAATGGCAAACGCAATTGTTCGTTTCCGTGGAAGACGCCATCGAGGGTCTGGTCCGCAAGAAAGACATCAAGGATGAAGTTCTAAATGGGTCCTGGTGGCAGCGGTTGGGCCGCAAGGCAGGTTACTTGTTTGAGAATGCCGGTTTAGTGTTCAAGCCGTAATCCATCCTTGAATAAAGGATCCTGGCCCAAAGGACCAGGTTGGCTAAGATAATATAGATCATTCGGGTCAACTATTGCTTGGATGTGCCGATATAGTAATCGGCGCTGTTCAAGCAGGATATCCATCGACCGGGCTAATCTTTGATGTCGAACCGAAATTAAGAAAATTTTTTGAAAGTATTATTTTTTGTATGGGCGTATTGCATCTTCTCAGGGCCGGAATTTGCGACACAACAACCAATATCTGGATATGGGGAGTTCAAGCGACATGAAAAACAAAATCACACCGACAAAGAAGATAAACGCCTGTGAGCATGGAAGTCCAATCAATGAAACCTGCGGCAATGCGCCAAACAAATGGGGAAAGCACGACACCGACAGGACCTATTTGATCAATACGAAACAGTTACGAGTCAGCAGCACGAAGAATTGGGCCAAAACACTCGATGGTCTCAGGCAGCAACTCAAAAGAGGATGCAGCATTGATAGCGGTGGGCTAAGAGACCATTTCTGTTAGGGCCTCAGTAAGTAAATCCAAATTGAATGCCCAATTTCTCCAACCCATTGTTCGGATAGGCCAGGCGGCCATTGGAGACATGGTCGAAAAGAACCGAGACATTCATTCTCTGGTTGAAATTGATTCCGGCTGCAATGGCTGCACGAAATAAAGCACGTGACCCTAGCCGCTGGCGTTCCGGGTCGGAGGATTGCAGTTCGCCGTTGTGGACTGCGCCACCCAACCCAACGCTAAAGAATAAACGGTCTACAAATCTAACGTCCCAATTCAGACCGGTATAAAACTGGGAGGTGTCGTTTTTATTGTTGATTGAGATGCCAATGGAAGGCCGCGGTGACCCAATTAGTTCCATCAGCCTTGCGCGGGGCGCACGAAAGAAGAATTCACTGTTGAAATCTTGGCCGTCCTCATGCTTTTGAGCGCGCGTGGCGACATCATGCTTCATAATGCCGATTCGGATTTCGTTAATCAGCGCGTCGGTGGAAACAGATTCGCTCCTCACCCCATTTGGGCAAACAAGAAAGATCAGTGAATAGAGGAGCAAGGCGACTATTTTCATATGGTCACCTACCATGTAGATTAGTATAATCTTAAATAAAAATTAAGGTCTTGGCTCCTCTTCTTCAAGTAACATACCAATTAACGGACAGGGCTTATGGATATCTCTTTTTGTATTAATATTGAACACATACGAAAATTCCATTTTTTTCCTGAAGAGTTGTGGTTTTATTTTAATGGGATACTTAGGAAGAAATGGTAACAATCAAAACGTGTTTATGAAAAATATTACATAGACCGATAAACGTTGGGCTAAAAGCGATCAAGCATGCATTTCATACATATATGGCGACTAAAAAATGTGGATAAACCGTCTAGCGCCGTTGGTCAATAAACGCGTGCTTTTACTTCAAGGTCCGATGGGGCCTTTTTTTAGAAAACTGGATCTGTATTTACGCCTCAAAGGTGCGCTCACCTACCGGATTTGTTTAAATGGGGGCGATCGCTTTTTTGCCGGCAAAGACAATAGGATTGACTACGGCGGCAAAACGGCCGACTGGCGGGTGTTTTTGACCAATTTTTGTTCTGAAAATAGAATCGAGGCGATCGTCTTGTATGGCGATTGCCGTTTTTATCATCGTGTGGCAGCCGATGTCGCGGCCCGATCGGGCATTCATATTTTTGTTTTCGAAGAAGGCTATGTCCGGCCGAATTTCATCACCTTAGAAAAAAACGGCGTCAATGCGCATAGCGCGTTACCCCGCAACAGCGACTTTTATAGAGGATTGAATATCAAGCCGGCCGATGCAAAAAACAGCCGCCCGCTCAAATACAGTTACTATCGATGGGCCTTGTTTACCATTGTATACTTCATATGCATGCAACTCTGGCGGCATCGCTACCCCCATAACAAACATCATCGCAATACCGACATCGGCCTTGAAATTGGGTATGGTATGCGCAATGCCTTGCGGAAAATCGGGTTCGCACTAACCGAACGAAGATTTTTCAAAGCCTTTACCAACGGCATGTCGAAAAAATATTATTTTGTGCCCCTGCAGGTGCAATACGACTTTCAAATCACGCGGCATTCAACATTTGGCAGCATGCAAGCGTTTATCCACACGGTGATGACCTCTTTTACCCGCCATGCGCCCAGCGACACCAAGCTGGTCTTCAAACACCATCCCATGGATCGCGGCCGGCCCCTGTTCTACCGATATATCCGTGAACAGGCTGAACGGCTGGGCGTATCTGACCGTGTGTATACCGTGCATGACGTCCATCTGCCCACCTGTTTGAAAAATGCCATCGGTACGATTACGATTAACAGCACGGTAGGTATTGCGTCCCTTTTTCATGGCACCCCCACCATCGTTCTGGGCGAAGCCTTGTATGATATCGAGGAACTGACCTGCAAGGGCTTGCCCTTGGATCATTTCTGGTCGAAGCATAAAGCGCCCAACCGGAGGCTTTTTCGAAAATTCCGCAACTACCTCATCAAAAAAACCCAGCTGAACGGCTCCTTTTATAGCGAGTTCCCGGATCAATTGAATTAGGCAACAGGAATAAGGTTGCCGCCTGTTTTCTATTCATTGGCGACGATCGGACGACAGGTAGGCGTTGACCGCATCCCAATAAACGGGCGATGTTTCTATCGTGTTGTGGTCGGTCCCCTGCACGCTGACGGTGGTTACCGGCCCGCCCCAGACCGATTCCAATTTTTTGGCAAACCGCACCGGCACCACCTGATCGTGGGATGCGGTCAGAAAAAGCGCCGGCGTGGTGATGCCCGGTGCCAGGGCCGCGGAATCGAAGCGGTGTTTGAGCATCAGTCCCACCGGAAAGATCGGATAGTGGGATCTGGCCACATTGACTAGGGAGTCGAACGGGGTGACCAGGATAACACCGCCCACCTTGCGTTTGGCCGCCACGTGCACCGCGACCCCCGACCCCAGGCTGCGCCCCATGACCACGACATGGGCCGGATCGATTCCTTCGGTCGTCAGCAGGTGATCGATCACGAACAATGCATCGGACAGCAATGCCGTTTCAGACGGCTTGCCGTCGCTGCCGCCGTAGCCGCGGTAGTTCATGAAAAGAAACGATTGGGCGTTGAAGCGCCCGAGATCGGCAAAGTTGAGGGTTACATCCTCGGCGTTTCCCCCGTAATAGACCACCAGCGGGTGGCCGGGACCGATCTCATTCTTGAAAAACCAGCCGGTAAGGGTGACATCACCGTGGTGCAGACGGATTTCGTTTCCGGCATAGCGGGACTGGTTTTGCGGTGCGGTCGGCTGGGGAAAAAAGATCATTCTGCCTTGAAAAAGATAGAGCAGCAAGGTTGCCCCAACGAAAAGAACAACAAGGAGTTTAACGGCTTCCAGAATCATTTTAGTCATTTAAACAGGTATTTGATCAATATAAAACTACCCACCAGCAATACCGTGAAGGTCACGGCCAGCAGGTTGAAATAGCGATCGATAAAGCGCTGGATGCGCGGACCGAACAGATAGATCAACCCGCCCACAAGGAAAAACCGGGCTGATCGGGATACCAAGGAGGCCAGGACGAACACCGTGAAATTGATTTTGAACATGCCGGCGGCAATCGTGAAAACCTTGTATGGAATCGGGGTGAACCCGGCGATGCCCACCGCCCAGGCGTCGTATGTGTTGTAGAGGGTTTCGATGTAGGCCACCTTGTCCGTCAGGCCGTAAAAGTCGACGATACGGCTGCCCACCGAAGCCATGAACTGCCAGCCGATCAGGTATCCCAGGCACCCTCCGAAAATGGATCCGATGGAGCAGACCAAGGCGTATTTGAATGACTTGTCCGGCCGGGCCACACACATGGCGATGAGCAGGACGTCCGGCGGGATGGGAAAAAACGAGGATTCGGCGAAAGCTAGCAGAAACAGTGCCCAGAGGCCGTATGGGGTGGCGGCCCAGTGAAGTACCCAGTCGTAAAGACGCCTGAGCATTTACTGCTCTCTCCAGCCGTGTTCACCGACCAGCTTGACAAAACGGCACCCGCCCAGATTGGACTGGTGGATGCCCTGTTCGTCACGATCCAGTTTGATAAGATCCTGGGTGTGGCGATCCCCTACCGGAATCACCATTCGGCCGCCCACGGCCAGCTGATTGACCAGCACCATGGGGATCTCCGGCGCACCGGCGGTGACGATGATGGCATCGAAAGGGCTGTGCTCCTTCCAACCGGTGGTACCGTCAGAATACCGGGTGACAATGTTGTGGTAGCGCAGCTGGTCGAACAGCTTTCGGGTTCGGGTATACAGAGAGTAAATACGCTCTACCGTGTAAACCCGAAAGGCGATTTGGGCCAAAATGGCCGCCTGGTAGCCGGAACCGGTGCCGATCTCCAACACCCGGTCTTCCGGGGTGATTTGGAGCGACTGGGTCATTTCCGCGACGATGTAAGGTTGGGAAATGGTCTGCTGTTCACCGATGGGCAGGGGAAAGTCGCCGTAGGCCTGATCCATCATGGCTTCGCTGACAAACAGATGGCGGGGGACGGTTCGCATGGCCGACAGTACACGGGGATCGCTGACCCCACGGGCGATGATCTGTTTGGTGACCATTTCATTTCTCAGGCGCTGGTATTTCATTGGCACGTTTCTCCCAGCACGTGTCTACCAATTAAGGCAAGTCAGGTCAAGACGTTAGATAGTGTCCGTCCCTAAATGGCATCTTATGGTCCAGGCCGGTGTTCTGGCGGGTTTGCAATCCTCGACGTAGCGCTGCTACGCCTCCGGTTTCAAACTCGCTGCGGCCTTGGCCTGAACCACAACCTACCATTTATGGATGAACACCATATCAGGCTGAAGGTTGAAGGCGGAACCCGGAACCCAGAACCCCGAACCCTGAACCCCGAACCCTGAACCCTGAACCCCGAACCCTGAACCGACTCCAAATGAAAAAAGCGCCCCGTAACGGGAGGCGCTTTCAATTATCCACGCAATGCGTTGATGCGCTAAATCTTCGCTAAATCTTATAGATCACCCGCTTCTCGGTGATGATGATATCGACATGCTTGTCGTGGGATTCCATGGGCACCTGGGGAATCAGCTGTCCCTCGAATACCAGGCCCACCTTGCGGGTGGTCATCGGCAGGTCGGGGATGACCCGGTCGTAGTATCCGTCACCGGATCCAATCCGCCCGCCTTTTTCATCCATGGCGATTCCGGGAACAATGGCGATATCAATGGAATCCAGCGGAACCGGCTTGCATTTGGCCGGGTTCGGTTCGAGAATTCCCCGCGGGCCGATGACTAGATCCTTATCCGGGTTGTCCACTTTCATCAGTTTCATTTGGGATTTGGCCGTATCAAAGGCGGGAAGTACCACGATTTTGTTGAAATCATACGCCCGCTTGATAATGGTTCCCGTAGCCACTTCATTTTCGGTATTCACGTAAAGCATGACAATCTTGGATTCGAGAAAGTTGGCGAACTCAAACAGGCGATTTTCGATAACGCGGGTGTTTGCTTCGAGCACATCGCTGGCAAGTGAATTGAAGAAAGTCGATATTCCATTTCTGATTTCCTGCTTTTTTTCCCGGACTTCATCCATTGACATCTCCATCTTTGTTTTTTTGTATCCAGTCGCAATTACTCGCCTTGAATCGCTGCCCCCTTACCACGAGAAAGTTACCGGGAGAGGGGTCGTATTGCTGACAACAATCACTTTTTCCGGCCGCTCCACACCCACGGCTACGAGCCGCCTGAGATGTGCGCCTTATCACGGCTCAACCGGCAATCATCATTGACTAATTGGACCACTTGGGATAAGCTTTCGCTTGATTTTGCTTCGGTGTTCGCCTTTCATCGGTATAGCCGTTCACCACCCCTTAACGAGCTGTCACCGCCACCTGAAATCAGATGTATGGCTTCGTTTAAACACGTTCTTGGATAATAAGGACAAATATGCTGGAAATCAAGCTCGTCAGAGAAAAATTGGAACTCGTCAAAACAGCCATGCAAAACCGTGGAACGGCCTTTGATGCCGAGGCCTTTCAGGCCCAGGACACCCGGCGAAAAGCCATCCTTTTTGAATTGGAAGAACTTCGCCGCCAGCGTAACCGTGTGTCTGACGAGGTCGCCCGGATGAAACGCAGCAGAGAGAATGCCGACGCCATCATCGATCAAATGCGGGATGTGTCCACAACCATCAAGAACTTGGAAAAAGATCTGGCAGAAGGTGAATCGGCCATCGACGAAATGATCATGGCCATGCCCAACATCCCCCACGCAAGCGTGCCGGTAGGCAAAAACGAAACGGATAACCCGGTGATCAAAACGATGGGTGACCCCACTGCCTTTTCCTATGCGCCCTTGCCCCATTGGACCATCGGGGAAAATCTGGGAATTCTGGATTTTACCCGCGCCGCCAAAATCGCCGGTGCACGCTTCCCCCTCTATCTGGGCGCGGGAGCACGCCTGGAGCGCGCGCTGATCAATTTCATGCTGGACCTGCACACCACCGAGCACGGGTACAAAGAGGTCCTGCCGCCGTTTATCGTCAACCGGAAAAGCATGACCGGCACCGGCCAGCTGCCCAAGTTCGAGGCAGACCTCTTCAAGCTTGAGGGGTTGGACTATTTTCTCATCCCCACGGCGGAAGTTCCGGTCACCAACATCTACCAGGAGGAGATCCTGGACGAATCCCAACTGCCGGTATTTTTCACGGCCTACACGCCCTGCTTCCGCTCCGAAGCCGGGTCCTACGGCAAGGATACGCGCGGATTGATCCGACAGCACCAGTTCAACAAGGTGGAACTGGTCAAATTCACCCGGCCGGAGACCTCCTACGACGAACTGGAGTCGCTCCTGGACAATGCTGAAACCGTGCTTCGCCGTCTTGAACTGCCCTACCGGGTGATCACCCTGTGTACCGGAGACATCGGTTTTTCCGCAGCCAAAACCTATGACATCGAAGTGTGGATGCCGGCCCAGGGCGTCTACCGGGAGATATCCTCATGCAGCAACTTCGAGGATTTCCAGGCCCGGCGGGCCGACATCCGCTTTAAGGAAAAGGGCAAAAAAGGCACCCGGCTGGTCCATACCCTGAACGGCAGCGGACTGGCCGTGGGCAGAACCCTGGCGGCCCTGCTGGAAAACTGTCAACAGGAGGACGGCACTGTCGTCATCCCGGATGCGCTCAGACCGTACATGGGCGGAACGGAAATGATTAACACGTGAGACGCGATCAATTCCCGGAAGAGATCCGGCCGAACCTGGTCCCTGAACCCGGCGGAGAACTCGTTTACCGATGCCTGGGCTGCCGTGGCGAACACGGCATCGAATCCCTGCTGTACACCTGCCCGGACTGCGGCAGCGTGCTGCTCATCCATGACCGGCAGTTCGATCGGTTAAAGGCGATTGACGGCGAGCATTGGCAGCGGATTTTAGACTACCGGCGCATGCTCAAGATCCCGGCCGTAAAGGGCATCTACCGCTACCACGAGTTCATCGGTCCCGTCATCCCTCTGGATTCGGTGGTTTACCTGGGAGAGGGCCACACCCCTGTGGTGGAAGCCAACGGCCTTCTCCAGGCCAAAGCGGGCATGCGTTTTTTCTATAAGAACGACGGTCAGAACCCCAGCGCCTCCTTCAAGGACCGGGGAATGGCCAGCGCCCTGAGCTACATCAATTTTCTCATCCGGCAGGGGCTGGTCGACCAGGTGCTCTCCATCTGTGCGTCAACCGGGGATACCAGCGCCGCCGCGGCTCTCTATGCCGCGTATCTAAATCCCCGCATCAAGTCGGCGGTCCTGCTGCCGCACAAGAAAGTCACCCCCCAGCAACTCTCCCAGCCGCTGGGCAGCGGGGCGGATGTCTTCGAGATGCCCGGCGTGTTCGACGATTGCATGAAGGTTGTCGAAGCCCTTTCCGAGCAGTACAACGTCGCCCTGCTCAACTCCAAAAATGCCTGGCGCATCTTGGGACAGGAGTCCTATTCCTATGAAATCGCCCAGGACTTCGACTATGCCATGGCCGACAAAGCCGTGGTGGTGCCCATCGGGAATGCGGGCAACATCACCGCCGTGATGAATGGATTTCTCAAGTTCCATGAGCTGGGTATCATCGACGCCCTGCCTAAAATCGTGGGCGTCCAGTCCGTCCACGCCAACCCCGTGTTCCAGTACTACAGCGAACCGGAAGCCAGCAAACGCCAATTCGTGCCCATGACCGTCAAACCCAGCGTGGCCCAGGCCGCCATGATCGGCAACCCGGTCTCCATGCCCCGGGTGATCCATCTGGTGGATCGCTACAACCAGGTTGCCGGCCGTCCCCGGGTCTTTTTTGTGGAGGTGGCCGAGCAGGACATCATGGACTGGCAACTCACGGCCAACCGCAACGGCCACATCGCCTGCACCCACGGCGGTGAGTCGCTGGCCGGACTGGCGGTGGCCCTTAAAAAAGGGTTTCTGGCTTCCAGCGAAACGGCCATCGTGGATTCCACGGCCCACGCCCTCAAATTTTCCGGCTTCCAGGACATGTACTTTCAGAATCGTTTTCCGGATGGATTCGCCGTTACACCGGACCCTGCACTGGTCAATCTGCCACGCTATGTCCATCCGAAACACCTGAAGCAGGTGCCGGCACCGGGCAAACCGCTGGACCCGGAGGCATTGGCCACCTTCATTGAAGCCATCTCCCAGCAGATCGCTGCTGACCTTGGATTAAAGAAAAGGACTTAACCGGGTGCGGCCAGGGGCTCGGTCCTCCGAGCCGACACCCCAACGACAAAGACAGGCAAACGGCCATGGCCATGAAACATGCGAACCTTTTTCACCACCCCACCCTTCGTCGGATGCTCAAGCCGGTGATGGTGTGCATCCTGCTGTTCCTGACCGTAGACACCTATGGCTGCCATGCTCTATAAAAACTACGTGGTGCGCTATGATCGTGGCTGGGACATCCTCTGCGACCCCTACCAGGTCCAGCAGGGGGATTGGGTGCTCAAGATCTTCCGCCAGAAAGGGGAACTCGCTCACAACGATTTCAGGGAATTTCTGGGTATTTTCGAGCGCCTCAACCCCCATGTGAAAGACATCGACAGGATCCGTCCCGGGCAGGTGGTGGACATCCCGCTGAAAAAGCTGGCCCATGGCACCTTGCCGGGTCAATCCTCCGGTGTGGTCACCATCCCCTTCGTCATGATCAGCGGCCCCAAAGAGATGATCGAAAAGCATACCCGAACCTACACCGTCCAGCAGGGTGACACCGTTTCCACGCTGATTGCCAACCGGTTCGGCGGCCGCTACGGGAACACCACCTACAGCCAGGGACTGAAACTGTTCAAGGCCGCCAACCCACACATCAAGGACCTCAATCGGATTTACGCCGGGCAGAAAATTTACATGCCCGATCCTTCCATCAGGGAACAGAGCTGGTACAGCGCCCTGTTCGATGAAGCCGGCAATCTGGTCGAACAGATGGCGGAATCCGAGAAAACCGAATCCACAGAACCCCAACCCCAACCCCAACCAACCCGCCGTTGCGGCCGCTCCGGAGATGGCACCGCTTCCCTCGGAGACGGCCAGCACCGGTCCGGCCGCCGAAGCTGCATCGGCCATCGGGGGCCGCCTGCTGGACAAGGGGACCTATTTTTTCCCCATGAAGCAGGGCAAGGATTTCGAGCTGGACCTTTCCCGCTACCCCATGATCGACCTTCAGAACGGGTCCAAGGTGATTCTGACAACCCAGGACCGGGTGATGAATGTGGACCTGCCGCTGGTTCAATCTTACTGGGATAATGTCAAGGCGGTGAAGGTGTCCGACAACGCCTCGTCCCAGGAGATTCTGGAAGCCGTCTTTTCGGCCTTTTCAGGAGAAGCATCCACCGACCACCTGGCCTTTGACGATGGGGCGGTAAGCATCCGCGTCAGCGCCAAATGGATCCGCACCGAACTGTCCGCCGATGGCCGCATACCCCGCCATTCCTGCATCACCCCAATCATGTCCGCCTCCGAGCGAACCCACGACACCATTGTCCGCTACCTGGACCAGAACGACATCCTCATCAAGGAGATTCTGTCCGGAGCGCCCGAGGCAACACGGCGGCCGATTCACACGGATGCAGCGGCAGATGTTGACAGCATCGACGGCACCAGCCAGAAGGCGCTTATCGAGTCGTTTGCCGCCTTAATGGGATTTCACTACTCACCCAACACCAGCATCAGCTTCCCCTATGCCGGTATTCAGGTCCAGGCCCTGTCCAATCTGCTCTCTTTCGGGAACGGGAGAGAAATTCTCATCGATTTCGGAGACCTTTACGGTGATGCGGTGAATGCCATCAGGGGCACGGGGCTTGAGATCCTGCAAATCAATGTAGACGCCGGACCGGTGGAGATCATTCAACGCCTGATGGAAACCGCTGGTATGGCCTATACCGCATCCCCCATTTTTTATGGCGCGAACCGGCCCGCTGAATTCAACACGGCCATTTCTGTCAACGGCATACTCATACCGACTGATACCGGAGAGAATCGACTGATCACCGAGAAACAGATACCGGAATTAATTAAAACCTTTTTCCGGGACCAGGGCATCCAGCTGGTCCGGGTCAAAGAGACTGACCGACAATAGTCATATCGAAGGATCGTCTGAACAGATGAATCAACCCGGACACGCTCATAAAAAGGAGAAGGTCCATGGCACGTTGGCGACCGGAGGCGATACTTTCTTTGCTTTTTGCCGTGCTGCTGTTTTCAGCATGCGTCACCACAGGCGTATCCCCCCAGGATAAAAAAAAAGCGGCTGCCGCCATTAACCTGGGAGAGGCCTACATGAGTGGCAGAAATTACACGGCAGCCCTGGGAGAACTGCTCAAAGCGGAAAAGCTGAATCCAGATGACCCCATCCTGCATAACGATCTGGGTCTGGTATATATGGCCAAGGAGAAGTTCGATCTGGCCGTGGTGCATTTTGAAAAAGCGGTGCAACTGAAACCCGACTACTCCCTGGCCAAGAACAACCTGGGCAGTGCCTACCTGGTTCGGAAAGAATGGGACAAGGCCATCATTGTGCTGGAGGAGGTGACTGGAGACATGCTCTACGCCACGCCTCACTTTCCGTTGGCCAATCTGGGATGGGCATACTACAACAAGAAAAATTATGACAAGGCCCGTCAATATTTGAAGGAGGCGCTGGAGCTGCAGCCGGAATTTTTTATCGCCCAGTTGAATCTGGGCAGAACCTACCTGGCCACCGGACAACTGCACGCCGCGCTGTCCATGTTCGAATCGGCTGCACGACTCAATCCCAAAGACCCGGCCCTGCTATTGGAACTGGGAAGGACGTATCGCCTGTTGGGAGACTACAACAATGCCAGAATGGCCTTGAAGGGGGCCATTGAATATACGCAAGATCCGGACCTGGCCGTCGAGGCTTCCGAGGAACTGAGCAAAATCTACCAGTAACAGCGCCACGATTCATCTGCACGTCGCCTGCTCGCGGTTGGATGATCTACCGAGGGAAACGTTATGACCAGAGACGACCGCCCGACCGAACCGTTACCGATCGACCCATTGAAGCAAAAGATCGTGGAACTGACCCGCCATCATGCCGACCTTAAAACGATCAACCAGTCCCTCGTCATCGAACGCGACGCGCTTAAAAGAAAACTGACAGATTGCTCCCGTTTCATGCAAGCATCGACCACCGGCTTGATTTCGCTGGACAAGTCCGGTCTCATCGACGGCGTCAGCTCACGCGCCGTCGACATGCTCGGCGCAGACAAATCCTATCTGCTGAAAAAACCCATCAGCCTGTTCATCGCCCCCGAAGACCAGGCCGTTTTTTTCATCAACCGCAGTCGGATTTTCGCCGGGACGCAGAAAGAACCCTTCGAACTCAAACTCAAGACAAAGAACGGCACCATATGGTCGGCCCGGGTAAATGCCCAACCGGTGGAGACGCCCAAGCAGCATCTGCCCGGCATGCTGTTGGCCGTGGAAGACATCACCCCTTATCGACAGGCCCTGGAGGCCCTGCAGCTCAAAGAGTACTTTGTCAACCTGCTGTTTTCCATCATCGATGACCTTTCCGTCTGGTCCCCAACCGATATCGACCAAATCATTGTCTACTCGCTGGAAAAAGTGGGATTGGTCTCGGGGGCGGACCGGGTCTATGTCTGCCTGTTTCACGATCGGAAAACCCGGCTTTCCATCACTCACGAATGGCTCGGCGACGGAATCGGGACCCCGGCACCGACCCTGCAGAACGCCAGCATGGAAGCATTTTCCAGGGTGCTGAGCCAGGTGAAAAAAAGCAGCACCATCTCCGTTGCGGATATCGACACCCTGCCAGCGGTGGATTACGCCGCCCATGAGAATTTCCATGCCCCGGGCGTCAAATCGTTCCTCTTTACCCCCTTGTTTTACGGCCGCTACCTGCTGGGCATCATCGGCTGTGACGCCGTCAAACAACCGGTAGCGTGGTCCAGCGAAACGCAGAACCTGGTCAAATGCGTCGGCAGCACCATCGTCAATGCACTGATCCGGCGGCAGGCCCAGAAGGCACCGGCCAAGATTCGCGAAACGATCCTCCAGTTCGTCGCACCCGGGCCCCAATCCGTCAGCGACGACCTTATCGACTACGACGGACCCATCGAGATCATTGACGATGAGATCAGGGCAGAGGAAGCGGCGCAATGGCATTTCGAGGAAGGGGAACCCGACGACCCGGAACTGCTGAGCACGGCACTGCTCAAGGACGGGAAAACGGCCAATATCGCCTGCAGGCACTGCAACCGCCAGAAGCTGCTGGACATTTCCGAAATCCGGACCATCGGCACCCGGCTGAAAGCCACCTGCGCCTGCGGCAACGAGATGTACATCAAGGTCGAACTGCGCCGGGAGCACCGCAAAAGCGTTCAACTTGGACGGCGTGTTCATCCGCGGCCGGGGCGAGCGACTTGCCTTGAAATCGGACGACTGGGGAAGAATTCTGATCGACAACCTCTCCCGCCATGGGATCGGCTTCAAGGTCTTCGGCAAACAGGACGTGCGCGTCAACGACCGGTTCCGGGTCAAGTTCACCCTCGACAACACGGCCAGTTCGGTGATTCAAAAGGAAGTGGTGGTGCGTTCGGTGGCCGAAGAGACGATCGGCTGCCAATTCGTGGGCAAAGACGCCTGTGATGTGACCATCGGCTTTTACATGATGACCTGAACTGAAGTGACGTGGGCAGATACGCTTTGGATCTGCTGTTCCTTCAGCCTTCGGGCTTTCCCTCACACACCCCGCAGATGCTGCATTTGGATGGATCGGCGGGACACGGCGCCGAGGTCCGGCCGTCCAGCGCCCGTTGGTACTCTTTCAACAGGTAGGATTTGTCGAGGCCATTGTCGATGAAGTCCCAGGGAAACCGCTCATCGGGATCGCGCTCACGGTGAACGTAAAAGTGGGGGTTGACCGGTGACACCTTGAAGGTCTGGGGCCAGTTGCCCTTGTTCTTGTGGGCCAGCAGCAAGATGTCCCCCACCCGCCGATCCCCGCGGGCGATCACGCCCTGCAGGTAGGCCCACCGGGGCACGTCTGCGTGAACCCGCACGTTGGCTGTTTTTTTCAATCCCGTCTTCACCATCTTGATCTTGGTCTTCAGCGTCTTCACCTCGTCCATGGCCGCCCACTGAAAGGGTGTGAACGGCTTGGGGACGAAGGAACTGAGGCTGACGGTGATGTCGCCGATGTGCCCCTTGCCCCGGCTGGTTCTCAGAAAGCGGTGTTTGATCTGCTTGACCAGATCCACGATGGCCGCCACATCGGTCTCGGTTTCCGTGGGCAGGCCGATCATGAAATAGACCTTCAGGTTGGGGATACCGGCGGCCACCAGGGTTTCGGCGGCAGCCACCACGTGGTCTTCGGTGATCCCCTTGTTGACCACCCGGCGCATGCGTTCCGAGCCGGCATCCGGGGCGATGGTGGCGGTCTTCACCCGGCTTTTTTTCAGCGCCTCGATCAGCGGGCCGTCCAGGGCGTCGGCACGCAGGCTGCTGAAAGAAAAGCGGACCTCGCGCCCCCGATCCTTGTCGCACAATTCGCCGAATGTCCGGCAGATCGGACACGGCGGCGCCCACCAGGCCGATGCGGTCGGTCAGCGCACACCCGTCGTCCACCTGACGGTCAAGCAGGCCGAAAGGGCGGAACCGGGGTGGCCGGTATACATATCCGGCACTGCAGAATCGACACCCATGGGGACAACCGCGGGAGACCTCGATCAGATAGGTGTCGTCAAATGTGGTGTCCGGGGTCAAAATCGTGCTGGCTGTCGGCAGATTCGAAAGATCCGGAACGATCAATCGACTCGACGGAAGCAGGCACATCCGCCAGCCGTTCAACCTCGGCCAGGGTGCCGTCTTCATGATAGCGGGGTCGGTAGAAAGCGGGAACATAAAGGCCGGGAACCTGGCGGGCCATGGCAAGCAGATTTTCCTGCTTGTCGGCCGATGGATCGAAGATCTGAAAAAACCCTGATACCAGTGCCTCGGCCTCTCCCAAAAGGAATGCATCAATAAACGGGGCCAAGGGTTCAGGGTTGAGAAAACAGAAGACTCCCCCTGCCAGCACAAGGGGGAAAGTCGCGCCACGCTGGGCGGCCGGCAGGGGGAGTCCTGCTGCTTCCAGGATGGTAAGAACACCGGGTGCATCGTTCTCATAAGAGATCGAAAAGGCAATCATGTCGAAGTCTTCGATGGGCTTCTGGGACTCGACCGTCAACACCCGGCGGATTTTACCGCCATCCTGTTCCGGTAAAAAAGCACGCTCACAGACCACATGGTCAATGTCGTTGAAGAGCCGGTATACGGTCTGGAACCCCAGGTTGGACATCCCCACATGGTAAAGATTGGGATAGACCAGCGCCACGCGAATTCGCCCGGCGGCCGGCTTTCGGATAACGCCGCGCTCAGTCGCCGCATGCCCGCTGGGTAGCTGTTGGGATCCTGTTACCATGGTTTCCGCAGACCTTTGTCCGCACACCGGTCAGCCCATTGCTGCTAAGGATCGGAGTGGCACGGTGGTGGCGGTCTCATCGGCATTCACCATCATCGAAGAAATCCGGCTTTGCTGGCGGCGGTCGTTCCCGCTGCGGCGATCCATGCCGCTGCGTCGTTCGGGGAGACAACAGGCATATGAATATTCCCGCCGATCACCACCCATCCTGCGTCCACCGGTCAGTTGGTCGCTGCAATGATTTGGCTGCATCTTCCGTCCTCTGGTTCAACGTTATCGCCGCTGGTCCGCGTCGATCCGGTTCCTCCGGAGACGGGATTAGTCCGCCTTTCTTCTTAAAAACGTGGGAACGTCCAGGTCGTCGTTGTCGATGACAATCCCCTTGTACTCCCGGTAGAGTTCACTGGCCGACCCTGCATTGGCCCCTGCATTGGCCACTGCATGGCGACCCCTGCATTGGCAGCCTGCCGGCGGCGGATGAAGGTGGGTTCGTCCAGTTCCGTGGACCGTGCCAGATCCGCCGGGGTGATGTCACGCACCTTACCGCCGTAGGTAGGGTCCAGCGCTCTGGCGCCGGTCTCTTTCTCTTTGCCTTTCTCGCCGATACCGGTGGCGATGACGGTAACGCTCATCTCGTCGCCCACGCTGTCGTCAATGACCGCACCCCAGATGATCTCCGCCTCTTCACCCACCTCATTGTAAATGCGTTCGGAGGCTTCGGTCATCTCCTCCATGGTGAGGTCGCTGTTGGAGGTGATGTTCATCAGCACCCCCTTGGCGCCGGAGATGTTGATGTCATCCAGCAGCGGGTGTGAGATGGCCCGTTCAGCCGCTTCCAGGGCCCGGTTTTCGCCACTGGAGATGCCGATGCCCATGATGGCCATACCGGCCCGGGACATGGTGGTCTTCACGTCGGCAAAATCCAGGTTGACCAGGCCGGGCATCATGATCAGGTCGGTGATGCCCTTGACCGAATGCAGCAGGATTTCGTCAGCCTTTCTGAACATGTCCACCATTTTGGCGTTTTTCGAGGCCAGACCGCGCAGCCGGTCGTTGGGAATGGTGATCACCGTATCGGCTGCTTTTTTCAATTCGAGAATGCCTTCCTCGGCCTGTTTGGCCCGTTTTCTGCCCTCGAAGGAGAACGGCCGGGTCACCACGGCCACGGTAAGGATGCCCATTTCCTTACACAGCCGTGCGATCACCGGTGCAGCACCGGTTCCGGTGCCGCCGCCGAAGCCCGCGGTGATGAAAACCATGTGGGAATCGGACAAGGCATCCTTGATCATTTCCGCATTTTCCAGGGCCGCCTCCCGCCCCACCTGGGGGTTGGCGCCGGCCCCCAGGCCTTCTGTAATCTTCGTTCCCAACTGAAAGCGCATCTCCGCCTGGGATACATCCAGGGCCTGGGCATCCGTGTTGGCGGAAATGAACCTGACGCCCTGCAGATTGCTCGCGATCATGTTGTTGATCGCATTGCCTCCCGCACCGCCAACGCCAATCACTTTGATTTTTGCCGATCGGTCACTCTCCATGTACGTAAACATACCAGTCATAATTTCCCCCTTTGCTTGTGTTGCCCATTATGGCGCTTGCCTGTACGCCTTGGTTTATATTTTCAGATGACGTCCTTGAACCATTTTTTCATCCTGGAAATGAGGCTGTTGAAGATATTCCTGTCCCGGATTCGAAATTTTTTCTCCGGCTCCTTTCTGGCGCCGTAGATGACCAGCCCCACACCGGTGGCATACATGGGATTGTTCACCACGTCGGTGAGGCCGCCGATGCCACGCGGCCGGCCCAGACGCGTGGGGACACCGAAGATGGCTTCGGCGATATCGGTGGTGCCCTCCAGCAGTGCCGTACCTCCGGATAGGACAATCCCCGAGGCGATCATGTTTTCCATACCGGCACGGTATATCTCCCGTTGGAGCAGCGTGAAAATTTCCTCCATGCGCGGCTCCAGAATTTCGCCTAAAATCTGGCGGGGAAGCTTGCGGGGTTGGCGGCCGCCCATCCCCGGCACCTCGATGGTTTCGTCCGGGCTGATCGCCGCCCCGTTGCAGGTTCCGTATTTACGCTTGATGCGCTCCGCCTCGTTCAGGGGTGCTCTCACGCCGATGGCAATATCATTGGTCAGGTTGTCACCCCCCAGTGCCAGGACAAAGGTGTGCTTGATGTTCTTACCCGAGAAAATGGCCAGGTCGCTGGTCCCGCCACCCAGATCGATCAGGCCGGTGCCCAGTTGTTTCTCCTCTTCGGTGAGTACCGCCTCTCCCGAAGCCAGGCTCTCCAGGACGATATCGCACACATCCAGGCCGGCCCGGTTGGCACACTTGACGATGTTATGCGCCGACGTGACCGCACCGGTGACGATGTGGATTTTGGCCTCGAGGCGGACACCGGCCATGCCCACCGGATTCTGAATACCGATCTGGTCGTCAACGATATACTCCTGGGGCAGTACGTGGATCACTTCCCGGTCCATGGGGATGGCCACCGCCCGGGCCGCATCGATAACCCGGTCAACGTCCTGCCGGTTGATTTCCTGCCCTTTGATGGCGACGATCCCCCGGCTGTTGAAACCGGTGATGTGGCCACCGGCAATCCCGGCATATACCGACGAAATCTCACAGCCGGCCATTAACTCAGCCTCTTCCACCGCCTTTTTAATGGATTCCACCGTGGATTCGATGTTGACCACCACACCCTTGCGCAAACCGATGGATGGATGGGTGCCGATGCCGATGATATTGATCTCGCGGCCCGTCACCTCGCCAACCACAGCACAGATTTTGGTGGTTCCAATATCCAGGCCGACAACGATATTTCCCTCTCTTGATCCCTGCAACTTAAACCTCCTTGTGATCCGAAGATGACGGATCGACCGATGCCAGCGTGATTACAATTCGATTGACATCGAACAAATCGATGGCCGTGTACCGGGTCAGCCGGCTGTCTTTGCGCAGTCGTGACATCAGGTGTCCCAGCGCCTGACACTTTTCACGATAGCGACCGAACCCCAGCTTCACCGCCCGGTTGTTTTCGCCGGTATATACAGTGGCTCCGATTTCACGGTCCATCTGGATCCGGCGAATGCCGGAAAGGGGCAGCGGGCTGTTCTTTTTCCCGGCCAGCCGGAAAAGGGTCATCACCGCGCCAAAGGCCTCACTGGCCGGCATGCCGGAAACGGGCAGGTCGGCATGATCCAGCCCTTGCACCCGGGGCAACGCATCACTGTCCGAGCCATCCCATCGTTTGAACACCTCGCCGGCCGGGTTGATTAAAAATCCCTCACCATCCCCCATCTCCAAAAGCGCCAGCGGGACTTCTTCCCGGATGTGCATGCGCAGCCCCGAGGGTATTTCCCGGCTGACCGTTGCCTCGGCAACCCATGGATCGGCCAGCAGCCGCTTGCGGGTCGTGGCCAGATTCACGGCCAGGATGTTCGTCTGCAGCCCGACGCCGGCAATCTCCATGACCTTAAGGCGGCTGAGCCGCTGCATTCCGGTCACCACAATCTGGCGTACCTGGAAATGTCGCGTCTGGGTAAAATAGTCGTGGGCGAAGATGAACGCAGCGCTGGTCCCCACCAGCGCCAGTGCCCCCAAAAACCCCTTGGCGGCTATAACGGCCCGGTCCCGCAACAGGGCCCGACGGGCTGGCCTGTTTTTCTTGAATCGATTGGTGCGGGTCGGTTTTGGTTTCAATGATTCGGTCTCTGGGTTCCGGGTTCCGGGTTCCGGGTTCTGACTCCTGACTCCTGACTCCTGACTTCTGGCTTCTGGCTCCTGTCCTCCGACCTCCGACCTCCGACCTCAGTCCTCAGTCCTCCGTCCTCCGTCGGCAGACATCCGTTCCAACACCATTTCGCCGACACGATAAACATCGCCGGCACCTAAGGTCAGCAGCAGATCGCCGGATGCCAGGGTTTTCTCAAGGTGATCGACGCATTCCGTTAGACTGTTCAGGCAGATCACGTTCCGGTGGCCATGGGCGCGGATACATTCGCCCAGGGCCTCGCCGCTGACACCCGCGATGGGCGCTTCGCTGGCGGCATAAATCGGCAGCACCACCAATACATCGCTGTTGTTGAAAGAGCGCGTGAATTCCTGCAGAAGCGCCCGGGTACGCGTGTAGCGGTGAGGCTGGAAAACCACCACCTTGCGGCGGTCCGGCCAGTTCTCTTTGACCGCCTCGAGGGTCACCTGGATCTCGGTGGGATGATGGCCGTAGTCGTCCACCACGGTAACGCCATTGACCTCGCCCTTGATCTCCAACCGGCGCTGCACGCCTTCGGCCGTTTCCAGGGACCGCTTGATGGATGACAGGGGGATGTCCAGTTCCAGGCCCACGGCGATGGCAGCCAGGGCGTTGGATACATTGTGCATACCCGGCATGGCCAGAACAAACGCGCCCAGGTTGTCGTCCCGATGAACGACCGTAAACCGACTTTTCATCTCACCGAAGCTGATGTTCCGCGCCTGGTAATCGGCCTGGGTGCTCCGCCCGTATGTGGTCAGCCGTTTCTTGATATGGGGGAGGAGGCCCTGGAGCGGCTCGTTGTCCAGGCAGAGCACGGCCAGGCCGTAAAAAGGGATCCGGTCGATAAAATTGAGGAAAACCGTTTTTATCGCATCCAGGTCCGCGTAAAAATCCATGTGCTCCCGATCGATGTTGGTGACCACGGCAATGGCCGGAGAGAACTTGAGAAAAGAGCCGTCGCTCTCGTCGGCCTCGGCCACGATAAAGTCGCCCTGACCCAGCACCGCATTGCGGCCGAGGTTCTTGAGCTTGCCGCCGATGACCACGGTGGGATCGAGGCCCCCGCCGGCCAGCACGTTGGCCACAAGGGAGGTGGTGGATGTTTTGCCATGCGCGCCGGCAATGGCCACGCTGTATTTGAGCCGCATGAGTTCAGCCAGCATCTCGGCCCGGGGAATGACCGGAATTGCCGCCTGCCGGGCGGCGGACACTTCCGGGTTTTCTCTGTCGATCGCCGAAGAGACCACCACCACATCGGCTTCGGCGATCTGCTCGGCCCGGTGGCCGATATGGATGGTGCCGCCCAACCGCGCCAGATTGGCCGTAATGTCCGATGCCTTCACGTCGGAGCCCGAAACCCGGTAGCCCAGGTTCAGGAGCAGTTCGGCAATGCCGCTCATGCCGATGCCGCCAATGCCCACAAAATGAATATGATATTTTTTCAGATACATGGGCTATTTCCCACCAGTTGATAGCAGTCATCCACGATGGATCGGGCCGCGTCCGGTTTCCCCAGCCTTCTGGACCGCGATGCCATGGTCGCCAGCAGATCGGGTGCGTCGGCCAACGTGTCCAGACGCCGGGCCAGGTCCACCCCGGTCAGTTCCCGTTCGAGCACCATCTGTGCCGCACCGTGGTCAACCAGGGCCCGGGCGTTATGTTCCTGATGGTTGTCCGCCGCAAAGGGATAAGGGATGAACAGTGCCGGTTTGCCCAGCGCGGTCAACTCGGCCACCGTGGTCGCGCCGGCCCTGCATACAACCAGATCCGCCCGGCTGTAACGGGATGCCATATCATGAAAAAATGACTTCACTTCTGCATCCATCTCTGCTTTCTCATACGCATCGGCGACCTGAGCCTGATCCTTGGCGCCGGTCTGGTGGACCATATGGAATTTCCGGCGCTGCCGAAGGCGCGGCAACGCGTCCATGACCGCCAGGTTGATGGCATGGGCCCCCTGGCTTCCGCCGACGATCAGAATCGTGAATGTGTTTTTCTCTTTTGCTTCAAGGGTCGATGCGGCCAGAATCTGCTGGCGTATCGGATTACCGGTGACGCGTTTCTTCAACGGATCGATCTTGCCGCGGGTGTTGTCGAAACTGACATATATCCGCTTGGCAATCGGAAAAAGCATCCGGTTGGTGATGCCAGGCACCGTGTTCTGCTCACACAGGACCACCGGGATGCCTTTTATCCAGGCAGCCATCGCCACCGGTCCGGTGGCGTAACCGCCCACCCCGACAACCAGGTCCGCCTGTGCCTCGGCCAAAATGCCTGCGGAATGGAACAGGGCGCCGGGAATTTTCATGGCCGCCCGCGCCTTTGCCCACGGTCCTCTTCCCTTGATGCCCTCGATGGCAATGGTTCGTTGGGGATAACCGGCCCGGGTCAGGGCGTCTTTCTCGAATGGACGACCGGCACCCACGAAGAGGATCCGGCTTTGCGGATTTCTCACGGCAAACTCCCCTGCCACGGCAATTCCGGGGAAGAGGTGTCCGCCGGTGCCGCCACCGGCAACGACCACCTTGAGTGGCCGCCAGGCATTTTTTTCGAGTTCAGCAGCGTGCATCCCGCGCTCCGATATTCATCATGATCCCCACCGCCGCCATGTTGATCAGCAGGCTCGTCCCGCCGTAGCTGAGAAAAGGCAGGGTCAACCCTTTGGTGGGCAGCATGCCGAGTGCCACCCCCATGTTGATGCAGACCTGAAGGCCTAAGGTCACCGTGATACCCATGGCCAGCAAGGAACCAAAACGATCCTGGGCATGGCGGGCGATGCGGATACCCCGCATGAGCATGATACCGTATAGCAGAATCACGATCATGACCCCGATGAGCCCCAGTTCTTCCCCCACCACGGAAAAGATGAAATCCGTGTGGGGTTCGGGAAGATAAAACAGTTTCTGATATCCCTTACCGATGCCGGCACCGGTGATTCCCCCGGTGCCGAATGCCATTAGCGAATGGACGATCTGGTATCCCTCGTCCGCCGGGTATTGCCAGGGATCCATGAAGCTCATCAGCCGCTTGACCCGGTATTCGGCATGGGTCATGAACAGCCAGGCCATGGGTGCCAGCACCAGGACAACCGACAGCAGGTGGCTGATGCGGCACCCGCCGACAAACAGCATGATCCAGGTCAAGGCGGCAAAAATCACGATCGATCCAAAATCGGGCTGAACCAGCAGCAACCCCGTAAAGAGACCCAGAACCAGAAAATGGGGCAGGAATCCCACGTAAAAATCGCGCAGCTGTTCACCCTTCTTGCTCATGGAGTAGGCCATGTAGATGACCAGGGCCAATCGAGCCAGTTCTGACGGCTGAAACTGGACCGGCCCGAGTTGCAGCCACCGGGCGGATCCGCCTGCCGTCACGCCCAATCCGGAAAAGACCACCGCCACCAGCATCACGATGGCCGCCGCCAGAACGGGATAAACGAGCACCCGGTAGAGGCGGAAAGGGATGTAACTGAACGTCACCAGCACCACAATGCCGATCAGGGAAAACATGGCCTGTTTTTTCAAAAAGAAATAACCGCTGCCAAACTTCTTGATGGCCAGGGCGGAACTGGCGCTGTAAACCATAACGATACCCATGCCCACGAGCAGCAAAACGGGAAACAGCAGTCCCAGGTCATAGACCAACGGTTGAACCCCGTTTCGTTTGGCAGTTGCGGTCATCCCAGCCTTTCCACGATTTCCCGGAACCGGTTACCCCGCTGGGCATAGTTGTCGAACATATCGAAACTGGCACACGCCGGAGAGAGCAGCACGATTTCCCCGTCCACGGCGGCACCGAAGGCCTTTTCAACCGCCTCTTGCATGGACCCGGCCTCGAGGATTCCCTTTTCCGGGTCCCCGGCCAGGGCGGTGACGATCTCGTCTTTGGCTTCACCCATGACCACCAGGGTTTTGACCCGGCGGCGCACCTGGGATTTTAGATGCGTGAAATCGCCCTTCTTGTTCTGCCCGCCCATGATCAGGATCACCGGGTTGTCGAAGCACACCAGCGCCCGGTTTACCGCATCCACGTTCGTGGCCTTGGAGTCGTTGACAAAGCGCACACCGCGCACCCGTCCCACCGTTTCCAGACGGTGGGAAAGCCCTTGTGAATTCGTCGATGGCCTGCTGGATGCCTGCATCTGAGGCGCCCTGTTCACGGGCGGCCAGACAGGCGGCAGCCGTATTTTCCCGGTTGTGGGGACCGATGAGACCGGACTTGTCCAGCGTGAAACTGCCGGTCTGCCGGCCCGCATCGATCAGAAGGATCTTATCCTTTAATATCCGTGCACCGTTGACGACGGCCTCGTCCGAATAGAGTTTCCGACAGGCACTGGGGGGACGGTGGTTGATCATGGCGGCCACCGTGGCATCCATGGCGTTGAGCACCGCCACATCGCTGGGCAGTTGGTTTTCGAATATCCGCCACTTGGAATCCGCGTAGGCCGAAAAAGTCGGATACCGGTCCAGATGGTCGTCGGTGATGTTGAGCATCACGGCGGTATCCGGCCTGAAATCGATGATGGTGTCCAGCTGAAAACTGCTCACTTCGGCCACCACCACATCGGCCCGGGCATGGGCACCGTCCGCATAGGCAATCAGCGGTGTGCCGATGTTTCCTCCCACAAACACGTTCTTTCCGCTTTTTCTGAGCATGTTCCCCACCAGTTCGGTTGTCGTGGTTTTTCCATTGGTGCCGGTGACCGCCAGAATCGGTTCGGTGATATACCCGGCAGCCAGTTCCATTTCTCCGATGACCGGGGTTCCTTTGGCCCAGGCCGGCTCCAGCATCGGCAGGGTGTGAGGCACGCCGGGACTGAGCACCACCAGATCGGCGGTTTCAAAATCTAACGCATCATGCCCGCCCAGCTTCAGCTGGACGCCCATTCCCTCCAGGGCCGCGGCCGGGGCCTTCAGGGTTTCGGCCGGCGCACGGTCCGTCACCGTCACCCGGGCACCCTGGTTGACGAGAAACCGGGCGGTTGCCACCCCGGACCGTCCCAGGCCCACCACCACGATTTGCTTGTTTTGAAGATCCATGGGATGTGCCAACTTTTTCTCAGACATAGCTGAACACATCTAATTTTTTATAAATAACAAGCACCAATTTCCAAATAAATTCCAAATTGCAATATCCAAATCTCAAACTGGAATGACCTTTTTTCGAAATCATGGGGTTTGGAATTTTGAATTTTGTCATTGTGATTTATTTGATTTTTGGTTTTTGATTTTTGTTATTTATTATCTAAGCTTCAGCGTACTCATGGATATCAAAGCCAGGGCAATGGCGATGATCCAGAATCGCACGATCACCTTGGGTTCCGGCCACCCTTTCAATTCAAAATGGTGGTGGATGGGCGCCATTCGAAAAATGCGGCGGCCCTTGGTCATCTTGAAAAAACCCACCTGAAAGATCACGGAGAGGGCTTCGATGACAAACAGGCCGCCCACCAGCGCCAGCAGAATCTCCTGCTTGGTAATCACGGCAACGGTGCCCAACGACGCCCCCATGGAAAGCGAGCCCACATCTCCCATGAACACCTGGGCCGGATAGGCGTTGAACCACAAGAACCCCAATCCGGCGCCGGCCAGCGCGCCACAGTAAACCGTGATCTCCCCGCATCCCGCCACCGGGGTGATCTGCAGGTAGTCGGCGATGCGCGCATGGCCGGCCACATAGGCAAAAATCATATAGGTGACGGCGGCGATGATCACCGGTCCAATGGCCAGGCCGTCCAGACCGTCGGTCAGGTTTACGGCGTTGGACGCCCCCACGATGACCAGGGCAGCGAAAAAAATGTATCCCCATCCCGGATCCGGGGTCAGCCGCTTGAAGAACGGCACGCTGAGTTTGGTCGAAAACTCGGGCACCATGTATGCCAGGAGTCCCACCAGCAGCGCCAGAAGTACCTGGAGAAGCAGTTTCTGGCGGGCCGTCAGGCCCAGATTGCGTTTTTTCACCTGCATCAGGTAGTCGTCGGCAAAACCGATGGCACCAAACCCCAGGGTGGCCAGCAGGGCGATCCACACATAGCGGTTGGTCAGATCGGTCCACAACAGGGTGGAACCGGCGACCGCGAAAATGATCAGCACGCCGCCCATGGTGGGTGTGCCGGCCTTTTTGTGGTGGTCCTTGGGCCCGTCCTCCCGGATGTACTGCCCCACCTGCATCAGGGAAAGGCGCCGGATCACCCAGGGCCCAAGCAGAAAACAGATCAAAAAGGCCGTCAGGCTGGCGTAGATGGTCCGGAAGGTGATGTACCGGAACACATTGAAGGCTGCAAAGGTCGTATGCAGCGGATATAGCAGGTGATAGATCATCTGAGGGTATCGCGCCTTTGTGCTTCGGTTTGCCGATCTGCCCAGCCGACGATAGCCTCGACCACCGTCTTCCATGGCCATGCCGCGGGACCCTTTCACCAGGATCAGGTCGCCGGCCTGCAGGTCGTGGTTCAACTGCTCGATGATCGCCGCCTTGGTTCCGCAAAAGATCCGATCCGCGTTCATCTGCCGGTCCATGGCGCCGTCGGCCACGGCGGTGGCGAAATTGCCGGCGATGTACAGGCGATCGATCCGGGCATCGCCGGCAGCCCTGACCGATTTCCCGGTGCAGGTCCGCCGATTGCGGCCCCAGTTCCAGCATGTCCCCGAGCACGGCAATGGTGCGACGGCTGCCACGCATCCGCACCAGGGTCTCGATGGCCGCAACCATGGAGCCGGGGTTGGCGTTGTAGGTGTCGTCCACCAGGCGAAGGTCACCACCCAGTCCACGGATACCCATGCGCCCGGCCTGGGGATAGAAGGCTTCCAGCCCCGCCTGAATATGCTCCAGGGGCACACCCATGACCTCGCCGGCAGCCGCCGCCGCCAGGGCGTTGGAAACCATCACCGGTGCCGGTGTGGCCAAGGTCACCGGCGTGCTGCCCGACGCCGTGGTCAGGGTAAAGGCCATGCCCGCTTCGGTGCAGCGAATATCGTCCGCCCGAACCTGTGCCGCACCGGCAAGACCGAAAAAAATCACCGGATGGTCCAGGCCGTCGAGCCATCGCCGCGACACGCGGATCGTCGGCGTTAAGAATGGCCGTGCCGCCGGGACGGATGGTGTCGAGCAGCTCACCCTTGGCCCGGGCGACGTTTTCGATGGTGCCCAGCCCCTCCAAATGGGCCGGCCCCACATTGGTGATCACGCCCACATCCGGCTCGCAGATGCGGCCCAGGCGAGTGATTTCACCGGCATGGTTCATGCCCAGTTCCAGCACGGCGGCTTGGTGCCCCGGCGTCAGCCGGAACAGCGTCAGGGGCAGACCGATGTGGTTGTTCAGGTTGCCGCTGGTGCTCAGTGTCGAGAACGTCCTGGACATCACCTGGTCCATGAGCATGCGGGTTGACGTTTTGCCGTTGGATCCGGTGATGGCCACCACCTTGAGGTTTCCCCGGTTACGGTTGAAGCGGGCCATCGCACCCAGGGCCCGGGTGGTGTCGGCCACCGCAATACAGGCAATGTTGGCGGCGGCCATTCGTGTCGTGGGCAGGCTGGCCACCTGGTCGTCGGCCGCCACCACGCCCTTGACGCCGCGATCGAGCACATCGGCCACGAAACGGTGCCCGTCGTGGGATTCACCCGCAATGGCCACAAAGAGGTCATCCGGACCGATCGTGCGCGAATCGATACCGATGCCGGCAAAAGCCTGTCCGCCGATCCTGAAATCATGGGAACCGCCGGTTGCCGTCAGCACCTGTTCGGTCGTCCACCCGAATGGCCTCATGGTTTTATGCTCCGGCCTCGTTCATGGCTGCCAGCACCTGGCGAGCCACTTCCCGGTCGTCGAAATGGATGGTTTCGCCGGCCAGGATCTGATAGGTTTCGTGTCCTTTGCCGGCAATCAGCACGGCATCGCCTGCATCGGCCGCCGCGATGGCCGACGGCAATGGCCGCCCGCCGGTCCGGTTCCACCAGATAGCCTTTTTTCTGCCACCCGGTGGTCAATGCATCGGCCGACAATCGCCGGGTGCAAACCTCCCGCACCCCTGACTCCACCTGGGCAATGATCGTGAGTGGGTCCTCCGATCGCGGGTTGTCCGACGTCACCACGGTAAGGTCGCTGAGCCTGGCGGCGATTTCTCCCATGACCGGTCGTTTGGAGCGATCCCGATCCCCACCACATCCGAAAACGGTGATCAGGCGTCCCGCCGTGAGCGACCCGCAGGGCCGAGATGGCGTTTTCCAGCGCGCCCGGCTTGTGCGAATAATCCACGAAAATATACCGTTCGCCCCCCTCCGGGATCCGCTCCAGCCGTCCGGGCACACATCCGGTGGTGTCGATGCCCGCGGCAATTGCTGCCGTCGGAATCCCCAGGGCCAGTGCCGCACCGGCGGCACTGAGAATGTTTTCAAGATTAAAATCCCCCACAAGCGGTGAATCGAAGGGAATCGCGCCATGCGTCGTGGCGATGCTGCCACGAATGCCCGACAGATCACGAACCACGCCCAGAGGAACGATGTCTCCGTCTCCGTTTACAGCGGTTCGCAGGACCATGGTCCCCAGGGCCGCGGCCAGCTCTCTTCCTCTGGGATCGTCTGTATTGACCACGGCGCGAAGCGGATTATCGCTGTCCGCCGGTTTCAGGTAGTCGCTGAACAGCCGTTTCTTGCTGCACCAATAGCGGTCCATGGTACCGTGAAGATCCAGATGGTCATGGGACAGATTGGTGAAAACCGCCACATCGTATCGACAGCCGTCGACACGATGCAGGTCCAGGGAATGGGAAGAGACCTCCATGACAACATGGGTGGTCCCGCTGTCCGCCATTTGCCGAAGCATCTCCTGAAGCTCGAGGGATTCGGGCGTTGTAACCGGATTCGTGAACGCTTGACCGGCATAGCGGTAGTTGATCGTCCCCACCACACCCGGTCGATGACCGGCCTTCTCCAGGATTTGTTCCAGCAGGTAGGTAACGGTGGTCTTGCCGCTGGTGCCGGTCACACCCACCAGTGTCAGCCGGTCTGCAGGCTGGCCGTAGAACCGGCAAGACAACTGAGCCAGTGCCGCCCGGGGATCCGCCACGCGAATCACCACCGCGTCGACCACCACCGGTGTGCGGCAGATCACGGCAACCGCGCCCTGCTTGACGGCGTCCGGGATAAAGCGATGCCCATCTGCGGCAAACCCCTCGATGGCCACAAACACGGCTCCCGGGGTCACTTTGCGCGAGTCGTAGCAGATGGCGGTAACCTCCGGGTCCACAGACGGGTGCGCACCGGTTGTCGCTTCGACGCACAACTGATCCGTAAGCAATGAAAGCTTCATCCGTTAGCCCTGTTTCCACGGGATACCCGCAGTCGATCCGCATCGGGTCTCGGCGGGATATTGAGATAGCTCAACGTTTCCAGTGCGATCTGACGGAAGGCGGGTGCCGCCACGATGCCGCCGTAGGACTGAACCGTCGGCTCGTCCAGATAGCACCAGGATGGCCAGCTCCGGTTGATCCGCCGGGACAAGGCCCAAAAAGGAGGATAGATACCGCCCCTTTGCGTAAGTACCGCTGCTGTCGATCTTCTGGGCGGTACCGGTTTTGCCGCACACGGAGTAACCCTTTAGGGCCGCGTTCACCCCGGTGCCACCCTCGGTGATCACGGTCTTCAGGATCCGCCGCACCGTGGCGGCAGTGTGGGAAGAAACCGCCCGCCGAACCGGTTCGGGAGAAAAGCGTTTCACCGTCTCTCCGTTGCGGTCCGTGATTTCTCTGACCAGCATCGGTTTCATGAGCAGCCCGTCGTTGGCAATGGCCGATGCCGCCGCAATCAACTGGATCGCCGACACCGAGATGCCCTGCCCAAATGAGATGGCGCCCGCATCGATGGCGGACCAGGACTTGAACGGGCTGAGGCTGCCGGCGGTTTCACCGGGACAGGTGATACCGGAACGCCGGCCGAAGCCGAAAGCGTTCAAATACGCGTGAAGCTGACGGGCCCCAAGCTTTTCCGATCATTTTTACCGATCCGATGTTGCTCGAGTACTTGACAATCTGTTGTAACGACAGCCACCCGTGGGACTTGGTGTCGTGGATGGTGTTCCTGCCGATCCGGTACTCCCCGTTTTCGCAGTAGAAGATCGTCGACGGTGAACAGACGCCGTTGTCGATGGCCGCCGCCACACTGAATATCTTCATCGTGGAACCGGGCTCGAACGGATCGGTGATCGCCCGGTTTCGCCACAACTCCCGCTCGAAAGATCTGTAACTGTTGGGATTGAAAAACGGATAGTGCGCCAGGGCAAGCACCTCACCGGTGGCCGGCGCCATGACGATGGCCATGCCCGACTGGGCGCCGTATTCAGTCGCGGATGCATCCAGGGCTTTCTGGGTGATGTGCTGGATGGTGCGGTCGATGGTCAGCACCACATTGTTGCCGCCAGCCAGATCTTCCGGCATCCCGGCCCCCTCAAACCGCCGCCCCAGGGCGTCCTTGAGAATGGTGATCTCCTGTTCGCCGCCTTTCAGGATGGCATCGAAATAGAATTCCATCCCCTCCAGGCCGTGACCGTCGATGCCGGAAAACCCCACCAGCTGAGCCGCCAGCGTTTTGTTGGGATAGTAGCGGCTGTGCTCGGTGATAAAGTCGACCCCCTTGATCCCCAGTGCTTGAACCGTTTCGGCCTGGCGAGGCGTGGCCTGGCGCTTGAGCCACACGAAGGAGCGCTCGGGACCCAGCGTCCTGACCACCTTCCGTAGCGGCTGATTCAGGGCTCTGGCCAGCTGCTTGGCCGCCGCCTGGCGATCGGTCATCTGGCGGGGAAAGGCGGCAATCGACGGACTGTCGATGCTCACGGCCAGCGGACTGCCGTTGCGATCGGTGATGGCGCCCCGTTTGCCCTGGACCACCATGGCACGCTCGTACTCGCGGGCCGCCCGCTCGGAAAGCCACGCGCCCTCGAATACATGCAGACGGATCGCCTGTGCGCTGATGGCCAGAAGGGCCGTCAGAAAAAGTGCCCCGACGATTCCGGTCCGCAGCCGAGTCCGCGTGGTTGCCGTTGTTGTCATGGAAGCATCACCTTCTGTTGCACATCCGGCATAACCAGTCCCAAACGGGTCCGGGCAATGGTTTCGATCCGCTCCGGCGATTTGAGCCTGGCCAATTCAATTCTCAGGGTGTTCCGCTCCTTGAGCAATGTCTGGTGCCGCCTGTTTTCCCTGTCAATGCCGTATCCGGCATTGACGCACTGAACCCGGCACCACGCGTAAAACAAGGCTTCCACGAAAAACAGAACCATCAAAACAATCCATAGGCCGGTCATTGTTTTTCTCGGTGGCCTCAACCTCCGGTTACGGCTACTACCCTGCCCACCCTTGCCCCTGTTTTCCGTCACCGGGCGACTGGTTTTGCTTGCAGCTGCCATCACAACGCTTCCACGGCTCTCAAGCGCGTACTGCGCGCCATGGGATTTTTTCGGATCTCCGCATCAGTGGGACGCAGCACCTTGCGCGTCAGCAACCGCACCCTTGCCTGACGGCCACACACACACTGGGGAAACGTCGGCGGACACGTGCACGGGTGCGCCAGGGTCCGGAACCGGTGTTTGACAATTCGGTCTTCCAGGGAATGGAAGGAGAGCACGCACAGGCGGCCTCCCGGATTAAGCAGATCCACGGCCGTTTCCAGAAATCGATCCAGCACCTCCAGTTCCCGGTTCACGGCGATACGAAGGGCCATGAAAACCCGGGTGGCGGGATGGATCTTCTGTTTGCGCGCCGCGGCGGCCGGAACCGCCTCCGACACCAGGCGGGCCAGCTGGCCACTGGTGGTCACCGAAAGTGTCTGGCGCTGCGCGACCAGATGCCGGGCGATTCGTGCGGCCCAGCGTTCTTCACCGTAACGGCTGAACGTCTGCGCCAGTTCCCGTTCATCCATGGATGCCACCAGATCGGCCGCCGTCACGTCAGACCGGACATCCATGCGCATGTCCAGGGGTTCATCCCGGTTGAAACTGAAACCGCGGCCACTGGCCTCGATCTGATGAAGGGAAAGCCCGATGTCAATCAGAATACCGTCCACGGCACCGATGCCCAATTGAGAAAGAAACAACGGCAGGTCTGCAAAATTGCCGTGAATGATATGGATCCGGTGTTCGTCGGCGGGAAGGACCCTGCGGGCCCGGTCAATGGCGTCCTTGTCCTGGTCGATACCGATAAAAACACCGCCGGAGCCGATTTGCTCACAGATTCGCCGGGCGTGGCCGGAGCCGCCGAGGGTGCCGTCCACGATGATCTTGCCCGGCCGGCATGCCAGCATGTCCACCGCTTCTTCGAGCATGGCGGTGACATGATAGTCGGACATGGGCTAAATCCCCAGCTGGGCGATCTCGCGCCGAACCTGGTCGTCGCGCATATCCTTTTCCATCAATTCGTTTTCCCGATCCCAGTTTTCACGCGACCAGATCTCAAAGCGGGCCGTTACGCCGACCAGGACGATCTCTTTCTCCAGTTTGGAATACTGCTTCAGAAAAGGCGGAATCAACACACGCCCCTGGGCGTCACACTTGCAGTCGTGGGCCCCGCCAATAAATGTGCGCTGAAACCGACGCATGGACTCGCTTTTTTCATGCAAATCGAGTATTTTCTGTTCCAGTTTGCCCCATTGGTCGTGGGTGTACGCAAAAAGGCAGCGGTCCATGCGGGTGATCATGATGCTGTCGATACCGCTGGCCTTGATCACATCCCGAAATCGCGTCGGAATGATAATCCGCCCTTTTGGGTCAATGGTATGAAAGGAGCTTCCCGGAACATTTTTCACCAATATTATCCACTTTGATCCACTATCTTTGGATAAAAGTACAAAACTACTGATTAGTCAAGAAAAAAAACATTTTTAGGATGTATTATTTTATTAATAATTTTTGATTGTTAAACACAAATTTACCTAATCGTCAATAACGTGGAGCAAAGTGGGTCGATTGATTATTCATAACCCGCTTTGGCGCTAACCGCCCCGATATTGACCCCCAGACGACCGAAAACGCTTTTTTTGTTGCCTGGACTCGCAGTTTAATATATCGATATCAATTCAGAATCCAATTCTACTCTGGCATAAACCCACGGCGGACAAGAGCCCATTGAAAATCAGGCAATTTTTTTACGGCGGCGATAATCTGGGATATCTCCTGTATGCCGGCACCCGTGCGCTGGCCATCGACGGCGGTGCCGTGGATGAAATCTTGGCATTTGTCCGGCAAAAGGGCCTGACACTGGAGACGGTCACCAACACCCATGGCCACGGCGACCATACCACCGGCACCCGGCAGTTGGCGAAAGCAGCAGGGGCCGCTCACCTCGACCATCGCCGGTTCGCCGATGGCGACACCCTCATCCTGGATGGCGAAACCGTGACCGTCCGCCTGACTCCGGGCCACACCGCGGATTCAGTGGTTTTTGCTACCGATGGTTGTCTGGTCACCGGCGACACCCTGTTCAACGGCACGGTGGGCAATTGCTTCTCCGGCGACTTGAAAGCCTTTTACCGCTCCATTCTTCTGCTCATGGATTACCCGGGCACCACCCGCGTTTATGCCGGCCACGATTATGTAGCGGCGTCAGTGGCCTTTGCCCGGCACTTGACCCCGGACAACCGCGCCATCGATGCCTACGCCGGCCGCTACGACAAAAACCATGTGACCTCGACCCTGGACGACGAACGGGCCGTCAACCCCTACCTGCGGTTCAACGACCCGGAAATCATCCGCCTGCTGGAATCGAAAGGATTGCCGACAGGCACTGAATACCAGCGGTGGGAAGGCATCATGTCCATCGAATGAGACGAGAAGAAAAAGTGATTGCAGCGGTATTGAAAAAACCCTCGGTGGACCGACCGTCCGCGTGCGACCCGAACGCGCCCCCACCGGCGATGCACGGATCATGACCGAACCCGCTGCCCCAATCCTGGCATGCATCCGGAAACAGGCTCAGGCGCACTTCTCTCGGGCCAAAGGTAGCCACGACTGGGACCATACCTTGAGGGTACACCGGCTTTGTCGACGCATCGGTTCGGCCGAAGGAGCGGACCTGCTGGTCACGGAAGCGGCCGCCTATCTTCACGACATCGGCCGTGGGCACCAGGACCGGGCCAACGGCACGCTCTGCCACGCGGAAAAAGGCGCCGCCATGGCCCGGGAGATGCTCAGTGCCTGCCCCCTGTCCGACGAACGCCGGGAGAACATCATTCATTGCATCGCCGCCCACCGGTTTCGCCGGGGTGACACCCCCCGTACCGTGGAGGCCAGCGTGCTGTTCGATGCGGACAAGCTGGATGCCATCGGTGCCGTGGGCGTGGCCCGGGCTTTCCTGTTCGCCGGAGAACTGGGCGCCAGACTGCACAGCCCGGAGGTGGACGTGGCCCAGGCAAAGGCCTATTCCATCGACGACACGGGATACCGCGAATTCGTGGTGAAACTCTCCAGGATCCGGGACCGTGTACTTACCGACACCGGCCGTCGCCTGGCCGACGAGCGGCACCGCTTCATGGCCGGATTTTTCGACCGGTTCTTAGAAGAATACGAAGGAGAAAGGTGAATCGATATGACAATGAACAAGGTAGAGAAAATTGACGACCAGGTACGCGTAAACCACGTGCTGATCAGCGTTTCCGAAAAAAGCGGTCTGGAGACCTTTGTCCCCCGACTGTTGGCGATCAACCCCGACATACGGATATTTTCCACCGGCGGCACCTTTGCCCGGCTTCGGGACATCCTGGGAGAACAAGCGGACGGCTGTCTCACTCAGGTGGCCGACTATACCGGTCAACCGGAGACGCAGGGGGGACTGGTGAAAACCCTGGATTTCAAGATATACCTCGGACTTCTCACCGAGACCTACAACGATGCCCACCAGTCCGATCTTAAACGAACCGGGGGTGTACCCATCGACATGGTGGTGGTGAACCTCTACCCGTTCAAAGAGACCATTGCCAAGGTCGACGTCACCCCGGAGCAGGCCCGCGGCAACATCGACATCGGTGGACCGTGCATGATCCGGGCATCGGCCAAAAACTTTATCCGGGTGGCATCGGTGGTAGATCCCGGCGACTACGGGCAGATTGTCGACGGGATGGCTGCCGGCAAGGGGAGCATCGACCTGGCTCTGCGCTACCGGCTGGCCCGCAAGGCCTTCGCCCACACCGCCGCCTACGACGCCGCCATTGCCGTATATCTGGCCGACACCGCCTTCGCGGCTGTCGAGAAAGAATACCAACTGCAAAACCGTTGAAGTGGTCGGTAGGGTTGGGGCTCGTTTCTGACCCGAATAAAGCGAAAATAACAAATCGCAAGCACCAAATTCCAAAGAAATCCCAATTTACAATATCCAATACTCAAACCAGCATGAACGCCCATTATTCAATATTGCAGGATTTTTAATTTTGAGTTTGACTATTGTTATTTATTTGGAATTTGGTTTTTGGTTATTGTGATTTATTCTACCAAGGAGAATTGCCATGGCTGAAGATCTGAAAAAAATGTACCGTACCATCATGGACGACCATTTTCCCCCGAAAATGGAGATCAGCTTTGTGGATCGGGACCGGCGGCAGACACTGTTCTACGAAAAAGTGACCTGGACCATCGACGCTGTCCAGAAGGGGTTGCGCTATGGAGAGAATCCCGGCCAGGAGTCAGCCCTGTACCGCATGGTCAACGGCAACCTCGTACTCGGAGAGACCGAGACCATCCAGCCCGGCCAGTACCTGGCATCGGACATCGAACTGCTCCAGTCCGGCAAGCACCCGGGCAAGACCAACCTCACCGATGCAGACAATTCTCTCAATATCCTGAGGTACTTCACAGACCGGCCCACGGCGGTGATCGTCAAGCACAACAACCCGTGTGGCGTCGCCCAGGCCGAGACGCTGGAGCAGGCCTATGTCAACGCCAACCTCGCGGATCGCGTGGCTGCTTTCGGCGGCTGCATCGCCGTGAACCGCAGTGTGGACATGGCTGCCGCCGAAGCCATTGGCAGTCAGTATGCCGAAGTGGTGGTGGCCCCGGATTTCGAGCCAGGGGTCATGGCGGTCTTCGCCCGCAAAAAAAACCTGCGGGTGATACGTATCGGCAACATCAGCAGACTACAGGATTTCGTCGGCAAACGCTGTGTGGAGTTCAAGAGCCTCATCGACGGCGGGATCATCGCCCAATGGTCCTTTGTACCCCAGGCGCGAACCCGGGCCGACCTGAAGCCCGCCCGGTGCGAGGCCAATGGAAAAGTCTATCAGACCAACCGGATGCCCACCGACCGGGAGGCCGAGGACCTGCTCTTCGGCTGGCTGGTCGAGTCAGGCGTCACTTCCAATTCGGTGCTTTACGTCAAAGACCTGACCACCGTGGGTATCGGCACCGGGGAGCAGGACCGGGTCGGCGTGGCGGAGATCGCCCGTGACAAGGCTTACCGCAAACTGGCCGATCGCTATAGCTTCGAAGCCTGGCAAACGCCCTACAATGACCTGAAAGACTCGCAACGCCAAGCGGAGATCGACGCCCGCGTGGCAGCCGAAAAGGGTGGACTGGTCGGTGCATGCATGGTCAGCGACGCATTCTTCCCTTTCCGTGACGGCGTGGACGTGGGTATCCGTGAAGGGATCACCGCGGTGGTTCAGCCCGGCGGATCGAACAACGACTACCAGTCTATCGAGGCGTGCAACGCGTCCGATGTGGCCATGGTTTACACCGGACAGCGCAGTTTCAAGCATTGAAATCCAATTTCTTCTTCCAAACCCTTGTTTCATGCGGTTTCGCTGTTGACACGGCCAAAGAATTGCTGTAATCCCAAAAAAAGTATAGTTATTAGGTTCCTATTTCACACCCATCAAAGGAGGAAGTAATGACAAAAGCTGAATTGGTTGAGAAAATGGCAGATGACTCAGGCATCACCAAAGTTGCCGCTGCCGCTGCACTGGATTCTTTCACCGCCAACGTCGCCAAAGCCTTGAAGAAAAAGGATGGGAAAGTGACTTTGGTGGGTTTCGGAACCTTCATGAAAGTTCGCCGCAAAGCCCGCAAGGGACGCAATCCCCAGACCGGCGAAGTGATCAAGATCAAAGCTGCCAACGTGGTAAAGTTCAAACCGGGAAAGAAATTGAGAGACGCCGTTTAATCTCCTGCCCTATCGATTTAAAAAGGCGGCCTGTCGGTGAAAATGAAACCGGCAGGCCGCCTTTTTTGTGGGCCTTCGTAGGTCCTGGGTTCAGGGTTCAAATGTTGACGGTCAAACGAATACTGGTAACCCTGAACCCTGAACCTTTTTACTTCATGACCCGGCTGAATACGGCCAGCGCCCGCTGCACATCGGCAAGGGTCACATGGTAATTGAGCACCGCCCGCATCTGATCCTTTGCTGTTGGCAGCACGCGGACCCCTGAAGCGCGCAGTTGCGCGACCATCGTCGGCGCGTCCATCCCGTTTTTCGCCACGCGGTAGTAAACAATATTGGTCGTTATGGCATCTGGATCGATCAGCAACCCCGGGATGTCCGCCAACCCCACGGCCAGGGCCCTGGCATTGACGTGGTCCTCGGCCAGCCGGTCCACCATCTCGGTCAGCGCCACGATGCCGGCAGCAGCGATGATGCCTGCCTGTCGCATGCCGCCCCCCACGGATTTGCGCATTCTCCTCGCCCGGGCGATGAAGGCCTCATCACCGCAGACGACCGATCCCACCGGTGCGGCCAGCCCCTTGCTCAGGCAAAAAGTCACCGAATCCGCCGGTGCGGCCAATTCGGCGACATCCACACCCAGGGCCACCGCAGCATTGAAGATACGGGCACCGTCGATGTGAAGCTTCAAGCCATGTCGTTTGACCAGTCGGCCAACCGCTTTCGTATAGGCGGGTTTCAGGGGCGTCCCACTGCAGCGGTTGTGGGTGTTCTCCAGGATGACCAGCCGCGATATCGGGAAATGCACATCATCGGGTCGGATGGCCGCCTCGATCTTCTCCAGGGCAATGGTGCCGTTTAATTCGTTGGCAAGGGTCCGCGGATGGATGCCACCTAAAGCGGAGGCCCCGCCCTGTTCGTAGAAGAAGACGTGGGACTGATCCCCCAGGATCGTCTCGTCGCCCCGACCGCAGTGGGTCAATTGTGACACCAGATTGCCCATGGTCCCAGACCCCACCAGCAGTGCGGCGGGTTTCCCCACCCGTTGGGCCGCCATCTCTTCCAAACGGTTGACAGTGGGGTCTTCCTTGAAGACATCGTCCCCTACCTCGGCTTCTGCCATGGCTTTTCTCATGGCCGCTGTGGGCCGGGTGATGGTGTCCGATCTCAGGTCGATGATGTCCATTCAGGGTGGTTTCCTTATGTTTTGGAAAGGCGGACCTGAATAGCATGGGCGTGGCCACCGAGTCCTTCGACGGTGGCCAGGCAGATGATATCGCGGGCCTCTTTCCTGAATGCCGACTGTGAATAGCGGATCAGGCTCGTTTTTTTCATGAAATGGTCCACCGACAGGGCTGAAGAGAATCTTGCCGTGCCGGCGGTTGGCAATACATGATTGGGACCGGCCATATAGTCCCCCACCGGTTCGGGCGTGTATGGTCCCAGAAAAATCGCGCCGGCATTGCGGATCCTCGGCGCCACATCCATGGGTTCCGCCACCTGGAGCTCCAAGTGTTCCGGGGCGATGTGATTGGCCAGTTGGATGGCGATGTCCAAATTCTCCACGACCAAAATGGCGCCAAAAGCGGACAGGCTCTGCCGGGCGATGTCAACGCGGGACAGGGCCGCCAGCTGAATCTCGACCGCCGTGTTTACCGACTGGGCCAGTTCCGCAGAATCGGTGACGAGGATGGCTGACGCCAGGGGATCGTGCTCCGCCTGGCTGAGAAGATCGGCGGCGATGTATTCAGGATCCGCCGTTCCATCGGCGACAATCAGAATTTCGCTGGGACCGGCGATCATATCGATGCCCACCGTCCCGGCAACGATTTTCTTGGCCAGGGTGACGAAGATGTTGCCGGGTCCCACGATGACGTTGACTTTGGGCAGGGTCTCCGTGCCGTATGCCAGTGCGCCGATGGCCCAGGCGCTGCCCACTTTGTAGACGGCATCCACACCCACTTTTTTGGCAGCCACGAGAAGATGGGGGGCCACCTCCCCCGAAGGCATGGGCGGGGTGACCATGACCACTTTCGGCACACCGGCGATTTTGGCCGGAATGGCCCCCATGAGCACCGAGGAGACCAGCGGGGTATTGCCGCCCTTGCCGCCTGGCACATACACGCCGGCGGCATCGACCGGATTGACCATCTGCCCTAAAAGGGTGCCAGGCCGTCGGGTGTCGATCCACGATTTGGGCAGCTGTTGACGGTGAAAAAGGTCGATCTGCGCCGCGGCGCGGTTCAGCGCCTGCATGAACGCCCGGTCTACCTTTGTGCGGGCCGCCGCCATCTCTTCGGGTGTGACCGCAAGCGTCTCGATGGTCATATGGGGTGCATCGAACGCCTGGCAGTATCGGATCAACGCATTGTCCCCATTCCGCTTGACGTCGTTGAGGATCCGCGTGACGGCCTGGACGTCGGCTTTCCTGAAATCGATATCCCGGCCGATGATGGCCCTCATCTTTTTATCGGCGGCGGCAGAAGGGTAGCGTAGGATTTTCATCGGATGATTTCCTTTCTTCTGAGTTGTCCTCCTTTATGGCGGATTGTCGGGGTTTGTCAATAGAAGCGGAGGAAGGCACCAATCCGGGCCTCCGTTCGGAAGTCTCGCTTAACAGCCTTCAGGGGCAAGTTGAATAGTTGCTGAACTGCAATCATTATATAATTGATGTTACCAGTTGACAGATTGGCTCCCATCTGTAGAAATATGAGGTCAATCCACCGGTGTCGACGTGAAACCCGTTTCGTCACCGGCCCCACCGAGACATTCCTAATGGAGGTTATTTACGATGAAAGCGGACAGAATCCACAATTTCAACGCCGGACCGGCGGCCCTGCCCCTGCCGGTTTTGGAAGAGATCCAAGAATCCTTTCTCAATTTTGCCGGCTCCGGCATGTCAGTCACCGAAATCAGTCACCGGTCAAAATGGTTCGACGATGTGATCAATGACGCCGTGGCGCGGGTCAAGCGAATCCTGAAACTGGACAACCGCTATCACGTGCTCTTTCTCCAGGGCGGCGCCAGCATGCAGTTCTGCATGGTGCCCATGAACCTGCTGGGGACCGGCGACTCGGCCGACTACGTCAACACCGGCACCTGGTCGACAAAAGCCATCAAGGAGGCCGAGGTCCAGGGAAAAACCGTCAACATGGTGGCCTCCTCCGAGGACCGCAACTTTAGCTATATCCCCCCGTCAATCGTTTTCAATACCGATGCGATCTATGCCCACATCACCTCCAACAACACCATCAAGGGCACCCAGTGGGCGCAGTTTCCGGAAACCGGTGGCGTCCCTATCGTTTCGGACATGAGTTCGGACATCTTCTCCAGGCCATTAGAGATGCAAAGGTTCGGGCTGATCTACGCCGGGGCCCAGAAGAACATGGGGCCGGCCGGTGTCTGCCTGGTGATCATTCGCGACGACCTGCTGGCCCGCACCCCCGGGGACACCCCCACCATGCTCCGCTACACCACCTATGCCCAGAAGAACTCCATGTACAACACGCCGCCCTGCTTTGCCATCTATACGGTTCAACTGGTGCTCAAATGGCTGGAAGAGACCATTGGCGGACTGGACAAGATGGCGGCGCTGAACCGGAAAAAAGCCGGCCTGCTTTACGACACCATTGACCAGAGCGGCTTTTTCCAGGGGACGGCGGAAAAGGAAAGCCGCTCGCTGATGAACGTCACCTTCCGCCTGCCCAGTGAAGATCTGGAAAAAACCTTCGTGGCCGAAGCCATGAAAAACGGTATGGGTGGTTTAAAAGGCCACCGCAGCGTGGGTGGATGCCGGGCCTCCATTTACAATCCGACGCCATTGGCAGCAGTAGAAGCGTTGGTGGATTTCATGAAGATGTTTGAAGGCAAACACGGGTAAACCTTCTGCCCAAGCAGCAAAACTTTATCAGGCACAATAAAATCACCGGCCCGAAAATCTTTTTCACCCATTTGGCTGAATTAGGTTTTCGGGCTTTTTTATGTGGCACCAACCGTTAACGGTTGGCCTTGCCGCCGTTTCCCCTGTCCGCTCCCCGCGGCGGGGAAAACCGGCGAAAACGGCTTGAAATCAACAGCATGCCCACGAGTCATCGTGCGGCTGTCATTTTTGGTTTTTCTTGACATTACCGGTGAACACTCATAATTACATTAAGCAAGTGACTGTTTTTCCCATCTCTCGTCAATACGACCATCACATCACGGATCTTTTAAAACACCATCCACAATTGGACAGGAGGGAGACTATGGACAAAATTCTGAGAATCAACATGAGTGCCCCGGGAGGACCGGCCGTCAAGACCGAGGCCTTGGGAGCCTATGCCGGTTTGGGCGGCCGGGCAATGACCTCGACCGTCGTTGCCAAGGAAGTCCCCCCCACCTGCCACCCCCTGGGAGCGGCGCAACAAACTGGTCATCGCGCCGGGCCTGCTCAGTGGATCGGCCGCGGCCATGTCCGGGCGGCTCTCCGTGGGCTGCAAGAGCCCGCTCACCGGTGGCATCAAGGAGGCCAATTCCGGTGGACAGGCTGCCCAGGTGATGGGACGGCTGGGCTATGCGGCCATTATCCTCGAGGGCCAGGCCGACAGACGACAACTGTACAAGGTTTTTATCAACAAGGACGGTGTCAAGATCGAATCCGCCGCCGACCTTAAAGGGTTGGGCAACTACGCCACCGTGGAAAAACTGGTCGCCCAGTACGGCAAGAAGGTCTGCCTGTATCAGCATCGGCCAGGCCGGTGAGATGAAAATGTCCGCCGCCTCCATCGCCGTCAGCGATATGGAGCAGCGCCCCACCCGCCACGCCGGACGCGGTGGCGTCGGCGCCGTCATGGGATCCAAGAGACATCAAGGCCATCGTTCTTGACGACGACGGCATGAAAATGCGCACGCCGGCCGATCCGGAAAAATTCAAGGCCGCCAACAAGGCCTTTGCCGAAGGGCTGCGCAAGCACCCGGTCACCGGCGAGGGGCTGCCCGCCTTCGGCACCAACGTACTGACCAACGTGGTCAACGAGGCCGGTGGTTACCCCACCCACAATTTTAAGACGGGCCAGTTTGCCGGCGCATCCAACATCTCCGGCGAAACCCAGGCCGCACTGGAAAATGAACGCGGCGGGGAAGGCTCGGCCACCCACGGCTGCCACCGGGGCTGCATCATCCGCTGCTCCGGGACCTTCTACGGCAAAAACGGCAATTTCCTCACCAAGCAGCCCGAGTACGAAACCGTCTGGGCCCACGGCGGCAACTGCGGCATCGACGATCTGGATGTCATCGCCCAACTGGACCGTATGGATGACGATTTCGGCGTGGACACCATCGAAATGGGCGCCACCATCGGCGTGGCCATGGAGGCCGGCCTGGCCAAGTTCGGCGACGGTCAGGCAGCCATCAAACTGCTCCAGGAAGTCGGCGACGGCACGCCGCTGGGCAGAATCCTGGGCAACGGCGCCGCCGTTACCGGACAGTGCTTCGGCGTGGAGCGGGTGCCCGTGGTCAAGCGTCAATCCATGCCCGCCTATGACCCCCGTGCCGTTCAGGGAATCGGTGTGACCTACGCCACCACAACCATGGGGGCCGACCACACCGCCGGCTACGCCGTGGCCACCAATCTGCTGGGTGTAGGCGGCAGCGTAGATGCCCTTAAACCCGAGGGACAGGTGGAGCTGTCCCGGAACCTGCAGATTGCCACCGCAGCCATCGATTCTACCGGCATGTGCCTGTTCATCGCCTTTGCCATACTGGACCAGCCGGACACCTTCAATGCGCTGGTGGACCTTGTGGGTGGATTCATCGGACAGCCGATGACCGCCGATGATGTCACCAACCTGGGCAAATCGGTGCTGAAAAACGAGCGCGCATTCAACCAGGCCGCCGGCTTCACCGCCAAGGACGACCGGCTGCCCGACTACTTCAAAAACGAAGCCCTGGCGCCCCACAACGTCACCTTCGGCGTCACGGATGAAGAACTGGATACGGTCTTCAACTGGTAAGCCGCACGCTTGACGCGGTTAACACGGAAACCCACGGGGAGGTCCGCAAGGATCTCCCCGTCTCTTCAACGATCACCCGGAGAAACACCCATGATCCGACTCCACCTGCATGTCGACGCGTCTAGTGTCGTCCTGTTCTACTCACTATTTGAGAAAGGCGTCGTCCTCTCCACGAGAACCGGGTGCACCCTGCGGGATTTTCTATGCGGCCAGTTAGGCCTTTCCGACGAATACCTCGACCAGCGGGTCCAGACCCTGTTTCTGGATGCCAGGCCGGTGGACGACGTGGATAAGGCAGTGGTCCGGGACGGGTCGATTCTGGCCCTGAGTGCGGCCATGCCCGGAATACTCGGGGCCACCATGCGCAAGGGTGGACGATACGCCGCCTTTCGAAAGGATATCTCTCAACACACCGATGAATGCGGCATCTGCGACACTTCGGGACGGGTCACGGTCAAACTGTTCAACATGGTGGCCAGGGAGGTCGGCGAAGGTCTGCTGGAAGCGGGTATCGAGGTGGAGGGGAGTGATCTTCGGCGGATTGCGGATCGTTACCCCGACAAGTTGAACCGCAGCATCCGCAACGCCCAATTGGATGATCGTGCGATCACACCGGACACGGCTTTTTTCTCAACCCTGCCGGCCAAGCGGGTATGGCTGTCCGTCAGCGTCGCCGGGTAAAGGGCCATATCAAACTGAAGAGATCAATATGCAAGATGACCACGCCATCGCCGACCTGCTGTCGACCCTCGCCAGGCAATACCGCAAGCAGATCGCAGACCAGACCCTCCCGAAGAACAAGACGCGGCTGGAAATCATCCGCAGACTGGACCTGATCGCCCAGAGCATCAAAGGTCTGATGAAATACAAACAGAAAGGCCTGTAGCCGTCTCAGCCATCAGCACCCCCGTCAATGGCCGCAGCCTTGACGAAACCGGGTATCGATGAAATACTTTCCCATGCAAGGCATAAGCAAAACCAATTGCGATACCGCATGAGTTGGGATCACAACTGCACGCATAAGTTCTTACTGAGAAACCCATTTCCCATAGAACCGGGAAAAGGAGCACCATGAATAGGTATCCTTATGTATGGCGGACACGGGTCCTGACGATGTTGATCCTGCTCCTGCCGCTGACCGGTTACGGCGAATCGTTGAATCCCATCCGAATCGGCGCCACGGTCTCCCTGTCCGGCAGGTTCAGTGAACCCTCAGCCATGGTGCGGGACGGCTACCGACTCTGGGAAAAGCAAATCAACCAGCGTGGCGGACTGTTGGGCCGCCCGGTGGAATTGGTCGTCTACGATGATCGCAGCGAGCCCGAAACGACTTATCAACGCTATCAGCAACTGATCCACCAAGACCGGGTCGATCTGGTTTTCTCACCTTACGGAACCCCGTTGACCCTGCAGGCATCCCAGGTCAGCGAGGCGCAACAGATGATCATGCTGGCATGCGCGGCTTCGGGCAAGGCGATCTGGAATCGCGGCTACCGGCATGTGTTCGGCATGTACGCCCTGGCCGACCGCTATTTTATCGGCATGCTAGATCTGATGGCCAGGCAGGGCCACGACACCGTATCCATCATTTATGAAGACAATCCCTTTAACATCGATGTGGCCGACGGCGCGGAAAAGTGGGCCAACCGATTCGGCGTCGCCGTGACCCTCAAAAAGTCATTCGCACCCGGGGTGGGACAATTGCGCGCGCTGCTGCACGATGCCGTCGAGAAAAACGCTGCCGGGCTGATTCTGGCCGGCTACCCGCCCGAAGGGTACCGCATGCTGGAACTGATGCAGGCGGTCGGCTGGCGTCCCAAAGCGATGGGCATAACCATTGCCCCCATCCACCCGGGTTTTTTCCGCAAGGCCGGCCCCATTGCCGAGGGTATCTTCGGGCCGTCCCAGTGGGAGCCCGATGAACGCATCCCCTTCCCCGGGACCATCAATTTTATCCGGGATTTCCAGGCAGCCTACAACAAGCTGCCTTCCTATCACGCGGGATCCGCCTATGCCAGCTGCCAGATTTTAGAGCGGACCATCACCGACCTTCAGGAGATCAATCACGCCCGGATCAGAGATTACATCAGTTCACTGGACACCGTCACCGTCATCGGCCGATTCAAGGTGGATCACCAGGGCAGACAGGTGGGGCACAACCCCATCCTGGTGCAATGGCAGGACGGCAGGAAAGAAATCGTCTATCCCACCAAAATGCAGACCTCACCTCCGCGGTTTTAACCGTCTCCGGAGCCTGTGCCGTGAAAATGGACACCAAACCACGCTTTCAACAGCGAATCCTGCTCTCGATCCTGCTTCCGGTCCTGGCCGTGGGCATCATCTTCTGCATGGTTTCCACCAGTTTGATTACCCCTCCCATCCTGGACGTAATTCAGTCACGGATCGATGCGGAGTTGCACCAGGCATCCAACATGGCGCTCCAGATCTGCGAAACCCATCTCAACTACCTGCTGGATCTCCGGCTGGAAGATGACCGGGAGATGAACGCCGCCCTGAAAATGGAGGCCGCCAAGGAGATCAAAGGGATTAAAAACCGTTTTAAGGACATTCAAATGATGGTGGTCAGCGGCGATGGCCGCGTCCTGGAGGCATCCGAACGTCTGGAGCAGGCCGATCCCCAGCTGCCTTTGGTCAAACAAAAACGGGCGGATATACGAGACCTCTCCTTCTGGGGCCGTCCGGTTCGGACGACCTACTTATACTTCCCCTTCTGGGACTGGTACGTGATCGGCTATATTCATGAAAAGGACTACCAGGCGCCACTGGCTTTAGCGCGGCAGGTCATCTACACCGGAACATTCGGCCTGTTGGCAGCCATCTGGATTGTGCTGCTGGTGGTCGTCAACCGCCTGATCAGTTCGCCACTCAGGCGACTGGCCAACGCCACGCGGAAGGTGGCCCAAGGAGACCTCTCCCTGCTGCCCAATTCACGCAATGATGAAATCGGCCAGGTCGTTGAGACATTCAACGACATGGTGGCTGGCCTGGAACGAAAAAACAGGGAGGTGTCGACGTCTCATCGAAGCGCTGAAGGAGTCCGAGAAACGTTATCGCGATCTTTTCGATGGCGCTGGTGAAGGCATCCTGGTGGCAGAGGTCGCCACGAAACGGTTCCGCTACGCCAACCCCGCCATCTGCCGCATGCTGGGCTATTCGGAAGCGGCGCTCACGTCCATGTCCCTCCAGGATATTCACCCCAAAAAAGGTCTGGTCCGGGGATTGGCCATTTTCGAAAAACAGGCCATGGGTGCCGGGGAATCAATATCATCGGACATCCCATTCGTAAGCAGCGATGGTTCTGTTATTTATCTCGATATCAAGGCAACCCCGGTCACCTTCGACGGTGTCAGCTGCAATCTGGGGTTCTTCACGGATGTGACCGCCCGTCGAGCCGCGATGGTTGAACACCATGAGCTGGAAAACCGGCTCCACCGCTCGGAAAAGATGGAGGCCCTCGGCCTGCTGGCCGGCGGGGTGGCCCATGACCTGAACAACATTCTCAGCGGGCTGGTCAGCTACCCGGAATTGCTGCTGCTGGACCTTCCCGACGACAGTCCGTTGCGCGGCCCCATCAAGACCATCGAGAACTCGGGCAAGCGGGCGGCGGCTATCGTCCAGGATCTGCTGACCCTGGCCCGGCGCGGGGTGGCCGTGTCCCAGGTGACCAGCCTCAACCGGATCGTCAGCGACTACCTGCATTCCCCGGAACATGAGAAGCTGAAACAGTACCACCCCAACGTTGCCTTCGATATGGATCTGGACGATTGCCTGATGGATGTCAAGGGATCTCCTGTCCACCTGTCCAAAACCGTGATGAACCTGGTCTCCAATGCCGCCGAGGCGGCTGATCCGGCCAACGGATTCATCGCCCTGTCCACCCGCAACCAGTATGTGGACCGTCCCATCCGGGGCTACGACGAGGTCAAGGAAGGCGACTATGCCGTGCTGACGGTGACCGATGACGGCAGCGGCATCGCCCCCGAGGACCTGAAACGGATTTTCGAACCCTTTTACTCGAAGAAGGTCATGGGCAGAAGCGGCACAGGGTTGGGCATGGCGGTGGTGTGGGGAACGGTGAAGGACCACAACGGCTATATCGATGTGGTGAGCACCCCAGGCCGGGGTACCCGCTTCACGCTCTATTTTCCGGTGACCCGGGAAACCCGTCACGCCGACATCGAAAACCGTTCCATCCAAGGACTGCAGGGCCACGGCGAAACCATTCTGGTCGTGGATGACATCCCGGATCAGCGGGAAATCGCCACGCTGCATCCTGACCCGCCTGGGCTATACGGTGGAATCGGTCCCCAGCGGTGAGGCGGCCGTCGAATACATGAAGACGGGACGGGCGGACCTGCTGGTCCTGGATATGATCATGGATCCGGGCATGGACGGCCTGGATACCTACCGGGAAATTCTCAAAGATCCACCCGGGCCAGAAGACAATCATCGCCAGCGGCTTTTCCGAAAACGATCGCGTCCGGGAAGCCCATCGCCTTGGCGCCTCCCAGTATGTGAAAAAGCCCTATACCCTGGAGAGCATTGGCATGGCCGTGAAAACCGAGCTAGGCTCGAATTAACCGAACAACCGCGTGATCTCGTCCACATCAAAATGCGGCCAACCGACCGCGGTCTCTTTTTCCACGGCATCGATGCCGGGACCGGCCTCTGTTACGACCCCGATATCCGTGGCCATGATAGCGGCTTTCTTCATTTCGGACAGCAGTCGGTCGGCACGATCCGGCCGGCAGCAGACCAGCAGACTGCCTGATCCGATGAGCCCCAATGGATCGATGCCCAGAACCTCCCCCATTCGTCGTGTCTGGGGATAAACCGGCAGCGCATCGCGCTGGATGCGGATTCCACGGCCACCGGCCTGGCTCAACTCGGTCAAGGCCGTGGCGATACCCCCCTCGGTCACATCGTGAAGTGCCGAGACCCCGCCGACGGTCCAGGCAATCCTTGCTTCCGGCAGGACGCTGATCATGGACTGAAACAGGCTGCAGGCATCGATCTCGGCGGCGGTCATTCCCTTTTCCAAGAGCAGATCCCTGAACTCGGCAGCAATGATGGCGGTACCTTCCACGGCGACGCCCTTGGTCACCAGCACGCGGTCGCCGGGAGCCATCCGTCGCTTTTGGATCAGGTCCTTGCGGGCAATCGTGCCGGCCATCATGCCGGTCACCACCGGCCGGCAGACGGCATCGGTGATCTCCGTATGCCCCCCGCACAGGGTGATGCCGCAGGTCGTGCAGGCGGCATTGAGGTCGGCAAAAATCCGTCGCACCTGGTCCCGGGAGAATCCGCAGGGAAGCAACAGGGTGGCCAGCATCCAGCGGGCGTCGGCGCCGGCGGTGGCCATATCGTTGGCGTTGATCAGGACGGCATATCGGCCGATGGATTCGGTGGCGAAAGTGATCGGATCGGATTTGAGCACCAGCACTTCGCGGCCATGGATGTCCACGGCAGCCGCATCCTCACCCACCGACGGCCCCACAATCACCGACGGGTCTTCGATACGATAGCTGTCCAGGAGTTCTCCGAGAAAGGCGTTGGGCAGTTTACCGGCCGGAAGCGAAACGCCATCGGCGAGAATCGGTTCCAGATCCAACAGCGTGTCGACGACGAACCGGCAGTCAAGATCCTCAGGGACCGGCCGGCCGTTGGAGAGATAGGCCGTCAATGCCCCGGCATTGCGCCCCGCCTGCATGTCGAAGCTGAAATCACCCACCACCAGCACGTGGGCGGGATCCACGCCCATTTTCCGGGCTGCCAGCAGCACCCCTTCCCCGGACGGTTTGATTTTCACCGGGTCTTCGCGGGTGACCATGACGTCGATATCCACCATACGAAGGGTAGAGAAGTTTTCCAGAGCCCTGGCTATCGAAGCACGACTGTTGCGGGTCAGGATGCCCACCGGTAGGCCGGCAGCTTTAATTGAATCGACGAGTTGCTCGGCACCGGCATTGGGCTGCGATGCGGCCGCCCCGTCCAGTTCGAACCGATCCAGCTGCCGGGCCATACCCAGCCGCTGCGCAGGGTCGTCGACGCCGGCCATAAACTCCAAAACGGGAACGTCATCCGGGCAATCGATGGCCTTTTTGATCACGGAGAAATCAAGGGATCCTGGCCGGGTCAGGGTGCCGTCGAAGTCAAATAGAACGGTGTCGATACGATAGGGTACGTTGGTCATGGGTTCACCCGGCGCCTGGATCAGGAAATAGGTTAACAGACTGCTCCTGGAGTTTGTATTTCTGGACCTTGCCGCTGGCAGTCAAGGGGAAGCTGTCCACGAATGCGACGTATTTGGGAATCTTGTAGCGGGCGATTTGTCCCCGGCAGAAATCCTTCACGTCGCTCTCGGTGATATCTGCACCTGCCTTCAGGATAATGAAAGCACCCACCGCTTCCCCGTACTTCTGGCTGGGCCCCCCCACCTCCTGGACATCCATGATGCCTTCCATGCCGAAGAGGAACGCTTCGATCTCCCGGGGATAGATGTTCTCGCCGCCGCGGATAATCATGTCCTTGTGGCGGCCGGTGATGGCCAGGTACCCGCTCTCGTCCATAATCCCCAGGTCGCCGGAATGGAGCCAGCCGTCGGCATCGATCGCCCTGGTTGTCGCCTCGGGCATTTTATTGTAACCTTTCATCACGCTGTAGCCCCGGCAGCACACTTCCCCCTGCTGCCCGGCCGGCAGGGGCATACCGGTTTGCGGGTCCACGATCTTGACCTCGATCTGCGGCATGGCTGTAAATGCCCCGGTGTTTCTCCTGGCCGAGAAAACAGACGCGCCTCAGGCAAGGAAACCGCTGGCTGATCAGCCGCCCCCGCTCCTGGACTTTCAGCTCCGGCACCAGGTGGTAGACCGTCTGGATGTAATCGGTGTCCTGGTATCCGTCGATAATGAAGAGGGTCTCGGTGTCGGACTGTTCCAGCAGGTAGGCCAGTTCGGCGGTCTTGTAATTGGTGTTGACCGTGAGCAGCACGGCACCGATCTTGGCCGTGGCAAACTGAAGGGTGACCCAGTAGGGGATATTGGTGGCCCACACCGCCACCTTCTCTCTCTTTTTCACCCCCAGGGCCATCAACCCCTTGGCCAACTGGTCCACCACCCGGGAAAATGCTTTGTATGAGCGTCGGAAATCCCGATCCACATAAATCAGTGCGTCGCGGTCCCCACGCGTGGCCACGGTACGGTCAAGGATCTGCCCCAGGGTCAGGGACTGCAATTGATGTTGGGTCATGAACGTCCGAATGCGCTGACCTACTTTCTCTGTTTTCATTTAATCGATCTTCTCCATTTTTTCCGCGGCGCTAAGTGGTTCTGGGTTCTGGGTTCATGGTTCTGGTTCAGAGGTTTGAAGGTTAATGCGACCGCGACACTTCGCGAATTCTCTTCGGTCGCTTCAGCAAGGGTTAGGTTGAGTCACCGGTCGGCTGTTTTTTTGAGATTGGATATGGTAGCATGGTATTAAAATCCAGTTAAAATCGGTGTAACCGTTCACAGGTTCACCGGATCAGTGTTTACCGTTAATCGTCAATTTGGCGAAGGTTTTCGATTCATCCTGAACCTCTGAACCTTTGAACCCTGAACGGCTTTAAAACAGATAGCCGTCCCTATAACCCAAACCACCGCATAGGCAAAGGTTTTTCTGATTCCGTCATGGATCACGGCCTGAATCGAAAAGTAAGCATGGAAGAACGGGTAGAAAGGATTTTCCACCGCCTGGTCGATGGGGTCTATCGTCGATGGCCCCGTCCGGCCCCCCCGACACATCTTCTCAGATCCTGCCGCATCATCTCCCACCGCGGTGAACACGACAACCACAGTCGATTCGAAAACACCCTGGCGGCATTTGACGCGGCGGTCGATGCCGGGGTCTGGGGCATCGAACTGGATCTACGCTGGACCCGTGACCGGGTGCCCGGTGGTGTTTCACGACCCGGACACCCGCCGCCTGTTCGATGAAGATGCAAGAATCGACCGTATGGCGCTGGCCACCATCAAGAAAAGATTTCCCTTGATCCCGACCCTGTCTGACGTGATCGACCGTTACGGCGGCCGGCTGCACCTGATGATGGAAATCAAGAACGAACCCTACCCGGCGCCCGCGGTGCAGTCCCGCCGCATGCAAAAACAGCTCGAGGCCCTTTCCCCCGGGAAGGATTTCCACCTGATGGGCCTGCATCCTGCCCTGTTCGGCTATTTCGCCTTTCTGCCGGCCAGGGCCTTTGTGCCCATCGCCCGGATACGAATCGACCGCTTCAGTCGCATGGCGGCAGCCAATGAATGGGGTGGCATTGCCGGCCACTACCTGTTGGCGACCAACGGGTTGATAACCCGCCATCATCGGCTGGGTCAGGGTGTCGGGACCGGCTTTGCCGATTCCCGTCGCTGCCTGTTTCGGGAGGTCGCCCGCGGTGTGGATTGGATTTTTTCCAACCGGGCGGCTGAGATGCAGGCCATTTGCAGGCGAGCCTGATGCTGGAAAAGCGAAAGTCCGTTGACCGATCGCGGCTAGAATCTACTCCTCAACTGGAAACAACAAATTACAATGATCAAATTCCAAATAAATCCCAAATCCCATTGTCCAAAATGAGGGCGAAACCAGCAGTCGATTTTCATGCGGGTTTCTCACATCGATAATTGGAATGTCCATATATTTAGGATGATAACGTTTGGAATTTAGGATTTGGATATTGTGATTTATTTGTCATTTGGTTTTTTGGTTATTGTTATTTTTCTGCTACAGAAGTGCCGCCTGCGCCCGCCCCTTCTCTTCATCGACGAAATAGAGCAAAATGGCACCGGCGGCAAACAGGATCAGCACCGAGGCCATGCTCCATCGGGCGGCCATGGCACCCACCTGGACCAGATCCGCGGCCGTGGGATCTGCCGGCATGAGTATCCGGCGCATGAGCAGTCCCACACCGCCCACCAGCACCGGGCCGATGATGGCGGCGAATTTGCCCAGCATGTTATAAAAGCCGAAAAACTCCGCCGGTTTGTCCGCCGGGATCAGGCGGGAGTAGTAGGAACGGGAAAGGGCCTGGATCCCTCCCTGCACCAGACCGATGACCACCGCCAGCACGTAGAATTCTTCCTTGCGGGTCATGGTGATCCCCCAGAAGGTGGCCGCCACGTATACGCCGATGGCGATGTAGATGCCTTTTCGCGGACCCAGCCGCTGGCCCAGCCGGCCGAATACCAGGGCCGCCGGAAAGCCCACGAACTGGGTTACCAGAAGGGCCAGGAGAAGGTCGTTGGCGGCAAATCCCAGACTCATGCCGTAATCCACCGCCATGCGGATGATCGTGTCCACACCGTCGATGTACAGCCAGTAGGCACACAAGAACAGCAGGACGGTCTTCATGTGCCGCATGCGGCCGAAGGTGTGCTTGAGCTGGGCAAAACCGCCGGACCAGATGCCGGTGGCGGTGGTCCGCGTCGCAGCCGTTGGCGCTTCGGGAACCCAGAACAGGATGAACAAGGTAAAAAAGCCCCACCACAGGGCCACGGTTAAAAAGCCGATCCGCACCGCCTGGCCGGCATCGGCCAGACCGAACCGCTGGGGCATGGTCACCATCAGCACGTTGATCAAAAAGAGCAGCCCACCGCCCAGGTAGCCCATGGAAAAGCCGAAGCCCGACACGAAATCCACGTCCTTTTCTCCGGCCACCTCCGGCAGCAGGGCATCGTAAAAGATATTGGCGCCGGAAAAACCGATCACGCCCATGGCATAGACCACCACGGCAAAAGCCCATTGCCCCTGGCCCACGAAGTAGAGGGCGGCTGTCATCAGCACCCCCAGGTAGGCAAACAGGGCCAGAAACCGCTTGCGGGCAGAACCCCGATCGGCCACGGCACCCAGAATCGGTGCGGCCAGGGCCACCAGCAGACCGGCGGCGGCATTACCCAGTCCCAGACGGGCCGTGCTGAGATTGACGTCGACGCCGGCACTCCAGTACTGCTTGAAAAAAACGGGGAAAAATCCGGACATCACCGTGGTGGCAAAAGCGGAATTGGCCCAGTCATACATGGCCCAGCCCCATACGGCCTTTCTTCGTGATTTCATGACAATCGTGCTCCTTGGACCGACGGTGCTCATTTTCACTTGAAAAAAGGGGCCGTCAACCGTATCCTTGAAGGGCAGCCCAATGCCCCGAACCCACTCCTGAAACGGTCAATTCGGATGGATATGAACAGCGACGCCTTAAACCTGCCGGTATTCTTCCCAAATGAGGATTTTGACACGCACTTTAAGGTATTCCACGAGTTGATGTCAAACAAGGTGTTTGAGATCCTGCTGGTGGCCAGCCCTTACGACGCCTATATCCTGGAGGAAGACGGCAGCCTGGCGTCCAAGATCATCAATGAATACCGTGGGCTGAACTTAAGCCGCCCGCCGCGGATCACCCAGGCGGCCACTGCCGCCCAGGCCATGGAGATGCTGGCCCAAAAGCAGTTCCACCTGGTTATCGCCATGCCCCACCTGGACGACATGGACGTCTTCGACCTGGGTCAGCAGGTCAAACGCGCCCACGCCGACCTGCCGGTGGTGCTCCTGGCCCACAGCGTCAAAGGAATCTACCCGGCGCCGGAGGGGAAAGACATCTCCGGCATCGACCAGACCTTCATCTGGTCCGGCGATTCGGACCTGCTGCTGGCGATCGTCAAGAGCATGGAAGACCGGCTCAATGTGGCCGCCGACACCCAGAAAGCGATGGTGCGGGTCCTGATTCTGGTGGAGGACTCGCCCCTGTATACCTCCTATTTTCTGCCGCTGATCTACAAAGAGGTCGTCAACCAGACCCAGGAGGTGCTTGAAGAGAGCTTGAACCAGGAGCACCGTCTGCTCAAAATGCGCGCCCGGCCGAAAATTCTCGTGGCCGAGAGCTACGAACAGGCCATGGTCCTGTATCGGCAGTACGGCTGACTATCTGTTCGGCATCATCTCCGATACCCGCTACCCCAAGGGCGGCACGATCACGGCCGATGCCGGCTACACCTTCCTGCGTGAGGTCCGCCAGGCGATTCCCGATCTGCCGCTTCTGCTGATCAGCAACGAGCCCCAGAACAGGCATCTGGCCGAACGGGTGCCGGCTGCCTTTCTGGACAAGAACAGTGACGATCTGCTGGCCGAAATCCACCAGTTCTTTTTGAATGCCCTGGGATTCGGTGATTTCGTCTTCAGGCGGCCCAACGGCAGCGAAATCGCGCGTGCCGCCAATCTCAAGGCCCTGGAGGAGATCCTGCCGACCGTACCCGATGAATCCCTGCTCTACCATGCCACCCGGAACCGTTTCTCCAACTGGATCATGGCCCGCGGTGAAATCGCCATGGCCTCGCGCCTGAGAAAGGCCAAGGCCGACGATTTTTCCGGCGCAGACGACATCCGCCAGTATATCATCGCCCACATCCACGCGCTTCGCAAATGGCGCCAAAAAGGGGTGGTGGTGCATTTCAATTCCAAGGACTACGACCCCGAGATCTCCGATTTCGTGAAAATCGGCAAGGGGTCCCTGGGCGGAAAGGCCAGAGGGCTGGCCTTCGTGTCCAACCTGCTGCGCCGGTCACCCCACCTTCAGGAACGCTACCCGGATGTCACCATCCAGGTGCCTCAGACCCTGGTCATCACCACGGAAGGATTCGACGCCTTTATCTCCCACAACGGGCTGGAACCGTCAGCCATGGCGAACGATTCGGACGACCAGATTGCCAAGGCCTTTCTCGGGGGAGAAATGCCCCCCTGGCTGGCGGAACAATTGAACCGATTCCTGGAAGCCGTTCACCAGCCCTTGTCAATCAGGAGTTCGGGGCTGCTCGAGGATGTTCACAACCACCCGTTCACCGGCCTTTATAAAACCTACATGGTGCCCAATAACCACCCGGATTTTTCCATCCGCTGCAACCAGTTGGTCACTGCCGTGAAGCTGGTATACGCCTCCACCTGGTTCCGGGATCCGAGGCGGTTTTTAAGCGGCACCGCCTACCGGATCCGCAGAGACCAGATGGCCGTGATCATCCAGCAGCTGGTGGGCAGCCGGCATGGCACGTTTTTCTACCCGGACATCTCCGGCATCGCCCAATCCAACAATTTCTATCCGGTGGCTCCCTTGAAAGCGGAAGACGGCGTCGCCCGCATCGTCATGGGATTTGGCCGGGGCATCCCGGAAGGGGAACCGTCGCTTCGTTTTTCACCGTCATATCCCCAGGTGCTGCCCCAGTTTTCCAAGGTGGAAGACATCCTGGCCAACGCCCAGCGCCAGTTCTGGGCCCTGGGCATGGAAGGGGTTCCCGACGGCCTCTACTTTGAACGGGGCGTCAATGTGGAAAAACGCCACGTGGACGATGCCGAGACCGAAGGACCGGTAATGCGGTTGGCCGGAACTTACGTTCCTGCCGAGAACCGCATCCGGGACACCGTGCATATCCCCGGCAGCCGGGTGCTCACCTTTGCGCCGGTGCTTAAATACGACAGCTTCCCGCTTCCCGGACTGCTCAAAGACCTGCTGGCCATGGGCCGGGACGGAATGGGCTGCGCCGTGGAGTTCGAATTTTCCATCAACCTGACCGGCAACAGCGATCACAAGGGGACCTTCAATATCCTCCAGATGCGGCCCATGTCAGCCGGAGAGGATCTGCATGACGTGGAGGTGACCGATGAGGATGCGGCCAATGCCTTGTGCTTCACCACCCAGGCCCTGGGCCATGGCCGCAAACAGACCATGGCCGACATCGTCTTTGTCAGGCCCGACACCTTCGACCCCGCCGACACAGTGGCCATCGCCCAGTCCATCGCCGCCGTCAACCAGACCCTGCTGAAGCAAAAACGACCCTACCTGCTGATGGGTCCCGGACGGTGGGGATCCTTTGACCGGTGGCTGGGCATCCCGGTAAAATGGCATGACATCAATGGCGTGGGTGCCATGGTGGAAATTCGCAACGACACGCTAAAAGCCGACCCATCCCACGGATCCCACTTTTTTCAACATATCACCGCCAACGGGATCCCCTACCTGACCGTCTCCGAAGGAAACGGCGATTTCATTCGTTGGGACACGCTGCAGGCCTTGCCGAGCGTGTTATCCAACCCACATCTGTGCCATGTGCGGCTGCAGCAGCCCCTGGTTCTCAAATGCGACGGCAGACATTCGCGGGCCGTTGTCCTGCTGGAGGAGAGCGCGACCGGATGATGTCCCGTCTTTTCAAGCTGCCGGTGCTTTTGCTGGTCATCGGCGCCCTGATCGTCGCCGCCTGCAGTCCGTTGGCCCACCACCGGTTTGTGCCCCCGTCGCCCCAGACGGCGCCATTGACCGATGCCGAACAGATCGCCGGTGACACCATGGCTTATCTCATGGAAGTGGTACTGGGTCGGGCAGGCGACCCGGCAGAACGCTCGGCCTGGGCCACCCGGGGGCTCGATCTTCCCCTGGACTTCGACCTGGTTTCCAAACGCATGTACGGTCCGGTGCCCCTGCGTGCGGAACTGATGGTGCTGGACACCAACATATTGGGCCTTTCCGAGGTGCTGTATCACTACGACCGCCGCCTGAATCTCTTCAAGGGGAAAAGAGAAAACGACAGCCTCTACCCCTGCGCGGAACTCATGGCCACCCGCTTGTTTCTGGTCCACAAACTCTACCTGGATGAGAAGGTCGGCCTGGCCGCCATGATCCGCTGCAAAGGGTTGTTTACCCCGGGCAGTCGTGATCCCCGGGAGGCGGAACTGGCCGCCATGAACCTCACCGACATGGAATTCAGCTTCCTCAAGGCGATATTTCAATCGGAACCGGCCTTTTTGCGGTATATGGAGCATCCGTTTCTGGTCAGCACCTTGCGGAGAATCGGTGTGGTCGAGCAGGACGCCTTCACCCTGTCGGCTGACCAGTCCGCCAATTACCGCCGGTGGGCATGCCCATCGGGCAAACCACTGCAACGCGTCACCGGTGACCATCGCCATTCTGCCGTCCATGAATCCGATGTTCGATGCATCACCCGGACCGGCCGGGGCGGTGACCCCTCCCGTGACTATCAGATCATCGTGGATCATCTCAAGAAGGCCATATTGGACGGACTGGATAGAAAACGCCTGGACGCCGACCCGAGCGCGCGGATCGAACAACGCCTGTTTTTTTCACGCCGGGAAGGCCAATGGCCATCCACCCGGGAAACGCCGGCCGGGTCATTGAAGATGTGTGTCCGAAAGCGGATTTTACATTGATTTTATTAGGTAAAAATGTCTATCGCGCCATTCATATCGATCCTGAGAACGATATTTATCCCCACGAAAAACGGATCTACCTGGACGTCGACGATGTCCAGTATCAACAGATCGACGACGACATCGAGACCATCGTCAATGCCATCATGCCGGCATTGACCGCTACCGCATCCGATCTGGTCTCTGAACCCGGCCCCCTCCTCCCGAAACCATCGCCCTTGCTATAACCTAAGTCTAATTCTTTTCTAAAGGAAATCCGAAAACCGGCGATACCAGAATCAACGAACCACGATGCTGGCGAAGCGATATTCGCCCATCGTGCACATGCACCGACTCGCTGTCACCATTCAAAGGAGCGCTGGCCATGGAGAAAAAAAAGGAAATCGTCTTTTTCGACGATCTGGGTTTCGGGTGGTTGGTGGATGCAGAGACCCTTCGAAAAATGCGCGATAAGGAATCTATCGAGCAGATACTGATCCAGCGGTCTCTGGCCGATCTGCTCCGCAAAAGAGAACCCCTGTAAAACCAGGCCCGCCTTTCCGGTTCCGGATCCATTTTCTTCAACATCGCCACAACTGGTTACCCCTCTAAATTTGGTAAAGTCATTTCCCGTTAACGCCCCCCATCTTTTTCATGTACCCTTGCCCTCCACATCTGTTTGACCGATCGAATAAGGGGCTGCGTGCAATCGGCGGCTGATCTTGTTTTCTTCTTGAAAAAAAAAGTGATTGCGCTACTGTGGAGCCCATGAAAAATACAAGTTCGAAAAATAGGCTGGATCTTTTTCACAGCCATGGTGATTGCCCCGCCGAAGGCGGTATGGGGCCAGGACGCAAAGGCGCCGGCCAAACTGACGCTGGTCAGAGCGGTCATGTGCGAGACCATTCAGGAATACGCACCCGCCCAACCCGGCCGTCGTTTTTTCCATAGACCTGGGACGGGTATCGTGCTTCACGGAATTCGATCCGGTTCCCGAAAAAACCTACATTCACCACAAATGGTATCAGAATGACAGCCTGGTCACAGAAAAACGGTTGACCATCAACCCGCCCCGCTGGTCTTCGTTCACCAGCGTGCAGCTCAGGGAATCGGACAAGGGGCCCTGGCGGGTCGAGGTGACCGATGAAAACGACAAGCTCATGCACACCCTGCGCTTCAGCATAACGGATTGACCCCCATGGACCCGTTGATTCCATTTAACACCGGGCTGCGCTGGCAGGACATCGTCGACATCCTGCTCAACAGCTATATCCTGTTCAGGCTCTACGTCCTTTTCCGGGGCACCAATGTAATCCGGATGATCATGGCCATTGCCATGCTCTGGATGATCGAGCGCCTGGCGGTCAACATGGGCCTGATCGTCACCAGCTGGGCCATGCAGGGCATCATCGCCGCCGCCGCCCTGATCGTCATCATCGTGTTTCGCAACGAAATTGCCAGCGTGTTGCAAACCCGCGATTTCAAATCATTTTTCTGGGGCTTCCCCCAGCCTCAGGTCCAGACACCGGTGGACATTATCGTGGAGAGCGTCTACGAACTGGCCCGCCGCAAGCTGGGCGCACTGATCGTCCTGCCGCTGAAAAAAAGCATCGAAACGGTGGTGCAGAGCGGCATCCCCTGGCAGGGCAAGCTCTCTCGGGAAATGCTGCTCAGCATTTTCTGGCATGGCACACCGGTGCACGACGGTGCCACGATCGTCCACGGAGACCGAATCGTGGAAGTCGCCACCATTCTGCCCCTCTCCAAAAGAACCGATCTGCCCGCCTACTTCGGCACCCGGCATCGCGCGGCCGTCGGACTGACCGAGCAGACCGATGCCGTGGTGATCGTGGTGTCCGAAGAGCGCGGCCAGGTCACGGTGTTCAAGGACGAATCGATCATCCATATCAAAGATAATATCGAGCTGGGCAGGGTTTTGCGCGAACACACCGGCGAGGTGACCACCACCAACGGCCTGAAACGCCACACGGTGGAGCTGGGTATCGCCGCCATGATCTGTCTGGCCAGCATCACGGGCATCTGGTTCAGTTTTGCCCGCGGTTTCGAGACCCTGGTGACCCTGGAGGTTCCCGTCGAATTCATGAACCGGGATCCCAAGATGGAGATTTTTGCCGCATCGGCCAGCAGCGTCAGGCTTCAGCTCAGCGGCTCGGGGACGCTGATCAAATCCGTGCGTCCCGACCAGGTGAAAGTGAAGCTCAACCTGGCCAATGCGGTGGCCGGAAGCAATCAGGTACCCATCGCCCGGGACAGCATCACCCTGCCGCCGGGAATTCAGCTCAAAAAGGTGGATCCCCAGGCGCTGGAGGTCACCCTGGATCTGCCGGTTGAAAAAACCCTTCCCGTTCAGGTGACCTGGACCGGCAAGCTGGCCGAGGGACTGATCATGGAAGATGTCCGCATGGTCCCGGACAGCGTCAAGGTGGTGGGCGGCAGCCTGATGCTCAAGGACATTCAGACCATATATACCGAAAAAATCCCCCTCGAAGGCATCACCACCGGCGGCACCGCAACGGTGAGTATCGTGCTTCAACCCTCGTCGCTGAAGCTGGAAGATGGCGTCAGAAACCGCGTTGACGTGATCTATAAGGTCAAACGGCGCCCGGCGGCCTCATCCTGACACCCGCAACCGCCCACGGCAGCTCCGTGAACCGGATTTCGCAACTGCCACCGATTAAACAAGGAGCAGGCAAACCATGTCATTTCCCAGTGTCGCCGACACCCGCTCCATGCTGGAAACGGCCGGCTACATCTGCACCCGCGAAATAGCCACGGTCGTTTTTCTGGCCGCCCGCACCCAAAAGCCGATTCTGGTTGAAGGTCCTGCCGGGGTGGGAAAAACCGAACTGGCCAAGGCCGTGTCCCGAAGCCTTCACCGGGAGATGATTCGCCTCCAGTGCTACGAGGGCCTGGACGAAGCCAAGGCTCTGTATGAATGGGAATACGCCAAGCAGCTGCTCTATACCCAGATGGTCAAAGACAAAATCGGCGATGTGGTGTCCGGCGCAGCCAGCCTTTCCGACGCGGTGAACCGCATCGCCGGCCAGGAGGACGCCTTTTTCTCCGAGCGGTTCATGCTGCCCCGCCCCCTGCTGAAATCCATCCGGTCCGATGAACCGGTGGTACTGCTGGTCGATGAAGTCGACAAATCCGATCCGGAGTTCGAGGCCTTTCTGCTGGAGGTGCTCAGCGACCACCAGGTCACCATTCCCGAACTGGGCACCTTGAAGGCCGTCCACATTCCTTTCGTGGTGCTCACCTCCAACAGCTACCGGGACATGAGCGACGCGCTCAAACGACGTTGCCTGCACCTGTATATCGACTATCCGGATGCGTCGATGGAGTTGGCCATCGTCCGCAGTAAAATACCCGCCATTGCCGATTCCCTGGCCCGCCAGATGGTGGAGGCCATGGCCCGGATCCGCCGGCTGGATCTGAAGAAGATCCCCAGCATTTCTGAAACCCTGGACTGGGCGCACGCCCTGGTTGCCCTTCAGGTGGAAACCCTCTCCCCCCGGGTGGTGGCCGACACGCTGAATGTCATCTGCAAGCACAGAGAGGACGCCCGCCAGGTCCGGGACCAGGCCAGTCAGGTCGCCAATTTTGGTTGAATGGTAAACTTGATTCTACAATTCGTTGCCTGTGCCCGCGCCGCCGAGTTGCGGGTCTCCACCGCGGAAGTGATCGATTGCCTGGCCCAGATCCGCCTGGTGGATATGCTCGACGAAAAACAGGTTTACGCCGTCCTGCGGGCCAATTTCGCCAAGAGCCGCCGTGAACAGCGCCGGTTCGACCAGCTTTACCATCTTTTTTTTCATGAACTGCAGGTCGATGAGGAGGTGGCCGACGCCGGCTCCCTGGCGGTGCATCGCGACGCCATCCGGGACAGCCTCAAGGCGGTTGCCGGCGACCATCCCGAACTGGCGGCAATTTCCGAGTTCATTGCCGGTGAGCCCACGCCTTATCTGCAGCTGCTGCAGGCGATCCAGACCGAAGGGGACAGCCGGCGCCAGGGCCCGGGAAGCAACCTGGGCGCACTGGTGCGCCGGTTTCCGGTGCTTCGCGCCCTAAATCGCGCGGCCGAGCTGGTGGATCGTTTTCTGGCCGATCATCGGGATGAGATTCACTGGGAAACCCGCCGGCAGGTCCAGCGGCATCTGAAACGGCGAATCACGATCGCCCGCGACCTGCTCACCCGTGAACAAATGACGGACACGCCCACCATCCGCCATGATACGACCATTGACGACGGTAAAAAAGAGCTGGGAGTCTTGCCTTCAACGCCCTCTCTCCGTCCGAGACCATCCGGCTGCGCGAGGCCATCGCCCAACTGGTCAGAAAACTCAAGGATACGGTGGGCCTGCGCGAGGCTGCCAGGAGCCGGGGCATGCTGGATGTCAAAAAAACCCTGCGCCGGGCCGCCCGATACCAGGGGGTGCCGGTGGAGATCGTCCTGAAAAAAAAGCCCCCGCGCAAAGCGCGGCTCGTGGTGCTGTGCGACATTTCCGGGTCGGTCTGGTCGTCGGCCCGGTTCATGCTCAACATCCTCTATTCGCTGCAGGCGTGCTTCGATCGGGTGAGGAGCTTCGTCTTTGTGGCCGAGGTTGCCGAGGTGACCCGGTTCTTCGAAAACCACGGCGTCGACCGGGCCATTGAAAAAGTGCTCACCGAAGCCGGCATCAACTATGGCGCATCCACGGATTACGGGTTGACCCTGCGCCGGTTTCGCCGGCAGCACATGGACGCCGTCAACAAAAAGACCACGGTGATCGTCATCGGCGACGGTCGGTCCAACTACGCCAACCCCGAGGACCGGATATTGGAGGAGATCCGCGAGCGCTGCCGCCGCCTGATCTGGCTCAACCCGGAAACGGAACAATTTTGGTATTCGGGAGACAGCGAAATGCGGACCTATCAAGCCATCTGCAATGAGGTTTGGCCTTGCCGCAACCTGAACCAGCTCTCCGCCTTCGTCAAGCGCCTGGTGCTGTGACCTCCGATCAAACCCATGGAGAATGGCTGCATGAACTGATGTCATGTTCAAAACATCCCATGGTCCCCAAGCGAATGAAAAGAGCTGAAGGACCAATCGGGATGAAAAGGGAGCAGGCGACTTGCTGGCCGGGTTTTTTCACTTGAAGAGATAATGATTTCTATTTGGAACCGCCACCGCCACCACCCGATCCGCCACCGCCACCACCCGATCCGCCACCACCCGATCCGCCACCACCCGATCCGCCACCACCCGATCCGCCACCACCCGATCCGCCGCCACCCGATCCACCACCGCCACTGCCCGATCCACCACCGCCACTGCCCGATCCACCGCCGCCACTGCCCGATCCACCGCCGCCGCTGCCCGATCCGCCGCCGCTGCCCGATCCAGCGGAACCTGAATTGCCGCTATTGCCGCCCTTGCCGATGGAACCGGCATGTCGACTGGCAGTTTGCTGGGCCGACGCCTGGTGGGCCTGTTTGGCGATCTGGTGACGCATTTGCTTCATTTCCTGGTGGGTATATCGATTCTGCAGTGCCTGGCAGAGGGTGTCGGAAACATCGGAAGAGTGAACCCCCAACCTCGCCATGGTGCGAACAGTCTGCATGGTCTGTATGGCCAACTTATCGTCTTCCGTCTTATTGCGCGTCTGCTGGCGAGTCCGGGTCTGAACTTGTAATTGGGCCATCACCGTTTCCATGTCCTCAGTTTTCATTCCCGCCGCCAAACTGTCTGCGATGGTCTGGGTCATGGCTGCAATGCTATTTTTGTCGTCGGACAGGGATTTGGCCAACCGGTTGGCATGCGCGTATCGGCTGCGCACAGTCTCCATGGCCGCGATGACCTGCTGTTCCTTGGCCTGCTTGGCCATGCCCTCAATGGCCTTGCTCATCACCGGTTCGGGGGGCAGTCCCGCCTTGGCGGCAGCCATGACCGTCTGCTGGGCACGCACGATGTTTTGTTTCTGAAATCGATTTTGGACCATCTGGGTCAGCATCTTCTGGGCCTGGGCGTCGGGTATGCCCAGCGCACTCATTTCACGGGTCTGCTGCGCAACGCTTTCCATGGCTTGCCGGGACAGGCCCTCAGATTCGTCTGCAAACACCAGCGTAGTCAGGCAAAACAAAACCGAAATGATTAGACCAATTATTTTCATAACCCCTCCTTGCGGTATGAACGTGATCTTTTATCTGTAAAACGAAATCAAACGGGAAAGGTTACAAATACGGATCGAAAATGCAGTTCGCAGAGCCAAAATCATCATTTTCCTTCATCTGGCAGGGGGGAAGAAACATCTCCCCGTCCAGCACATAGTAGTATCGGAACGGGTAACCCGACGGCAGGGACACCACCCATCGACCATCCACACACCTGGCTTCATGGGGCTCAAAGTCATCCAGGCTGCAGAACAGTAACACCTGTTGCGCATCCGGTTTGTCCAGGTAAAGGACCAGCGTGTCACCTTGAACCTGGTAGTAATGCGTGGCACAGCCTGCAGTCAAAACCAATAAACCGGCAATCAGCATCAGGCGTGTCATATGCGTTCCTCCACACTCAAAATGGAGTTCTCCCCGCCGAAATCATCCTTTTCGCTGGCGGGCAGGGTTGGGTCGGGTATCCGCCGGTTGCCGTCCAGGATGTAGGCAAATCGATGCTCTCCGGAAGGAACCGGGAGGTTGATCTGCCAGTATCCGCTGCTGCCGATCCGCTGCATGGAAATCCGCTGCCACCCGGTGAACGACCCGGCCAATTCCACCTGGCCGGCGGTGGGTTCGAACAGGACGAACCGATTGCTGCACTGGGGCAGGACCGGAGGCTGAAAAACGCTGAGAAGCATCAGCACGGCGGCGGTAAACCCGGCGGTGGCAAACCCCAGGGGCCTGAAAAAGCGTTTCAGGCTGTCCCAGACCGGTGGCCGCCATCTTTGTTCCGATGTCAGATCACGCGTGTCCGGTTGCTTGCGAACCAGCTGTTCCTGTGTCAGCAGTTCCAGGGTTTGCGTGTAGAAGGCTTGATCGGACCGGACTTTTTCGACGAACTGTTTCTTTTCGTCCAGGTCCATCTCATTGTCGATGTACATGCTGGAGAGATAATCCATCACTGGCCTCCATCTTTAAGGATCGCTTTCAACCTGAGGCGCGCCCGGTGAACCTTGACCTTCACGTTGGTCTCGCTGATGTCGAGCAGTTTTGCGATCTCCCGGTATGAAAATCTTTCGGTCGCCAGCAGCGCGATCAATTCACGGTCAATCGGGTTGAGTTGCTGGATGGCGGCGATCATTCGGTTATACGCCTGTTTCTGGATGAGTTGGCCTTCCGGATCACCTTCCGGAGACACCCCGTCATCTCCCCGCAAGTGTTCCTCCCGGCGTTTGCGCATGGCATCCAGGGCGGCATTCCTGGCAATGGTGTACAGCAGTGCACCATTGTTGCCGTTGCGGCCATATCGGGAAAGATATCGGGTGAAGCTTTCCTGCGTAAGATCACTGGAAAGATGGTAGTTCCCGGTCAGGCGGAGCAGGTAGGCGAACACCCGTCCTCTGTTTTCCGTGTAAAAAGTGTCGTAAGATTCCACTTTTATTCAACGATCGAGCGGCTCAAAGGTTACACTGTCGGCCAATTTTTTTCTTGCATTATAACTTATTTCAATATTTTCTTATAGTTAAGTTATTTTTCACGGAATTGCATTATGGGCCCATTTTGCTACAAGTACTTAATTTTCTATATTTTCTTGACAAACGGGCGAACTCCTGACATCAAGTTAACTGTTGAGAACAGCGATTATCATTTACAATTTAAATGGTTAGCGGTCAACCGCCGCTGACGGATGCGGCATCAATCGACTCGAACCGGGAACGTGCAACACAAAATTAGAGGGGAGCAAGCAGCATGAGTCTGACAAAAGCTCAGATTGTAGAAAACATTCAAGATCAAACCGGACTCACCAAAATCAAAGCGACCGAGACCGTTGAGACTCTTCTCGAGATCATCAAAGCATCCCTTTCTTCCGGAGAAAACGTTCTGGTCAGTGGCTTCGGAAAATTCTGCGTAAAGGAAAAAAAGCAGCGCAAGGGCAGAAACCCGGCTACGGGTGATGAAATGATGCTGGACGAGCGACGGGTGGTCACCTTCAAATGCTCGGGAAAATTGCGCGACAAAATCAACTGATTGCAGTTGTTTTCGACATGCCAATCCCCTTTGAGAAAAAAAGACCATGAAAGGCATCGTCATCAGGTGGCTGTTTTTGACGGTTGCCATTTTTATGGCAGCTTATATGATTGATGGCATCCGCGTGTCCGGATTTCCTTCAGCCGTCTTGGCCGCCGCTGCACTGGGGGTCTTAAATGCCTTCTTTCGCCCCATCCTGTTGCTGCTTACCCTCCCCCTGAACATTCTTACCTTGGGACTGTTTACCTTTGCCATCAATGCCATCCTGTTGATGATGGCCTCCGGCGTCATCCGCGGTTTCGATGTGGATGGCTTTGGCTCTGCCCTGCTGGGAGCACTTTTCATCAGTGCCGTCAGCTGGCTGCTCACGTCATTCATCAGCGAACGGGGAAGGGTTCAATACATCGATCTGAAGCATAAGGGGGGAAACCGCTGGGGGTAGTTTCAACTTTCAGCGTCTTCCCGCATCATCAATATGTGGTCCTTAATTTCGTTCATCACGAAATAGCGGGTCAGGGCATCGGCGATCTCCGCCGGGGTCGGTTCAACGCCGGTCACCTGCCGGATGAAGTCTGCTACGGTGTCCAACGCCTCGGTCAAGGCGAGATCGGTTGTCTGATTGCGTGCCATAGATGTTATCCGGGGTAGGGTTTTCCGCATTCTTTGCAGTGACCGTCGGGGCCGATAACGCCGATGCAGCTTTCATCGGCACACAGGGTTCGATTTTCCCAGGATTCACTGGATTCGTCCGAGTCGACTGCCGGATAATCATCGGCAGGCGCGTCTTCCACTGTCATCTGCTGGTCCGCAGGCGAGCCGTCCACACCATCGCCATCCGTATCGGTCTCAGCCGTAGGCACAGTCGCGTCGCCGTCATAGGGCGTGCCGCACACCTTGCAACGGCCGTCGGCACCGATAACGCCGATGCAGTTGCCATCACTGCACAAAACCCGCTGATCCCATTCACTGTCCGATTTTACCATCCTCCGCCTCCTGACACGGGCAAACTGGTTTGACGGCGATAAACTTGCGCAAGGCGATAAAGTTATGCCGTTGGGGTTTGTTCTGGGGTTTGCCCGGGCCCTAGTTCCAGTCACGGGAGCCGGACAAACCACCGCTTTGGCGGTTCATACCACAAGCGTCACCGGTTCTCCAACAGGCAAACACGGCCGACCACAAAAAAAACCTCAAGTATTTATCGCAACGGCCGATATGATAATCAAGCGCAAAGAAACGGGTGCGCTATACTCCTCTCCGCTCCTCTTCAATAAAAAAGGCGGCCGATTCGGCCGCCTTTTTTATCGACATTATGGTTTGACAGCCACTGATCGATTCCAGTACATATTCATACGAAATGGCGCCAATCCATAAATCCCGCCACCGGCGGTAAATAAGGGCCTCGGAAAAAATAAATTGCACCATCTTGTTTGTCTGTCGGCCCGGCTGCAAGGCGCGCCAATGGCCCCATACAAAATAAGAGGCATCCAGTCGTGAAAAATAGAAGTGATACCGGAAAAATAAGCCGAAATACCCTCTGCCCCTGCGGCAGCGGGAAAAAATACAAGCGTTGCTGTCTCAACACGTCCTCATCGACGCGGCCATCGGATCTCCAATACGCAAAAAAGCACCGGATTCAAATCAAAACGCCGGAACAGATCGAAGGCATACGGCGGGCCGGCCAATTGGTTATCGAAACCCTGGATCTGGTGGTGCCCCACATCCGGCCGGGCGTAACCACCGATGAAATCAATACCATGGTTCACGATTTTACCATCCGGCACGGTGCGATTCCCGCGCCATTGAATTATCGGGGCTTCCCCAAAAGTGTGTGTGTCAGCATCAACGAAGTGATCTGCCATGGAATTCCCGGAGATCGACCGTTCAAGGATGGCGATATCGTCAATGTGGATGTTACATCCATATTGAACAGCTATTACGCCGATGCCAGCAAGACCTTTTTTGTGGGTACCCCCGGTGCAGATGCCCAAAAAATAGTCAATGTCTCCCGGCAGTGCCTGGCCGAAGGCATGGCCGCGGTAATGCCGGGAAACACCGTTGGCGACATCGGATATGCGATCCAGTCTTACGCAGAGGGGCAAGGGTGTTCGGTGGTCCGCGAGTTTGTCGGCCATGGCGTGGGCGTCGATTTCCACGAAGCCCCCCAGATCCCCCATTACGGCAAACCCGGGTTAGGCGTGCGGCTGGTGCCAGGCATGGTGTTCACCATCGAACCGATGATTAACCTGGGCAAAAAAGAACTGGTTGTCCTTGACGACGGGTGGACGGCGGTTACCAAGGACGGATCCCTTTCGGCCCAGTTTGAACAGACGCTGATGGTCACCGAATCAGGCGTTGAAAGCCTCACCCCCTACCCGCTGTAGCCCGGATTGAAACAACTGCGGTTGGAGTAATCGAACCCTAATCCTAGACCGGTAACGTCAATCCAGAAATAGCAGGTTGGGAGCCCAGATCAAGGCCGCAGGATGATAGAAACCGGAGGCGTAGCAGCGCTACGCCGAGGATTTCAATCATCCGAGAACGCAGGTATGGGCTCCCAAGATACTATTTCTGGTTGGAAGCTAGTTCATCGCCCCCCGAATCCAGGACAGCAGAACGGTGGATGCGGTCGTAATGACGCAAAGCACCTGCCCTTTGATTCCCAGCGGGTGCCCCATCCACAACCGATAGGCGCCCCCCATCAGCACACCGCACAAAAACCCGAACAGATGAGCCCCCACGTCGCTTCGGGCACTGGTTCCCAGGAACGCCAGCAGCGCCAGACCGCTCCCAAAAACCAGGGCCGTTCGTTTCCACCCTTTTCCCGTTCTTGCGGCGTTTACCGCCTGAAATGCACACAGGATGCCCACTGCACCGAAAACAGCTGTCGATGCGCCCACGGACATGTGCCCGGTTTCATACGCCAAAGCGTTCATCAGGTTGCCGAAAATACCACTGGCCAGTATCATCAGCCACCCGACACCAGAGCCGGTAACCACACACACGGCACCTCCGAAAATCACCATCCCAGCCATGTTTCCGGCAATATGCGCGGCATCGGCATGCAGCAGGAGCGCAGTGGCACACCGGTACATCTCGCCGTCTAAAATGCGGCTGGCATTGGCACCGAAAACGGCCATATAATCCTCAGGCGCAGAACTGGCCGAGACGGCCAGGTGGATGGAAAGCAGCAGAAGCGCTACAGCAATGCCGGAAAGGTTTTTGTGTGTCGGATGGCTGCGGGAGACCGAACGATCCGCTTCGGCGTTCAGGTTTTCAGCCTGATAACGATAGATGACATCCCGGGCTGCTTCGGTATAGGGTTTCGGTACATCGATGCGGAACCCATCGTTTGAGCGGGTCACCCGGTTGCCAATTCCTGACGAATTCAAGACCAGGCTGAAGGCATTCGCCTGTTCCTGGTTGAGGGAATCAAATACGGTGACCATCGGCGACCTGAAAAAAGTATGCCCCGCGGGGAAAAGACTGCGGCGGCAGGTATCGAAGATGCACACCAGGCGAGCATCTTAACGGAGCAGGGGTTGCAGTTTTATAATCATAACCGTGGCGGGTGGCGCTGCGGCTTACCATAGTTGGTGCCCATCCTGAAACGGTTATATATCGTCGTCATCGTCGTCGTCATCGTCGTCGTCATCGTCGTCATCGAAGCCATCCGCTTTTTTGCCGGAGGCATCATCGATCGCGGCCAGCCGTGCTTCCGCAGCACGAATAAGTGCCTCCTCCCGGGCTTTTTTCCTTCTTTGCGCCACTTCCAGCGCATAGGTCTGTTTGGCGGCTTCAACCGCCTGGCGGGCAAGTTTCTCTCCGCCCAGTTGAAGGTAGTCCACCACCGTTTTAATCAGTGTTTCATCTTTTCTCAAATCCACAGGAATCCGCCGAGAAACACGCTTGAAAGAACCCAGCAGATCCTTGGGAAGGTCGATTTGGTCGATCATGTATCTCTCCTTGCATCAATTGAAGGTGGCTGCATTATAAGTCCCGTGGAAGAAAAGTAAAGCACTTCGACGTCAAGTTTCATTTTTAAAAGAAAAATGCCGTTGACATTTCATGACGCCTCGCTTAATAATCCATCAAATGATGGAAGCATTAGCTGGGATACTTTTTTTGCACGCTTCCAAACGCCCGGGAGCCTGATCGTCCCATGCCATCCCCCCTCGAAAAAGCCAGAAAAAACCCGGACTCCAACAAGGCCAGGATATTGTCTGCCGCCCGCCGGCTGTTTGGCGAATATGGATTCCAGGGCACCACCACCCGCATGATCGCCAAGGCGGTGGGCATCGACATCTCCACCTTGTATTATCACTGGGGAGAGAAGGCCGACCTATACGAGGCGGTGATCATCGATCTCAACGAGGGAATCGAAGCGCAGTTCAAGGTCATCGAGGGACTGGCCAGGGGCAGAAACCTGGCCGATCGTCTTGACATCGCCATCGATGTCATGTGCGACTACCTTCACGACACCCCCGACGTGTCGAACCTGCTGCTGCTGGGCTATTTCAGCAAATCAAAAACAGAAGTCAGCCTGGACGAAAAGGTGGCCGGCCACATCGCCAACATTGCCATCGCCATGGGCCTGGCCATCGACAAGCAGCATGTAACCCCCCAGGCCAAGGCGCGCATCATGACCCTGTGGAACGCCGTGCTCAACTTTATTTCCGGCGAGAGCTTCTTCCGCCCCATCCTGGGAGTGGACAAAACCGCTTACCTGGATGTGGTCAAAGAAACCTTGAAGTTTACACTGATTCCAGCCTTTACCGGCAGATATAGCGACAATGGGTCAAAAATACCCGAAAACCGGTAAAAAAATGAGCGGCGACGCCAATTGCCCGACAGACCACCAAGAACCTGACGGATCGGATCACTTTACACTCACCTACCTATAGGCAAGGAGGGACCACCATGGCGCTGAACATGGATGCCATCGGTAAGCCCATCGGCCCAATGACTCGGGACTACACCTGGAAGGATGCAGTTCTGTATGCGCTGGGGGTCGGTGCGGGCTTTTCCGAACTGGACTACTGCTATGAAAAAAACCTGAAGGTCATCCCCAGTTTCGCCATTGCCATGATCTTCGATTTTTTCTTCCAGGCGGCCACCGCTTCCGGCATAAACCTGGCGGGCATCCTCCACGGGGAGCAGGATTTGATCTTCCACAACCCCATCCCTACCGAAGGGACCCTGATCACCACGGGCAGGATCGTGGACCACTACGACAAGGGTGCGGACAAGGGCGCGCTGATCGTGGCCCAAAGTGATACCGTCCTGGCCAACGGGAAAAAACTCTTCACCAGCACCATCACCATTTTCGGGCGCCTGGACGGCGGCTTCGGCGGCAAAGACCGCACACAAGCCCCCCGTAGAATTTCCCGACCGCGAGCCCGATTTCATGGTGGAGGCATCCCCCTCCCCGGATCAGCCGCTGCTCTACCGGCTCTCCGGAGACATCTTCCACCTTCACGTGGATCCGGAATTCGCCAGGATGTCCGGGTTCGACATGCCCATCATGCACGGGCTGTGCACCCACGGGTTTGCCTGCCGGGCACTGATCGCCTGCCTGGTGCCGGGCCGTCCCGAGTTGGTTCGCCGACTGGCCTGCCGCTTTTCAAGGACGCTCTACCCGGGCGTTCCCATCAAGACCCTCATCTGGAAGACCGCCGCCGGCAAGGCCGTCTGGCGCACCGTCAATGCCGAGAACGGCCAGACCGTCATCGACAACGGCGAATTCGAATACGGTGACATCCCCAAAGACGAGATCCGCTTCGACGACCGGGTGGCCATTGTCACCGGCGCCGGCGCAGGCCTGGGCCGGGTCTATGCCCTGGAGCTGGCCCGGCGGGGTGCCCGGGTCGTGGTCAACGACCTGGGCGGAAGCCGGGACGGGACCGGTGACGGTTCATCCTCACCGGCCGATCGCGTCGTCGAAGAGATCCGGGCTGCCGGCGGTGAGGCCGTGGCCAACTATGACAACGTGTCCACTGCCGACGGGGGCGCCAACATCGTCCAAGCCGCCCTCGACGCATTCGGCAGCGTGGATATTCTGATCAACAACGCCGGCATTCTGCGGGACAAGAGTTTTATAAAAATGGCGCCGGAGGCCTGGCACGCCGTGCTGGACGTCCATCTGAAGGGGGCCTACAACGTCACCCGGCCCGCATTTGCCGTCATGAAGGAAAAGGGCTACGGCCGCATTGTCATGACCACCTCGGCGGCCGGACTCTACGGCAACTTCGGCCAGGCCAACTATGCGGCGGCCAAGATGGGCCTGGTGGGATTGATGAACACCTTGAAGCTGGAGGGGGAGAAATACGGCATCAAGGTCAACACGGTGGCCCCCATCGCCGCCTCGCGACTGACCGAAGACGTGATGCCGCCGGAATCTGTTTGCCCGATCCAAACCCGAATTCGTCTCCCCCCTGGTGCTCTACCTGTGCGCTGACCGATGCCCGGTCAGCGGCAACATCTACAACGCCGGCATGGGCTTCTTCAACCGGGCGGCGGTGGTCACCGGCCCGGGCAAGGTGTTGGCCGAAGCAGGTCAAATCCCCTCCCCCGAATCGGTCATGGAAAACCTGAAGGCCATCTCTGACCTGGCCGGCGGCAAGGTCTACCCCGACCTCAACGCCCAGGTGGGCGACGCCCTGATGGCCTTCCAAAAACCGGCAGCAACGGCACCGGCGGGTGAATCGCAAGGTTTTTCTTCGGTATCGGCCGTGTTCGACGCCATGCCCGGCGCCTTCGTGGCCGATGCGGCCGCCGATGTGAACGTGGTATTCCAGTATGTCATCGCCGGCGCCGGGGAGTGGCACTGCGCCATCGAGGACGGTTCCTGCACCGTGGCCGCCGGCGTCCACGACAGCCCGACGTGCATCCTGAAAATGGCGGACGCGGATTTCCTGAAGATGATGAACGGCCAATTGCCGCCCATGCAGGCTTACACCTCGGGCAAACTGAAGATCGAAGGGGATATCATGAAATCCCAACTGATCGAAAAGCTGTTCAGGTTCAACAGATCGAAAACGTAGCATCAACCATCCAGTGGTTTCGTATCAAGCCCAAGGTCAAGGCGCCCGAGGCGAAGATGGTGAGGCGACCGATCGGGTCGCCGCAGCCATGTTCGACGAAGGGCAACGCAGAGATTGGGCTTGATACGGAAACACAGCAAAAGGAGAGAATATGGTTGGCATCACTTCCTACGGCGCCTACATTCCCCGACTCCGGCTGGACCGGATGTCCATCTTCCAGAGCATGGGCTGGTTTGCCCCGGCGGTCGTCATGGTGGCCCAGGGCGAGCGATCCATGTGCAACTGGGACGAAGACAGCCTGACCATGGCCGTGGCCGCCGCCAGAGACTGCCTGACAGGCGTGGACCGATCCCGGGTCGACGGCCTCTACCTCGCCTCCACCACCCTGCCCTTTGCCGACCGCCAGAACGCCGGCATCGTGGCCACGGCCCTGAATCTGAGAAGCGATATCCTCACCGCGGATTTCACCGCCTCCCAGAAGGCGGGGTCCGGCGCCCTGATCACCGCCCTGGACGCCGTAAACGGCGGGGAGCGTCACCAGGTCCTGGTGGCCGCCGCCGACCGCCGGGAAACCAAAACGGCCTATTTTTACGAAATGTGGTTCGGCGACGGCGCTGCCGCCCTGTGCGTGGGTGACCAGAACGTCATCGCCGAGTTTCTGGGCAGCCACTCGGTATCCTATGACTTCGTGGACCACTACCGGGGTGCCGGAGATAAATACGACACCATGTGGGAAGAGCGCTGGGCCCGGGACGAAGGCTATGCCAAGATCATCCCGGAAGCCGTCAACGGACTGATGGACAAGCTGGGTATCACCATGGACGACGTCGACCAACTGGTGTTTCCCTGCTTCTTCAAGGCCGAACACCGCAAAATAGCCGCGATGCTGGGGGCTGGCAAAGGCAAGGTGGCCGACAACCTGCACGATGACTGCGGGGAGACCGGAACGGCCCACAGCCTGCTCATGCTCACTAAAGCCCTCGAGACGGCCAAACCCGGAGACCGGATCCTGGTGGCCGGTTTCGGCCAGGGATGCAACGCCCTTTTATTTAAGGTTACCGAAAATATTCTCGACCTGAAGGGCCGCGACGGCGTCAAGGGGTGCCTGGAAAACAAGAAGACCATCGACAATTACCCGAAGTTTCTCACCTTCCGGGAGCTGATCCAGACTGAAATGGGCCTTCGCGCCGAAGCCCCCGCCCAGACGGCCATGACCGCCCTGTGGCGCAAGCGGCAGATGCTGTTGGGGCTGGTGGGCGGACGCTGCGAGGCTTGCGGTACCGCCCAGTTCCCCAAAATGGACATCTGCGTCAACCCGGGGTGCGGAGCACTGCGGACGCAACAGGATTACGAATTCGCCGACGTTCCGGCCACAATCAAGACCTTCACCGCGGACCTGCTGGCCGTCTCCGTGGACCCGCCACACTGCTACGGCATGATCCAGTTCGACGGTGGCGGCCGGTTCATGGCTGATTTCACCGACTGCACCATGGAAGACCTGAAGGTGGGCCTGCCCATGCGCATGGTCTTCCGCAAACGCAGCCAGGACTCGGATCGCGGCTTCGTCAACTATTTCTGGAAGGCCACACCGGTACCCGGCGCCAGGGAACGGATGAACCGGATCCACTTCGACGGCCAGGTCGCCGTTGTCACCGGTGCCGGCGGCGGGCTGGGTCGCGCATACGCCCTGGAACTGGCCGGCCGGGGCGCCCGTGTGGTGGTCAATGACTTCGGCGGCACCCGCGACGGGGCGGGAAGCGGTGACCGTTCTCCGGCAGACCGGGTGGTGGAAGAGATCAAAAGGATGGGCGGCGAGGCCGTGGCCAACTACGACAACGTGGCCACCGTCGAGGGGGGCGAGAACATCGTCAGGAGCGCAGTGGACGCCTTCGGCACGGTAGACATCCTGGTCAACAACGCCGGCATCCTGCGCGACAAGAGCTTTACCAAGATGGAACCGGACGCCTGGGACGCCGTCATGGCTGTGCACCTGGACGGCGCTTACCACGTCACCCGGCCGGCCTTTGCGGTGATGAAGGAAAAAGGCTACGGACGCATCGTCATGACCACCTCGGCGGCCGGACTGTACGGCAACTTCGGCCAGACCAACTACGCGGCAGCCAAGATGGCCCTGGTGGGCTTGATGAACACCTTGAAACTGGAGGGTGCCAAATATGATGTCAGGGTCAACACCGTGGCGCCCCTGGCCGCATCGCGGCTCACCGAAGACATTCTGCCGCCCGACATGTTCCAGAAAATGAAGCCGGAACTGGTGGCGCCCCTGGTGGTCTACCTGTGCAGCGATCGCTGCAGCGAGACCGGCACCATCTTCAATACGGGTATGGGCTGCGTGAACCGGGCGGCCGTCATGACCGGTCCGGGGGCCGCCATCGGCGACCTGGCACACCCGCCCACCCCCGAACAGATCCACGAGAACTGGGCCCGCATCAACACCATGGAGGACGCCAAACCACTTGCGGACTTGACGTCCGCCCTCATGGACCTGATGACCCCTGTCCAATAAAGGAGAAACCATGGCAACCGGAATCAAGGACAAAGTGACGATCATCGGCATGGGCTGCACCCGCTTCGGCGAGCGCTGGGACATGGGCGCCGAGGAGCTGATGGTTGAGGCCTTCGAAGCGTGCCTGGCCGATGCGGGTATCGAAAAAAAGGAGATCGATGCCGCCTGGTTCGGATCGTGCCTGGAAGAGATCAACGTGGGCAAGACCGCCATGCCCTTGTCGACCACCCTTCGGCTGCCCATGATCCCGGTGACCCGCGTGGAGAACTACTGTGCAACGGGCACCGAGGCCTTCAGGGGTGCGGTTTACGGCGTGGCATCCGGGGCCTACGACATCTGTCTGGCACTGGGCGTGGAAAAGCTCAAGGACACCGGCTACGGCGGACTGCCCAACTTCGGGTCAAACGCCGGCACGCTGGTCTGGCAGTGGTGGCCCAACCTGACGGCCCCGGGCGCGTTTGCCCAGCTGGCCAGTGCCTATGCGGCCAAGCACCGGGTCAAGGATCTCGACCTGAAGCGGGCCATGGCCCACGTGTCCGTCAAAAGCCACGACAACGGCCTGCTCAACCCCAAGGCCCATCTGAGAAAAAAGATCAGCGAGGAGCAGGTTATGGCCGCCCCCATCATCGCCCACCCCTTGGGCCTCTTCGACTGCTGCGGAGTCAGCGACGGATCGGCCTGCGCCATCGTCACCACGCCGGAGATTGCCAGGAGCCTGGGCAAGGCGAACATTGTTTCGGTCAAGGCCCTGCAGCTGGCTCTGAGTTCCGGTGAAGAGATGGGCTATAACGAATGGGACGGCGACCACTTCATGACCACCTCCACCTGCAGCAAAAAGGCCTACGCGGAGGCGGGCATCACCAACCCCCGCGAAGAAATCAGCATGATGGAAGTCCACGACTGCTTCTCCATCACCGAACTGGTGACTTACGAGGACCTGCACATGTCGGCCCGTGGCAATGCCGTTCGCGATGTGATGGACGGCTTCTACGACCTTGATGGCGGCGTGCCCTGCCAGGTGGACGGAGGCCTGAAGTGCTTCGGCCACCCCATCGGCGCGTCGGGCCTGCGCATGCTCTACGAGATGTATCTGCAGCTGCTGGGCCGGGCCGGCGAGCGGCAGCTCGAGGACCCACGCGTCGGGCTCACCCACAACCTGGGGGGATTCCCCTTCCAGAATATCTGCAGCATCTCCATCATCGGCAGATATGGGGATTAAGCGCGCGTTCATTGCGTTTGTTGGGTTCATTGGGTTTGCTGGGTTTGATGTTGACCAAAACACCGATTGAGGGCCAACCATGGACATTCTGACGTACAACCCGGAACACGACGCTTTCAGGCAACGCCTGAGGATTTTCTGTGAAACCGAGGTCACCCCCTATGTCGACCAGTGGGAGGCGGACCGGATCGTCCCCAAATCCGTATGGCGTAAAATGGGTCAAGGCGGCTTCCTGTGCCCGGGTGTGGCGCCGACGTACGGAGGCCTGGGCGGCGACTTCCGCTACTCGGTGATCGTGGCCGAAGCGCTCGCCCGCACGGCCCACACGGGCCTGGCGGCGGGTCTGCACAGCGACGTGGTGGTACCCTACATCGACACCTACGGCAGTGAAGCGGTGAAACGGCGATACCTTCCCCGCTGCGTCTCCGGCGAGTGCATCACGGCAATCGGCATGACCGAACCGGACGCGGGCAGTGACCTGGCCGGCATGAAGACCACGGCGGTGGAAGAGGGCGACACCGTGGTTGTCAACGGCTCCAAGACCTTCATCTCCAATGGCATCAACTGCGACCTGCTGGTGATCGCCGCCAAGGATCCAGCCGTTGAAAACAAGTACGAAGCGATGTCCCTCTATGTGATCGAAGACGGCACACCGGGTTTCACCCGCGGACGGAAGCTGGACAAGATGGGCTGGCACAGCCAGGACACCGCCGAGCTGTTTTTCAACAACTGCCGCATTCCCGTGGGCAACCGGCTGGGGGAAAAGGGCATGGGCTTTCTCATGCTCATGGAAAAACTCCAGCAGGAGCGCTTGACCTGTGCCGTGGGGGCGGTGTGCGGGGCCGAGGGGATTCTGGCGTGGACCGTGGACTTTTGCCGCAAAACGAACCGCGGCGGCCGCCCGATGTCCAAATCCCAGGCGGTCCAGTTCGAACTGGTCGAGATGACCGCCGACGTGAAGATCGGCCGTACCTTCGTGGACAAACTGGTGGCCGACCACATCGAGAAAAAGAACATCGTGGTGGATACCGTCATGGCCAAATTCTGGACCACCGACCTGGCCAACCGGACCGCGGACCGAGCCCTGAGCATTCTGGGCGATTTCGCCACCACCGAGTCCTGCCCCATCGTGCGCGCCTGGCGGGACGCACGGGTGATGTCGATCTTCGCCGGCACCAACGAAATTATGAAGGGAATTACCGCCAAGTTCATGGGCTTATAAGCCAGCAATGGTCAGTTCTATTCGCTTTAAGCGTTGGCTTCGACCTTCAACCTTTGACCTTGGAGCTTTCAGCTATGAACCCAACTGGCGCCCTGTCGGGCATCACCGTCATCGACCTGTCCCGGCTGCTACCGGGACCCTACTGCACCATGATCCTGGCCGACCACGGCGCCCGGGTCATCGCCGTGGAGGACCCGCGTTATCGGGACCGTGGTGAAACCGTCTTCCCCGTCTACCGCAACAAATCCCGCCTGACCCTGGACCTGAAATCCGAGGAGGGGCTTAAGATTTTCTTCAAGCTGGTAAAAGATGCGGACGTGGTGGTGGAGGGGTTCCGGCCGGGCGTGGTCACCCGACTGGGTGTGGACTACCCCGCCGTGTGCCGGGTGAACCCGAAAGTCGTCTACTGCTCCATAACCGGCTATGGCCAGACCGGCCCCATGCGCCATGCCGCCGGCCACGATGTCAACTACCTGAGCCGGTCGGGCCTGCTTGACCTGATGGGTGAAAAAGGCCGACCGCCGACCATTCCCGGCATCCAGGTGGCGGACCTGGTAGGCGGCGGCATGAACGGCGCCCTGGGCATCCTCATGGCCCTTTACCACCGCCAACGCTCCGGCGCAGGTCAGCATATCGACATCTCCATGACCGACGGCATGCTGGGCCTGCTGCCCACGGTGCAATTTTTCCAAGCCCTGTACGGCACCGAGCAACACCGGGGGGACAGCTTTCTCTCCCATCGCTACGCCTGCTATAACACTTACCAGACAGCCGATGGCCGCTACCTCTGCGTGGGGGCGGTGGAAAATCACTTCTGGCAGAACCTGTGCCGCCGCCTGGGAAAGCCTGAATATGGGCCGCTGCAATACGATGAAACCCGTCGAGAGGAGATCATCGCCGTCATGCGAAAAATATTCAGGCAAAAGCCGCTTGGCGAATGGGAACGCGAATTCGACGGTCTTGATGTCTGTGTGTCAGCGATCCGAACCGTTGCCGAAGCCATGCAGGATCCACTGTTCAACGTGCGTGACATGGTGACCCAAAGGGATCAGCCGACACCCGCTTTGGGTGTTCCGGTGAAACTGAGCGAAACGCCGGGAGCGGTGCGCACGGCGCCGGCGGCCTTCGGAGAAAACACGGACCGAATCCTCGCAGAGCTGGGCTATGGCGAGGCAGAAATCAAGGCACTGCGGGAAAAAGGGGTTGTCTGAGGCCCTTGGCCTAAAACGGCATCGTCGCGGTCAAAGGCAACAACGACCACACCCTGGCTGTCGATGCCCGGGGCGGCCGAACGGCGGCATGCGGCGGGAAACCGTGATCTTCCTGGAGAATCTTCCCCTTTTCCTTGAAGTCGGCAGCGCGAAACTGGTCCACTCGCGCCCCTTTGTGCGGCGCCTGGGTCTGTCGGCCATAATCGGCGTGGTGGGCAAGCACGAAGCCGCCGACTTTTTCAGGGAGAACCCCGAGGGGCTGCTTTTTCGCGGGCACAGCCACAAGCCGGAGATGATTGACCGCAGAAATAATAAAGTCCGGTTTTCTTCTCTGAGCGCGGGACAGACGATTGACTTGACCGGAAACCGGCCCTGCATTGTTACCTGCGGCGCACTGAAATCGGGGTTTGTCATGACCTCCGAACCGAAAAGCGGCCGGTTCACGTGCTGCTCCTGCAGGTAGGGATGGGGTCGGTTTCGATTCAAAAAACCCGTTGACTTGAACAATTCGACAATTGTAGTGATAACATCAAGCCTGTAAACGAACCGGACCAACGGCGCCAGCGAGCGTAACCACTCCGCCTGGCGCCTCAGATCATCCATGCTGCTTTACGAGACGAAAAAAGGGGAGTGGATCACCATCGCCGTTTACGGCGACCGATATGATAGAAGGGCAAGCTGGCGGCGTCCAGCTGATGCATGCGCATAGACATCCACCCACATCAGACTGCATGCCATTGCTGAAAAGCATCGTCTTTTCCGTTCCGTGTTATCAACGGGTACAAGGCCCCCAGGTATCCAAGAAACGAATTTTCATTTAAACGATTTTCATTTACCATTTTCGATTTTTCAGGTTCATCTGCCACCCACACCAGCCCGCCGGATCACCGGCACAAAATAAGTCAACGATTTGGGTTTGGAAAACCGTCAAACATTATTTCTCAACGATAAAAAGGATTCATGTTATGCTCATCGCACGGGTAACAGGATTGGTCGTCGCGACCATGAAGCACGAATCGCTGGTCGGCAGCAAGCTTCTGATTGTGAAGGAAACCGACGTGGCCGGTAAATCGGTGGGCAAACCCATGGTTGCCGTCGACGCGGTGGATGCCGGGGAGGGAGACCTGGTGCTGGTGACTCAGGGTTCCGGGGCCCGCCAGACGGAGATCACCCTTGACCGGCCGGTAGACAATGTCATCATGGCCATCGTCGACACCTTGCAGTCGAATGGAAAGGTGACCTTTCGCAAGGGTCGGTAATATGAACAAAGACAACCGCCACATGCTCAGCGTGGGAATAGACGTGGGTACCACGACCACGCAGGTTGTCTTTTCCAGATTGACCCTGGCCGGGGGAACCATGGGCGGTTCGACGCCGCTGGCCAGATCGCCGACAAACCTGTTCCGCATGACCGGTATCGTCGACAAGGAGGTGGTTTACCGCAGTGGGATGCATTTCACACCCTTGGCCGGACCGGACGTCATCGATGATTCCGCCCTTGAACAGATTTTACGCCATGAGTATCGGCAGGCCGGTATTTCACCTGAACAGGTTGAAACCGGCGCGGTGATCATTACCGGGGAAACCGCAAAAAAGCGCAACGCCGATGTAATCCTGGACGCACTCTCAGCGCTGGCCGGAGACTTTGTGGTCACCGTGGCCGGTCCGCATCTGGAATCGATGATCTCCGGAAAAGGATCCGGGGCCGAAACCTTCTCCCGGGAACACTTCACCACCGTCACCAACGTGGATATCGGTGGTGGATCCGCCAACAGCGCCATTTTTCGCCAGGGCCGGATGATCGGCGCCGCGGCAATGAACTATGGCGGGCGCATTCTGGAAATAGACCCGTCCAACGGACAGATCCGGCACATCGCCGAACCGGCCAGGATCATGATCGATAGTCTGGGGCTGCCGTTTTCGATTGGATTCAAACCGGACCTGGCACAATTGCGGGCGCTTACGGATGGTATGGCCAACCTGACCGTCGAATTGATCGAAGGGCAATGCAGCCCGTTGGCCCGGCAGCTGATGCTGACCGATCCGTCGCCGGAGTCGGGAAAAGACACCATCCTGTTTTTTTCGGGCGGCATCGGGCATTATATCTATGCACCGATTCCCATCAGTTCTATAGGCGATGTGACCGTTCATGGGGATATCGGGCCCCTGCTGGCGGAATCGATCCGCCTGCATCCCGATCTGCAACCGTACGACATTCGCAGGCCACCCGAGACCCTGCAGGCCACGGTGATGGGTGCCAGTTCCCAGACCGTGACCCTGAGCGGCAGCACCATCTGGGCCGAAGATGAAATTCTGCCCATCAGGAATGTACCGGTGGTTCACCCGATATGGCCGCAGATCCCGCCGTCGCGTGGGCAGGTGTCTGCGGCGACCCGCGATGCGGTGGTCCGATGGGACGTCGAGCCGACCGGCACCCAGTTTGCCATCGCCCTGGAGTTGTCCTGGAATCTCGATTTTTCGTGTTTGAGCGCACTGGCCGGGGGGCTGGCTGATTTCACGACAGCCCTTCTGGCAACCGGCCAGCCGCTGATCATCATCATCGAACACGACTATGCCCGCGTGCTGGGTCAGACACTTGAAGAATCTGATACCGGATCGCCCCTTGCTCGTCATCGACCAGGTGGGGCTCGAAGAAGGTGATCATATCGACATCGGACGCCCGGTACTGGACGGCCGTGCCGTGCCGTTGAGTGTCAAGACGCTGATCTTTTACCATTGAACTGTTGGGGGGATGGTGCCATGCAGGCTCCCCGACAACCAATCCATTCACCATCGAGGAAACGCGTTCATGCTGCTGCGGACCAAACTATTTGGCAAGACTTTTGAATTTAAAAGTGTTCGCGAACTGATGGGTAAGGCCAACGAAGCCAAATCCGGTGATGAACTGGCCGGTCTGGCAGCCACATCGATCGCCGAGCGGGTGGCCGCCAAATACGTACTGGCCGAGGTCACCCTGGAGACCTTGCGGGCCAACCCGGCGGTGCCGTATGATCAGGACGACGTCACGCGGGTGATCGACGACGCCGTCAACGAAACGATTTACCACGAGATCAAGGGCTGGACGGTCGGCGATTTCAGGGAGTGGCTGCTTGCAGACACGACCACGGTGGACATGATCCGCCGGGTGAGCAATGCCCTGACCGGTGAAATGGTGGCGGCGGTGACCAAGCTCATGTCCAATCTCGACCTGATTTACGCCGCCAAAAAAATCCGAGTCACCTCCCACTGCGTCAACACCGCCGGGCTTCCCGGAACCCTGGCCAGCCGCTGTCAGCCCAACCACCCCATCGACAGCTCCGAAGGCATTCGCGCGGCCATTTACGAAGGTCTTTCCTACGGTTCCGGTGACAGCGTCATCGGCATCAACCCGGTGGATGACAGCCTGAGCAGTGTAGCGCGCTTGCTCGATATGACCTACGACATCATCGGCACCTGGCAGATCCCCACCCAGAACTGCCTGCTTTCCCACGTCACCACCCAGATGCAGGCCATGAAAAAGGGGGCGCCGGTCGGGCTGGTGTTCCAGAGTCTGTCCGGTTCGCAATTGGGCAACGAAAGCTTCGGCATCGACGTGGGCATGATGGACGAAGCCTATGCACTGGCTCAAAAATACTGCTGGCCGACGGGCCCCAACTACATGTATTTCGAGTCGGGCCAGGGCTCCGCGCTATCGGCCGGATGCCCACAACGGCTGGGATCAGCTCACCCTGGAAGCACGAATTTACGGATTGGCCAAACGCTGGAAGCCGTATCAGGTCAACACCGTTGTGGGATTTATCGGCCCGGAATATTTGTTCGACGCCATCCAGATCACCCGGGCCGGCCTGGAGGATCACTTTATGGGCAAGCTGACCGGCATCCCCATGGGCTGCGACGCCTGCTACACCAACCACGCCCGGGCAACCCAGAATGACATTGAAAACCTGGCGGTGTTGCTGACCGCCGCCGGCTGCAACTATTTCATGGGGGTGCCCATGGGCGATGATGCCATGCTGGCCTACCAGTGCACCAGCTTTCACGACGCCCCCTCGCTGCGGCAGACCTTGGGATTGCGTCCGTTGCCGGAGTTTGAGGCGTGGATGGAAAAGCTGGGCCTCATGAAGGATGGCATGCTCACCAACAAGGCGGGGGATCCTTCGTTTTTTTTGGACCGATAATTGGTACCTAAATCACAATAATCAAAATCCAAATGACAAATAAAGAACCATGCAAGAAATAGACATTCAAGCCATCGTAGAAACCGTGTTGGCCGAACTTCAAGCGTCTGAAGGGGCAACGGCGGATATCGATCAAGCGTCCCCGGCAGCCGATGGAGACGACCTGCAGATTGACCTGGAGGATCCGACCCTTCCGGCAGCCCGCCAACAACCCGGAATTGAACAGCCGATCAACCCGGATGGCCTGCGCGCCCTGATGGCCGCCACACCCGCCCGCATCGGGGTGGGCCGCAGCGGCCCGCGACCGCGAACGGCGGCAAATCTGCTGTTTCTGGCGGACCATGGCGTCACCCAGGACGCCTTGATGCACGCGGTCGACGCCGACCTGTTGGAGGAACTGGGACTCTTTACGGTCGAGAGCCAGGCGGCAGACCGGCAGACGTATCTGAAGCGACCCGACCTGGGCCGCAAGCTGACCGAAGCGGCCAAGGCGGTCTTGCGCGATCGCTGCACCAAAAATCCCGATGTGCAGATCTTTGTCGGCGATGGCCTGAGCGGTGCAGCCATCGATCACAACCTGCGGCAGATTATGCCCGTGCTTCAACAGGGACTCAGCAGTGCCGGGCTGTCCATAGGCACTCCTTTTTTTGTTAAAAACGCCCGCGTCGGATTGCTCAACGACGTCAACGGCATTGTCGACGCCAAGGTTTGCGCCATTCTGATCGGAGAACGACCGGGTCTTGCCCGGGCGCAAAGCATGAGCATATACCTGGGTTACCGTCCCCGGCCGGACTCGACCGACGCCAACCGGGACGCGATCTGCAACATCTATGAAGGTGGACTCAACCCGTTGGAGGCCGGCGCCCATGCCGTCCAGCTGATCCAGAAGATGATCAGGGATAAGACCAGCGGGGTGGAACTCAAACTGGTGTAACGTATCCGTCCACAGACGGCGTCTTTCGGCCCAGGTTGGCGTACTCGGTCCTTTGAGCACGGAGTGAAGCTTCAGGGCTATCCTCGACGTAGCGAGCTACGCCTCCGGTTTCAACGTGTCTGCGGCCTTGGCCTGAACCAAGATCCACCATCTGTGGATGGACACATGATATGAAGCATCCTAAACATCGGAAACATTGATTGCGAGGAAAACCGTATGGCCATACTGGATCCGATCAAACCACAGATTTTGTCGGTCAGGATTATTCCCAACGTCGACCGCGGTTTGGCGCAAAAATTGAAATTGCGTGACGACCAGCGCAGTTTGGGGCTGATCACCTGCACCATCGACGACGCGCTGTATGTTTCCATCGACGAAGGCACTAAAATGGCCGACGTGGACGTCGTGTATGCCAAATCGTTCTACGCCGGCGCCGCCCATGCCTCCGGGCCGCTGTCCGGCGAGATCATCGCCATTTTTGCCGGACCGGACCCGGCCGAGGTAAACGCAGCGCTGACTGCAACGCAGGCCTACGCGGAAAACGAAGCCTGGTTTTACGCCGCCGATGAATCGGGAAGCAACGCCTTTTTCGCCCACACGATCTCCCGCACCGGCTCCTATTTATCCGGTCTGGCCGGTGTCAACAAAGGGGAACCGCTGGCCTACCTGATTGCATGCCCCCTGGAGGCCACCGTCGGTCTTGACGCGGCCCTGAAAGCCGCCGATGTGGAAATGAAGGTCTGGTTCGAACCGCCGTCGGAAACCAACTTTTCCGGTGGATTGCTGACCGGCAGCCAGAGCGCCTGCAAAGCCGCCTGTGAGGCATTTAGCGAGGCGGTGATCGACGTCGCCAACAGCCCAATCGGACTTTAGGCCTTCAGGCAAATAGCAAGGAGATGGTATATGGCTCAAGAATTCGATAAAGACCTGAGATCGATCCAGGAAGCACGCCGGTTGATCGAAGGCGTTTCACGGCGCAGGAGAAATTTCTCGATTTCAGCCAGGAACAGGTCGATCGAATCTGCCAGGCCATGGCCGATGCAGCCTATCAAGCGGCGGAGCGGCTGGGGCGCATGGCGACCGAAGAGACCAGCTTCGGTGTCCCCCAGCACAAGACCCTGAAAAATCAGCTGGCCAGTCGGGGCGTATGGGAATCCATCAAAGCAATCAAAACCGTCGGTGTGATCCGCGAGGACAAGGCCACCGGCGTCGTCGAGATCGGCTGGCCCATGGGGGTGGTGGCGGCGCTGAGCCCCAGCACCAACCCCACCTCCACCCTCATCCACAACACCCTGATTTCGGTCAAGGCCCGCAACGGCATTGTCAACGCCCCGCATCCGTCGTCCTGGCGATGTTGCCTGGAGGCCGCACGGGTGATGACGGACGCCGGCGAGGCGGCGGGTATGCCCGCGGGCCTGGTCGGTTGCATGTCCAGCATTTCTCTGCCCGGAACCCAGGAGTTGATGCGGCACGAAAAGACCGCCGTTATTCTGGCCACGGGCGGTTCGGACATGGTTCGGGCGGCCCACAGCATGGGCAAACCGGCCTACGGCGTCGGCCCCGGCAACGTCCCCTGCTACGTCGATCGCAGCGCCGACATCAGAACAGCGGCCTCCCTGATCGTGTCCAGCAAATCCTTTGACAATTCGGTGATCTGCGCCACGGAGCAGGCCGTGGTGGCAGACAGGCCCATCGCGGCCGTCCTTCGCGCCGAGATGGAGCGCCTGGGCGCCTATTTCGTCAACCCGACCCAGGCGGCGGCCTTGAGTCGGGTGCTTTTTTTTGCCAACGGCGCCATCAATCCAAAAAGCGTCGGCCAGACGCCGCAAACGCTGGCCCGCATGGCCGACATCCGCATCCCCGAAGGCGCCCGCATCCTGGTCACCCCGTTGAGCCGGGTGGGTAAGGAAGAACCGCTCTCCGGTGAAAAACTGACCACGGTGCTCGGCTGGTACGAGCGTCGACGGTTGGCAAGCGGGCTGCGACCGCTGCATCGAGATGATCCGCTTCGGGGGGCGGGGACACAGCCTGGTGATCCATGCCGCCGATGAAGGCGTGATCATGGAATTTGGTCTCAAGAAACCGGTGTTTCGCCTGCTGGTGAACACCATGGGAACCTTGGGATCGGTGGGGATGACCACCGGACTCATGCCTGCCCTGACCCTGGGATCGGGCGCAATCGGCGGCGCCATCAGCGGCGATAACATTACCACCACCCACCTGCTCAACATCAAACGGCTGGCTTACCCGATCAAATCCCCCCCGGCCCAGGCAATGGTCGGCGCGGCGGCGGTTCAACCCGCTGCCAACGACCTGGATCCGGCTGAATTAAAGGCCATTGTCCGGGCGGTGATTGAGGAATTGGTCCGGCATGGCAGAGTAGACATGATCAAAAAAAATATAACCAAAGCCACTAAACAAAAGGAGACGCTCACGATGGTTGACATTCAAATGATTGCTCTGGGAATGGTCGAAAGCAAAGGACTGGTCGGCGCCATCGAGGCGGCGGACGCCATGGTCAAGGCCGCAAACGTTCATCTCATCGGCAGCGAGTATATCGGTGGCGGATATGTCACCGTCATGGTGCGTGGCGATGTGGGGGCCGTAAAGGCAGCCACCGACGCCGGCGCGGCGGCAGCCAAACGCGTCGGCGAACTGGTTTCGGTGCACGTGATCCCCCGTCCTCACAGCGATGTGGAGATCATCCTGCCCAAGGAAACCAAGGGCGGTTTCGGCAGGAAGGCTTAGCTATCCCCAGGGGCAGCGACATCTTTTTCGGGTCGCCCAGCTTTGCCAGGGTCTTTTATGTCACGTTTCCGGCCGACTGGGACGACGCAATAAATCCTGGTCACGGATAAAAATCGCCTGCACGGAGGCAGGCGCATGGGAGCGACCTGCGTGAACCCATCACTCGACACATTTTTGGCCAACGCCAATGCGGTGATGCAAGGCGACCCCGTTCAACCGACGGGTGATCGCACGGCAAGCCAGACCGCATCCACGCAGGTTGCCCGCCCGGCGGACAAGCGATTCGCCGCAGGCCATTCGGACGAGGACCGAGAAAGCCCTGTTCAGAGACGGCGGACCGGCACCCCGGGTCCACGTCGGCGTTGATCTGGGCACGGCATACACGGTGTTGGTCGTACTCGATGAGCACCTTCAGCCGCTGGCAGGTGAGTATCGTTTTGCTCAAATTGTCCGCGATGGGCTGGTGGTCGATTATCACGGCGCGATCAGCCTGCTTCAGGAATTAAAAGGCAACGTCGAACAGCGCATAGGCTTCGAACTGACCTCGGCGGCGACCACCTATCCCGCCGGGCGTTTCAACCAACGAGGTCAGGGCCACCCAGCATGTTGTCCGGGCGGCCGGTTTCGAGTGCGAGCAGACCATCGACGAACCCACGGCAGCCAATGCGGTGCTGCAGGTGAAAAACGGTGCGGTGGTCGACGTCGGCGGCGGAACCACAGGCATCGCCATCTTCCGGGAAGGCGAGGTCGCATACACGGCCGATGAGCCGACCGGCGGCACGCACTTTCTCCCTGGTGATTGCCGGAGCCCTTGGCATTGAATTTGAAGAAGCGGAGAAGATCAAGAAGATGGCCGACAATTACCAGCGGCTCTTTCCGATTGTGCGGCCGGTCATGGAAAAGGTCGGGACCATCGTGGCCCGGCACGTGGCGGCGCATGCGGTGGAGGCCATTTATCTGGTTGGCGGCACAGCCTGTTTTCCCGGCATCGACAAGGTGGTCGAAGAAGTGACCGGCATCCGGACGGTCATCCCCGGCTTCCCCCTGTTTGTGACGCCACTCGGCACGGCAATGTATAATATATGAGAACAAGAAGAGGTTAACTATGGCCGATGAATTTCAATTGCGCGTGTATTGCTACCTGGACCGAACCCAACCCCAATACGCCTCCTTTGTGGGCACCGTCACCCAGGGCGACTTGATGGTGGAAGGCATGGCCTCTTTGTATATCGAAGTGGCCCCCGGCAACGAGGTCTTTCGCCTGGTGGACATCGCTGTGAAGGCGACCGAAGCCCGTCCCGGCGCCCAGGTCGTGGAGCGGGAATTCGGTATGTTCGAAATCCACTCCCACTCCCAGCAGGCCGTGATCGAGGCCGGCGCCATGGTGCTGGATCGGCTGGACCTGGAAGAAACCGGCCGGGTGAAACCGTTTGTGGCGTCGGTTCAACTCATCACCAACGTGGATCCCTACCAGGCGCAACTGCTCAACCGTTTCCGGCGGGGCAGTATGCTCGTGGCCGGTGAAACCCTGTTGGTGCTCGAGGTGGCCCCGGCGGCCTATATCAACATCGCCGCCAACGAAGCGGAGAAGCGGGCCAACATCAAATTGATTCACATCTCATCCGTCGGCCGTTTTGGCCGCATGTGGATGTGCGGTACCGAATCCGAGATGGTCACCGCCAAAATGGCGGCCATTGCAGCCATTGAAGGCATTCAGGGACGAAAAGAATAGAACCGATCTCAAAGATAGGAATCAGGGATTCAGGGCAGGCAGGCAACGGCGAAAAATCGCGCAACCAGGAGGTTGTAACCATTTTGGACGTTCATGGGGGGCAAAGCATGAAACATTCTACACCGTGCGGGACATAGAAGATATGCACGCGGCCGGCGTGGTCGAAATCGAAACCCACGATGACGTGGTGCTGACCGACGTGGCCCGTGAAAAAGCCATTGCGCTGGGCATGCACCTGAAGCCGGTGGCGACAACCGACGATGGCCGACAGGGGCCGGGGCTGCCCCGCATGGCCGTTGCCGCCGGGACAACCAACGCCAGTCGCCGGCGGTGCAGGTATGAACCCGACCGCTGCGCCATCGGCATCACCCGCCCCATCCCAGTCAACCATCGGTGCCGCTCCCACCGACCGGGTCATGAAGATCAAATCGGCTGTCGTGGCCCGGTTGGGCACCGACAAATACAATGATCTGCTGGACAAAATTATCCCCCAGGTGATGTCTCAGATCAACAAGTAAGGTTCACGGCATGCGGTAGACCATGGCGTTGATGTTCATCCCCGCACCCACGGAAGCGAAGACGGCCACATCCCCTGAAACCAGTCGATGGCCTTCCAGCTTCGATTTCAGGAGCAGGTCCAACAGGGTGGGGATGGTGGCCACGGAGCTGTTGCCGGCCCAATCGATGATCATGGGCATGACGCCTTCGGCGACAGGTTCGACGCCGCATAGCTGAAACAGCCGTTTGAGGATGGCCTCGTCCATCTTGGCGTTGGCCTGGTGCATCAGGATCTTGCTGACATCCCCGAGCATCAGCCCGGCCTTGTCCAGGGCCTGTTTCACCACCAGGGGAACGGTTTTCAGGGCATACCGGTAGATATCGTGCCCATCCATTTTGATGAATAGCTCATCGCCCTTTCGATCCGGGTGGTAGGATTTGCCCAACCGCAGCATCCAGGCCTTGTCAATCGTGTCGGTCCGGGTGACGTGGGACAGGATACCCGCCTTTTCGTTCGAGGCTTCCAAAACGGTGGCGCCTGCACCATCGGCAAAAATCATACAGTCGACATCGTGAGGATCGGAAACCCGTGAGAGGATTTCGGCCCCGACCACCAGCACCCGTTGGGCATCTCCCGAACGGATGTAGTAGTCGGCCATGATCATGCCCTGGAGCCAGCCGGGACAACCGAAAGGAATGTCGTAGGCCACGGTATAGGGGTTTTCGATCTTAAGCCGGTGTTTGACTCGCGAGGCGATGGTGGGCACCATGTCGGTACGCAGGTTGCCGCAATGGACGTCACCGAAGTTCTGAGCCACGATAATGTAATCCAGGCTCTCCCTGTCGATGCCTTCCAGCGCCTGAACGGACGCCTCGTAGGCGATGTCGGTCGTGGTCAGCGCGTTGCTGACATAGCGCCGCTCCCGGATGCCGGTGATCTTGTAAAGTTTCTCAATGATCTCCGGATTGGGCTTTTCCAGCCGCACCCCGTCCGGCCCGAAAAACTCATTTTTTAGAAAGTGGGTATTGGGTATGATCTCGGATGGGATACAGCATCCGGTGGATATGATGATCGAATTGGGCATTTTCCCCCCGTCTCGTTTTTGTTTGGCGGCTTTAATAAAGGAAAATGAATCAATGTTCAAGTATAGTTAGACCGGCAGGCGCTAAAAGTTTCCCCAGCCCGTTCTGCCCGACCCAATGGCGTTGGCCTTGCAAAGGATCCTTTTGACGTCCATAATAGCGCTATCGTTAACCGCATCCTTGGGCTGGAGAGGGTTCGGCAGCCGGTTGAATACGCGTACGAGCCTTTAAAAAGGTAACCCAGACGGCAAAACGATGTCAACCGAACAGGCAAGCATACCGGAGCGAGGCCATTATGGAATTTCTCTACCTGTCCCCTGAATTTCCTCCCAACTTCGCCAATTTCATTTTACAGTTGGACAGGCACGGGGCCAACGTTTGGGCACTGGGGGAGTCCGATTTCTACGACATGCCCGAACGCCTCCGAAACGCCATTCGATATTACGTCCGAGCCGACCTGACTTCAACTGAGGCGGTGGAACGGGCACTGGAGGAACTCCTTTACGCAAAAGCAGCCATGGGTTCGCCAGGTCGTTTTGATGTGGTGGAGTCCCACAACGAAATCTGGCTGGGTATGGAGGCCCATATCAACCGGATTATGAATATACCGGGAATCCGCCCCGGGGATCTGGATCGGCTGAAAAAAAAGTCGGCCATGAAGCGGCAGTTCACGGCCTGCGGCCTGACCACCGCCAGGGGTGAGCGCTTGAAAGACGCCGCTCACGGCCTTGAGCTGGCCGTGAAGATCGGTTTTCCGCTGATCTTAAAGCCCGACGAAGGGGTAGGCGCCGGCCGAATCCACAAGGTAACCGATCCGGGGCAGCTTGAAAAGCTGCTGCCTGGGCTGGGCACGGACTATTTCATGGAGGCCTTTGTGGATGGCCCCATCGTCAGCTACGACGGGTTGGTGGATTGTGACGGCGGGTTGCTGTTCGAAAATTCCCTGACCTACGGGGACGGCGTGCTGGACTATGTCCACGGAAAAGACACCTTTTTCTATGTGGAACGCCGCATCCCGAAACCGCTGATGAACATCGGCCGGCAGTTGGTGAAAGCCTTCGACATCCGCCGCAAATTTTTCCACTTCGAGTTCTTTTTCGTAGACGGCACGTACATGCCCATCGAAATCAACTGCCGACCGCCCGGCGGAGCCATTCTTGACATGATGAACTACAGTGTCGATGATGACCTTTATGCCGCCTATGCCGGCATGATCATCGCAAATGGGCGGGTAACCGTGGCAGCCAATAAAAAATTTTACTGCGCCTATGTGGGCCGCCGGAATCGGGATTACGCCTTCACCCACGGCCAACTGCTGCAGCGTCTGGGTGATGCGCTGGTCGAATTCGGCGAAAATCCGAAAATTTTTCAAGAAGCCATGAGCCGGTATCGCTACATCATCCGGTCGCCGAACCGGGAGCGGCTGTTGAAGATGGCCGGTGATATCCAGCGGACAAAGGATTCAACATGAATGTCGTCTATCTCTCCCCCCATTTCCCGCACCATTACCATCTATTCTGCAAAAACCTGAAGCAACTGGGCGCCAACGTGCTGGGCATCGGCGACGCAGCCAGTCAAGACCTGGACCCGGTGGTGAAAGAATCACTGACCGAGTACTACCGGTTGACAGACATGCACGACTACGACCAGCTGGTACGCGCCTGCGGGTACTACACCCATCGCTACGGCAAAATCGACCGATTTGAATCCCTCAACGAATACTGGCTGGCCACCGAAGCGCGCATCCGCGACGATTTTAACATCACCGGTGTGCGGGGCCGCGACATCGACGTCATCAAACGCAAGTCCCTGATGAAAGGGCGCTTCCAGTCCGCCGGGATCCCCGTGGCTGCCGGTCGTGTGGTCTCCACCCGTGAAGAGGCCCGTGGACTGATCAAAATAACTGGATATCCGGTGGTGGCCAAACCCGATGCCGGGGTCGGGGCGCTGGATACGTATCGCCTGGACAGCGATGCAGATATCGATGCCTTCTTTTCGGCCAAACCGGACCTGGACATCATCATGGAGGCCTTCGTTCAGGGCACGATTGTCTCTTTCGACGGTCTTGCCGACGCCAACGGCGACCTGGTGTTTTATACCGGACACCGGTTCAGCCAGGGCATCATGGAAACCGTGAACCAGGCCCGACACATCCACTACACCTCCCTGCGCGATATCCCACCGGCCCTGGAGAAGGCGGGGCGCCAGTGCGTAAAAGCCTTCGAGGTGAGGGAGCGCTTCTTCCATATCGAGTTTTTCGAAACCGGCCCGGGCAACTACGTGGCCCTGGAAGTCAACATGCGGCCGCCGGGGGGATTCACCACGGATATGTTCAACTTTGCCTGCGACATCGATGTCTATCGCCTGTGGGCGCAGGTCATGATGAAGGAACTGACCCCGCTGAGATACCAACGCAAGTACCACTGCTGCTACGCCAGCCGCAAAAACCGATACGCCTACGCCAACGGCCATGAGGCGATCATGGCCCGGTACGGCAAGTTCATGGTCCAGGCGGCCAGCGTGCCGGGGATTTTCAGCAGCGCCCTGGGGGACTTCGGCTACATCTTCCGATCCCCGGACATGCATCAGATCGAGGAGATCATCCGCTTTATCCACGACACCCAATGAGGAAGACCCATGCATATCGAGGAACACCACTGGCACAGCCCCCGCCTCGGACGCGATATGGTGGTCAAGGTCTACGGGCACTGGGGACGACCGTTGATTGTCTTCCCCAGTGCCCGGGGCCGCTATTTCGACTACGAGGGCATGGGCATGGTGGCCGCCATCGCCCCGTTCATCGACGGCGGCCGCTTCAAGCTGTTCTGCGTGGACAGTATTGACGCCCACTCCTGGTACGATTTTTCGGTACCGCCGGCCGAACGCAATTCCCGCCACGAGCAATATGACCAGTACATCACCACGGAAGTGGTCCCGTTCGTGCGCCGCCACTGCAGCGATGACGGTCTGCGGATAATGACCAACGGCTGCAGCATGGGCGCCTTGCATGCCGTCAATTTTTTTCTCCGGCATCCGGACCTGTTTGCCGGAACCATCGCCCTGAGCGGCCTTTACCGGTTGGACCGCCAGGAATTCGGTATCGGAGCCAATGATCTGGCGGCCGTCTACTACAACTCACCGGTGAGCTACCTGCCGGACCTCACGGATCCCTGGTACGTGGATCGCTATCGTGAGCGGTACGATCATCATCGCCGTGGGCCAGGGTGCCTGGGAGGAAGAGGCCATCGAAGATACCCGTGCCCTGGACACTATTTTCAATAACAAGGGAATTGATGCCTGGATCGACTACTGGGGCCACGATGTCAACCACGACTGGCCATGGTGGTATAAGCAGATGAACTATTTTCTGGGGCGACTCTACGGGTAGAACCTTCGCTGAATGCCGATGCATAGGGGCAATCGACACGATCGAAAAGCCGTCCTTGATGGGAAAAGGCATTGAAGCCTAAAGGATAGATGATGCGTTTTCTCCTCAATAAGCATCCACTGCCAGCAGGCGTGGCGATTTTCTCTCTGGTTTTCGTCTGCTTTGCCATCGCTTCCGGCGCACAGGTAGCGGTCATCGAGCTCAAGAACCGCCCGGCAGACGAACTCATCCCTGTCATATCGCCCTTTCTCGGTCCGAGGGATACACTCAGCGGTCAGGACAGCTTGCTTTTTTTAAGCACCACCCCGGAGAACCTCGCTCGGATTCAATCGATCATCGCCCATCTGGATCAGGCCTTACCACAACTGGCCATCACGGTGGTCCAGGGCGAAAATGCCATCGACCAGCTGAGCACCGTCGATATTTCCGGCAGCGTTGCCATCGGTGATGGCGTAACCGTCGGCGTGGGCGATTCCCTGGGCCAGGCGGGCGATCCCATCACCGTCGATGCCCAAAGTAACCAGCGCACACGGCGTAGCAGCGATATCCAGCAGGTTCTCGTCGAAAATGGTGCAACGGCCACCATTTACGTGGGCCTGTCCGCACCAGTCGCCATGGATCGTTTTAGGCACAAGGGCATGCGCTATCACCAGATCCAGGGATATCGGGAAATGCTCACCGGTGTCCACGTAACCCCGCGCATCTCAGGCAACCGGGTCACCCTGGAGATTGAGACTCGGCAAGACCAGTCTGCAGGCGACAGCACCGATGTGATTCGCAGCGACCACATTCAAACCGAGGTCCAGGGCCGATTGAATGAATGGATTGACCTCGGGAGCACTCTCGGCGCATCCAACCGGCAAGACGACGGTCTCATCGATCGCAGTGCCAGCCGGCAATCCAGCCAGCGCCATGTGTTTGTCAGGGTTGCGGAGATCCATCCATAAATATGCCCTTTTCAGACCAGCCCATCAAAAAAAATCTGCGCACTTTAGAACTAATTATAAAATTTATTGACACAAATTTACCATAACGATAAATTTACAGTGTCTATTTTTTCTTCTCTCAAGTTTGGCCTAAGGAATGTCGGTGCCCATACGCAATCTGGACAATCTGGATAAAAATCTTATCCGACTGCTCAAGCAGGATGGTCGGGTAAGCACGGCCAATATCGCCAAAAAGCTGGAAGTCACCACGCCAACCGTTCGATCCCGCATGAGAGCGCTGATCGAGGCCGGCATGTTGCGTGTGGCTGGTCTGGTCAATCTCTCGACCGCACCTGAGCTGACCACGGCACTGATTGGGATCAACATCGAATCCCTGGGCCAGTTGAATATTCAACTGGAAAAACTGACCTCGCTGAAAAACGTTCATTGGGCGGCAGTGGTCACCGGACGCTTCGATGTGATCGCTGAAGTGATTGTCAAGGACGGGACGGAAGGCCTCTACCGATTTTCCTCCGTCGATCTGCCCTCCATCGGCCGGGTAACCCACTGCGAAACATTCGTGGTGATGCGATCCAGCCGGAAATGGATGTTAACGCCCAATGGGTTGAAGGAGTGGTAAGCGGTCGCGCCGATCCTGTCCGCCACGATGCGTATAAATCCGGAAATGTCGCGAGAACGAGAAAATTCATCAACTGATGCAGAAACAAGAGTGTACAAACAATGCGAGTACTGGTATTAGGTGGATGCGGGATCCAAGGGAAAGCCGCCACTGTGGACCTGTCCGGCAGCCCGGCCGTTGAACAGGTAATCTGCGCGGATGCCAGCCTCGAGGGACTCAGGGATATATCGGATTTCATCGACAAGACCAAGGTCCGCTCCGCGTCACTGGACGCCGGCGATTCGGAGAGCCTGGAACGCCTTTTCCGTCAGGCCGATGTGGCAATCGACCTGCTCCCCCGGCAGTTCCTGGAAACGGTCTGCCAGGCAGCCATTCGCACCGGGATCAGCGTGGTCAACACCAACTACGCCCACCCCATCGCGCACCTGCACGAAAGCGCACAGCGCGCGGGCATGGCCATCCTGCCCGAATGCGGCCTGGACCCGGGAATCGACCTGTTCATTTACGGCGAAGCCCGGCGCCGCTTTGACGCACTCAATGTGATCAATTCCTACTGCGGTGGATTCCCGGAGCCCACCGCCTGCGACAACCCCCTCAACTACAAAGTATCGTGGGTTTTTGAAGGGGTGCTGGCCTCTACCAAGAGAGAAAGCAGGATCATCCGTGAGGGTACGGTAATCGACATCCCCAGCGACCGCCAACACGAACCCGCTTATGTTCACACAGTGGATTTCCCGGGTCTTGGCCAGTTGGAGGCCATCCCCAACGGCAATGCGGTCTTCTTTACCGACGCCCTTGGCGTGACGGCAAACATTCGTGAAACCGGGCGCTACACCCTGCGCTGGCCCGGTTGGAGCGCTTTCTGGCGTCCGTTGAAACAGCTGGGCTTTTTGAGCGAAGCACCCGTGGCCGGCCTTCCCTGCCCGGTGTCGCCCTATCAGATGATGGACAAGCTCTTGGGACCACAGCTCCAATATAAACGCAGCGAAAAGGACCTGGTGGCTATGCTCAACGTTTTCGAAGGCAGGAAAGGCGACCGACAGGTTCGCCTGACCAGTCGCCTGCTCATCGAACGGGACCTGAAAACGGGGCTCCTGGCCATGGCCCAGGCGGTGGGCTATCCGGCCAGCATCGCCGCCCAGATGATCGCCAAGGGAGAAATCGCAGAAAAAGGGGTTCTATCGCCAATGAAGCATATTCCTTACCCCGCTTTCATCGATGCGTTACGCACCCGCGGTATAGTCGTTGAAGAAGAGGAAACTGTGCTGTCGTAAATGAAACATTGTGCTGCGCATGGCCCTATTACATCGTGTCCGTTCAGAACCGGCAGGCCGTCGTTCCAATCAAGGCTGCAGAATTATTGAGCCCCTGAACGAAGCAGCATTGCGTCGGGGATTTCAGTGATATGAAAAGCAGAGGTTGGACGGCCGGATGCCGTTTTCGGGTGGGCACCACACAACAAAGGAGGAACAGATGAAGACAAGGATTTTGGTAGTACTGCTGGCATTGATGATGATCACGACTGGAACCGCAATGGCCAATACGTTGGCGGAAATTGTCCAGCGTGGTGAGCTGCGCGTGGCCGTGCAGTCCGGCGCCGCCCCATATGCCTTCGTGGATAAAAATGGCGACCACGCCGGCTCCATGGTGGATTTTGCCCGGGACATGGCCGACCGCATGGGCGTCAAGCTTAAAATCATCGACTTTGACTGGGATGGATTGATCCCCGCCCTGCTTTCCGGAAAAGCGGACATCCTGGCCGCGGACATGACCCCCACCCTCAAACGTCACCTTAAAATCACCTTTTGTGACCCATGGTACTATGTGCAACCCTGCGTGTTCACGACCAAAGACGCCACGTTCATGAGGCCGGAAGACACGAACAAGCCGGATGTGACCGTGGGTGTACTGTTGGGCTCCACCGGTGAATCCATCGCCAAGAAATATCTGCCCAACGCCACAATCAAGACTTACAAAGGCGGTGGCCGCATGATCGTTCAGGCCCTGCTGGCCGGTCACGTGGATGCTGGCGTCAACGACGACCTGGCCGTGTTGACCGTGCTGCCGGATTTCCCGCCCAAATCGGTACGTGTGCTGCCCAAGCGCCTGGGTGAAGGCAAAGATCCCCTGGCTTTTGCCGTACGCCATGACTCGGTCAACCTGTGGCAGTGGGTTAACCTGTACTTCAAATTTGCCCGTAGCGACGGATCCTATGACAAAAACGTCAAGTACTGGATGGAGTCCACGGATTGGAAAAAGGACCACTGATTTAAATACGCTGCGTTTGTAGCGCCTATTTGCAACCGACCATGGGAAGAAGGGATTTCCCTTCTTCCCATGGCAAATCGCCTAAGGGGACCTGATGATCGAAGGGTTTAATTTCAGAATCATCTGGGAGTACATGCCGTTTTTTATGGAGGGGCTGCGCAACACCTTTCTAATATCCATCGTCTCGCTCTTCCTGGCCCTGCTTGCCGGCATTACCGCCTGCGCCGGCCGGCTCTCGCCGTGGAAACCGGTTCGCGGTCTGGCCATCATCTACATCGAATCCATCCGCTCCACCCCCCTCCTGGTCCAGATCTACTTCTTATATTTCGGTCTGCCCACACTGGGCCTGCGGGTACCGGAGCTTCAGACGGGCATCATTGCCCTGATGCTCAACAGCGGCGCCTACATCGCGGAAATCGTGCGGGCCGGGATGACATCGGTGCCCAACGGCCAGATCGAAGCGGGCATCTCGTCGGGACTGAATTACTTCCAACGCATGCGCTTCATCATCCTGCCGCAGGCCCTGGGGGTAACGGTGCCACCCCTGCTGGGCCAAGCCATCGTCCTGGTGAAGGATTCCGCCCTGCTCTCCCTGATCTCGGTCATGGAACTGACCCGCATCGGGCAGACGCTCACTTCCGAACGTTTCATGCCCACGGAGGCCTTTTTCACCGTGGCCTTTTTCTACCTGTGCATCTATTTCGTTCTGAAATCCCTGGCCGACTGGTCACAGAAAAAGCTCATCTTCAGGGAGGCGTACTAAGCATGATGCTCTTTTACTTCCAGCGGTTGGTTGAGATTTTCCCCTTTTTCCTCAAAGGGTTGTGGATGACCGCGGCGGTGTCAGGAATCAGTTTAATCGCGGCAACGATTTTCGGGTTGCTGTTGGGCATTGCCCGCGCCTCGGAAAGCAAGCTGTTGGTCGGGCTCATCGGCGCCTATGTGGCCGTCATCCGGGGAACGCCCTTCGTGGTACAGATCTTTATCATTTTTTTCATCCTGCCGGAATGGGGCATCCAGTTGGACGCCTTTCCGGCAGCCATACTCGCCTTGACCATCCTGGGAACCGCCTTTATCTGTGAGATCGTGGCCGGCGGCATCAAGGCAGTCCCCAAAGGCCAGTGGGAAGCGGCCTCCTCGTCGGGGCTCAACATCTATCAGCAATTGCGCTATGTCATCGTCCCCCAGAGCCTACAGACCATCCTGCCCCCCCTGGTGGGACAGTATGTGCTGCTGATCAAGGACTCCTCGGTCGTCTCGGTCATCGGTGTGATGGATCTCACCCGCGTGGGATGGGTGACCGTGAATCGGATTCCGGAAGGGTTGATGGTCTTCTCGCTGGTGGGAATCCTCTATTTCGCCATCTCCTACCCGCTGATCCGGTTGTCCAACCGGCTTGAAAAGAAAATGGCGACTCAGGAGGTCATGCTTTAGCAACAGATATTACCGGAATCGGGAAAAACCAATGATCAAATTCAACGGTGTCAACAAGTGGTTCGGCAAGCTGCATGTCCTCAGGGACATCGATCTTCATGTAACGTCCGGCGAAGTCGTCGTGGTGTGCGGCCCCAGCGGCTCGGGCAAGTCCACCCTCATCCGCTGCATCAACCGCCTGGAAAAATTCCAGAAAGGGGAGCTGTTCGTGGACGGCACGCCGCTTCATGACTACTCCACCAACTTGACCAAACTGCGGGCCGAGATCGGATTCGTCTTTCAGCAGTTTCACCTCTACCCCCACATGACGGTTCTGCAGAATGTCGCTCTGGCGCCGATCAATGTGAGAAAAATGAAACGCGCCGATGCCGAAGCGCTGGCACATGAAAAACTGGCCCGCGTGGGATTGGCAGACAAGGCCGATGCGCATCCGACCCAGCTTTCCGGCGGCCAGCAGCAGCGTGTGGCCATTGCCCGGGGGCTGGCCATGTCGCCCAAGATCATGCTCTTCGACGAACCCACCAGTGCCCTTGACCCCGAGATGATCGGCGAGGTCCTGGACGTCATGGTCAAACTGGCCAGTGAAGGCATGACCATGTGCGTGGTCACCCACGAAATGGGTTTCGCCCGGCAGGTGGCCCACCGGGTCATCTTCATGGACGAGGGATCTCTGGTGGAGACCGGAAACCCCCACGACTTTTTCGCCAATCCCCAGACCGACCGCGCCGCTCAGTTCATCAGTAAAATTCTCACGCACTAGCGGAATCAGGCAGGCGGTTTTTTTGTCGGCTGGCAGGCGATAACATTCAGAAGTTTGTAATTATTGGCTCCATATTGTTTTTTATATTGATCGATGAATTGGCTTGCATTCAGAGCTCCGAGGATAAATCTGAAAAGGTTCGAGCACACGATTTAGGCATCTTACCGTGCGAATAAAATTTTTTAACTAAATCTGAATTTTTTACGCCAACAGTTTCTCCAATTCTTCTGCAGAGTGTTTTGAGAGTCCTAAAGTTTCCATCGTACGCCTGGCTTCACCCACGTAATCTCGTTCCATCAACAGCGAAACCAGTGTGATCACAGCCGACATCACCGGCGTCTCTACCCCGACCTGCTCCCCCAGTTTCTGGAGGAACACCAGACCGTATCCTACATCCTCATTGAAATACCGGTAATCCAGACTGGGCTGGGCTTTGACCCCCGCGAATCCCGGCGCGGTGTTAAATCCGTTGTCATACGTGGCTTCTGTCATATAGCCTTGGATGACGCCCAGTTCCGGATCGGGAATGACCTCCACGCCCAATTTTTTCCCGATGGCGATCCGTTCCCTATCCACCCCTTCGACCAGCCTGCCAACCGCCGGCGTGACGCCCTGGTGATAAAAATCGAAATCACCCTTGGTGCGTTCGATCAGCGCGACATTCATCAGCGTGATCGCAGGATGGATGACCGGGTTGCCGTTCTGCAGGCTGGTCTGGAGTATATTCTTTGCCGCGCTCATCGTCGGATAGACATCGCGCACCTGCTCCAACACAAAACCGGTTTTCTTTGCCGGAACCGACGCCAGCAGCAACCCGCCTTTGAGCTTGTTGAAAATCCGGATTTTGCCCGGCTCAAGCAGTCGCACGGCGTACGGCAGCGTCGAGGTTTCTGCAACGACAATACCCTCATCCCGAAGATCCAGGCCGGCGCCGTTTTTGAACTCGATGGCGCCCCCGCACGAACTCGGGCAAACGATCACGATCTGCCCTTTTTGAAGGTAAGGCCTGCAGGCTTCGGCAAAGGGTCTGGTGCTGTATGCCGGACCGACGGCGTAAATGATATCCGCCCCATCCAACGTTTTTTCGATCTCGTGTCCTGCATACACTAACGGCTGAAATCCTTCGAGTTCACCCTCGCAGTGGATGCCTCCGTTTTTCTGGACAGCCTTGATACTGTCCGGGAATTGTTGAAAATCAAACAGGCTGACCTGATGTCCTTGTGCCGCACAGTCGAAGGCAACGGCACAGCCCCCGTTTCCGGATCCCAATACAGCAATGTTCATTTGTTATTCTCCTGATTTCTTTGAGCGAAAGATTAGAAATTGCTTTTTATATACCTTTTCGCGGATCTCTGATCTGTTCAAGTTTCGGCGACATGCTCGGATATTGAAACTAAAATTTACTTCACGATTTCTCACTTATATATTTCCCACACCTTCAGGAAGACGTAACCAGTTTTGCCTCGATTTCATAATGATAAAGGATTCACTTCTGACAACATTACCAAGCTTTAGGATTGTTTCAGTGGTAAATTGATATAGTTCGTCCTGCCCTCCAACACAGACAACCTCTGCAATGATATCATAGCGTCCAGCGACCACACCTGCCCATGCGACATTTGGAAGCTGGGATATTTTATCCAAGATTTTATCCAGATTTCCTTTTGACTGGATGCTCATGGCGACCAGAGCAGTTATCATGTCTTGGTGTCGGCTGGGATCAACAAAACCTGACACTTTGAATAAACCTTTCTCTTCTAAAATTTTTATCCTGCTTCGAATGGTCGGCGCGGTAACTTTGAGCTTTTTTGCCATTTCACCAATCGGCATGCGTCCATCCTCAGTTAGCAGACGAATGATTTCGTTGTCCACGGCATCAAGAATTGTTTTATCCAAAAAAACCTCCATCTGAATCTTATTTTCACAGAAACTAAATACGCTTATAATTTTGTCTTCACAAAGATATCAATAAAATAGTTTTCTTCATAATAAAAAATAGCGATAATTTTTTTCTCGAATGGTTCAATCGCACGGTTTCCATGGTGCGGAATAAATATTGTTGCACACAAAAATGAAAAAGGAAGAGAGCTGGAAAAACGGGACCGATTGGTGTAGGGCATTTTGCCTTCGGTGAATCGGTTTAGGAAAGAGACGATGTGCTCGGGGCGACTATATCGATAGGAACATCACCGAACTACCTGAAAAATCGTTCGATGATGGCCCGGTAGGTTTGTACCGAATTGAATGAATCGCACGATTTTTTCACCAACCCCCAAACAGACTGCACCGCCCAGTTCATCAGCAGGATTCTCACTCATTAACCCCAAGGTTACAAAAGTTGACGTCAACCGTGTTGTTAAAAGACGTGGCGCTCCGGAAGACACAAAAAAAATCAAGCGGGCCTATTTTCGGCTATTGATTTTCCTTTGCGGGTCTGCACACGCCAAATACGACATAGGCCACCCCATTGCCAGATGCGGAGAGAACGGCGATTCCGTCTTTTTTCGAGATTGTCAGGCTCCAGGCCAAACCATCCTCTACCCCCTCGACCCCTTCATCGACGCCTTGCAAAACGGTCTGTTTCTCAACGTGTTCGATGCTTTTAATTGAAATCTGCCTTCTCACAAGGCTGTCATTCGAAGGACGAAGAACCTTGGCCTTAAAGTCAATCAAAAACTTTTTCGGAAGACCGGCGGTGTCAGGATCAACATCATCCACAATCCTGTATTGATTGATTTCAATAACTTTACCGACCGTTCCCGACAATGGTGATGAGCCATCGAAATCACCCGCAAAAGCGGCAGTGGTCAATCCGATCAGTCCAATTGCGACCACCAATATCTTCGGGTATTTGAACATTTGCTTCCTCTGCACGACATCGTTTTTACATCGATCTGACCAATGGGTTGGATTCTATCTCACCTTTTTTCAACGTGCTGTTCTGCCTCCATTTCCAACAGCCGTTTCGTGCGCAGCAGAACCAGGATATCCAATCCATTTAAGAATACAAGGGTTAAGAAGTATCCGTAAATTGCAGATCCGTGTTCCATCTTAGGACGCTGTCAATCGGATAAAAGCCTAAACGACACCCTCGACGCTCACCTGAAAGTCCCGATTGACTGAGGGCATGGTCCATGGTACGGCATTTACATCTGCGCTTATCGTTAAACCCAACACATCGCAACAGTTGGAACGGATTCGATGAAGCAGGCTGCCCTTCAAGCGGTTTCTACAAAGCATCGGCAGTCATCGATTACCGGCTGGCGAGCGTTAGAAACAATAATAACCAAAAACCATCTATCGACAGGAAACTGCAATGACCGACCCGACCGACGTCCCCAATGTCTCCATGGCCAACACCAAAAAGGAACTGCTTGAGGCCTATGAAGCGGCCAAAAAACGCTTCGACAGTCTGAACAAGGATCTGTTGGATGCCGAAAAGGCCCGAAAACGGCTTGAAAAAAAAGTGGCCGAGGCAACCGCCGATTCCGAGGCGGCGCAGGATCCCGTGACGCGCCTTCACGAGCTGCGTGGGGCGATCAGCCGCGAATTAACCGACCTGGCTGAACGGTTCGAGACCGAAATCGAGACTTATCGCAAGATCAAGTCCGCCATCGAAACCAAGCAAGGCGAGCTGGATACCATCTACGAAGTGGAGACGGCCGCTTCCGACCTGGCAGCCCTGATCGATGCCCAACGGGTGAAAAAAGAGCTGTTCGGGCAGGACATGGAGGCGCAGAAGGCCGCGTTTGAAGGAGAGATGCAAGAGAGGCGCACCCAGTGGCAGCGAGAAAAGGCCGACCACGATCGGCAGGTCAAGGAGCAGGCGGAAGCGCTCGGCAAACAGCGCCAGCGGGAAAAGGAAGAGCACGAGTATGCCTTTGCGCGGGAACATGCAAAGCGCAAAAACGCCTTGGAAGACGAACTCCAGGCGCTTGAAAAGGAGCTCGCCGTCAAGCGCAATGATTTCGAGGATGACGCACGGCAGCGAAAGGCTGCGCTCGACACCCGTGAAGAAGCCATCGCCGCCCGTGAAAAAGAGGTGGCCGCCCTGCAAAAAGAGGTAGAGAGTTTTCCCAAACGCAATGAAGCCAGCGTACAGACGGCGGTGGCCCAGACCACGGACCGGCTCACCAGGGATTTTAAAAGCGACAAGGCCCTCATGGAGGCCCGCTTCGACGGTGAAAAGAACGTCCTTTTGGGGAAAATCGAGGCCCTTGAGAAAATGGTATCGTCACAGGCGGCCCAGATCGGAGATCTGTCCAAAAAGAGTGAACTGGCCTACGAAAAGGTTCAGGATATCGCCAACCGCGCCGTCACCGCTTCCCGAAGGGAGTCTTATTCAATCCCCGTTCAGCATCCCGCCGCATCGGGTCGTGACGACAGCCAGGCCTGAAAATGACCAATCTGTTAAGGGATGTGCTGCCTTCCAAAAACCCCGAAGAAGATCAGCTTCAGCTGTTCCGCGCATCGGTGGAAGATCATTTACAGACAATTGGGAGCCTTGGCGGACTTCGGGGAGGCTTACGGACACGTCATCCAATTTTCGGCCGATTCGATGCCCACAACTGGCACTGCACGTTCGGGCTGCATCTTTATATTCACTACAAACAGGCAGAATATGTGATTCGAAAAATCTCTGCCGAAAAAGGCGGACCTGCCGATTCCAACCAGACGGCAACCGCCGGATAGTACAATCAACTATATATTTTTTCTTTCCATCAATTCATTTTTGAGATGTTTGATATCGCTGTCAAGCCCTCCGAGAGTCGCCTTTCTGCTTTTTAGGAGAAACTTGTTTTTCAGGTTTTCCTGAGCTTCTTTCAATCGCTCCATCCCACCTTCAAGATCATGATTTTTGAACTGTTCTCTTGCTTTTTCAACCAGCGGGATAATTTCGCCGACCTTTTCCTGACTGATCATCTTAATGATGGTTTCCGCCTCCTCAAAAGCCGTTAAAATCACCTTGTGCGTGTATTCTAATTCATCCTGCATTTGTCCTAAAGCATCCAGTGCCTCCGCCGTCTTTTTGCTGGGATACGTCTTCTTTTTCCTGGCAAACCGGAGAGCGGCGTTGATGGCTTTGCGGGCGTTTCGGGTCTTTTTTCGAGCAAAGCGGCTTTTTTCAAAATAGCGGAAGATGTCTCGAACCAGGAATTCATGGATGGTAATCAAACCATAGGGCAGGCCGTTTCTTTGATAACGGAAATAGGAAAACATAGATAATCTCAACTGTTCAATTCGGAAATCATTATAATAAGATTATTGGAAACGATTGTATCAGGTCTCAATCATTCAGACCGCAGCCAGACGATAAACGCAATAACCGGTGAGTTCCGCTTCCACTATCTGGCCCATTGTCCAATAGGCCAACATCCATCTTTGTTGGGAAAAGCAATAAAAATGCCAACGCTTTCCAAAATATTGAAAAAAGGTTAGAAGTAAAATAGGATACAGGGATCTCGATTCTATCGAGAAAAGTCCGATAACGGGCAGGCAAACAGGCAGCGCACCGCAAAAAGGTATTATATTAACGTGAAGGGATTAAACGTGGATATCGATAATCACCAGCGCTATGCAACCAAAGAAATAGATCATTGTATTCGCATCCTTACGCATATGGTAAATAACAGTGAAGATTTTGTAGCACTGCCAAGAGAAAAACAGATAGAATTGATAAAAATTGCAGGCCAACTGTCCAGACCGGATTGTCGTCAGTTAAAACAGCGTAATAAAGCCATTCGGAAAATCAAAAGGACAACAAATTGTTTCTACGGAACGAAATGGCGAGAGCGGCAACCGGGATTCGTTTAGCCAGGCGAAGACGCGTATTTTCGGCGCCGTTACAACTCTCAGATGCGCATCGAATCGACAACGGTGCCCTTGGTGTTGCAGTCACCCCGAAATTGTTATGTTTGTAAAGCTGAGTTTACCCAACTTCATTTTTTTTATGACACGATGTGTCCCAGATGCGCAGAACTAAATTATCAAAAACGTTTCCAGACCGCCGATTTAAGCGGACAGGTTGCTTTGATAACCGGATCACGTTTGAAAATTGGTTATCAGGCAACATTAATGATGTTAAGGTCCGGTGCCACGGTGATTGCAACCACCCGTTTTCCTGTCGATTCGGCGTTAAGGTATTCGAAGGAAAAGGATTTTAACGAATGGGGGGACCGATTACACATTTATGGACTGGATTTAAGGCATACACCCAGTGTGGAGATTTTTTGCAGTCATATTGAACACACCTTTGATCGGTTAGATATTTTAATCAATAATGCCGCCCAAACCGTACGTCGTCCGCCAGGATTTTATGCCCATTTGATGCACAATGAGACCAAAGCGCTACATGAGCTCCCTGAAAATGTCCAAAAGCTGATGATGAACTATCAAATATGTACTGAACCAGTTAAACGCTTTTGCCATGCCCAATCTGGAATCGAGAATCAGCCCTGCCTGTTACCTGGCATGGGAAACTGCCGGGAATCGGATTGAGAGAATCTGCACAACTATCTCAAATACCCTATGCGTATGATAACACCTTGCCGACGGATACTGTTTTTCCCAAGGGAGAATTGGACGTTGACCTGCAGCAGGTTGATTTAAGGACCACCAACAGCTGGCGGCTTAAACTCGGTGAAATTCAGACTGCGGAAATGCTTGAAATACAGCTTATCAATGCAGTCGCACCCTTTGTGTTATGCAATAAACTGGCACCATTAATGAAAAAAGACAATACGGGTCAAAAACATATTGTTAATGTCTCTGCCATGGAAGGCAAGTTTATGCGTTTTAAAAAAGGAGAGCGTCATCCCCATACCAATATGGCCAAAGCGGCACTCAATATGTTGACCCATACGTCGGCCAGTGAGCTTGCAAACCATGGTATTTTTATGAATGCCGTCGATACCGGCTGGGTAACCGATGAAGATCCGGCGCAACTATCCAAACGCAAACAGGATTTGCATGATTTTCAGCCGCCGTTGGATATCGTTGATGGTGCCGCACGGGTATGTGATCCATTTTTATGACGGTATCAATACCGGTAAACACTGGTGTGGTAAGTTTTTGAAGGATTATTTCCCGATTGACTGGTAATACGAGATGAAAAAATACCTTTTCCTGGCGGTTATCGCGTTGCTGGCATATGCAACCATTCAAGAGCGAGGTGTTTCCTTACCCGGACGGTCGTCATCGACACAAACCGATGACAGCGTTCTCCAATCGGCATTTACCAACCGGCAAAGCGATCTTCAGGTACAAGGAGAAGGCGTGGTAATCAAGATATTGCCTGATGATGCTAAGGGGTCGAGACACCAACGGTTCATCCTAAGGCTCGGTGACGACCAAACCTTGCTGATCGCGCATAACATTGATTTAGCCCCCCGGATCAGCGGCCTGAGCAAAGGGGACAACGTTGCGTTTTATGGTGAATATCAGTGGAATAAAAAAGGTGGTGTTCTCCACTGGACGCACCATGATCCCAGTGGCCGCCATATCGGCGGTTGGTTGAAGCATGACGGCAAGACCTACCAATAACGAGGATCAAACCGTAGGCAAGCGGAGACTATCTATCCGCGTTTGATCCGCATGATTGAACCCTCCCCGCGGCAAGCTGCGGGGAATGTTCTGCCTGTAATGGCAGTGCTGCGCAGCACCGGAAGGAAAAAAAGCGATTTCCAGTTCGCTCGCATTCCCCGCTGCAAGCGGCGGGGAATGCGAGCGCTATCGCGGTTCCCGAACGAGTGTGAAAAGGCGGTAATTTATTATGGAGCAACTCAAAATCTGACCAGATATATTGATGCATTTTAAGTTTATTAATATGTTTGATGAACAAATAGCATGGGGGTAAATTCATGAGAAATGATCTGAAACATAAATTGTACATGGGGTTTCGCGGCTTTATGATGCGAATACCACCGCTGCTTTCAGATAAAGGAGCAAGGAAAGGTGAAAAAGGTGCCAAGGCAAATGCAGATTCTTTATCGAAAGAGGAGCGTAGCGTTCATCATTTTATTGTTAAGAAAATGGCGGTTGTCAAAGACCCTATTTCTGCAGAGTTGATTGCTGGCGAAATAGGGATGCCAAATGATAAAGTACGTGAAATTATTAGTAAGCTTGAAAAATTAAAAACATTCATTTATCGAAGCGATGGCAAAGGGATAAATTGGGCTTATCCTCTTTCTCTTGAAAACACAGGGTTTAGAATGACTGCCTCTTCCGGCGAGCAATTTTTTGCCGCCTGAGGCGCTGACGCATTCGCGGCTCCCTTCGTGTATGGGAGATTACAAAAAAAAGAATTGTCTTTTACTATTCAGGCAGAATGCGCCAATAGCGGCAGACAGATTGAAATCACACTTGACAGTGAGCTAAACATAACAAATGTGACGCATGGGTCCGATCCTATGTTCTGCTTGCCGATAGTAACGTTAGCTAATACAAAAGAACCAAGCATTGTGGACATATTTTGACGAAAATCGTTACTCTTCTGGTCAGAAGAGGATGTAAGAGATTATAAAAAAAAAGAGCACGATCTTAGAGTCTATATGAACCTCAGTAAAAGAGTGCTTGCGGGCATTAAAAGAATGCAGACATCAATCTTCGGCTTTGATGAAATATAAATTAAGTATTTTGGTCAAAGGTTATTAGAAGACCTCAGAGCCATTATAAAATGAGAGGTGACAATCCCAAAACCGTGCGCTGCTATAAACAACTGTAGCTAAGATATCCAACGGATCTGCTAAATTTGCCCGATCGGACAAGCTATGATATCTTGAGTTTGGTTAAACTGATGATGACTCAATACATCTGTAATCTGGTTTTTAGCTTTAGAATGAGCCTCAAATTAGATTTTAGGTAGGAATTGATTATTTTTTCCCCATTGGGCGTGTTGTTGAGACGGTAATATTACATTCCAATATGGGACACAAACGAGACGTCTATTGAATATCAATATACGAACAAATCATTTGGAGAAAAAAATGCTTATAGAAATTAGCGAGAAAGTTCACGTCGTTGTCAGAAGAATTTTCGAAACAGATTTAAGACGCCATTTTATCGGTGAAATCAAGGTTGCCAATGATTCAATTGCGAGAATTGAAGGATACTTCATGGTATTTGATAAAAGCAAAAATACATTCATCAAAAAACCTAGCATACGAGTAACGATAATGGATCTTTCAAGCAGTGGTTATTGGGTGAATATTATTCCTAAAGATGTTAAACTTGCGGACTTGAAATACGTCTACGACAGTAATAATAAATTAACTTTAACCGATGGAAAATCATTTGAGCTAGACATAAATGAATTTGGGCCACTTCGATAAAGAAACGAGATCGTATAAGGGACTTTACTTCGTTATTGGCATCCCCGTCCTATAACGCTCCAATATTCTTTCAAAATTAATCAATTAATCCCCAATACAATTAGATTCTGATAAGCACTTGACAAGGTGCTACAATGTGGCATTTTATGCTCTGTGATCAAAAGATTTGTTGGTATCCTTTCTGCAACCCCATGTTTAGGTTCCGATACCTGATGGCAGCGCAAAAAAAATTCTATAATCACATAAATGTTCAGAAAATAAAGGAAAAACGCCATGAACCGACGTAGCATGCTCACACCGATCACCATGGCTGTTGCGTGGCTGTGGATCGCCCTTCCGCAGAGCAATGCGGCCACCCAACCGGCAGCGGACATGGAAGGGGTGAAGGCAGCGAGCAAGGCCTTTTACGCGGCACTGTCGTTGAATGACAATGGCGAAGCAATAAGTAAAGTGTGGGCTCATACGACTTACGTCACATGTGTAAGCCCGAGCTCCAACTCGATTATGGTTGGCTGGGGTGCTCTGGGTAAGCACTGGGTGGAAACCAAAGGACAATTCTCGCAGATGGACGTCACGTTGTCAGAACAGGACATTCACGTCAATGGCAATCTCGCTTGGGAGATGGGCCAGGGGATTGGGACACTGAAATTTAAGGACGGCAGAGACAGCAAGATCGACTTCCTCGTCACCAATGTCTATGAGAAAGTCGACTGACGATGGCTCATGGTTTCTCACCATGTTCAGCATAAGCCACAGTAAGCGCTAAGCACGTCTGCAGGGGGACGGGGGACAGGTCAATACTACGTCCCTGGCCCTAACAATCCAGCAAGCGTACAGGGCGGGTGGGTAAGAGCAGCAGGACCCATCCGTTCCACGCCTAACCAGGGTATATAGCCGTCCGTCTCCGGCGGTGATTAATATACCTGCTTTTAAAGACCGCTCGGGTAGAAAATTGGCCGCCCACAACAGCCGGTGGTTGGCCATTTTTGTTAATAAGTTGGCTTCCATTTGGTAATCACAGGTAAGAAAGTGATGACGTTTTTTTTGATCCCTCCAACGACCATGTAGATATCAGTGCTAAAAATACCTGCGATTCCGAAAAATAATCACAGCGGGCCAAATCTTGCGCTCCCCCTGTCTAACTATTCGCCGGGGACATAGGGCACTTCAATTCCCCACCAGTCCTGCTCAACGGACTTTTCAAGATCTTGGCTCGTGGCCTTATCTGAGCCGAACCAGCTGAATTTCATGTGATCGTTATTTTTGTACATGGTGTCGTGTTGCGCAAATTCAGATTGCATAAAGGTTTGACTGCAGCTTGCCAGAAACAGCACCATGAAAATCAAAACAACTAACTTTTTCATACCTCTTCCTCCCTTTGATTGAGTGTATTCTTGACTCATATAGTCATATTAATGTAACTGCAAAATTCATGCAGCTTTTTAGTCAGGCACAAAGTAATCGTATCTACTGAAATATTAGACAGATATATTGTTATTGTTCTCGTAGCTTGAATGAAGTAGTAGGAAATTAAGTTCTCAATGTGAAACTGAGACCACACTTGGTGATCAAGTTGGCTTACACCAGAGCCCACCTACCGTCACTACTGCACAAAGAGCGAAGCTCCGCCACTTCCGTTGACATCCCCACTTGATTATGATGGAACACTATTTGGTAGGTGTCCGCCACACTCGCATCTGGAAGATCCTTGATGAATAGATTCCAAACCATGACACGCCTACTGGATCAAATTAGGTAGATGGGGATGTGATTTTTCAAAAGAAGTTTTCCTTGACCTGATAGCCGCAAACGATGGTATCTTTAATTGTGTGGGGCTGGTGGTTATCTCAATTTATCACCACTCGTAAAAATTATTTGATATATAAAGAAACTGGTGTGTAATCATAGTTCGCCCTCAATCAATTTTATTCCCGATCGCACGGTTCTTTTTTCTTTTTGGCCAAACCCTTTGGGGCCATCTTGCCTTCACCTCATCGACCCAATCAGCACAATAGTCAGTCATTTGGAACCATGCCTGTTTGACGTATTCCGATCGATGGCGTTTGACAGGCATTCTCTTTTTTTGGGGAATGCTCGATTTTTTCTGGGGGGATAGAGTCAGCAGTGGTTTTGCATCTGGCAATACAGGCTTAAAGGCTGAGCTGCGGCACCAAAAAGTCGTTCGATCCCATTGGGGAAGAGCACGCAAGGAGTGAAGGAATTCCCTTTTGTTTTGTTGAGGATCGTCAAATTTTCTGGGACCCATGAATAGGATATCGGATTCGATCAATACAGGCCCGCCGAAAATGAGGTTCGTTCCACCGCAGCTCTTCCAAGATATATCGCCGTCGGGCGCAATGGTAATCTGATATTGCCCAAGCCGAAAGGCTCCAAAATTATCACCAATCATGGTCTTGGACCCGGTGCTGGTCATACTGGACAAAGAAACCCTTTGCTGTAATCGATCTTCGCGGATGTTTCGCCCGGAAGACACATCCAACAAAGTGGATGCAAAACAAAAATATCGGGTTCTATTCCACAAGGGGAGTTTTTTAAGGGTTCCGTTAAACTCCAATTTCAGAAATCCGTTTTCCTTGTTGCACCGGGTTCCAATCAGTAAAATGCTCCCATAAACAAAACACGGTCCACCAATTTGCGACCCAAATCCGGAATGGGTGTCCCACCATAAGCGGCCATCCGCAAACTCGGATATCCGATACTCATTTAGACGATATAGGTGCTTAGGAATCATTTGTCTCCCCTAACAGATCCGACCTTGAAACCAGCAGTGTTAAATTGTTGATGTCCTGGATAACCGATTCACTTCCAGGAATTATCGGTGAATCACTGCTTGCATTCCACAACTCGCCGCCAACCCATACCTTGCCATGGGTACCCTTCCACTCCTTAACCACACATTTCTTCCCGATCATGCCGGACGGACCGTAGGCTGATTTGCGCTTGCGATATCGAATTGTCCAGAAAAGTGGCAGAATGACGTGCTCGAAAATTTCATAAATGACGACACAGACCAGAAGTGTGATAAAGATTTCTTTCATGGTGATACTTTTCCGGCCTTATAAAGGTTGTGTTTTTGGGCGTAGGTAATTTCGGAGACGATAGTACACCCATCGTTAATCCGGAATGGATATCGATGCCAGTCTTACATAGGCACTGAATGCCCTCTCTTTTAGCCTCTCAGATTAATCGACAATCAGATGTCCGATGGTCAGCACCATCACCATGGCAAGAAACACCAGAGGCTGGGTGTGGAGTCGATACACACTTTTTCGAAGCTGTTTGGGGCACAGCCTGAATTTCATAATCAGTCCCAAAACTATCAGGGCAAACATTACCGCAAGTCCCCATTCCGGCAGTGCCGTTGACTTGCAGCGGGATGACAACCAGTGCCACAGTGCGATTCCAAGAACCAGCGGGTTGATATAAAAATGCAATCGCATGAGATGCTTTTTCTGGAAGCGGTTGAACCGGATCAGCGCATCTTTTAATCCGTTCCCCATAGGGGCAAACTTATTGGTCCACTTGATCAGAAGACTCAAGACAACGGGCAGGTTGGCTGCCACAAGAAGCCAGGCAGCCATTTGGCCTGCCGTTTCGTTGCCTTCGTCATCATTCCTGCCAAAAAGGGACGAATGCTGCTGTTCCTCTCGCTCAAACCAACCTTTTGACTTGCGGTGGTCATCTGCCATACCTTTGGTTGCAAACAGGAGACCGGCGATAATCAATCCAATCGCGATTAGACCGATGCGTGATATATTTGGCTTTTTCTTTCGCATTTTCCTTTGTCCAGATAGGAGTAGCTCTAATCAAAAATTCGAATCGAAATTTCATGCCGCTCTACAATAATGGCAAAACAACTGGTGGTCGTTTTTCATTCCAATGTTATTTCTAACTTAAAATGGCGGCGGAACTCAAGAGAAACTAAATTTGAGGAGTGTTGAGGCGTTGCTTTTTCGTTGATGGGGTTGATATCTGCAGCAAATCAGGGCAAACGAATTTTCAAGGTAACCGCTATTCACAAAAAAGCCTTTTTAAAAAAATAGCTGACCACAATTTCTGGTGATTGGCCGTTTCCGATGATTAGTTGACTTTCATTTTGCTATCACAGGTTAAAGTTGACGGCAGAATATTTGGATGACTCCAACGTATCACCAGTATAGCTGTTGCTATGATTACAACAGTCTGTCATCATAGCAACCTTTACCAACGATAGACTGTTTTTCCAGAAACAGTTGAAATATAATGAGTCCACACTTAAGAGACAACTTTAATTGAAAGGAAGAGATTATGGCAACTCAAGACAAATGCTGTACAATCGTACCCTATTTCAAGGTAAAGGATGGAAAGTTGGATGATTTTCAAGCTCTTTGTGACCAGTTTGTTGAAAAAACAAATAATGAATCCAAATGCCTATATTATGGATTCAGTTTTAATGGAGACATCGTACATTGCCGAGAAGGATATGAAGATGCTGAAGGACTACTTGCCCACCTCGAAAATGTTGGTGCACTGCTACAAGAAGCTCTAAAGATAGCCGACATCTCTCTTTTAGAAGTTCACGGTCCCGAAAAAGAATTGGCTAAGCTCAGAGGGCCGTTAGCTGATCTTAATCCACAATTTTTCGAACTTAAATATGGTTTTAGGCGATAGTTGGCGTAAGATAACCACCTAATAATTCTTAACGGACATACGCAGGGTCAATCATGGCCCTGCTTTTTCTGTGCTCCAACTCATCAACGGTGTAGAGGACTTCTGAAAAGCTGTGATATACATACTGTCAAGTATAGTCCTGGCGTTCACTCCCGGTTTGTCAATTTAAATATAGGTCAGGACACTTTGCGGTATAGAAAGAATGTTCAAGGCCCAAAGCGGCATTCGGTTCTCCCCACACTCAGTGAGGGTATTTAAAAGCATGGGCGCGGCTATTTCCTGGCTTGACGACACCCTAAATTAGTGGCCATAATCAGACCATGTTACATGTGATGGTCTTGCGGGATATACCATAGGCACCTCCAATATCCCGCTCGCGGATCGGTGCGGCATTCCTGATATAGAGTATTTTGCACCCCATACCCTCCTCAACTGGCCGGTCCCCTTTTTCATATAATGCATAGGTTCAATCAGCGGGAAGGATCAACCATGGGTGATGTGATCCAGTTCCGACCGTTCCAAAAACTAATGAAAATAAACTATTGAACGTGGTTACGCGGTAAAGGCAAGTCTTTCGTTTATTCTGCTGCACCAAGCCACGAACTGTGCATACCTGTCAGTTCATTGGCATCCTTGGCCGATCCGTGTCCACGAACACACGCTCACCTCTGTCATCGATCTCAAACCCAGCCTTGCAGGCTGAGCAGACAATGGGGCCGATATCGTCACCCAATTCAGTTTCACGACAAAAGGGGCAGATCATTTGATTCCGTTAGCGTCAGCTTCGATTATTGGACGAACACCTTGATCATTATCCCCTACCATCCTGATTGTCAAGGAAGACTAAACCCTTGACACAACAAGGGATTGGTGCGATTTATCAGGCATCCGCCTACCACTTCCACCATTACTGAAACGGAGAATCACCCATGGGCCTGACAAAGAAGGACATCGTAGAACGAGTTTGCGATGGGCTTGGGTTCCCCAGAAACCAATCCATTGAGATCGTTGAATCGCTGCTTGAATTAATGAAATCAACCCTGGTGTCAGGTGACGATCTCCTGGTATCCGGCTTCGGTAAGTTCTGTGTGAGGGATAAACATGAACGCAAGGGGCGGAATCCAGCCACTGGAGAAGATGCAATTCTGCCGGCCAGACGGGTGGTGACGTTCAAGTGTTCTGGTAAATTGAGGGACAAGGTGAACGGGAAATAGCGAAAGGGCTGCCTCATGAAAAATCTGTTAGCGGAAATTGCACGGCAGATTGTTGATTATCCAGAGCAGGTAAAGGTAAAAGAGATTGACGGAGCTACAGCGAATGTCTAAAGCCGATTTTATTTCTGGCTAATTTTCTATTTAAATGCTGGACACATTCGATGAAAGGCAAAGGAATCAGAAGTCAGACACTGGGCAAGATGAGGCAGGGAACTTGAGGATTCAACCCAATGGCCACGATCAGTCCGAAGACCATCCAAATATTAAATCCGTATATCGATCTGGCAATCAGTGCGGTGAGGTAAAAGGTTGTATTGTCTCAGCACGACACGGGAACGCCTCATTGAGCGCCTCTACAACTATAACATATGCTGATACTTCCCAAAGTTCTGGGTGGCTGTTCAAATAATTGCTGACAATATCAAACAGTGTCTCAAAATTTACATCGCCTGGGGCACAGTAATGGGTTCCAAATGTCGAATCAGCTACACCCTCAACATAACCAACAAAATTTCCAGCGCTAAAGCTCGAAGTTTTCTGTGGGTCATTATATGCCTGCATGGTGCGCACAAAGGTACGCCCTTCCTTGGACCATGCATATGCCGCATTTGCGGACAATAATGCAATGAGAGCTGAAATGATTATCAATGATTTCATGTCCTCTCCTTATGAAAGAAGATTAGTCGTTCATAGTACGAGTATAGGTGAACGTAGTTCAAGGAAGGCCAAAATTGAAAAGCGCGTAATTGTTTCTATACCCATAGCAAGGGTGATGGCACTGATCAACCCTTGAGCCACCACAGCAGATATATATTAAGTGTAGATGCCGCATGGGGTGGATATTCACCAGGGCAACTGCAAGTGCAGGCGGCACAGGAAGCAAGTGCCTTTTGTACAGGTCAAGGAAAGGTTTCAAGGGTAAGATATTTAACGGGGGTAGGAACGTATGGGTGGGAAACCACATCATCAAGTATGATTTTTAGCTGTATTTATGAAAGTGACCCTGAGAATAAGATACCTGACTTTAGAATAGAAGCTGATTCCGTGATTGAAGTTAAACCTTAGATCCTAAAAAGACGTTGAGATTGAAGAGCACCCCAAAAACTACATCTCGCTGGCCATGAGCTTTCTCGGAGCTATCTTTAATCCGGCTTGGCTGTTGATGATCTCAATTAATCTGCATTATGAGTGAGTTTCCAAAAGCAAAGCAATTATCAAATTTCAAGGTCAATTTGACCTAAAAATTAATGGTTGGCTATACCATTAAATCAAAAAGGAGGTCCTAGGATGAAAGTTAGAATATTATTGAGCGCATTGGTGGTATCGATGCTGCTGTTTAGCTCTTACATAACGATAGTGAATGCTTGCACTGGCATCAGATTGTTAGCGAAAGATGGATCGACAGTCTATGGACGAACTATGGAGTGGGGAACTTTTGACCTTAACTCCAGAGTTGCAATTATTCCCCGTGGCTATGAATTTACCGGTCTCACCCCTGATGGTTACAACGGTAAGAAGTGGAAATCGAAATACGGAATTGTCGGCCTCGATCTGCTGGAAAAAGACCTGCTCGCTGATGGTATGAATGAAAAAGGGCTGGCAACGGGCCTTTTATCACCCCTGTTTTGCCAGCTATATGAAATACGATAAGAGTCAGGCAAATAATTCGATCACAGCCGTTGATATTGTCTCGTTTATTCTTTCGCAGTTTGCCACGATAGATGAGGTCAGAAGCGGTATGGAAAGTGTGAGGGTTGTGCCGGTTGTGGAAGAGATGTTGTGATGCCATTCTGTGAAGCGAGTTTCTGACTCATTTCTCAATTTTGTCAATTGAACCCTCCCCGCGACAAGCCGCGGGGAATGTTCTGCCTGTAACGGCAGTGCTGCGCAGCACCGTAAGGATAAAAACGTCGATTTTCAGTTCGCTCGCTAACGCGGTTCAAGTACAGGTCAGGAGGACACCTCATCCGACGATTTTCTTCAGCAACCAGGCCATGTTCTCCCCCAGGGTCTTCATGATCGCAAGGCCTTCGGCGTCGTCGCTGACCTCTCCCTTTTCCTTGCCGAATCCCATATTCCAGTATCTGGAGCCGGGGATAATCATTTCACCGATGGTAAAAAAATGGTTGATGGAGTCAAAGGTGTGAACCGCTCCGGCCCGCCGTACCGCCACCACGGCGGCCCCGACCTTTCGCCGCAACATCATTCCATTGGCGATGGATACCATGCCTGCGCGATCGATCAGGGCCTTGATCTCCGGGCTCATGCAGGCAAAATAGGTCGGTGACCCTAAGATGATGCCGTCGGCCGCCAGCATCCGGTCAATGCAGTCGTTGAGCATGTCCTTACCCACGGTACAGTGGTGGTCCTTGTTCTCGAAGCACTTGTAGCAGGCGATACAGCCCCGGATGGGTTTCCCGCCCACCTGCACGGTTTCCGTCTCGATACCCTGGCCTTCGATGGCCTCCAGCACATTCCGGATCAGGATGGAGGTGTTTCCGTCTTTTCTGGGGCTGCCGTTGAATGCGACCACTTTCATCGATGTTCTCCTCGTTTGAAATTGGAATGATTCCCTCTTTTAACCGATCGTCCCCCATGACGGAGTGACCTCGTCAGGCAAGGACCTGCCGCATAATAAAGTCGACGAATCGGGGTACCGGATCGAATCCCACCACCTGCGTGGCATTGGCCACAAAGTTGGATAGTGGATTGATGTCATAGAAGTAGAGCTGATCGTCGGCAGCATTGATCAGATACTCGACGCCGCCGATGTCGGCGCCGGCCGCAGCGACAGCCTGCCTCACCTTTTCGATCACCTCAAGCTCCGGTACGAATGCCGTAATCCCTGATGCACCCGAATCGGTATCAGCGCCGGACGATCCTCCCGCCGGGCAGTAATCGAAGCGATCGATATTGCAGCCATCGGCCGGACAATAGTTGAAATTTTCCGCGAGGACGGGCAGTCGGATGGCATACAGGAACGCATCGTTTAACACTTCCACCCGGTAGATGCAGTCGTCTTTGGGTTCGAGGTACTCCTGCATCAAAGCCACCCGGTCGATACCGAGATCGATCTCGCCGGCATCGACAGACCGAGCCAGTTCCTCGCGGGTCTTGAAAAGGGTGATGCCGGCACCGCTGCCGCCCACATTGGGTTTGATCAGCACCGGGAATTGCAACTTTTCGGCAGCGTCGACGGCCTGCGTGGCATGGTGGATCACACAGCTTTTGGGTGAATTGAGCCCCAGCTTGCTGAATATTTGCATCTGCAGGGCTTTGGAAGTGCCCACCTCGTATGATCGCCAGCCGTTTATCACTGGCGTTCCGATGCCTTCCAGGTAAGCCAGGTATTGCTTGACGTACAAAACGACCTGGGGAGCACTTGCCGTGGACGGATAGGCGCTCACCCGGTTGACCACCAGTGAATAGGGAAATGCATCCATACAAGGATCAAAAAAGTGTCCGTTGAGATGGATTTTCTCATAATCGATGCTTCTGCTGTCCAATTCGGCAAACAGGGGTTTGAACCAATCCGGGTGTTCATAAAAGATCGCGATGGGTTTTGCGGACATGGTGCTAATCCTTCACTGATTCGTTAATGCATTCAAGCAGGTAATAACGGCAGGTGCAGCAGCTGGCGGGCCTCATCCGGGGTGGCAACCTCTCGGCCGAGGATTTCTGACAGCTTCACCACACGCTCTACCAGCTGTGCATTGGTGGCCAATTCTCCGCGACGCAGATAAATGTTATCTTCCAGCCCCACACGCACATGACCGCCCATCAGGATGGCATGGGTGGTCATTACAATCTGGGCTTTGCCGATACCGGCAACGGTCCAGGTGGCGTCGGACGGGATGGTGTTGCGCATGTGCACCAGATTCTCAACGGTGGCCGGTATGGCCCCTTTCAACCCCATCACAAAATCAAAATGAAGCGGCCTTGACACCAGCCCCTTTTCCACCAGTGCCGTGGCATTGCTGATCATGCTGAGATCGAAGATTTCCATCTCCGGCTTGATGCCGTATTTTTGCATGTCGGCGGCCAGGGCCTCGATCAAACCGGGGCTGTTCTCATAGACGGAATTGGGGAAGTTAACCGACCCGGTGGTCAGGCTGGCCATTTCCGGTTTGAGCTGCAGTCGTTCGCAACGCTGTTCATAGGCCATTCCGGCCCGCCCACCGGTCGAAATCTGGGTGATGAGCCGGGTTTTTGTTTTGATGCCATTGCAGATCGCTTCGAAAAGCGCCAAATCAGTGGCCGGCGACTCATCTTCCGGATCCCGGGCATGCAGGTGGATCACCGACGCACCGGCCGCCTCGCAGGCAATGCCGTCCCGGACGATCTCCTCCGGGGTGATAGGGACATGGGGCGTAACCTGTTTCGTGGGCAGGGAGCCGGTGACGGCCACCGTGATGATAAGTTTATCCATGCGACCTCGTCTTTTATCAGGTGGACAACACTTGTTCAATGGCAGCCCTGATTCTATCAGCAACAAGCCCGAAATCCGCCGTATCCATGACGAATGGGGGCGCCACGAGGATGGCATCTCCGTCGATTCCGGCAAGGCCGGTTGACTTGTAGGTAATAATGCCGTTTTCAAAAAGCGTTTGCCAGATCTTCTCGGTAACCTGATGCTTTCGCGGAAACGGTGTGTTGGAGGCCTTGTCCCTGACCAGCTCGATGCCCCACAGAAAACCGATGCCCCGCACGTCGCCCACCCAGGCAAGATCGCTGAGCCGGCTTTTTAGCGCTTCACCCAGGACGCCTCCAACTTCTGACACCCGTTCCACCAGCTGCTCACGCTCAAGTATTTGCACAAGCGCTAAACCGGCGGCGGCGGCAACGGGATGATGGGAAAAGGTGCCGCCATGGGTGAAACCACCACCATTGGCGCACACAGCATCAAAATGGTATCCCTTGACCCCGACCGCGGACAGCGGCACGGTGCCGCCGGCAAGTCCTTTTCCCAGAGTAACCAGGTCCGGCACCACATCGTCGTGCTGACAGGCAAACCAGCGCCCGGTGCGTCCCATGCCGCAGAGCACCTCGTCCAGGATCAGAAGAACATCGTAGGCGTTGCAGATCTTACGGATGGCATCAAAGTACCCCGGCGGTGGCGGATAGGCGGCAAGGGTGCCGCCGCTGACGGTTTCGGCTAGAAAAGCGGAGACTGTTTCGGGACCCATGTTCAAGATAGTCTCCTCCAGGGCCAGGGCGCAACGCAACCGGCAGTCGGGAAAGGTGAGCCCGTAGGAGCAGCGCAGACAATAAGGTGGCGGGATGTGAACAGCATCCGCCAGCATGGGGGCATACGGGGTTTGAAACGCCGTTCTGCCCATGGCCGACAAGGCGCCCAGGGTCAGTCCGTGGTAGGACTTCCAGCGGGAGATCAATCTGAACTTCTCGGGATGATGGTTGGCCAGGTGAATCTGTCGAGCCAGTTTGATGGCGGCCTCCACGGCCTCGGCCCCACCGGAGAGAAAATAGAACCGGTCGATGCCCTCGGGCGCGTGGGCGGCCAGTGCCGACGCCAGCGATTCCGCCGCCGGCGTCGTGAACATGGTGGGATGGATGTAGTCATAGGCAAGGATCTGGTCGTAAACCGCTTGGGCAATTTCCTTTCTGCCGTGTCCGGCATTGACCACGATAGCGCCGCCGCTGGCGTCCAGATAACGGTTTCCATCCTGGTCTTCAATCCATACCCCGTCCGATTTAACCGCCACCGGCAGCGGTGGGTCTAAACGCCTGGGAAACAGATGTCCCCCGCCTCTACTGCTTGCGTCGATCATGATTGCCGATCCTTTCGCCAATCTTTTTTGAAATAACGCCACCGCAGCCAGTCCACCAGGCGGACCCGTTCCACATCGAGGTGGATGACACTGCCCGAAGCGAGCGCCTCTATGGGGATGCCGGTTCCGTCCATGGACAGACGGGTGGCATTGACCGTCGAAATAAAGAAATCAAATCCCGGGACGATGGCCAGCCCCTCGTCCACGATTATCCACTGGCCCTCTCGCCGGGTTCTTCCCGCATAGGTATTGGGAAGGCCTGTCCCCACCGAAGTCATTCGGGTTTCTTTGGCCTGCAGAACGGGTCCCGGGCCAACGCTGAATACGCCCTCCACCATCGTCTTTTCCACCGAATGGCGGTAGCTCAACTGAATTTCTCCTCCAAGCGCCACCCGTACTGCTCCGAAAAGCGCGTTTCCCTCCCGGGGCAGTCTCACCGTTGCTGCGTCCACCGGTAAAAAACGCATCAAACCTGACAGCAGGCCCAGGCATGCTGCAGGCACTAAAAGGCGTTTGATTATACGGACCAAAGCGGATCCCTTAAGCAGCCGCAGGCGCCAGGACACGGTTGGCGCGCGCACGCTGCGAAAAGTAGATCGCCGCAACCGCAGCGATGGCCAGGCCGTTGACCAGGTGTTTGTTGATCATCATCTCGCCGATGGACAGGTGGTTCGGATTGACCAGCAGGAATGCCAGCCCGAGGAAAAGGAACCGTTCGAAAAGGGGCGTCCTGACCTTCCAGTGCCCCTGAATGAAAACCGACCAGCAGAACATGCCCAGGATGCACAGCGGGATGAGGTACAGGACTTCCATCACGGTGGTATCAATCATGAGCAGTTTCGTATTGTAGATGAACATGAACGGCAGGGTGAAGGCGGCCAGGTCCAGCCGAAAACTCTTCCAGCCCGTCTTGATGGGATCCGAACCGGCGATCCCAGCGGCGGCATAGGCGCACAGGCCCACCGGCGGCGTGTCGTCGGCGACGATGCCGTAGTAGAAAACGAACAGATGAACGGCCACGACCGGCAACCCCAGGGCCAGGTCCGCACTGATGGTCATAATTGCCGGTGCGGTCATGGCCGCCATGATGATGTAAGTGGCCGTCGTGGGAAGCCCCATGCCGAGAATGATGGAAGCAAATACCGAAAAAATCAAGGTAAGAAAGAGGTGCCCGCCGGCCGCCTCGGTAATCAAGGTGGCCATTTTCAGGCCCAGTCCGGTCAGGGTGACCACACCGATAATGATTCCGCAGCAAGCGCAGGCGGCGGCGATACCGGCCATGTTGCGAGCGCCGGTCTCAAGGGATCCCAGAATCTCCTGCCGGCTTCTTTTAAAGGCGAACCCCCGGCTGTCTTGGAGGTAAGCGGCATAAGCCGGGTCCTGGCTTTCAACCCCCAGCCGGACATAACCGGGAAATAGGCGCCAGCCGCGGTAGACATTGTTACCGATGGCCACCCCGCAACCGGCAAGGATGCCCCAGGAAGCCGCCGTGGTGGGCGTCCACATGGTCACCAGCAGCAGCCAGACCAGCAGCAACAGCGGGATGAGAAAGTGCAGGCCTGATATAAAGGTCTTGATCATGGGCGGGCACTCCTCCTTGGTCAGCCCCCGGATGTTCTCCTTGACCGCCTCTATGTGAACGATTGAGAAAATGGCCGTATAAGACAGGATCGCCGGGATAAACGCCGCCTTGACAATCTCGATATAGGGAACGCCGATGATCTCGGCCATGATGAAAGCGGCAGCCCCCATGATGGGAGGCATGAGCTGACCGTTGGTGGATGCGGCGACTTCCACGGCACCGGCCACATGGGGCTTAAAACCCACTTTTTTCATCAAGGGAATGGTCATGGCACCGGTAGTGACCGTGTTGGCGATGGAGGAACCCGATATGGATCCCATGGCGCACGAGGCCACGACGGCCGCCTTGGCCGGTCCGCCGCGGAACCGCCCCATCAAGGCAAAGGAGAGGTTGATCAGGTACTCGCCGGCACCGATCTTGTCCAGGAAGGCACCGAAGAGCACGAACAGGAATACAAAGGTGGCCGATACCCGCAGCGGCACCCCCCACAAACCTTCCCCGGTCATGAAGATATGGTCGATAATCCGTTTGACACGAAATCCCCGGTGGCCCATATCGCCGGGAAGGTAGGGTCCCAGAAAGGCGTAAAGCAAAAAGATGATCGTGATGATGGGCAGCATGGGAGATACGCTTCGGCGGGTGGCCTCCAGCACCAGCACAATCAGCACTCCGCCGATGATCAGGTCGTAAAGGGCTGCATCACCCACAGAGGTGACCACATGGTCATAGTTGACAAACAGGTACAGGGCGCAGGCACCGCCCAATACGGCCAGGACGATATCTGATGCCGAGATGCGGTGACGGGGGGATTTTTTCGATCGGGGATTACAAAGGTAGCACAGTACCATTGCAAAGGTCAGGTGAATGGAAAGCTGCCTGGAACCGGGTAGTTCTCCGAAGAATCCGGTATAGATCTGAAACAGGGACATACAGACGGCAATGGTAAAAACAATATAACCCGCGACACCCGTCAAGACGCGCGCGCCGCTCTCCGAGGCCAGTGCCATCTCCTTGCTGGCTTCGATGCCCTGAGTCTCCTGTTTCACCACAACCACACCTCCTTGTCTACAATCGAAGTTCTCGCCAGGCAATGTTGAATGGGTGCAAACGCATCATGGTCCGTCGATCATGATCCCGGGAAAACCGCCGCGGATCGGCGCTGGCCATTCCGCGGCGGTACATTTCATCAGGTCGGAAGCAAGTTGAAATAGCGACTACTTAATCCCTTTTTCCTTGAAATACTTCTCCGCACCCGGATGCAGGGGAATGCCCATGCCGATCAAGCCTTTTTCCATTTCGATATCCTTGAACTTGGCGTGAGCCTTTTTCAGCTGCTCCAGGTCCGAATACACCGCACTTAAAATCTTGTAGACGATGTCCGCTTCCAGGTCTGCACGGGCGCTCAGCATGGCCATTACCGATACGGTGGGGATCTCGGTATCGTTGCCTTTGTATGTGCCTGCCGGCACCACCTGTTTGGCGTAGAAGGGGTAGCTCTTGATCAATTTATCCACATTGGCGCCTGCGATCGGCACGATATTCATATCCACGATCAGGGAGGTATCCATGATCACGGCAGCCCCGAGTGCGACCGTAAAAAATGCGGCATCCAACCGTCCGTCCTTGATGTAGTCTGCCGACTGGGAGGCGGTCAACTGCTCGGCCCTGGCCAGGTCATTCACGCCCAGGCCCCAGGCTTCGAGGATCTGTTTGGCATTTTCGGTCGTGCCGGAACCTACCGGGCCGATGGCCACTTTCTTGCCCTTCAGGTCGGCGACGGATTTGATATTGGAATCCTTGCGGGCGATCAGCTGGACATGTTCGGGAAAGAGCGTACAGACACCGAGAAGGTTCTTGATGGGCTCGTCGAACATCCCTGCTTTACCATGATAGGCATAGGATGCGATGTCATTTTGCAGGATGGCGAAGTCGGTGTCGCCGGCGCCGATGAGTTTGGCGTTGGCCACGGATGCACCCGACGATTCAGCGGTTACCTTGATGCCGTCCTCCTTGAGGTGTTTCCAGGCAATTCGCGAGATAGCGCCGGCCATGGGGAAATAGGCACCGGTCACCCATCCGGCGGCAATGGACACATAGCGTCTTTTAGCGGCGTTGAGCGTACCCGCCGGGATGGCCAGGGCAACAGCCAGGACAATAACGACACTCCAAATCATCAACCGTCTTCTTTTCATCTTAATCCTCCTCAGTGTTGTGAGATGTTATTAATAAACGATGATACCGGGCCTTCCCATCACCTCCTTTGTTCATGTTGCGCTATCGTTTGCAGATCCACTGTCTGTGCTTTGATTGGCCGGTGAGTTATCCTTCCTGACAAAACCCATGGCCGACGAGACCCGTTCGGCACATTGAACAACTGCAGGAACCATAACCTTCTGCAGATAATCCTCGTCATGTCTGGCGGAATTGACCGCCATGTTCAGGGCCGCAACCGCCTCTCCCTCGCGGTTCAACACCGGTGCTGCAGCTGAATACAACTCTGGAGCCAGTTCGCCGTCGTTGACCGCAAAGCCGCGGCGGCGGACATGGGTCAATATCTCCTCGAGTTTATCGACATCGGTCACCGTTTTTCCAGTGTGCTTTTCACGGGGATTGAGCTGCAGACGCCTACGGGCCTCTTTCATGGGCAGCCACGCCAGAAGGACGCGGCCCATGGATGTGCAGTAAGCCGGCAGCTTCGACCCGATCTCCAGATTGATAGTCAGAATAGATTGGGTTTTCACGCGGTCGATATAAAGGATCTGGTCCTTTTCCAGAACCGCCAGATTGAACGTCTCGGCATATTTCTGGCTGGCCCGCAACAGGTGGGGATGGGCCGTATTCCACAATTCAGAAGATTTGAACACACCGTACCCGAGTTTGAGTACTTTGGGCGTAAGCCGGTAGGCCTTGCGGTCCGCTTCTTTTTCAATCAGGTCGATGGCCTGAAGGGTATAGAGAAACCGGTAGGCTGTCGGCAGCGTCATCCCCATGGCTTTGGCAACCTCGCTCAAGGTGAGCGGCCCCCCTGCCTCGGCCATTTTTTCGAGCAGCAGCAATCCGCGTGCCAATGAGTTGATGAAGTAGCGTTCTTCGATGGGATTTTGCATAGCGAAATTCTATTTCGCTATATGAAAGCATATCAATCGCCTTATTGCAAGGGGCCGTTCATGTTCAGCTGTCGATGGTCTTGAATTTCTCTTCGGGGGCACCACAGACCGGGCACTTTTTGGGAATTTTCTTGTCGGTCACGAAGCCGCACACCTGGCAGACATGGTATTCCTTGACCTCATCCTTGATGACATTCATGATCGCCCGTTCATACAATTTGGCGTGGAAGCCCTCCGCATCCCGGGCGTGACTGAAGGCCAGCGCGGCAACCGTTTCGCCTTCTTCCTCGGCCGTTTTCAAAAAATCCGGGTATGCATTCTCACTGACCGATTTTTCTCTTTGGAAGGATTTCTCCAGGTTCGTATCCGTATCTTTGACGATCAGATCTTTTAGCAGGTTCATCTGCCGGGTGGCGTGTACCCGCTCCGCCTCGGCGATGGCCCGGAACAGCAGGGCGACCTGGGGCACATCCTCCTCGTCTGCTTTTTCCGCATAAGCCAGCAGCCGGAAGTAGGCCTTGGCCTCACCGATGAACGCTTTGTAGATATTATCCTTGGTCTTGGGTTGCATTACCACCTCCATGGTTGACGGTTTCGAAAATAATCCGATATCTGCGTTACGCTTTATCCCTCGTCACTGCGGCGTACGACTCAGTAAGCTGCCTTCGGCACCCGCGATAGCGGTATTCTCTGGATTTGCATGCCTTGATCTCGGGCTTTTTTTCGAAACCGTCAGGGTTAAAATAAAATCCGTAAAAGCAGTTATAAAAAAACCAATGCCGTGGTCATTTTCCCAATGGTTTGCGCAGTATCTCCCCGGGCCATTTTTCTTTCACCTTCTCTTCCCCCTGGAAGTAGCGTACCCGCGAACTGCTCTCAAACACCTCCAGCATGGGCAAAATAGCCAGCTTGCCGGAGTCGGGATACTCGCAGACGTCGATGCCCACCGTGGTTCGAATGTCCAGATAGACGCAAGGGACGTCGCTGTGATTGTATAGCTGATGGGCACCGGTATCCCCCTGCTCGAAAAACACCAGATCCCCGCCGGCGACCTTTTGAAATCCTTCCGGTGTGCGCAGGGTGGCTTCGCCGGATAGAATCAGGAACAACTCCTCGGCCGCCCGGTGGAAATGGTAGGGAAAGGAGAAACGGTCCGGATCCAGAGACCGGATGTCGAAATCCAGCTGTCCCGCCCCCGCCAGCTTGGCCAGCCGGGGACTGGTCTGCCAGGCAAATTCAGGTAGATGGGATTTCTTGGTTTCGAATTTGAGTTCCCGGGTGTGAAACACCATTGGCATGATTACCCCCTTTTATTGTGATTCCAGATTTTTTAGCTCTCGGCGCATAATCTTTCCGGTGGCGGTCATGGGCAGGCTGTCGGCAAATTCGATTTCCCGGGGGTACTCGTGGGCGGCCAGCCGCTCTTTGACGAACTGCTGAATCTCTCGGGCCGTTTCCGACGTGGCCAAGGAAGGATCGCGGGGCACGATGAAGGCCTTGACGATCTCGGTGCGCAGCGGATCCGGCCGGCCGATGACGGCCACCATGCTCACGGCCGGATGCTTCATGATGCACGCTTCGATTTCCGCCGGTCCGATGCGGTAGCCGGCGCTGGTGATCAGGTCATCCTTGCGGCCCACGAACCAAAGGTATCCCTCGTCGTCCATGCGGGCCAAGTCACCGGAGAGGCTCCAGTCGTTGATGAATTTTATGCGGGTGGCCTTCGGATTTTTCCAGTACTCGAGAAACATCACCGGGTCGGGGCTGTGCACGGCAATTTCGCCCACACGGCCCGCCGGCAGCGGATGACCGTCCTCATCCACCACCGCCACCGTGTGTCCGGGTATGGGCCGGCCCATGGATCCGGCCCGGATGGGCATCACCTCGGAACAATTGCCCACCACCAGGTTGCATTCAGTCTGACCGTAAAACTCATTGATGGTCACCCCCATGATCCGTCGGCCCCACGCCAGCAGCTCTCCCCCCAATGTCTCACCGCCGCTGCCGATGGTTCTCATTTTAAAATCGTGGTGTATGGACGCTTCCGGCACCTGGCGCATGAGCTTCAAGGCAGTGGGCGGCATGAAGGCATTGCGAATGCGGTGTCTGGCCATGAGCTGGAAAGCCTCCTCCGGGTCGAATTTTCTGGCTCGGTGGGCAACCACGGCAATGCCGTGGTGCCAGCTGGGGAAAAGTACATCGATGAGCCCCCCGATCCAGGCCCAGTCTGCCGGGGTCCAGAACCGATCATCCTCGCGGGGAAAGAAGTTGTGCGGAAATTCAACGCCTGGCAGGTGGCCGAGAAGCACCCGGTGAGCATGCAGCGCCCCCTTGGGCGGACCGGTAGTCCCCGAGGTGTAAATAATCAGGGCCGGGTCGTCGGCCCGAGTCTGCACCGGTGTGAAAGCATCGCTACCCCGGGACAGCAGATCCTGAAAAGCCGCAACGCCTTCGGGCGCATCCCCGTCGGTGACGATGATGACCCGCAGCTGCGGCAGGGTGTCGCGGATGGAAAGAATTTTTGGCAGGTTGGCCGCATCGGTGATCACTCCCCTGGCCTGGCTGTTTTCCAGGCGATAGGCCAGGGCATCGGTTCCAAACAGGGTGAACAGCGGGATGGCAATGGCACCGAGCTTGTAGAGGCCGATATGGCTGATGGCGGTCTCCGGCCGCTGGGGTAAAAGGATGCCCACCCGGTCGCCGATCCCGATACCCATGGCCTTCAGGCCGTTGGCCAGCTGGTTGGATCGGCGCTTCAAATCGAGGAAGGTATATCGCCGCGTCTGCCCCGCATCGTCATCATAAATCAGGGCCAGGCGATCGGGTTGGTGGGCCCACTTGTCGCAGATATCCACACCGATATTATAGTGTGTCGGCACCTCCCATTGGAATATATCGCACAGTGTCTGGTAGTCCCTGGCATGTTTCAGCATACCCGACCTCCTTCAATCTCGAAGTTGTTTCTGCATCCTGTGTTCAGCAGTCTATCAGACAATGTTCGCAAACTGATCGGCAATGGGAAACAGGCCGAACAGGCCGCCCGTGTGAATGAAGACGATACGGTCACCGAATATCTTGGGATTCTTCGCCAGCTCTGCCATCATGCCGAAGTGGGCCTTGCCGGTGTATACCGGGTCCAGCACCACGCCTTCGAGGCGCACCAGGTCCCGAATGGCGGCCAACTCCTCTGGCTGCGACAAGGCGTAGCCCCGTCCTACATAGCCGTCCACAATTTCGTAGGGGGGAATCACGTCAGATTCTCCAGGCAGCCAGGTCTGATTGAATTGACGGCAGATGGCGTCGATAATCGCCACGAAGTAATCCCGGTCGTCGCAGACGTTCACTCCCACGACCCGGATAGCGTCTCCCGACAGTCGGGCACCTATGGCCAGTCCGGCGGTGGTGCCGCCGGATCCTGTGGCGCAGACCACGGTGGTGGGCTTCACCTGGCCACCATCCAGACGCATGAGGTCCGCAACCAGCTCCTCCATTTCGGCTACATAGCCCCAGGCGCCCAACGCCGTCGACCCGCCTTCGGGAATGATATATGGCTCGCGCCCCTGGCTGCGCAATCGTCGGGCTTCCCGTTCGAATATCTCATCACGCGCCCGGTATTGTTCCGGGGTAATCCAGACAATTTCGGATCCCGCCAGGCAATCCAGCAGGATGTTGCCGGAAACCGCCGGCGGATTGGCGGGGTCGTCCGTGCGCAGCAGCAGCCGGGAGGACAGGCCGGCCCTCACCGCGGCCAGGGCCGTGGCCCGGCAGTGGTTGGACTGGGCGCCGCCACAGGTGATTACCGTATCGGCGCCTTTGGCTAATGCCTCGGCCAGCAGAAATTCCAGTTTTCTGACTTTGTTGCCGGACAGCTCGCTGCCGGTGAAGTCGTCCCGTTTGAAAAAAATCTCCGCCCCGGCTTGTTGGCTAAGCCGTTCCATTTTTTGGAGAGGGGTGGGGGTGTTGGCCAGTTGAATGCGTGGGGGAAATAAATCCGCTGGTATCATGCCTTCGTTCCTGAATCTGGGGTGACTGGAATGAATCGAAAATGCGAAGAAAACCGTTTCCCTTTCTACATCAAAGGGGGGGGAAAAACAAGGGCTCGCTGAATAGGCTTTCCCTGATATCCTAGAACACAACTGCTATCAAAATATTCAGTAGTCAGGCTTTTATCAGGTAACCTGTAGGTGGCGTTAAAAAAAGGTTTATGGCGAGTTATGTTGTTTCGGTGGGATGAATTGTGGTGGGATAGTCATTACAAATTTTTATATTTTATAAATATTTCAAAAAGTTGAATACAGGAGTGGAGGAACTGCCTTTGATGATCGGCCAGGCAATTTAGAGGTCCGTGAATCAACCAAACGGTATAAAAAAGAGCTTATCCAAATGACGGCCTACAGAAGTGGACAACCTGCTTTGTCCAATGAACTTTTTTTGCTCCATGAAGGGGCATCTGCAGCTTTGCCGGTAGTCGGTATGCAGGCCATTCAGTCTGCAGAAGCGGCAGCCTTGAAATTAATTGATGGCGGCGGCGATGAATGATTTACCCTCAACGATGCGTGGTGTGTGATCGACCTCGTGGCTGGTGACAAGTGGCCGCAGTACATAGACGTTTTACGTCCCGGCGGTCGTTATGCCGTTGCGGGTGCAATTGCTGGTCCCATTGTTGAGATGGATGTCAGAACCCTGAATATCAACTCCATGCTCCATCGCGGAATTGATGATACCCGGCAATCCAATGGCTGAGGTCTCAAGATTTTTCATAAAATGGCGATTGCGTATATAAATCGCTATTAATCAAACCCGACATCTATTTTAACTCCCATCTTCTTTTCATCTGCTTTACGCAGGGCCAATATGGCTATGGCAGTATCCTGGACGCCGGTACCGGTAAGGTCGCAAAAAGTGATTTGATTCTCGGTTTGGCGGCCCGGCACCTTTCCCGAAGTCACCTCTCCCAGTTCAAAAATTGTTGAATCTGTGTCGATGACGCCTGCTTCGATACCATTGTGCAGCTCTCCCAGTTCAAAACATTGGGTCTTGTGGTCACATACCAAAAGGTCGATACGGTCCAACGCTGCCGGAAAGAGCTCACCTTTGTCGGGCAGGTCCGCTCCCATGCAGGTCAGGTGCATGCCGGGATGCAGCCACTCGGGTTTTACATATGGCGATTTGGAAGGGGTGCTGGTTACCACCACCTGGCTTTTTTCAACAACCTGTTGCGGCCCATTGGCTGCGACAACCTCGACGCCCAGCACCGGGGCCATTTCATGAACATATCGTTTGAGGCTGTCTTTATTAAGGTCAAAAGCAATCAGACGCTGATAGTCCCGGACCTGCTTCAATGCTTGCATCTGGTATCGTCCCTGGGCACCGGTACCGATTACACCGGCCGTGTGGACAATTGACGGGGCAAGATGTTTGGCGGCCACTGCGCCTGCCGCTCCGGTGCGCACATCGGTAAGATAGGCATTGTCCAGCAGCACTGCCTCGGCAAAACCGGTTTGGGCACTGAGTACCACCATCATCGCAGGACTGTTTGGTAGGCCCAGTTGGTGGTTGTCAAAAAAACCGGCTCCCATTTTCACGGCGAATCTCTCCAATCCCTGGACATAAGCCGCCTTGATATCTACGTCGCCATTATTTTCCGGAATGCTGATATGCATGATCGGCGGCATGGAGACCCTGCCTTCCGCCAGCCATGTAAAGGCAGTTTCAATGGCAGTAATCGCTTCATGGTTCACGGTTACCAATTTTCGTAATTCAGTTTCCGTCAATATGGTTACTTTCATGACTCCGATTCATCTTCCATGTTTGATAAAGAGTTTCTGCGGAAACTCGATAAATTTTTCACATCCGCCTTCCGTTACCAGTAGGGGCTCGCTACACTCAAACCCATAGGTTTCGAGCCAGATCCCCGGCATGAAGTGAATTGTCATCCCCTGTTTTAAGATCGTTTTATCACCGGGCCTAAGACTGATGGTATGCTCACCCCAATCCGGCACATAGTTCAATCCGTAAGAGTAACCGACGCGAGATGGTTTGACCACACCCGTATGGGCAATGGTTTCACGCCAACGTGCCTCCACATCCTCGGCTGTTATTCCTGGTTGGATGAAGGTAAGCGTTTCCTGGAGCCCTTTCACCACACCATCGGCTGTTTTACGCAAATCTTCCGGCGGATCCCCCAGGTAAACCGTCCGGGCCAATGGCGCATGATAATGGTACCTGGCGCCACTGAGTTCCAATAGGACCACATCGTTTTCCTGATACTGCCTGTCCGGGTCGAATGTCAGGTGGGCCGTTGACGTTCTTTCCGCAGACGGCATAATCGGAAAAATTGCGGGTGATGAGCCGCCGAACGCATCCGTGCCGGCAATCTGGGCGGCGGAAACTTTTGCCGCCACATCCTTTTCCCAAACGCCGACATCAATCTCGTCCACAGCGGTTTGCATGACGCTTTGGCAGATCTGGCTGGCTTGTCGCATATATTCGATTTCTGCAAGCGATTTCACTGCTCGAATCCAATTTACCAGGTTGGTCCCGTCCATCAGTTTTGCTTGTGGCAACTCAGTTGACAGCGTCATATACATCCGGGCATTAAACCAGTAGCCATCCATCTCCACAGCGAAGGATCTTTTATCTAGACCCTTTTCACGCAGTAAATCCGCCACCCAGCACATGGTGTGGGTGTAGCGTGATTGGACGTATTTATCCGGATATCCGTAGATACAGTCATCCGGCAGCCAACATGTTAGTTTTGCTCCGTTTGAATCCTGCTCTCGACCGAACCAGAATGGGTTTTCCATATTCAAAGAGACGATAACGCCTTGATGCACATAGAAGGACCATCCGTCATAGCCGGTCAAATAGTTCATGTTGGCTGGATCCATTACCAGCAACATCTCCATGCCGCACTTATCCATCATCTCCTTGGTCTTGCGAACACGCTGCTGGTATTCTTGCTTGGAAAAGATCAAGTTTTCAGGCATGCTGTATCCCTTAATTCTCTCTGGCCCACTTAATGTCTTTGATCACTGCCTCCAATACCTCCTTTGCCCCTTCACCCCCCATCTTCAGATATTTCTGCCGAAGGGGTTTCGCTTTTTCTCTAAAGACGGCAATCTCTTCATCCGTCAATTCAATATAATGCATGGACGGCTTGGCCTCCATGATCATTTGCTTGCGCTGTTCGTTCAATTTGGGTTCAAAATCAAAAATATATTCATTGGCCTCCTCGATGGCATTGTCTATCATTGTTCGAATATTCTGTGGCAGTCCTTTTATGAAATCGTGGTTGGCGGCAAAGGTCCCGATAAACGGCAATTGATTGGCCTTGATCATAAAATCCTGGACTTCGTAAAATTTCATCTCCTGGATGGCAAAAAAGGGCTGTGTTTCCGCATCTATCCTGCCCAGTTCAAGGTCGCTGTAGATCTGCCCGTATGGTACGGTCATAACGTAGGCACCGTAAAGGCGATAAGCGGTGATGAGAAACGGAGAGGACATGACCCGAAAAGTGATTCCATCGAAATCGGCAGGTTTCCGCAAAGGTTTATTGGCCGTCCATATCTGCCAGCCCTCCTCGATAATAGAGAGGAGTTCCAGCTTATTTTTTCGATAGTATTTTCCAAGTACGTTATATGTGTTCGGCCCTTTGCGTAAAATTTTTTCGAGAAGGTTGAAATCTGTTGGAAAAAGGTAGTGTATGGAAAAGACTTGAACCTCTGGAATATAGGATCCCAGGTGACCGGGAGATTGGAAGGCGAACTGGAGATCTCCTTTTTGCAAAAGCTTCGTTATTTCCCCGGAAGTGCCAAGCTCTCCATAAAAATGAATGTTGCAGCGAATTTCCCCCTTGGATTTATCCTCTATGATTTCGACAAACTTCTTGGCATACTCATGTTGCATGCTACCTTCGATCTCTTCCAGAGCTACTTGCCACAAATTTTGAGCCGCCACGGCTCGTCCGGTGAATCCAAAGAGTAGAGCGAATACGATTAGTACCAACATGAGCTCTGTTCTTCGTTTCATGAAAAACCTCCTTCAACAGCTTGTAAGGATATAAGTCACTGCTTGCCCTCGTTGGTGAGTCTGCACTGTACAATGCGAATGTATTCATCAGAGTTAATACTGTTTCCGGACAGCACGGCAACCACCCGTTTTCCCTCAACGTTGATCTTTTGACCCATCAGCAGGCCGACACCCACGGCGGCGGCACCCTCTACAATCAATCGATAGTTATCAAAAATATAAAACATGCCGTCCCTGATCTCTTCCTCAGAGACCAGCAGATGTTCATCGGTAAATTGTTCCACCAATTCCAGTGTGTATTGATTGTCGTAGCCGATGCCCCCCAAAAGGGAATCCGCAATGGAATCTTTTTCTTCCACTTGGACAGGTGTTCCGGCTTTCAGGCTTTCCAGCATGGCCGGAGACCGCTCAAGGGAGATCCCTACGACGTGGATACCCGGATTGATGGATTTGGCCGCCATGGCGATACCCGCCAACAAGCCACCGCCGGATAGTTGTACCAGCAGAACATCCGTATCGGGAAGCGCCGCCAAAATTTCAAGTGCAATGGTTCCCTGACCGGCAATGATCAGCGGATCGTCAAACGGCACCACCGGGACAAATCCTTCGGAGGCGCTTAGGTCTTGATAGTTTTTTTCGGCTTCATCCTGGGAGCGACCTTTGACGGACACGTCCGCGCCCAGTTTACGGATGGCTTCCGCCCGGGAGGGAGCGACGTGCTCCGAAAGGCATATCGTCGCCTGGATACCGATTTTTCCGGCCACATAGGCCACGGCTTTGCCGTGATTGCCCGTGGAAAATGTAATCACGCCTCTTTTCTTCTCCTCTTCGGTGAGACTTAGCATCTTATTTGCCGCGCCCCTGACCTTGAAAGCCCCGGTATTCTGCAAACATTCCAGCTTTAAGTGTACCGACCGCGCACCTGTTTTTTCCGCCAACTCGGTGGATGCCAACAGCGGTGTTTGAAGAATCATCGGTTTGATTCGGGCATGGGCTCGATACACATCATGCAGAGCCGGTATGTGTGTCATAATACACCCCTATAAAGCATCATTTCAAAGCACTGCAGCGAATCCCCATTCATTTGCATCACGGATTCGGGAGACTACCTCCGGGTAACGAATACAGATATCGGAGAACGGCGCAATACCTTCTCCGCCGTACTCCCCATGACAACCTTTTTTAAATCCGAACTGGCCATGTGAACCGGCGAACACCAGATCATAATTGCCGTTCTCAATCTCATACAGGCAACTGATATAGGGGGTTCCTTTCCGAATTTTCCGTTTATACTCGATCTCCGCTATTTCGGGAATCGCTGTTTCCATTTTGTCAAACTGTTCCTCGGCATGGACTTCGAGCTTCCGCTCCAACCTGTGATATTCGGAATCTGACAGCACAAAGGTCAGGTTGGGTATGTCACGAACAACATTCAGGACGGTCAGACGTGAATTATACTTTTTGGCAAAATCGATCGCCGCTTTAACCGCTTCATTGGAATCTTTTGAAAAGTCGGTTAATACAAGCACATTTTGATATTCCACAGGTAGCTCCTTCTCTTCACTATCAAACACTATCCACCCAATGCCAAATTCGGCAAAAATAGGGCGATTTGCGGAAAGGTGATCAGGATGATCGTCGCCAGAATGAGAATCAGCAGAAACGGCAACGCGTGGCCGATCACTTCGAGGTACGGTCGCCGAAATATGAGCTGTGCGGTGAAGATGTCACAGCCGAAAGGCGGTGTCGCCGAACCGACCGCAGCCTGAAGGGTTACCAAGGTCCCCAGCAGAATGGGATCCACGCCCGCACCCACCACGTAGGGTTGAAAAACCGGACTGAGGATGAATATGGCCACGATGGGATCGACAAACATACAGGCGACAAAGTAAACAACCACAATGATCGAAATCACCCTCAGCATCGACGGATCGGCACCGAACAGCGGCGGCAGAAGCTGCTGGGGGATCTGCAAGAAGCCGATTAAAAATGAAAATGCCTGGCCGGCGCCGACCAGAATGAAGACCACTCCCGTAATGACGCCGGTCTGTAAAAATGCATCGACGATGCGTTTAAAGGTCAAGCTCTTGTATATGATCGTTTCCAAGATCAGCGCATATAACACGGCAACGGCGGCGGCTTCCGTCGGGCTGAAAATCCCGGCATAAATACCACCTACGATGATCACCGGAAACCCAAGGACCGGAATCCCGTCCTTAACTGCAGAGATTCGTTCGGCCCAGCTGGCCTTGGGAAGGGTCGGGATCTTTTTTACTTTGGAATAGGCGTAGCAGTAAATGGAGAACATCACCAAAATCATCAATCCGGGAAAAATGCCGGCCAGAAAGAGCATCCCGATGGAGGTGCTGGTGGCCACCCCGTAAACGATAAACCCGATGCTGGGGGGTATGAGAAAAGCGATATCACTGGAATTGATAATCAGACCCAGGGTAAAGGAGCTGTTATATCCCGCTTCCAGCAGCATGGGCCGCATGGTGCCGCCGATGGCGGCGACGGTGGCCTGGGTCGAACCGGAAACGGCGCCGAAAAGGGTGCAACTCGCGTTGGTGGTAATGGGCAATCCGCCCGGTAGATGGCCGACAAAGACTTTCAGCATTCGGATTAACCGTCCGGCGGACTCACCGGAGGTGATGATGCTGGCCGAGAGAATAAACATCGGTACACAGACCAACGCCGACGGCGTCACCCCGGTGATGATCTGCTGCACCATGGTAATGATCATTCTGGGCGCAAAATCCGGCATATAGACTACTAAATAAAGGATTAACGATCCCAGGAGGGTTACCATAAAGGGGAACCCGATCAGTAACATCGTTGCCAGACTGATTCCGAAAAGTGTCATACCTATACCCCCCCCATCTCTTCATCTTCGTACTCGCTTTGTTGATCCGGAGACTGCCAGGGGTCCTTTTCGGTGAAATTTTTGATGATCGTTCGGATATACTGGATACCCGCCAGACCGAATCCGGTAGGAATAATCACGTAAAACCACCATTTCGGTACGCGCAGCGCCGATGTCATGTGCCCTTTGGCCATGGCATTGGCCAGATACTCGTAGGAGGCCCACGTCATGATCCCCATGACGATTGCACTGACTAGTGAGATGAAAATAATAAAGGTCTTCTCCATTTTAGGCGGCATGGCGTCTAAAAACGCCCCCATGCGGATATGTCGTGCCTTCCTGACGCCGTAGCTGACACCGGTAAAGGTGGTCAGCAACACCAGAAACGTAGACACTTCCTCGGCAAAATAGATGCTTTGAAAAAAAGTCCGAGCAAACACATTGGCAATTAAAAGGATACCAAGAGCGGCCACGCAGAATACAAGGATAGAGACTTCCACCCCGTTGACCATCAAGCCGGTGTAGTGGTTGATTTTCTGGAAGACGGACGACTTTTTTGAACCACTGCTTTTATCATTCATTTCTCGGTCTCCATCGCAGATAGTCCTGTTCAGGTACTGCGGCAATGAAGCCCGCCGCAGTACCTGAGGAGTGTTTATTTGACGCCCAATGCTTTTTTGGCATTTGCGATGTCTTTCAACAGAGCATCGAGAACCTTCTGGGCGCCTTCACCCCCGATCTCGGGGTATTTCGGGTAGACGGTCTCAGCCTGTGCCTTGAACTTGGCTATAGTTGCGTCATCGAGAGTATAAAATTCCAAAGCGGGTTTGGCCTTTTTCATCTTTTCCATGTCCGACATGTTGCGCTCGGTGATCCAATTGCCGGCGGGGACGATGGCATCGATCCAGAATCTGCGCATCTCGGCCTGCGCCTCTTTGGTCAGGCCGTCGAAAAAGGCCTGGTTGACGGTGGGGATGCCGATGAACGGCTCGCTTTTCAGCTGGGTGACATAGTCCTGCACCTCATAGAATTTCATACTATAAATCGCGAAGAGCGGGTTTACCTGGGCGTCGATCAGACCCATCTGCAGGCCGCTGTATACCTCCCCATAACTCATGGGGGTCGGCGCAGCACCATATGCCTGGTAACCTTCTACCAGAAGCTTGGAAGACATCAGCCGCAGCTTCAGACCCTGGATGTCATCCAGTGACTTGATCGGTTTTTTGGATGTCATCCACTGCCAGCCTTCGAACATGATCGACAAAGGGACGAGATCGTTCTGGCGAAATGCCTTTTCCAGCAACGGCATGAATTCGCCATTTTTAGCCATATGATCCAGCACTTCAGGCACCTTTTCGGTAGGAAAAATATAGTTCAGCGCCAGGGCCTGAGCCTGGGGAACAAAGGAGCTAATCCAGGCGTGGTCGGAAAAAACGAACTGAACGACGCCCATCTGGGCCAGTTCATTGATGTCGCCGGTATTTCCCAGCGTGCCGTACGGGTATACCTCGATGTCGATTTTTCCACCGGACCATTTTTTCATGTGATCCGAAAAATTCCTGGCCCAGACAGTCATAAAGTCACCTTCAATCTCTTCCGAAGCCAGTTTGGCTTTGATGGCCGGTCCAGTGTAACTGGCAGCCATGGCGGTGCCAAAGAGGGTGAGAACAAAAACGGCAGTTAACAGTACAATGCTTCTCTTCATGGTCCAACTCCTTTCATCTGCAGCTCGTTGGAACGAGCCTGAGGCTATTAAGATTGCATGTCAGGTGTGTGTCGTGTCCCGTGTTCACCTCCTTTTCCAATTCCGGTTGTGTTGAAATAATTGAGGGCACCGTGCACAAGCATGGCCACCCCGTTCGATAGGACGTCTTCATCGATGTTAAACCGAGGGTTATGATGGGAGACGGTCGTGCCCTTCCGCACGTTGCCGGCACCGAGAAACATGAACACCCCGGGGACGCGCTCGCTGAACTCCGAGAAATCCTCGCTGGCGCTGGTGACGTTGTCGATGACGGCATCTTTCCCGCCGAATACCTCAGCTGCAGTCCTCCGAGCCAGCGCGGTCATATGCGGATCGTTGATCAACGGGATATTCTCGTGGGTGATGTCGATCTCGCAGGTGCAACGGTGCGTGCGGCAGACCTGCTCACTTATCCGTACGAACCTTTCGGTCGGCTGCTCGATGCTGTCGGGACCGCCCTTGTATAGAAAACGGATAGAGCCCTCCAGGTCGACCTTGTCCGGGATAATGTTGCTCTTGGTTCCAGCGGTAATTTTACCGAACATGATGATGGTAGATCTCAGGTTGCTGATTTCCCGGGTCTGGATCATCTGCACGGTCTGAATCAGGTTGGCCGCGGCAATCACGGGATCCACAGCATCCTCCGGGACGCCGGTATGACCCCCTTTGCCAAAAATGGTCATTTTGAACACATCCAGTCCGCCCATCACCGGCCCCGCTGTGATGCCGATTTTTCCGGATTCCACCGGTGTCCAGACATGTAGGCCCATCACCGCATCAACCGTGGGGTGGTCAAGGACGCCTTCTCCAACCATGGCCCGGGCACCGGCGATCTCTTCATCGGGCTGGAAAACGAATTTGATCGTTCCCGCAACGGCGTGTTTATTCTGCGTCAGGACCTTGGCCGCCACCAAGAGAATGGCCATGTGTGCGTCGTGGCCACAGGCATGCATAACGCCCGGGTTTTGGGACTTGTATTCAAACTCATTCTCTTCGCTGAGCGGCAAGGCGTCCATATCCGCCCGCAGCATCAGCACGGGACCGGGGCGGGATCCTTCCAGGAATGCAACTACCCCGGTTTTGGCCATGCGTTGGGTGGTCAGACCCAGGTCCTGAAGGTAGGATTCAATCACTTTTGCGGTGCGATACTCTTCAAAGCCAAGCTCGGGATGCTTGTGGAAATCCCGCCGAAGAGCGACCAGTTCATCGCGGTACGTTTCGATCTGTTCAGATATCTGATTGTCCATATCTCGTTGGCCTCTTGATAACGAATCGTATGGCTACTTTATACAAAGCCCTCGTATGATTGTTTGACCACAGTCGAAAAAACGAAGTTGATCATGGTGATATAATCGAACACCGGCACCTGAACGGCTGTCTGCAGCGCTGCGGCATAGGGCGGCAGCAAACTGCACTCCAGCAGCAGGGCCTTGATCGTTTCGTCCCGTGCCAGGAGATGCCGGCCGGCCCCCACCACTTCGGCTGCCACTTTTTCAGTGTCCAGCGTGCCCGTCTCTTGGATGGCAAACCGGTGGAAGTGTGGCTGCTCTTCCAGCCCCTCGACAACGAGGCGATCGGCATCGGTCACCCCCACGGCGGCCAGCAGGGTTTCGTCCAGGCTGCGGCCGTCGGCCGTGAGAACCCCAACCTTGCTCCCCTCACCCAGAATGGAGAGCATGAACGGAATCTGCAGCAGGCTGGACAAAAACACCGGGATCTCAAGATCACGGGCCAGGCGTTGCTGGTGCAAGGCCATGAACCCGCAGTCGCCGGTCACGGCCCGCACCCCCTGGTCCACCAACTCCCCGGCTGCGGTTTTCAGCGCGCCGTAAATCGTCGGGTCCTTACCAATGGCTCGCGCCACCGTGAACCCCTCAACTTTTCGAAAACGAACAGGAAAGGGGTAGGTGGTGGCATTGGCCACATCCCCGGGAATGAAGGGTACTGACGTGTCCAAAAGGAGGATGCCGATGGCCTCGCCGCTGCTGACTTGTCCTTTTCGGGCGTGATAGATCATGCGATTGCCTATCCCTTGACGAACAGTTTGCGGGGCACGTCGGCGAACGTCTCGCAGCCATCCTCGCTGACGCGGAACGATTCGCTGCACTCAAAGCCGTAATCGTCCATCCACATACCCAGAATCATGTGAAAGGTCATGTTGGGTTCGAGAATGGTCTGATCGCCGGGGCGCAAGCTGGCGGTATGTTCACCCCAGTCCGGCGGGTAATTGAGACCCATGGCGTAGCCGATGCGTGATTCCTTCTCCAACCCGACCTTGGCGATGTGCTTGCGCCAGACCAGCTCCACCGCTTCGGCACGCATGCCTGGTTTGATAGCCGCCAGCGTGAGATTGAGGCCTTCCACGGTGTGTTCGGCCAGTTCCACCAGCTTGGCCGGCGGGTTCTTGCCCAGATATGCCGTTCGGGCAATGGGGCAGTGGTAGCGGTGACGACAGGCGGCCAATTCCAGGTTGACCATCTGTTCGCTTTCATAGGGAGCATCGGTCCAGGTCAGATGGGGTGCCGAGGTCTTCTCCCCAGTGGGCATCATTGGCACGATGGCCGGATAATCCCCACCGAATGTTTCCGTCCCGGACATCTGAGCCTGGTAAACGGCAGCCACGGCATCACATTCGCGCACGCCTGGTTCGAGTTTCTCAATGGCCGTTGTCATCACCCGGTTGGCGATCTGCCCGGCCTCGCGCATCAGTGAAATCTCGGCGTCCGATTTGACCAGCCTGATCCAGTTGACCAACAAGTCGGCGTTGGCAAAGCGTGCGTCGGGCAGACTTTTCTGTAACTCGGCGTATGCACGGGCGGTGAAGTAATAGGCATCCATCTCGACGCCGACGGTCTTCTTGTCCCAACCGCGCTCGGCAATTACATCTCCCACGAAATTCATAGGATGCCGCGCCAGGGTCTGAATGTAGTTTTCCGGGTATCCGATGATATGGGATTCGGACAAAAAGGTGGTATGCCGCGCTCCGGCCACGTCCATTCTGCGTCCGATCCACAGTGGGGTGTCGGCGTCCAGGCTGACCACGACACACTGGGGGACATAAAAAGACCAACCGTCGTAGCCGGTCAGGTAGTTCATGTTAGCAGGATCCGATGATACCAGCACATCGATCCCGGCATCGGCCATCCGCTGTTTGGCCTTGTCAAGGCGTTCAAGATATTCGTCCGTCAAAAACAGGGGCATCGTTCACACCTCCTGGAAATGGTTTTTAAACGTTTCAGGCCCGCAGGGCCGCCACACCGCGCCCGATACGGGCGATTCCTTCTTTCAGTTGATCCATGCTCGCGGCAAAGGAGAGACGCACGTAGCCTTCGCCGGCTTGGCCGAAAATACTGCCCGGCACCACGGCCACCTTGTGTTCCTTGACCAGGTATTTGGCAAAATCCCAGGAAGAAAGCCCGGTTGATGTGATATTCGGAAAGGCATAAAAGGTCGATTCCGGATTGATGCACTGAATTCCGTCGATGGCGTTGAGGCCCTCATGGACGAGATGTCGCCTTTTGTCGTAGGTGGCAACCATCTCCTGGACGCAGTCCTGCGGGGCGGAAATGGCCGCCAGGGCGGCCCGCTGGGCCACGGCGGTCACCCCGGACACCATGTGCTCCATGAGCTTTTCCATCTCATCGATAATGGCCTTCGGCGCAACCGTGTAGCCGACCCGCCAGCCGGTCATGGCATAGGATTTGGAAAGCGTGAAGGCGGAGATGGTCCTTTCCGCCATACCTTCCAAGGCTCCGATGCTGATGTGCTGGTGTCCGTCAAACAGGATGTGTTCGTAGGGTTCGTCCGAAAGGACCCAGATGTCATGTTCAATGGCCATGTCGGCAATGGATCTGAGGATCTCCTCGTCGAAGATCGCCCCGGTGGGATTGGACGGGGTGTTGATGATCATCAGCTTGGTTTTGTCGGTGATGGCAGCCCGGATATCCGCCGGGTCCACCTTGAACCGGTTCGATTCATGGGTGGCCACCGGCACAGGCACACCGCCGAAAAGGCGAATCTGCGAGTAGTAGTCGTAGCCCGGGTCCATGACGATCACCTCGTCTCCTGGATTGAGCAGGTGCAGGCAGGTATTGAAAATGACCTGCATGGCCCCCACGGCGACGTATACTTCACTGATCCGGATCGGCATCGATACCATTTTCTTTTTTTACTTTTTTGGCGATCACCCGACGCAGGTCGGCAAAACCCTTGGCTGGTGGATAGCGGGTATAACCGTCGTCCAGGGCCTGTTTGGCGGCGTCTCTGATAAACACGGGGGTATCGAAATCGGGCTGGCCGATGCCCAGGTTGACGACTCCTGGAATCTGTTCGGCCATGGCAAACATGATGCGGATGCCCGACCACTCGACTTCATGGGTTCGATCGGACAGGTAATTTAACGTTGTCATATACGGTTTCCTTATGATGTCTCACCAGCAATAAGGTAAGGATTACGGTTATGCCACCACTGGCAGAACAAGGTCTGCCGGTCCCTTCGCGGATGTTTTCAACTCCGGGGCATGCCTTTGCATGATCTCCATCACGATGGAGGCAATCTTGACTTTTTCTCGAATGAGATTCGCGTGCCAGGCTTCCGAAATCCAAGGCTTGTAGATGTCGCCTTCAGAGGTTCCCGGTTCGAATTTGAAGTAGCATGGAGAGGCCACGCGAGCGATTTCGGGCGCCTCGTAGGCCCTGAACATGCCACCGAAAGAGTCGACGATAATCACGTACACATCCAGAGGCAGATTGGCTGCCTGGCGGATGGAACCTAAAATCGGCAGTGATACATCCGATATGGGATTCATCGAGTTGGCACCCATGGATTCAATTACTTTGGCACCGGCGGCACTGCAATATCCGCCAAAGACGGAGAATTTGAAGATGGTCTCTTCCGGGATCAGACCTTCGGCGCGCATTTTGTTCAGGATGAACAGTACACCTTCATCGTATACCAAAAAGCCCCGATGCCCGGCCTCGATATTTCGCATGATGTCGGCGATGTGATAGGAGATGTTGTCCGATCCTCTCAGGCGGAATCCCTGCATACCGCCTTCCGGGGTGGAAAGCTCCTTGGACCCTGGGTCCCAGCCTTTGCGGTGCCCGACGGTCATGATCATTTCAATCTTTTCATCGTGGGCCATCCGGGCCATATCCTTGAGCTCCTGAAAATCGCAGTAGGTGGAACCGCCCACGGCGGCAATACAGCGGTGGATGGTCACATTACGCTTGTGGGCCTCGTCGATCATGGCCTCCATCGTGGACGCTCTCTCCACGCCGGCAATTTCGATACGATAGTTGGCACCATCGGGAAACGATTTGGCCGAAGTGGGCAACGCATGGGCGTCGCGTCCGGGGATGCCTTCTTTTTCCATGAAATCACGAATCGTTTTCAACACATCAGACATTTTTACCTCCATCAATTTATATATTTATGATTTGCGTTTACCGGCTGTCCGGTTATTCATCTAACAGCTTTTTAAGCTTCGGCAGTTCACCCTCCACCATCTTGTATGCGTGTTCCTCCTTGGGGAACTGTCCGTTGCGGGCCTCCTGGGCATATTGCTTGAAAGCGCTGACGGTTTTTTCTCCTAAGTTTTCATATTTTTTGACAAATTTGGGAGTGAAGGCCTGAAAAATACCCAACACATCGCTGCAGATCATCAGTTGTCCGTCGGCTTCCCACCCGGCACCAATGCTGTATACCGGGATGCTAAGCTTTTCGCGGATGATCCCGCAGACTTCAGGCGGCACGGCTTCCACCAGCAGCGAGAAGGCACCGGCGGCCTGGATGGCCATGGCATCCTCGATTACTTCCTTGGCCGCTTCAGCAGTTCTCCCCTGGGCCTTGAAACCACCTTGCTGGCCGGAACTCTGAGGCGTGAGCCCGATATGTCCCATGACCAGCATCCCGCCGTCCGCAATGGCTTGTATCTGGGGGCATACGCGAACGCCGCCTTCCAGTTTGATGGCGTCAACGCCGGCCTCTTTGTGAAATCGTCCTGCATTTCGCACGGCTTCTTCCACACTGACCTGATAGGATAAGAACGGCATGTCACCGATAATAAATGTGTTGGGTGCACCGCGCCGCACCGCCTCGCTGTGCCAGATGCATTGGTCCATGGTCACCGGGATCGTGCCGCTGTACCCGTAAATGCACATTCCCAGAGAATCGCCCACCAGTAGCATGTCCATTCCGGCTTGCTCGGCGAACGAGGCTGTCCAGTAGTCATATGCGGTAATCCAAACCGCCTTTTGACCATCCTGCTTTAATTTCAGCAGGTCGAAACGGGTCATTTTCTTCTTGCTCATGGTTTGTTTTCCTCCTTTGGTTGTTTTCGAATAGACTGAGTTCAATATTTCATTTGTCAGGTGCACCGATCAGCCGTGATATTCGACGGCACAGCGGCACCAGCTTCGCCTGAATGGTATCAATTTTCTTTTTCGTCATCCGTTGGGTGGGACCGGAGACGCTCATGGCGTATGTCGGCCTGCCCGTGTGGTCAAACACCGGTGCGGCCACGCAGCGAAGTCCCAGGCTCAGTTCTTCGTCGTCAATGGCATAGCCGCGTTTTCTGATTTTCTCGATGTCGACTTTTAACTTCTCCGGGGTCGTAATTGTTTTCGGAGACATCGCCACCCACTCCACCGACTGAAGATAGTCCTCGAGTTCGCGATCAGGCAGAAAAGCCAGCACCGCTTTGCCCAGACCGGTACAATACGCCGGCGCCAGTGCCCCCAGCCCTACGTCCAGTCTTAAAATTTCCGTGCTGTTGATCTTGTCCAGGTGGACGATAGCGTTTCCGTCCCAATGTCCCAGATTCACCGTTTCGCCGCAGGCGAGGGCCATTTCCTGCAGGAAGGGATGCACGCTGTGGCGGATCTCGAATCCGTCAAGTTTTTTCATGCCCAGTTCGACGACTTTAAATGTCAACCGAAACAGGCCTTCCTCTGTCTTTTCGACATAACCCAGATCACGCAGAGTAGTTAAAAATCGGTGACTTGCAGCCCTGCTGGTATCCAAGTGCCTGCCATGCGTGAGGCGGACATGTCGCCGTTTGCGGCCAGGAGTTCCAAGACCCGCAATCCTTTAGCCAGAGACGAAACAAAATAGTATTTTTCACCTTTTGATGGCATCGCCACTACCTTGCAATGAATTAGGTGATGCGCCGCGCTTTATTCGGTTCTGATAGTGTCTCACTATGTGTGACGATGTCTCTTTATGTGTGACATTCTAAAATACGGATACAGGCAGACCTTGTCAAGGCTTTAAAAAACTGCTGATGTCAACGTATACTTGGGGGGACGGGGAGGGATAGGAATTGGATCCAGTCCTATTCCAGACAAAATCGATCATGTCGACCTTTCCGTAGAGCCTACAGACAAAATTGACGACTTCGATTGAGCATGAAACATTTATGCTCCGAACATTGTTACGATTGCTGCTTAACCGGCAGGCGCAGGGTGAAGGTGCTGCCCTTTCCCAGTTCGCTCTCCACGGTCACATTGCCACCGTGGGCCTGGGCGATGTGCTTGACGATGGCCAGCCCCAGGCCGGTACCACCGAGCTTGCGGCTGCGCGCCTTGTCCACCCGGTAGAACCGTTCGAACAGACGGGGGAGATGCTTTTTGGCGATGCCCATGCCCTGGTCCGGGAAGCGGATCTGGATTTCATCGTCCACGGTCAGCGCTTCGATCTGGATGGTGCTTTTGGCCGGGCTGTACTTGATCGCATTGTCCAGCAGGTTCACCGCGGCCTGCTCCAGCAGGGTGGCATCGTACTTGCCGCTGCGGTCTGCTTCGCAGGCGAGCTTGACATCGATCGCCTTTTCCTTGCTTATTTCTTTGCATAGGCCGATGGCGGTGTTGAGCACATCCTCGATTCGGCAGCACTCCAGGCCGATCTGCTGGACTTCAAGGTCGCTTTCGATGCGCGACAGCTGCATCAGGTCGTCGATAATCGTGGCCAGCCGGTTGACATGCTTGTCGATGATGGTCAAAAATTGCCGGGTCTCCCCCCGATCAACCAAATCGCCAGTGCACAGGGTCTCCACAAACCCCTTGATGGCGGTCAGCGGCGTCTTGATCTCATGGGAAACGGAAGCGGCGAAATCGCGCCGCATGTTCTCCAGCCGCCGCAGTTGAGTCACATCGC
>CAVQUU010000002.1:0-8230 GCA_963716825.1 uncultured delta proteobacterium
GCCGAGGCTGCAGAAGAACCGGCGGCCGAGTAGTTTTGATCACGGGTGGCCTGCCCTATCTCGCTGCGGGTTGCCATCGCCATGAAGGCTGAACTCAGACACCGTCTGATCGTCGGGCTCGGCAATCCGGGCCCGGCGTATGCGGCGACCCGCCACAACATCGGGTTCATGGCCGTAGACCGGCTGGTGCGCAAATATGGGTTGACCGCCTGCCGCAGCCGGATCAAAGCAGAGATCGCCGAAGGGGATATCGCCGGTGTCCGGTTGCTGGCTGCCAAGCCGATGGCGTATATGAATCGGTCCGGCGACCCGGTGAGCAACATCGTTCAAGCACACAGGATTCAATGCGAGGATATGGTCGTCATCCACGATGACATTGACCTTGCTTATGAAAGATTGAAAATCAAAGAGAAAGGGGGGGATGGAGGACACAATGGACTGAGGTCCCTGATTGACGCCCTGGGGACCGATGATTTCGTAAGGGTGCGACTGGGCGTCGGGCGGCCTGAAGGCGACATTGGGGTGGTGGATTACGTTCTGGAGGGATTCGATGCCAATCAACGAACAATTCTGGAACCCTTCCTATCACGCGCCATCGAGGCTGCCGCGGCGATTCTTTGTGAGGGAACAAAGGATGCCATGAATCGGTTTAACCGCAAACCTTGATTTCACGCTAAACACTGAATGGAGGAAAGAATGGACGTTGTAATGAACAACATACCGCTCGTTTGTACGTTGGTCGGCGTTGTTGGTGTTCTCTTTGCGATTATCCTCGCAGGTATCGTTAAAGGCGCACCTGCCGGAGACGAGAAAATGCAGGCCATCGCCGGCGCCATTCAGGAAGGTGCCATCGCCTACCTGAACCGCCAACTCAAGAGCATGGGCATTGCCGGCATCATCATTTTCGCCGTTATCTTTTTCACCATGGGCGCCAAAACTGCCTTTGGGTTCATGATTGGTGCCGTGGCTTCATTTATGGCCGGCTACATCGGCATGCGCGTCTCCGTGCTGGCCAACGTGCGCACCGCCGAAGCGGCCAAAAAGGGCATGGCCGCCGGCCTCTCCATGGCCTTCAAGGGCGGCAGCGTCACCGGTATGATCGTTGCCGGACTGGCCCTGACCTCCGTGGCCGGTTACTATACCGCCACCCATGACGTCATCGCCCTGGTCGCCCTCGGTTTCGGCGGCAGCCTGATCTCCATCTTCGCCCGTCTGGGCGGGGGCATTTTCACCAAGGGCGCCGACGTGGGTGCCGACCTGGTGGGCAAGGTCGAAGCCGGGATTCCCGAGGACGACCCCAGAAACCCCGCCACCATCGCCGACAACGTGGGCGACAATGTGGGTGACTGTGCCGGTATGGCCGCCGATCTGTTCGAGACCTATGCCGTCACCGCCGTGGCCGCCATGCTGATCGGCCACCTGCTCTTCCCCAAATTTCAAATGGCCACGGAGTTCCCGCTGATTCTCGGCGCCATCTCCATCATCGCCTCCATGATCGCCGTTTTCTTCGTCCGGCTGGGCAGCGGCGGCTACATCATGGGCGCCCTCTACAAAGGCATGTTCGGCGCCGCCATCATCGCGGCAGTGGCCTTCTACTACGCCTGTACGAAATTCATGGCCGACGTCCCCGGCATCAGCGCCATGAACATCTACTACTGCACCCTGATCGGGCTGATCCTGACCGTCGTGATCGTCATCATCACCGAATACTACACCGGTATCTACGGTCCGGTTAAAGGTATTGCCGAGGCCTCCACCACCGGCCACGGCACCAACATCATCTCCGGTCTGGCCGTCTCCATGCAGGCCACGGCGGCACCGGTTCTGACCATCTGTCTGGCCATCTTCCTGGCCCATAAATTCGGCGGGCTCTACGGCATCGCCATGTCCGCCATGTCCATGCTCTCCATGACCGGTATGGTCATCGCCATCGATGCCTACGGACCCATCACGGACAACGCCGGTGGTATCGCTGAAATGGCCGGCATGGACGAGAGCGTCCGCGCCGTCACCGATCCCCTGGATGCCGTCGGCAACACCACCAAGGCCGTTACCAAGGGTTACGCCATCGGCTCCGCCGGTCTGGCCGCCCTGGTGCTGTTTGGGGCCTACGTCATGGAGTTCTCGATTCAGGGTGCTGAAAAGGCGATCCGATTCGATCTTTCCGACGTGAACGTGATCATCGGTCTGTTCATCGGCGGCCTGCTGCCCTACCTGTTCGCTTCCATCGCCATGAAGGCCGTCGGCAACGCCGGTGGCGCCGTTGTCGAGGAAGTTCGCCGTCAGTTCCGTGAAATTCCGGGCATCATGGAAGGTACCGCCAAGCCGGATTACGGCGCATGCGTGGACATCGTCACCAAGTTCGCCCTGAAAGAGATGCTGATTCCGGCGCTGCTGCCCGTGATCGCGCCTCTGCTGGTGGGTTTCCTGCTGGGCAAAGTCGCCCTGGGCGGCCTGCTCATCGGTTCCATCGTTACGGGTGTGTTCGTGGCCCTGTCCATGACCACCGGTGGCGCTGCCTGGGACAATGCCAAAAAGTACATCGAAGACGGCCACCTGGGCGGCAAGGGCTCCGATGCCCATAAAGCTGCCGTCACCGGCGACACCGTCGGCGACCCCTACAAAGATACCGCCGGCCCGGCCGTTAACCCGATGATCAAGATCCTCAACGTGGTGGCCCTGCTGATGGTTCCGTTCCTGCTGTAGCCGCAAATGCGGGTTTGAACCGCAATAGTCGTTGATTTAAAAAGGGTTGGCGCCGGACGGTGCCAACCCTTTTTTTATTGATTATTGACCGCTCCAGTGGTATATTCTGCCATTCCATATGGTTATTATTTGTCCCCTTCCAGCATGCAGCGGAGGGCCTCCCCTTACGGAATTCATTGCTAAACTGATCGCCTGGAACACCCGGTTTTCGCCCCGGGAGAGCAACCCCGCTCAAGGTGGTTATAACCCCTGATCACTGGTACCCACATGGCAGATAAATCGGTCAAGGACGGTTCAAAAAGCGCAGCGTCCCCAAAACGCTTCAAGGTTGGCGATCTTGCCGTATATCCGGCCCACGGGGTCGGGCGCATCGAATCCATCGAAACCAAAGTCGTGAACGGTGAAGAACACGACTTTTACATCATGAAGGTCATCGAAAACGCCATGGTGATCATGATTCCCACTTGGAATGTGGACTCGGTGGGCTTGCGGGACGTGATCCAGAAAAAAGAGATCCCGAAGATTTTCGATGTGATGCGTTCGCGGCAGGAACAACCCATGGACAACCAGACCTGGAACCGGCGCTACCGAGAGTATATGGAAAAGATTAAAACCGGTTCGCTGTTCGAAGTCGCCGAGGTTTACAGGGATCTGTCCCTGTTGAAGACCACCAAAGACCTCTCTTTTGGGGAGCGTAAACTTTACGACACCGCCCAAAACCTTCTCGTCAAAGAGCTGTCCACCGCCAAGAACAAAACCGAAAAAGCCATTATCGAAGAGATTGAGGCGTTGTTCAAAACCGATGAGGCCTGAGTTTTCCACCCATGTCCAATCCACCGTCGACCTTCACCTTCCGCGTCGGTCACGCGAAGGCCGGGATGCGTCTGGACGCCCTGGTTGCCAGCGAAGTTGATCACTGCTCACGCTCATTTGCCGCCACGCTGATCCGGCAGGGATGCATTTTAGTTGACGGGGCGGCCAAAAAACCCGGCTATGCGGTAAAGGCCGGAGAGGTTGTTTGCGGAAAGATTGCCCCACCAGAAACGTCAAGCTTCCTTCCGGAGAACATCCCCCTTCACATCCTTTATGAGGACTCTGAACTGCTGGTGGTGAACAAGGCACCGGGCATGGTTGTGCATCCGGCCCCGGGGCACCGCTCAGGGACCTTGGTGAATGCCCTGGTGCACCACTGTCCGGACTTGACTGGAATTTCCGGAAGCCTTCGGCCGGGCATCGTCCACCGGTTGGACAAGGATACCTCCGGTGCGCTGGTGGTGGCCAAGAACAGCCGCGCCATGCATCATCTGGCAGCCCAGTTCAAATCAAGGAAGGTGCACAAACACTATCTGGCGATGGTCTACGGCGTTCCACGCAATGATGCGGGGAGCGTGGACGAGCCCATCGGCCGCCATCCGGTGGATCGGAAAAAGATGTCCGTCACCACCCACACGCCCCGATCGGCGCTGACCCTCTGGCGGGTGCGCGAGCCGTTTACCGGAGCCTGTTTGCTGGAACTGGATATCCGCACGGGCCGGACCCACCAGATCCGGGTGCATTGCAAAAGCATCGGGCACCCGGTCATCGGGGACCCGGTGTATGGCAACCGCGGTGATAAAAAAAGGCTGGGTGTGGTTTCACCCGAGCTGGGTCGGGCGGTCATGGCGCTGGATCGTCAGATGCTGCATGCCTGGTGCATTTCGTTCAGCCATCCAGCAACCGGAGCGCGCATGACGATGGAAGCGCCGATACCTTTGGACATGATCAGCCTAATCGACCGATTCAGGGAGGTATCGTCCAAAAGCGGTGGTGACAGTGGTTTTCAGTTCCAAGATCCTTAGGCCATCCATCGGCTTCATCTCCGTTTGATTTTCCAAGGCTGAAAAGCCCCATCAAACAGATCATACCTGCCAACGACGGACCCGTTCAGTGCTGTCGGATAAATTCCCCAATCTTTGCTATCGCTTCTGAGGCTTCTGGAAGGAAAGGGGCAAATCCTTGAAACACATGTGGCATGCCATCCCATATCTCAAGTGTCACATCGCACCCCTGCTCGGCTGCATGCGTTGCCAATCGAGTGGAATCATCCAGCAAAACTTCAGCGTCGCCTGCCTGCAATAAAAGCGGGGGCATCCCGCTATAGTCACCAAACAGTGGTGATGCATACGGATCGGTGAGTTTAGTATGCTTGCCCAGGTAGATAGGGATGAGCGCGGGCAAAATTTCCGGCTTGATTATCGGGTCTACTGAAGCTCGAGAAACCAACGAAGGACTTCCACCGGTAAAATCAGTTGCTGGAGAAATGGCAATCACGGCCGTGGGAAAAGGTAATTTAGAATTTCTGACTTTCAAAAGAGTAGACAATGCCAGGTTACCCCCGGCGGAGTCACCCATCAGGTAAGCGGCCGAGACAGGTCCCTTGCCATCCGGACCATTTTCCCGCACCCATTGATAGGCCCGCGTGCAATCTTCCAATCCGGCTGGAAATTTGTGCTCGGGTGCCAGACGATAATCAACTGAAAGGACCACGGCCCCCGTGGCTTGCGATACGCGTGATAAAAAAGGGCGATAGCCGGTAAGAGAACCTGAAATCCAGGAACCGCCATGAATATAAAGGATTCGACGATCAGGGTCGGCGCCGTTCGCGATCACCCATTCCATCGGAAGGTGGCCTGTTTTAACGGGATACCACTGTCCATGTATTTCAGACGTTGACGGGTGTACGCAGAAATACTGGTCAATTAACTTGCGTCGTGCGTCAAGATCATGAATCAGTTCGAAGGCTCGAACTGAGATTGCCCGCAGATGGCTAAAGACTTTTTCCGCAGGATAAGTCATCTATCCCTCCCATCAGAACGCTGTTGATGTCACTGCCAATTCGGAAAAGGCTTGAATCTCCGTTGCCAACTCGACATGGTCGACCAGGCCTGTCTTAAGCATTGCCAGAACCTCCTCTGACGCCGCACCAACCAGCAGACCCAGTACCATGCCGCGATGGACATTGTCTCCACGGGCATTGGCATTCGCCAATAGGGCAGATTCAAGATCGAACCTGTTCTGGTCGGCCAGATAAAGCATCATTGGCAGGCCGAGTTCGGGGTAACAGGCTGTGGCTAAACGATTGTGCATGCATTCCTCCGGTCTCGTCTTTGAGCACCTCACCCCTTTAGGTAAACCTCGTCAGCGGGGGACATACAAGAAAAAAACGGTGCCGCCGGATTGGCAGCACCGTTGATTGTTTTTGGGAAGGAGGATTTCAGGCGGCGTTCTGGTCGCGCAAGTCAGGGTTGTAACAGATCCGGCAGCAGTCGAGGCAGCGGCTGGATTCGTGCTTGGCGTCGGCCTCGGAGATGACCTGGTCCACCTCGATCATGGAGTCGATGCGCTCGGCCACGGGCAACTCGGGCATGGGCGTTCTGGGTGACTTGACCACGCCGGCAACCGTTTCGAACAGGGATTCGGGGATATGCCGCTTGCGCAGGGAACGTGGGGTTCCTTTGACCTCCTCGCCGGTGATGTACTGATGGATGGAGCGCGCCGCCCGCCGCCCACCGCCGATGGCGTCGACCACCAGGGAAGGACCGGTGGCCACGTCGCCGCCGGTAAACAGATAGGGCACGCTGCACTGCAGGGTCTCCGGATCGTTGTCAAAGGTGTTCCAGCGGGTGATGGTGATGTTCTCTTGGTCCGCTTCCTTTTCCATGAAACCGATATCCGGTTGCTGGCTGATGGCGGAGATGACCATGTCCACGTCGAGAATCGTCTCCGACCCCTCGATGGGCACCGGTCGGCGCCGGCCGCTGGCGTCGGGTTCGCCCAGTTCCATCTGCAGGTACTCCAAACCCTTGACGTTGCCTTGGCCATCGTCGATGACCCGCGTGGGAGCGGCGAGGAACTGGAATTTGATGCCTTCGTGTTCGGAGGCCACGATTTCCACCTCGTTGGCCGGCATCTCTTTGCGTGTCCGTCGATAGACGATGTAGACTTCCTCGCAACCCAGGCGCAGGAGTGTACGCACACAGTCGATGGCCGAGTTGCCGCCGCCGACAACCGCTGCCCGGCGGCCGATGGGAACCCGCTTGTCTGGTGAATTGGCCACCGCGGAGAGGAAGTTGATGCCTTGCGAGACCCCCTTTAAATCTTCACCCTTGATGCCGAGGGTATAGTCCTTCCAGGCACCGATGCCCATGAAGATCGCCTCATAGCCTTCGTCACGCAGGCTCTGGATGGTAAAATCCTTGCCCAGCGTGGTGTTGTAGTGCACGTCGATGCCCAGGTTCAAGATGCCTTCGATTTCCCAATCCAGCACGTCGTCGGGCAGCCGGTACTCGGGAATGCCGTATCGCGTGATGCCGCCCAATTTGGACATGGCATCGTAAATGGTGGGATGGTGGCCCAAGCGTCGCAGGAAATAGGCGCAGCTGACACCGGCCGGTCCACCACCGATGATGGCCACGCGCTTGCCGGTATCCGGCGCGCAGGGGATGGCGTAGCGCCGGCCGCTGTTCATTTCGTAGTCGGCCACGAAGCGTTTGAGCTGGTTGATGGAAACCGCCTCATCTTCGATATCGCGGCGGCAGTAGTCCTCGCAGGGATGCGGGCACACCCGGCCGCAGGAGAGCAGCAGCGGGTTGCGTTCGCGGATGGTGTTGACGGCCCCCTCGTAGTCGCCTTCCTTGATCAGGCGGATGTATTTGGGAATGTCGATCTCCGCCGGGCAGGTTTGCTGGCAGGGCGCCAGGGCGTGGTCTTCCTGGTTGAAGACCAGCAGGCGCTGGGACATGGTTTTGACGGATATCAGACCCTTGGGGCAGGCCGTTTGACAGGCGCCGCAGCCCACACACTTGAATTCGTCGATCACCGGAAACCCTTTCGGGCCCATGTGGATGGCGTCGAATTGACAGGATTGGACGCAATCACCCATGCCCATGCAACCGATGGAGCAGACCCGTTTGCCCCCGTAAAGAGCGGTCATGGCCGCGCAGGTCATGGCACCGTTGTAAATGAACTTGTCATCGGCACGGTCGCCGCCGCTGCACGAGTTGAGGGACTTCAGGGGCTCGGCGGTTCCCGGATCCACACCCATGACAGCGGCGATATTGATGGCCGCTTCCGCGTCGGCGACGACACAGACACCGGGGCCGGCCTTGCCTTCAACGACGCCAACAGCCGCCGCACTGCACCCGGCAAAGCCGCAGCCGCCACAGTTGGCGCCGGCCATAAAATATTCCACTTCGGCGATGCGTGGATCTTCATAGACGTAAAAGACCTTGGAGGCAACACTGAGGATAATGCCGCAGGTTGCGCCAATGCCCAGCATGACAAGAATGGCGATGGTCACGAAAACCTCCTTGATTCAATCTATACCATGCCCCGGAAGGCATAGAAACTCAGGGAAATAACACCGGCGGTGATCAGGGCGATGGAGGTGTCCTGCAACGGTTTGGGCACACGGGCCAGCAGGATGCGTTCGCGTAGCCCGGCGAAAATGATCAGTGCCAGGCCGAAACCGGCGGCATAGATCATG
>CAVQUU010000003.1:0-31774 GCA_963716825.1 uncultured delta proteobacterium
CAACACCTCCGAAGGCACACCCCTTTACCAGCGGGCCCGCGAACTGGCCCGAAAAGTGGAGCAGACCGTCAACATCCGGACCTTCACGCACACCTCGATGATCGGCGCCTACAACAACAACCTGATCACCGCCTTTCAGGTGGGCGGGCCCACGGACCCCTTCACCGAGCGCTATATCGAGATCCGTTCGGACAGCGTCGTGGTGGCCACTGGTTGCATCGAACGCCCCCTGATCTTCGACCACAACGAGCGGCCCGGTGTCATGCAGGTGGGCTGCGCCCATCGCATGGCCCGCACCTACGGGCTGCTGCCCGGAAGCGAAGCGGTCTTTTCCGTGGGTCACGACCTGGGCCTGGAAGCCGCCGTCGACCTCTTCGACCTGGGGCTTAAGATCAACTGCGTGGCCGACATCCGCGAGGACGGCCAGAATCCCGAGCTGATGCTGGCCCTGGCCGAACGCAAGATCCCGGTCCTCAAGGGCTGGGTGGCCGCTAAGGCCCACGGCGGAAAGAAGGTGGAAAAGGTGACCCTCTCCACCGTCGAAGGCACCGTCAAACGCGAGTTCCCCTGTGACCTGCTGGTGGCTTCCGCCGGCCTCACGCCCGTGACCGGTCCCTTTATCCTGGCCCAGGCCAAGATGGGCTACGACAGTCACACCGGTTACTTCCTGCCGACGACGCTGCCCGAAAAGATGTTTCCCGCCGGCCGACTGACCGGCGTCAACAACCCCGCCGCCATCGAAGCCTCCGGCCGCCTGGCCGGCCTCAAGGCCGCGGCTGCCGCAGGTGCAGATATGAGCAAGGCCGTTGCCACCGCCGAAGCGGTCGCATTGGCCCTTCCCGGCCCGGAGCGCGGCTGCAAACTGGTCACCGCCCCGGTCAAGGGGCGCAAGAGCTTCATCTGTTTCGATGAAGACACCACCATTAAAAACATCAAGCAGGCCATCGAGATGGGCTTCGATGTCCCCGAACTGATCAAACGCTTTACCTCGGCCGGCACCGGTCCGGGCCAGGGCGGCATCCCGGGGCACAACCTGCCCCTGTTCGTGGCCAAGTACACGGCCTCCATCAACACGCCGGTGCCCACCACGGTGCGTCCGCCGCTGGTGCCCACCTTCCTGGCCACCTATGCCGGTTACAACCACCACATGTTCAAGCATACCCCGCTGCACGACTCGCAGATCAAAGACGGCGGCATCTTCCGCAACATCGGCGTCTGGCAGCGCGCGCGCTATTTTTCCGAAGATTTCGACTGCAAGGAAGAGATTCTCAACGTACGCAACAACGTGGGACTGCTGGACGGCTCGACACTGGGCAAGTTCCGCATCCACGGACCCGATGCCTTGAAGGCCCTGCAACGAGTCTATGTCTCGGACATGAGCAAGGTCAAAGAAGGCCGCATCAAGTATTCGGCCATGTGCAACGACGACGGCTGCGTCATCGATGACGGCGTGGTGGTCAAGCTGGGTGAAAACGACTACTACTTCACCACGTCTTCCGCCAGAGCCGGGCAGACCGTGGAATGGATCCGCTACCACACCCGTTTCGACGGCTGGGATTTCGCCCTGGTCAACCTGACCGACGCCCTGGGCGTGATTAACATCTCGGGTCCCAACGCCCGTAAGGTGCTGGCCAAAGTCGTCGACGTCGATCTTTCCACCGAGGCGTTTCCCTTTTCCGGTTACCAGGCGTTCCAGATCAAGGATACCGTTTTCGTGCAGGCCATGCGACTGGGATTCGTCGGCGAGCTCTCCTACGAGCTCCACGTGCCCGCATCCTACACCCAGGCGGTCTGGGACATGCTCAAGGAAGCCGGTGCCGAATTCGGCATTCGCAACTTTGGGGTGGAGGCCCAGAACGTGCTGCGCATGGAAAAGTGCCACGTCATTCTCGGCTCCGAATCCGAACAGCGTACCAACCTGCTGGATCTGGGATTGGGCTTTCTCTGGGACCGCAAGAAGGCCGATGCAAAGACCGTGGGTGCCGTGGCCCTGCGCCAGGCCGAAAAAGATGTTGGCCGACTCAAGCTGGTGGGTATCCGCATGGAAGATGACAACCGGCCCGCCCGTGACGGCGCGCTGATTGTCGACAACAAGGTTCGCGGCTACGTGGCCACCATGCGCAAGAGCTTTTCCACCGGTCAGGCCGTGGGTATGGCCCTGGTGGAGTCCCAGTTGGCGGACATCGGCACCCGGCTGGAAATATTCGAGGATGAATGTAACGGCGTTCGGCTGTATGCCAGGGTCGTTGCCATGCCGTTCTACGACCCGAAAGGCGAAAGGATGAAGAGGTAATCACGATGGCTGAAATCAAAAGAGAATCGCCGGTGCAGTTCAAGGTCAGCCCCCGCAACACCGAGGTGCGCGACAACTGGACGGTGGCGCTGGAATACGACGACGAGGGCCAGGGCCCCTGGCTGGTGGACCTGGCTCACAAGGCCCGCTGGGACTTGCAGGATCGCAAGGTCGGTGAACAGCGGCCCTGCGACCTGGACGTACCGGCCATTCCGGGTTCGTGCGCCCTTGCCAACGACACGCTGGTCAACCGCATGAACCGCACCCAGACATCCATCTATCATTTGGGTGCAACGGCACCGGCCCTGCCCGATTTTTCAGGCTACACCGACGTCACCGAATCCACGGTCTTTCTGGCCCTGATCGGCCCCAAGGCGTTTCATATCGCCGAAAAGCTCAGCGCCCTGGACTTTCTGGACCCGGCCAAACAGGCACCCTTTCTTTACCAGGGTCCCTTTTGTCATGTGCCTTGCCAGATCGTCACCCTGGAAAAGGCGGCCGACGGCAGCGGCGGGTTCCTGTTGACCTGCAGCCGGGGATACGGCGATAGCATGATTCACGCCATACTGGAAGCCGGGTCCGCGCTGGGGCTGCGACCGGCCGGCGAGAACCGCTTTTCCGCCTGGATTCAAGGCCTTCAGGGATAGTGGGCGTGTGTTCCCGGTCATTTCGTTGAACGTGGGATACAAGCGGTGGTTGTACGCTTCAGCCGCCTGGTTTCGGGCTAACCGAATCGCGTGCCGGCTGCGGCTGTTGCCGTTCAGACGAAAGTGAAAAATTGTTTTCTATCAAATAGAAAATATTTTTTCTTTTTAGTTTAAAAATTTTTACATTTTTCAGTGTCATCACGGGACAAGGAACGCCGGCCGATGCAGAAAAAAATATAAGTATTTGTAATAATGAAAATATAAATTGAATCAAAATATTGTTGGGAAAAAATCAGATTTGATTTGTTTGCGGCGTTTATTTTGCATTTTAAATTTCATGAAGCCTGACCCGATTCACCTTGAACGAACGTTTACGCATACCACTTGACGGAGGAAACCATGACCAAAAAGTATGACGCCATTATCATCGGGGCCGGGGTGATCGGTGCCCCCATTGCCTACGAGCTATCCAAAATGGGTTACAAGACCATGAGCGTGGACAAACTGCCCGATGCCGGTGAAGGCTCTACGGCCGGTTCATGCGCCATCGTCCGTGCCCACTACTCCACCGAAGACGGCGTGGCCTTCGCCTACGAAGGGTTCAAGTATTGGCTGGACTGGGAGAATTACCTGGATCACGTGAAAGACGAGAAGGGCCTGGCCAAGTTCATGAACACGGGCTCCCTGCTGATCAAATCCCAGGGTCACAAGTGGCAGAACGTCAAAAAGCACTACGATGCCGTGGGCGTCCAGTACAAGGAATTGACCAACGAAGAGATACTGGAGATGATCCCGGTTATGGACCTGCACGAGTTCTGGCCGGTCAAACGCCCCGAGGATCCGGCCTTCTGGGAAGAGCCCACCAAGATGCTCGAAGGCGGCCTGTTCTGCCCCGAGGGCGGTTATGTGAACGACCCGGCCCTGTCCGCCCACAACATCATGCGTGCCGCCGAAGCCAAGGGCGCCACCTTCATGTTCAACGCCGAGGTGGTCAAAATCCGCGCCACCGACGGCAAGGTCCAGGGCATCACCCTGGCCGACGGCACCGAGATCGACGCTCCGGTCGTGGTCAACTGTGCCGGCCCCCACTCCTTCAAGATCAACCAGATGGCCCCGGGCGTCTGGGAAGGCTGCAACATCAAGACCAAGGCCCTGCGCCACGAAGTCATGTACTGCCCGGCCCCCGAGGATTACGATTACCTCAACAAAGGCTACCACCAGAGCGACGGCGACATCGGCTGCTACGTGCGCCCGGAAGTGGGCAACATGTACCTCATCGGCTCCGAAGACCCGGATTGCGACCCCCAAGAGTGGGTGGACCCGGACGAGTTCTACGCCGGCAAGGGCGGCCACGGACGAGACAACCAGCTTTCAGAAGAACAGTGGAAAGCCCAGTGCTACCGTCTGGGACGCCGCGTCCCCACCCTGCAGGTGCCCAACCAGCCCAAGGGTGTCGTCGACCTGTACGACTGTTCCGACGACTGGATTCCGGTCTACGACAAGTCCGACCTGGGCGGTTTCTACATGGCCGTCGGCACCAGCGGCAACCAGTACAAAAACGCCCCGGTGGTGGGCCGCATGATGGCCGAACTGATCGATGCCTGTGAAAAAGGTCTGGATCACGACAAGGAACCCTTCCAATTTAAGATGAAATACACCGGACGGACCCTGGATGTGGGTTTCTTTTCCCGCAAACGCGAGATCAACTACAACTCCAGCTTTTCCGTCAACGGGTAAGCCGGTGGCATCCACGCTTGAAAGATGGATGCGTTGTCGCTAATTAAAACGGGTCTGCCGATGCAGGCCCGTTTTTTCATTTGGATTGAACCATGAACATTTACGTTTGCGTCAAGCACGTACCCGATTCCGCCGCCACCATCACTGTGGAGGGCGACAACGCGATCAACGAGAAAATCACCTGGCTGGTGAACCCCTATGATGAACACGCCCTCACCGAAGCCGCCAGGATCAAGGCGGCCGGCACAGAAGTCGAGATCGTCGCCGTGTGCCTTGGCAAACCGGCCGCGGAGAACACCCTGCGCGCGGCCATGGCCATGGGGGCGGACCGCAGCATTCTGATCGAGACCGATCGATACCATGACAGCATCATCACCGCCCGTGCCCTGGCCGCCGCCATTTCGGCTGACGGCACCCCGTGGATCATCTTCACCGGCAAGGAATCCATCGACAGCGAAGGCATGCAGACCCAGTTCCGCCTGGCCCAAAATCTGGTCCTGCCCGTGGCCACCAACGCGATCAAGGTGGATGCAGACAGCGATGGCGTGACGGTGGAGTGCGAGCGTGAAGCGGGCACCATCGACGTTTACCGCATGGCCGCGCCCTGCGTCATCGGCGCCGGCAAAGGGCTGAACAATCCCAACTACCCGACATTCCCGGACATCGTCAAATCCCGCAAGAAGCCGGTCAAGCGGATCGGCCTGGCCGAACTGACCATCGACACGCCGGCGGCCGGCATGCAGATCCGGGAACTGGTGCCGGCTGTCGAGCAGCATTCCCCCAAAGCCCTTACGGGCAGCGCCGCGGACATCGCTGCGCAGATTGTGGACATCCTTAAAAACGAAGCCAAGGTGATTTGACCATGCAACCGATCGGATTGCTTATCGAGTTCAAGGACGGGCACGTCAAGCCAGCCAATTTCGGCATGGCCACCGCAGCCCGCGCAGAGAACCGACAACTGGTGGCCCTGGTGGTAGACGCGCCGGCCGAGAATGCCAAGGCCGCGCTGGAAGCATACGGGGTGGCTCGCATCGTCAACATCCATACCGACAGCAACGGATGGGACCCTGCCGTGCATGCCGCCGCGGTGGTTGCGGCCATGCAGGAAAATGGAATCACCACGCTGATCGGACTGACCAGCCCCACCGGCCGGGAGCTGCTGCCGCGTGTCGCCGCCCGGCTGGATGCGCCCCTGGTCATGGACTGCATCGACATCGACCTGAACGACCACCGGGTGAAGACCTCCCAGTACTCGGGCAAGACCATTGCCACCATCGCCGTGACCGGCAGCCATTTCATCTACGGCATGCGTGCCAATGTCGTCACCCCACTGCAAGATCCGGTCGTGGCGGAAATCATTGATTTCTCTTTTGAAGGAAGCCCGGATCCCGCGTACGAAGTGATCGAGACCCGCACCGACGGCAGCGGATCCCAGTACCTGGCCGAATCGGACATCATCATCTCCGGCGGACGAGGGTTGAAGAACGCTGAGAACTTCAAGCTGCTCTTTGACTGCGCCAGGCACCTCAACGCCGCCGTAGGCGCCTCCCGGGTGGCCGTGGACAACGGCTGGGTGCCCTACGCCATGCAAGTGGGCCAGACCGGTGTCAAAGTAAATCCCAAAGTTTACATGGCCGTGGGCATCTCTGGTTCCATCCAGCACTTTGCCGGCATGAAAACCGCCAAAACCATCATCGCCATCAACACCGATGCCAACGCCGCCATCATGGCCAATTGCGACTACTATGCGGTGGGGGATCTGTTCGACATCCTGCCGGCGCTGGAAAAGGCCCTGGCGGCGGTGAAAATATGAAGCAATAAATCGTGAAGTATTAATGTCGTTTTATTCTTTATTCGACAAAGTCACAATATGTATCAAATTACTCTTAACAAATGCTTTTTTTACTATCTCCAAATGCCTCTCGAACGTAACCGACCTTTACAAGATACAACGCCCTGGTGCTAACTTCAATTCGAAGAAGGCTGACCACTACATCCTGTGATCAACCTTTCTGCTATTTGCTTTTTCGAAAGCGGTGCCTGATAGCTACATGGAAAACCAATGGAAAGAAGGTTAGTCGTGGATATCTTAAAGTTAATTAACGAGAACATCTATAGGGTAAAGACATCTTGCAAAGTATACAGCCCTGGACTTTTTCCTATTAAGAAAACGCCTGCTTCGATCATTCCGCTGGCATAAGTGTCCATATTGTATCCTCGATTCAACGATACTCTTCACCAACTTGCAGTACCGACTGAGGAGGCCGCTTCACGTCTTTTTTGTAGGAGAGGCACCCCTGCACCATCCACCGTAAAATTCCAGGGGCCTCTCCCTTCAGCTTGGCCAAGGTGTCCTTGTCCGTTCTGTGTTCATTGGGTGCACGAGAGTCGTCCATAAACGACTGAGTGAATGGGAAATTGAGTATACGCTTCCACAAGGCGCAATAATCAAAAGGCGTGTGGTTGGTGGTTGGTGAGTATAACTACCAGGTGTGACTGTCCAAACTCTGTCTCAAATCGCCCGTAACCATCTGCGCTTGGTAAAACCAGACCGTCTCATCTTTGAGCTGGACTTCGAGACTAACCTGTCCAACATTGGCTTGAAAAATTTAGATGGGACAATTAGTGTACATGGTTTAATTCGTTGGGAACGTTTACTGTTCACTGAATACTGATCACTGGTTTATGGTTGAAAACGACAAGGTGATGGGCGAAAGGCCATAGGCAATCGGTGATGGAAAAAACAGCAGGGTCTACGGTGTAATCTCGACCAGCGTGCCGTTTGGCACGAGCTTATAGATCTCCTCCATTTCCTGGTTGGTCACCGCGATACACCCTTGGGTCCAATCCCTTTCGGCATGCGACGCACCGACCGGCGAGAAACCATTTTTAATGCCATGTATCATGATATTGCCGCCCGGATAGACACCACGTTCCCTGGCCCGCATTTTGTCCAGCTCGTTGGGGTAGGAAATATGCAGCGACAGATGATAACCGCTGTTGCCGTTTCGCGAATCGATAAAATAGATCCCTTCCGGGGTCTTGTTGTCGCCCTCCCTCTCTTTTGGTCCAACCGGGTTGCCTCCCAGGGCAATGTTGTATGTTTTGATCACCTCGCTCTTTGAGATCAACGTCAATCGCCGCGCTTGCTTTTCGATCAGAACTTTATCGGCCGGTTCCATCCTGACGGCGAAAACCTTCGCTTCGAGCGCGGCAACCGTTTCCTGCAGTTCGGCAACCTCATCCCTTTTGCTTTCCAACGCTTGCCGGGAACGTTCCAGCGCTGCCTGCTGGGCAGCGATTTTTTCATCCTTGATGATGACGTTATGAATTTGTAGGATCATCATCTGGCTGTCGTGCAGGTAGTCGCTGTCCGGGTAATCGCGGACGACTTTCTGAAAGCATTCGAGCGATTGCTGGTAGTCTTTATGCGCGTTATGGGGATAGGCATAGATAACCCCCATCTCGAAGAGAACGCGGTCCGTTACCTCAGGATGATTTTCGATGATTTGCGCGTATTTCTCCAGGGCTGACGCGTAATTCCCCTGGTTGAATAAGTGATTGGCCTCCTGCGAGAGGGCGTTCTCATCCATGTGACTGCATCCGCCGGCAAGCATCGGGATAAGCATGATGCCGACGACAAAGCGGCGCAGAAACCTGCCTGCGCCTTTCGGCCTTGCATGCGTAAGCGTTCGGACGCGTGTTGATGATGGTCGTGCTGACCGCAACGTCAGTCCTCTTTTGGATAGATCCGCAGCACACAAATCAAAAAGTATCTATCCACAAATGAAGGAAGTGGCCGGGATATACTGACCGGCCACTTCCTTGCGTCCTTGCGATTTACTTCTTCATTGATTTTTTGAACATTTCATCGGCTTCTTTGGCCTTTTCTTCAGCCATTCTTTCCTTTTCCGCTGCGATTCGCTCTCTTTCGATGGCTCTCTGTTCAGCCTCTTCGGCGCGCTCGATGGCTGCGTTCGCCTTTTCGACGGCCTCGTCAGCGGCCACCCTGGCGTCCTCCGCATCCTGGGCCGCCTGATCCGCTCTCGCGGCAATCGCCTTTTCCCGGGCCTGTACTGCCTCGAGGTCTTTTTGTGTCGCACAACCCCCGATACCAATCGCGAGTACAGACATCATGCAAAGCCCTAAAATCATCTTCTTCATAATCAAATACCTCATCTCGTTTGCGTTTACCTAGTGCCCATCCATAAATGACCAATTTGCCCGATATCTGCGTTCTGATCAAAATTTTTTCCTCAGGATATCAGCCATATGCCTGCGGTAAAATTTTTCGCACGCCTTGATCTCGACCAATTTTGCCTATTTCTGGATGGACACGAACTAAGGCCAAAATCCTATTTTTCAGGCCTCTACTCATCATCGCGCCGGCATCATTCGGCACAAGGACACCAAGATAGTTTACTAACTTTAGGTTTCAAACAGAACAGCGTCCAGTTCCAGATCGATTTTCAGGCGTTTGGCGGCGTCCTTGGCCTCACGCCTGTTATCGAAAGGGCCGGCAATAACACGGTGCCGATCGCCCTTGGACAGCACTCTGGCAGGAATAGGCGGCCCCTGGTGGTTGATAATGGCCGCCAGCCTCTGGGCGTCGGTCTTGTCACGCAAGCTGGCCGCCAGAACATACCACGCGTCCGTATTGAATGCCGGTATTTCCGGTTGGCCGAACAACTGGCCCGGGTGCCTGAGTCTGATGGGCTGCGCAGCAGCCATTCCAACGCCATCACGATCCGCGGATACGGGCACAGGGATCCCGCGGGCCTCGATCACGACCTCCTTGACCTTTTTCCAGTCCAGCAGGCTTCCTGATTGCTTCTCAATATGTTTCAATTTTGCATATGCCTTCTTCCAGTTGGCAGTGCCTGATTCTTGAAAAGGCGTATGCGCTTCCAGGTAAACGATGCCGTCACGTCGGCCGACCAGATAGGGCTGGTTTACTATAAGGACCGGTGTTTTCACCGGGGCTTTTTCGAAAAGGCGCTCGATATCTTCCGGATAGAGCCTGATGCAACCATTGGTTGCCCTGAGGCCGATACTGGCCGGTTTATTCGTACCATGAATCAGATAACTTGGCTCACTTAAATAGAGCGCATATTCACCCAATGGATTCAAAGGCCCCGGAGGTACCTCGGGCGGCAGGGGATCGCCCTTTTTCCGATGGTCTGCGGCAATCGAGGCGGGTACATACCAGGTCGGCCGGTGTTTGTTGCGCGTTATGACCATTTCACCCATTGGGGTGGGCCGCTCTTCGGTGCCGACGCCGACCGGGTAGGTCGACACGGCCAACCGGTTGCCGTTTTTTTGATAATAAAAAAGCCGCATGGTGGCCAGGTTGATTACGATACCGTTGCGCCGGGTGTCGGGCAGGATAAAGTTCAGGGGCAACTGGATCCGCTCCCAGGCCCCGGGCACCCATATATCGACGCCCGGATTGGCAGCACTGATGTTGTTGATGCCCAGGCTGAAGTGTCGCGCAATATCCGGCAGCGTATCGCCCCGTTCCAGCCTGATCATCGCCAAGCGGCCAATGACGTCCTCGTCTTTGGCGACAACAAAATCATTCCGTTGAATCGCATCCTCCGGGTATCCAGGCAGCGGGAGCGATTTGGCCAGATATCCACGCATATCGGCACAGCCCGTCGCAAATAGGATGGCCATCAACACAATTGTAAGTTGAAACCTGTTGGATAAGGGGAGCCGCTCAAGTATTCGCTTGCGGATCATATCGCCACAATGGTTAATGCGTGCCTATCCATAAATGACCAATTAACCTGTTTTCTGGATGAACACTGATGAAAAAAGTTTAATTCCACAATTTAGTGGAACGGGATTGTCTGATAAAATGTACCAAGCTTCGTCGATAGTTACAAAATATGCGCACTATCAGGGACGTCTATTCCGTTATGTTTTTATTCAGCAGTGCGTATTCATCCTGTTGAGCCATGTCTATCCCCTGGCATGCTGCGCAGCTGACCACCGATGCAGGTTTTATCGATTATTTAAGAGTAGCTTGTGCTACCGAACCTTGTCAAACATTCGAATAAATGACTGGTGGATAATAAGGATGTGTTATGAATGGCCAGGTAAGTATGTTCTGGCTATCTCACGAAAACGGACACCTCTGTAGCTTGTTTTAGCTTGCCACTATCTGGAACGAAGCCTCATCCATAGAGCTTCTAAATGTTGTGGTCAACAGGAACGCGTTGCGGGTGGAAGATAGCATATGAGAAATATCAGGTATGTCCATTCTGTTGTAACTGCCAGTCCACAACCTTCAATTTTGGATTGTTTTTTTAGGGATAGTAGTCTCCAAATTGACAATATTTAGCCCCATTTTTGAAATTCGGACCTTTTGATTATCCTTCTTCCTCCTATCATGCTGTCTGCCCTACCCATTGCATTTACCATTTTGTCTGGTTAAAAGAGAAACATGAAGCGAACCGAAATCAACCGTCTCTTTGCGGGCATTGATCCCGGGCGGATCTCCCTGCTGCCGGTGCTGGATCAATTTCATGAAGGGGTCATCATCACCGACACCCATGGCGTCATCCTTTACATGAATGACACCCAGGTCAGGATTGACGATCTGCGGATCAACGACGCCATCGGACGGACCGTCACCGAGCTTTACCGGGTCGATGAGGGAACCAGTCCAACCATGACCTGCCTGAAAACCGGCAAGGCTATCGAAAACCTGGCCTGTTATTACCGCACGCATTTAGGAAAAGTGGTCAATTCCGTCCACAACATCTATCCCCTCCGTGCAGGCGGCCGTTTCATCGGCGCCATCTGCTGTATCACCGACTACAAGAATATCGAGCAAACCCTCGCCGCCGTCAGCCAGACCGGATCGCCGCGATCCGTTTCCACCTTTGGCGTATCTCCGTTGATGGTCCGGACGAAACCCGGAGGGAACGGCACCCGCTATAGGTTTGGCGACATCATCGGTGCCCATGCGGATCTGCTGGCTGCAATGAAGGCCGCCCAGTTGGCCTCGGATTCCCCTTCACCGATCATGGTTTTCGGTGAAACCGGCACCGGCAAAGAGATGTTCGCCCAATCCATCCACAACCACAGCTCGCGCAAGAACCGGTCTTACGTGGCCATCAACTGTGCTGCCATCCCCGAGAACCTGCTGGAGGGCCTGCTTTTCGGCACGTCCAGAGGCGCTTTCACCGGCGCCATCGACAAGGCCGGACTGTTCGAAACCGCCGACGGCGGCACCCTTTTTCTGGACGAAATCAATGCCATGTCGCCGGGCCTGCAGGCCAAGCTGCTCCGTTTTCTCCAGGAACGCAAAGTCCGGCGAGTGGGGGCCATGCAGGAGATCGATGTGAACCTGAAGGTGATCAGCTCCGTCAACGTTCTCCCCCACTTTGCCATCGAATCCGGTTCGATGCGCGCCGATCTGTTTTACCGCCTGGCAGTGGTGTTCATCAATATTCCCCCATTACGCAAGCGTATGGAGGATCTGGATCGGCTGGCCACCCATTTTCTGGACAAAGCCAACGGTCACCTGGGCAGGCAGGTTGCCGGAATAGCCACGGACGTGATGGGTCGCTTCAAGCGCTACACCTGGCCCGGCAATGTGCGCGAGTTGGAACATGTCATCGAAGGGGCAATGAATATGGCAGGCAAAGAAGCAACCATCCAGATGCATCACCTGTCGGTTCCGCTTCCAATGGAAAATCGGCGACAGTCAACCGCCCCGTCTCATGCACGTTCAGCGGACGGCGGCGGTCGGTTCAATCCCGCCTTGTCCGCATCGTCAAGGGATCCTGCGCGCTCGGACCTGACCCTCGCCGAGATGAAAACCAGGAGTGAAATCGCCAGCATTCAAGCCGCCCTGTCAGCCACACGGGGAAATGCCGCCGGGGCTGCCCGCCGGCTGGGGATTTCCCCCCAGCTGATGCATTACAAACTGAAACGGTTCGGTATCGATCGGCTGGACTTCAGGGAAAACGCCTCCGCGTGACATCAAACCACTTAGGTAAAAGTCACCGGCGGGGGAACGTCCAGGACACGTCAAGATGATGGGGCGTCAGGGCGGCCACGTGGCCGTCGAACCAGAAGTGGGCCACCGGCCAGCGGGTCTCATCGTAGGTCAGCGTCATGCGTGTGTCATCGACGACCGCTACGACCCGGCAGCGAGACAGACCGACCATACCCTTTCCCACGGCCTTGAGAACGGCTTCCTTGGCGGTCCAGAATCTGAAAAAGGCCCTTTGTCGGTCCCCGTCCACCAGCTGCCACTCATCGTCATTGGCCACTTTGGCCAGCAGGGCGTCTTTTACCGGTCGGATCGTCTCCAGATCCATGCCCACCGGTAACAGGGACGCCACACCAGCTACCATGTCGGATTTATGGGTCAACGACCAGTGAACGCCGCCTACCGGAAGGGGGACGCCCTTTTCACTCTTGGGAAAGGTATCCAGATGGAGCCCGCTTTTTTCACATGATTTCATCAGGGCCGACCGGGCCAGACGGCTCAGGGCCTTGACCTTGTCCCGCCCGTTGAGGCGTTGATCGGCGTCAGAGACCGGCAGGATCACCGGAAAAAGCTGGGTTGCGGCTTGGGTCATGGTCGTCGGGCCGAAGCGTCGGTTTCTTTTTGAATGGTCAGGGCCATCTCGTACACCGTTTTCCGAGGCAGGTGGTATTGTTTGGCAAAGGCCTTGGACAGGCCCGAAAGACGGGCTCCAGGTTGAGCCAGCGCATCGCGAAGCGCTTGGGCCAGGTCGGCGTCGGAGACCGGATCCGCCGCCGCTGCGCCATCCACTAGCAGCGTGCACTCACCTTTGACTTCAGGGCGATCGGCCAGAACGACCAGGATTTCAGAAAGGGTGCCGCGGATGAACTCCTCGTGAAGCTTGGTCATCTCCCGCGCCAGCACCGCAGATCGGTCACCCATCACCGAACGGATGTCGTCCAGAAAACCCACCACCCGCCGGGGGGATTCGTAAAAAACCAGGGTCCGGGGTTCAGCGGCCAGCGACGCCAGCAGATCCATCCGTTTACCTTTCTTCTTTGGGGCGAACCCCAAAAAAACGAAGGCGTCGGTAGGCAGTCCCGAGGCACACAGGCCCGTAATCGCCGCCGACACGCCCGGGATGGGAAAGACATTCAGGCCGTGTTCAACGGCTGCGCACACCAGCCGGTATCCGGGATCGGAAACCGACGGCGTGCCGGCGTCGGAAACCAGAGCCACGGCCGCTCCGGACCGGATCTTGTCGATCAGTTCCGGGGTCCGCCGGTGTTCGTTGTGCTCATGGCAGGAAATCAAGGGCGTAGGAATGCGGTAGTGGGACAACAGCCGGGCGGTGTGGCGGGTATCCTCGGCGGCAATCAGATCGACCCCATGCAAGGTCTTGATGGCGCGCAGGGTGATGTCTTCCAGATGGCCGATGGGCGTGGCCACCACATAGAGGCCGCCGGGGCATCGAACCGGTTCCCGGTCATCCGTAGGCAAGGGAAAACGCATTTTTAACGACCTCGATGTCGATTTTTCCCGAAGCGGTGTCGATGGCCACCACGTCGAAACGGGCGCTGGCATCAGTCTGACCGGACCGTTTCAGGTAGTCCAGCGCAGCCATGGAAATTTTGCGCTGCTTGGCAGGGGTAACGGCGAATTTGGGGCTGCCGAATCGGCTGGTGTTACGGGCTTTCACCTCCACAAAAACAATGGTGCCCTTCTCCCTGGCGATGATGTCGATCTCACCCAGCTTGGATCGATAGTTGGTTTCGAGGATCCGGTAACCCGTTCGTTTTAAAAATTCCGCGGCCAGGCGTTCGCTCTGTTTCCCAAATTGTTGTTGCCGGTTAAGCATATTTTGGTTTCCCTAAAGGTACTCTCGCACCCCTTTGAACGTCCGGCGGTGGATGGGGCTGCATCCGTGTCGAATGATCGCTGCCCGGTGCGTTTGGGTGGGATAGCCCTTGTGCCGGCAGAATCCGAATTCAGGAAACAGGGTGTCCACCTGGGTCATGATCCGGTCCCGGGTGACCTTGGCCACGATGGAGGCGGCGGCGATGGAGATGCTCAGCGAATCCCCTTTTTTGATGGCTTGCTGGGACAGCGCCGAAGCAATGGTAAAAATGCCGTCGATAAGCAGATGGTCCGGGCGGGGTTGCAGGTTGGCCACCGCCATGGCCATGGAACGCAGCGTGGCCTGAAGGATATTGATGCGGTCGATCTCGGCCGAATCCACCACGCCGATCCCGATGGCGCTGGCAACGGAATACAGCCGGTCGTAAAGGCGGTTGCGCTTTGCCGGCGTCAGCTTTTTCGAATCGTCGATTCCGGGGAGGTCAACACCATCGGGCAGGATGACTGCGGCAGAAACAACGGGGCCGGCCAGGGGACCCCGGCCGGCCTCATCAATACCTGCAACGATCTGATGGCCCATGTCGCGGGCCTTTTTTTCAAGTGCCCAGAGGTCTGATATCATGTGATCCGACCGTTTATTGGTTTGCCGACAAACCGGCGGCAATGCCCAAGGGCGGGAGTAGGCGGTGGTAACGATTTATTTGAATCGCTTTTCCTTGATTCTGGCGGCTTTCCCGCGCAATTTGCGCAGGTAGTAGATCTTGGCCCGCCGTACCCGGCCGCGGGTAACCACTTCGACCCGGTCAATGATGGGTGAATTGGTCGGGAAGACTCTTTCCGACCCCCACTCCATAGGAGACCTTGCGGACAGTGAAGGTTGCGTTGGCCATCCCTTTTTTCCTGCTGATGACAACGCCCTGGAAGGCCTGGATGCGCTCTTTGTTGCCTTCGCTGATCTTCACATGAACGGTGACGGTGTCTCCCGCTTTGAAGTGAGGCAGATCCATTCGGAGCTGTTCTCTTTCGATGTTCTTGATGATTTCCATGATCACTCCCTGAAATTGGTTTATCGTTAAATTTTTTTTCCCAGCGCCCGGTCCAGAATAATCGACACCGCCGATCGCACCGACAGATGATTGTATGTTCCCGCCCCGGTCAGCGGATCCAAGATAAAGTCCGCGTCGGCCATGAACGTGTCGGAAAGTCCCCAGGCCGTGCCGAAAGCCAGGACGATCGGCGCGGCATCGACCAGCATTTCACGCAACCGTCTGTATGACAGGCTCCCCGCGCGTCGTCTGGCCGTGGTGGCCACTGTTTTGGGCCGAAGCCCTTCCGCTTCGGTAATTTCACCGATCATCTCGGCGACGGTGGCCTTGACCCGGACCAGTTCCAGCGCCTGCTGTCGATTGGGGTTGTATGTGCGCCCCACGCCGGTGATCCAGTGGCCAAGGATGCGGTTCACGAGCACCATCTGGTCTTTCAGCGGGGTGATGACATAGTAGCCGTTGACCCCATAGGTTCTGCACACCCTGGCAATGTCGTGCAGGTCCAGGTTGGTCACCGCCGAAGCGATCGTTTCCCCGTTCTTATTGATCACCGGATGGTGAATCAGGGCAACGTAAAGCCGTTTACCCGATGAGCCTGTCAATGTCCCGGCGCCATTTTACCAGTATGTCCCGCTCCTGAGGAGAAAAATCCCGCTGTGCCAAAAGATCCGGCCGCTTCATGACCGTCCGCATCAGGGCGGTTTCCCTGCGCCACCGCTCGATCTCCTGATGGTTCCCGGACAACAGCACGTCGGGCACCGGCGCATCGTCGAAGGTTGGCGGCCGCGTAAAGTGTGCGTGCTCCACCAGCCCGTCACAGAATGTATCGTTTCCGGCGGAATCCTCGTTTCCCAGTACACCGGGAATCAACCGGGCCACCGCATCGATCACCACCATGGCAGCCAGTTCACCGCCGGTGAGAACGAAGTCGCCGATGGAAATCTCACCATCCACATGTTGGTCGACAAACCGTTCATCCACGCCTTCGTAGCGACCGCAGACCAGAATGAGTCCATCCTCGGAAGCCAGCGATTGAGCCAGGCGCTGATCGAACCGCTTCCCCTGTGGGGAAAGCAGCAGCGTCGTTGCCGATGGCATCCCGATGTTGGCTTCCGCCAGGGCCGCTGTCAAGGGTTCCGGTTTCATCACCATTCCGCAACCCCCGCCGTAAGGCCGGTCATCCGTGACCCGATGCCGCCCTTTGGCATGGTCGCGGATGTTGATGGTCACGGGGTTGATTTTTTTCCCCTGAACCGCACGCCGGATAATACCGTGATTCCAGAACGGGTCGAACAGTTCAGGAAAAAGGGTCAGTACACAAATGTCCATGATCCCGTCAGCCACCCTATAGCCCTTCCGGCGGATCCACGATCATGGTCTTGCCTTCCAGGTCGATCTTCAGGACCACGTCGCCGATGGCGGGAATCAGCATTTCCCTCGTCTGTCCGTCCTGCTTGCCCCGGACCACGTATATATCGTTGCCAGGCGTGGGAATCACCTCGTCGAGACGCCCCAGGTGGACGCCGGTGGTATCATAGACACGCAGCCCCACCAGGTCGAACCAATAATAGGTGTCTTCCTCCAGCGCCGGCAGGCAGGCTTTGTCCACGAATAGTTCCGAACCGATCAGGCCTTCGGCCAGACTGCGGTCGGCCACCCCTTCAAGGGTCATCAGGAGCACCCGGCCGTGGGGCTTCACCCACTCGACGGTCATCGTCCGATCCGAGCCGTCGGGAAACGCCACCCGGATCCCCTCCTCCGCTTCATAAACCGACAGGGATTCGGCATAGGAGCGGACCTTGAGGCTGCCCCGAATGCCGTGGGCACCGACCACCCGTCCCACCAGGACGAGATCGTCCCTGTTTTTGAGGCTACTCGATGATTTCAAGAACCGTACGTTTTTTAATTTTGGCGGACGCTGCACTCAACAAGGTGCGCATGGCCCGTGCCGTCCGCCCTTGCTTGCCGATCACCTTACCCAAATCCGCTTTGGCCACTTTCAATTCAAGGACAGATGTCTGATTGCCCTCAATCTCCTCAACGGAAACCTGGTCGGGAAAATCCACCAACTCCTGCGCAATGAACTTGATCAGCTCTTTCATAGCTCCATCTCCTTTGCTGCGGCGGAGAACCAGGTTCGGCGCAATCCGTTATTCCGCAGTGGCAAATACACCTTCACGCTTCAGGATCGTTTTGACCGTATCGCTGGGCGTGGCACCCTGGCCGATCCAGTATTTGACCCGATCCGTATCCAGAACCACCAGTGCCGGATCCTGCAGCGGATTGTAGGTGCCGAGTTTTTCCAGAAAACGACCGTCCCTGGGGCTGTCACTGTCGGCGGCAACGATCCGGTAAAAGGGTCTCTTTTTTGCCCCATGCCGGGCCAGTCTGATTTTTACTGCCATTGTTGTTCTCCTTTAGAAGGGCATCATGCCGCGGCCCAATCCGCGCATACCGCCTTTATTGATTTTCTTCATCATTTTCATCACCTGCGCATAATTTTTAAGCAGGCGGTTCACATCCTGGACCCGGGTTCCGCTTCCGGCGGCAATCCGCTTGCGGCGGCTGCCGTTGATAATTCCGTATTGATACCGCTCATGGGGGGTCATGGAGTTGATGATCGCTTCGATGTGGACCAACTCCTTTTCGTCCACCTGCAGGTTTTTCATCTGTTTGATCTTGCCCATGCCGGGAATCATGCCAAGGATATCCGTCAAAGATCCCATTTTACGAATCTGACGCATCTGGTCGCGGAAATCCTCCAGGGTAAACTGGTTTTTCCGCAGCTTCCTTTCAAGCTCGACGGCTTTTTTTTCGTCCACCACCTCCTGGGCCTTCTCGATCATGGTGAGGACGTCACCCATACCGAGAATCCGGGAGGCCATGCGATCCGGATGAAAGGCTTCCAGTTCGCTGAGCTTTTCACCCACGCCAATGAACTTAATGGGCTTACCGGTGATCGACCGGATGGACAGGGCTGCACCGCCCCTGGCGTCACCGTCCATTTTAGTGAGCACCACGCCGCCGATGTCCAGGCGTTCGTCGAAAGACTTGGCGATGTTCACTGCATCCTGGCCGGTCATGGCGTCGGCCACCAGCAAAATGTCCGTGGGCTTCAACGCCGTGCGAATGCGCGACAGCTCATCCATCAGCGTTTCATCGATGTGAAGCCGTCCGGCGGTGTCCAGCAAAAGGGTGTCGCAACCCGCCTTTTGGGCCGCCACCCGGGCATCCTGGCAGATCTTCACCGGATCCATGTCCGGTGTGGAATCGAAAACCGGCACGCCCAATTGGTCGCCCAGCTTTTTCAACTGGTCAATGGCAGCGGGGCGGTATACGTCTGCAGGCACCAGGTAGGGTTGTTTTCCGATTTTTCGCAACATTACCGAAAGCTTCCCCGCCGTGGTGGTTTTACCCGAACCCTGAAGGCCCACCAGCATCACCGCAACCGGTTTTTCACCGGCCAGGCTCAGTCCCTGATGGGTTTCTCCCATGAGTTGGGTGAGCGACTCATTAACGATCTTCACCACCTGCTGGCCAGGGGTAAGGCTGCCCATTACCTCCTTGCCAAGTGCGCGTTCTTTGATGTCGGCCACCAGCCGCTTGGCCACCTGGTAGTGGACATCGGCCTCCAGAAGTGCCATACGCACCGCACGCAGGCCGTCGGCAATATTCTTTTCAGAAAGCTTGCCCTGCCCCTTGAGCTGTTTGAAGACCGAATTTAGCTTGTCGCTGAGTGTATCGAACATAACCTTTTACCGGCGTATCAACTAAAACCTTGAAAGTAGATTTTTTTAAATGGTATGTCAAGATATAAAAAAAGGCCAAAAGGCCTCGTATGCTTGTATAATCGACGTGCATGGCAGGTCCGAGCTGCCTGCACGACCCGACACCCCTTTACAACGCCGGACCGGCAAACCGAGCCCGGCACGTGGATCCCACATCATGGTCACAGAATCAAGTAAAATCGATATCAAAGACCTTTCCCGGCAGCAGTTGGCCGATTGGCTGAAGGACCGGGGCAGACGTCCCTTTCGCACCGACCAGATATTACGGTGGGTGTACCTGCGCCAGGCCGATCGGTTTGATGACATGACCAACATCGCAAAACCGCTGCGGACGGGCCTGGAAGCAGCATTTGTCAATCCCCGCCTGCAGGTGGAAAGTGAGGCGGTCTCGCAGGATGGGTCCCGTAAACTGCTGTTCAGGCTCCATGACGGCCTTCACATCGAAACGGTGATCATCCCCGAAAAGGACCATTTCACCCTGTGCATCTCCAGCCAGGTGGGGTGCAGGCATGGCTGCCGGTTCTGCATGACGGCCAAGGGAGGGTTTGTGCGCAACCTGTCCGCCGGAGAGATCATCTCGCAGGTGCGCGATGTCCTCCATCAGGTAAATGCCCAAGGCGGGATGCCCCTGACCAACATCGTCTTCATGGGCATGGGAGAGCCGCTGGCCAACTACGAGAATGTGGTCCAGGCCTTAGCGACCATTACCAACGGGAATTGGGGCCTCAAAATCTCCACGCGGCGGGTCACCGTTTCGACGGCGGGGCTGGTCCCGCAAATGGCGGACCTGGGGCGCGACACCCAGGTGAACCTGGCCGTCTCCCTCAACGCCACTGACGACGACACCCGCACCCGGCTGATGCCCATCAACCGCAAGTACCCCATCGCCGACCTGATGGCGGCCTGCCAACGTTATCCCCTGCCGCCCCGGCGAAAGATCACATTCGAATACATCCTGATCAAAGGCGTCAACGACAGCATGGCCGACGCCGAGCGACTGGTTAAACTGCTGCGACCCATCAAAGCCAAGATCAACCTGATCCCTTTCAACGAGCACCCGGGCAGCAATTTCAGGCGCCCGGATCCCGCCCGGATCAGCCAGTTCCAGGAATTGCTGGCCGAGCATCATTACACCGTGATGGTCCGCCACAGCAAGGGCCAGGACATCGGCGCCGCCTGTGGTCAACTGCGGGCAAGACTGAGGTCCGAGAACTGAAGTCCGAAATCAAAGGACGGAGGAACGATATAGGTGGGTCTCGTGAACGTTCCTTTCGAGACCTGCCGTTTAACAATCAGAAACGGTCCATCTATGGGGATACCGCCCGCGCTAAAATAGGGTTAAAATGCAATGATGCATCGTTACCGACGATTAGCGAGCAACCTTTCTGCGTTTTCGTTCCTTCACAATAATTTCAAGCTCCTTACTCATCTGACCAGCAATCGCTGTGTTTTCTTCAGCGCGTCTGGCCAAATAGGGTAGCGTTGACTCAACCGGTCCATAAGGAAGGTATTTACTGACATTATATCCTGAATTGGCGAGGTTGAAGCTGATATTGTCGCTCATACCATATAGCTGTGAAAAGTAGATATGCGGGTGGTCGTTAGACAGCTTTTTTTCAGCCATGAGCTCTATCAGCAATCTACAACTGACTTCATTGTGGGTGCCCACACAAATTTCAACCACGTCAATATTGTCAATGAAGATTTCCACGGCTTTGTCGTATTCTCTGTCTGTTTCCTCTTTGGTAGCGTTGATGGGGGATCTATATCCATAACGCTTTGCGCGTTCGCGCTCTTTTTCGATATAGGCACCACGCACAATTTTTATGCCCAGTTTATAGCCTTCGGATCGGGCTCGCTGGATCAACTCGAGAAAATAGTCATTGCGGTCCCATCGGTATAGCTGAAGGGTGGTAAAAACGATGGCTTTGCGCTGGTTGTACCGGGACATCATGGCTTCGGCAAGATCGTCTATGGCTTTCTGGATCCAGCTCTCTTCTGCATCGATATAGATCGGCTTGTCCGCATTAAAAGCCGCTTCACAAATCGTCTCAAGTCTGTTTTTTACCTTGTCCCACTCGCGTTGCGCTTCAATAGTAAGCGCTTCGTTAGCGGTGACTTTTTTAAATAGGTCGACTGGACCCATGCCAGTCATTTTCATGCATGTGCAGGGAATATCGGGGTTTGTTTTAGATTTTTCAATAATTTTTAACAGCTCTCTCCTCGTGGCTTCAAAACCGGTTTCGTCCTCGGTTCCCTCAACAGAATAGTCTAAAATAGCGCCTATTCCAGACCGGCCCAATTTTCTGACCACATCAGCGTATTCACCGTCCTTCTCACCGCCACAAAACTGCTTAAAGACGGTGGCCTTGATTATCGGTTTTACTGGCAGGCCCATCGATAAGGTAAGTTTTGCAGCTTGGGAAAGGAATTTTACCAGATAGGGATTTTTTGTTAATCCAAATATCAAATATGCCAATAATAACTCTTGGTTCGATTTATGTTGAAAGGCAATGGCCGTATCTTCAAAAGAGACAGGCAACACTGAATTTTTTACGGTATTTGTTTTTTTCATGATTGTCTCCTTCATCAAATTCCGTGCGCGTTGAGCGGGTCCATTGCTTTGGGAAAATCGCTGCCCTGTCGCTTTCGGGTTTCAACTGCACAAGTAAAAATCGAATACAACCATAACCCCCGTTAACCCCGTCCATGCATTTTATATGTTATCGAAAAGCCGGTTTATTTATAGCGCTGGATCTCTCCGGATTTTATTCGCGCCTGATAGTCTTTCAGATCCTTTTTCACGGTTCCCATCAACAGATACAAGCCGAGCACGTTGCCAAGGGACATGGCAAAAATGGCCGCATCGGAAAAATCAATGACCGGCCCCAGACTCATGCTGCATCCGATAACGACAAACACACAGAAAATCAATTTAAAGGTCACCTCCGAAATCCGGCTTTCCCCGAACAGATAGGTCCAACATTTCAAACCATAGTATGACCAGGAGATCATGGTGGAGAATGCGAACAAGAGCACGGCAATGGCGAGTACAACGCCAAACCAGGGGAACACGGACTGGAACGCGGCCGAGGTTAAGGCCACACCGGTCATTCCCCCTGAATCGGCGTAGGCGCCGGTTATGACAATGACCAGAGCGGTCATGGTACAGATCACCACCGTGTCGATGAACGGTTCCAGCAGGGCCACATACCCTTCGGTGAGTGGTTCGTTGGTTCGAACGGCGGAGTGTGCGATGGCTGCCGAGCCGATGCCGGCTTCATTTGAGAAGGCTGCACGCTTGAGACCTTGTATCAGAACACCGACAACCCCGCCACCAATGGCTTCGGGCGCGAAAGCCCCTCGAACAACGAGTGCAAATGCAGTTGGTATTTGGGTGACGTTGGCCAATAGGATCACCACGGCGGTACCTACATATAATATCGCCATCAAGGGCACGATTTTCTCCGTAACCTTGGCAATGGATTTGATACCACCAATAATAACGGCGCCGACGATAATGGCCAGGATAATTCCAAACAACCAGCCGGTATCGGTAAAGATCCCGAATGTATTGGCAATCATTTGATGGGCCTGGTTCCCCTGGAACATATTGCCGCCGCCAAATGAGCCGAAGATACACATGATGGCGAACAATACGGCCAGTACCTTGCCAAGCCCCGGCTTGCCTTTTTCGGCCAATCCCTTGCTCAGATAATACATCGGGCCGCCGGAAACGTGTCCGTCGGGAAACTCTTCACGATATTTGACGCCCAGTGTGCATTCGGTAAATTTCGAGGCCATACCGGCCAGTCCGGCCACGATCATCCAGAAGGTGGCGCCGGGTCCTCCCAAGCTGACCGCAACGGCAACACCGGCGATGTTTCCCAGCCCCACCGTGCCGGATAGTGCTGTGGCCAGCGCCTGAAAGTGCGAGACTTCACCGGCATCTTCAGGATTGGAATAGACACCGCGAAGCAGGTCGATAGAATGCCGAATACCCGTGAACTGGACAAACCCCATGTATACCGTCAAAATCAGCGCACAGAGGATCAGCCAAGCGACGATCAGTGGGAAACTGACACCGTTGATCGATACGGAATAGAAAATGAATGAAACGAATGGCCCGAAGACCGTGTTGAAAATTTCACCGACCTTTTGATCGATGCCCCCCCCTGCGGCGTCCTGAGAGAAGGCCACCACGGGCGCACCCAAGGTAAACGCCGTTATTAAAATCAAAATGGCTTTATATTTCATGATAATAATTCCTTTTCAGTATGTCGGATAAGTTTCACAGAAAGCCATGGCAGTTTTCCTGAAAAGCAACATAGTGCAGAGGACTTTTGTGAATTCTCACACCCTCATGCGCAGAAGCACACATGAGGAAGGCCGATTACGATGTTGCTAAGGGACGATGGTTACCGGGACGTGGGCAAGCTGGATCAGCTTCGTGGCAACACTTCCAAAAAGCAAGGATGTGATCCCAGAATGGCCGATCCTGCCGACCACAATTTGTCCGGCCCCATGCGCTTTGGCGATTTGGAGCAGGACATCGGCCACTTGACCATGGCGGACAACGCCCAGAGTCTTGACGCCTTGGCTTTCGAGCGACTGCAGTATCGGATCCAGCACTCTCTCCTGGGCAGTCTTAATCTCTTCTTTGCGACGCAGATGACGTTGTTCGTTCTCTTCGGGGGTGTTGAACGTATACGGTGACCATTCAACCACATAGGCGAGAACCAGGCTTGTGTCGGCGGACTTGGCTTGTGAAACGGCAAAATTTACCGCATGTTCGCCGGCTTTACTACCGTCAATGCCTATCAATATTGTATCAGTCATTGGGTCTCCTTTACACCAATCAAATTTAATGGCGGTTCACACGATTTTTTTCTCCGGTTACTTGATCTGGCCAAATTCAATGAATGAGCCTTCTCGTACATTAACGCCCATTTCAATAATCACTCCGGACACATCACCGGCTGCATCAAAATCGAGACTGCCGGTGGCGCCCTCATAGTTGATCGCTTGGCCTGCCTTGATCAATGCTTTGGCTTTGGCCCACTCACCCGGCAGAATCACCTCACCGGGAGGGGTCGCCACGGCTCGCAGAGCCTGGGCTATCCCGGCACGATCCGCGTTACCGTTTTTTTCGATGGCCAAGGCAAGCAGAAAAGCGGCGTCATAGGACTGCCCGACAAACGCCCCCGCTGGGTTCAGATTGTCGCCCCAGGCATATTTTTTAAAAACTCTCGCTCCCGTGCTATCCGGGGCACCCGGCTTGGTCACAATCATTCCTCTGAGCTTGTCACTTCCTATGGCTGCGACAAGGGTATTGCTAGCCATCCCGTCTCCACCGACAAACTGGTCGAAAGCACCGCTTTCCACGGCCTGGCGAAGTATTGTCTGACCGGAACCGTTGGCGTATGCCAGCACGACCAACGTATCGACGCCCGAGGCTGACAGCGATCGGATCAACATCACTGTAGTCCGTTTTTCCCTCTTCGTGGGCCATATTCCCGGCAACCTTACCACCTGCGGCTTCGAAAGCGCTGGAGAGTTCAGCGGAAATGCCCTTCCCCCAATCATTGTCTACGTAGGTAATGACAATATGCTTGATCCCCTTGGATAGTAACAATCGTGCCATGATGCTGCCCTGGTATACATCGGAAGGCGATGTGCGAAACACGAGATCACCGTCATCGAGCGATGTGATCGCAGGAGAGGTTGCTGATGGCGACACCACCGTGATGCCCGCGGGTATCGTCACATTTTTATATATGGCAATCGCCGCACCCGAACATAGTGGTCCGACAATGGCCAAGACTTTTTCATCCTGAACGAGGTGGGCGGCGGCATCCACAGCCGCGGTGACATCCGAGCAGGTCGAATCGCCGCTCGGCATGATAATTTGTTGACCGTCTAAAATGCCGCCCTGATCATTCACATGCTTGGCCGCGAGTTTGGCACCTTTGTACATTCCCGGCGCCAAACTTTTAAGTGGACCGGTGAATCCGGCGAGAAATCCAATTTTCACATCGGCAGCGGCGGTTCCCGATCCGATGAGAGCACTTAAAACCGCTAATGCAAGAAAATATTTTTTAATTGTGTGACATTGACGATTCCTCCTTGAAATTAATATTCCAGCTGTGAATCGAAATGAGGTTTGCGTGCTTTCTCAGAAAGCATACGCATGATACCCGGCGAGGGGTATCATGCGTTACAAATCAGCTGCGTTAAAGCAGGCTGTCAATAGTAATGTATTCCAGACCAAACGCCTCGGCCACGGCTTTATAAGTCACCTTGCCGTCAATCACATTGGCGCCCAACTTGATTTCGTTGCTCTCCTGCATGGCCTTTTTCCAGCCCTTGTTGGCGATTTCCACGGCGTAGGGCAGGGTGGCATTGGTCAGGGCCATGGTGGACGTACGCGGCACGGCCCCGGGCATGTTGGCCACGCAGTAGTGGACCACGCCGTCAACCACGTAAATGGGATCGCCGTGGGTAGTGGCCTTGGAGGTTTCGAAACAGCCTCCCTGGTCGATGGCCACGTCCACCAAGACCGAACCCTGCTTCATGGTTTTGAGCATTTCACGAGTGACCAGTCTGGGGGCCTTCGCTCCGGTGATCAGCACCGCGCCGACGACCACGTCGGCGTCTTTGACCAGTTCCCGGAGCGTCGCCGGGCTGGAGAACAAGTAAAGCAGTTGGCCGGCATCACGTCGCTCAGGTAGCGCAGCCGATCCAGATTCATGTCCAGATGTAGACCTTGGCGCCCAGGCCACAGGCCATCTTGGCCGCGTTGACGCCGACGATACCTCCGCCGATCACGACCACGTTGCCTGGATCCACACCCGGCACACCGCCCAGCAGCACCCCGTGACCGCCTTGGGCCATCTCCAGGTACTTGGCGCCCTGCTGGATGGCCATGCGTCCGGCCACTTCGCTCATGGGGGTGAGCAGGGGTAACGAGCGATCGGGTTTTTGAATGGTTTCATAGGCAATACAGACCGCTTTGCTTTTAATCAGTGCCTGGGTCAATGCTTCGGCCGCTGCCAGGTGCAGGTAGGTGAAGACGATCTGCCCTTCCCGGATCAGCTCGTATTCTGATGGAAGCGGCTCCTTGACGTGCATGACCATGTCGGAACGATCAAAAATCGCTTTGGGCGTATCCACTATTTCTGCCCCGGCCTTGATGTACATGGCATCATCGAAGCCGCTGCCGTTGCCGGCATCCTTTTCCACCAGCACCGAATGGCCATTGGCCTTCATTACCTCGACACCTGCCGGGGTCATGCACACGCGGTTCTCCTCTGCCTTGATTTCCTTTAGAATTCCAACAATCATGGGTTCCTCCTTTGTTTTTGGGGTTATCATTTGGTGGCACGTTGGTTCAGGCGCTAAATTGCCGAACCGGTTTAAAATTTAATTTTTTCAATCAGTTGACGGGGAGGTCAGCATGGGGTGGTGAGCAAGCGTTGATGACTAGTTTTGCAGGATGTCTGCCAAAATTATCGACCAAAGAAAAAATTAAAAAATTTCAAGAAATGAATGACATTTATATTGAGTTGAAAATCTGGTTTTAATTTTAACACATTGATTAAATTACTTATTACGACATTGTTGGCTACGTCCTACTTTTAAGGCCATGCATCGCATTGCTGCAGGAAACAGAAGAAGGCTTTCACGCTCATGATTTTCTAAATGGTAACAAATCATACCAAATTAAGCCGAACCAAGATCTATCTATTCAGATTTAAATAAAAATATCTTTTTGGTGGGATTTATTACCAATGGTCCGTTTTGTTACCATTGTGATATTATACTTTTTCAGCTTATTTAGTAAAGCGGTATGAGATACGTTCAGATGTTTGGCAGCTTCCCGAATGCTCTTGGAAACGGCCAGTGTATCGTTGATAATCCGGGCTTCATATTCTGCCACTGCTTCCTTGAGTGGTCGTACTCCCGGCATTGCCTTGACTGGTTGACAGAAATCCGGATTAATCGCCTGCCCGATTTCGTGACTGAACATGATGCAATTGACATCAATCTGCTTGCCGTCGCACAAGATGGCGGCCCGCTCTACCACGTTTTTTAGCTCCCTGACATTGCCGGGCCAGTCGTGTCGCAACAGCTTATCCATGCCATCGGGGGAAATGTCTTGGATTTGTTTACCTAATTTTGAAGCAAGTTGAAACAGGAAGTGCTCAACCAACAAGTGGGATGTCATCACTTCGTTCTCTCAAAGGTGGAATATGAATGGGTAGAACATTGATGCGGTAGTACAGATCCTGGCGGAATGCTTTCTGCTCGACCCGTTGCTCAAGATTTCGATTGGTCGCGGTGACGATTCGGGTGTCGATCTGAATCTCTGCCGAACCGCCGACTCTGCGGACGCATTTGTCCTGGATCACCCGTAAGATTTTAGCTTGGCAACTCAGCGGCATTTCGGCAATTTCATCGAGAAAAACAGTCCCGTCTTTGGCGATTTCAAACAGCCCTGGCTTGCCCTCTTTACGGCCACCGGTAAAAGCGCCTTTGGCATAGCCGAACAGTTCGCTCTCCAACAGCTGCTCGGGTAGGGCCGCACAATTGATGGGAACAAAAGAACCTTTTCGACCGCTGGCGGAATGAATGGCCCGGGCAAACAACTCTTTTCCCGTACCACTGGCACCCCTGATGGAGATGATGGAATCGGTGCCGGCGATTTTTTTAGCAAACGTGATGGCTGCGAGGATAGCCGGATGGCGTCCAATAATATCACTGAAGCCAATGTCGCCGGGGGTTGTAATGGATTGGGCCAGTTTTTTAATTTCCTGAACATCCTTGGCGATTTCAACGGCGCCGATGATGTGTCCCGCAGAATCCTTGATGGGTCTGCTGGTGGCCAGATACTGGAAACGCCCCTTTTCGGTGATCAGGTCTTTTTTTGCGTTATTAAATGTTTTTCCTTGAAGACATTCGAGGATGGTGTGGTCAGGAAGATTCAGCGTCTTAACGTGACTGCCCACTACCGCCTGTGTTTGCCGGTTTAGCGCCTTCAGGGCTATTTTATTGATGGTGGTCACCTGGCCGTCCTTCCCGATCGAGACCACCCCGTCGCTGATATTATCCAACACGACCCGAAATCGATTTTCCCGCTCCTCTTGGGGAAGTGTATCGATAAACCGGCTTTCGATCAGGTCCGGAATCCGGCCCAGAATCTCGAACATTTGCTGCCGGTCTTGAACGCTTCACACCGTTCTCGGTTTCCACATAGACAATGGCTTTGTCCGCCTCCCTGACGACCTCCATGGAGACGATGTTCAATCCATGATGGGCAATCAAAGCTGAAATATCAGCAACGATTCCGACCCGGTCTTTAAAAATAAGCTCTAATTTTAATTTCAAAATCTTAACCTATCTTGGCCTGGTAGGTTCTCTATACCTTAACCTGATTTACCTTTTCGTTTTCCGGGATGAGACCCCAATCGAAATCGATTGAACTGTCAGCCGCTGATTGTAGATGCAGATTATCGCTATTTTCGTGCTGTTTTGAGAGAAAGGGGGGACAACGAACAAACGCTAGTATATATCAATGTATGATAAACTGGCTGCGGTGGTCAAGAATCAATCAATAATGGTTTCGTCGCATCGTCAATGCTCAGTGTGCCCAATCAAGCGTTGTTAGGCGTATCGCACGAAGATTGGGCCAGAGCGACCCGCCAAGTTTCATATCAAAATATTCTTATTCTCGGCAGGCGGTATCCCCAATACCGTCACCTGCCGGCGATGCCCGCCCACCTGCACATTCACCGCCACCGGGGCATGGTTCGGCGCCTTGCTGTAGCCGGCACAGATGCCGGCGGCCAGCATCACCGTCGGTTCACTGCCGCCGCCGGGAATGCACCACCAACGGGCCGGGGAAATCACCGACTTTCAACACCATGTCCGTTGCCGGGTCGATGCAGCGGTTGATCTGTTCGTTATCCTGCGGGTGCGGCCGACGACAATTTTGGTCTTGGAATCCAGGCGCATGTGGCGGCCGAATTTGAGCAGGTTGAGGTCCTTTTCCGGGTAGGTCTCCTGGTGGTCGAACAGATCCTTGAGCCGTCGGCTGAAAATCTTGTCCGTCAGCAGACACCCGCCGGCCGGTGCCGGAAAATCGGTCACCCCGAATTTTTCGGCCAGCTGCAACTGCGGTTTCCGGGACCGGCCGGTAAGGTCCAGCAGCCGTTCCCGGTCCACCAGCCCATCCCGTTCCGGGATGGTTTCGGGCAGACTTTTAGCCGAAAGGGGCCTGACGATAGAACCATTATATCCGGAGTGCTTTTCCACATAACGCAGGGAGGTGCGGGTCTGACTCATGGGCCGCTGCCCCAGCACTTCGCCGGAAAAGAGAAAATCGAAGCCCTGCTCGGTCATGATCTCGCCGGCCAGGCGGAACATCAGGCTGTGGCAGTCCATGCACGGGTTCATGTTCTTGCCGTATTTGACCGACGGCGACCGCATCATCTGCATGTATACCGGGGTGATTTTGCGTACCATGAGCGGAATGCCGGTGTGTTCCGACAGCTTTTTGGGCCTTGGCCGATGAAAAGAAAGGGGTTTCAAAGGTTACCCAGTGCACATCGATCCCCTGTTCCCGCAGCACCAGCGCACTGAGGATACTGTCCAGTCCGCCGGAACAAAGCCCGAGGGCACGTATTGTCTTTTTTTCAGCAGCCATGGTCTCCTTTCTGTACCCGATCACACAACGATTCCATGATGGTTGGATAAGGGTAAAGACGCACCTCGGCCCTGTCAAGCGACGGCACCGGCGATGTCGTGGGAAGGAATCGAAAATAACCGGCCGCTTCAATCGGTAGTTATCGGTTCCACGCGGCCGGGCCGAAAAAACCAAATCCGGGGTATTGGATTGCGGTTTAGGCCTTGACGAAATACATAACAGCTATGATATAGCTTCCAATTAGAAAAGAGCGGTCCATGGAAGAGAGCCGGAATTAGCGTCCCTGCGTCTGCAACCTTCAGTCTGAAAACCTAACCATCCCCTCCTGGGAGCTACACATGAAAAATGACATCAGCCTGACGGTCAACGGCGACACCTACACCCTGGCCGTGGAACCCTGGCGCACCCTCAACGAGGTGTTGCGCGAGGACCTGAACCTGACGGGGACCAAGTTGGGCTGCGGATCGGGAGACTGCGGCGCCTGCACGGTGATGGTGGACGGCAAAAGCGTCAGTTCCTGCCTCACCCTGGCCGTGGAGATGGACGGCAAACAGATCCTCACCGTGGAGGGGCTGGCCCCCTCCGGCGAGACGCTGCACCCCATCCAGGAGGCCTTCATCGAGAAAGGGGCCATCCAGTGCGGATTCTGCACCCCCGGCATGGAACTCTCCGCCCTGAACCTGCTCAAGACCAATCCGCGCCCCAGCGACACCCAGATCCGATCGGCCATCTCCGGCAACCTTTGCCGCTGCACCGGTTACAACAAAATCGTGGATGCCATCGCCGAGGCCGGTCGACGCATGCAACCCCAATCCAAAACCAGGAGGTAACGGCCATGCCAGTAGCCCGATTTGACTATATCGCCCCAACGAGTGTAGATGAGGCGGTGGCCGCACTCGTCAAGGGCGGCAGGGACACCCGGGTCATGGCCGGCGGCACCGACCTGCTGGTCAAGATTCGCCACCGCATGCTCTTTCCCGACTGCTTCTGGTTAGCCTCAAGCGGATCGCGGGCCTGGATGCCATCACCGTCGATAAAAAAAACGGGTTGACCATCGGCGCGACCGCCCTGCTGGCGGACGTGGCCGCCCATAAAGGCATCCGCCGGTACTATCCCACCGTGGCCGAAGCGGCCGGTGCCACCGCCAACGTGCAGGTGCGCAACATGGGCACCGTGGTGGGCAACCTGTGCAACGCCTCACCGTCGGCGGACAATGCCCCCACCCTGATGGCCATGGCGGCGACGGTGGACATCGCCGGCCCCACGGGCAGCCGCAGTGTGGCCCTGGATCAATTCTTTCAGGGGCCGGGCATCACCGCGCTGAAGACCGGTGAAATCGTCACCGCCGTCCGCGTCCCTCCTCCCGCTGCCGGATCGGGCACGGCCTACCACAGCCTCTCCCAGCGGGGAAAACTGGATTGTTCGGCGGTGGGTGTGGGCACCATGGTCGTTTTGAATGGCGATCGCTGCACGGATGCGAGAATCATCGTCGGCGCCTGTGCCCCGGTGCCCATGCGCACCCAGGCCGCCGAAAAGATGCTGATCGGGAAAGAGATGACCGACACGCTGATTCGCCAGGCGGCCCAAACGGCATCCGAAGAGACATCGCCCATCACCGACGTGCGGGCCAGCGCCCCCTATCGCTGGAAGATGGTCTCGGTACTGACCATCCGCGCCCTCACCGACGCCCGCAAGATGGCCTTGCGAAAGCAGT
>CAVQUU010000004.1:0-149287 GCA_963716825.1 uncultured delta proteobacterium
CCCACATATTGTGGTCTGGGCAAAATACCGATTGGGTAAAGATTATATACCAATAGATTTAGTAAGCAAACCACATGAGTATGCCCTCTGTTTGATTCATTTGCCAGCATCTTATTATGAGAAGACACTCAAGATATCAGGATTTCAGAACTTTTTTTGCCTGAATATTGATACACTTACCATCCTTTAAAACGGAATGTGTCTTTGAAAGCCGCCCGTCTTATGAATAGCTTGACCTCCTAGCTACCGATGGTTAATTATAACTTTATCGGTCGTATTTTTGTAGTACCTCCCAATCTCATTTCAAAATTTCAATTTGGGGAATATACCATGACGGAAAAAAGCCTAAAAAGGAATCTCACTGCAACTTTTCAGCGCTGATGTTGAGGGCTACAGCCGTTTAATGGGTGATGATGAGGCCGCTACCATTCACACCCTTACATCGTATAAAAAGGCAATGACGAGCTCATTAAACAACATCGGGGCGGGTGGTGGATGCTCCTGGAGATAACCTACTAGTGGAGTTTGCCAGTGTTGTTGATGCTGTTCAATGTGCTGTCGAAGTACAACATGAATTGGCAGAGCGAAACAAGGAATTACCTAAAAACGGAAAATGGTATTTGACATTGGCGCGAATATAGGAGATGTTGTCCAAGAAAATGACAGAATTTATGGAGATGGTGTTAACATTGCTGCTCGGTTAAAAAGCATGGCTGATAGTGGTGGTATTTGTATTTCTAGAGCTGCCTATGATCAAGTGAAATACAAACTTCCCTTTGAATTTAGATATGAAGGCGAGCAACTTGGCAAGAATATAAAGGAACCTTTGCGAGGTTATAAGGTTTTGATACATTCGAAATTGATAAAGCGTCGGATTATACACCTCTTGAGTTGCCCGACAGAGCATCCATTGCTGTACTCCCATTTGACAATATGAGCGGTGATCCAAATCAAGAATACCTGGCAGACGGTATTACCAACCAGATTATAACTGGCCTTTCAATGATGCCATACACATTCGTGATTGCCCGCAATTCTTCATTTACTTACAAAGGCCAGCCAGTGAAAGTCCAGCAAGTTGCCAAGGAAATGGGTGTTCAGTATGTGCTTGAGGGCAGTGTTCACCAATCAGGAAACCGTATTCGGGTTACAGCTCAATTAATCGATGCGCTATCCGGTAGGTATGTTTGGTCAGACCGCTATGATCGAACGCTTGAAGATATATTCGCAGTCCAAGACGAAATTATGATGAACATCATGCGGGCAATGGAGGTCAACATTGTCGGCATTGGAGCCTTGGAAAACCTGAAACTCAACTCCGAAATCTGTCGAAGCCTATTTGAAAATGTTAAAGGCTCTTGAATTGGTATTTCACTGGACCATGGATGATAATCTATTGGCCAGGAAATTGTTTAAAGAATCATTGAAACTTGATCCGGAGTATGGACCGGCCTATGAGCTTTTGGGTTGGACCTACTATCACGAAGCAATGCGTGGTTGGAGTGATGATCCGGAAGGGTCATTAAAAAAAGCCAAAGAGTTGGGGAAAAAATCGATAGCCCATGGTGGGCTGGGACACATGTTATTGATGTCTGTATATGAAAGACAGTGTCAATACGACCGAGCCATTACAGAGGGTGAAAAGGGACTTGCATTCAATCCAAATTCTGCAGATTTTAATGTACTTTTCGCAGTACCGTTAATGTCTAAAGGAAGATATACAGAGTGATTGAAAGTGTTAAAAAGGCAATCCGTTTAAATCCCTATCATCAATCATGGGTTTATTCCATATTGGGTGTGTGCTATTCTAAAGCAGGTATAAAGGATAAAGCAATTGAAGTGTTCGAGAAGGATGTCAAGTTGGCACCCAATACATTGCACTCGTGGTTATCATTCAGTAGCCTTTATGCCCAGATAGGTAGGAATGAAGAGGCAACAAAAGCTGCCGAGGAAGTGCGCAGAATCGCCCCAGATTATTCTTGGGAGAAATATGGGGAAACCTATTATAGATTTACCGATAAAGAAGCAGAAATACAATTCTTTGATGGTTTAGAAAGATGTGGATTGAAATAAGCAACTACATCTTTTTTGATTTCCAAATTCAAACTTCGTGAAATGTATAGTTACCACTGTGTATTGCGGTAGGCATTTTTTGAACTTTGATTGTGATACCATACCAATATCCAGCTTTTTTACAAACTGGTGATTATTGAATATCATTAATTTGAGAACTATTCTTCCATTGGTGTAAAAAGCTCGATCATCAGTTCTAAGTCTCCTTCGATGGTATACTTTTGATCCAAAAACATCTTTTGACCATCAACCTTATTTGTCATTATATCCATCCACAACTCGAAAGATGTACGAACAGTGATGTCTGGATTCTTAAAGATTCCTTGATCTGATAATATCTTGTCCGATTTAATGGTAAAATAGCATGCGCCTTTATCATCTTCTTCGAAAAGAAACTTGCAGAATAGCTTTCCTGTCTCGAATAGATTCCTTCTAATGCCGATCGACGAAAACAAGCATGAAAGTTTCTGATTGATAGGACGGGGAACCATTTTATTTTCTTGTAACTTTTTAGGCGTCACCACCTCAGTAATACATGCATTCCATAGGTCGATCGGCCTAATTCTTGGAGAAACAGCTCAATGTGACCAATGGCTGTCTTATCCGTTTTCATTGTATCTTTTGATACTGTCAAGGATTTAAAGATTTCATGCCCAGCTTTTTGGTAGACTTCAATGATGTTGTCGGCGATCTCTTTTACAAACTTTGCGGTCATCATCCCTGCGGATGGTCTGTAAATCTCAGCTATAATGCTCACATCTTTATGTTTGGTACGATTTAAAAAATCTGAGAGCGCATCAAATTCGGATAGTTCGGGAAAACCACACACGGAGAGCCATACACTACCTGGCACTTTGTGTCTTAATGGATGGTAGTTTCTTCCGTCTTCACCTATTTCAAAAAAGGGTTGAACTGCCGGAAGGGTACGTTCTCTGAAGGTTGACATTGCACCATTCATATTATGGTAATATAAAGGTGTTGCATTAATAGCGAGATCAGATTCAAGTAATTTTGGATAGATCTCATTAGACATGTCGTCCTTTTGAACACACTTCCCTGGGGTTTTTGTCCAGCACGTGAAACACCCAATGCAGCTTTTGATCTTTTTATCACGTAGATTGATGGTTTCTACTTCTGCACCAGCTTCTTTAATACCTTCGACAAGGTGGCCCAACATCATCCCTGTCATACTCTGTCCCTCTGGGCGTGGACTGGAATTGATTGCGATAACCTTCATTGTGCTCCCCTTTCGTCCTTAATGGCTGCTGATTGCCTTTAGGATTATAGATGACTTTTCAAATTCAAAAAATAATGAAAAAAATTGAAAAACATATTTTATTACTAATGTTAACTGATGCGTTAGAGAGCGCACTATAATTTGGTAAAAAGCCTATACTTGACCATAGTACCCCTCAGCGGCAGTGCTTAGATCGTCAAAGGTTCAGCAATGTTCTTAACAGTATGCTCAGTTTGCTGTAGCCTTTGACATCGGCACTGAGGATAGCAGTCAATTTGCGTTGCGTTTTATTTTCAGTCATAGGACACCTCAACGATATTTGGCTATGCAATCAATGACGGTCGCGAATCAACATTGGTCTAACAGCGATCCATAGGTGCTAAGCGCAGGTTTTCTCAAAAATGGCAATTCGCGTGGAAAAGGAAGGGAACATTAAACAAATGCTATAATTATGAATAGAATGAATTTGATGCGGGGGTCAAGCAGTAACCACAATTAACGTCGTAATGTTCAAAAGACTGAATCAAACTTCGTTGCGTGGATCTTCCGACAAATTGGCTGCACGGAACCTGAGCTTTTTGAAATGTTTCAAACCAAATCCGAATGTAATGGCGGCATCAATATGTTGTGGTCATGGGGGATACTGTCAGGCCTGTGATTACATACCATTCCCTATAGATATCATTTGAATTTTGCCGGTGGTGATTGATTGAGATAACTCTCAAGACATCCAAACTACAGATAACACAATTCGACATTGTCAGGTCGAAAAGATCTTGTTCTGAGGGATTGTCAGGTGACCTTCGTCTTTAGGGCACCAACTCCTGATTATCGTTCATCCAGCTTGGTCTCCGTTTCATATGTGCTTGACCAATCAGCGCTAAAGTTCCTTTATCCCTTCCATCAACCGATCCACTTCCTCGGAAGTATTGTAATGCACCAGACTGATCCGAATAATCCCCTCATCCGTGTCCCGGATACCCAGCGCTTCGAGGCAGCGCAGCGCATAGAAGTGTCCGTTGCGCACAGCGATATCCTTCTCCACAAGGCGTTTGACGGCATCACTGCAACGCATACCATCAATCATGAAAGCGATCGTCGCGGCCCTCGAGCCGGTTTCGGCCCGCGTATTCGGCTTCCATGGCCTCGCCGGCCTTGATGGAAGCCTCGAAGGGGCCGTAGGGCTGGACCTTGGTATACTGGAAAAAGTCGTGCAGGCGGTCGACCACTTGGCGGGGGACATAGGAGCCGCCGGCGTTTTCACACATCGCCCAGCGGGCGGTGTCGGGGTTGGTGAAGACCGGGTACTGGGCACGGATGAAGTCTACGTCTAATTTCATTCTAACTCCTTAAACCACTGACCACACTGAATACACGAAACCAAGAAAAAAATGTCGTTTAGCGATAAGGACAAAGTTGGTCGGTTGACGGAACACCAGACTGTGTCATCCCGGAAGCAGTGAAGCAGATATCCGGGATCCAGAAAGTCGATTGAGCATAGTGGAGAAACGGATACATGGCATTTTCCTCCAATAAACAGTCCTTCCATGTGTTCCGTGGTTTCACGCCCTTGTCGGTCGGCGGCAATCATTTCCCATAAACAAGTTTGCCAATCATCCGCACCCGTTCCATCTCCGCTTCCGTCAACGGTCCCTGATCGAGCACCGCCAGGTTCTCCCTCATCTGCTCAATGGTTTTCGCCCCCATCATGCAAACATCCACTGCCGGATGTGACAGGACGAAACGATAGCACTCGGCAGCGGTCAGCGGTCTTTCGCCGGGCGGCAGCTTTCTTTTTCCGAGAAGTTTGCGCCAGTCTGTGGCCGTGAAGCTCACCACACCGGGGCGGTCGTCGCCGATGAGATGGGGGAAGGTTTCGGTTTCCGCACCGCGATGGGCGGCGTTGTAGCGGATGTGAAAAATATCGAAAAGACCTTCTTGGGCCAGTTCGGGAAACAGCTTGCGGTTGTGGCTGGTCAGGCCGATGAAGCGCACCAGGCCCTTTTGCTTGAGTTTAAGCGCCCCGTCGATGACCTTCTGCGACGGCCGCTTGGGAAAATAGCCCAGCAAAAGTACATCGGCGTATTCCAGGCCGGCCGCCTTGAGCCCCTTGACGAAAAAATGCTCGGTCAGCCAGGCGTGGTGGGCATACGTGAGCATGCCAACCACCAGATCATCACGCTTACCGGCCGATGTTATGTTGCGCATGGCCGTGCGCATGGCACCCGAGCGGCCCCGGATGAAGGTGCCCCAGGTGAAGTAGTTGCACCCTCTCTCGAAGGCCTCTTCGTAGGCGGCGGCTGGGGCGCCGAAACTCGATGAAATCCCCAGCCGTCCAACCTTGAGATGGGTGCGGCCTAGGGTGGCTGGAGTGGAAAATGACATCGGGCTGTCCTTTTCTTTATTTACCACTGAATACACCGATGACACGGAAAAAAAGATCAAATAAAACTTTCTGTGTATTCAGTGTGTTCCGTGGTTCCAAGAGCAAATCTTTTCGCAAGCGGTTGGCGGGAAAAGAGAAATATCCCGATATGATTTTTACTGAAATATCAGGGGATGTCAAACGGTTAAATACGAATTATTGTTTTTACCGCTCAATCACTCACCTTAGCGTTCTCTATGACGCTAAGCTGAATCGCACCAACGCATTCGACAACACCCCAAAGATGTTCTAACTTAAATCATCGAGATTTAACCGGTTTTTGAAATCACTGCCAACCGCATGGAGAGGGGACCCACATGAAAGTCAAGTCACGGCAAATACAATCTGCTATCTGATCGTACTTGCAGCTTTTGTCGCGGCCTGTGCAACGGCCAAACCGATCGCCGAATGGCGCAACAAGGCGCATACCAGTGGTCCATTCGACAACGTTCTCATCGTCGGGATATCGGATCAGGTGACGGCACGCCGCGCATTTGAAAATAACTTTGTCGACCGGCTTGGAGAAGAGCAGATCAAGGCAACCGCCGCTTTTGCGGTCATGCCCGATAATGCCCGTCCGACCGAGGAGAATATCAGGGCGGTAATCGCAGACATTCGCTTCGATGCGGTGTTGATTACCCACCTGGTCGGTGTAGACGAAAAAACCGTCTATCAGCCGGCCACCTATCGCCCAGCACCCTACTATGGCAGCTTTTACGGCTACTACAGCCATGTCGGGGGGTATGTGTACGAACCGGGATATTACCGCCGCCATACCTATGTCAAACTGGAAACCAACCTTTATGACGCCGGCAGCGAAGCATTGGTCTGGTCCATGCAGTCGGAAACGATTAATCCGAGCAGCGTACAGAAGTTGATCGATGCCCAAATTAAAATCGTGGTCAAGCGCCTCAAGGTGCAAGGGCTGCTGCCGGCCGGCTGATCCACTCGCCTGGGGCGAGCGGGGTCTATGGTCTCGGGTTGGTAGTTTCTGGTTCGGGGTTACCGTTCACAATTCACAATGACCGGGACAACGATCAGATGTGGACGCTCATGCCCGATCAGAAGATGGTCATGGCCAATGAGCATCCAGGGGCCCGGAAGGACCCGGAGCAGATGATCCGCGACGGGGAACTCAAAATGACCGAAATGGGCACGGAGACGGTCAGCGGTCAGACGGCCACCAAGTATAAAATCGAGTCCACCGACAAGGGTGAAGACGCTTTTTCAGGATTTGCCTGGCTGAACAAACAGAATATTCCCGTGCGTTTTGAAGGAACGGCCAGCGAGAACGGCATTCGCCAGGATATCGAGATCGAATACGCCAATATTGTCGTCGCCCGGCAGGATCCGCAATTGTTTGTCGTACCGGCCGACTATCGCCCGATGAACGCCGACATAGGCGCCATGGGCACCTCCGGTAAGACCTTGACACCGGAGCAGATGGAGCAGGTGATGAAGATGCTGAAACAGAAGCAGGGCACCAATTAGAACGTAATAGCTGGTAAACTCGAAAGCTCAAGGCCGGAACCCTGAACCCCGAACCCCGAACCTTAACCCAACGTATATTGCGCGATGGCCAGATCCGGTGACCGCGTCTCGACCAATTCCACCAGGTGGCGGTGATGGGTGAAAAAGATCACCTGGGTTTTTCGGGACAGTTCGCACAATACGCTCAACGTGGCCAGGGACCGCTCGTCATCGAAGCGCAGGAGGATGTCGTCCACCACGAAGGGCAGCGGTTCGTTGTGTTCCAGGTACTGCTCCAGACTGGCCAGGCGCAGGGACAGGTATAGCTGGTCGGCGGTGCCGTCACTCATGCCGTCGACGGTGACCTGGGCGTCGCTTTGCGGCCGGATGCCGACCAGGACCGGGTTGCCCCGTTCATCGTAATCCGCCCGCAGCCGGCTGAAGGCGCCGAGGGTCATCTGTGAGAACAGCTGGCTGGCCCGTGAGATCAGCGGCCCCTGGTGCTTTTCGCGGTACTGCTCGACGGTTCGGGAAAGAATGATCGATGCAATTTTCAAGCGGGCGTATTTTTCGACGTCCGACTCGAGGTCGGCCAGCAGGCGCTCGGCATTCTCGGCGTGCATGGCAGCCGCGGATCTGCCGTCCATCTGTTCGAGCCTGGCGTTCAGGGCACCGATTTGCTGGTCGAGCGCCGAACGCTCCTTTTCCAGGGCTTGCGTTGCCTCATCCAGCTCCTGAAGTTCAGGAGCGATGCTGTCGGCATCCATCGACGACGCCTCATCAATAAAGGCGTCCACCGTTGCCCCGGCACTCAACCTGCGCAGCTGCTGCTCGATGCCGCTTAGATCGGTGACCAAGGCCTTGCGTTCCCGGGCCCGTTTTTCCGTTTCGGCCAGCAGTTCGGCACTGGCGCAATGAGCCGCTTTGCACAGGGATTCGATCAGCGCCTGGCATTCAAAAAGTCGCCGCTGCGCATCTTCCAGCTCTTTTTTTGACGATTCCAGCCGTTCGACGAGGCCTGCGTGCCGGGACTCATCTTTGCGGGCATGGGTCAACCGGCCATTAAGCAGTTCGGCGGCCCGGTCCCGGGATTCGGCTTTGAGATCCGGTGCGAGGGCCTCGACCAGTTCATCCACCCGGGACGTGAAACCTGCCGAATCCCGGTCGATACCATCGATGCGTTTGCGCAACACGTCGGCTTCACTAATTTTGTTCCTGAATTCACGGATGCTTTCAATGACGGCCAGGGCCGCTGTTGGATTGGCTTCGGCACGGATGCCAATTTTTTTGACACTATTTTCCCAGCTGGTTGTCCACCGGGAAAGGGTATCCGCAAGCTCCGCAACCGCTGACGCCCCCTCCTCCAGCTCCGCCTCGAGGCGGATCAATTCCTTGTCCGCAGCGGCGATCCCGGATTCGAGGTCCCTTTGGGCCTTAATGTGCGCCTGGGCCGTCCGTATCAGCCCGGACAGCGGATGCTTTGGGTCCCGGGGAACCCCGGCGGCCTCGAGCGCCGTCATCAGGTCCGATTTGAGGGCCGCCAATCGGGCGGCAAGCGTTTCCGACTGGCGCTTTCCGGATCGCCAATCGGCCAGTTTGTCCCGCAGTGATTCGATCTCGGCCAGCCAGCCCCGCATCTCCCTCGGTGTTTGCGGGGTTATGCCCGCCGGTTCCCACACCTGCTGCCACCCGGTTTCCAGTTCACGGTGCTGCGCCAGAGACGTTTCAAGCGCCGCGGACACATCGGCAAGCGCTTTTTCCAACTTCTCTTTCCGGGCTTCGAGCAACCCTTTCTTGCTGACCTGGTCGGCTTCGCGCCGGAGACGATCCGAGACGTGATCCGCCCGAACCATGCTCTTTTCGAATGCATCCGGCAGGCCCGAGGCATCCTCAAAATGGCTTAAATAGTCCCGGGATGCTTCCGGTGGGGGCACCTGGCCATCCAGCGTCTGTCGAATCACCCCCCACCCTTTGTCCCGCAGGGCCCTGATGGTTTTCAGATCCGTTTCGGTGGGCACTTCCCGGGTCCGATCGATGGCCTGAATATCGGCCTGGGTCCCAGCGATCTCGCCTTCCGTCGAGGCCTTTGCCTCGCGCTGTTTTTCAAGCGCGCGCTGTAGCGCGTCAAAGCCGGCGTCGAACCGATCGATGGTCGCTTTGGATGGCAGCGGCAGTTCGTCGATATCCGCCAATGCACCATGCCAGAGCGCCTGTCGTTTCAGGGTGCGGTTCAGGTCGCCCTCGAGCGCATCGCTGATGGTACGCATCTCTTCCATCTGGGTTTCGATGGGGCCGGCCGCCATTGCTGCCTGCAGGGCATGTTCGAGATGGGACACATCCACGGGCGCCACCATCGCGCGGCGTTGATCGGTCAGCTGGCTGAACCGGATTTTGCGTTTGCGCTGCTGCTCGGCGGCCGATTCCTGCCTGACGCTCAACCGTTCGTAGGCCTTTCCAAGTTCCTGGATCTCACCCACGGTCGATGGAGGCAGCTTGAAGTCCCCGGACGCCTCACCCGAGATGTCCGCGCTGATCTCCTCAAGCGTGTCGGCGGCCTGTTTCTGCAGCGTGCGCATGCGGCCATGGAGTCCGGGCCGATCTTTCTGGGCTTTGCGAAAGCCGCCCAGCTCCTGCTGGAGCGACTCGATGGCGGCGGCATTTTCAAGCAGGGCCTGGTGAACCGGCAGGGCGTCTATCTCCCGGCTGATTTTCTCGATGGCGTCCCGGGAACGCGCCACATCCCGGGTAGCCATTTTCAGCTCTTTTTCCGCGTCACGTCGCTTGTCTCCGAAATCATCCGCAAGATCCGGCACCCCCCGATAAGCCACAAGGGCGCTGTCGATCTCTTTTTTGCGGGCGATCGACGGCAGCGCTTCTTGGATGCGCGCGAGCCTGGCCTGCCTTTGTTTGTGGGCCCCGAGCGTTGCTTTTACTTCATCCATCCGATTTTGGGCATCGCTCAGCTCGAGATGGTGCGCCTTCCATGTCTTTGGCAGCAAAAGGGCATCCTTTTGCTCCTGGCGTGCGGTCTTGATCGCCTTGATCGCCTGGTTGATCGATGGCGTCGACCCGCTGGGCTTGAAGAGCGCGCCGCATGCGCTTTCAAGATCCTTTTGAACGTTCTGAAGCCGGACCAGGCCCGCACCGGCAGCGAAGAGGGCCTCCCCGATGTTGCCTTTGCCGGATATGATCTCCTCACCGCCCTGGATCAGGTCGTCGTGGCCGATGGCAAACATCTGCTCGAACACGTCAGGGCTGACACCGCCCAGAAAATGAGCCAATGCGTCATCGTCCAGCACGGTTTCGTCGTCCTTGCCGCGCAATGTTTTGGCTCGCCCCTTGCGGCGAAGAAACTCGATTTCGTCGCCGCTGCCGTTAACCAGCCTGGCCCCGACGCGAAGCTTGGGGTAGCCGTGAAGAAAATTAACCGGTTCCCGTGCCGGTATGCCGAAAAGCATGTGCCGGATAGCTTTCAAGGCCGAGCTTTTACCCGCTTCGTTGGGTCCGAACAGCATGTGAAAATCCGGTCCGCTGTTGGGCAGATCAATGGTCACGTCGGTAAAAGGTCCATAGGCGGCCAGCCGGATGCTCCTGATTTTCATGACGCAGCGGCCTCCTTTTTCATGCTGTTCACCAGCAGCGCATGGGCCTGCGCCACCAGTTCGCGCAGCTGCTCCGGATCGTCCGGCTGGAGCCTTGCGTCCCCCTGGCGGTAATCCGGCGGCAGTTTTTGAAAAAGGGTCGACAACGCCTTGCCCAGGTCCAGTAATTCCGGGTCATTGGACATCAGGTCGTCCACCAGCGCGCTCAACTCGCGCAATGGCCCCGGGTCGGCAACCGACCTGACCTTGGGTTGGGTTCTGACTTTTACTTTTTCGATCCAGGCCCGGTCACCAAAATGGGCAATCGCCATTGACCGGACCGCGTGCTTGAGGTGTTCGGGGTCGGCTGCGATCTGGTCGTGAACGTCTGTTTCACCGCCAAATTCCACTCGGGCAATCACCGGTTTGGGATCATGCCGATCGATGACGTCTTCGAAGATCGTCAGAAACCGTTCAAGGATCTCATCGACGCGGGTCACGCCGTCCAGATCGACATGCACCCGTTCCCAGCGGATCACATCGATGTCGTGACGGGTTATCTCAGGGGGTGTCCCCTCTTCCGCGGTCACCAGCACACACCCCTTGGCGCCGGACTCCCGAATGTGGCGTCCCTGGACACACCCGGGAAACACGACCGGCGGATCATCCGCAACCCGCTCAAACTGGTGTACGTGCCCCAGGGCCCAGTAGTCGTAGCCTTTGTTGATTAGGTCATCGAGCGAGCACGGGGCGTAGTTTTCGTGCCCTTCCCTACCGGTGAGGCTGGTGTGCAGCAGGCCGATGTTGAAATGCCCGGAAACCGGGTCCGGATAGTCGAGGGCGAGGTTGTCCGTAATGGCAACCTTTGAAAAGCTTTGCCCGTGAACCGCCACTTTCAGGTCTTCGATGATTTGGGTTTCGGGTTTTCTGGATGATAACACGTGGACGTTGTCAGGATACGGCAGGGTTCGCGTCATCTTGCCAGCCGCGTCGTGGTTGCCCGAAATAATGAACACCTGAATCCGGGTCTCGCTGAGCCGCCTGACCTGCTTGATGAAATAAAGGCCGGTGTTGTAATCTTTCCAATCGCCATCGAACAGGTCGCCGACAATCAGCACGAAATCCACGGCTTCATCGATGGCCAGGTCAACCAGGTTCTCAAACGCCCGTCTCGACGCCTGGCGTATTTCCTCGACGGGTGCCCCTTCGTAAGCTTCGAGGCGCTGCAGCGGGCTGTCCAGGTGGATGTCGGCGCTGTGGATAAATTTAATCATGGCTATTTCTTGACCCGCTGGATGGCCGCTTCCCGCTTCTCGACCTGCTGGTAGGCATTGTTGTAAATAACGTAGTATTTATTGATGTTGCTGACATAGCGGACGGTCTCCTGGCCGACGATTTTCAGCATGGCCATTTCCACATTGCGAAACCACCGGTTGGGGTCCAGATGCATCTTGCCGGCCTTTGTCCGGGCCCGGCGCATCTTCACCGGGCCTGCGTTGTAAGCGGCCAGGCTGAAGCGCACCTGGTCCCGGGGAGGATCGCCGCATCGTTGTAGTAGTGGTTTCGTAAAAAACTCAGGTACTTAACCCCGGCCTGAATGTTGTTTTCCACACGGCTGATGTCAGGAATCCCGACCCTTGGGTCGGCGGCGGTTTCAGGTCGTATCTGCATGATGCCGACCGCTCCCTGCGGGCTCACTTTGCTCTGGTCGAAGCCGGATTCCTGGAAGGCCATGGCGCCGATCAGACGCCAGTCGAATCCGTAACGGGCTGCATATTTCTTGAACAGCGGAGCATAGGCCGCCAGCCGCTTGCCCGAATCCCCGGCCAGCGGGTTTTTAATCCAGGTCGTATTTTCGTAGTAGCGCTTGAAAAAGATGTTTCCCAGGCGGGTCCCTTTACGATGGGTCTTGGCAAAACGATCCAGGCTGGCCTTGAGCGCCGGGCTGGTTTTACGCACGGCCCAGGCGATATCCCCGCCCCTTCGAAAGGTCACATCGCCGGCGACCCGGATGTCGGTGAGAATTTCGGCCCACGCGGCGGCAATGTGGCTGTCACAGACCGTTCGCGCGATCGCCCCGGAATTGACCAGTTCCAGGATGTCTTCGGTTTCCAGGTTTTCATCTGCCGGGACGATCTTGACCGGCCGCAGCCCCTGTGCACCCAACTGCCGGTTGAGGTCCAGAAGGCTCTCGTAATAGCTGCTGCTCAGGCGAACGAAGACGCTGTGTCCGGAAAGCGCCGTGACGTCTTGAATGGGTGCTACCGACTTGTGCGTGACCAGCACCTCATCGATGTCGGTCAGATAGGGTTTGGTGAAATCAATCTGTTTCCGCCGCTCCGGGGTGACTGTCAGGCCCGCAGCGGCGATGTCTCCGTAACCGTCGACCAGGTCGGGAATCAGGCGATCCCGGGTGACCGGTATGAACTCGAAAACAACCTGGAGTTCCCTGCGGGTGACACCCTTGTTCAAGGCCTTCTGGTATTGCCTGAGCAGGGCATACTCGAAACCACGGAGCTTGCCCTTGGCCAGAAAGAAATTGGTCCGGTTGTAGGTGGTCAGGACGCGGATATATTTTCTCTCCAGCAGCGCGTCCAGATCTTCGGTGTAGCTGTCGGTTAAGTGTGAATCGAGGGGGTGGTTCGCAGCGGACTCCTGGGCCCGGACCGGTGCGAAGGCGATCAGGCAGAAAATAATCGTGAGCAGGGCGGTAATCGTCCGGATCATGGTTCGCTAGGCTCGATTCGGAAAGGGAACAGTTATCAAAGTCACCGCATTTATTTTCAACCGCCCGCGACGCATTTGTCAAGGTGCCTGTTTTTTCAGCTGATCGACCGTGTTCACGTCGCACACATCGAAGATCTGCCCGCATCCCCCGCAAACCATCTCGCACGCGTCGGCATTGCGGGATCGGCGGCGCTTCAATTCGGCACGGCACTCAGGGCATTTCAGATCCTGGGTCTGATTGTTGGGTTCGGTTTTGTCGCGCATACGGTGTCCTCCTTTTATCTTAGGACGGGTTATCAAAGTACCACAACAGAATATCCAACGTCCAAGGTCGAACAGGGTGTTCTATCTTTTTTCAGGGTCGGATGGAGCGAAGCGATCTCAGCATTGGATGTTCGATGTTCGTTTTTTTCACAACCCCGTTGAGCCTCCAGACGCTGGTTCGATGTTTCAGGAACTGCATGAAAGCATCGAACAGCCGGGGCGATGGCGGGCCCAGTCCGGCCGTCTGGCGGCAAAGGCTTCCTTTTCCGGCTGGTCGTCGTAGGGCCGGCGCAGCAGGTCGAGCAGTTCGTGAATCAGCGAAAAATCGCCCTGTTCGGCCTTGTCGATGGCCATTTGAGCCATGTAGTTGCGCAGCACAAATTTGGGGTTGACTGCGTTCATGCGCCGGCGCCGGGTTTGGTAAGGGGTGTTGTCCCGGCCGGCCCGTTTCAGATAGCCTCGAAGCCAGTTGGCGGTCCGGCTGCACACGGCAACCGTCAACTGGTCGGGAACGTAATAGGCGTCCATGAGCGGGGCCATGAGCGCTTCATCTTCGGCTGCCGCCAGGGAGGAATCATTCCCATCCAGCCGGGCGAGCCGGCGAAAGAAGATCGTCATGTCCGTTTCGGCCAGGGGCAAAATGGCCAGCAACTCAGCGATCAGGGCCTCGTCCGTTTCCGGATCGAATGCATTAAACCCCAGCTTGCGAGACATCATCTGCCGCCATCCCTCCTGGTAAATGGTCACGTAATCGTCCAGCACTGCCTGCAGGGGCTCGACCTGCCCGATCAAGGGATGGATGGCGTTGGCCAACTGGGCAAGATTCCACTGGGCAATGGCCGGTTGGTGGCCGAAACGATAGCGGCGCCCGGCGGCGTCAGTCGTGTTGGGGGTCCAGTCGGGGTCGTAATTTTCCAACCAGCCGTAGGGGCCGTAGTCGATGGTCAGGCCGAGAATGGACATGTTGTCCGTGTTCATCACGCCGTGCACGAATCCCACACGCATCCAATGGACGATCATTTCGGCGGTGCGGCGGCACACCTCCTCGAACCACCGCAGGTAAACATCCGGCGACGGTTCACCCAGGTGGGGAAAATCAGTGCGAATGGTATAGTCCGCCAATTGCTTCAATACCTCCATTTCACCTCGGGCGGCAAAGATCTGGAAGCTGCCGAAGCGTGTAAATGACGGCGAAACCCGGCAGACCACGGCCCCCGGTTCCAATTTGGGATGACCGTCGTAAAACATGTCCCGTTCCACCTCCTCACCGGTCAGGGTCAGGCTCAGTGCGCGGGTGGTGGGCACGCCCAGGTGAAACATGGCCTCGCTGCACAGGAACTCGCGTACCGACGAGCGCAGCACCGCCAGGCCGTCGGCCGTTCGTGAATAAGGCGTGGGGCCGGCCCCTTTCAACTGAAGCATCCAGCGCTGCGAATGCCCATTGACGATTTCGCCCAGGTTGATGGCCCGGCCGTCGCCCAGTTGCCCGGCCCAGTTGCCGAACTGATGACCGCCGTAGCACATGGCGAAGGGTTGCATACCCGGCAGCAGGCGGTTGCCGGTGAACACCTGGGCGAACGCATCGGATTCGCAGGTTTGCATTGAAAGACCCAACAGATCGGCCACCTCCCGCGAATAGGCGACCCGTCGGGGCGCTGCCACGGGGGTGGGCTTGACCAGGGAGTAACACGCCCTCGTTACCTGACGGCGCCGGTTCTGATTCTCAGGATCGGCAGGCAGGTCACGGGTGAAGCGGTTATCAAAACGCAGCGTGTCCAGGGTCTCATGTGTTTTCGTGGAAGTCTGACTGGGTGCAATGAAATCGGTTGATTCGAGTAGGTTCATCCGGACCGTCCCTTCGCCCATCGGCATATCGTACACCGCCATCAGATTGTGCGATGATGTTGCCTGAATGGCTTGCACTGATGGCCGGTGAATTTTTCTGATCGGTAACTTTCGATCAATTTAAGCACTGAAGCCTGACAATGCTATAGCGTAGTCTCAAAACGAAGGGACTGGGAGTGCGGGAAGGGCGTTGAAAATATTCAGGGAGGAATCGATGCACACCGCCTGGTTGGCCGGCATCGCCGGTACATGGGTCATTCCACGACAGGTTTATTGACTGCCCCGGCGCCTTCCGCAGCGGAGGTGTCGACCGGGATGACCGTTCCCGGGGTTGAGGCTTCTTCGCCCGGTTCACGATTGGCTTCCTCTGCCCCAGCGACTGCGGTCTCGGCTGCTTCCGCACCGGCGTCGGCCGGTTCCGGGTCGTCTGCCGGTGCAGGCTCGGTCTCGGCGGCCGGTTCGTTTTCTTCCTGGTAGGTCTGGGGCGGCGATGAAAACGAAATGGCGCTGTCTGTATTGGCGGGGTCGACCTTGCCGAACACCATGATGGTGACGGTCTTGTCCGACTCCCAGACGATCGAGTGGTTCAGGCTGCGCAGCAGGCGCTTGAGCCCCTTTTCCAGCGGCAGACCGTTGATGGTGGCACTAACCGGATACGCCTTCCACTTGCCGTTGAGGTTGAAGCGGTAGCCGGTGTCCCGGGTAATGGTTTCAAGCACATCGCCCAGGGGTTCGTTTTGGGCCGTCAGGCTGATCAGCGGATCTGCGGTGGCATCCTGCGCCATGGCCGGATGAGTCGCAGCACTGCCAACGAACCAGAAAAAGCAGACGATCAGGCAGGAAATGGGTTTCATGACAGCACGCCAAGCAATGCGGGTGTCCGGCCGGGGCCGTTTAAATGATCGCGTCATTTCGGATAATGGATGATGTCGTTTTAGTCTATTTTAATCTGTTTCTCAACGACTGAATGCCGCCAGGGCCCTTTTCGCGACATCTTCACCCCATTCGGGAACAAAGTGCCCCGCCTCGTGGATTTCAATGGGGTCAGGGCAGTTGCGGATGTCGTTTTTCAACGCCCGCATCACCGGCGCACCCAGCACCGGATCCTGCATGCCGATGGCCATGAACGACTGGCCGCGCCATGATTGACCAAGCCAGCGCCTGGCATCGCGGGACAGCCGGGCGCCGGGTGCATCGGCGTGATCCGGCACCATTTCCGGAAAGCGCCGTACGCCTGTTTTATAACGGCCATCGGGAAACGGCGCATCGTAAGCGCTGCATTCGGCCGGGGAAAGCTGGGGGCAGCTCCGTTTGAGGAGTCGTCCCGGAGAGAGGTCGGGGTTCTTTTTGACCCAGGCCCGCCAATTCAGAAATCCCTTGGAGAGCTGATGATCGCCGGACCCGAGGGTGGTGTTCATGACCAGCAGACGTGAAAATCGCTCGGGCATCGCCATCGGCAGCGTCAGTCCGATAATCCCGCCCCAGTCCTGGCAGACCAGGGTGATGTCGGTCAGATCCAACTGCCTGATGAAGGCCAGCAGGGTATTGCGGTGGAAATCGAAATGGTAGGCGGATGGGTCAACCGGCTTGTCCGACCGCCCGAACCCGAAAAAATCGGGCGCAACAACGCGGCCCCCGGCCCGGGTGAAAACCGGTATCATGCGGCGGTAGAGATAACTCCAGGTCGGCTCACCGTGCAGGCACAAGAAAGTCGCCACTGACCCTTGAGGCCCTTCATCCAGGTAATGCAGGCGAAGCCCCTCGAAGCCTTTCAAGTTGTCCAGGTATCTGGGCGTATACGGGAAATCGGGCAAATCGTCGAAGCGTTCTTCCGGTGTTCTCAATGTATCGATCATCGTGGTTCTCCTCTGTCGGAGGCTTGGAAAAAGATCGCCTATAGGGTCTTCAGTTTGCGCAAGTAGTCGCGGACATAGTGGGGCAGAATGCCCTCCTTGAGATAGGTATTGAAGTCCGAATGGGCGATTTGCGGGTTGAGCGTCCACGTGGCCGCCGCCCGCTTGAACACCTCATACTCGCTGATGCCCTGATTGCGAGCGTGGTTCCACAGGCGCTCCTCATCTGACAGGGGCGTCCGGTTGGCCCAGTATTTGTCCAGCCGGCGCATTACCTCGAAATAGAGCAGGGCGGCCAGAATAACCAGCAGCATGGGCCATTGAAAAACAAACCCGTCGTTCATGGTAGACCTCCGGCAACAATCGTCAACTATACAATAATGCCGGAAATTGAAAAAACAGCTGCGGCACAAAACTGCCTCGGCAAAATAATGGCGGTCACATGAATCGATTAAACCGCTTCGATCCAAAACACAGCCCCCAACCTAATCCCCAATAATTTTAACGAGCACCCGTTTTTTGCGCCGTCCGTCAAACTCGCCGTAGAAAATCCGTTCCCAGGTTCCGAAATCCAGCCGGCCGTCGGTGATGGCCACCACGACTTCGCGTCCCATGATCTGGCGTTTCATGTGGGCGTCGGCATTGTCTTCGCCCACATTGTGCCGATACTGAGAAACCGGGGCGTGGGGAGCAACCTTTTCCAGCCAGACTTCATAGTCATGATGCAGGCCAGATTCATCGTCGTTGATGAATACAAACGCAGAATAAAAATTTCCCTCCTTTTAGTGCATTTTCAGTAACATTCTCGATCCCCTTTAAAAACCACAAACAATTTCAGATCGCCAATCGGCAAACGCCGGATGGCACTTCTACGTCCCTTAAACCTACTAACCAAAGGAGGCCCGCTATGATTGTTTAATTATTCCACCCAATCGTATTTCGTCAAGTAGCGGTTGCGGGACCGCTACTTCTACCTAACCTTCTATTATGGAGATTTAAAATGAAAAATCTAACCGATCGTCTCTTTATGTACATGGAAAAAAATGAAGATTTTCGTAGCATGTGTAAGAATTACAAAACCATAATTAATGACCAAAAAGTCCAACTGAGTAAAAACAACGACTTTAAAAAAATAGAGCCAATTATTAATAAACTGGGAGAAGAGGCAGAATCTCTTTCTAAAGCCGCAAAAGAATGTTTGGAATTATCTGAAGTAAGTGCAAATTTGGTTAAAGAATTTGAAAAATTTTTATCCAATCAAAAAATGCACCTCCCATTATTTACCATAGAAGCTGATTTCAAAAATTCCTATTTCCAGTTGCGTGAATTACTGTACAGGGCACTTCGTTTTTCCGGAGAAACTATGACCTCGTGTATGCCGTCTTCAGAGGCAGAATTCGAGTATACTTTATCGCAATTGGTCAAAGAAGGAGAGTTGGTTATGGTTGATGGGAAATATTATAGGCCAGAACAAATAGCAGTCTCTAAAGACGGATAAATTGAAATGGCCGGTACCATAATTGATACCGGCCATACCATCAATCTTCAAAACCTTGGAAAATAAAAATTTCAGGATCATGCTCAAAATGGCCAACCTAATTGTACAGCTGTCCTGAGCTTCATGCTCCTCATCGTCGTCCTCGCTGTGGATCAGATGTCTGGCCACATCTTGATCACCCATAAACTCCATGGTGGGTTAAAACACAGCGTTGGATGACCTCTAAAAATACTAACATGGAGAAAATAATGAATCAGACTAAATATACAACTATCTTAAATCGTGTCGAAAATTACTATAACCACAAAATTTATTGTATCCCATCCTACTGGAATTCAGTCGAAAAGCGTCTTCTACCCTCTTGTAAATGGACCAATTATACTAAGGATAGTCAGTTAAACCCATCAGAAATTCGCTCACTTTTCGATGAGAAAATTCAAAGCAAGTACCTTTACGTCAGTCACCTTGTCTGTCCAAAATTCGAAATTTTTATGATCGATATTGATAACAAGGACCTTTACGAAGAATTTATCAATAAGTATCAGATACCAAATACTTGGACAGTTAACACAAAACGCGGTCAGCATATCTACTTCAAATGGGATTCCCGCCTTGATGGCTTGACGGCCAGTTTCCATATAGACAACAATATTGAATTTAAAATCAACACACCTACTCCACTCCCTCCTTTTAACAATGACCCAAAAAAATATGCATGGCGGCGTGGTCTCACTCCGAGTAAGTCTAGCCTTGCTGAGTCACCTTCAAAGCTGATTGAGTTTATTTTATCACAAGCAAAAATTAAAAATACCATAAACACAAAAAAAAGTGCCATTCATGATATCACCGATGATCAATCATTCATAGAACATTTACGAAATGGCAACGTTGTACAAGGTGAAAGAAATGATAAATTTTTTGTACGCGTTCACAGGGTAATATTAGATGCTCGTGATTAGTAATTTCTGCAACCTGCAGTAGTATATTTTAAAAGCTCTGGACATTCCTGCCTCACCATGTTACTGGCATAATGTAGTAATAGATCATTAACTTGATTATGGAATTGTTCATGGCACTCAAAAGACCTTTTTCTGATCTCGATTGGCACCTGACGCCGGAAGCTGTGCGACGGTACATTTTGTACCTGGAGCAAGCCCTTCACGACATGCAGCAACGGGTCGAATCTCATGAGAAGCGGATCGAAAAGCTGGAAGTCCAGACAAAGAAAAATTCGCACAACTCCAGCAAACCGCCATCATCTGATCCACCTTTTACCAGAAAAAAGCGAACAAAGAAAAAGAGTACCAATGCCAAAGGCGGCCAAAAAGGTCATAAACCGCACCAGCAACAGGTTCTGGACCCAACTGAAAGTCAGTGGTTGGTGCCGGAGCGTTGTATATGTGGGCATTCAACCTTCGACAAAAATCAAATGCAGCCGTTCTACGTGCATCAACACATCGAACTGCCCGAAATTGATATGGAAATCAGCCACTTTATCCTCCAGCAATGCGATTGTCCCAACTGCGGTAGGACTGTCAAAGCAAAGGTGCCTCAGGAAAAGGCCACCGGTTATGGTCCCCGTTTTACCGCATTCATCGGCGAATTGAGCGGTATCAAAGGGATGAGTCGAAACGACGTCAAACAACTGTGTGAGTCTGTACTGCAAGTTCCCATTGCTACCTATGCATCCTTTTAATTGACATGAGCCGCCGTCGTGGATAGATTTCCTATCCATTCTAAATGCTATTTATATGGATTGAATTGGAGTGACGATGGTTGCACAAGGTGAGCTCGTTTCAATAACATTCGAGAGCTGATTTTTGTATCGGTGCAAAGGAGGATTTGCGAATGAATAAGATCATAACTTTCACTTCATGGTTTATTGTACTTAGTTTCACGACGATCATGGGTGTTTCAGCGGATGAAATCGTTCTTAAAAATGGTGACAAACTGACTGGAGAATTTGTTCAGTTGGAAGAAGGCACACTTGTATTTGAAACTGAGTATGCAGGAGAGATAAGCATTCAATCGGATCAGGTGGATCGTATGACCACTGATCAACCGGTCGTGATCACTTTTGACGATGGAAAGACGAGTGAGGACAAGGTCTTCTTTGGCCGACTGATCGATGACGATAAGCGCCTGGAAACAGCACCATCTACGGGAGGGGTATCCCTTTCAACCGTCAAAAGTATCTATAAGGAACCAAAGCCACCGATACAATTCTTGGGTCGCGCAAACGTGGGTATCACAAGTACGAAGGGTAACGCTGACACTGATCAGAATCGATTGGATGCAGAATTGATTGCCCGCACTGAACAACAGCGGTTTACTATTGGTGGTGCCTATAACAGGGAAAAGGCAGATGATGATGTCACTGCCTCGAATTGGAAGGCATATGGGTTGTACGACTATTTTTTTCAACCCAAATGGTTCTTCAACGCCAATACCCTGTTTGAACACGATGAGTTTGCCGATCTTGACCTGAGGTCCACCTTCGGAGCCGGCGTCGGTCACCAATTCTTCGAGTCCGACGATTTAAACTTATCCGCATCAGCTGGGAGTATCTTACATTTTCGAAGATTACATGATCGCTGAAAACAAAGAGTTTCCTGCAGCGCAATGGTTAGTTAACTATGACCAGTTCTTTTTCAATGAATTTGTTCAGCTATTTCATTCAAACAACGGTTTTATCAGTTTAGAAAATGGAAGCAATTGGAAAATTAATACGCGTCAGGGGTTACGATTTCCGATCTACAAAGGGCTGATAACCACCCTACAGTATAACTACGACTATCAAAATGAGCCCTCGCCTGAAGCCGAATCTAAGTGGGATTCGACCTTCCTCTTTCTTTTGGGCTATCAGTTTGGTAACTAACTACAACTTTAATGCTATTTGCCCCTATCGCCGCCGATTCGGAAACAAAGCATTCTATATATAGCATTATCAACAATGTTACAGAGGCAGATGTCCGCTTTAAAAAAAATATCAAATTGCTAATTACATTTCATCCTCAATGGGAAGATGCATGAAAAACCAGTCCTCTATCCGTTGCATAAAGGATTCTGCCGGCTGTGATGTCAGCACAACATTTTCGGATACCCAGATCACGTAGCCTTCTTCGTCGAACCTCAGATGCCAAGCATTTGCCTGTGAAAAATCGCGTTCGACCATTGAGCGGACCTTAGCATTGAGTGCCTCGCTGTATACCAAAAGCCCCATCTCGGTATTAAGCCTCAGAGATCGCGGGTCCAGGTTCGCGCTGCCGATGAACACTTTATCCTTGTCTATAACCAATGCCTTGGCGTGCAGCGCCAGGGATTTCTTGTCTGTCGGCGGGAACATGTAGAAATGCCGATCGCGCGCGTCTATCCGGACTTCGTGCAGTTGGGCACCGTCTGCCAACAGTTCATTGATGTGTTTTCGATAGGCACTGTGGGCCGCAAGGTGGTTGTTCGAGCGAATCGAGTTGGTCAGTATGCGCACATCGACCCCGCGCTGGACAGCACGCTCGATCGCCCCCTCCAGATTAATTGATGGAATCAGGTAGGCGGAAATGATTAGAATTTCTTCTTCGGCTTTGTCAAACAATTCAATCAACTGTTTGGCAAGTTGTACCGGTTCGCTTTCTTCGGCAGCAGGGTTCTCGACCGGTGGTTTATCCACAAAAAGAAATGCGTCACCCTGAAACGCCTCTCGCACGGCCTTTTCCCAAAGCTGCCACCTTGCTCCCTCAGATATTTCTTCATATTCGTAGGCCCCAGGATCCCTTACGTGGCGCGCAGCATCGAGATCGACATAGTTGGGTTTGATATGGGTCACCATATCAATGGGCAATGACCAATCGTCGTTGAAGTAGTCGTCGAAAGAGGTGCTAATCTCCTGGACGATGGGACCACCTGCAAGAAGCTCAAGATCGCGAAAATTGGCCTCGCTATGTAGACCGAAATACTCGTCGGCAAGATTTCGGCCGCCAACAATTGCTATTCGATTGTCAACAATCATGGACTTGTTGTGCATCCGATGATCGAGACGGTGGAACTCATTGAGGTTAAAAAGCTGCCGAGAAACGAATCCGCTGGCCCGTTGTTTGAATGGATTGAACACACGGTACTCAATTTCCGGATGTTCTGCCAGGGCCACCAGCATCCGATCTTCGGAGATGAGAAACGTATCATCGATTAAAATTCTGACCAGCACGCCTCGGTCCGCAGCAGATACAAGACGGTCGAGTATGAGTGAACCAGCCGTGTCGAAATCCCAAAGAAAAGTTTGCAGATCGATACTTTCGACTGCACTGTCAATGGCAGTGAGTCGCCAGTCGAGCGCACTCTTACCGTCATTGAGCAGCACAAACCAGTTATCGGGCCGAATCGATTCCAGCGACTGCCATAGCGGTGCATCACTCGGCGGCAGCGTATGTTCATCGGGCAGTTGGACCGGCTGTAAGGTTGTGCATGCGCTGACAAATAATGCCAGTAAAACAAAAATCGGGAGCCATTTTAGCGGTGACAGTTGGTAAATTCTATCGTGTCTCAGGCCACATTTTTTTTGAAAACTCTTTTTCATTTTTCAAATATGGTGTCGCGTAACCAGGCGCCGCTTAATGATTTATCGAATTGAACTCGATCTGTAGAATTTACTTCAGCGTGATAGTTGACGCAAAAGTGCTATCATTACAACTACCATTACTGGCCAATACAATGCAATCCACGAAAACTGCATTCGGCTGAATACGATTAAGCTGTTCATTTCAAAGCTCACGATTCAAAATTCCGTTGTATACACATTTTTTTGATTTATCCGGCAAATTATTGCAACGTTCCCTTCCAAATAAGTTCAACACATCAAACTAAAGGCGGTCATCGCCATGATATTTGGCAATACGACCGCCTTAGTCTCAAGTACAAGATACGATTAAATAAAAGGTACGGCAGAGAAAACCATCCGAAATTGTTTTGTAGTCACGCGGTGTTTAGCTATTCGGTCTTTTCTTTGATGGCTTCTTCGGTTTTTTCAACGGCCTCGTCAACCTGCTTACCGGCTTTTTCCATGGGACCTTCTTTTTCACAGGCAACCAGCCCTAATATAAGTGCCGCTGCTAATAGAGAATAGGAGACTCATTTTTAATTTCTTCATGCCGCCCTCCATGATAGGTAGGTAAAAACTGATGATGAATGCATTATAAGGGGGTAGGACCCACGCACGGCTAAACCCCCAATATCGTCGGCCTGTAAGACATGTGCGACGTATCCTTATTCTGCAATCGTCAGATCAACGAAACTGTCACCATTGCCCGAGTCAATGAACACCCTGACGCCAAAATCGTAGTCATCGTCCGCATCGAGGGTCCCTAACGCGACGATCGTGTATTGGCCGCCCGCATCCAGTGTCACCGATTCAAAGGTGACCACAGCATTTTCGGTATCGCCAGCCGCAGTTACTACAAAAACATAATCACCTGGGGGGACGGTCGTGTAATCGGTAATGTCCTTGAAAGCAACTCCGGAGAATACCGCAGGTCCATCCGCAGCATCGGTTTTAACGTCTACTTGCGGCGCGTCTGGGGCGGCGTGCACGAAACGAACCGTCGCGTTATCCGCATCCCCGGTTCGATCATCTTCCGACTGAATAAATTCCAGGTTGGCGGCGAAGTTAACAGCGTAAACGGTGTTGTCGATGTCACTGGCAAATAAGGGATCTTCGATACTGCCAAGCGCTTCACCGTCACTGGCACGTTTAAAAGTCACCTTGACCGTACCAGTACTAACCTCCGTGTAGGGAGAAGCTTCTTTGTAAGCTAATCCGACGATGGTCTCTTGGACTTCGACCAACTCGTAGTCGATGTCCACTTCAGGTGCATCCGGTGACAGATGGATGGCCCTGACATTGGTAGCGGGTAAGATTTCCTCTACAATATTTTCTGCATCATCGCTGCTACAGGCTGCGAGTACTCCCAGCATGAGAAAAAAAACTAATAACACCTGGAAATTCATGAACGAACGTTTCTGCATCATTTTGCCTCCTTCACAATTTAAGTGTTAGAATGGATTAAGGTATTAGGAAAGTCAAATAACTTATAAAGGTTATAATAATCACGGTCGTCCTGAGATCAATACGCCTATTTTGATAGACTGATCAGGATATAATGGTAGGTAAATGGTAGTTTTTAATAAGATCGAACACGCTCAGTACTTGAAAATGGTCCAATAACATCAAATCCATCAGTTATGAGGAGAGAGGTGTCATTGCAATGTTTTGTTGAGTATGGAAGCATTGAACAGGCATAGGCTTAGAGACAGATTGGAAATTGCCGGCAGGTTTGGTATGCTTGAAATGAACCGAAATGAGGTTCTGATAGGCTCGGATGGTGAACCTACGCCTTGTTGAGCGGTTTTTTCTTGTTTACGAGCTTTCAAGGCAAATGAGAGGCATTTGAAACGGGCAAATAGGGGTGCGGAAAGGTTTTTCGGAGCCTTTTGCCGCATAATTCGGAAAGAACATGCTGACAAAGTAGGTGAAATTCGAAATGAAGGTCACGCTGTATATCACCATTTTTGTTTTATGCTTTTCATCAAACGCATTGGGCGCAGAGTTGGTATCTACTGCACCCGAGATTGTCCAGAAGGCCAAAAGTCAATGCACCGAACTTGATGATGGCAAGTTCAACGCAACGGAGCAGGCCATCACATTGCATGACTTCACAGGTGATGGCTCGGCCGGAAGAAATCGTAGACGCATCTCAATTCTCATGCTCAACTGCGGCGTCCCTGTGGGGTGGCACAGGCGGGACATATCTATGGGTGATCGTTGACGGAAAAGTCTACGAATTTCTTGCGCACAAGTGGCGAGTGGTGGATGTGGATGGGCAGAAGGTGCTCCTTTTAGCCGTGCACGCCTCCGAATGCAGCGACACGATCGGGCCTTGCTACAGAGCCTTAGTTTGGGACGACGGTTTCAGGACGACACGTTAAACGAAACACCTAAGTTACGAACAATACCGTGTAACATTCGGGTTTATAATCAAGGAGGAACTCATGGTTAACTTTATAAAAGTTGTTTTTCTGATAGCTGTTGCTGCATCTATCTCTGCCTGTGCTATCGGCAAAAGCATCAAATTGGCAGTCGATTGCCAGACAGATGAAGCCCTGCAGGTGATTGATGAAGCTGCCAAAGGTGGAGGTGTAACCGCAGAGATGGCTAAATTAGAACGTGAGGCAGTTCTGCGTGATGCTGGCCGAATTGATGAGGCTGAAGCCTACCGCGCACAACGGGAAAGTAAACCCGGTATGACAGAAAAGGAAAAGACCGAAGCTCAAGAGTCAATCCTAAAGACCGTAGAGGACATCAGGAAAGACCGGGAAAAACGAACCGGCAGTCCAGAATGTCGGTAGCAGATCATCCTATGATAGACAGGTTCGAATTATTTATGTATGGGTGCATCTCGACTTTTGGAGTAAATCGGAATAGCCAGATCGTACCACACTAATTCCTGAACGACAGATAGCTGCTATCTCTTTGTAATTTCAATGTTTATCCACAACATACAACATGTCGTGGCTTCCCAGTTCACCTGTTGACCAAGCAAAAAATGCATGTTTGTACTCTAAGCTAAAGGCCCTTATCAGCGGAAGCAGCAACAGCCGCTTCGCTGCGTTGGTGCCTCGGCAACCAGCCGGGTGAGAAAGCGGGTAGGCCCGGATGCCCTAATTACGGGAGGGGCATGCACGGTCGGCAATATCGCTTTGGAAGGCACCTCCGGATTCGGCGGTGATGATCTACCACGACCGCGTATCATAGTCATCGCATATATCGGCCATAGCATTTTTTCTAAAGACTTTCCCCCACGTTTATTATGGTCAGCGAGGATGACGGCATCGTTCACGTGCCGACGGTGGATCGAGGTGTTGAAAACCTGAGAAACGACGGTATATACCTTTTCGGCAATTGAGCCCTGATCCAAACCAATTGGCAATGCATCATGCCGATAACATGAATGGGGGTGTTTGAAGGTGTGCGTCAGTGTTGAAGGATCTTCGACAGAAATAGTTGGGCGCGGTCGCTGCGCGGCGTCCCGAAGAAGTCATCTGTATTGGCGTCCTCGACGATTTCGCCCTCATCCATGAAAATTACCCGGTCGGCCACGCGTCGTGCGAATCCCATTTCGTGGGTCACCACCATCATGGTCATGCCGTCGTCGCGGGCCAGTTCCTGCATCACTTCCAGCACTTCGTTGATCATTTCAGGATCGAGCGCGGAGGTGGGCTCATCGAACAGCATGGCGAACGGATCCATGGCCAGCGCACGGGCGATGGCCACACGCTGTTGCTGACCGCCCGAAAGTTCGGAAGAATACTTGAAGCCCAAACCTTCGAGCCCGACGCGGTCAAGCAGCGTGTTGGCACGGTCCTGGGCCTCCGACTGAGAGCGACCCAGCACCTTGAGCTGCGAGAGACAGATGTTCTGCATCGCCGTCATGTGTGGGAATAACTCAAAGTTTTGGAACACCATACCGATGTGGGACCGCAACTCCGGCAGGTTGGTATCCTTTGCGCCGACGGAAACGTCGTTCACAGTGATCGTGCCTTTCTGGAACGGCTCCAGGCCGTTGACGCACTTGATCAGCGTGCTCTTGCCCGAGCCCGACGGCCCGCAAACAACGATGACTTCGCCCTTCGCCACGCTCATCGAAATGTTCTTCAAGACGTGGAAGTCGTCGAACCACTTGTTGACATTTTGAATATCAATCATCGGTGCATCTTTTGCTGAAGGTGTTTGACATAAAGCGACCCGAAATAGCACATCACCAAGTAGACGAAGGCCGCGAAGACATAGAGTTCGATCAGACGCGAGTCACGCTGCGCCACGTTTACAGCCGAGGTCATGAAGTCGGCCAAGCCGACCACGAAAACCAGCGAGGTGTCCTGGAACAAAATAATCGTCTGCGTCAGCAGGATCGGCAGCATGTTGCGGAACGCCTGCGGCAGCACGATGTAGCGCATGGTCTGAGAATAGCGCAGCCCCAGCGCGTAACCGGCCCATGCCTGCCCGCGCGAAATGCTAAGGATACCCGAGCGCATGATCTCACAGTAGTAGGCCGCTTCGAACAGAACGAAGCCGATCAGCGCGGATTGAAAAGCGTCCACTTGCTGCTGAACCACGACCGGCACCAGGAAATAAAACCAGAAGATCACGAGCAGCAGTGGCAGGGAACGGAAGAAGTTGACCCAGACCGCGCCGATCCACTGAAACAGCTTGATACCCGAGAGCCGCATGAGGGCCAGAATGGTGCCGAGAACGATACTGCCGCAGGCCGAGAGGCCGGTCAGCAGAAGGCTGAGTTGCATGCCTTCCCAAAGATACGGCAGGTTGCGCCCAATTACGCCGAAATCAAAAGCAGCCAGCATCACGTTTTCCCCTGCACGCCGTACCCGGGAATGCGGGCTTTGGCTTCGACGCGGTCCGTAATGAACACCACGATCATGGTGATTACCAGATAGATCAGCGTCGCGGCCGTGAACGCCTCGAATCCCTGGAAGGTATAATTTTCGATCTGGCGCGCTTGATAGAGCACCTCGGCGACGCCAATGGTCAGCGCGAGCGAGGAATTCTTGAAGATGGTCAGGAATTCCGATGTCATCGGCGGCACAATGATCCGATAGCCCACCGGGATCAGCAGGTAGCGGTACACCTGCTTCGTGGTCAGTCCCATGGCGTAACCGGCCATGCTCTGGCCGCGCGGGATCGATTCGATGCCGGCGCGAACCTGCTCGGCGACACGCGACGCGGTGTAGGTGCCCAGGCATAGAATGGCGCTGGTGGCTTCGGGAAACGGCATGTCCCGCTTCATCCAACGACCAAGATCCTCACCAACGAGCTCCGGCAGTACGTAGAACCAGATGAACATCTGCACCAGCAAAGGAACATTGCGGAATAGCTCCACGTAGGCCATACCGAACAGGCGAAGGGGTTTGCTGGGCAAGGTTCGGATGACGCCGATCAGCGAACCGAGGGAAAACGCGATGATCCACCCCAGCGCGGAGACCAGCAGGGTCCAGCCGAGTCCGGACACCAGCCAATCGAAATAGGGCGCTTCGATAAGGATGGCCCAATTCCAGTTGTAATTCATGAATGGCTTTCAGGTCGTAGACCATATGTCGCACGGAGGCCGCCCCGTGGGCGGCGTCCGTGCGTGATGCGCTTACTTGGGAAACGCTTGAACCGCGAAGTTCGTTTCCAACGTGTCGCCCATGGGAACCATAAGGGCTTGACTGCCAGGGATGTCGCTCATAAACCACTTGTTGTAGATGTCCTTGATTTCGCCCGAGCGGAACAGGCCGGCGAGCGTGCGGTTGACGACCAGGCGTATGGCCGAATCGTCGCGCGGCAGCATCAGGGCATAGGGGTCGAACGACAGGAACCGGCCGACGACTTCGTAGGCAGCCGGGTTTTTGGATTTCGCGATCAGGCCGAACAGCAGGATGTGGTCGGTGGAATATGCGTCGACGCGGTCGGTTTCCAGCGCCAGAAGCCCTTCGGCGTGATCCTTCACGCTGAGGACCTTGACGTCCTTGATGCCGAGCTTTTCGATGCTTTCCTTGATCGCGCGTTCGTTGGTGGTGCCCTGCGCCAAAGCGATCGCCTTTCCGGCCAGATCTTCGACTTCCTTGATCCCGGAGCCCTTTTTGGTGAGGATTTTGGTGCCGGTGATGAAGGTCGTGTAGGCGTAGTCGACCTGCTGCTGACGGGTCAGGTTGTTGGTGGTCGAGCCGCATTCGATGTTGATGTTGCCGTTTGCGATGAGCGGAATGCGGGTTTGCGGCGTGACCGGAACGAGCTTGACATTGAGTTTCATGCCGAGTTCCGCCTCAATGGCTTCCACGGCCTCCATGCACAGATCCATGGAATAGCCGATCGGCTTGCCTTCCGGGCCGATGTAGGCGAAGGGCACCGACGATTCGCGGTGACCGAGGACGATCGTGCCGGTTTCCTTGATTTTGGCCAACGTGCCGTAAAAGTCGGCAGCATTGGCGTCCGTGGCGGCGAACATGGCCGCGGCCGCGCCGAGAATCATAAGCTTCTTGAACATTCTGATACCCCCCTTTTGCCTTGTTGCTCCGGAAGGGATAGCGCACTATGAAATCGCTTTTCGAAACCATTTCATCTCCCCCCCGAATTGTGCCCTGCCGATTTATATGCCCACCATAGTAGTACCGGCCTGAATCGGCCGAAAAGATAATAGCAAAGTACCGACCGCTGGCGGCCGTTGTCAAGTCGAAATTTCGGGGCACGGGACGGGAGCCGGCAGTTTTCAGGGTAGCTACGGACGTCCATGAATAAATAACTTTCTTGCGTCCATTAACTGCCGGGTATGAAGGAACATCGCCTTGTTGATCGCTGTCAGAACAAACCATGTGGCCAGGCCTAAATTCGGTGGCACCCTGGGTTTATCGGTCCCTCTCATTAACAATTTCTGGGAAATGGCCTTCCTTGCAGACCAGTCCGTGAATTGGCTCGTTAAATGTAACGGCAAATCCGGCAAGATCCCGGCGAACAATCCTACCAGTTACCTTCATCATACTATCAAAATTAAACAATGGAAACTTAATCGTAATTGGCTGACCAACGGCTACCTTCCTATTGGTTCGAACAGACAAGCCACCAGCACCGATGTTTTTGATTACATCACGAAATGTTCCTTCCAGCACCTTATATTTTCCAATAATGTATGAGGCATTGCGGGGATGTTTTCGTCGGTTATTTTCCATTTATTTTCTCCCGCAGCTTCCCTGACCACTTGAACGTCACTACCCGTCTTGCTGGCAAAATCGAATCTAACTTGCAGTTTCCGGCCAATCATTTATATTTCAGCATAACCCCATTAAATATGGTGAAAGGAATCGATTGCATCTGAATCATGAGATAGACGCGACATAGGACAAGGATCGCGAACCTTGACATTACTGCTATGTCTCTGGAATTATAAATAAAAAAGGCCGACCACCATATATTGTAGTCGGCCATTTTAATTTAGATCCGTTCTAAACGCCAGATACGAATCATCTATATCAGGCGCATTTCAATTTCGTGGGATTGGATTTACTCCAACTTATTCAAAGTCAGTAAGGCCTTTAAAAAGTCGTGATATCGTCCTTTCGAATTGCCGCACATTTTTCCGATTAGGATTTTTTGCACCAGACCCTGCCGAATTTAACAATTAACCCGCGATTTTTCAGAAACCCACCTTTACCAGCCATTTACGAATAATCGATTTCGTTTATTCCTGACCGTCCAAAATACCCCTTCTGAATATCTACCATAAATTTCCTCTATACCAACCTATCTACCCGAATTCACATCAAATAAGAATTTCAAAAATTTTACATCTCGTGTTGATCTTCCTTTGTTCCTCTATTAGGCGGCTGCCACACGACAGTTGATGTCTGCTCAACGTCAATCATTAAGGATCAAAATGAAAGGAGGGTCGATGAGTAAAAAGTTTGTAGTGGTAGTTGATGGCATCGCCGTATCTGACAAATTCCATAATGAGAGCGATGCCGAAATTTTCGTTCAGGGGTTGGAGGAAGAAGACGGAATCCAGCCAGAGTCGATTTCAATTCAGAATGTAGATGATTGAATTCACCGAACCAGCAAATCAAAGAAAGGAACTTTCCATGACTGATCAAGAAACCATCGAAAATTTGGGAATTCGTGTTGCAGCTTTAGAAATCCGCATGACCGAACTAAACAATCTGATCAATAACATCATCATAGCGAAATCTCCCGCCATGGTCACCGAAACCGTCCGCCACAAATTATCCAAAAGATTGACCAAGGCCCAGAAGGAAGAAAGGAAGGATAAATTGGTTGCAGATGGGCCGTATTCCAAGGCTGATCTTGAATCGATGAGTTCACCGGATCTCAAGATGTATGCATCTGCACTCGGTTTCAATCCGTTTGGGCAGAAGAAGACTGCCATAATTACCAAATTACTGTCCATTCAGAAAACCAAGAAGACCAAACCCACCGATTCGAAATAGTTATGAGGCAAATGAAAACTGAATTTGGTCTGCTTATCGGAAACCAAATTCATTTGTATTACGATGACCCATTTAATAAACGACAAGAACCTTTAGTTTTAGAGAAATTTAGCTTTGAAAATGAGTCTGAAAAAGGGGTAGACTTTATAAAGCTATTTAATAAAAACGATTTCAAAAACGAGTCCTATGTCCCATACATCAATAAATTAATTGGAAAATTTGACGCTCGCAACAATCTAAAAAGACTAAAAAGGGAACTGCCATCGGAAACCACTAAAAATAAGATATTACAATTCTTAAAAGATGAATTTGCCGAATATGGTTCGGAAATTATAGATAAAGCTCTTAGTGATGTTGAAATTAATGTTACAATTAAGCAGCCGCCGTCTTCCTCAAACACCAAAAGTTCGATAACTAAAACTGATAAAGTTCCACCCTGGAAAACAAAAGAGTATAGTCATGATAACGATTCAAAAACAAAGCTACTATTGAACGAGATTATTCCCGAGCTTGAAAGCCTGAATCTAAACTGCAATATCAATGAGTATAAAAAAAGTGTTAATTTCCAAATGGGAGATTATAAACTTGTCCTTGCAGCAAAATCTAAAGGACGTTGCACTTTTACTGTTTTTTCAGACAACAAGAGTACTGAAGAAGCTCTAAATGATTTTATTTTATCTGAAAAGCCGAGGTCCAATGACACAGGTACTCGGAAATCCAGAATACCGTTGACAAATTTGGATACAATTATGAAATCAATAAGAGGTTACCACACAAAAATTGAAATGAATTGAAGATGACGTAATTTCTTTTAATAATACTCCCTTCCTACAAAAGTGCATTTATCGATGATTCGTGGAATTGGGGTCGACCTTTCACCGCAATAGAGACGCCATACCCCATCTGTCTCGATAAGTCTGTCAAATTCGTTATCGCTATAGCGATCCTTCCAGGCAAATAATTCCAATTGATAGGTTTTCATCGCCTGATGGTAAAGGTGTCCGTCCATTTTAGACTTTGGAAAATCGTGGTAGAGCGCGAGTTCTCGTCTGGCGTTGCTATCAACAATGACAAACAGGTCGGGAATTAAAAAATGCAGAATCTTTGAAGCGCCTACCGGAAAGGATTCTTTAACGTTCCGTTTGCTCAACCCATCAAGGCCAGGTTTAGATAGATCATCGAAAATAGAGGCTATGGTGGTCCTTAAACCTTCCTTTTCAAGGTCTATGTCCTGAATTCTATTCGTGAATAGAAGATCAAGTTCAGATCGATGTGCGTCCAGTTTGTTTTTAAGCCTGACCGCCCACGATTCGTCGCCACCAGCAAGGTATTTCTTTTTCCCCATCATCCGTTGCATATCAAATGAAATCAAACCGGCAACAAGACAATCAATGTATTCGTTATTATAGATTTCACTGATAGCCAGCCGTCTACGGATCACATGATGGTAAACGGCCTCGTAGTGAACACCAATCCTATTGAAACGTTCGACCTTTTCCGAAGCATTTTTCAGGATTGCGAGTCTAATGCTCAACGTCCTTTATGTAATTATCTGTGGTTAAGCAAAGGAAAAAAGGAACGGATGGTGACTAAATAGTTCTAATAGGTATGTTTGTAAATAATTTTAGAACTTATAGAAGGTGTCTCCCTCGTTTTATTTCCCTGATAATAAGCGAAAAAATCGGAGGGATGATGGCTGAAACCAAAGTGCTATTGGGTAGGCGGATTAGATCTCTGCGCCGGCAAAATGACTATTCGCAGGAACAGTTAGCCGAGAAGGCCAATATTAGCGGGAAATATTTGGGTGAGGTCGAACGCGGCCAAGCCAACATATCCGTTGAGGTATTGGATAAGATCGCAGCCGCCTTGAGAATCAACGTTTCTGACCTATTGGACTTCGAGCATGAACTCGGAAGGAAGGCGCTTATAACCAAGATATCTGAATTGATAAAAAAAGCTGATGAACGTTCCCTTCAAACCGTCTACCGTATGGTAAAAGCCTTACTACGATAGCCTTCTCTAACGGGCTATCTTTGATAAAGGTTTGAATAAATGTGGCAAATCACTCACCGATAATTTTCACCAGTACCCTCTTTTTTCGTCGCCCATCGAACTCTCCATAAAAAATCCGCTCCCAGGTGCCAAAATCCAACCGGCCGTCAGTGATTGCCACCACTACCTCCCGCCCCATGATCTGACGTTTCATGTGGGCATCGGCGTTATCCTCACCAACATTGTGCCGGTATTGGTTAACCGGTGCATGGGGAGCCAGTTTTTCCAGCCAGACGTCATAGTCATAGTGCAATCCACTCTCGTCGTCATTAATAAATACGGAGGCGGTAATATGCATCGCGTTGACGAGTATTAGTCCATCTTTTATCCCGCTCTCGTCGATGCACTGCTGCACGTCGCCGGTGATGTTGATGAAGGCGCGGCGGGTGGGGACGTCGAACCAGAGTTCCTTTCTATAGCTCTTCATTGGAGGCTCCATTAATTTGAGCAATCATTAACAGCCCAACTATGCACAGCTCTTTTAGGCTATGAAAATTGTGCTGGTGTGGCTGGCCATCATTCGGCAGCTGAAAAGGTAGTAATTGATCCTATATCACTGACCATGAAATATTGATTCTTTTCCTCCACTGACCCATCCGGGTTCCTGTAAATCGTCGTACCATATGGCAGACCGCCAATTAGCTTCTCGAATTGGATGAAAAAGACATCCCCTTCGACCCAGCTTTTCCCTATATCTTGAAAAGATCCCATGAGGAATTTAAATTCTCCGTTTGTTGCCCATTCCCACCGCAATTGCTTACCAGTTGACATGGCGGTTCCAGTAATCTTACGACCGAAAAGAAGCGTCTTGACCGCTTGTCCGTTGATTCGGTTTTCCTTTACTATTTTATAGTAATCAGTCGGTTTTCCCGGGGCTCCGGCTTTTACCAAAGCGTCGGCTATGCATTCAAGCTTCTTAGGGTCTACGAAAGGAAAGTAAAGCAGGATATCGTTCAGGTTGCGAACCGGAGACATCCTGCTTTTCAAAAAAATTTCATACGCAGTGCGGGCTTCTTCGATCTTACCTTGAATTCCATAGATAATCGATTGAGAAAGCGCAACTGATCCAGATAGTTCCGGGTTTAGCCGCATTGCCCTTTCCAGTGCTTGCATGCTTTTTTCAAGGTTGCCATCAGGCAAATATGATTTACCCAGCTGCCTTAAGTACATTGCTGGATTGTTTGGATCCAATTGCAGTCCCATTTTTGCCGATTCAATGGCCTCACTATCTTTCCCAATGAGCCACAGTATTTCTGACATCCAGGCATAAAGGTCAGGATCGTTGGGGTCCATCGCAACCGCCCGTTCAATCTCAGCGAGGGCTTCATCGTGCTGGTACCGCAGAAGATAAAATTGGGACATCAGCCCATGAGCCAGGGCCGTTGGTTTTTTCATGCCTTTTTTCAACAGGAGTTGCGGTTTCGCCTTAACTGCAACCAACTCCTGGCGGTTCGTCACGCCCAACCCTTGCCTAAGCTCTGGTGCAGCGAGCTTAACTGCTTTCCAATATAGGACGGCCAGCGCCGCATAGGCTCTGGCAAAATCGGGATCGAGTTCTACAGCCTTTTCCAAATGAGTTTTTGCTTCGGCGAAGCCCGCTTTCGTCAACAGACGATAGCCTTGCCAGCCTTTAAGAAACTCATCGTAGGCTTGAATATTGTCAGTACCCTTATCAATTATGGCTTTCTGTTCGCTTGAGGTGAGTTTCAACGCCAGGGCAGATATAATCTTGCGGGTGATCTTGTCCTGCAGGGCGAAAATATCGCTCATATCACCGTCGTAGCGCTCGGCCCAGAGGTGATGCCCACTTGTAGCATCGATCAACTGGGCGTTGATTCTTACCTGGCCTCCGGCTTTGCGAACGCTGCCTTCCAGCAGGTAGCGGACACGGAGGTCCTGCCCGATTTGCTGTGCGTTTAGCGACTTCCCCTTGTAAGTGAAGCTGGAGTTTCTGGCGATAACAATCAGGCCGGAAATTTTGGAAAGATCCGTGATGATGTCCTCGGAAATACCATCGCTAAAATATTCCTGCTGCGGGTCGTCGCTCATATTGTCGAATGGCAGTACAGCGATGGAGGCCTTTTCCGATAACGGTGTGGCTGTTTGTGCTTCCGAGGCGAGTCTTTCATCGGTAGGCCGCGGATAATACATCCACAGCAGCAAAATACTGGCAACCAAAAGCATGGACACGGCAACCGTAGCTGGCTTACCCATCTTGGTCGACCGGACTGCAGGCTCCCCGATGACTCTGCCTTCGTCTTCTTTTGCCAACAGAACGCGGTAGATCCTTACGGGTTCGGCGATGTTCTTGACCGCATGTTCACCAAGATATTCAAAACCTTGACGGACCTTTTTCTTGACCTGATCGTAAACCCCTCGGGAAATGCAGATACCGCCGGGGTCGGCAAGGCTTTCGATCCTGGCCGCGACATTCACGCCGTCGCCATAGATCCTGTCGCCCTTGTGAATGATATCTCCCAAGTTGATGCCGATGCGGAAATCCATTCGACGACTGTCGGGCTGTTTCCCGTTTTCGGTTTTCAGGTGATGCTGGATCTCAATGGCGCTGTTGACCGCATTGAGGGTGCTGCCGAATTCAGCCAGGATGTTATCACCAGGAGAATCGACGACCCTACCCTCATGCTTGTCTATCAGGTCTGAGATGATTTTCCGGTATTTGGTGATGGTGCTGACGGTGGATTCGTCGTCGTCACCCATCAGCCGGCTGTAGCCTTTGACATCCGCGCTGAAGATGGCTTTCAAATGCCTTTTGATGCCGCTGTCAGCCATAAAGCACCTCAATGCTATTGGGTTACAGCCAAATAAAGGATCGCCGATCAGCATCGGTCGAACAGCAGTTCACCGGCGTCAGGTTCAGGAGATTCGCAACTATCGCTAAGGTCTTGAATTAAGGAAGGAGGCTTTAAACAAATGCCAATATTTATGAATAGAATAGATTTGTTACGATGGTCAAGGGGCAAGGGCCCTGTGGGCATCTCACAAAGATTCGACGTATAAAAACCAATCGCAGCCTGTATACCCTCTAATTAACACCAATTTCGGGCAAGCGAAATCAAAGATGAATACCAGCTGAAATATGCTACTATCATTTTTAATAAAAAATTTACATTGACTTAACTTACTAAATAATTTAAAAAAAAGGCGTTTATATCTGGAATTTAGGATCGCACATGCATAATGATTGAGCTCCCGATCGAAGCGTATTTGGCAATACATCCATACAGAATTAAAAGTGATTTTTAGGTTCCAGAGGGAAATTTGGGTAAGAAAAACGCCAAAAATAAATCTCGACGGATCGACATGAGTACCGCAGTCAGCCCTCAAGAAAAATCTTTTCTGCTGCAGGGCAACCTAAAAATTCCCATTTCTGCACGATATGCCACCCCACATTCTGTTCTGTTTCAGTATTTAAAAGACCAGCCCGCCACAGATCCCGAAAAACCGGTACGTTTGCTTGTCCAGAACAATGGGGAAAGTGTCGAGCTTGGGCCTTGCCGGATTTCACGGCGTGACGATTCGGACGGGTATTCCGGCCGTCTCTTTTTCATGGATGATATATATGATCTGTGGCGTTTATTTTTTCAAAATAAACTTAATGCCTTGCAGACGCCATTTCATGATGTCCCTCGTATTTCTGCGCGCAAGGAAACAGTACGGCCAGCCTTTAAAAATTATACGGCCGATCTACATGATGATTTGACGGCGTACAAGCGGATGTTCGATGGCCTGGATAGGGAGTACCACAACGAACCCGAAAATAAAAAAGCGCTCATTCAAAACACTATTATAAAGTTGGAGGGAAAAATATTTAAGGGTTTTCTTCAAGATCAGGAAAGAGAACTCATACATCAGGTCGCGGACTTCAATCCAAAAGAGCATCAGGTTCACGGCGATTATTTTAGAGAACAGCTTCGAGAGTTTGTCTTTGGCTTTCCATTCGGGGCTCGGTCGTTACTGAAGCCAAGGGGCTTTGCCGGCGACTCTGAATTGATGCGCATGATTTATTTAAATGATTACCAGGGTGATACCACCTTTGCCAAATTGTTGCACAAACAAGCCGTCGAGCATGGAGCATCCCAGTCGGTGAGAAACAGAACAGCATTAATAGCACGAATGGTAAACGATTTTCAATCCCGCTGCGGTGGATTGTCTGCAGACAGGCTCAAGGTTTTGTCGGTGGGATGCGGGCCCGCTTTTGAGCTGGAAAATATTTTTAGATATTCCGAGAATCCGAATAGCTTTATTTTTTCACTTTTCGACCAAGATCCTGCGGCCCTTCACGATGCAGCGCATACAATCCGTGGGGTCGAAAAAAAACTGGGCATCAGGCCGGCCGTTGACTATGTCCGCGGGTCGGTGAGAACCATGCTTTTCTCTCGGCGATTTAAACAAGAAAAAGGGCAGTTCGATTTCATTTACATCATGGGGCTCCTGGATTACCTTAGTTTCCGGGTTGGAAAAGCCGTTCTTGATCGTCTCTACAACCTCTTGAAGCCAGGCGGAGAGCTTGTGGCGGGAAACTTTCACGTATCGAATCAATCACGATACAAAATGGAGTACTGGGGTGACTGGATTCTCATCCATCGAACCGAAGCGGATTTCAGGGAAATGTTTGAAAACGATGGCACCAGTAAGGTCTCGATCTTTTTTGAAGATACCGGAAATCAAATGTTTCTTCACATCCAAAAACCTTAGGGGGGAATAGAAAACTTATTTTCAATCCAAGGGAACACCGCTCCCCAGCAGGCTGCTGGCATCTCCCTTCGCTTCCGTATCCAATTCTATTTGTCAATCCCAACGCCATTCCTGTCGGTGAAGCATCTTCTCGTTTCAAGTCATTTTAAAATTCAGTGTCAGAAAATTGACGTTTTAGAGAAATAGCCTGCTCGAATAGACATTTTTCTGCCGCCCAGGTAATTTCTTATACTTCAAGGACAACCATCCCTCCTGGCAGGTCAGCTGCAAAAGACCATTGAGGCTTCTCTGCAGCAGTCTGTGATAGAGTCTTAGATCATTGCGAAAGCTATAAAAATACTGTTCATGCACCAATGCTTCAGGCGTTTCTCTCAGGTGCATATTCCTTCAAGAGAATGGCATGTAATTTGCTGACCTGGTTGATGTTTCATTGCACAGGTAGAAGGCGAGCTCCTGAGACACGCTTATTATTTCGCTTATAGATCAATGCGATCCATGAAAAAATCTATTCAATCAAATTTCATATTTAACAAGGGTGAGGCTGACAGGCAAATGGAAAAAATCATTGCATTGCTTAAGGCTCATGATTGTTCAGATGATTTCACGAGAACCCAGATTGAAATAATCGAACAACTCATAGAAAGCGGAAGTCATTTTGGGATGGAAAATACCGAGAATCTTGAAATCACGGTTAGCCTTTGTATTGAGGAAAGAGAAATTACGGTAGAAATAAAGAGAAAGGTTACCGAATCGGATTACGACAAACTGGAAGACCTGGATCGAACCATTCAAAGGATTAGAGGATGTCAAACCCCTTACCGTCCAAACATGGCAAATTTTAGACCGGCGCATAGTCATGCGAAAAATAATAGCGTGAATGGTTTCGAACTGAGCAGGCTCGTCTTTGACGCTGGGGTTGACTTTGATTTTTATGTGGACGAAGAAGATATTTTAAACCTGTTTGCTGTTAGACGCCTGGAACAAGGTTGCGGCATAGATGCATTGACAGAGGTGCGATAAATGACAGAAGGGGATTCCGCACTAAATAATTTTCGTATAAATTGGGTGACATTGTCTTTTTCAGGGGATCTTGAAAAACGCTTTTTAGAAAGCTACTTCCAGGATTCTCTGAAACAGGTCCGCATTGCCTTGTTAATGGGTTTATTTTTATGTTCCATTTTTGGATTCCTTGATGCTTGGCTTGTACCCGAGGCCAAACTAAAATTGTGGTTCATTCGTTATGCTATTTTTGCCCCCTACGGTATTGGGATTTTACTGTTTTCATTCACGCGGCATTTTAAAAAATACATGCAGTTATCCATGGCCCTGTCTGTCCTTATCACCGGGATGGGTATTATTGCCATGATATTAATTGCACCCTATCCGGCCAGCCATTCCTATTATGCGGGATTGCTGCTCGTTTTTATCTATGGCTACAATTTTGCCCGGCTCAGGTTTTTGTGGGCTTCGATTACCGGGTGGTTGATTGTCATCGCATATGAATTTGCCGCCATTTGGTTGAGTCCGACCCCCATACCGATTTTGATCAACAACAACTTTTTTTTCCTATCCGCCAACATCATGTGTATGTTTGCCTGTTACTCGGCGGAATATTATTTGCGACAAAACTACATACAATCACGATCACTGGAGGCCGAAAAGAAAAAAGTCACCGAATCCAATTGCAAACTTGAAAAAAGGGTTCGTGAACGCACGCTGCAGCTGGTAAGATCAAACAAAGTTCTCAAACAGGAAATCGTTGAACGCCAGCGGGCGGAAAATGCCTTGCGGCAGTCTGAGGAAAAATACCGCCTTTTGATAGAAAATGCCGACATGGCCATATTTATCGCGCAAGATAAGACAATCAAATTTCCCAACCCCAGGGCAATAGAGATGTCCGGTTATTCAGCAGGTGAATTGCCCGGGTTGTCCGTTTTAGACCTCATTCATCCCGAAGATCAGGGCATCATTTTTGGAGGAAAAAGGCAAGAACCAAAAGACGGTTTCCCAAAGACCTGCATCTTCCGAATCATCAACAAAAACAAAGAAATGCTATGGGCGCAGCTAAACACGGTTCGAATTACCTGGGAAGGTCAGCCGGCGACACTTAATTTTTTAAAAGATATCACTGAACAGAAAAAACTTGAAGATCGACTCCAGCGGGCCAAGAAGATGGAGGCCATCGGCACACTGGCAGGAGGAGTGGCTCACGACCTGAATAACATCTTGTCGGGTATTGTCAGCTACCCGGAGCTTCTGCTCCTCGATATTGATGAAGACAGTCCCTTGCGAAAGCCCCTGGTGACCATACGGGAGTCGGGACAGAAAGCGGCGACCATTGTTCAGGATTTGCTTACATTGGCGAGGCGGGGGGTTTGCATCACGGAAGTCATTAATCTAAATCAGGTCATCAATCAATATCTACACAGCCCTGAACACCAGAATCTGATCGCCTACCATCCCAACGTAGGGATCGAAACGGTTTTAGAAGAAAATATGCTGAATACGCTGGGATCGTCTGTCCACCTTTCCAAAGTAATCATGAATCTGATTTCCAATGCCGCCGAAGCCATGCCCGAGGGAGGACGTATTCAAATCTCTACCAAAAATTGCTACGTCGACCGTCCCTTGGAAGGATATCATACAGTTGATGAGGGAGATTACGTTGTCGTTACCGTTTCAGACAACGGCTTGGGGATTTCTTCAACCGACATCGACAGAATATTTGAACCCTTTTATTCCAAAAAGAAAATGGGAAGATGTGGAACGGGTTTGGGGATGGCGGTGGTGTGGGGAGCCGTGAAAGATCACAAGGGCTATATTGACGTAAAAAGCACCGTTGGAAAAGGAACCACATTCAGGCTTTATTTCCCCGTGACCAGAAGAGAACTGGCGGTTGATGACCGCCTGTCATCGATCAAGGAGCTCATGGGGAACGGGGAATCGATCCTGGTGGTAGACGATGTCCGGGAACAGCGTGAAATCGCTTGCGGCATGTTAAAGAAACTGGGTTACCAGGTGAAAAGTGTGTCGGGGGGGGAAGCGGCCGTCGCTTTTTTAAATGACAACAAGGTGGATCTCATGGTGCTTGATATGATCATGCATCCAGGTATTGATGGTCTTGAGACCTACAAAAGAAGCATTCAAATTCAGCCCGAGTTGTTGACCATTATTGCCAGCGGATATGCCGAAACCCGCCGGGTCAGGGAGGCCCAGAAGCTGGGTGCCGGAGAATATATCAAAAAACCCTATTCACTCCTTAGAATCGGACAGGCTGTCAAAAATGAATTATCGAAAAATTCTACCCGCAAGAATCTAATGACTTCATACTCAAGTTTGATGGTCGTCCATTAAATATCCTTTTATTTCAGAATTCGACAAGACTTAAAATGTTTAGTATATGAACAATTAGACGTTTTTGCACGAATTCTCAAAGAATACTTTAACCCTCGTCACATTACAGCGATAGATCTCGATGAAAAAATGATTGAACCCTCCCCGCGGCAAGCCGCGGGGAATCTTCACCGTAAGGATGAATGTCTATTTTCAGTTCGCTCGCTAACCCCGCCGCAAGCGGCGAGGAATGCGCTCGCTATCGCGGTTCAAATCGCACAAGAAACAGTTCACGACGAGTCAACTATCGACCAAGTAATGGACGCTTCAAAACTGGATTTCCCAAATGAATCATTCAACGCGATCTTTGATTTCGGTATTATACATCATATTCCAAACTGGAAAAATGGTATTGAAGAGTTGAAGCGAGTATTGAAAGACGGCGGGGAATTGATTCCGGAGGAGCTGTCACTTGATACTTTTTCTGGTTTTCCGGGAAGGCTATACCGATCATTGCTGTCGCATCCGTACGAACAGATGTTTTCAACAGAGGAATTTGTCCAACATATAGAAAATGTTGGATTTGGGATAAATGGTTTTAAGAAAGCTAACCCCTTTAAAATGATGCAACATTTCTCTTTAGTTGCCTGTGTTCAATGAAAGGCGCGCAACAGTTAACTAAACATGCCCGTAATAATCACGATGCACGCTAATCGAATATGCAAAATCCATCAGCGTTCCCCAACTGAAGACCGGAATGCCAATTTCCCGCTGCAAGGCCCTGGCAAATGGCGGAAAACCCGTGCACTCGAGAACCATGGCGCCCATGTTCGGGTGGTCGTTGAAAAATCGGGTGCCAATACGCACAAAATCTTTTTCCGCTTGTTGATACTCCGCTTGGGGGACTGCCGGTCGGATCCCCTCGGTCCATAAGTTGTCGAATTCAGGGCATTCCCCCAGGTCCATGGCACCGCCGATCACGTAATTGCTGCCAAGATTGACCCCGACATCGGTCAGGTGCTTGTCCAGAAGCATCTCCTTGGCAGACATGAGAATTCCCACAACCTTTGCGGGGCCAATCAAAGATTGCGCCCATGAGACCTGCAGGAGGCTGGACATAAAGACCGGGACATCCATCCGGGCGGCAATCTCTTTCTGGAAATAGGCAAAATAGCCGCACTCGGCGAGAATGGCCCGGCAGCCAATTTTTTCAAGCTTGCCGGCCGCTTTCAGAATCGTATCCAGGTGTTGACGTTTATCCTCGCCCATAACCAGTTGTTGGATATCGAGGCCTTCGGCCACTTCGTACTGAATGGGATAGGGAAAAGCACTGGGATTGCGCACATCCCCAGGAAATCCAGGATAGGTTTCATCCAGAAGCACAATTCCCAGGCCAGTACCGTAACAATATTTGTTTCTGCTCTTGATCCGGCCAACTCCGAGATCTCTGGGTAGGTGCATCGTAAGCCCTCCATCTTCCGGTTTGATGTCGTTGTGTACCGAATTACATGGCGTGACTGGCCCTGGCGACTGTCGCTATAACATGCTCCGGCACCCCTTGGGAAATCATATATGCATCGATCCGTTTAAGGATTTCTTCAGGCAGACATGGGCACCGATACTGGTTCTCCAGTTTCACCAAAGCATCGGCAACGTTTTCCGTCAGCTTGGTTGCCTCGTCTTGCAGGTCGATGATAAACTGTTCATAGCTGAAGGCGGAAAAACTAGCTAATACACCCGCTGCATGGATGGACAGGCTGGTTCGCCTTTTGTAGTCATTTATCAGCGTGAACATCGCTTCATATCCGCTTTGCACGGATACCTGCCCCGCATCGGCCACTGCCCCGATGCCGCGGTTGGGCACATGGCGCTGTAAATTCACCAGGCTGGACAGTTGCCCGGTAGCATCCTCAGGCTGAACCAGCACGCCGCCATTGAGGGTAAGCAAGGGTGTGCTATGAACCAGTTTGGCGATACGAAGATAGTCATACAGCGTGGCATTGCGGCGACGATTTTCCGGAGTAACGACCAGCGATGCGCCGTAGGCTGGGGCCAGGCATTTACTGTCGCCACCGATACGCACATCCTTTTCCGGGTTGCGCGATTTGAGGGTGAAAGTCTCTGGAGCCATTGACAGGCAATCCATCACCTGCGCTTCGCTGAATCTGACAAGGCCGCCCGCAACACGAACCCCCATCATCGCCAACCGTTCCAGCGTTTCAGGGCAATGAAAACGGACACCGATTGAAGCAAGCAGTTCTAAAGAGGAACGGTGGATTCGATCCAGAATGGTTTGCATCGATGATTCTCCAGCAACTCACCATTAAACGAGATTCGAAATAGTTGTCTATTTTTAATTTAGATCATATCTTTAAGAATATTACCGCTAATGCATGTGAAACCCAGCTTATGAAATGTCCTGCCTGTAAAACAGACAATCTGGAATCTGCCAGGTTTTGCAACCAGTGCGGCAGTTCGATGACCGCACGATGCGCGGCCTGCGGCCAGCCTAACCCGCCAGACAGTAAATATTGCAACCAATGTGGAAAACGATTGAATGGTACCGGGGCAGCCCCTGCCCGACAAGCGCGTCAACCCCTTACGTACACGCCCAAGTTCCTGGCCGACAAGATCCTCACCAGCCGCGCTTCCATCGAGGGAGAACGAAAACTGGTCACCGTGCTCTTTGCCGATGTGGCCGATTTTACGGCCATGTCCGAGAAGCTCGATCCCGAAGACATGCATGCAATCATGGATGGCTGTTTTAGCATTCTCATGAACGAAATTCACAAATTCGAAGGCACGATCAATCAGTTTACCGGTGATGGAATCATGGCCCTGTTTGGTGCGCCGCTGGCCCATGAAGACCATGCACAAAATGCCTGTTATGCGGCTCTTGCCATTCAAAAGGCGCTCAAGGGCTACAGCGGAGAGATCCAACAACGATTCGGCGTCGCGTTCCACATGCGTATCGGCCTCAACTCCGGCCCGGTGGTGGTGGGCGCCATCGGCGACGACCTGCGCATGGATTACACGGCTGTCGGGGATACCACCAACCTGAGCGCCCGGATGGAAAGCCTGGCCGAACCGGGCACGATCCGTGTCTCCCGCAATACGGTCCGGCTCGTCAGGGCGTATTTTACGTTCAACGCCCTGGGAGCAACCCACGTGAAAGGAAAATCGGAGCCCCAGGAGACGTTCGTGTTAAGCGGGGCGAGTCGAGTGACCAGCCGGCTGGACGCCTCTGCAGCACATGGATTGACGACGTACGCCGGGCGAGGGGAAGAACTGGCAATCTTGACCGAATCGTCCGAAAAAGCCTTTTCCGGGCAAGGACAAGTGGTGGGGGTCAAGGGTGATCCGGGTGTGGGTAAATCAAGATTGATCTTTGAATTGAGACGTTCCATCGGCGGAAGACTTGCTTCTTTCGAAGGCCGGTGCGTGCCGTTCGGCAAGTCGATTGCCTTTTTGCCGCTCAGGGATATTTTACGCACTTATTTGGATTGCAGCGACGATGATACGCCTCAATCCGTCACACAAAAAATCAGGCATCATATCGAAATGCTGGGTCTGGAGGCTGACGACGCCCTGGCTGCTTTTCAAGACCTTCTCGCCCTGCCAGTGGAATCCCAGACCTGGCCGGCCCTGTCTCCCAATAAAAGAAAGGATAAAACCTTCGAGACGCTTCGGGATTTTCTACTTTATGCAAGCCGGAAAGATCCCCTTATGATAGTTGTGGAGGATCTTCACTGGATTGACAAGGCCTCTGAAGCGTTCTTGGATTTTCTCATCGGCGCGTTAAGCGACACCGCTATCCTGCTGCTGATGATATATCGGCCGGAATACCGCCATGACTGGGCGAATCGTCACGGCTTCAAAGAGATAACGCTGGCGCAGCTTCCCCAGGAGACCGGAACTGAAGTGATCGGCTCGATTCTTGGCAATGCCGATGTCGCCCCAGCGCTGATCCGCTATGTGCTCCAACGCACGGACGGCAACCCGCTCTTCATGGAAGAGCTCACCCGGACATTGCTGGAAAACGGCTCGATACGCATGGAATCGGGACGCTACCGGCTGGACAGGACAGCCGATACAGCAAAAGTTCCCGAAAACATCCACGGCATCATTGCCGCCCGCATGGACAGCCTGGATGACGAAGTGAAACGGGTTATCCAGCTGGCGGCGGTGATTGGGCGCGACTTCACACACCGGGTACTGCAATCCATCACCGGGCAGCGTGAAAATTTGGGTGCCGGCCTTGAAATCCTTCAGGAGATGGGATTCATCTATCGGAAAAGCCGCTATCCCGAGCTGGCATATATATTCAAACATGCGCTGACCCAGGAGGTGGCTTACAAAAGCCTGCTGCGCCGGAAACGAGCGCGCTATCACGCAGATGTCGCCGGTGCAATAGAACGGCTTAATGCCCAACGGATCGAGGAATCGTACGAAGTCCTGGCCTATCACTATGACCGGAGCGGAGATGCACAAAAAGCATACGACTACCTGAGGTTATCAGGCGAAAAAGCAATTCGAACCCACTTTTTGTGGGAGGCGTATGACTATTTCAAGAAAGCACTGAGGGCGCTGGACCGTCTATCCCATGGGGATAGCCCCCGCCAACAGGAACTCGAGGTGCTCCATTTGATGGTTATCCCCATCATCGGATTAGGACTGCCCGAGGACAGCCTGGCCTACCTCGACAAGGGCGTCAGGGTTTCAAAAGCGGTGGGTGATCACAGCAGCATGACTCGCTTTTACAGCAACATCGGCGTTTTTTACATGAATCGCGGCGATTATGAAGCGGGGACAACCTACACACGTAGAGCCTTCGAAACCGCCGAGCGCATCAAAGATGTGGATGCCATGGCGCAATCCGGTCCTGATTTGTGTCAGGACTTCATGAACGCCGGGAGATTCAGGGAAACGATCCAGGTTGCCACACGGATTATCGACGCCATCGAAAATACGAGCCGGGAGGCCGATTATTTCGGCGGAATGACCAATATTTATTCTATTTTGAATACATTTATCGGTTATAGTATGGGTATGCAAGGAGACTTCACGAACGGTCTGATTTCCTGTGAGAAAGCCCTTGCTTGCGCTATCCGCTATGCCGGACCCGAAACCATAGGGGTTTGCGAGGTTCAGCTGGGCAGCTTGCATTTGCTCAGAGGCAGCCATGAGCGGGCCTTTAAATTAATCGGTGACGGTTGCCGTCACCTCGAAGAGGCAAACTTCTATTGGCATCTGCCCTTGGGCAGGAGTATGTTTGGTCTTGCGGAGACCTTTCTTGGCAACCCCCAGTCGGGACTGGTGCATATCGAAAAGGCATTGGCGGAAAACCAAAAAATTGGAGTTGAGTGGCGCAGGTCTTTGCTGCTTTTCAATCTGGGTGTCTGCCGATTCACCCTGGCGGATTACCAGCCAGCCATGCAGGCGATGAACCAGGCCCATGTTCTTTCCGTGGAATCGGGTCAGCGGTATGTCGCCGGCAAAGCACTGACCTGGCTGGGTCGCATTCATTTAAGACTTGACCCGCAGTCCTTTGAAGCCGCCTCGGGCCTCATCTGCCAGGGAATCGAAATTTTGGGGGAACTCAACATCCAACCCGAACTTGCCTTGGGCCATCTATTCCTGGGAGAGCTTTATACCCGATCCGGAAAGAGAGATTTGTCCGCTGAACATTTAGGCCGGGCACGGCAGATGTTTAAGGACCTGGGCATGCACGTCAAAAGGAGTAACGGATGACCCCGACCGCGTTCCAGATGTTTTACGAACGTTCAACCTGTATTCTGGGCGAAGGTGCTGTTATCGAACGCCTGCGCAGAAACAGCGACTTCGAACTCGATCCCCATATCGTTAACTCGGCGTTCATCTATGACGAACCGAGACGTGAGACCCTGGCGGCCATCTATCGGCAGTATCTGGACATCGGCCGCCAATACGACCTGCCACTCATCCTTTCCACCCCGACCTGGCGTGCCAGCCGGGAACGGATCTCAAAGGCCGGATGTGAGGGTAAAGACGTGAATGGGGACAATTTCCGTTTTCTCGATGGGTTACGAAACGAATGCGGGCCATATGCGAAAAACGTTGTCGTGGGGGGGTTGTTGAGCTGCCGGGGGGATGCATTCAACCCGGAGGAAGCACTTTCAGCCCCGGAGGCCCGAACGTTTCACGCCTGGCAGGCTGAACGGCTGGCGCAAGCCGGGGTCGATTTCTTGTTGGCGGCCACACTGCCCACGATAGGCGAAGCAATCGGTCTGTCAGCGGCCCTTTCCGACACGGGCATGCCTTATATAATCAGTTTTGTTGCGCGTCAGGAAGGCACATGGATTGATGGTACACCACTGAAAGATGCCATCCAACGTATCGATGCCGCAGTCAGCCCAAAGCCACTGACCTATATCATCAATTGCACACACGCCTCAATTTTTAGAAAAGCGCTTTTTCATGAAGTCAATTCATCTCCTCTGGTTAGAGCGCGGATTGGTGGATTGTTGGCCAATACGGCCGCGCTTAAGCCTGAAGATCTGGATGAGCGTGAAAACCTGGTAACTGAAGCACCTGAAATGTTCGGTCAGGCCGTAGGCGATCTTAAAGATGATCTGGGCATGAAGATACTAGGGGGTTGCTGCGGTACTGACGACCGTCACATTCGGCAATTGGCAAAACGGCTTGCTAGAGGATGTTGATACCCTTTCCTGATGTCGATATCAGAAATAAGACCATCTTTGAAACCGAACCGATGTTCCGGAAGGATTTATTTGTGACGATAAACCAGGCTTCACGCAGGCAGGGTAGCGGCCATCTCCCGCTCGACCATTTTTCCCAGGTCCCGCAGCAAGTTAATTTTCACCTCGTCCAGGTCGCGAGGCCGGGTGTCAATCAGGCACAAGGTGCCGGGAGAGGTCCCGTCGGGAAGGGTCAAGGGGTATCCAGCATAAAAGCGGATGCGCGGTTCTCCGACCACCAGCGGATTGTCTGCAAAGCGGGGGTCGAGAAGCGTATCGCGAACGATCATGACTTTCGTGTCAAGGATGGTATGGGCGCAGAATGCCTGATCCCGCGGCGTTTCGGTGGCACTTAAGCCGAAGCGGGACTTGAACCACTGGCGGTCCTGGTCGACAAGGGTCACCAACGCGATTGGAACGTCGAAAGCCGCTGCAGCGATCCGGGTGATTTGTTCAAACCGCTCTTCTTTTTTCGTATCAAGGAGTTGCAGCGCTTTAAGCGCCTCGATCCGATGCGCCTCATTCTCCGGAAACGGCGCCCGCCCCCAGCGGCACATGCTTCGCATGACCCATGCACGTACCCGTGTGCGTGCATATTCTGCGGTAAAGGGATGGATCAGCCAATCCGTAACGCCGACGTCGGCACCTGCATCGGAATCCGCATTGGCAACGATGACCACCGGCAAGTCGCGGGCATGGTCGATATCCATATCCCGTATGGCTCGGCAGGTTTCCAGGGCGTCACCGCCCACCTGCTCCGTCATCGAGAATGACGAGAGATAGTCGTGTCGAGCGGACCATCCCAAGGACGTCCTGCGAAGTCTCGGCCCGCAATATTCGCAGGTTGTCGGCCTGAGCGGCCTGCTGTATCTTCTCAGCCAATGTTTCATCCGCGATACCGATCAAGACCTGGTGGTCCTGAAGTGCGGGTTCGATCGGGGCGACTGCCGAAAAGCTCTCCGAGTCTCCTTCTTCTTTGATATCCGACGATGCTTCCAATTCGACCACCATTCCTTCGGCAGCGGCGAAGACCTCCATCGGTCTCCCAGCCTGGGACAGGCTGGTGCGTACGTCCTCACAAAGCGCATCGACATGGTCGTCGTTCCGCAAGGGATCGTGGTGCGTCAAAGCCAAACGGCTGACTCCGGCAGTACGGCACATGTCAACCGCACAAGCCACCGGGGTGTGCCCCCAGCCGAACTTGTCCGTATACTCCGCCGTCGTGTATTGGGCATCATGGATCACCAGATCGGCCCCTTTCATGAATTCGATGTGGCGCCGATCCTGTTCGCTCATGGTGCCGGTGCCCTGAGCGTACTGACGGGAGTGCGGCTCATGGTCACAGGCATAAACAACCGAAACCCCGTCGGCTTCCAACCGATATCCCAGCGTGAGGGCAGGATGGTTCATATACAGTGTTCGGACCTTGATATCGCCGATTTCGAAAACGCCTTCGACGAGGTCGTGATAGCGGATGGCTGCCCCAAGTTCTTCCAAGGTAACCGGGAAGTAGGTGTACTGCATCTGGCCCGCAAGGGATTCGCGCAGGGACGAACCGAGGCCGCGGGGGGCGTATATGTCCCACTCGTTGCCGGGCACGAAAAGGGGATCGAAAAACGGGATACCTTGGATGTGGTCCCAATGGGTATGGGTGATGAGGATATGGCCACGCAGGGGATGAACGCCGCTTTCCATGAGGTCTTGGCCGAGCCCGTGCGCCCCAGTGCCGCAATCGAGGATAATAATGGTGCCAGAAGCAGAACGGGCCTCAACACACGACGTATTGCCTCCGAAGCGAACGGTCGATGATCCCGGCTTCGCGATGGATCCCCGTGTACCCCAGAATCTAACTTTCATTTTGAAGGGCCCTTCCTGACTGATTCTTAAGCCACATAACGATTGCGCGCCAACATGCGAGCTGTTGACACGGTGCTATGGCATTCCGCTTTTTCATTTTTCAAGGAATCCAAACGCTATTTCTTAAGGTAATGGGTTTTTCCTTGAATGCAACACAACAGATTTACCCGCAGCCCTTCAAGCCTGCTGTCTCAAAAATTGTTGAATGTGTCACAACTGTCCATGTCGCCGCTTGCCAAACCAATTTTGAACCATTTCACCCGTTGTGCCGAACTGCCATGGGTAAAAGAGTCCGGGCTGACGTATCCTTGTGACTGTTTCTGTAGCGTGTCATCACCAATGGCGCTGGCTGCAGTCAGACCTTCTTCTACATCACCGACTTCGAGCAGTTGTCGGGAGCGGTTGGCATGATGGGCCCACACGCCTGCGAGACAGTCAGCCTGCAGTTCCTGCCGAACGGAGAGTTTGTTGCCTTCTGCCTCGCTTAGTTTTTTACGGGCCGCTTGTACGCTGCTGGATATACCCACAAGGGTCTGGATATGGTGACCCACTTCGTGGGCAATGACATATGCCTGGGCAAAGTCACCCGGTGCTTTGAAACGATTTTTCAGCTGGTCATAAAAACCCAGGTCGATGTACACTTGCTGATCACCTGGACAATAGAATGGCCCCATGGCTGATTGAGCCATTCCGCATGCAGATTTTACAACGTCACGAAACAGCACCAGGCGTGGTTCCTGATAGGTCTCCCCCTTTTTTCGGAACAAGGCGGTCCAGGTATCTTCGGTATCGGCCAGGATGACTGAAACGAAATCCACGAGTTCTTTTTCTTCCGCGGTTTCCTGAAACGGCACTGCAGGCCTGCTGACGCTTGTGTCTTGTTGTAGACCAAGGCCTCCTAATAAGTTGCCGAGGTTCCCGGTAAATAAGCCGTAAGCACCCAGACACACTGCCAGTATCAAGGTACCTTTAAAGCCTAAAAACTTGAATACCACGGGAAGCAGACGCAACATCCCACCCCCACCGCTTAAGCCTTGGTGTCCGGAGGCTCGCATACTGCGCCGGTCGTCCACATTGCTACTTTTACGATTGCCACGCCAACGCATGATTAGTCTCCCGTTGTCTGATTTTTCTTTTTTGCGATGATTCTGAAAAAAAGGGTTACGTTCGATTCTTCAGCAAATCACGTATTTCCGTGAGCAACAATTCCTGAGCCGAGGGTTCGGGTGGCGCTTCAGGTGTTTCTTCCTCTTTTCGCTTGAGGGAGTTAATTCCTTAACATTCCCTTTGACGGCAAATTCCTTGAACTCTTGCATCATACCCATGACAAATCCCTCCTGATTAAATTGTGAAATGTTTTGGGGCGCTTTTACTCTTTTTTTGAAATGAAACAAATACGCTTTGGGTTTTCGATAGTTAAATAAATCTGTATCAGTTGCAGTCAGAAAAGCCCTTTTTAGGGGCTAATTTGCCTGACCTCGCGTTCATAGGCCTCGCTTCGCAATGGAGTTTTAAGGCTGCCTGCCCGTGAGAGATGGGTTGGAAGCGAAATGGCGGAGACATCAAGGATGATACGGCTCAAATAAGTACAATGGTAATGTTATTCGGATGGAAAGCAAGTCGCAGAACAATTAAGATTGAGTACACCACGTGGAGAACCCATGTCAACATCCCAAATTTTATACAGAAAATTAGCACCAAGCATCAATGAAAAATATCCCAACCATTGTAATCAGACTGGATATCGCCCAGATAGTAAGTACATTCCATTTTCGATCAGCCGATAATCGATTCGCGCGCGGGTACCCACGGAGCGCTGCTGGCATCCCATTCCTATGGGTTTCTGATGACCGATTTCATGCACGTGAAAGATGCAAGCCGTCCGGCAGAGGTAGCCGGCCTGCTGGGAAGGGCGGCGGAAGCCAAAAAAAAGGGGCGAAAACTGTTGGGGGTGGACGCCAAATAAATATCGGGAAACCGGTTGACCCGATGCCCTCTATTTCAGCTTTCATGCAAGCACGGCGTCCAGCCGAGACAGATGTTGACTGGGAAGCCGTGATATCGCGTCAAGATGCTGGGCCCACATGTGAGTGGGAAGTCAGTGGATTCGAATGTGGAATTTAAATCCTTCGCAATCATACAGATAACAAATCAAGGTCATCAAAAACCAGTTCCACTGAACCATCTTCGGATGAATCGTATAACGCCATGACTGATTCGGCGATTTTGGTGGCATTGGGTTCAATGGGAAATATATTGTGGGTCCGAAGTATCGACAGCAAGGCATTCATTCCTTTGGAGATGGAACTCACGACAATCTCACTTTCATAGGTTTCTTCGCAGAGCAATGTAAAACTGCCCCTATTCAGCATGGGAGACGCCGCTTTTTTGAGATCTTTATCGATGATTGCATATTCCTTGATGTTAAGTTTTTTTTTGCTGCGATCTCGGAATATCATATATTTTTGACGCATCTATTTTTCTCCTTTTCATCCGTTCGTTATACGGATGAATCATCTTTTTCATCCTGAGATTCAGTGGCGGTTTCATCTGGTTGCACAGCACTTTTTTCCAGTCTGCTTTGTCTTTTTTCGGCTTTCTTTTTCTTCCTTGCCAACTCTTTTTGACGTTTATTGAATTGATAATTTGATCTTGCCAAATCGTCACCTCCTTGGCGGTTGTCTTGACAATAAAAAAATTAAAGGGGCACCCCCTCACTTTTAGAAGGAATGCCCCCTTTACGTAAAACATAGGGTCAGATCACAGTGACATTTACAGCGGCAAGGCCTTGCTGTCATCGCTCTATATCAAAGGAAACACGATCGCCTTCCTCGAGGAATTTGAAATTTCATCTGCATTCGTTGGCTTCAACAATAACCTTTATCAGAACATAAATCAATCTAAATATTTGTTTTTTTTAATAATTTTTTAAATTTTGCATTTAATCGTGCAAAATATAGGTGTTACGCGGAAAACCGTCGGAGAGGGCTCATTAATTAGCGGCATCCCGGCATCCAGAAGCGGGTTGGTAATTGAACGTCGGTAGGGCGGTGAAAAGGCAGGGTGCTGCAAGCAACCGGGGCACCCCGCCATTTTTGGCGGAATGCCCCGGTTGTGAATCGATGCGATTTTGTCAGGTTGCTCTTTTTACATTCTTGGCTTCAGGTCCGCGGTCACTCTCCTCTACCTCGAAAACAACCGTGTCCCCTTCGGACAGCGTCTTGAATCCCGTCATGTCGATAGCGGAAAAGTGCACAAAGACGTCCCGACCTTCGTTTTCATTGATGAAGCCATACCCCTTTTTGTCATTGAACCATTTTACGATACCGTTCGCCAAAGACACTGACCTCCTCTTCTCAATTGTTCCCCTCCAAAATGTCCCTTTGCCTTTGCAGACGATACTCCGGCACATGGAAGATTGCCGCTCAGAAGATGTCAGATCAGGGGTTGCATTGGCCAAACTATCATCCAGAAAAAATCTTTAGCCAATGGAATACTCATTGTCAAGAAAAAAACTAAAGTGGAAATCGTTTAATATCCGCATGTTCCTTCATTTTTTCAAGGTAGGCGTCGATCTTTTTCGCCTCCTGCTCCTGGCGGAGGCGGGCGGAAATGGCCTCCTTTACATCGTTGAACGCCATGGTCTGTTCGTCCTGGCGCTCGGTTACCCGGATCAGGTGGTATCCGAAACGGGTCTGCACCACATCGCTCGTCTGGCCGGGCTGAAGGGCGAAGGCGGCTTCGGAAAAGGGCGGAACCATCTGCTCGCGGCTAAAAAAACCAAGGTCGCCCCCCTTGGTCTTGCTGGGGCAGTCCGAGTTCTCCTGGGCCAGGGTGGCAAAGTTCTCACCATTGTCGATACGCACCTTCAGCGCCTGAATGGCGGCCAGGGCTTCTGCCTGCTTGGCCTCAGCGGCGTCTGCCGGCACCTGAATCAGAATATGGGAGGCTTTGACCTGCTCCGGCTTGCGGAACAAGTTTGGATTGTCGTCATAATAAGCGCGGACCTGCTGGTCGGACACGGATATCTTCTGGAGCACCTCTTTGTCGATGAGCGTTTTGATGGTCAGCCCCTGTTTAATCTGGCTCTTGAGCATCTCCTCGGAAAATCCCATTTCCGTCAATGCATTCTGATAAGCCTTCTCATCCTTAAATGCGGCCTTGAATTCATCCAGGGCTTTTGCCACGGCTGTGTCTTTGACATCGATTCCCTCCGATTGGGCCTGCTGAAGCAACAGGGTCCGGTTGATCAGGGTATCACGGATCTCCCCCTCGTAGCGCTTCAGTTGCTGGGCATCCACGGGCCTCCCCTGGCGGGCCAGCTTCAGGGAAACCAGCTTCATCTCACGGTCCAGGTCCTGACGCAGCAAAACGGTATCATTGACCCGGGCAATCTGTCCGGCAGGTGCTTCCGCGGCGATAATGGTTGCCGGAGCAAGCAGGAGGATCGCCATCATGGCGGCGACAGCGGCGAAACGTGTCTTGGGTTGAATAACGGTCATCGATTTCTCCTTGATGGGTTGCGGGGCGATAGCTCCCCAGGATTTGGCCGATCAGAAAGACCATGATGTCGGCCAGTACAAGTTTACGGTGAAGAACGGCGGTCATGCAACAGGTGTGCTGAGGCATGGCGCAGTCCGCACAGGGCCACTTTCAAAACAGCCACCGTCGACAATTGTCGTCCATGTCATTCTCCTGACTGATTCCCCGAAGGCGGCGGACCGATTCCCGTCACGCTCACCAGTTCACCGGAAAAGCTGCCCACGATCACTTTGCTTTTCAATTTCACCGGCAGGCGCCGGTAATCCGCTGACACCCAGAGCTGGATTTTCGCGTCCGGGCTCTTCTCGAAGACACCGCCCACATGCGTCAGGTCCGGCTCGATGAGAAACGTGTCGAACGTGCCCGCCGACACGGTCACGGTCTCCCGCCGAACCACATCGGCCACCCCCATTACGTGTTTTTTCCCGTCGGTTACCGGTCGCTGTATGCGACTACCGACGACCAGATTCGCCGTGCGGGACCAATAAAAAATAGACAGGGGGTCAAAGGTACCGGCAGTAATGGAAATCGGTTCCCGGACCTCGTCGGGGTTGGTATATTGGACTGTCATATCTTCCCAATCGAAGGAAACGGTGATGTCTCGACGGGTTCTGCCTTCATGCTGTTTTTTTCGGTACAAGAGCGACTGACGCATGGCACTATCCGCCCAGGCATCGATGCGGTCCCGAACCATGTAGAAGGCGTCCACAAAGGCATTTGACCGGGCCGTCAGGACAAAGTGATGGGCATCGATCCCTGCCATGTGCTCCTGGGGCAGCACTTCCAGCACCGCCTCCCCGGCCGGGATGATGGTCCATTTGAGGATGAAGGTCAATCGTTCACCCGGAACGAATGCCCGGCTGAGAAAAGGTGCTTCGGCGGACCAGGCCGTACCGGCAATGAACAGCCAGACGGCGGCCCACAAGGCGGCAGCCCAGCGGGTGCGTGGAGGTACCCGGCATCCTTGATCCCTCCCCGGCCTGTCGGCTGATGAGGCATGGCTGTTTTCATCTGCATCATGACTTTCGCGAATTTTGAACCGTTCTCAGCTGCCGTCAAGAGGCACGCTGATGCCGGCAATGGGCTGGCGGTGTTTTTTCATCCACAACCACAGCCGGTACGCCTGGGTGAAGACCACAGCGGTAACCAGTCTGGGAATCCACAGCCAGAAGGGGTGAATACCCAGGGGCAGAAACAGTGACGGGTCTTCCACCATGGCGTGATTGATTCCGATGGAGACGTGCAGGGTTTTCAACTGATCCGGAGGAAGACGGCGCTCCCGGGTCTCGGCCACGATCACCGCACCGCCGTAGGTGATACCGAACACCGCCGCCGTCATCCACAGCACGCCCACCTGCCGATCCAACCCCAACAGGCCCAGAAAGGGTTCGATGATCCGCACCACCTTGTCGATAAGGCGGTACCGCTTCAAGATTTCCATGAATACCATCAGGGCCGTGATGATGAACAGAATCTTCAGGCTCAGCCATGCCATGGCCGCAGCCCACCCTCGCATAGCCGGCCAGAACATCAACCGGACCGAAGCCAACGGGTCCCCTGGAGATTTCTGAGCCGTTTCCGGCCCCACCACCCAACCCAGCACGAAAACGGTTAGCACAGCAGCCGCCAGCCGAACGACAGTGGCCATCCATGCGGGACATCCGGACTGGCGCTGCACCAGGCCTTCCTGGATCAGGCTGTGGGCGATAAGCAAAAACACCGCCATCAGCGTCATCTGGTCGACGGTGAAGGGCAGCACGGACATGGCGGCAATGGCGCCGTAGATACCGGTCAGCAGACCGGCCAGCAACGGCAGGGCAGCCATGGCCGGCAGATGGATCGCGCCCATCAGCGGCTCCAGCCAGCCGTCTATCCGGTCGAGCCAGCCGGAATAATCCAGCAGAAAGGTGGCAAAGGAGACCGGTAGGATGATCTTACTCATCCAGAGAAAACCATGCCACCCTTTAGCGGCCCCGCGTTCAAAGCTGATTTTAATCGGATGCGTGAGGGGCTCCACGGTGTGTTCCTGTTTGCTACCTGTTTTAGGCCGGTTTCATGGTGAAAAAGACCCTATATCACAGTTTTCTGGGCAGGGCACGAACTGAAATGCATGGCGGGTTTCGCGAATAAAAAAACAGCCGATAGCATCCCGGCTGTCAGGTCTTGAGCGTTCACGTCTTTGGAAAATGGTCGGTCGGCATCCATGTAAAAAAACGGTCAACGCATCAGGTAGAATCCCAGGGCAGGGTCGTCCGGCTCGTTGGGGTGAAAGGAGGCCCCCACGTATAGCCCGCTGACGTTGCGGACGATCACACGCTTCTCCATGGGCGTCCGTTTGCGATCGTCCAAGCAAAATTCCACCAGCAGGTTGGCACCGACGGGAAAGGTGCGGGGTACGGTCATTTTCAATTTCAAACCGGTGGTGGAGAGATCCACCACCTTCGCCAGGCCGGTGTCCTCGGGTCCGTTTTTTCCCAGAAGGGTGAATTTTCCTGGCAAATCGGCACCTTTGCGGTATTGTTTGCGCTTTTCCAGTCGACAGCGGAATTGATGGCCGCAGGCACAGGTGCAGTTAACCGAAATTTTCTTGTCAGACGTGGCATATTGGCTCACATCCGCGGTTTTGGCATGGCCGCATTGAGGACAACGGAAGGTGGCGGTGTTGTTCTTGGATATGAAAACGGTCTGATCCATAAGATTACCATTCTGTTTGAGGCTGCACCAGTGCGTCCGTCGACGGCGAATGGTGCCCCCTGATCTTGATGATTTCAGGTTTGTAGCTGGCATTGGTGGAGAGGCGCCGGCCCGTGATGCGAATGACGATGAAGGCCAGCCCGAAAAACAGGAAACCGAACAGCGCGGAAAGCCCGGATGGATCGGTGCCCCGCATAACAGCCACCGCTTGCCCGAGCACCGCACCGGCAATCATGGCCAGGATCGGAAAGACATAAAGCAGGAAGGTGGCTTTTAACAAGGAGGCCGTCTTAATGTTCAAAACGATCCGATCCCCCACCCGGGCATCGGCCGTGTTGATCGCCTCCACCTCCATCTCTTTGCCACCACCGCCACCCTGGCAGGCGTCTTTGGATGAACAGGACGCACAGGCGCTGGAACGGGTGGTTTTTACCCATGCCGTCCCTGCCTCTGAACTTCCCATTTTAAATACGACACCTTCTTCAGTAGCCATAGGCGCTTCTCAGCATATCGTTGTGTCGACCCGTGCGGATGATCAGGCGTTGACGGCGTCCCTGATCTTTTCCAGCGGCCGCTGATTTTCCGCATTCTTATAGCAGATAAGGCCGCAATTGAGGCACCGGGAAGCCTCTGCCAGCGCTGCCGCTGTGTCGAACCCCTTCTCCAGTTCCATCAGCTGTGCCAGGTCCCTGCTGTCGGCCAGGGGCATGATTCGCCGCTGGCTGGTCGCCACCGCTTCCACGTGGTCCACGTTCTGGATGGCTGCATCGGGCTTCAGGACGTTTTCCGGCAAATCCAATGGAATGTCGTAGATGAGTTTATGGATGGCCGCGGCGGCACGGCGCCCGGCGCCGATGGCCTTGATGGCACCGCTGAAATCGGTCAGGGCGTCACCCTTGGCAAACAAACCGGCCTCGTCGGCATGGTCCGGCTGTTTGTAAGGGGGAACGGCCGTCCAGGTTCCCGGGCGGCTTTCAGCGTCATCACTCACCCCCCATGGGTCGGGTAAAAATCAGCTCGGGGAATCTTCCCGAAGAGAAGACCAGGGTCTGGGCTTCAAGCAGCCGCGTTTCACCGGTATCCACATTCAGCACTTCAAGCCCGGAAAGTGACTCCCCTTCACCGAACAGGCGGGTGACGCCGGCTCGTAAGACGTACGTTGGCGCCGGCTTCGGTCAGCGCCGAAACGGTGGCTTTGTCGAGGCTGTCCCGGAAAATAAACGTAACGGTCTCGGCGCCCAGGGACCGGGCTTGGGCCAGGGCTTCGCCGGCCAACCCTTCGCCGCCGACAATCACCGTGTGCCTTCCGCAGGATACCGTTCCATGTCCCTTTTTGCCGGAACGCAGCAGGTCCAGCAGCAGGCATCCGCCGGGCAGCGGCGCTTCCACCGTTTTCTCGGCACCCCGGGCCAGTCGGCTGTCCCAGCCGCCCGAGGCGAGAAACACCGCTTCGTAGCCGTCGTCCAGAAGACCGGCCACGGTCACGTCGCGGCCCAGCATCTGACCGGTTCGGGCGTCCACGCCCATCTCCAGGATACCGTCGATATCCCATTTGAGGATCGTATTCTGGCAGACGGCACTTGGCGATGGCGGTATTGAGCAGGCCACCCAGGCGGTCCGTGCCTTCGAACACCGTGGCCCCATGGCCCAAACGGGCCGCGAAAAAGGCCGCGGAAAGGCCCTGGACCCCGCCACCGACAACGGCGATGCGGCGGCCGGAATCCGGCGCCTTGAATGGCTGGATACGCTCCTTCTGGGTGCGTTCATAGTCGGCGGCAAACCGCTTCAGGAAATTGATCGCCACCGGCTCGTCCACATATTTACGCCGGCAGTCGTTTTCACAGGGTCGGGGACAGATTCTGCCGATCACCGTGGGAAAGGGATTGCGCTCCTTGATGGTCTGAACCGACCCGTGGTAGTCGCCTTCGGCAATCTGCTGGATGTAGCGGCTGATGTTGATCCCCGCCGGGCAGGCGCGCTGGCAGGGTGTCGTGCAATCTTCGGTGGTGTACTCCTTGAGGATTCTCCGGGTGACCGATGACAAGGTGATGATGTGCTTGGGACAGATCCGCTCACAGGTGCCGCAGCCGGTGCATTTGACCTCATCCACCACGGGAAGCCCCTGAGGTCCCATGACGATCGCGTCGAAGGGGCAGGCAGCGGCGCAGGTGCCCAGCCCGAGACAGCCGATATTGCACACCTTCATGCCACCGGAGAGCAGGGCGACGGCCCGGCAGTCGTTCATGCCGTCATAGCTGTATTTGACATCCGCGTCGGCCACGCCGTAGGTACACCCGGGAAGGGCGATGTCCGGCTCCTTGGCCTCGACGCTGACGCCGAGGATGGCGGCAATGGCCAGGGCCACGTCTTCGCCGGCGGCCACGCAGGAGTTGGGTGCGGCTCTGCCCGCCACGATGGCTTCGGCATTGGCGCTGCAGCCGGGCAGGCCGCAGCCGCCGCAGTTGGCTCCGGGCAGGGCCTCTTCGACGGATACGATTTTGGGGTCCACGTAAACGTAAAAGACCTTGGAGGCCAGCGCCAGGCCGATGCCCACCACCAGTCCCAGTCCGCCCATGAGTATAATGGCTATCGTCATCTCAACGCTCCTGTTAAAAAATGGCGTCGAACCTGCACTTGTCGTAGCAGGTCAGACACTTGATGCATTTTTCCTTGTCGATGCGGGCCACTTCCTTCTTTTTCCAGACGACGGCATCGGCCGGACAGGCCCTGAAGCACATGCCGCAGCGGGTGCAGGCATCCGGTTCCACTTCAAACCGGAGAAGCGCCACGCAGCGCTTGGCCGGGCATCGCTGTTCGTGAATGTGAGCCTCGAACTCATCCCTGAAGTAGCGCAGGGCGGAGAGCACCGGGTTGGGACCCGTCTGGCCCAGGCCGCACAGGGCGGTCTCGCGGATGGTCTGCGACAGCTCGACCAGGATGTCGAGATCGCTCGGCTCTCCGCGGCCCTCGCAGATCTTTTCCAGAATCTGGAGCTGGCGGCGGGTGCCCTCCCGGCAGGGGGTGCATTTGCCGCAGGACTCGTCCTGAATGAACTCCATGAAAAAACGGGCCATATCCACCATGCAGGTCTTTTCGTCCATGACGATGGCACCGCCGGAGCCCATGATGGCACCCACCTTGGCAATGGCCTCATAGTCCACCGGCGTGTCCAGGTAGGCTTCAGGAATAGCACCCGCCCGACGGACCGCCCAGCTGAACCGCCTTGAATTTACGTTTGTTGGGAATGCCGCCGCCGATGTCGTAGATGATCGTACGCAGCGGCGTACCCATGGGCACTTCCACCAGGCCGATGTTGTTCACATCGCCGGACAGGGCGAACACCTTGGTGCCCTTGCTGGTCTCGGTGCCCACACCGGCGTACCAGGCGCCGCCGTTGACCATGATCTGGGCCACGTTGGCCAGGGTTTCCACGTTGTTGAGGATGGTGGGTTTCTCCCACAAGCCCTTTGTGGGCCGGAAACGGCGGACGCGGACGCGGCATGCCCCGCTTGCCCTCGATGGAGCGCATCAGGGCGGTCTCTTCGCCGCAGACAAAGGCGCCCGCACCCTGGTAGATCTCGATATCAAAGGAGAGGTCCGACCCCAGGATGTTGTCACCCAGCAGCCCGTAATCCTTGGCCTGCTCGATGGCCATGCCCAGCCGCTTGATGGCCAGGGGGTATTCGGTACGCGCGTAGATGTATCCTTTGTGCGCATCGATGGCCTTGGCGGCGATAATCATGCCCTCCAGCACCGCATGGGGGTCCGCCTCCAGGATGCTGCGGTCCATGAAGGCCCCGGGGTCGCCCTCGTCGGCGTTGCACAGCACATATTTGACGGGGTCGGCGCTCTTGCTGGCAAAATCCCACTTCACCCCCGTGGGGAACCCGGCACCCCCGCGCCCCCGCATGCCGGAGATTTTCATCTCTTCGATGATCTGTTGGGGGGTCATGTCGAACAGCGCCTTGGCCACACCGATATACCCGTCCCGGCCGATATACTCATCGATGGACTCGGGGTCGATCAGCCCCTTGTTGCGCAGGGCCCGGGGCATCTGGTGGGCAAAGAAGGGAATCTTCGTCTGGACGGCGATTTTGGCTTTGGACACCGGGTCCTTGTAGAACAGCCGCTCCACCGGCTTGCCGTTGATCAGGTGGGATTCCACCAGTTCGGGCATATCCTCAACGCTGAGCTTCTGGTAGAAGATGTCGCCGGGGTGAACCACCAGAAGGGGTCCCATGGCGCAAAAGCCGTTGCAGCCGGTCTCGATCACCTGGACCGTTTCGCCCAGTCCCTTTTCCTCGATGGCCGCCAGCAGGGCATCCTTGACCCGAATGGAGCCGGTGGCATGACAGCCGGTGCCGCCGCAGATCAGCAGGTAGGTCTTGTCCTTGAATGCCAGCCGCTCCTTGTGCGCACGTCTGATGCCTTCCAGGTCCTGAGTGGTCAGTTTCGCCATATTCCGTCTCCAGCAGTTTTTACCAGGAACCGTCCAGCCCCCTGATGCCATTCATGTAAAGTCGGCCGCAGGCCACAAACAACGAATATTCGGTGACCATCAGCGGGATTTCGAAAGATTTGGCCATCTCCACGAATGCCGCAGGGGGGGTTTTGCCCCTGACGATGACAATGGCCCCGACACCGACGATTTTTGCCGTTCGCATAACATGATCCGTGGTGACACCCGTCAACAGGACACAGCCCTTGGCCGCGGCCGCCAGCACATCGTCCATCAGGTCCGACGCGCCACCGGCGGGGATGACCGTGTCCATCTGGTCTTCACCGCAAAGCATGGTGCCTTTGAGGATGTCTTTGATTTCGGAGATTTTCATGGTCGCTCTGTCTTAACAAGCAACATGGGGTTAAGGGATTGACAACGATACGCCTATGAATATGCGTCGAGCAGTTCAAGCACCTTGTCCGAACTCACGTCTCCGTGGGTGTCCTGATCCACCACCATCACCGGTGCCAGGCCGCAGGCACCCAGACAGCGAACGGCTTCCAGGGTGAACCGCCGGTCGTCGGTGGTGCCCCCCTCTTTCAGCTGGTATTCATTTTCAATGCGGCTCATGGCCTCCTTGATGCCTTTGACGTAGCAGGCCGTTCCCATGCAGATCTTGATGGTGTGGCGGCCCTTGGGCACCATGGAAAAAAGGGAGTAGAAGGACGCCACGCCGTAAACGCTGCTGGCGGGCAGGTTAAGGCCCTGGCTGATGTAATCCAGCAGCTCCACGGGCAGGTATCCGGCGATGGTCTGGCACTCCCTGAGAACCGTGATGACGGCCCCGGAAATGGTCCTGTTTTTTTGGATGACCGCGTCGATCTGCGACCACATGTCGTCGTTGATGTCCGCATGGTGCGGGTGGTGTGTCAGGGTCATGTCTGGAACGCTCCTTGAATCGCAAAATGCAACGGCTTCGAATCGCACATTGAATTGACGAATAGGCGGCCTGTAACGCAATGGTAATGAATCACCGGTGACCGCGTGGCAACATTTCATAATTATATATAAATGTCAACGCTATCATGGCCGTCCACCCGCGCCTGACAACGCTTGACGGGGCTGTAAAAGCTGGTCTATAACCCAACCGCCCGGATGGCGACAAAAATCGATGGCACACGGATCGGAACGGTTAGGAAAACCCCGCAAAGCAGACACTGGAGGCAGCCCTTGAACCGCCTGAAAGAAAAAGTCCGCGAAACCGCAGCATTTCTCGAATCGAAACTGGACCGTACGCCTGAAACCGGAGTGATCACCGGCACCGGACTGGGCGAGGCCGTCGGCCCGCTCGATGACGCGCTGACAATGAATTACGCAGACATCCCGAACTTCCCCGTGTCCACGGTGGTCGGTCATTCGGGGCGGTTGATGGCCGGAACGCTGGCCGGGCATCCGGTGATGGTCATGCAGGGGCGCGTCCACCTGTACGAAGGCTATGCCCCCGAGACCGTAACCTTTCCCGTGCGGGTGATGCAGGCGCTGGGCGTGCGGCACCTGATCGTCTCCAATGCGGCCGGCGGCATGAACCCCGCCTTTCGCCAGGGAGATCTGATGGTGATCCGCGACCACATCAATCTCACCGGTGAAAACCCGCTGATCGGCGCCAATCATGACGACTGGGGACCCCGATTCCCGGACATGACGGCGGCCTATGATCGATCCCTGGTCCAATTTTCCCGCCGGGCTGCCGACAGTCTGGGCATTGCTTTAAAAAGCGGCGTCTATGCCGGATTGAAGGGGCCGTCTCTGGAAACACCGGCAGAAATCCGCTACCTGAAAACCATCGGTGCCGATGCGGTGGGTTTTTCGACGGTGATGGAAACCATTGCCGCCGTGCACGCCGGCATGCGGGTGCTGGGGCTGTCCACCATCACCAACATCAACGACCCGGACCGCCCGGCACCGGCCTCCGTGGATGAGCATCGTGGCCGCGGCCAACCGGGCAGCGCCCGATCTCAACCGCCTGATCCAGGCCGTGGTGGCGCAGATCCACAAGGGCGCGCAGCCATGACGACCGGCCGCCGACCTGCTGATCACCAATGGTATCGTCATGACCATGGATCCGCATGGCCGCGTCATTGAAAATGGGGCGGTAGCGGTCTGCGGGGATACCATTGCGGCGGTCGGTTCGGCAGCCGAGGTTGGGTCGATGGCGGCAAAGGAGACGCATCGATGCCGCCGGCGGCATCATCATGCCCGGCCTGGTCAACACCCACACCCACGCCGCCATGACCCTGTTCCGGGGACTGGCCGACGACCTGCCGTTGATGACCTGGCTCAACGAGCACATTTTCCCGGCCGAAGCCCTGCTGGACGAGGACAAAGGTGCATGCCGGCACGCTGCTCGGCTGTGCCGAAATGATTCTTTCGGGGACCACCTGCTTTTGCGACATGTACCTGTTCGAAGGATGCCGTGGCCCGCGCCGCCAAGGCTGCCGGCATGCGGGCGGTGGTGGGGGAAGTGCTCTACGACTTTCCCTCGCCCAACTACGGCCCCATCCAAAAAGGCTTCGACTACACCCGCCACTTGATCGACGCCTGGCACAACGACCCGCTGGTCACCATCGCCGTGGAGCCCCACTCCCCTTACCTGTGTGCACCGGACCTGTTGACCGAGGCCGCCGACATCGCCCGGGAGCACCGTGTGCCCCTGGTGATCCACCTCTCCGAGACCCATAAGGAGGTCCACGACATCCAGGAAAAATACGGCACCACGCCGGTGGGTCACCTGGCCAACCTGGGCGTGCTGGGCGCCAACCTGCTGGCCTGTCATTGCGTGGTGCTCAACGACGGGACATGGATTTGCTTGCAGCAGCACGACGTCAAGGTATCCCACAACCCGGAAAGCAACATGAAGCTGGCCTCCGGCGTTTCACCGGTGGCCGAACTGGTCGAACGGGGGGTGTGCATCGGTTTGGGCACCGACGGCTGCTCCAGCAACAACAACCTGGATCTGTTCGCCGAGATGGACATGGCCGCCAAGCTGCACAAGGCCAGCCGTCTGGACCCCACGGTGATGGACGCCGCCACCGTGCTGCGCATGGCCACCATCGACGGCGCCCGCGCATTGGGGCTGGACGGCATTACCGGCAGCATCGAAACCGGCAAGCGAGCCGACATCATCGTCATCGACACCCGCAAACCCCACCTGACCCCCATGTACCACCCGGCCTCCCACCTGGTGTATGCCGTCGGCGGCAGCGATGTGTGCGCCACCGTGATCAATGGCCGGGTGCTGATGAAAGACCGTCGACTCATGCACATGGACCTGGAAAAGATCATGGCCGACGCCCGGCAGATCGCCGAAGCGATCCGGGGAGACTGAGCATGGACTTCGATGCCGTGATCCACAATGGGACCCTGGTGACTGTGGACGACCGGATGCGAATCATCGATAACGGATGGATCGGCATTCATGAGGGCGTCATCCGGACCATTGAAGCCACCGCACCGGATTCACCGCCGCCAACGGCCATAATGACCATCGACGCGGTCGGCGGCATCGTCATGCCCGGCCTGGTCAACACCCACACCCATCTGCCCATGACCCTGTTCCGGGGCCTGGCCGACGACCTGCCCCTGATCGACTGGCTCGAGGAGCACATCTTCCCGGCCGAGGCCCGCTTCATCAATCCCGAAACGGTGCGTTGGGGCACGCTGCTCGCCTGCGCGGAGATGCTGCTGTCCGGCACCACCTGCTGCTGCGGGGGTTATTTCCACGAAGACACGGTGGCCCGGGCTGTGGCTGAAACCGGCCTGCGGGCCGTGCTGGCCCAGGGGGTCATCGATTTTCCGGCCCCCGGCGTGCCGGATCCGGCCAGAAACATCGCCCACGCCAGGGATTATGCCGAACGCTGGAAGGGCCGCAGCCGGTTGATCACGCCGTCCGTCTTCTGCCATTCACCCTACACCTGCAGCGACGACACCCTCAAGGCGGCCAAGGCTGCCGCCGATGACCTGGGCCTGATCTTTCAGGTGCATGTGGCCGAAACCCGTTTCGAGCGCGATCAATCCATCAAGGAGAAAGGCCTCAGCCCCGTCGCCCACCTGGACCGGTTGGGCATTCTCGACCGCCGCACCGTGTTGGCCCATTGCGTCTGGGTGGACGACGCGGACATCGCCACCATCAACCGGCGCGGCTGCGCCGTCTCACACTGCCCGGAGAGCAACATGAAGCTGGCCTCGGGCATCGCACCGGTGACCGGGATGCAGTCAGCCGGGGTAACGGTGTCGTTGGGCACCGACGGCTGCGCCAGCAACAACAACCTGGACCTGTTCGGTGAAATGGGCACGGCCGCCAAGCTGCACAAGGTCGCCACCGTCGATCCCACGGCCCTGAATGCGGCCAGCGTGCTCAAAATGGCCACCATCGACGGCGCCCGGGCCATCGGCCTGGCGGATCGCATCGGCTCTCTGGAAGTCGGCAAACAGGCGGACATCATCGTCCTGGACACCCGGGCCCCCCACCTGACGCCCATGTACCACCCGGAATTCACACATCGTCTATGCGGCCGGCGGCGGTGACGTGCGCCACGTGCTGGTAGCCGGCAGGCAGGTGGTGAGAGACCGGCAGTTGCTGACGATCGATATCGGCGAAGTGATCGATCGGGTCAATGCGATCGCCCAGGAGATTCGATCAAGCCTCAAATCGTTTTAAGCATAAGGAAAAAGATATGGACTTTATCCCCATTATCACCGCGGCCCGGGGCGACGCCCCGGTGGACCTGCTGTTGGTCAACGCGAAGATCGTCAACGTCTTTTCCGGTCGCGTCATCGACGGCAGCATCGCCGTCAAGGACGGCACGATCGTGGGTTTCGGCGACTACGACAGCGCTCAAACGATCGACCTGAAGGGTCGCTACGTGGCCCCCGGGTTCATCGATTCGCACGTCCACATCGAAAGTTCCATGACCTGCGTCGCCGAATTCGCCCGCACCGTGGCCCCCTGCGGCACGACCACCGTGGTGGCCGATCCCCACGAAATCGCCAACGTGCTGGGTGCGGCGGGCATCGACTACATGCTGCGATCGGCCGAGGGACCAGCCTGTGAACTGCCTCTTCGCCCTGCCCTCCTGCGTGCCGGCCACCGACATGGAAACCGCCGGCGCCCGGCTGGATGCCGGGGACCTGGCGCCCTTCTTCGCGCATCCGCGCATCGTGGCCCTGGCCGAGATGATGAACTACCCCGGCGTGATCTTCACCGACGCCGACGTGATGGCCAAACTGGCCCTGGCCCGCAGCCACCGCCGCACCATGGACGGCCATGCCCCGGGGCTTTCCGGCCGCCAGCTGTTTGCCTATGCGGCCGCCGGCATCGCCTCGGACCACGAGTGCACCCGGGCCGACGAGGCGCTTGAAAAGCTGGAGCTGGGCATCCACATCATGGTGCGCGAGGGCACCTGCGCCCGCAATCTGGACGCCCTGTTTCCCGTCATCGACGAGCATACCTGGCACCGGATGATGTGGTGCACCGACGACCGCCACCCCCATGACCTTCTGGCCGAGGGCCACGTCGACGCGGTAATCCGCAAGGCCGTGGCCAAAGGGTTGGACCCGCTGACGGCCATCCGCATGGGAACCATCAATCCGGCCGACTACTTCGGCATCAAGGATGCCGGGGCGATCGCCCCGGGCCGCAAGGCCAACCTGGTGGTCTTTTCCGACCTGGCGGACATCCGCGCGGAAAAGGTGTTTTACATGGGCCGGCCGGTGGCTGAAAACGGCCGCCTGCTGCCCGGGGTGCAGCGGCCGGCCCCGGTGGCCGTGCCGCCGTCCATGCGTCTGGATCCACAGGGTCTGGATTTTTCGATGCCGGCCAGAGGCCGGCGCATGCGCGTCATCCGGGCCATCGCCGACCAGGTGGTCACCCGCTGCGAAATCATGGATGTGACGGGAAAAGATGGCTTTGCCGTGGCCGATACGGCCAGGGATGTGATCAAAATGTGCGTGGTCGACCGCTACACGGGACGGGCCCATACCGGCAAGGGATTCGTAACCGGACTCGGGCTGAAGCGCGGTGCCATCGCTTCCAGCGTGGCCCACGACTCGCACAACATCATCGTTGCCGGGGTCAGCGATGCAGATATGCAAGCGGCAGTGACGGCCGTGGTGAAGATGGGCGGTGGGCTTTCGGCGGTCGGCGACGGCAAGGTCCTGGCCAGCCTGCCCCTGCCCGTGGCCGGGCTCATGTCCGACCAACCGGTGGAGACCGTCCTGCAACAGATGGACGGGATGATCGCCGCAGCAAAAGATCTGGGCGCCGACCTTTCCGACCCCTTCATGACCCTGGGCTTTCTGGCCCTGCCGGTCATTCCGGACCTGAAGCTCACCGACCAGGGGTTGGTGGATGTGAACCGGTTTGAAATCGTTCCCCTATTTATTTGAACGTTAAGGATTGCGACTCAACCACGCTTGCCAATGGCGGCATCAAACGCCCCCCGGACCGGATCCGGAAACCGGGCGGCCACCGGCCGGCCTTGCTCATCGCGCAGGGTCCACACGGCCCGGTGCATGCCGGTGGCGATTTTCACCCGCGAGCCGTCCGGTTCCAGACGGAAGTAATCCACGTGGAAGATCACACTGCAGGCACGCAGTTCCTTGACGGCCAGGGTGAGCACGACGCGGTCGAAGGGCATGGCCTCACGCAGGTGCTCCACACGGCTCTCCAGGGCCAGCAGTTCTCCTTTCTCCCCGATGCCCCCGAAGTACTCCGGAATCAGTTCGTAGAAGAAGCGGTCGCGGATCTGTCCCTGCCATTCGTAGTAGTTGGCATAATAGATATTGCCCACCAGGTTGGCGTGGACCAGGGTGGTTTCAAAGGTTTGCTCACGTACGATGGGACGCACCACGGGACCGGACGGTGCCATGTAAACAACGGGATCATCCTCGACGTCGAACAGGTGCCCCAGCGATTCGGGCATGGGTTCGGGCATGTCCGGTGCGTCGAACTGCGGGCACATATCTTCGATGAACTGGCCGTAGTAGGCCGGATACGGGGCCACTTTCGCCACCCCCGGCCCCAGGATTTCCACCCAGGTGGTCTGCAGCCGGCAGAACGCCAGGCGCTGGTAACCGCCGCCTTTGAGCATTTTGCGGAAATCGTAGGAGAGGGTCATGGTGGAATTCTCCGGCCCGCTGTTGTCGGACACCCACATGAGAATTTCAATCTGGTCGCTGGTGCCCGCTTCACCGAGGATCTTCAGGTGGCCGTAATTGGTCACCCCGCCCCAGCGGCCGCTGGCAAACTGATCTGACATTTCCGCCAGAACCGGCCAGGCCGACGCCTCACGGGTGTTGCCCATCCACTTGATGAAGTTGGAGAAGTAGATGGTGCGGCTCAGGTTGGCACTGGGTTGGAAGGTCACCGGCAGCCGCTGGACGAACACCAGCTGGCCCTGGGGCCCCCCTTCGATCATCTCGAACGGGCGGGTCTCGTACAAGGGTTCGTATCCCGGATAATCTGAGGTCAGCAGGTGTTCCGGAACACGCGGCACGGCCTGTGCGGCAACCGTGACGGCCAGCATCTGGGGGGCCCCCCAGGTCAGACGGATGGCCAGCGTGAGGATCTGGATGGATGTCCCGTCGGTACCGCCGCCGGCAAACAGCACCGCTTGGTCCTTTTTACTCACGATCCTGAGGCTTGCACCGGGCTGGCCGCCGGCTTTGGCCAGGGTTTCGGCCGCCGCCCAGACCCGTGTGCCGGCATCGTCCAGCGTCTCCCCCTGGTCGATGAGGCTGTCCAGCAGGTCCGTTCGGTCATCGCCCAGCAGCCCGTTCCAGCCCTTGCGGTCCCTGGCGGTGACCGTGGCCAGATCGCACCCCACCGGCCCGGGCCCGCAGACACACAGGCAGGTCCGGTCCTCGTGGGAGAGAGAAATATCCAGAACGGATGATGCCACATCGGCAACGACCGGTTTGCCGCTTTCCTGCCACTGGACCGAAAGCGGCAATGCTGAGACCTCGTATCGCTCGGCCGCGGCAGACAGGGCCCGTTGCAGCATCGGCCCCTCCGCCTCCCGCCGTTCCGGCTTGCGCTTGCCATGGATATCGGGGATACAGGCCAGTTCCAGGTGGGGTGAGGTTACCGAAAAACATCGACACGTCTCGTCCAGTGCCTGACGGATCATTCGGCGATCCCGATCCGCGGGCGACACGAGATCGGTCACCGTCGGATAGTCGTCATGGTGCTTGAGGATTCTCAATCGGTAGCCCTGCAGCACCGCCCGCACCGCGCCATTTTCACTCACGGCAACCACCCGGTATACCAGGTCCCGGTCCTCCTGCCCCACAAGCTCCACGCGCACGGTGGCGGGGGAGGATGCACTGAAAAATTCAGGGAACAGGTCCATGCGGTCGATGGACACGGGCAGGCTGGTATCCTGGGGCACCAGCAGGGCCGCACTCTGCAGCAGGGTGTCGGTAAAAAATGCATCTCCCAGGCACAGGCCGGTAGGGTTCTCCTCGCCAAAGGCAGCAATCGACAGCTGATCTGCCGGCGTCATGCGGGTGGTGAAGAGCGCTGTCCCGGCTTTTTCACCGGTTTCCCGGATATCCCAGATGGTCTGGATGCCCTGGAATCGAGGTCCCTGGAAAAGCAGGCTGGGCCGATACAGGTCGGTCTGGGGCACCAGGGGCATGGGCGTGTCCGGACGGGCAACGGTTTCCGATCGGTGCACGGTCGGTCGCACCGAAGACCAGTGTGGCCGCAAAGAAGTCCGACCCGACCCCGGTTCCCTGCTTGATGATACCGGCGTGAACCACGCTGTTGGCCGTCGGCTTGGGTCTCGGCCAGTATCGCGCGGACGGTGATGTCGGCACCCGTTTCGGGATCGACGGTGATCGGCCGCAGGAGGCGGACGTCCCGGATCTGCACCCGCGACAGGTCGGTATTGCCGCATAGGTAAAGCGCGGCCTGGGCCATGGCCTCCAGTCCGAAGACCGTGGGAAAAAGATAGGATCCCTGGAAATGATGGTCACTCAGGTAGGGATCGCTCTCAAGGGACAGATGCGTTGAAAAAACCGCTTCCACCCCGGGGGTCAGATGGATTCGATTCTCCAGGAATCGCCACCCCTGGGGCACATCGGGCAGCACCTGGTTCCAGGTATCCAGCCCCCCCATACGGGCGGTCACCACCACTTGACGGCTTCCCGGATCATGGGTGAAGACCTTGAGGAACCGGTTGACGCCCTCGTCCGTGGGAATCGCATCAATGCCCTTGTCGCGCAGCAGGTCCACACTGCCCATGCGGGCCCCCATGCCTTCGTCGCGCCAGATGCTGTAGGCCACATCTGCCGTGCCGGTCTCGGGGTGATCGGCGGCGAAACCGCGCAGGGCGATGTCCATCACCTCGTTGGAAAAACCGTACCAGCCGTTGCCCGGCATGCCGGTGATGCCGATGATCGACCCCATCCCGACGATCAGTTTGGGCGGTGTCGCTTCGAGTGCGTCCAGCAGGTGCAGCATGCCCAGCACCTTGGGGGCGGTTTCGGCAAAGGCCTGCTCGGGTTTGACCTGGCCGGTGAGCCGCGGCCGGTTGAGACCGGCGCCGTGGATGATCCCGGTAACCGGGCCGAGGCGATCGGTGACCGCCGTCAGCATCGCCGTCACCGCATCGCGGTCGGCCATGTCACAGGAAAAATAATCGACCGTTAGGCCCAGGGCGGCATACTTGTCCAAAAGGGAGCGGATCTCCTGCGATGCGGAGGTTGGCGACGTCTGATCCGGATGCGGGGTCCGCCCCACCAGGGCCATGCGCACGCCGGTTTCCCGTGCCACGGCCAGGGCGCAGGCCGCCGTGATGCCCTTGGCCCCGCCGGTGACGAGGATCACATCATCGCCCGACCAGTGGAGGTTCCGCTTTTCATAGGTTGCCGGCTGAACCAGCCGCGGAGACAACGTCCGTCGGGTGCGGTCCAGATCGTATCCCACGGCGGCAAATCCGTCCTGGGTGATGGTCTCGGCCAGGGTTTCCCAGGCGATCGTCTCCGCGGAAAGGGCCGGACAGAAATCCACCACCCGCACCCGAAGGTCCGTCCGTTCCAGGTGAAGGCTGGCTGCCAGGGCCACGGCACCGCACCGATCCAATCGTGAGAAGCGCGGATCCCGACCGAAAAAGCCGCCGCCGAACTGAATCCAGGCCACGGTGGTTCGCCGCCTCGGGGCACTGGCCGCCGGTGGCACCGATGTCAGGCTGGCCCGCATGCGGATCAGCCGCTGCAGCAACGCCGATCGATCTTTTTCAGCATGACCGTTTTTGGGCAAAATGGCCACCAGGTGGGAAAATGCCGGATCGTGCACATCTTTTGCCGCGCCTTCAGCGTCGAAAATCATGCACCCGGGTGAAGGCCCCCCGCTGAAAAAAATGACCACCGAGTACCTCAGCCACATCGGCCGTATCTTCACTGTGAAGAATCAGTACCCGGGCCTTCTGCCAGTCGTTTTCCGATCGCATCCGCCAGGTGTCGGAAAACTGCGGGTAAGGGGTTTCCACCAAATCCATGCTGAAATTACGCACCCAGGTGGGCTGGCCGGCAGCCATCGCCGGTCCGGCCCCGGTGCCCCCGGCAACGGAATCGTGCTGTTCCGCAGCCATCCGCTTCAGGATCTCACTGATCTGTCGCAGACTGCGCGTGCGCAGGGGATCCAAGTCCAGGTGGGCCTGTATTCCCAGGGCCGAGGCGGTCTGCTGAACCAGCGATTTGATCTTGTCCGGCCCCAATTGAAGGTCCCGCTCAACCTGCAGATCCGGATCCAGGGCGTCGCCTGAAAATCCAGTGATTCGAACGGCTTGGCAGAGCAGTTCGGCCAGTTCAGTGCGGTCAGCTGCCGAAGGACCGTCCGTCCTCGGGCCATCACCGCGTAACCGCTGGGCAGCGTCTGCCAGTTCGCCTAAAGCGACATTGGCCAGCAGCGACGGATCGGGAAAGGTCACACCGCAGGTCTTGGCAAAGCGGCTGATCAGGTCGCTGGCCTTGATGGAGTCCAGGTTCAAATCGTCTAAAAGCCGAGACTCCCGGGAGAGGGTGTCGGGAGAAAAGCCGGTCACATCGGCGACCAACCGCCGCAAAATGGCCTGGACCTGCGCTGGAGGGCCGGCCGCCAGCACACCTTCTCCTCCCGCACCGGCATCCACCAGCCGGGCGTCGGGGTCCCAGAAGTCGAGATCCGCCTGCACCACCCGATTTAAAAATGCCCCCCGCGACGCCAGGTAGCGACCCACCAGCGCCTCAGGGACACCGGTGAAGGCTTCGGCCAGGATGGTGTGGATCTTCGTCGGTCGGCATGCTCTCGATGCCGGCGTTCTCACCGTCGGCCCGGGGCAGACCTTCACAGGGGTTGACCACGAAGGTTTTTTGATCTACCGGGACAAAGGGATGGATCAACCGGCTTTCAAAAAGCACCTCCCAATGGATCGGCACACCCCGGGCAAAGACCGCGCCTATCGCGCGGTTCAAATCCGAAGTGCCGCCGGCAGTTCCCTCCACCGGCAGGCATGCCGGCCCCGTTTCACCGAGAACGTCTCCGGTGAGTCCGGTCAGCACCCGACCCGGCCCCAGCTCAACGATCAGATCACTGCCTGCCGCCATGTTCCGGGCCATACGAATGAAATCGACCCGTGACTGAATCTGTCGGGAGAAGTGTTCGTTCAGGGGTTGTCCGGGCTCTATAATATCGCCGTCGATGCTGGAAAAGATCCGGCATGCCGCTGCTTCCATCGGTTTCGAAAGCAATGCCATATCGGCCACCTGCCGGGCAGCATCCGCGCACAGACGGCTGTGAAAAGCGCCGGAAACCGGCAGCATATGTGCGCTGATCCCATTTTCCCGGGCAATTCTGACCATGGCTTGAGCCGCCTCCGCTCCACCGGAAAGCACGGTCTGGCGGGGACTGTTGAGGCTGGCCACGGTGAGGTACCCGTTTACCTGCGGTATCAGTGCCAGTGCGGTGGACTCGTCGCAACGGAGGCCGACCATGGCTCCCGGCACGCCGGTCTGACCGGACATGGCCAGTCCACGACGGGCCGAAAATTTCAAAAAGGTGTCCACATCGAACCCTCCGGCAGCGAAACAGGCCGTCAGCTCTCCTAAGCTGTGTCCACCCACGGCTTCAGGACGGATTCCCAAACGGGTAAAAAAAGCAAGCCACAGCATGGAGGCCAGACAGATGGCCGGCTGGGCGTTTTCCGTTCGGGAAAGCGCGCTGAACCAGCGATCCCGCGCTTCGGGACCGGGTGCCCGGTCGGTGTCCCGGAATATCAGCCGGCTCACCGGTAGGCCGGTCAGATCGAGGGTGATCTGATCTGCCCGTTCCACGAGCGATCGGGCCCACGAAAACCGTTGCACCAGCATCCGGGCCATATTCAGCTGCTGGGAGCCCTGGCCGGGAAACAGGAATCCGATCCGAGGGTTGTCGACACCCATTCCCAGCCAGATATCGGGCCCCAAGGCAACGGCCGATCCGGCGGCATCGTCTGTCTCATCTCGCCGAAGGAAGGTTTCCAGCTGGGTCAGCCGGGCGGTCAGGTCGTCGGGGCTGCCGGCGACGATGGCGGCCCGGAGGATTGCATCGGGTGGCAGCCGCCGGCTCAGGTCGGCGGCAAGGTCGGCCAGTTCGGCCACGCTGATGCCGTCGGCAGTCTTGATCAGATCCGCCATGTTTTCCAGCATGGCTGCCTTGCTGCCGGCACCCATCACCAGCAGTTCGCTCTCCTGGGCATGGGCCAGCAGCACCCCTTCATCCATGTGGGGCGCCAGGCGGTCGTCGGGGTTTCCACCGGAAACCAGCGTGATGTGGCAGTTGATGCCGCCAAAGCCCATTGAAGAGACGCCGGCGGTCAGTTGCCTGTCGGCAGGTTCCTGCCGGCCCAGGCGAACGGGGTAGAGCCGCCTGGCATCTGTATCGAAGGCTTGGTGGGGTTCGGTGCAGGCGGCGGTCGGAGGGACCACCCGGCGGTTGACCGCCATTACGGCCTTGAGCAGTCCACCGATACCCGAGGCAGCCTTGGTGTGCCCGAGGATGGATTTGAGAGAGGTGATGCCGCAGGGCCGCAATTGGCCGCGGGGGACCGGTGTCCGCCCCATCACCCGGGCGATGGCTTCCAACTCGGTGCGGTCTCCCACGGTGGTGCCGGTGCCGTGGCCCTCGATGAAATCCAGGTCTTCGATTCCATGGGGTGCATGCAGGTAAGCCCGTTCCAGGGCCAGGGCTTGGCCGGAGACGCTAGGCGCCGTAATCCCTGAGCCACCACCGTCCGAGGAGATGCCCCAGCCGTGAATCACTGCATAAACACGATCGCCATCCCGTCGGGCTGCGTCCAGGGGTTTAAGTACCATGAAACCGCAGCCCTCGCCGGGTATGAACCCTTTTCCGCCGCGGTCATACACCGTCATATCACCGTCGGTGAGTGCACCGGTTTTGGCAAAACCGATCAGCTCGAACGGATCCAGGCTGACGTCCACGCCTCCCACGATAGCCAGGTCCAGATCCTGGTCCACCATGCGCGAAGCGGCATGGGCCACGGCCAGCAGCGATGAAGCGCAGGCCCCGTCGATGGTGAACCCCCCGCCCATGAGGTTGAGATGATTGCAGATGCGACCGGCAATAGTGTTGGATAGCCCGCCGGCCAGGGTGTCCTCGTCCATTGGCGGGAAGACGGCGGTATAGCGATCCTTCAGGGTTCGGGAGAGCCGGTGAATCTGCCGGTCATTCATCCCCTGGGCCCGGGCGGCAACCTGCAGCGCCCGGCGGACAAAGGGCCAGCGAAGCCGCATGGTGTTGGCCCGGGTCTGCTCGCCGGTAAGGGTGTTGCCGATAATGACGCCGGTGTGCTTACCGGGTAGGGTCTCACGGGTGTAACCGGCATCGGCCACAGCCGCCAAGCTGGTTTCCAGGGCCAGCCAGTGTACGATATCCGTGACGCATACGGTCGAAAACGGGATTCGCCTTTCAGCCCAGTCGAAGTCGAAACCGTCGATGACTGCGGCTTGGCGGCCATAGGTTTTGTCAGGCGCTTTTTTATCCGCATCATAGTAGTCCGCAAGCGGCAACCGACAATCCGGAATACGCCGAAACTGCCGCCGACGGGCCAGTATGTTTTCCCACAGTTGCCGGGGCGTGGCTGCGTCAGGATATCGACATGCCAGTCCAATCACGGCAATTGCCGGTGGCGATGACCGATGCGTCATTTTCGCCTCACCTTATCGAACACATTTAATATCAAATGGTTAAGTTTTATTTGAAACGCTGCACAACAATAGATCTTGATGCAGACACATATGAATATGAAATATCCATGCCAAATCTTCAAAACCAGCAGATATCGTTATAAAAGAACTGAATCATCAACCATTGGCAGCGTTGTTTCCGATCCAACCGGATTTAGACACTCGCAAATATATGCCGATTATGAGATAAAGTAGTCGTTGTGTTGGCCGTCGTCGGCACATGTGTTGACAACTGGTGTGTCTTTTAAAGAACACTGAAATCATTCAGTTATTAGGAAAAACGGGCATGAAGCTGCGCACCTGTGTTTCACCGGCGGGCCGGTTTATTTTTGGTCTGCACCGGCCGCATTTTACCGCCGACAATTTTCGAAAGACGGATCGACTGGCCGACCTGGGCACGTTGCCGGAGGGTACCCGTCACCGCAATGACGCCAATTTTCCTTGTGGGCCTGTCCACGAACCGGCGGCGGACTGGATCTTCGAGGTTCCCAACGCCTTCCCCTTCAGGGGCACCACCTACATCGGCAAGACATGGGCCGACGCCCGTGCGCACGAGCCCGAGGCCATCGCGCTGCCGGAGACACCGGAGATCTCTTTCTTTGAAGGTCATTCCGATGAACCGGCAGCCACAATGGCTATCCGCAACTTGCCCCGCCCGCTTCGGCTGGCTCTGGCGGTAACATCCACCGATGCCCGGGACCTATGTGCGCTGGCCCACATGGCCTGCACCTTATGCATGGATGAAAACAGCGGTCACCCTTGGGGGCTGGCCTATGAAAGGCGACCCGACGGACGAATCAAGGCGGTGATTGCGGATGAGGGCCTGTTCGAAGCCGTGGCCAACAACCGCCACCTGCCCCACGCTTATCAACAGGCCATGGTGCTTCGCCCCGGCGCCCAGGGAGAGAGCGAGATCGTGGGTGAATGGCGTGAATCGGACCCGGACAGCCATGTGTTCGAGTACCTGCGCAGGAACTCCTACATCCCCTGGGGTCACTATGCCGCCAACATGGCCGACGACACCGTGCGATACCGTTTGCAGGATCTGACCCAGCAGGATATGACCGGCATGCGCCACCTGTACTACCAACGAAGCTATTCCCGCTTGGCCGGCGTGTTGGGGTTGCCACCCGTGGCCGGCGGACGAACCCTGACCATCGATGAATTGGAAATGCTGAGGCTGACCATCCTAAAGGTGTTGAAAAGAGAAAAAACCATTGCGTTTGACCGAACCCTGTGGGGCTGGAATTACGGGTTTGACTGCGCACCCAGCGGATACCGCCTGCATGCCTCCCACCAGCAGATCCACCAGCAGTTCGCTCTGATCCCGACCGAGGTACCGCTGGCCGCAGACGAGGGGTCTCTTCCGGCATACGCATGCGGGGATCTGGTGAGCGATTTCGTCAAGGCATTCCGTCATGAAACGGGGAGGGGCTTTTTTGAATGCTATCAGCAGGCGATCATGGATAACCGGCGGATGGATGGAAACACGCAACGCGAACAGAGCCTGGTGGTTTTTGAAGACGATCGGGTGATGGTATTCGTGCCCAAAGCCCAGACCTCACAGTGGGAACTGAACCTGATGCCCAAAACACCGGTGGGCAGCATCGTTGAGGCCGACACGCCCACGCGCCGATCCCTGGACCGGGCCATGTTGGCCGCCGTCAAGGTGCTGGGGGCCATGGGGGCCCGCATGATCACCACCATTGAATATTCGGCATCCGTTGTCGGTGGCAATACGGACCATCGCTTGATGCTTGCCTTTTTGCCCAGACTGCCGGATTCCCCTGGAGCATTCAGCGAAGCCCAGCTGCGCTGGATCAGCGGGCACTACCCGGAAGATTTTGCCCTGGCCTGCCGCCGCCATCTGCCTGAAGGGCTTGAATTGTCTTGACTTTGGCTATCTCCCGGCTTAATTTTTTCGGGCGACCGGCCGGCGTGCCGACAATTTGCGCAATCTGAATGGAAAAGGAGTATATCTTGCCGCCTGTTATCTCCATCGTGGGCAAGTCGGAATCCGGCAAAACCACGCTCATCGAACGACTGATCCCCGAGTTGAAACGCCGGGGCTATCGCATCGGTATTGTCAAGCATGCCCATCACGGATTTGATATGGATCGGAAAGGGAAAGACAGCTACCGTCACAGACAGGCGGGTGCCGATACGGTGATGCTCGCTTCTCCCGGCCAGATCGCCATGATCAAGGATGTACCCAGTGAGTGTCTGGACGATCTGGTCCCTTATTTCGAAGATATGGACTTGCTGGTCACGGAAGGATTTAAAAGCGACCGGGCTCCAAAAATTGAGATCTTCAGGGCGGAACGACATCGGCATCCCGCCTGCCTGGAAGACGACACCCTGATGGCCATGGTTTCCGACACACCCCTCGACGTGACGGTTCCCCAGTTCGCGACGGCCGACATCCAGGCGATCACTGAATTTATCGTGACCAGATGTCTGCCCCCCCTAACGCAATAAGTGAAAGCCATCACTGCCCAGTCGGCAGAAGACCCATTATGCCTTAAGGACTGCCGTCCAGGATCAATCCCGATCAGACACTACGGCAGAAGAGATGGTCCACACTTTATTGGAAAGCACCTCCGCCAATGAATCTGAGATTTGGAATCACCGGGAAACTGCTGGTCTGGTTTCTCGTCATCATCGCTATTTTTTATGGCACGATCCTGGTCCTATACATCAATGTCCAGCAGGTGGTCAGACTGACCGGATCCATCGTGGAGAAAAATTATGCCCTTGCCTCAGGGACGAAAAAGATGATGGAAACCCTGCTGAGCATGGAAGAAAATAAACAGAAGTACCTGCTGCTTAAAAAAGCCGACTACCTAGTCTTCTTCAATGAAGCGCAGCGGGCCTTTGAAGAAAACCTGGCGCAGGTGATCCGGCTGACCGACCTTGGCCATGACATTTCCGATGTGTGGCGGGACATCAGTCATGATTACGACACCTATCCCAACGCGGCGGAGGTTTACACATATCTGAGCGGTAAGGTTAAAGACCCTGAAGCCGTAAATACCTTCTGGATCCCCGAAGCGATCGTCAACAACTGGATCAGTAGAATTTCCGACGAACGGCTGAAAAATGAGCTTGAAATCGAACAGGCCACACGGGAAGTGAATCGCAAGGGTCGGCTTTCCGCCAGAAACGGGCTTATCGGCCTGGCGGTCTCCAGCCTAGTTGGTTTTTTGGGCATTTGCTACCTGGCTTATTCCATGATCCGCCCATTGCGGGAACTGATGGATGGCATCCGGCAGATCTCCTCAGATCGGCTCAGCACCCCCCTCAAGGTCCGCAGCCAGGATGAATTCGGCGAACTGGCCAATGCCTTCAACGAAATGTCCAACCGGTTGCGCAAAGAGGAACGCATGCGGTCCGATTTCATCTCCATGCTCAGCCACGAGATCCGCACGCCATTGACATCCATCCGCGAGTCGGTCAACATGATTCGGGAAGAGGTAATGGGTCCCATCAACAGCCGGCAGGAAAAATTTCTGGGAATCGCCAGCGCGGAAATCAGCCGCATCAGCGACCTGCTGAGCCATCTAATGCAGGCGTCCCGGCTGGAGCCCGGCCTGCTAAACATGCAGTTGGAACCTATCGATCCGCACACCTTTATCTCCGAATGTGCCAACAGCATCAAATTGGCCGTCGAGGCAAAAAATATCGATCTGCGTCTTCAGGTTCCCTCCCAATTGCCTCCAATCGTCGGCGACCGCCAACAACTCCAACAGGCTCTGTTGAACTATCTGTCCAACGCCGTAAAATTTTCCGAACCCGACACCCGTATCACTGTCGGTGTCCGTCAACACCGGTCGAAAAATCTGCTCTCCTTTTTCGTCAAAGACAACGGCCCCGGTATTCTGGAAGAGGATCAAGCATTTTTATTCAACAAATACTATCGGGGTCAGCGTGAACGCGAGCGACTGGAAGGCGTCGGCTTGGGACTCAGCATTGTCAAAAACATCGTCGAATCCCACCACGGCACCGTGTGGGTCAGCAGCCAGGTGGGCAAGGGAAGCACCTTCGGATTCACCCTGCCCAGCGCACCCGAGCGATGATGCCGGCTTGACGGTGTGAGCGGCAATCGTTGAATTTTCTTGAATTGTCGTGCAATGGGGATTAAATAGAAAGCGGGATGAGTTTGAGACGGTGGTTGAATAAGAATTAGGAACCTCATGACAAGTGTATGGAGCCAATCGTACCGCCTGATGATCACCCTGATCATCGTCACGGGACTGCTTGCGGGCTGCGCGTCCGTTTTTCGGGATTTTGACGACAGGATGAACCGAAAGCGATACACGTCGGACTATGCGTCCTTTGAAAATGCGCTGTCAGTCTATAAGGACGGTGATTACGAACAGGCGGTGGAGCTGTTCAGGACGCTTTCGACAGCAAAAACCCATGAAAAACTGGCCCGAAAGGCGTGGCTGGGGGAAATCTGCTGCCGCCTGATGCTGGCGGATACCCCGGCGGACTATACCGCCGCCATTGGCCTATGGCATGATTTCGGCAACTCCGCACCTAAAAATGATGATGCCTGGGATATGGACCTGCTCGATCCGCTGATCGTTCGCATGACACCTAAAAGCACCATTCGGGTGATCAAGATCCATCCGCCTGCGGCGCAGACTTCCGTCAGAACCGCAGTGCCTGCCGACCCGCCCCAGGACAACCAGCCGCAGAGCGACCAACCGTCTCAAATCGATCAGGCCGCCCTGAAAAAAAAAGCGGCGCAGGCAGCTGAATTGCAGCGTCAGTTGGATGCAGTCGCAGCCGAAAACCGCTCACTCAAGGAAAAAATCAAGGCGCTGGAAGCCATTGACCAGAATATCCAGAAGAAAAAAACGGAAATGGCAGCCCCCGGCGAATGAACCAATGAAAAATAACACCCCCCCACAATCGGTCCTCGTTGTGGATGACGACCAAAATGTACTGGAGGTACTGGATGCTCGACTGTCCAGCTGCGGGCTCACCGTCTATAAGGCGGATGGCGGGCGCAAGGCGCTTCAGATCCTCAAGACCCGCCGAATCGACCTGGTGGTATCCGATGTAAAAATGCCCGAGATGGATGGCATGGCGCTGTTGACGGAAATCATTCAGATACAACCGGGCCTCCCGGTTGTCTTTCTGACCGCCTATGCCAACGTTCCCGATGCGGTGAAAGCTGTCAAATCCGGTGCTGTGGACTATGTCGAAAAGCCTTTCGACGGTAAAGCCCTGACTGAAAAAATCCAGCTGATGCTCTTGGAATGCCAGGACACTGACCCGGTCCAGGCCGTCGATCCGGACACGGACACCGACGACCAGGTAAAAAGTCCTGCCATGAAAAACCTGCAGGGTCTGGTAAGAAAGGTGGCCCGAAGCAGCGTCAATGTCCTGATTCTCGGGGAAAGCGGGGTGGGGAAAGAGCGCATCGCCAACCGGATTCACCAGTTGGGCCACCGCCGGAAGAAACCGTTTGTCGTGGTCGATTGCGGAGCCACACCGGCCGGTCTTCTGGAAAGTGAACTCTTTGGCCACGTCAAGGGGTCATTCACCCATGCCGTAAACGACAAGAAGGGACTCATCGAAACGGCGGATACCGGGACGCTGTTCCTTGACGAAATCGGCAACATCTCCCACGAAATGCAGATCCGGTTGCTCCGGTTTATCGAAGACCGGACCATCAGGCGAATCGGCGGGCTCAAGGGAACCCCCGTGGATTGCCGGATCATCGCGGCCACCAATGCCGATCTGGGTGAAGCCATCAAAACCGGTCGGTTCCGGGAAGACCTGTTTTTCCGCCTCAGGGTGGTGACCTTGACCATTCCCCCGCTGCGGGAGCGAAAGGCGGATATCCCTCTGTTGGTCGACCACTTCACCCGACAGTATTGCAGCCAGCACGGTGTGGAAATGGTTCGCGTCCTTGAAGAAACAATGGATTGGATTTGTAATTACTCCTGGCCCGGCAATGTTCGGGAATTGAAAAACGCCATCGAAGGGGGCATCGTCATGTGCCGGGACCACGTGCTTCGGCCGGATGATTTTCATGTGGCAGGCGTAACGGAAACCTGTGCTGAGAATCCGGCCGGTGACGATTGCCTCTCCCTGGAAGAGAGCGAAAAGAACACCATCCTCCGAGCCCTGGAACAGACCGGTGGGGTTCAAAAAGATGCCGCCGAGGTGTTGGGTATCAGCCGGCGGGCCATCCACTATAAAATCAAAAAATATGGCATCGACGCCGGAAGTATCAAGGCCAGGCGCTGACCTCCCACCAGCCCGTTTCACCGCCACGGGGGAACTCGCCCTTGAATCCACAGTGGGGCCACAAGGTGCCATTGATGGATGGGCACTGTAACCGAATCCCCCCCCTCGTCTCATTAGTGCCGTGATTAAAAAACCAATGGACATCACCCATATAAACCCATATGAAAGGGGAAAAGTTGAAGGAAATATTGATCTTGCTGGCTGTGGTGGGCGTCTGGATCCTTCTTCAGGCCTATATTCTGCCGAAACTGGGCATCTCTACGTGAATGCGTGGTGCCTGTCAGGTGACAGACAAGAAAACCAATGCCGAACCCGTCGGAGAAAACGAAAAACAACGATAAGGATACCGAACTGGTCCGGGCGATCAACAACGGTCGTCAGGATCTCTTTTATGAATTGGTCAATCGTTACGAGAAAAGCCTGTACAACTTTGGCCTGAGAATGTGCGACACCCCCAGTGACGCCGAAGACATGGTGCAGGACACCTTTTTGAATGTCTTTAAATATCTCGAGGGGTTTCGACATGAAACCAAATTCAGGAACTGGCTGTACCGGGTCGCCACCAGTGCCTGCCTGAAAAAAAAACGCCGATCCAAGTATGCACCCGACAGAGAGCTCTCCCTAGACGAATTTCTTCCGGCAGACGAGTCGGCCGTATCCGCGGACCTGCCTCGCTGGGCGTCCCAGCCTCTGGATCAGGTGCTTGACGGGGAACTGGCCGGCGTCATCCGACAAGCGCTGCTGAACCTTCCGGAAAAGTACCGGCTGGTAGTTGTTTTACGGGACGTGGAAGGGTTCACCACTCAGGAAACGGCCGAGATACTGGACCTGACCCCCACCAATATCAAGGTACGCCTGCACCGGGCGAGGCTATTTCTCAGAAAAGCATTGAAATCTTACTATGAAACAGACTGACCCGCATCATCCCCATGAAAACTGCCTGGCGCTGTTCGAACGGCTTTCCGAGTATATCGACAGGGAACTGGACGCACCCACCTGCAAAGATATTGAAACACATATCCAGGCGTGCAAACCCTGTCAGGTCTGCCTGAAGACATTGAAACAAACGGTGGCGTTGTGCAAGCACCTTGAACGCCGTCAGGTGCCGGAGACCTTTTCCCTGAAATTGAAGAGCGCCATCTTCGACCTGGTGGACAAAAAGGCCGATTGAATGCACCGCGTTTCACCTTCCCGCCGCACGTGTGGCCGATTCTTTTTTTTCACCTTCCGCACCCGACGCACCTGGCGTCCACGCACCCATTCCAACCCACACGATTGTAACCGTATCGGACAACTTGCCCCTTGGTGCAATATAAAAAACAGCCTCAACCTGGCGCATGCTGAGGATACCGAACCTGGATGGGCCAGGTGGCGTGCCGGACTGTGCCGATTGTGTAAACTATTACATAGTTAAATGGACGGCTGGGAAGTGCGCACCATATCGCCTCCGATGAAATCCCCTGCGCTTAAGGGACATAAAAATGCAGGATGGACGACACACAAATTAATAACCTGCTGATAAAATTTATTTATATTTCATTCCACCTAAAAAAACCGGTGATTTTCTTTCGTTGGCACCTTCATTGCTCTATCAACGGAGAGTTTTGAAAAATTAGATACTTATTCCTGAACAGATGAGATATTTCAATGGGACTGGCAGTCGCTGTGCACATCGCTTCAGAATTCACTGGCAGGTTGCAACTTACTGTTTTTCCATATCTGTTACAACGCCTCATCCACGTCCGTCATGATCCATCCATAGCCCTGCCCGACCTATCCCGGCTCATCAGGATGGATCCGGCGTTGTGCTTCCTGGCCATACGCCTCGACCGATCCATGGGTTCGAATGCGCAAGCGGCGGATCTCCCCGGCATTGACGACGTGGTCAGCCGTATCGGGATGGCCGGCATCGATGCCATCACGACCCAGGCGCTGGCCGATCAGGCATTGATCGGCATCCACCATCGACAGGGCTTGGCCCTTGGATGGTTGTGGCGGCATTGCCTCACCACAGCCATGCTGACCCAAATGCTGGCTCTGGAACTCCACTATCACTCCGCGGAGGAGGCCTATATCGCCGGCCTGCTTCACGACATCGGCAAACTGGCCCTATTCGCCCGAACACCGGCGGCATGTGCCCCCATGCTGACCGACCCTGCTCAAGCACTCCCATTGCTCAAAGCAGAAGAACAGGTTGCCGGATCAGACCATGGCCGAATCGGGGCACAGTTGATCCGCCGCTACACCAACGCATGGTTTGCTGCAGATACAGCCGAGTACCACACGGCCACCGCACCAGCGGTTGTCAACGCCCTCCCACTGGTCCAGATGGTGTGGTCGGCCAACCGATTGGCCGTCGAGCCGCATCCGTCATCCGAGGCCTATCAGACGGTTGCCGGCCTTATGAACCTGGACTCCCGGCAGCTGAACCGCATTTCACGGGCAGCTCAGGAGCAGGCCCTGAAGGTGGCAAACGAACTCGGCGGCATTCCTGATGCGCCTGAAAAAGGCTGGGCCACCGAGACGATCACCATTCCCCTGAGCCAAGCGATCAAAACCAGCACCGTCCTGTCCAGCGTTTTTCATGAGTTGCTGACGGCGACCGGCCTTGGTGCGATCATGCGGGTATTGCGGCAAAGTCTCAGCGTCTTTTTGGGTATCGACGCCCTGATCATGGTTGACCATGATCCCAAGACCAATCGCTTAATCGGACGTTTCGCCGCCGGGAACATCCTGCCGCGCCACATCGATCGGCTGCGCATTCCCCTGAGCGCATCGGACTGCCTGCCAGCCATCAGCCATGTCAGTGGTGAATCGGTGAATTCGTTTTCAGCCGCCCAAAGGAGAAAACTGACGATCATCGACCAACAACTCAATGCCTACATGCAAAAAGATGGCATCGTCTGCATGCCGATTCGATCGGGCAGCGGCGGCGGCAGGACGATGTTGCTCCTGGGCGTCGATGCCGGCGATTGGCCGTGGGTAGAACAGCAGACAACGCTGTTGAAGGCCATTGTCGCTGCCGTGGCCGGGGCGCTGGAACGAGAACGGCAACGCTGCGATCAAAGAGACCGCCGGGCGGCGGATCGCGCTGCATCGGCCATCTCAAAAACACGCAAAATCGTTCATGAAATCAACAACCCGTTGAGCATCATCAAAAACTATCTCAAGGTCCTGGCCAGGCGCACCGAAGACCAATCTTCGACCACGGATGAGCTCCGCATTATCGATGAGGAGATCAACCGTGTGACCGGGCTGATAAAATCCCTGACATCAACGTCAGAACGTATTCCCATAAACCTTGAAACCGTTGACGTGAATGCCACGATCACCGACATACTGGGGCTGTTCCGTGAAAGCCTGCCCGGCAATACGGCCATCCGCCTGAGCCAGGATCTGGATGCAGACATTCCCACCATCGCATCGGATCGGGACCGGCTGAAGCAGGCATTGATTAACCTGCTGAAAAATGCAATAGAAGCTATGCCCGATGGCGGAACCATTCAGGTGATCAGCCGCATGCTGGAAGGCCCCTCCCGACCAGTCGGCATCACAGAAAAAACGGGCCATATCAAAATCAGCGTCTGTGACGACGGCCCGGGTATTGACGAAGCGATCAAAAATGACCTATTTAGGGTTAATGTGACTTCGAAAACGGGTCACGACGGACTGGGGCTGTCCATCGTCCATGAGGCGGTGACCCACATCAAGGGCTCTCTGCTTTGCGAAAGCACCCCGGGCAGGGGAACCTGTTTTCACATCGAACTGCCCACCAACGACAATGAATCGGAAAATAGAACGGCACTGGACTCAGCTACTTAGGAGCGTTTCATGGAGAACCGCCCGCGAATATTGATCTGCGACGATGAGCCATTGATGACCGCGAGCATCAAGGCGGTCTTAGACAAAGGCAGCTACCAGGTTCAAATCACCAACAGCTCCCGCCATGCCCTGACCCTCATCCATGCCGAGTCCCCCGACCTGGTCATCCTGGATGTCATGATGCCGGAAATGACCGGCTTTGAATTGCTCGACGCCATTGATCGGGAGTGCTGCGACGCCGCCTTCATCATTGTCACCGGAGAGGCATCCGTCGATTCGGCCATCAAGGCCATCCGCAAAGGGGCCGGCGATTATCTGAGAAAACCTTTCGAACCCGACGAACTGATCATCCGGGTGGAGAATGTGCTGAGACAGCGGCAGATGAAACATGATAACGGGTGCGTCCTGGCCGAAAAGCGGCAGCTTGAAAACCAACTGCGCCAGTCCCAGAAAATGGAAGCCATCGGTACCCTGGCCGGCGGCATCGCCCACGACTTCAACAACGTGCTGAGCATCATTTTAGGCAATGCGGAACTGGCCCTGGCCGACATGTCCGGCGAACACCCCGCCCACCTGAACCTGGAACGGATACTCACAGCCAGCCTGAGGGCCCGGGAAATGATTCAGCAGTTGCTCAGCTTCAGCCGCAAGGAAGAATCCGGCCGCAAGCCGCTTCGTCTCAACAGTGTCATCACGGAGTCGCTCAAGCTGATGCGGGCCTCCCTGCCCACCAACATCTCCATCGAACGCGATATCTGCACAACCGAATGCATCACCATCGCCGCCGCCACCCAGATTCACCAGATCATGCTCAACCTGTGCACCAATGCCGCCCATGCCATGGAGCCCGACGGCGGCGTGCTGACCATCCGGCTGGATCCGGTGACGCTGGACAGCGCCGCCGCCGCCGATACGGATCTTGCCCCGGGCCGCTACGCCAGGTTGGTGGTCGCCGACACCGGCCACGGCATCGAAAAGGCGATCATCAATCGGATATTCGACCCCTATTTCACCACAAAGGAAACCGGCAAGGGCACGGGCATGGGCCTCTCGGTCGTTCATGGCATCATCAAGGGCTACAGCGGCGCCATAAGGGCCTTCAGCGGGCAGGGCCGGTTCACGGAATTTCACCTCTACCTGCCGAGGGTAGACGCGACCATTGACGAGGAACCCGCTATTTTCAACCAGCAGCACCTGACGGGCGGCCATGAGCATATCATGGTCGTGGACGATGAAGAGATGCTCGTGGACATGATGCGACAGGTGCTCGAGCAGCTGGGGTATGCGGTCAGCGCATATACCGACAGTGCCGAGGCACTCAAGGCGTTTCTCGGCTGCCCCCGGCTCTACGACCTGCTGATCACGGATATGACTATGCCCGGGATGACGGGCACCGGCCTGGCCAAGGCGGTGAAGGCCGTGCGCAATGACCTTCCCATTATCCTATGCACCGGGTTCAACGAGCAGATCAGTCAGGAGAACGCACAATCGTTGGGTATCCAGTCCTTGATCATGAAGCCCGTGGGCATGCAGCAGCTGGCCGAAACCATCCGCAGCGTGCTGGTGCCAGTATCAACGGAGCGTCGCAGAAACCCGCGATTTGGTGCCCCTGCAGGCACCTTCGTGATCTCCCGCACCCACCCTTACGAGCGGTTCAGCCTGGTAGACATCGGCGTGTCCGGACTGGCTTACAGCCACGAGATGAAATCGGTGCCGGGCCATCCATCTGACCAGCTTGCCATTATGACGCCCGACGGTGAAATTTTCGTCAGCGGCATCCGCTGCCACGGCGTTTCCGATATTCCCGCCAACAGCGGCGTCCCCGGCTTCCCCCTCCCCGAAGCGGGCCAGGCCCGTCGCGGTGTGCGCTTCGAGGCCCTCACCATTCGTCAGACCGAACTGATCGATCAATTCATCCGTAACCACGCCACAGAACGATTACACTGATCCGGCCAAAAGATCACGCGCCATCTGCCGGCCACACGCCGGGGATGGGCGTATGGCAGAATTGGCAGCTCCCTTTCGTGATATGAAAGGTGGGTATGTGGTAGCCCTGCCGCTCCACCAGCAGCCGTTTGCAGTGGTGGCAGAAGGTGTGATTGCCCGCGTGGCCCTGCACGTTGCCCAGATAAACATATCGGATCCCTTCGGCCATGGCCAGTTCCCTGAACCGGATCAGGGTAGCCACCGGTGTGGGGGCCAGACGGTCAAGCTGGTAACGGGGGAAAAAGCGCAGAAAATGGAGGGGATAATTGGGTCCCAGATGTTCCAGTATCCAGCCGCACATGCGTTGGACCATCTCATCGCTGTCCCCGTATCCGGGAACCACCAGGTGGGTCATCTCAAAATGGACGCCCTGCCGGTGCAGGGTTACAAACGTGTCCAGCACCGGTTTCAACCGCCCGCCATTCAGCTGTCGATAGACGTCATCACTGATGGATTTAAGGTTCACGTTAGCCCCGTCCAGCTCCCGGCACAAGGCGATCAAGGGCTTTTGATTGATATATCCGTTCGACACCCATATATTGTGCAGGCCACTGGACCTGGCGATATGTGCCGTGTCGATCATGTACTCATAAAACGTAGTCGGTTCGCTGTAAGTGTAGGCGATGGATTGACACCCGCTTCTCACGGCGGCCCTGACCACCGCCTCGGGAAACAGATCGAGGTGGCGCACATCTTCGGGGCGGACCTGAGAAATTTCCCAGTTCTGGCAGTTGAGGCAGCGGAAGTTGCATCCGGCGGCCGCAATGGAAAAGGCGTTGGTGGTTGGCAGGAAATGAAACAGGGGCTTTTTCTCGACCGGGTCCACGTTGGCCGAGCAGGCATTCCCGTATGCCAGGCTGTAAAGGGTGCCGTCCAGGTTCACCCGGCTGCGGCAGACACTGCGGTCTCCCGGAGAGAGCCGGCAGCGGTTGGGGCATAAGGTACACAAAACGGCGCCTTGGCCCAGCCGGGTGAAGTGATAGGCGGCCTTGGACCATTTCCACAGGGAGGCGGGTGCATCATTTTGAAAAATGGTGCCCTGGATGTCCGACGGCAAACTGTCAGCGGATCCGAAAAAAGACCAGCGGGCATGGCCGGTGGCCGTGCTGCACAGGCTGGCCGCGGTGGCCAGTATGAATTGTCGTCGGCTAAGACGTTTCATGGATCGATCCCGCAACCAGAAAGCTGATGAGTTTAATACCGGCCAGGCATAGCGCCGCCCACAGGATCCCAATAAAAGGGATCAACACCAGGCTCACCAGCAGGACGCCGATGGCCGCACCCACCAGGTCCGCTGAAAAACTTTGCGCAGCGGCGGCGGCGCTGTCCCCTGACACCATGAGGGCCAGGGGGAACTGGAATCCGCAGCAAAAGGAGACGGCCAGGCCGAAACCGTATAAAACCATGCCCGGCATCCCCTGCCGAGCAACGACCAATATCAGGGCAAACAGCACCAATAGCAGGCACAGCAGCAGATCACCGGTCATCAGCGCCCGCCGCCGGTTGCCGGTAAACCGCCCGCCCGCCCAGGCGCCTGGCAGCAATCCGGCCAGGAACACGGTCACCAGCACCCCGATTTGAAGGTAAACATAACCATAAAGCGTCTGAAAGGTAAAGATGGTCACCATTTCGGCACCGATATTGACACAGCCGGTGGTCAGCAGCACCCACTGAGGACGGGTAATTCGAGTCAGGTATGCCAGTGCCGCAACCGACAATGCCAGAGCGAACCAACGCGATGACTCGCCGTGGCGCGCTAACCATCCAACGAACGCCAGCCGCATTAACCGGGGAGACAGATCCAGGTTTCGCCCGATGCCGGGATCCACGGCGTCGTTGAGTTGACGAATCCGCTGGCCGGTCAGGTCGCCGGCAAAATACCGGTGGATATGGCGGGTGTCGATTCCCTTTTGTTCCAGAAGCACGGGTATGTCGGTCCGCATCGGCCGGTCACGGCAGACAAACAGCAGCCGCTGTCCCGGCATGAGCATGACATGGCTAAAATAGGTGCCGGCCGTGTTGGCCAGTGATGACAGCTTCTGTTGCCGGATCTCTGAGATGTAGTTGGCCACCCCGTCGATGCCGAAACTGAACACACCACCCGGTGCGAGATGGTTTTTTGCCAGCTCGAAGAATCCGGCCGTATAGAACCGATTGACCTGATAGGTTTCCGGCTCCGGCAGGCTGACCAGGATGGCGTCGTAACGCGTCGATGCATGAGAAAGGTAAGCACGGGCATCCTGGGCGATGACGGTCAGTCCGCGTATGGGCGTCAGCAGATCAAAACGAAGCTGCAGCTGGGCCGTCAATGGGTCCAGTTCCACATAATCCACCCTGTCGGGGCGGTATTTGGCCACCTCTGCCATCATGCCACCGACGGCGGAGACCAGCAGCAGGCGCCGGGGACGGTCTACCTGGGAAAGCGGAATATGAACGATCTCCTCCGCCAGGGCCGGGTCCTGGGAGAAAAGGCTCGGCACGCCGTCACTGAAAATGGAGACCGCTCCTGCCGATTCGATCACCTCAATGCGGCCGTAACGACTCTCCGCATAGTGAATCCGACGACCTTCCCGGGAGGGCAGCAGCCGATCTTCAAACACAGCCCCGGTCACCAGGGCCACCACCGCTAGCGACGCCGGCGGCTGCGCTTCGGCGGGAAATGGCCGATTCCAGCCGCAGGAGGGAGGCCAGCAGCGGCAGGTGGACCACCAGCAGGACCTGGAACGGGGTCAGCCAATGAACCAGGGCAAAAGAAAAAATCGCCGCGCCGGCCACATCCCCTGCGTTGTCGGCCATATAAATCCAGTTGCCGGGATATCGGGCCGACCGGTATCGGGCCACCGACAGACTGTAGGGCAGCACGAAACCCACCAGCAGCGCATAGGGGAAAAGGGTGATGGCAACGTAACCCAGGGTGGGATAAAACCCCACCGACGTGCCATGAATGAAAACCAGGTCCCGCAGCCAGCGAATGGCAACCACCTGACCCACAGAAAAAATGACCAGCAGGCAGGAGAGAAAAGCCAGGATGGTTGGCGATGGCTGCAGGACCCGGGTCCGAAATCCCTTGGCCGCCACGGTGCCGATACCGCCGAAAACCAGCCAGCAGAAAAAGATCAGGGCAATGACAATCTCATTGCCCTGAAATTGAGCCAAATATTCACGGACACATACCAGTTGAACGGCCACCGAGGCAATGCCCGTGGCGACCACCACCCTGCGGACGCCGCCGTCATCGGGCCTCTTCAAAATATTGAACCTGGTAGACCTGCACCTCCAGATCCCCTTTCCGCCATTGATCGGCAGACAGGCCGGCTTTCATGCACAGGTGGGAGAGGAACGGTTCCGGCTGGGGCAGTTGGTCCCACACCTGGGGTAAAAAAGTGGCACTGGCAAATCCACTTTTGATGATCACCCCATCGATACCGGGCCTCAACCTGGCCAGCAGATCATCGGCATCGGTGTAGGCCAGCGCGACCGGTTCGGAAAGCACACTCACCTCGATATGCACGGCTTCCAGCTCCTTTTTGCCCAAGGGGGAAAACCGCGGATCGTGAAGGGCCGCATTCAGTGCATTGTCGCACACCCCCTCAACAATGGGAGCACTGGCCGACAGACTGCCGATGCATCCCCGCAGTTGGTTGTCGATTTTCAAGGTGACGAACGTGCCGCAGCGAGCCTGAAGCGCTTGATCCGAAAGGAGCGTCTCCAGTCGTTGAGTATCGGCCGATGCGATCGTTTCACCGAAATGGCGGACCAGGGTCTGCCGGGCCAGGGCAACCAGGGCAGCCCCCTGCTCAGGGGTCAGCGGTAGACGGTTGTCGGTTCGGTTTTGCATAGGTTCATCTCCGTAAAAGGCAACGGCGCCATATCCCACCACGGCGTCCCTGCTACCGGCGGTATCGCCGCTGTTGCTGTAATGCAGCAGTACCGGCTGCCAATGCCGTTTCCGGGCCAGTTCCAGCAGCACCCCCACCGGATAGCGGCCGCAGGTGCGATTGTCCTGATCCTGCTGCCACCGGGGATCCAGTGAAAGGATTCGGTCCAGCGTCTCCCGATCCCGTTTAACGGCGTCGTCATAGGGCAGGTAATGAGACAGGTCGGCGCTTACCACCAGCAGGGTCTGCGGATTCTTGAGCAGGGTCGCTATCGCTTGGCCCATTTTATCGGCATCGCAGGGCCCCAGCACCACAGGAATCAATTCAAATCGGGACAGTCGTGACTGTAAAAAAGGAAGCGTCACCTCCAGGCTGTGCTCTTGCCGATCCGAAGCCGCAATCGTCGCGAAGAGTTCCGGCCGGGCCCTCAGCATGGGGCTGAAATCACCGACAGAAACCGTGCCCAAAGGGGTTCGCCAGTAAGCGGCCCCGGTGATCGAGGCATTGCGAAATCCCACCCGGTGATCGGGACCCAACAGAACCACCCGGCCGAACCGGTCACGGGCAATCGCCAAGGCGGCATGGGCAGCAGTGGTACCGGAATAGGCGTATCCGGCGTGGGGCATCATCAGGGCGCGCAGCCGGGTGTGTGGACGAAGCGCGGCGTTCGAATTCCGTTCGGCCGTGTCGGTGAGGCGGCGAATCAACCGGACCAAGTCCTCCCGATCGGCCGGATAAAACTTGCCGGACCAGACCGGGTCACGCACAGTGGCACTGCTTGTTCCCAGGGGTGCGATGGAACACCACAGGAAAACGGTCGCCGTGAATATAAGCACAAACCGCAGGGCGAACACGAAGAGAACCTCTTGCCGTTCATTCTCTGGTAGTAACCAATGACGGTGGAAAAAGAGATTGGCTGCAACCGGCCTAAGTTAGACGTACAATGGAGCAAAACGGCGTGTCAAGGAATTTGCCGTGGGCCGGAAACTTCTTCAGCCGGTAGAGCGGGACTCGACCGGGATCGATTGACTGTCATCGCCGTCGACATCGGGCTGCCGCCAGTATCCAAGCAGTCCGTAATTATCCGGGTCAATACCGAAGTAGTATCCGGACGGTGCAAGGACTTTCATGAGCGGCACTATCTGCGTACGAAAAAGGTTTTCCTTGAACTCACACCCGGCCGGCGTTCGACCCAGGTAAACCATATCGTACAGGGCCGATTCGATCCGGGCGGTTTCTTTGCGCATCTCATGCCCCAGATCGATGGAATAGAGAAACCCCAGGCAATTGTCGATCAGGACGCCGATATCCCGGTCCATTCTGCTGATCAATTTGACACGGTTGGTGATAAATTTTCTCACGACGGCATCTCCGGCCATGCATGGGGCTGATGGTCTGCTCTGGATCCAAAATTACGACGGCTGACAATGGTATCGGCAGCTCCCGGAATATGCTTTAGCAACATCTTGGGGTCGCGGCATGAAAAAACCGTACACCCTTACCGATGGTCCATCACGAGCACCTTGGCACCCCGGATCCGCCTGTTTTTCAACTCAAGGAGTGCCCGATTGGCCGCTTCGAGGCTGAATGTCTCCACCTCGGGAATGATCGGGATGCGGTCGGCCAGTTCCAGAAACCGGGAAACATCTGACCGGGCCACGTTGGCGACGCTTTTGATTTCCTTTTCATGCCATAAATGAGAAGAATAATCCAGCCGCAGAAGGGCATCCCGGTCTGCCGCTTCCTTGCGAATGGCATTGACGACCAGACGGCCGCCCGGTTTGAGATTTTTCAAGGCCTCCACCACCGGCGTCCAGGCCGGCGTGGTGTCGATGATCCGATCCAGCGGTTGCGGTGCCGTGTCTTTCGTATGCCCGGCCCACACGGCCCCCAAGGAGTAGGCGAATGCCTGCTCTCCGGGACTTCTGGCGAATACAAAAACCTGCACGTCAGGAAACCGGTGCCGCACCATTTTAAGCACCAGGTGGGCGGAGGCGCCGAACCCGGTAAGCCCGAGACGTTGCCCGTCCCGCAGGTTGCAAAGGGCCATGGACCGGTACCCGATAGCTCCGGCACAAAGCAGTGGGGCCGCCTGAGCATCCGAAAAACGATCGGGAATCGGGTAGGCAAATGCCTCATGTACTGTCATATACTCGGCGTAGCCGCCATGGACATCCCGCCCGGTGGCAACGAATTCGGGGCAAAGGTTCTCCCGGTCATCCAGACAGAATTCGCAACAGCCGCAGGTCCGGTTGATCCAGGCGACGCCCACCCGTTGCCCCGTGGTAAACCGAGCGGCACCCGCGCCGCTTGCTTGCACCCGCCCCACCACCTGATGTCCGGGAATCACGGGCAACCGCGGTGGGGGCGTTCGCCCCTCGATTTCGTCCAGTTCCGTGTGGCATACCCCACAGGCCGCCACCTGGATCAGAACCTCCTGGTCGCCCGGCGTCGGAATGGGAACCGTCTGCGGCACCAGCGGCGCTTCGGTCTTGTTCAGATCGTGGATACGCGCCAGCATCATGGCATTCATCTGGTTCATGGGATGACTCATGCGTCAGGGTTGATCGGGCGAGAAAAAAAACTCAATCGGCTTTGGTCCGTCTCCGGTCCGGTCCGGTCCGCCGGTCATTTTGATAGGACAAGCTGACCACCACCCCGTCCCGGACACTTTTGCGCCGATCCGTTCGGTTGCGACGCTTTTCCGCAAAATTGGATTTTTTGGCGGGAACCCGCGTCACCCGCTTTTTCGGTTCCTCGTTTCTCACGAAGGCACTGTTGATTACGACAATATCCATGGCTGAATCTCCTTAACAAGGGATATCGGCAACGATTGGAATCACTTTAACGAATAATCAATCAAATAGGGCGCCGACGCTCTCCCCGGTGTGGATGCGCCGGATGGCTTCGGCAAATAGCGGGGCCACAGAGAGGGTGTGAATCTTCTCGGCCCGTTTTTCCCGGGGAAGGTGCACCGTGTCGGTGACGGCCACGGATTCGATGGGGCTGTCCACCAACCGGTTTACCGCAGGACCGCACAGCACGCCGTGGGTCGCCCCCACGTGAATGCTTTTCACACCGGCAGCCGCAAGCGTTTTGACCGACGCGGCCAGGGTACCGCCCGTGGAAATCTCGTCTTCAAAGATGATGGCATCGCGGCCCTTCACCTCACCCACCACCAGCCCCTGAACGACTTCGGTATCGGCCACACGCCGCTTGTCGATGATGGCCATGGGCAGGTGAATGCGTTTGGCAAAGCGCCCGGCCCGTTTGGCGCCGCCGGCATCCGTGGCCACCACCACGGCGTTGTCCAGGTCCAGTTGGCCGCGAAAGTGGTCCACGAAATAGGGAATGGCGGTAAGATGGTCCACCGGGATGCTGAAAAAACCGTGCACCGCGTCCGAGTGCAGATCCATGGTAAGGACCCGGTCGGCGCCGGCGGTCCTGATCAGGTCGGCCATGAGGCGGCCGGTGATGGATATACGCGGGGCATCTTTCTTGTCCGAGCGTGCGTAGGAGAAATAGGGAATCACCGCCGTGATGCGCCGGGCCGAGGCACTTCTCAAGGCATCCAGGATGATAAACAATTCGATGATGGTGTCGCCCACCGGCGCGGTGAACGACTGGACGACGAATACATCCTTTTCCCGCACGTTCTCACGGATCTGGACAAAGAGGTTGTCATTGGAAAAACGGGACACGGCCAGGCGGCTGAGGCCGATGCCCAGTGTTTCGCAGATGTGGGTGGCCAGCTGCAGGTTGGCGCCGCCGCTGAAAATTTTGAGGTCGGAGGACATGGTCTTCTCTCCCGGTTAAAATATGGACGGATAAGGCCGTTTTGCCATGCGGGGCCGGCAACCGTAACAACCCATCCCCTGTGGGAAGAAGGACCGTCCCGGTCAGGTGTCAGCGCGTCTTGACCGGACCGACCCCGACCAGGTAGAGCAACACGCCGTCGTCGGCCAGCGCCAGCAGGTCAGCCGCCTCCCGGTCGTAAATCGCACCGATCCCACAGGCCCCCCATCCTGATGCCGTGGCCGCCAGGTATGCCTGCTGGCCCAGGCGCCCCGCCTCGATCATGGCATAGCGATAGCCCCGCGGCCCCCAATTTCGGTCGAGGGCCGCCAGGTCGGTCATGAACAGCAAATGCAGGGCGGCATGCTTCAGCCACATCTGATCCAGGCAGGCGGCTGCCATGGATTCGGTAAGCCTGACGTCCGACACGCGTCCCAGTCGTTTCGCGTCCGGATCAAACAGATAAAAACCGGGTGGCATCGGCATCCCCGCGCCAACCAAGAACCCAAGGGTGATGGCGAATCGGCACGCCGTGGGCATGCTCGAAGCCGTCCCCATACTGGCGGACCATCAGGTCCACGAAAGCCATGAATCCGTCCATGGGCTCGGGTGCGGCAATAAAGTTTCGGCGGGAACGGCGCTGCCGCAGCACACGGGCATAATCCATCGATCCCGGATGATCCGACACGTTTAGATCGACCCACGACGACGGCTGGTTTTCGAGCACGTGCAGGGCCGGGAGAGCCCCGGCAAAGGGGTTGCTGAACCCATTTCCTGCCCGATGGATGCCGAGGATATCCCCATAGGCGACCTCTTGCTCGGATACCGTGGATGCCTGGAGAATGTCAGCGGAAAGGGATTCCAAGGGGTTGGCCTCTCCAGGCTTTTTCTCCCCCGAGCCACCATCATGCAGATGCACGCAGGCCAGGCAGACTTCCCGCTGCGGATCCAGACCCAGCAGGGTGGCGGCCCGCTGATCATCGAAATCGAGATGGACGGAAAAACAAAGATCCAGCGCACCCAGGGCCAGCCGCAGGTTCTCCAGCAGGTGGCCGGCATCCAGCAGCACGTAGCGGTAAGCGCGGTTGCGGTATTTCCATGCACTGCGGAAAAAAATGCCGGTGATATAAAAGGTGGCCGAAACGGCGCGGTCCACCGGCGGGATCTCAGGCACCGGACCGTGGCGCAAGGTGGTCAGGCAGAAATCGAAAAGGTCATAGTGGTACACCCCCGGATCCATCCCATCCAGGTGATGGACGGCCAGGTAAATTTCAAACGGGTAGAGCGCACCGGCCGAGGCCACGCTGCGATAATAAAAGGGGGTACCCGCATGCATGGCACGGGCGGTAACATCGTGGGTCAGCCTGAATGCCGTTGAAAGCGTCTGGCTGTCCAGTGCGTCCGAGCAGCTTGAATCAATGCCCTGACGGCGATTCATCAGGTCGATATAATCGATCGCCGGCAGCTTCGCCCTGCGATCCAGTGGCACCCGGGTCAGATCCGGGTAGCGCTTGCCCGGCATCGGCTGATGCGCCCAGTCCAGGGTGTGGGACGTCAACTGGTGGCGACGGTAGCTGGTGATCCGATGATAATCCCTTGCGGTTACCTTCTGTTCAGTCATGATCAGGTTACCAGGTCCGCCAGTGCGCTGTCCACATCCGCGAAGCGGAAGGAAAATCCATCGGCGATCAGCCGGTCGGGACGCACCCTCTGGCTGGCCAGGAGCACCCCGGCGACCTCCCCCATCATCAGCCGCAGGGCCAGAGAGGGGGCGGGCACCACGGCCGGCCGGCCCAAGGCGGCGCCCAACGCCCGGGCGAAATCCTTTTGGCGGACCACCCCCGGCGCACAGAAATTATAGGGACCGCGTGCATCTTCGCGATCGAGGAGAAATTGAATCGCGGCCAGAAGATCGGCCATGTGAATCCATGAGAACCACTGCCTGCCACTCCCCAAAGGGCCGCCGGCAAACATGCGAAAGGCCGGCAGCATCTGGGCCAGGGCCCCGCCGCCCGCTCCCAGCACCACGCCGAAACGCATGATGGCCACGCGGACACCCTGCTTTTCTGCATCCAGTGCGGCTTCTTCCCAATCCACCGACAAACGCGCCAGAAAATCGGTTCCCGGGGTCGAATGCTCGGCGAGCGCCTGATCACCCCGGCTGCCGTAATAGCCGACAGCCGACGTGCTGATCAGAATCTTGTCCTCGCCGTTCATGGCGCTGACGACGTTGCGGGTGGTGAGCGTGCGGCTGTCGACGATCTGTGCTTTATAGGCCCGGGACCAGCGCTTGAAAATGGTGCGTCCGGCCAGATTGACCACGGCATCGGCCTGGCTCACCGCCGCCTGCCACGTTCCGGCAAGGGTGGTGTCCGCACGGATCCATGTGAAGTGCGCAGCCGATTGAAGTGGATGGGAGGCGGACGTTCCCAGCCCGGTCACCGCGTGCCCGTCGTCCAGCAGCAGACGGGTCAATGCCGTTCCCACGAATCCCGATGCTCCGGTAATGGCGATCTTCATGGTTACTCCCAAAAGGGTTCAGGGTTCATCGGTTCAGCGTTCTGGGTTTGCTTTCATCCGATTGTCCTGGCTTAAATTTTTAAATAGTGTCCGTCCAGAAATGAGGGATTTTGGTCGAGATCAAGGCGTGCGAAAAATTTTACCGGAGGCATATAGTTGATATTCCGAGGATAAAATTTTTCGCGCAACGATGAGATCGGGCAAAATAACCATTTATGGATGGGCACTAACTAACCCTGGACGACTGAACCCCGAACCGCTTAACCCGTGAACGGTTGCGCTCCAGCTACCTAATTCAGAAAACGATAGAGAAAACGCTCGATCTCCAGTCTCGGCAAGGCACCGGCGGCCGTATCAACCACCTTTCCATCCCTGAAAAACAGCAGCGTCGGCAGACTCATGACACTGTACCGGCTGGCCGTCATCGGATTCTGGTCGACGTTGAGCTTGGCGACTTTCAATCGGCCCGCGTAGGTCCTTGCCAGATCATCCAGGACGGGGGCCATGGCTCCGCACGGGGCACACCAGGCAGCCCAGCAATCCAGCAGCACAGGCAGGGGACTGGCGATCACCTCTTCGGCAAACGTGCGATCGGTCACCATCACCGGCCGGGTGTTGATGGGAATGGGGGGAAAAGGCTGCTTGCAGCTTCCGCAGCGGGGGCCCTCTTGCAGCCTCGCCACGGGGATCCGGTTGCGGGTACCGCAGTTTCGGCACCGTATCAGCACACGCTCGTTTGCCATCGACGCTCCTTAACGGGGTCCGTTGTCACTGTGAATATCATCAATCCATCGTATCCGTGCCACGGGCAAACACGGTACCTTCGCCGGCACGCCGTCCCCGATGCAGATTGGGCCGAAAGGGTACGGATCGAGACTGGCTCACCCGCCGGCTCGCCCATCGTCGCAGGGACCGTCGTCATCCATGCCCCGGGAATACTCGGCCGTAAAGCTGGCCGTGCATGCCTGCATGACCTCCTAACTGGCCAGGGACGCCATGGCTTTTTCGTAATCCGGTTCCTTGGAGATCTCGTCCACCAGTTGGGTGTAAACCACCTTGCCCTTCCCGTCGATGACCACCACCGCCCGCGCCATGAGACCGGCCAGCGGCCCCCCGGCAATACGCATGCCGTAGGCATCACCAAACCCGGGGCTGCGAAAAGTGGATGCGGAGACCACATGATCCAGCCCTTCGGCGCCACAGAAACGCGCATGGGCAAAGGGAAGATCGGCCGATATGCACAACACCACCGCGTTGTCGGTGTTGCCGATTTCAGCGTTGAATTTTCTCACCGACATGGCGCAGGTCGGTGTATCGATGCTCGGGAAAATGTTGAGAACAACGGTTTTCCCTGCATAGTCCTTCAGCGAAACATCTGACAGGTCGCTGCGGGTCAAGTTAAAATCCGGGGCATCCGTGCCCCGCTGGGGAAGATCGCCGGACAGTTGAACGGGTGATCCTTTAAATGCGGTTTGAGCCATTTTGTCCTCCTTGGAAAGAATGGGTAAGTAGCGGCGATTTGCTGCCTGCATCATACATCAATAAACATGCCAAGGCAAAAAAACACGCTTCACCCAATGGCATTGATATTGCTATTGTAGTTATGATAAGTCATTTTTCACAAACTTCAAATTATCGGGAGACTAACCATGGGTCATAAACGCTACCACGTCAAATCCGCCTGTCCCCAATGCGGGTGCAGCTTTGCGCAGGTGTTGTCCAAAGAAGAGATCAAGGCACGCTATGGAGATGCGCCGAACATTGAATTGGAATGCGGGGAATGCATGCTCCAATTTGAGGCTGAACGCAAAAGCGCCTGTCCCGAGTGGGACGATGAGTGCCGCCTGAATGAAGAAAAGGCCTGAACCACCGGGCGTTTGATACTTTTTTAGGTTGACAGCACCCCGCTGAAGTGGGCATGTATCGGAAGCCAGCGATTCTGGTAAATACTCATTTTGAGACACCCCACACGTCGGGAAAGAAAGGCAGATCCAACCATGAGCTACGACTTCAATGCGGACGATGTGTTTGAAATGGCTGAACAGATTGAAAGAAACGGCGCCGTCTTCTACAGGCAGGCCGCCGCCGATATCAAGGACCCTGACGCCAAAAAGTTTCTCTCGGATCTGGCGGCCATGGAAGACAGCCACGAAAAAACCTTTTCAAGCATGAGAAAAAAGCTCACCGATGCAGAGAAAACATCGACCGTATTTGACCCGGGAGGCGAAGCGGCATCATACCTCAAGGCCCTGGCCGACACCCGCATCTTTTTCGAAAAAGAGATCGATACCAACTCGTTGCAGGCGATTCTGAAGGCCGCCATCTTGGCTGAAAAAGATTCGATTGTTTTTTACCTGGGAATGAAGGACCTGGTCCCGGATGAATTGGGCCAGTCGCGGCTGGACAGCATCATCAAGGAAGAGATGTCCCACATCAACCTGCTCAGCCGCCGCCTGATCGCCACCAAGTAGCCGGGTGCCGCGGTCCGTCGGTTAAAAACGGGAAGCACCCTTGGCCGAATGGCTCTGGCGCTTCCCTCGACCTTCCCCTGCTTGCGGTGTTTCGGCTGATGCATGAGACACCAGTGTGCCATGTTCGCACCTGATACGCCCAACCACCCTGCCGAACACCAGCAAGGTAACCCTTGACGGAAAGGTAATGTGATGAAAACCCTTTGCCTGCAGTTGACAGTCGCGCTAATCATGTTCGTCCTGCCCGGCATGGCATCGGCGGAGAAGGCGCCGGCGGCTGGAGAACTGCTGGTGGGGATTCGCCTGGCGGCTCCCGAAAAACCTGACGTGCGTGCCTATCTGGGACTCGCCGAAAGCGGCAGCTTCGATCCCACGACGATCACCGGGCAGCTGCTCATTATCGAAATTTTCAGCATGTACTGCCCTCACTGCCAGCGGGAGGCGCCGGCCGTCAACCGTCTGTATCAGGCCATCGAAGCGTCGGAAACCTTGCGTGGCCGGGTAAAAATGATTGGGATCGGGGTCGGCAATTCCGCCTATGAAGTCGACCATTTTCGCAAACACTATCAGATCGCCTTTCCCCTGTTCCCCGACGAAGACTTTATCGTCCACAAATCCGTGGGCGAGGTTCGCACCCCGTTTTTCATCATCACCGACATCGGACCGAACGACAAGGGGCGGATCCTGTGGACCGGTGCCGGGCAGATGGGCAAGGTGGAAACCTTCATCAGCCGCCTGAACGGCTTTTTAAAGCAACGGTGAAACCGATGAACGATGCTAAGCTGTTGAAGTACCTGATGGGGTGTGCCGCCATGCTGTTGGCTGCGATCGCTCCTGGCCCTTGCGCCGCGCAGGAACCGACCATGCAAACCATGATCTATGATCCCGGCCAGCTCAAGCCGGTCGACAGTGTGTTGAAGGTCAAGGTCGGTGATCCGGCCCCGCCCTTTTCCCTGCCGTCCCTGACGGGTGAAACGATTTCCCTGGCGCAATACCGGGGAACCCGCAACGTCGTGATCTCTTTTGTCCCTGCAGCCTGGACGCCGGTCTGTTCGGATCAATGGCCGGGCTACAACATTGTCAGAGATGTTTTCGAGCAGCATGATGCGATCCTGTTGGGCATCACCGTCGATAATCTGCCCACCCTTTTCGCCTGGACCCGGCAGATGGGCGACCTCTGGTTTCCCGTCCTGTCGGACTTCTGGCCCCACGGTGAGGCGGCGCAGCGGTTTGGTGTGCTGCGCACGGACGGAACTGCCGAGCGAGCCCTGTTCATCATCGACAAAGCCGGGATCATTCGCTTCATTACCGTATCCGATATCAATCGACGCCCCGATCTGAAAGAGATCGTGGATGCGTTACAGGCAATTCAGTAACCCATGTACGACTAAGTGGTCCCACTTTTCTGTCTTCCGAGACAACTATGTATCACAATAAACATGAGACCTTGAATGGCGGACGAAGCCATTCACCATAACAACAAATCCAAGCCGTCACCTTCGCCGCGCGGATTTCCAATAAAATCGGCCCGACCGGCACCATCGGCGACCCGAGGACCAGGACAACTTATTTTTTAAATATTTTCATTAAGTTGAATGGTATTTTAACCACCCCCCAAACTTTGGCACATATCTTGATGATTGCAATAGTGATGATTTCGGCCCTGTTTGATCGATCGGCGGCACCCAACCCCTTCGGAGAACTTCAACCCGTGAAACCGTGTGACCATCATCTCAAACAAGTCATTTTGCTGGCCGAGCGCATGATCGAGCTGGCCGACGATGGAGACGACGACCGTGAGGACACTGGGTGCGGCATTCTTTACGGCATGCTTCGCGACTCGGGCTACAAGATCAAACAAATGGCCGAAGCGGAGAAACTCAAGCACATCGCCAAAGGCTGGTGGGATGAACATTGCTGACGCTCAATCAGCATTCACACAATAAACCCTAAACATTGATAAAGGAGGAAAACGCTTGGCATTGATTAAAGGCACCCCCCCCGAGATGTGCCCGGCCTGTGCGCACCCTCAGGCCCATTTTGAGATTCTGGAAGAGAACTGGTAACCGGCGTCACCCCACGATTAACCGTTGTATTGACTTAAAAGGAGAAAAAAATGGCGGAAAGATATGAGGTTTATAAGTGCGACCTTTGCGGAAACATCGTTCAGGTGCTCGTCGGCGGTGCCGGCGAACTGGTCTGCTGCGGTCAGCCCATGAAGAAGATGACCGAGAACACCGTCGATGCAGCCAAAGAAAAGCATGTCCCGGTGGTCGAAAAGATCGACGGCGGGTATAAGGTTAAAGTGGGCGGCGTCCCCCACCCCATGGAGGAAAAACACTGGATCCAATGGATCGAGCTGATTGCGGACGGCAAGTCCTACTTCCAGTTTCTCGACCCGGGCAAGACGCCTGAAGCCGTGTTCAAAGTCGATGCGGCATCGGTTTCCGCAAGGGAATACTGCAACCTTCACGGGTTGTGGAAAGCGTAACCCTGCGTCTCTATAAAAGTCGGGAGACGGTGCCCCCCCTGGCTGCCGTCTCCCGAGAACTGAAGGCCGGTCCTGGCTAAACACCAGGGACGGCACGTGATCCGTGCCCGTAGGCCACCGGCCACACGATCAACATCCACAAGGAGGTGCCTCATGGGTAGCTGGAAATGCGGAAATTGCGGATATGAACTGCAGGCGGACAGGCCGCCTGAGAAATGTCCGTCATGCAAGGAAAAATGTGATTTTCTGGACAACACCTGTTACACGCCCGACTGCCAGTACGAGGGCAAGGATCCCAGAATCAAATAAGGCGAAAGGGAGCAGGAAATGGCGAAAACGCTGATTGTGTATGCCACACGCACAGGCGAAACCGAAAAAATAGGCAATCTCATCGCCGAAGGGATTCGTTTCTCCGGCCATGAGGCAAATGTGGTCAAATTGACCGACATTAAAAAAGAGGCAGACCTTACCGGGTACGATGCCGTGGTGTTCGGTTCTCCGACTTACCACGGGGAGATGGTTAAGGGGATGAAGACCCTGTTGTTCATGGCTGAAAAAGCCGAACTCGAAGGTAAGGTGGGCGGTGCCTTCGGCGCCTTTGGGTGGAGCGGCGAAGCCCCGGACCGCATTTTTGAAACCATGAAAAACATCTTCAAGATGAATATGGTGAGCATTCCGTTGCGGCTCAAGTCGGCCAACCTGGGTGGCGGCCTGAAAATGGCCCAGGATTACGGACGGGAAATTGCCGACAAACTAACCTGACCATCGATGTAAATGGTTCTCCACCACCACAATATCCCAGAATGCAAAAAGGAGGATGCTATGTCCACACCCCAACATTGCCCTGGCTATCAGACTTTCAAGACCCTGAAATCCTTTATCTGCAAGTGCCCTGAATGCGGCGAGAGCAAGGAGATTTTCTCCGACGAGTTCAACAAGGACCACACCTGCGCAAAATGCGGCAAGCCCATCGACTTCACCCAGTGCACCCTGGATGGGGGCGCATAGGAGATCGATCGGCACCGTCGTTCCCCTGAAAGTTACGCATCATCGAATGTCGAGCCTTTGCAGCGGCCCGGGGATGGATGCGCCTTTGTGATGATGGGCAATTATTTCTTGCCAGCGCCCTGAAAAGGGAAACCCTAAAGGCATGAACCCAATTTTCGGCAACCGGCCTTTGATTGACCGGTCGCCGGTATTTATTCAATGAGGATGTTTTATGGATGTTGTCATGTTATCCCGGCTCCAGTTTGCCGCCGCCACCATGTTCCACTTTCTGTTCGTCCCCCTGACCCTGGGGCTCTCTGTTCTGGTTGCATACATGGAGACCCAGTACGTGCGGACCGGTGATGAAACCTATCTGCGCATGACCAAGTTCTGGGGCAAGCTCTTTCTGATCAATTTTGCCCTGGGGGTGGTCACCGGCATCACCCTGGAATTTCAGTTCGGCACCAACTGGTCGCGCTACTCCGCCTATGTGGGAGATGTCTTCGGGTCGCTTCTGGCCATTGAAGCGTCCGTGGCGTTTTTCCTGGAATCCACCTTCATCGGCATCTGGATTTTCGGATGGGAAAAGCTGTCCAAAAAAGCCCACGCCACGGTCATGTGGCTGGTGGCCGGCGCCGGCAACATCTCGGCGATCTGGATTCTCCTGGCCAACGGGTGGATGCAGCACCCGGTTGGGTTTACCATCCGCGACGGCCGGGCAGAGCTGACCGACTTTCTGGCCGTGATCACCAACAAGTTCGGAATACTTGAAATCCTTCATACGATACCGTCCGCTTTCGTTCTGGCCGCCTTTTTCATGATGGGTATCAGTGCCTGGCACCTGCTGAAAAAACAGCACATCGAGTTCTTCACCCGGTCATTCAATATCGGCCTGGTAGTCGGCCTGGTCGCCTCCATCGTGGTGGCCATCACCGGCGACATGCACGCCGTTCACGTGACCCAGACCCAGCCGGCCAAGCTGGCCGCCATGGAATCACACTGGGAGACCCAGACCCAGGCCCCCATCGTCATGTTCGCCATACCCGACGAAAAGAACGAACGCAACGCGATCGAGATCGGCCGCCTGCCCGGCGCCCTGAGCCTCTTGGGACACCACGACGTCAATGCGGCGGTGATCGGCCTCAAGGACATTCCCAAAGATGAACGGCCGCCCGTCCTGCCGACCTTCGTCTCGTTCCGGACGATGGTGGCGTTAGGAACCCTTTTCCCCCTGCTCACCATCGTTGGGTTATTTTTGAAAAACCGCCTGCTTGAATCCCGCTGGTACTTGTGGATCATGCTTTTTGCCATTCCGCTGCCCTACCTGGCGATCGAGATGGGATGGGTGCTGGCCGAAGTGGGCCGCCAGCCCTGGATCGTTTACGGCCTGTTAAAAACGGCCAATGCCGCCTCGCCGGTGGCGGCCTCCCAGGTGATGACCAGCCTGGTGGGCTTCATTCTGGTTTACGGCCTGCTGGGCATCGCCGGCTTTTACCTGATCGCCGATTTCGCCAGAAAAGGCCCGAAACCGGCAGCGCCAGACGCGAACTCGGCCGTTGGCTGAACCATTCATCCATAAAAACGAAACACAGGGGTTATAAATGGAATTACAAACCGTATGGTTTTTTATCTGGGGGCTGCTCTGGGCGGTCTTTTTCATGACGGACGGCTTCGACCTGGGAATCGGTTCGCTGTATCCCTTCCTGGGCAAATCGGAACGCGACAAACACATGATGATTCACGCCATGGGGCCGCTGTGGGACGGCAACGAGGTGTGGCTGCTGACTGCCGGCGGTGTCACCTTCGCCGCCTTTCCGCTGGTCTACGCGGTGATGTTCTCATCCCTGTACTCCGCGCTGATGCTGATTCTCTTCGCCTTGATCCTGCGCGGTGTATCCTTCGAGTTCCGCAATAAAGTGGACAGTCCGGCATGGAAAAAGGTTTGGGACACCTGCATTTTTGTGGGCAGTTTTCTGCCGGCACTGCTGTTCGGCGTCGCCTTTGCCAACATATTCAAAGGGATCCCCATCGACCAGGACGGCATCTACCTGGGCAACCTGTTCACCTTGCTCAACCCTTATGGTCTGCTGGGCGGCGTGTTGTTTCTGTGCCTCTTTCTGGTCCACGGTGCCTTGTGGCTCACCGTCCGTGCCGACGGCGATCTGGCCCAACGGGCCGAGGACCTGGCCGGCAAGCTGTGGCCGGTACTCACCGGCGTAGCGGTCGTCTTTCTGGTGGCGAGCTACATCTTCACGCCGCTGTACAACAATTACCTGGCCAACCCAGTCCTCTTCTTGGTCCCGGCCATCTCCGTTGCCGCCATCGTGGGAATCAAGTACTTCCTGATGCAAAAAGCCTTTTTCAAGGCATGGCTGGCATCGGCGGCGACCATTGCCTCCTGCACATTTTTCGGCGTTATCGGGCTGTTTCCCAACCTGTTCCCCTCCAGTATCGATGCCGCCTACAGCCTATCGGCCTTTAACGCCTCGTCCAGCCCCCTGACCCTGAAAATCATGCTTATCGTGGTGCTGCTTTTCGTACCCGTGGTGCTGGCCTACCAGATCTGGGCCTACCAGCTGTTCAGCGTCAAGGTCACCGACGACGACCTGGCCCATGAAGAGATGTATTAAACGGAGCATGCCATGAAACGCACTATTTTTGTGATCACCCTTGTCACCGCCCTGGTGGTCGGCCTATGCATGGCCACCACCCATGCCGCCAACCGAGGTCCGGACAATATCGACATTTTCGGCGGTCAATCGGGCAACGTGCCCTTTCCCCATGCCCAGCATCAGGACCGCATCAAGGACTGCAACGTTTGCCACAGCGTGTTTCCCCAGGAGACCGAGGCCATCAGGAAGATGAAGGAGAAGGGAACGCTGAAACCGAAAAAAGTGATGAACCTCCAGTGCATCAGGTGCCACAAGGAGGAAAAAAAGACGGGCAAGCCCCATGGCCCGGTGACCTGCAAATCCTGCCATGTCAAATAGTCGTCAACCATGCTGATCTTAGGACTTCAGGGCAGCCCCCGCAAAGGCGGAAACACAGACACCCTTCTGGCGTCCTTTCTGGAAAAAGCCGGCCAGGCGGGCGCTGCCGTTAAAACCATCCAGGTGGCCCGGGCCGGCATTGTGCCATGCAAGGGTTGCGGGTACTGTGAAACGCATGGCACCTGCGTGATTGCCGATGATCCCATGTCAACGGAAATATTCGGTCTGCTGCGGGAAGCGGATCTGGTGGTGGCCGCCACCCCGGTCTACTTTTACGGCATCTCCGCCCAGCTCAAAGTCCTCATCGACCGATGCCAGACGCTCTGGTCGCGAAAGTATGTGTACAAGCTGAAAGACCCGTTGGCGGCCACCCGAAAAGGAGTGCTGTTCAGCGTCGCGGCATCTCAGGGACGTCAGCTCTTCGACGGCATTCACCTGACCACCAAGTACTTTTTCGATGCCATCGACGCCCAGTTCAGCCATGCACTCGTCTACCGGGGCATTGAATCCAAAGGTGCCATCCGCCATCAAGAAGGTCTGGCCACGGACATTGACGAGACCCTTCAAAAAACCGTCCTGCCGTTTGTCACGCGAAAGCGCGTTCTTTTCATCTCACCGACAGGCGCCTGCCGGGCACCCATGGCGGCAGCCATGGCCCAGGGTCGGTTCGGCGACCGTATCCGAACCGGATTCGCCGCCCGGCGACCGGCGCCCGAATTGTCTTCAGCGATGGTCCGCAGCATGCATCGGGTGGCTGTGGACATGGGCTACCGCAAACCGCAATCCATTGAACGGGCATTATCCGCCACCACGCCCAATCTAACGATCGCCATCGGCGACGGCGTCGAAAAAATTAGGGTTCCGGGTCTCAAAACAGTGCAATGGTCCCTGCCCGAACCGGCATCATCGGATGACGCCGCCATGGACCGTTTGCGCCTGGCGATGGAATCGCACGTCGATACGCTGATGGCGTTGCTAGAATGAACCTAAACTGATAGAAAAGGAGTCTTGCATGGCCGAACCCCATGAAATGTACCAGTGTCAGACCACCAACTGCGGCTACATCTACAACCCCGATAAGGGTGACCGCAAAGGCAAGATCGCCAAGGGAACCTCATTTGACGACCTTCCCGACGATTGGAAGTGCCCCATCTGCGGTGCCGGTAAAAAGATGTTCAAACCCCTGGGATAGTCGCCGTCAATTTCGATTAGACACCGCCAGGCCCTTCATGGTAAGGGAAAGAATGACGATTGAACATAAATGCGACGCGATTGAAGCATGCATGCGTCCTCACCGTGGTGGCACCGTTAACAATTAACGTATAACTTTACGGAGGTAACAATGGATAGGTATGTTTGCACACTCTGCGGCTATGTTTACGATCCTGAAGCGGGGGACCCCGACAATGGTGTAGCTCCCGGCACCAAATGGGAAGATGTACCCGGGGACTGGGAATGCCCGGTCTGCGGGGCAGGCAAGGACGATTTCGAGAAGGAAGAATAAGTCCCGTAATCCCTGTGAAGCGTTCCTTTTTAAAACGGCTGGCTCCGGATGCCCTTTTTCTGCTCATCGGAAAAGGGCATCTCGATTATTGATCAACCCACACAAAAGGAAAACACCCGGTCAACCAGGCAGGCCTGGCGATATCGACCGGTGTTGATCCACAACGCCGTCCAGAAAACGGCGACAGGAATCCGCATATGCAACCGACTAAAATTGCAGACGGCGTCTATGATGTCGGCGTCATCGATTGGAACATCAGAGATTTTCACGGCTACTCCACCGACCGGGGAACCAGCTACAACGCCTATCTGGTCATGGACGAGAAGGTGGCCCTCATCGACACGGTGAAGGCACCGTTCACCGACCAACTGATCGGCAACATCTCCCAGATTATCGATCCGAAAAAGATCGACCTGGTCGTCAGCAACCACACCGAGATGGACCACTCGGGGGCGCTGCCGCGTATCATGCAAGAGGTGGGAGAAGACAAACCGCTGTATTGTTCCAAGATGGGTGCCAAGAACCTGGCCAGCCATTTCCCCAACGCCTGGAATTATCACCCGGTAAAAGAGGGCGAAGAACGCTCCTTAGGCCAGCGCACCCTCACTTTCATGGAAACCCGCATGATCCACTGGCCGGACAGTATGTTTACCTACCTGAAGGAGGATCACATCCTCTTTTCCAGTGACGGGTTCGGCCAGCATTACGCCGGCTTCGACAAATTCGACGACCAGGCCGGCGCGGATCTCATGGTGCAGGCCAAAAAATACTATGCCAACATCCTTTTACTCTACGCACCCCGCATTCTGAAGCTGATAGAAAAAGTGGTGGCGTCGGGCATCCAGATCGATATGATCTGCCCGGACCATGGCGTCATCTGGCGCCAACACCCCGGAAAGATTATCGATGCCTACCTGAAATGGAGCCGGCAGGAAACCGAGAAGAAGGCGGTGGTCGTCTACGACACCATGTGGAAAAGCACCGAAACCATGGCCAACGCCATTGCCGAGGGCATCTCGCTGACCGGCGTAAAAGTCAAGCCCATCCACATTCGCAGTTCCCACCGCAGCGACATCATGACCGATGTGCTGGATGCGGCGGCCGTGGTGGTGGGCTCACCCACCCTGAACAACCAGATGTTCCCCACGGTGGCCGACATACTGGTCTACATGAAGGGGCTCAAACCGGAGAACAAGATCGGCGGGGCCTTTGGCTCCTACGGGTGGAGCGGCGAATCGGTCAAACTGGTGGCGGCGGAACTGGCGGCCATGAAATTCACGATGATCGAACCGGGTCCCCGACTCCAGTACGTTCCCGATGACGCCGGTATCGGCGCCTGCATCGAATACGGCAAAAACATCGGCGACGCCGTAAACGCCAAACAGCGATGAGAATACCCGTACTCGATATCGGCACCTGCACCCTGTGCATGGGCTGCGTGGCCGTGTGCCCGGAGGTGTTTCGCGAAAACGATGCCGGCTACATTGAAATCATCGAGTTGGACGCCTATCCCGAAGATGCGGTGAACGAGGCCATCAAATATTGCCCGGAAGACTGCATCACCTGGGAAGATATGCTTTAAGATAATTAATTTGGACTGCGTTATCGGTCGTCGCAGTATACCAATGCGGCTTCCTCCCTCTGTCCTTGCCAAATTAATTATCTTAAAGCATAAGCATAGTAGAAGCCATTTCTTATCTTTGCGGAAAGGTAATATGAAAAAAATAGCGCTTTTCGTTTTCAACGGGGACCCGGTCTGTTTCATCCATGTCCTGCTCAACGGGCTGGACATGAAAACCAAGGGCATGGACGGGCGAATCATCGTGGAGGGGGCGGCCACCGCCCTGCTGCCCGAATTGGCCAAACCGGAAAATCCCCTTCACAAGCTGTGGGAGAAAGCCAAATCCCAGGGTATCGTTGAAGGAGTATGTAAGGGATGCGCCCACAAAATGGGCACCGCGGAAGAAGCGGCCAATCAGGGTCTGGCCCTGCTGGACGACATGTCCGGCCACCCCGCCATGTCCCGGTATATCGAAGCGGGATTTGACGTGGTATCCTTTTAGTACCTTAATCCTGAAATTGGTGTTTTTTATGTCAGAAAACAGAATCCCAATAACCTAAAAAATCACAATTGCCAAAGACAAATGCGGATATAGATGGCGGCAAAAAGCTGTCGGTTTGTACCTTGTCTGAGTTTTGGGTATTGTAGTTTGGAATTTGTTTGGGATTTGGTAATTGTAATTTGTTATTTATTTAAGATTTGGTGCATACAATTTGTTGTTTCCGATTACCCGGGTTGGTGGATACAAGTATGGGCAACCGTGAACGTAAAGCCCACATCGGGCAACTGCTTGGCCGGGACGATTTCGATAACGCCCTCGAAGCCATCCGGCTGATCCCCGGTCGCCAGGCGGTGAATCCCCTCTTCTCTTTTTTATATTCAGGAGAAGAGAAAATCCGCTGGCGGGCCGTCACGGCCATGGGTGCAGTGGTTGGCCACCTGGCCGACACCGCCATGGAATCGGCACGGGTGGTGATGCGACGGTTCATGTGGAACCTGAACGATGAGTCCGGCGGTATCGGCTGGGGTTCACCGGAGGCCATCGGTGAAATCACCGCCGGTCATGCCGGTCTGGCAGACGAGTTCGCCTGCATCCTGATTTCCTATATCGATCCGCATGGCAATTTTCTCGAACACGAATTGCTCCAGCGGGGATCCTTGTGGGGCGTGGGACGACTGGCCCACGCCCGCCCGCTGCTGGCAAAACCGGCGGCCCCTTTTCTGACCGCATTTTTCGACGCCCCTGACCCCTTCCTGCGAGGCACGGCGATTTGGGCGGCCGGTCCCATCCTCGATGGTGCCATGCGCCCGCTTTTAAAAGCCCGACTGTCCGATGAGGCACCCCTTCGGCTCTACCGGCAGATGCGCGTGACGGAGACCACCGTCGCCGAACTGGCCAACGCGTCCCTTGCCGGGACTCGTGTTGACGCCTGACCGTCGGTCTATTTCGCCCAACAGAAGGGATCGGCATCGCTTTAACCTGCAAGCGAAATGGGGCTCTATCTGCATATTGAACCGCGATAGCGAGCGCATTCCTCGCCGCTTGCGGCGGGGTTAGCGAGCGAACTGAAAATAGACTTTCATCCTTACGGTGAACCCTCCCCGCGGCTTGCCGCGGGGAGGGTTCAAACAAGATATCCGACCATCAACAATGAGGAGGAGGGAATGCCAAAGACCGTGGTTTTACTGATGTTGGCCTGCGCCATACCCTTGGCAGCGACGTTTTTTGGATGTGCATCCAAAGATGCCTATCGCTACGAGACGATCAAGACCCAGTATGCCGATATGGCCTGCAATCTGGACCAATCCCAGGCGGCCGACACGCCGCCTGCCACCTGTGCCGTCAACAGCGACCTGACATTGCAGGATGTGCTCGACATTGCCCAGGCCAACAACCCGGATCTGCTCATGGCCGTGGCCCGCATCGAACGAGCCCGGGCGATGCTGGAAAAATCAGCCGCTCCCTTTTACCCCCAAGTGAATGTCTACACCGAATATCTCCAGGGTGACGCCCCGTCGGCCTATCTGTTCAAGACCATCGACTCGCGCAAACTGCCGCCGGACGTCAACTTCAACGACCCAGGATGGTTCGAGAATTATGAAAGCGGGGTCACCGCCGGCATCAACCTGTTCAACGGCGGCAGAGACGGCCTCAACCGGGAGATGGCCAAGACCGGTCTGACCATTTCTCAACTGGACCGGGACGGCATCGAAAACCAGATCATGGCCGCCGCCATCGGTGCCTACTACGATATTCTCGCCGCCGCCAACTTCACCGCCGTGGCTGAAGAATCGGTGGAAACCACCCGCTCCCAACTGCGCATCATGGATGTCCGCTTTCAGGCGGGCGGTGCCTTGAAAACCGATCTGCTCTCCCTGCAGGTGCGCATGGCGGAAACCGAAGAAATCCTCGTCCAGAGCCGTAACCGTCAACGCCTGGCCAAGGCCGCCCTGGCGGAAATTCTTGGTGTTGAACCCGATGTGCCTTTCGGTGTCGTCAATGCACAACCCCAGGCCGTCAATGTCCCCGACGACCCTTTTTCGGCACTGGACTACGCCCTGATGCATAGACCCGAACTGGCCAGCATCCGCGAGCAGCTGCGCCGGTCAAAAATGGCCGTGGATGCCTCACGGGCCGGCTACCTGCCCCAGTTGGATTTCATGACCCGCTACTACGCCAACGACCCCGACATGAAGTACAGCACCGACCGGGACAACTGGACCGCCGGCCTCTACCTGAACTGGAAGATCTTCGATGGATTTGCCACAAAAAGCGACCGGGCCGAAGCGCTGTCCCAATTGCAGGAAACCATGGCTGCCGACCGCAAGACCCTGCTGGCCGTCAAGTTCGACGTAAAAAGAGCCTACCTCAACCTCAATGAAGCCCAGGAACGGCTGAAAGTGACGACGTCCAATGTCCGCACGGCCAAGGAGACCTTTGAGCTGGTCAAGCGCCAGTACGAGGGCGGATCAGCCGACATCACCCGCTACCTGGAAGCCGAACTGGCCTACAACCGTTCCAGAATGAGCGAAACCGCCGCTTATTTCGACCGCGAAAAAGCCCGCGCCCAGATCGCCCGGGCCATCGGCCACTGGACCGGCAGCCGCAAGAACGGCACCCAGGAGGGATAGCCCGAATGAAACAAACTTATTGTGTCTTGACCGGTGTGATCAGCACATCGATACGCCGGTTGGTGGCTCGTCCTTCAGCAGTCGTGTTGGGCGCCAGGGGCCTGTCCGCACCATACCCGGCGGCCCGGATGCGATTCGCCGGAAGGGTCTTGTTGGCAACCAGGTAGGTCTTCACCGCCTCGGCCCGCTTTTGGGAAAGTGCCTGGTTGGTTCGTGCGGAACCGGAGCCCTCGGAGGTATCGGTATAACCCTCGATGGTTACGGTCGGTTGACCAAACGTCTGGATGGCCTGCTGCACCTTGCTGAGCAGGACATAGTTTCCAGGGGTCAGGGTAGCCTGTCCCGCCGGGAACTTGATGCCGCGCATGCGGATGACCAACTGGCCGCCCTGTTTGTAGACGTCTGCCTCGTCAGGCCTGAAAAACCGCTGGACTTTATTAAACTTCTCATTGAATTCGCGTTCGGCGGCGAGTTTTCGCCTGGCCGCTTCCTGTTCGCGCGAATAGCCCTGCAAGCCGGTAAGCTGCTGCTCCAGGTTAGCAATCTGCGACTGGTAATTCAGATTGTCTTTTTCAAGGGACTTGGTTTGTTGTTCCATCGTTTGGACGGCGCCGGTCAACGAACTGAGCTGGCCTTCGACGCCCTTGTCCCGCAAATCACCGGCATTCATAGGCTGCCCAAGACGCTCGATCAGGCTTTCCACGTAAAGGGCGGACGCTTCCGGTGTCATCGCCTTGAATTTTTGGCTGTTCTCGCTGATGGTCATCATCCGCCGGGCCATGAATTCGGCATGGGCGGCCTTCTGGCTGATGGTGTCTGCCTCGTATGGGTTCTGGCCGATATAGGCGTCGGCCTCGTTCAAAGCCTGGAGGGCATCGTTGTATGCGGTCGGGGCGGTTTTCTGGATTCTGGCTTTATCGGCGTCGGCCATCATCTTGCGCGCATCGCCGATGGCACTGTTCTTGATGGCCATAATCTCCAAGTCCCGGAAGGCTGCCCGGACCTCAGCGGCATTTTTCTGCGCATAGCTCAAGTTGTCGTTTTCGATGGCCTTGGTGAGCTTCAGATAGCGTTTTTCCACCTTCATGTAAGGCTCGCCCAGCCTGTCGGCCCCCACCTTGAGGGCGTTGTCCCTGGCTTTGTTCGTTTCACCAAGAATCGTCCGTGAGACCTGGGCAATCTCTTCGGCCTTCTTCAAACTGGTGTTTCCCTGGACGACATAGTCGTTGATGGCAGACAACTTGGCACCTTTCTCCAGACTTTGTTTGGCCTTGATGAATGCGGATAGGGCCTCGCGATACAAGCCCGGTGAAAGAACATCCACCTGATTGGCCCGTGCCGTGGCCAGATCGGCATCCAATTGGTTGACCAGTTGTTCAGGGTTTCCTGATGATGCAGCCGGTGCCTGCGTTGTGGAACAGACGACGACAGAGACTAAAACCAATCCAAAAAACAGAAACCGAAATCGCTTTTTCATTCCGTCCCCCCTTTTGTGTCTCCAATGAATGCTTTCTCATCTCCATTTGCCCAATCGCATAAAGACAGGTGAAAGGTGCATCGATTGGTATAAACGGCCTTTTCCGGTATGGATGGCAATGGTGCAGCGCTGTCGCTTCGCTTGTTTCAAGACGAGAAATAGAATGCCCGTTACAATAATCACGAGGTAGTGGCTGGCAAGCGCTTGAGATATCAATTCAGGATCTTGGAAAAGACAAAGGTAGTATGCGAATGCCGTTGTTGATGAATAGAATGGATTGGTTGCGGTGGTCAAGCGCCAATTGAACCCTCCCCGCGGCAAGCCGCGGGGAATGCGCTCGCTATTTTGGTTCAGGGTTGTTTGAACCGTCCATTGGCGCGTTTTAGGAATGCCTGGAATTCGGGTGAACCACGCAGCACGTCATCGGCGGCCGAGATGAGCAGGTCCACCGCATCGTCCTTGAGGTCGAAGTTCGTGCCGATGTCATTGCGGGCTTGGCGCTGGTCAGGGTCGTGAACCACATTGAAGCTCACCTCGACAAAATCGAAGCTGACCGGGCGCTGCGGGGTGGAAGCCTGTTTCGTCCAGTGATCGAAAGCGTAGCGCACGATATCGAGGGTGTCGTAATTGTAGCGGCCGAACTGATGCTGCCGATGGTCTCCGCGAGCCCCGGGGCCGCCCGCCGGAGACCGAAGAAATCGCGTCCACCTCATGCAGCAACGAGCGTTGACCGTTTTGGGTGATCCCCTCGGTGTCGGCAAGCGTCTTGAGCACCCCATAGGCAAAGGCGGCCGCACGGATTCCCATCAGCGCTCTGATGCACAGGTGCTCTCCTGGCGCCAAATTCAGAAGTTAACTGTTGGTGTCCGTTGAAGGTTGCCGTCCTCGTTGTCTGCAACGAGGACGCCGTGCGTCGATTCGATGCAGATATTCCGCTGTATTGCCGTCCCGGCTGCCTGGTTGTTGTCGTGATCGCCCTGTCAGATCCAACTAAAAAAAGGGAATTTGTGATACTTGAAATAAGCGATCAGCTGTTAGCGATTAGCTTGTCAGCTAAGCGCTAACGGCTAATCGCTCAATATAGGTGATGGTCTGCCTATGATTTCATAGGACTTGACAATTGAAAAGTTCACACCCATAATATGGTTAAAACTTATTAAGTTTTATCAATTATTGTAATGGGAAGGAGGGATTTTCAGTGCCCAACATCACCCTCACTGTGGATGACGACACTGTTAAAAAAGTTCGCAAAATTGCCATAGACAAAAATACGACGCTCACGGCGATGATAAGGGAATTTCTGACTTCAGTGGCAGCACGGGATGCCCGAATGAAGGATGAAGCGCTCAGTAAGCTTCATCAGTCCTTCAAGACAATTAGCAGGGATATGGGCCAAAGGAAGTGGTCAAGGGATGATTTACATGAACGATAGAGCATTTCTTGACACAAACATCCTGGTTTACGCTTACGATCAACATGACCCGGTTAAGCAAAAAAAGGCCCAGGAGTTGATAACCACAGGCATCGAACAGGAGAACCTTGTTCTGTCTGTGCAAGTACTGGGTGAGTTTTTCAACGTGGTCACTCGCCGGATCCCCCAACCCGTTACATCCGATGAAGCTCGAGAGGTCATTGCCTCAATTGGTATTCTTCCGGTTCAGGAGATAGACCTGGCGATGGTGAACAGGGCAATCGACGTTCACAAAAAATATCAGATTGCATACTGGGATGCCCTGATCATTTCAGCGGCGGAGAGATCAGGATGCAAGTTGATACTTACCGAAGACCTAAGCGATGGTCAAACTTACCACGACATCCTTGTGCGTAATCCATTCACCGAAGGGTTTTAAATTTCATGAGGTGACGATTTTCGTAAGCCGCCCGGATCGACAATGCAATGGTGCATTTTCTGCCCTTCCATCAATTGCTCGGACAACGATTGCCCTGTAAAACTCACTGGCAAAAAAAGAGAGGATATCTTTGGGGCTATTCATCAGAGAAGCACTAAAGAAGTCATTGGATTCGGAGAACGGGAAACCGACTGATGATGACCCCCTTTTTCTCGATAACGCTGTTTTTGACGTTACCACGCCCGAAGATCTGGCATCCAACCATGACGGATACCTGTATGGAGATGAAACGTGAAAAGATACATCGCGCTTTTTCTTTTGACAGGCATTTCGAATTTGCAGGATTCGATCTGGTTCCCTGAGATTTCTATCATCTGAGGACACTGGACGGCAGAGCGGTCGATTTGCTCCTGGAAAGCGAGCACGGCTTTATCGCTATTGAATGCAAAATGACGACAAATCCCTCCAGAAACGATTTTCACGCCATGCGAAACCTGGAAGCCCTGCTCGACAAACCGCTGCTTGCCGGCCTCGTTGTCTGCAACGAGGACGCCGTGCGTCGATTCGATGCAGATATCCCGCTCTATTCCGTCCCGGCTGCCTGGTTGTTGTCCTGACCGCCCTGGTCAAATCCAATAAAATTTTATATTGACTTTATAAAATATCGGGTTAAAATTAAATAATGATTAAGAGAAAACTGTACTCAGAATTGATCGATCATCTCGAACATAAGGAGATGAGCATCATCGTCGGCCCCCGACAAGCCGGCAAAACGACGTTGATGGATTTGCTTAAAGCACACCTGGACAAAAGCGGCGAGCGGACCCTGTTACTGAATCTCGATATCGAGTGGGACCGGCCTCATTTTGAGTCCCAGGCGGCTTTGCTCAGAAAAATCGAGCTGGAACTGGGAAAGCGGCGGGGCTATGTATTCATTGACGAAATTCAACGCAAAGAGAACGCGGGCCTTTTTTTAAAGGGTCTCTTTGATCTTCATTTACCCTACAAGTTCATCCTGTCTGGCTCCGGAAGCCTGGAGCTGAAACAAAAAATCGATGAATCGATGGTTGGCAGAAAACGGCTGTTCGAATTGTCTACCGTCTCTTTCGAAGAATTCGTGGGTTACCGGACTGGCGATCGATATGAAAGCAAACTCCTTGATTTTTTGGAAATCGAAAAAGAGAGAACCATGCTGTTGCTCATGGAGTACCTGCAATATGGGGGATACCCCAGAATCGTAATGGCAACGGAACATCGGGAAAAATTGCAGTTGATGGACGAGATCTATCGAAGTGTCTTGGAAAAAGATATCGCCTATCTACTCAAATTGGATAAGCCGGATGTATTCAGCGCACTGATCCGGGTCCTCGCCGGTCAAATCGGTCAACTGTTGAACTACTCTGAGCTTTCCTCTACCTTGAATGTCTCTTTCCAGACCGTCAAAAACTATCTCTGGTATGCCCGCAAGATATTCCTCGTTGAAGTTATGGCGCCTTACGCGCGAAACGTAAAAAAGGAAATCAGCAAATCACCGGTTCCCTATTTTTGGGATTTGGGTCTCCGGAACCATGCGCTTGGGCTTTTTGGACAAATCCAAAGCCCGAGTGAATGCGGCTTTGTTTTTGAGAATCTCATTTTTTTGCTCCTCAAAGAAAAACTCAAATACAAGGCGGCGAAATTGAATTTCTGGCGGACAACGGATAAGGCCGAGGTTGATTTTGTAATTGATACAGAAAGAACCGTCACGCCGGTGGAAGCCAAGCACAAGCATCTCAGGAAGACCGGGGTCCCGGCATCACTGCGGAGCTTTATTTCAAAGTACCAACCCGAAAACGCTTATATCATCAATCTCAGCCTCCGGGATACCACCCGGATCGACAATACAAGGGTGCACTTTCTGCCCTTCCATCAATTGCTCGGTCCAACGATGGCCCTGTAAAATTGATCATCTTAAGAACTCAGTTTTGGGTTTTTACCTGGATAAGATGTCATGGCGCTGTTTTTTGGCCAGTCTCTGCATGCCCGCCTCGACCATCCGCATAGTCCGCCATGGCTTTCGATCGTGCGTCAACGAACGCCTCCACGGAGCGGTCCACATCCTCCGGGGTGGTGGCCCATGAACTGACGCTGATGCGAATGGCCGGCTCGTCGTCCCATTGCGTCCCACCGCACCAGCAGACGCCCGACGCCTGAATGTTCGCCAGTGTGTCCCGGGTCTGCGCCGGGGTGTCGCCGGCCACCAGAACCTGGTTGAAGACCACCTCGTTTCGTATGCGAAACCGGTGAATGGCCAACTGCTCGGCAAATTGCGCCGCCCGCTCGCACATCCCGTCGATCAGCGCCGCTACGCCATCTCTGCCCAGGTACCGGAGGGTCGCCCACAGGTCGACGGCCCGTGCGCGGCGGGACATCTCGGGGACATGCATCATCCCGTCCCGATGGTCGCTGTACTGGATATAGTCGCCGCTGGCCTGCATGGCAGCCACCAGTGAATCCCGCTGCCGGCACAACACAATGCCGCAGTCATAGGGCGTGTTCAGGGTTTTGTGGCCGTCCACGGACCATGAGTCGGCCAACTCGACGCCCTTTGCCAGCGCCTTGCGTGCAGGGGAGGCTTTCACCCACAGGCCGAAAGCGCCGTCCACGTGTACCCAGGCATCATTTTTCTTGGCCGGGTCGCAGATCTCCTCAAACCTATCGAAGGCCCCGGTGTTTACATTGCCCGCCTGCAGGAGCAGCAGGCATCGGTCGTCCAGATCGGGAATCCGGGAGCTATCGATGCGTCCCTGGCTGTCTGCCGGAACGCGCTCGATGCGATCCTTGCCCAGTCCCAGCAAGGCCAGAACCTTGAACACCGAGCTGTGCGCCTGATGGCTGACAATCACGCGGATCGGCGGCGCTCCGAAAAGGCCCTTGGCATTGACGTCCCAATCCAGCCGCCTGAGCAGCGCCTGGCGGGCCGCAGCCAGGCCGCACAGGGTCGCCGTGGAAGAGCCGCTGACGTAGCCGGCAACGGTGCCATCGGGAAGCCCCAGCAGTTCGCACAGCCAGTTCTCGCAGACCTGTTCCAGTTTGCCGACAACTGGCGAAATCACGTAAAGCGCAGGATTCTGGTCCCAGGCATCCGCCATCCATCGGGCGGCCAGGGCGGTGGGAACGACACCGCCGTTGACGAAGCCGAAGTAACGTCCACCGGTCTGAGCCACGGTGGCCGGTGCGCCATAGGCATTAAGCATGTCCAGGATGCCGGCTGCGGATTGGGAACGTTCCGGCAGGGCTTCGTCGAAACGATCCAGGTTTCGGATCGCGCGTTCATCCGGGAAAACCGGCCGTTCGTCAACGGCATCGATATATTCATAAACATATTGTCTGGCCTGATCGAAAAGCCGCTTGTCCTTTAACTCGTCGCGCATTTGTGCGTGTATGTCTGATTTTTTCATTTTTTCACCGACTCCAAATATAGTCGTTTATAGCCAATTCGTCGAATTGGTTTCCACCACTTCATCTGAAAGACACGTTTGAAGTCTCTGCGACGCGAAGGCGTCCGCGTGCCGAGTCGTAATTGCGCAGGATCCGGTTGTGATGCGCAACGATCTGCGCCACCTTCAGGTGTTCATGGTCAAGGGTGCCATGGGCGTCGTTTACAAGGTGTTGAGAAACGTCATGACCCCACGTGAACCAAAACGTTCCTGCATGGTCGGCCGGATGGTGGCGATAGCGATGGCGGTACTCCTCGTCTGTGGCACCCCTTTCACGGTTGCCAGGTCAGCCGAAGACGCCGCCTAATGCCTGTCCGCGACCGGCGAGGCAGCTGTTGCGCCATGTCGACGGGAATTGCTTCGCGATCCGGGAAACGTGGAGATTCGCTTTGCGCTCAGCGACGCGTTCATGGGACTCCGGCGCTATGCAGACGCCGTTGCGGTGCTGCGGGAAGGACTGGAAAACGTTCCGGGTGACGATGCGATCAAAAAGAAGCTGATCCTTGCCGAAAGCTACCTGGAAGAGCAACAGTATATCGAGAAACAGAAGAAAAACGCTGCCGCCGCATCCGGGTCGAAGAATCAGGGCACCCAGATCCGATTGAGCATCATCCAGTGTGAGAAGTTAAAAGGCGATACCGCCATGGCCCCTCAGCCAGATTAAGACCATCCGTATGGTAACCACAAGGATGGCGGCCGTGGCGCCAAGAAAAAAGAGGCTGACCAACCCATACCACAGCCGGGATATGGTGTGCTGCAGTTTACTGAAGAAGCTCAAGGGGCCGCTGGGTTTATCGGGTACGGCGCGGAAGGTCACAATAAAAGAATATGTGCTCAAACCCCATATCAAACTGACTAAAAAGGGAATAATAAATCGATCACCCTGGCCGGCGGCGAAAAAAAGAACGATGGCCACCAGTGCCGCCAGGCTGATCAGCCCAAGCCCCAGCGATGGCAGGCGAAGCACCTGAATGGTCTGTGCTATGCGCTTAAGCGTATCGATCATTTATCGACCAATTGGCCACAATCTACTTCTTGTTGAGCAGCATCACGTCATTGCCAACGACCTCAAGACGGGCATCGAACCGCTGCGCGAGGTATTCAAACGTAAGCTGGCTGTAGAAGCAAATATGCGTCATATCACGAATGTAGTGCCATTGACGGAACGCCTGTTGATTCATCACCAGCTTGGTCATGATACCCAGCCATCCGCCTGGTTTTAACATCTTGAACAATGCGGCAAATTCCCGTTTGGGATCGTGCAGATGCTCTACGACCTCGGTGGCACAGATAAAATCATACTGGTTGTGAAACACGGAAGGATCGTTGTCGTAAATCGGGTCATAAAGATCCACCTGGTGACCGTGGGCTTCCAACAGGATCGACAGGGTCGGACCGGGTCCACAACCGAAATCCAATCCTTTTTGCCTGGCCTCCAGCCGCGCCATGAGCGGCGTACTGAGTCTGGATAGGAATTGGCGATATCCCTGGTCCTGCGGATCGTTTTCATGCAGATCGTAGGTTGCTTTCTCATCTTCGGCGCTCAGCCAATAGCACTGGGGAACAAAGACCAACTTGCAATTCGAACAGTTCAGGTAAGTCCGGTTTTCGTCCTCGTAAAATGGATCGATATCGTCACCGCTGCACAAGGGGCAAGGGGGCGCATCGCTTTTGATTTTCATCGATCTAAAACCTGACTTTAAATCCCTCGTTTCTGGACGGGCACTAACTACCGTTGCAGCGCCTCCTTAATGGCCTTGCCCATGGCCGCAAGCGTGCATGGCTTCTTGATATGGCTGCCGGCGCAGAACTCAGTCGAAGGGCGGCCGGCAGGTCCAGTGATAGGTGACGTCTATTACTTTGCCCCTATTCTGCACTGCTTGCCATCAAAGGCCATGACTGTTAACTTATCCTTTCATCGGCGTGGCCGTTCAGGATTCGTTGCAGCCATGCAAATTCATTCAACCACGCCAAAAAAATAACCAACTACCAACCTATTGAGGTAAATAATATGAAGACACTACGCTTTGGAATCGTTTGGATCATACTACTAACCATGCCGATTGCGGCATGGGCAGGCAGTTACGGAACGTCGAAGAGCGCATCGGGCGCCATGAACACGCAGGACATCGTCGATACGGCCGAGGCGGCAGGTTCATTTAACACCCTGGTTGCGGCTGTACAGGCCGCCGATCTGGAGGCTACGTTAAGAAGCAAGGGACCGTTTACCGTTTTCGCGCCCACCGACGAAGCCTTTGCCAAGCTGCCGCCGGGAACCCTGGAAAACTTGCTCAAACCGGAAAATAAGTCCCAGCTGCAGGCCATCCTGACCTACCATGTGGTATCGGGCAAGGTCATGGCCTCGGACGCCGCCATGCTCACCTCGGCAAAGACAGTCAACGGTCAGAGTTTCCGCATCACCGAATCGGGCAGCGGTTTGATGGTGGACAAGGCGACTGTGATCAAAGCAGATATCCCCGCCAGCAACGGGGTCATTCATGTCATCGACCAGGTCCTTATTCCGGAATAAAACCCTGGTTGAAGGCTCTAGAATGATCGTCCCAAGAGAAGAACCCTTTAGGGGTGGGTGCTTGTAGATAAGGCCCACCCCTTTTTTATGGCCGGAGGCTGGATCAGGTCGGCGGCCAGTGTGCCCTTGAGGCGCACCCGGAATATGCTGATCATTTCATCCCACTGGGTCTCCCGGCTGAATCGGTTCGCCTGGTAAAGTGCCTGGTGGGTCTGGAAAATGTTGTCGGGAACCAAAGGGTGCGACAGGTAGATGGAGATACCAGTGGCTGCACAATCCGACGTGTGACGGGCATAGACCAGGACACGATCCGCCATTAGATCCAGCACGCGGTCGCAGGCGGTTTCCAGTTCGGGTTCGGTAACGGCGGCACGCAAATGGCGCACAAAACCCAGAAGATCATAATATTCCATCTTCAAAAAGCTGGCAAAAGGCTGGGCGGCGGACAAGGCGGCCCGCATGGCCTGCACCACGCCGGCATTTTCAGCGTTTCGAATCAGCTGTTGGGCCAGGACATCCAACGCAGACACCAGCTGGGGCATGGCAGCCGTATCCACCAGGGCCATTCCACCTGAAAATCGGCAGGTCTGTCCAGCACCGTCACCTGAGGGCAAGCTTACCGCCTTTTCATAACTATCGACGTGACTGTCCACCAAAGCCCGCCCAACCTCCCGGACATCGGCTACAGGCGTCTGTTTCAACCTTGCGATCAACTGCTCAACGCGCATTCCGCGAATCTGATATCGGCCCGGCGGCTCGTTCACCAGACGGATCTCGTCTTGGCTGCCCACCAGATAGCGGGTCACATCACTCATGGCGTAGTCCACCTCCACCATGTTGGCCAGACAGGAAAAAAATACCATCAGTTCGAAGCGACGACCATTCAGACCCTGTTTCAGGGCCTGGTGAAAATCGTCCAGAGGCATTTTTTCACCGCTGGTGTCGTCCCTGGACATGGAAACGGTCTTGACCGGCGCCACTGGCCCATAATCACGGGTGTCAAGGACACCCTGGCTATGGGCGAAGATGTAAAAGTACACCTGCTCAGCAGGATAAGCCTCCATAGCCGTGCGCAAAAAGCGCTCCAGGGTGTGGGGGTCCCCCATATTGGCCTCGCCCCACTCTTCCAGCACCGGCGAGGTGATACGACCGATACGCGGATCGGCTTGCAGGTGAACCAGCCGCGTCCGGGACCAGGTTGTATCGTAGGGGCCCAACCATTCGGGATGGCCGTCCACCAGGGCAATCACGTTGACCCTGTCTGAAGAACCCACCGTCTCCATCATGTCCAGGGCGTAGAGGACCTCATTGGCAAGATCATTGTCGCCGTTCATGTAGCAAAGAATGGTCAAACTAGGCGGGGTCGGCTCAGCGGGGTTGTCGCAAAAACCAGCGGCGCCAAATGGTGACAGGAGCAGGCAGAGGGCCAGACATACGATCGGCATGGTGCGGGTTTGCATGGTGACGACCAGGAACGCAAGTTTAACCGGAAGCCGTTAACAGCCCCGACGGTGTAACGGTTAATAGAGCATGGCACCGCGTCCATGTCAACATCACCGAACGGAAACCCATTGACCCAATTTGGCGTTGGTTGCGGCTGAAAACTCGTCCTGGCCAGCCATCATCATTCGCGCGTGTGAGCTGGGCTCGTATAGACACATATGCCGATGGCGTGCGGTTTCCCTAAGCGCTTTATCGGCAGGTTGAATGCGTTCCCAAAAAAAATGATTCGCCGCTTGCCGTTTCTGGTTGGCCGCCATATTCCACCATTAATTATGCTTTGAGTGCGACCCCTTTAAAGACCCTGCGGCATCGGTGCCTCCCATTGCGCCAGAATCCGATCGACCTTGTCCGTGACTATATCGCGCGCATCCCAGCGATCATGCCCCATCATCAACAGCTCATCGTAAGGCGTTTCCACATGCCGGATATGGGCAACGACGGCCAGGCGGACAGCCTCCTCATCGAAGCGCTTGGCCAACGCCGTGCGACCGATCCGGCCGCTGTGCTTGAGGCAGGCATGCTCGGCAATGGCCATCTCGCGCCCGGGAGGGCATCCGGGAAAAAGCTCGCACACCCGCAGGGCAAAAAGCGCTGTATATTCACGATCCAGGCGTTCCCGGCGGATTGCTGCGCGCGCCCGTCTTCTCTCCCTGGCCTCGCTGTCCGCCAGGCAATCCTTTTCAGCCTGTTCCAGCGCCAGCGTCTCCACCAGCAATCCCTGCCGTTCGTATCGCTTTCGGGCTCGCGCCCATTTTAAGACGACCGCGGCCAATGTCGCGTATTTTCGGGCACGCCGGGTAAGTGCCGTGTCTCCTGAAGGCAAGAAGACGAGATGGTCCAGGTCGGCACAAGTCAGGCACAGGGCGCCTTTTTCTCCAGCCAGCGTGATCCATGCGCCGCGCCCCAAATTCTCATTGCACTCGCCGCAGGTGGCGTCCGAAGCCGAAATAAATACTTTTAAGTCTTCTTTTTTCTTCATTTTGACCATGTGTTCATGAAAGGTTTCCGCCTGCTGGGCCAACAACAGGGAGCGGCCATGAAGCTACGATAGTTTAAAAAAAGCATCGCCCAGCGGACAAGGCTTTCTATGATTAATGAAATATAGGAAACTGAAAAGGAGGCACCAGATGAAAAAATATCCATTTTCTGGGTCTCGGTCAAGGAATTTCAGGAGCAGGAAAGTGGGCAAGACGGTCGAATGGATGAGGGGGTCTGGCGTTCGTTGGCCGGTAAACGCGCGCTTTTGCAGAACTGTTGTTTGGTAATGGATGCATGTTTCCTTCGCATCGGGGTTGCCCGCCATGCGCGCACAGTCATGTAACGGTAAGGCTGGCTTTTATTGTGTCAACCAAAAGCCGGAATCGGTGCTACTTATCAGACCGGTGCTAATTTACCATCCGAGCGGCCACTTTTAAATGCTGGGTCCTTGATCCCTTGGCGGCCATCTGTTATTTCACGGTCAATTAAATGCCATCGTATTTACGAACAGGCGTACTTAGCGCCATCGGGACAGGGTAGCCAAGACAGCGAACATGAATCCAACCGACAACCTCGACGCCGGTGAAATCGCCCGTTTTTCGGCCATGGCCGACATCTGGTGGGATCGCAACGGCGAATTCAGGGCCCTGCACGACATCAACCCGATACGTCTGGCTTATGTGCGCGACCGGACCGAGCTGGCGGCAAAGCAGGTATTGGATGTGGGCTGCGGCGGCGGCCTGCTGTCCGAAGCACTGGCCTCGTGCGGGGCGCGTGTGACCGGCATCGACATGGCCGTCGCGTCGCTGGCCGTCGCCCGCACGCACATGAAAGACAGCGGCCTGGTCATCGACTACCGGCAGACCATGGCCGAAGCACTGGCAGAAGAAAGCCCGGACCGATACGACGTGGTCGTCTGCATGGAACTGCTGGAACACGTCCCCCGGCCGGCATCCATACTCGAGGCTTGCGCCCGCCTGGTACGACCCGGTGGGGATCTCTTTTTCGCCACGGTAAACCGCACCTGGTTGTCATGGCTGCTGGTGATCGTGGTTGCCGAGCGTGTAATGGGCATCGTCAGAAAAGGCACCCATGAATACAGGAAGCTGGTAAAACCTGAAGAATTGATACAATGGGGGGCCGATGCCGGTCTAAGCCTTGAGCATTTGTCCGGCCTGCGCTACATCCCCTTCGGCGGGCACGCAGCCCTTTGCCGCAGCACAGGCATGAATTATTTGATGCACTTCAGAAAGGATTTTAATGGCTCTCTGGAACAATCCCCGCTGGTTTGACGATAAAAAGCGGCAGGAGCAGCTTGACGACCACATTCGCACCACCGGTAAAGCCCGGTTCGGCATTCGCGAGTTCGAAGAGGAAAAGAAAGTGGATGCGGTACGCATCCACTTCAACCGGGTGGCCCCCAAATACGATTTCATGAACTCACTGCTCAGCTTCGGCATTCAGCATGCGTGGAAACGCGCCGCCGTGCGCATGCTCGGCGTTCGGCGAGGAGACAAGGTGCTGGATGTGTGCGGCGGCACCGGAGACCTGGCTATCCTGGCGGCCCGGCGCACGGGCCCGACGGGTCAGGTGACGATTTACGACATCAACTATGCCATGATTCAGGCCGGCCGCCACAAGATCGATCCCTTCCCCACACGCGCCCACATCGGCTACGTTCAGGGAGACGCCGAGCGCATCACCTTTCCCGACCACACCTTTGACTGTGCCATGGTGGGCTTCGGCATTCGCAACCTCACCCACCTGAAACAGGGCTTTTCCGAGATGGTGCGGGTGCTCAAACCCGGCGGGCGGTTCCTGTGCCTGGAATTCTCACAACCCACCAATCCCGTGTTCCGCAGCCTCTATGATTTCTACTCGTTCAACATCATGCCCGCCCTGGGCCAGTTGCTGGCAGGCTCTGCCGAATCCTATGCCTGCCTGCCCGAAACGATCCGCATGTTCCCCCTGCCCGACGAGTTGGCAGATATGCTGGCGTCGGTCGGCTTGCGCGACGTGCGCTGGAGGGGGATGACCAATGGGATCAGTGTGGCGCATGTGGGTGTTAAGGAATAGTGCGAACGGGCATCTTGCGGCCCATATCGGCGTTCTCGTGTTTTGGCAATCCTCAACGTAGCGCTGCTGCGCCTGCGGTTTCCAAAACCCTGCGGCCTTGATCTGAACCACAAGCTACCCATTCTTCAGACAAAGGCTGCTTCCGTTTTATGTTGGAATTCAGATCAACACAGATATGGACTCCAAGATGCCATTGATCTTTCAGAAGATCACCAAGCGGAAAAAAACGACAACAAACACACTCAAAGGAAAATGACTGGCCTTGTTAAACAGATCCATGGCCTGTAAGCGGTCGTTGGCCTCCACCAGTCGCAAAACCGGCAGCAGCAGCAACCAGACACCTGATCCAGCCAGGGCCAGCAGATGAATCATCCCGAAGGTGAGCGGGGAGATCCACACCAGCAGAAAAGTTAAGAAGAAGGCCGCCACCAGGCAGGCTAGGGCCAGCATGCCGGCCCGCGCCAGTCCCAGTTTTACAGGGATGGTCTTGGCCTTGAAGCGGCGGTCCTCCTCGATGTCGGTCCAGTCGTTGGGAATGTTCTGCCCGCCGATCTCCCAGAAAAAAATCCAGCCGGACAGGACGATCAGAAAGATGATCGACGGCTGGGGATTGACGGCATAAACGGCGGCCACGGCACCTAACGATTTGACGATGCCGTTGATCAGCGCACGCATGGGCGTCACCCGCAGCAGGAGACAGTAGATGGCCTCCAGCAGACCGCCGGCAAGGAAGATATAAAAGCATACCGGATTGAGCAGCCAGGCCCCAACCATGGCCACCAGGGCCCATCCCCCGGCCCACAGGACGCCCTCGGGCAGGGTCAGCACCCCCTTGGCCAGCGGGTGACGAACCAGCACGCCGTCAAGATAATCCTCGCCGTCCCCGTATCCGCCCACACGGACCTTCTCTCTGTCCGTGCGATAGTCCACCAGATCGTTGAGGGCGTAAACAGCCGTGTACCCGGCAAAGACGGTGATCGCCCCCAGAAGCGTGGTGACGAGCGCGGGAAAGTGGCCCAGGCACAACAGCGCCGCCAGCGCCGGCGTAGCGATATCGATAACCCCGTGGGGGGTGCGGGACAGGGCCAAAAACAGCTTCAGTCGTGGATGGGTCAAGATGGCATCATCGTTCATGTGCGTCGCAATGCGGCTTCGAATGGGTTGATGGGTTAGCGGACAATCTCGGGTATCAGGATCGGAGTAACTTGTCAGAATCGCGATGATTTGTCAATTTGAACCCTCCCCGCCGCCCCGATAAGCGGGATCTTTGCTTCGCTTCGACAAGCGGCGAGGAATGCGCTCGCTATCGCGGTTCAAGGAAGTCCCATTTTTCTGTACTCCGATTTCTTGGGCGAGTCCTTCTGTTATGCCGTTTAATTCCTCAATCTGCATCTGTACCTGAAACCATGGAAGTGTTAGAGGGATATCCATCTGCCGGTTAAAGCAGCCCCATCTTTGCGGTCAGAAATCCGGCGCAAACATAAGCAGAGAGAACCGCCTTGATCCGAAACTTGTCACTTTACGCCGTTACGGTGTTCATCTGGGGATCGACCTGGCTGGGGATCAAATTCCAACTGGGCGAGGTGGATCCACTGGTGTCCGTTATCTACCGGTTCTGCCTGGCGTCGGCCCTGCTGTTCGCCTGGTGCCGTCTGCGCAGCCTGAGCATGCGATTTACCATACGCGACCACCTGTTCATCGCCCTCCAGGGCACCTGCCTGTTTGCGGTCAACTACTGGCTGTTCTACCTGGCCGAGGTGCACCTGACCAGCGGCATCGTCGCGGTGATGTTTTCCACCATCGTCTTCTGGAACATCCTCAACGCGCGCCTCTTTCTGAAAACCCCGGTGCGGGTCAACGTGATCGGCGGCGCGGTCCTGGGCATCGTGGGTATCGGTCTGGTGTTCTGGCCCGAACTGTCCGGCTTCAGCCTGGCCGACGACGGCTTCAGGGGGTTCATGCTGAGCATGGCCGCCACCCTTTTGGCCTCTTTCGGCAACATCCTCTCCGCCCGCAACCAGCGGCACGGCCTGCCGGTGGTCCAGACCAATGCTTTTGGCATGGCCTACGGGACGCTGCTCATGCTGTCAGCCGCCTTGATCGCGGGAAAGCCCTTTTCCATCGATCCATCCGCACCCTATATCATCTCTCTGCTCTACCTGGCCCTTTTCGGCTCCGTGATCGCCTTCGGCTGCTATCTGACGCTGGTGGGAAAAATCGGTGCGGATCGGGCATCTTACGCCACCTTGTTGTTTCCCATCATTGCCCTGGTCATCTCCACCGTGTTCGAGGGTTATCAATGGTCGCTTCCCGCAGTGGCGGGTGTGGCCATCATCCTTGCCGGCAATGCCCTGTCCCTTGCAAAAATCGATCTGCCTGCCAACCGCTCGCGGCTGCCGATGAACACGGACCGACACCCGCAGGAAGGGGTTTAGCCGATCGCGGACGGAAACCACGCCGTCAACTCGCCTGTCGCTGGATTCTCTGGTTCGGAATTCTGTCGACTTTAATCCGCGTATGATCTTGCGTCATCCGTCATCAAATATTGTAAAGGTAGTGGCAAACCCGGCACCCTTCTGAGGCAGGCGGCATGGCATCCCGTGCCGATGTAAAGGTCTCTTCGAGTTTGATGAAGAAAATCAACTTGTCGTGCGCTGTATTAATGCAACGAAACCAAGTGGATTACACATCCAATGAACCTGTCCAGGATTAAATGAGTGGGCAGAATTTCGCATTTGTTGAGATTGCATAGTACGGGTTTTTCCCCCTTATAACCCTCCTATTCGTCCCGTCTTGTAGGATACACTCACCGGATAGTAACTTTGTAGCCATGTTTCTGTATCTTATCTGACCATTGTCGTCGCGGAATGCAATCTTGCGAAGCCAATTGACGTACTGCATCCAATCTGAAATTCAGCGCATTTTCGAGAATAGCTATATTTAATAAGGTGGTTTGATGATAACCTTGCCATTGGTTTCGTATAGGATCGAAACCAAATACGTTATTCAGGAGTAATGATGAAGACATTTTCAATAGAAGCGATTAATCAAGCCATTGGCGGGACGCTTACCGGGAATCCGGCGATCCTGATCACCGGCGTAGAACAAGTCTCCGAGGCGACGGAAAACCAGCTGACGTTCATCGGCCAGAAGAAATACGTCAAGCAATGGCACGAATCTAGTGCATTGGCTGCAATCGTCCCGGATAGTTTGAATATCGAAACGGGACGGGGCCGCGCGCTTACAAGTGTTGCCGACGCCGATCTGGCGTTGGCCCAAGTCCTTAACATGTTTGCGCCGGAGCCTCCCAAATGTGAGGCCGGCATACATTCAACCGCGGTGATCGATTCGACCGCCGTTATCGGCGCGGCGGCTGCAATCGGAGCCGGCTGCTATATCGGGCCCGGTGTTGTTATCGGACCCGGCACCAGGCTTTATCCCAATGTTACCGTGTTGGATGACACCCGCATCGGCAGTGGCACGGTTATCTGGTCCGGTACGGTCATACGTGAACGCTGCCGTATCGGCAACCATTGTATCATCCATCCAAATGTAACCATCGGTGCCGATGGCTTTGGTTACCGACCTTCACCGGATGGTCAAGGTATGGTCAAGATCCCTCAGATCGGAACGGTTGAGATTGGAGACGGCGTTGAGATTGGCGCAGGCAGTTGTGTCGACCGGGGTAAGTTCAGTGCCACCTCTATTGGCAACGGTACGAAAATAGACAACCTCGTTCAAATTGCCCACAATTGCAGAATAGGCCATTCCTGTGTGATGGCTGGACAGTCCACCTTGGCTGGATCCGTAACTTTAGGTGATGGCGTGATTATGGGAGGGCGTTCGATGGTTTCAGATCATGTCACCATCGGTGCCGGGGCGAGGATTGGTGGAAACGCCGGCGTCATCAGTGATGTGGCACCGGGGAAAACCGTTCTTGGGATGCCTGCCGACGACCATCGACAGACGTTACGGTTATGGGCGGCACAAAAACTACTTCCTGATCTCGTTAAATATATAACAAAAAAAGGATTTAAAAACATACAATAGCAGACCGAAACCGACCATTGGCAGAATCGTTTTAAACGACGCATCGATCGATCCGCTTTGAACCGCGATAACGAGCGAACTCCCCGTCGCTTGCGGCGGGGAGGGTTCAATCTTGCCGGATCCATCATGGTTTCGGATTGCACGCCCCGTCGAGGTCACGAACGCAGTTGCTGCAAATCGATGCCGTAGCGTTTGATGATTTTCTGGAGGGACTGGCGCTTCATTCCGCTGAGCTGTGCGGCCGCCGAGACGTTGCCTGCGGTCCTGCCGAGCAACCGGTTCAGGTACACCTGGGTAAATGATTCGATGGCCTTTTCCTGTTAGCGGGCCACCCGATCCAAAAAATGAGCGACCAGAAGGGGGATGTCTTCACGGATGGTATCGAGGGAAGGCAGGGTCAGTGTGGCCACGTTCAGGCGGTAAAACAGATCCTCGCGGAAACGGTTCTGGGTTATTTTCTGCTCGAGATCCTGGTTGGTGGCTGCCAGAATGCGGGTGTCCTCCGGTTTGACCCCAGGGGCCGGATCTCCTTGTTCTGCAGGACCCGCAGCAGCTTGGTCTGAACCGGGAAGGTCAGGTCTCCGATTTCGTCGAGAAAAATGGAGCTGCCGTTGGCCTGGTCGAACATCGAACGTCCAACTTCGAATAAGGCATTTTGTCGATTTTAGTTTTAAACCCTGCTTCACAAACGGCAATAAATGACCGGTAATTCCTTTTGTCAAACGATGGAGCGAAGCGATCTCCGCATTCGACGTTGAATGTTGATAAACCCGTAAAAAGTCGCAAACCGTGTCACTCCCGCGAAGGCGGGAGTCCATAACTATTTGAAACCAATGGATCCCCGCCTACGCGGGGATGACAAGAAAGAGGAAATTTCGACTTTTTACGGGTTCATCAATGTTGACGGGTTCGTAAAAAAGTCGCGAGCGCGTATGGTGGGAAGGGGTGAAGCCTATCCCGGGAAAGGGAATGGGGGGCCTTAAAGGGCAATATCACGACTAACTGCCGGTGACTCGCTCAAGGGTCTCCTGCTTGGTTTTACAGTCGATACAATAGCTGGTGACCGGTCTGGCGTTCAGGCGGGCCATCGCAATGGGTTCCTCGCAACCTTCGCAGATCCCATAGGTCCCTTCATCAATGGCTTCAAGGCGCTTTTTGATCTTAGCGATCAACCGACTCTCTCTGCCCCGAATGCGCAGTTGATTGTTGCGGGCCTCCTCTTCAGTGGCCCGGTCCAGCGGGTCGGCTTCATTGGTGTTGACTGAACCGATCAGTTCCACCACGGCAATTCCGGCCTTTGCCAGCAGCACATCAAGCTCATCCTGCAGCATATTTTTAAAATGGTCGAGATCTTTCTTATTCATGAATTCATCCTGATGAAAGGCGTTTACACCAATTTAAAACAGCACTCAAACACATGTATCGATGATGCGTCGGGCCAGAAAATAACATCGAAAGCAAAAGAATCAATAGGCAAAGCATAAACTAAGATCGTCCGATCGATCGCGGCGATGGTGAACGAGACCGGTTATGGGTTGCACCGGGAGGTCGATATCCGTTAAGATTATTTTTTAAGTCCCTGATCAGGATTGGGCATGAAAGGCGCTGACGGTAAATTTACCCCACCCTTTTGGCCAAACAACGGTGTTGTCCCCCACACCCCGCAATGGCGAGTGTCGAACTGCGCGCTAGCCCGCCTGTTGGCAATTCACCGCCGGGCTCTCGGAAGAGCAATAGCGGTGGCCATGGAAATCCGCCGTGGAATAGACGAACTGACGCCATTGATGGCGGCGCTGTGCAGCCGGACCTGCCGCTTTTGCCCTGAACCCTGCTGCATCGGCAACACGGTGTGGATCGATTTTCGGGATCTGCTGTTTCTCCATCTGCTCGAAGAACCCATTCCTCCCTGTCAGGCAACATCAGATCCCGGAGATGCATGTCCGTTTTTGAGCCACCACGGATGTCGCCTGCCGCCGCGCACCCGGCCGTGGATGTGCATCCAGTACATCTGCCCGACCCAGCGGGCCGTTCTGAACAGAAAGGGGCGGCCCACAGCGGCCGCTCTGCTTGGTAAAATTGAAGGAATCGAGAAGAAACGCGTCAGGATGGAAGTGGAAGTCGTGCGGCGGATCAAGCGGAGGAGGCGAACATCGCCATCATCTTCTCCTGCATCTTCCGGGTGACCACCATGCGGTCGTGGCCCTCCTTCAGCCGCTGGCCCAGCAATTTTCCGGCCTCGACGGCGGCGACCATGACCTTGGGCTGCTTGGCCACATCCGGGATCATCTCGGGGGTGATCGTGACGCCCTGGCCGTGAATCATGCTGGGAATGCCCACCTGGCAGGTTTCTCCGTATCCACAACTGTAACAGGCGGCGGCGCCCTGTCCCGTTACTTTGGCCACGGTCTCGATGAAGTTGTAAAGGAAGAACTTTTCCAGTTCGTCTGCCGGAAACCGTCCGCTGGTGCCACCCACCCCCACGGCCACGGCCAGCTTGCCCCACAGGATGTCGCCGGTCTGATGGCGGAACTGAAACCAGCGTTCCAGCAGCGCATGGGTGGTGGCATTGAGGGTGGCGTAGTAGTTGGGCGCGCCGAACACATAGGCGTCTGCCGCCACGATTTTCTCGCGCAGGGGCGTCAGGTCATCTTCCACCTTGCAGACATTGTCCTTCACACACCCCAGGCAGGCGATGCACCCGGAGATGGATTTTTTCCGCAGTGAGACCAACTCATAGTCCACACCGGTGTTCTCCAGCACCGTCTGGACTAGTTTGTACACACCGGATTGACTATCTTTACGGGGACTTCCGGATATGCCTAGAATCTTCATACGGGTTCCTTTCTGTATCTATCAGTGGGCGAATGAATCGTTGAGCTTTAGGCATGCTATACTTGATCTGCTATCAATAAAGATCCTGGATCCCGGCTTCCGCCGGGATGACGACCGTTGTAAGGATTGCTAAAGCATCAATAGTAAGATGATGGTTGCTCATAAATGGTAGGTTCCGGTTCAGGCCAAGGCCGCAGCATCTTTGAGACCGCAGGCGTAGCGGCGCTACGTCGAGGATTGAAATGTGAGCCCAACGCCGATATTGGTCGAAATGGGGCGTTTTGAAGCTGGCACTCAGGAGGCATATATGGAGCACTTCCTCACATTCATGGCCGCCTCCTGCAGCGCTTCGGCAAAGGTGGGGTGGCCATGGATGGTGCGGGAGATGTCTTCCGAGCTGGCGCCGAACTCCAGCGCCAGCACACACTCGGCGATCATGTCCGCCGCCCGGGGGCCGATGATGTGGACGCCCAGGATCCGGTCGGTCTTGCCGTGGGAGATGAGTTTGACAAACCCGTCGGTTTCACCCATGCAGCGCGCCCGCCCGGCGCCGGAAAAGGGAAAGCTGCCCACGCAATAAGGAATCTCCTTCTCGCGCACTTGCTCTTCGGTCAGCCCCACGCTGGCAACTTCGGGCCAGGTGTAGACCACCGCCGGAATGGTGTCGTAGTTCACTTCGCCGGCACGTCCGGCCATGCATTCCACCGCAGCGGTGCCTTCGGCGGAGGCCTTGTGGGCCAGCATGGGACCGGGAATCAAGTCACCGATGGCGTAGATGCCGTCGACACTGGTGCGATAGGTTTCGTCCACGAGGATCTGTCCGGTTTTCGGATCGGTGTCGATACCCAGCGCCTGGATACCCAGACCGCGGGTGAGGGGCCGCCGGCCGATGGACACCAGCAGCCGGTCGAAGGTCATCTCCTCGGTCTCTCCCTTGCTTTCCAGCACGACCTTGACCTTTTTACCGGCCACCGCGGCCTTGGCCACCTTGGTGTTGAGCCGGAATTCCAGACCCTGCCGCTTGAGGATACGGTCAAGGGTCCGCCCCACCTGGCCGTCCAGGGTGGTGGCGATCTTGGGCAGCATCTCGATGACGGTGACCGTGGAACCAAGCCGGCTCCACACCGATCCCAGCTCCAAACCGATGTAGCCGCCACCGACGATGCCCAGACGTTTGGGAACGCTGTCGAAGGAGAGGGCTTCGGTGGAACTGACGATATGCTTGCCGTCGAATTCCAATCCTTTGACTTCAATGGGTTCGGAGCCGGTGGCCAGCAGGATGTTCTTGGCCGACAGGATCGTCTTTTTCTTTTTGCCCGTATCGACTTCGACGGATCCCGGCGCCGGGATCGATGCCGTACCATGAATGATCTCGATATTGTTGCCATCCAGCAGCTTGCGCACGTTTTCGGTTAGCTCCGCCACCACCTTGTCCTTGCGGGCCAGCATGGCGGCCAGGTCCAGGGTAACCTTTCCCGTCTTGATGCCGTATTCGGCAAAACGGTCCTTGGCCAGGTGATAATACTCGGAGGAATCCAGCAGCGCCTTGCTGGGGATGCAGCCCACATTGAGGCAGACGCCGCCCAGTCGGGAGGCTTTTTCCACCACGGCGGTTTTCAGGCCGAGTTGGGCCGCACGAACGGCCGCCACGTATCCGCCGGGTCCGGAACCGATGATCACCAGGTCGAACTGTGTTTGCTGTGCCATCTTACACCTCCAATGCCATGCGTTCCGGGTTTTCGACGAACTCCTTGACCCGTTTGAGAAAGGTCACCGCGCCCTTGCCGTCCACGATGCGGTGGTCATAGCTGAGCGCCACGTACATCATGGGTCGGATGACAATCTGGTCATCGATCACCACCGGCCGCTTCTCGATCTTGTGCATGCCCAGGATGCCGCTCTGGGGCATATTCAGGATGGGGGTGGAGAGCAGGCTGCCGTAGACGCCGCCGTTGCTCACCGTGAAGGTGCCCCCCTCCAGGTCGGCCAGCTCCAACCGGTTGTCCTTGATCTTCGTCACGTAATCCACGATGGCTTTTTCCACCTGGGCGAAACTCATGCGTTCGACATGGCGAATCACCGGCACCACCAAGCCCCGCGGGGTGCCCACGGCCACACCGATGTGCTGGTAGTTGTGATAGACGATGTCGCTTCCGTCGATGAAGGCGTTGATCTCGGGCACCTCCTTGAGGGCCTCCACACAGGCCTTGACGAAAAAGGACATGAACCCCAGTGAGACGCCGTGGCGCTTGGCGAAGGCCTCCTTGTAGAGGGATCGGATTTCCATGGCCCGGGCCATGTCGATCTCGTTGAAGGTGGTGAGCATGGCCGTGCTCTGTTTGGATTCCAACAGCCGCTCGGCGATGCGTTTGCGAATGGGCGTCATGGGTTTTCGCTCTTCCATGGCTGCCGCCGACGGTTGCGCCGCCGGGGTGGGCGCCGCATCGGGGATGCCGGCCGGCGCCTTCTCCAGGTAGAGCAGCACGTCTCCTTTGCTGAGGCGCCCACCGGGGCCGGTACCCTGGATTTTCGACACATCCAGATTCTTTTCGGCGATCAGCCGGCGCACCGACGGCGCCAGGGGGATACTGTCGGCAGGCGTGGCCGGAGCAGCGGGCGCCGGGGCTTTGGCTGCCGGCGCGGCAGGCGCCGGCACGGGTGCTTTTTCCGGTTCCGGTGCCTGAGCGGTTTCGGCTTTCGGCGTTGCCGGCGCCGGCGCGGCTGCATCGACGGGTTCCAGGGCCCCCACCACCGTACCGATAGCCACGGTTTCTCCGGCAGCCACAAGGATCTTCAGCACGCCGGCCGCCTCGGCCACCACCTCCAGGGTCACCTTGTCCGTTTCGATGACAAACAGGGGATCGTCCTTGCGGACGGTATCGCCGTCCTGTTTGAACCATTCGGCCAGGACTGCCTCCCGGACCGACTCGCCAACACTGGGGATCTTGATTTCGATGGACATGCAGGCTCCTTGGTTAGTTTATGGCGTTCGTTGGGTTTAATGAGTTTGTCGGGTTGGTTTGGCTCAAGGCTTTGCCGAAGTCGGAGGTCAGATATCTGATTTCTGAATTCATTCCTCAGTCTTCCGTCCTCTGGCTTCAGACCTCAGTCCTCTGGCTTCCGTCACCCCGCCATCCCCCTCGCCTGGTTATGGGGGCCGATGGCCCGGTCGACGATGCCGTCCTGCTCCATTTTGTAGATCTTGGGAAAACCCGTGGCCGGGCTCGCGGCGGCGTTACGGCCGACATAGTCGAGGGTTTTTTTCAGCAGCGGCGCCAGTCTGGGCCGCATGAACTGCCAGGCGCCCATGTTCTCCGGCTCCTCCTGCACCCAGACCCAGTCCTTGGCTTTTTTGTATCGGCCGATGACCGCTACGAGGGCCTTTTCAGGAAACGGGTGTAACATTTCAACCCGGACGATGGCCGTGTCGACGGCATTGATCTGCTGCCGCCGGGCAATCAATTGGTAGTAGATTTTCCCGCTGCAGAAAATGACCTTTTTGGCCGAAGCCGCCGCTTCCGCATCGTCCAGAATCGGTGAAAACTGACTATTGGCCAAGTCCTTCAGCGAGGAGACGGCCATGGGATGGCGCAACAGGCTCTTTGGGGTCATGAGGATCAGCGGCTTGCGGAACGGCGCCTTGATCTGGCGCCGCAGCAGATGAAAGTACTGCGCCGGCGTGGTCGGGTTGGCCACCTGCATGTTGTCGTTGGCGCAAAGCTGGAGAAAGCGCTCCAGGCGGGCGCTGGAATGCTCGGGTCCCAGGCCTTCCCAGCCGTGGGGCAGCAGCAGGGTCAATCCACACAATTGCTGCCACTTGGCCTGGCCGCTGGCGATAAACAGGTCGATAACGCATTGCGCGCTGTTGGCAAAATCGCCGAACTGGGCCTCCCACAGGGTCAGCACCTGGGGCCGGGTCACCGCGTAGCCGTACTCGAAGCCCAGCACGCCGGCCTCGGCCAGCAGGCTGTTATACACCTCAAAAGGTGCCTGACCCGCTTCCAGATGATTCAAGGGGGTGTGGGATTGGCCTGTCTCATAGTCCCAGATGACGCTGTGGCGCTGACTGAAGGTGCCGCGGCTCACATCCTGACCGCTTAGCCGCACGGGGTGGCCTTCGGCAAGCAGGGATGCAAAGGCCAGGGCTTCGGCACCGGCCCAGTCAATGCCTTCACCGGTGTTAACGGCATCGCGTCGCTTGTCCAGCACGCCCTTCAGCCGGGGGTGGACGGTAAACCCCTCGGGGAGCTCTGCCAACCGGCCGGCCAGGTTGCCCAACGTCTTTTTGTCCACCGCGGTTTCCACCGGGTCAGGGGCAAACGCACCGCTGACCGTCTCCCATTCCGGGAAGAACCTGGGTTCGGGAAAGAGGCAGGTGGCGCCGTGGATCTCCTCGTAGGCGGCATCGAGACCGCTGGTAACGCCCTGCTCTATTTTGTCCACATCTGTTTTCGACAAAACGCCTTCGGCCACCAGCCGATCGCCGTATACCCGGTTCAGCGGCGGACGCTGGCGGATGCGCTGGTACATGGTCGGCTGGGTGAAATAGGGTTCATCCCCTTCGTTGTGACCGTATCGGCGGTAACAGACCAGATCGATGACCACGTCCTTGCCGAAGCGGTAACGGTAGTCGGCCGCCAGTCGAGCCACGTGAACCACGGCCTCCGGATCTTCACCGTGGACGTGGAAGATCGGCACCATGAGCATTTTGGCCACATCGGTCGAATAGCGGGTGGAGCGGGCATCCTCGGGCAGGGTGGTGTAGCCGATCTGGTTGTTGATGATGACGTGCACCGTCCCACCGGTCCGATAGCCCTTCAATTGAGACATATTCAGCGTTTCTGCCACGACCCCCTGCCCGGCAAAGGCCGCATCGCCATGCAGCAGCACCGGAAGGACCGCCTTGTCGCCGTCGGCTGGCAGCAGATCCTGCCGGGCCCGGGTAATGCCTTCCACCACCGGATCCACCGCCTCCAGGTGGCTGGGATTGCTCACGAGGTAGAGGGAAAGTGAGGTGTCGTCCGCCATCTTGTGTTCGGTGAGATAGCCGATATGATACTTGACATCCCCGGACCCCACCAGATCCTGGGGATCATAGCAGCTTTCGAACTCCGAAAAGATCTCTTCGGCCGGCTTTTCAAGGATGTTGCGCAGCACGTTGAGGCGTCCCCGGTGAGCCATACCCAGAATGATTTCACGACATCCGGATTCAACCGCCCGCCGGCGCAGGACATCCAGAAAAGGGATAAGGGCTTCACCGCCCTCCAATGAAAAGCGCGTCACGCCCACATACTTTTTATTGAGAAACCCTTCAAACAGGGATGCCGCGGAGAGCTTTCTGAGCAGCTCGACCCGTTCGGTCGCCGTGAGTTCAACCTGGTTCTTCACCGGTTCCATGCGGGTCTGAAGCCACCGGCGCTCGTCGGGGTCCTGAAGGTGCATGTACTCTACGCCGACGCTGTGGCAATAGGTCTGCTTCAGCCGGCCCACGATCTCCTTCAACGGTGCCGCGGTCTGTTCGATCAAATCCGGTGCGGCAAAGGTACGGTCCAGGTCGGACACGTCCAGGCCAAAGGCATCCAGATCTAAAAGCGGGTGAGAGGTGGGACAGGCGGACAATGGATCCATGCAGGCCAGCAGGTGACCGATGTCCCGGTAACGGCGGATCAGCTCACCCACGTTGGCCTGGCGCAGGGCCTGCTCCGGGTCGACATCCGCCGGTCCGGGCGCCCCGGCCAATTCGAATCCTTTGAAGAAGAACTGCCAGTCATCCGAAAGCGACGATGGGTCGGATTTCCATTTGCGGTATTGGACGTCGATAAAGTCGGCGCTCAAGGTTTCGGACAGGTTCATCTTTCAACGTCTCCTATGGGCGGTGTCATTGTTGACGGATTCGTAAGAAGCCCGATATCTGCGTTACGCTTCATCCTTCGTCACTGCGGCGTACCGTAAGTACGCCTCATTCCTCAGGATTCGCAAGCCTTGATATCGGGCTTCTTACGAATCCATCGGAAATGCGACCGTTTACGAATTGATCATTGTTTACGGCTCAGGTCGCCGGGTGCCGGGGCGCCGGCCTGGTGGCAGAACCAGGCGGCCACTATCCGGGCCACCTGCCGCTGGTGGTCCGGTTGGGCGAGCATGTGATCGCCCCCGGCGACAATGGCCAGCTCGACCATCCGGGGGTTTGCCGTTTTGGCCAGATGCGCTTCGGCCACCGGAATGATCTCGTCCCGGTCGCCGTGAACCACAAGCATGGGAATCGTCAACGATCGGGTAGCATCCATCAGATCGTGCCGGTCCGCATCATCAAAAAAGTCGCTGGTAAGCTTGAGTTGCCGTTCGCGGCTGCTAAATTCCACCTGACCGGTCTGCGCCAGCGTCTGCTGCTGTGACGGTGTGAGAAAATGCATGGGTCGTGTTGCGCTGACGCGCCCGGCCACCCGGCAGACAGCCGATACGGTCTTTATCCGCCGGGCGGTAAGCAGGGCGATGGCCGCACCCAATGAGTGCCCGGCCAGACCGATCCAGGAGGCACCTTTTTCCTGAATCAGCGCAATGGCCGCTTCCATCTCCAGGACCTGCTTGGACCAGGTGGCGTGTTCAAACCGTCCCTGACTCTGGCCGTTTCCGGAAAAATCGAATCGCAGGGCCATGAACCCGGCTTCGCACAGCGCGCTGCAAATGCGCCGCAGGACACCCGTGTGCCGGGAACAGGTAAAACAGTGGCCGGCGATGACTGCGCCGACCGGTGGCCGCTCAGGCTGGTGCAAGGTTCCGGCAAGGGTTTCGCCCATATGATTGTCGAATTGGATCTGCTGTTCCATTCTCTCTCCGCGGGAAGGGATCGGAATTCCATATATTAACAAGATCCATGCCATGATCGTCAAGGCAAAAAGGCCAAGAGACACCGATATGCTGCATCCGGCGGACAACCGGTGCAACGGATCGATTGGATGCTTGTCGGAAAGAAATAGATTGTTCACTTGAGACATGATGTCTCAAGATGAAACCGGCCATGCAAGCACCTGACCCTCAGGTGCCGATAGCCCCGCCTCAGGTGAAGCCGGCGCCGGCGGTGCAGGTATAGCAGTGGTCTGCCGTGGCAATGGGATTGCCTCGCGCCGGGCGTCCGGTCATGTCGGTCACATGGACCCGGTTGCGACCCAAGGGCAGCCCTCGGGCCAGATTGAAGTCAGCATACAGGTATCCGTCCCAGGAGCCGAGCCAAGGTCCGTCAGATCACCCCGTCCGCGCGCACGGGTTGAATCCGTCCACCAGCTTTTCAGAGGCCGACAGGTTGGATCGGAAGGTCAGTTTCGGCGCCAGGGCGGCAAACGTCTCGACAAGATAGACAATGTCGAGGTTCATCTCCGGGGCACCACCGGTAATATCGATCGTTTCGAAGGGCACCCGCCCGGCCCAGTCTGCGATCTGGTCGGCGGTCTGACGCGTCATGACCTCGGTCTTGCCAGGACCGGCATTCAGGTGGCAATGGCCGCAGGTCTGATTGCACAGAAGACCCACGTTGACCTGCAGAATCTGTGTGTCGCCCCGGGTCAATTGCAACCCCTGCCGGACAAGGGTCCTGGAAAACCCCGTGGCTTCGGAATCCCTTTCGTGAACATATGGTTTTTCGTCAGCCATCGTTTCCTTTTGACACGACCTTTACATGGACATCTTTTCGGCAATATTTTTCATCTGGACGCCGTGCACCAGAGAAGCGCTTCCCCGTATGGCGGTGGCCACATGGACGGCTTCGATCATTTCCGCCATGTTGGAACCGGTCTCAAGGCATGAACGGGTGTAGGCATCGATGCAGTATGGACATTGGACGGCGTGGGACACGGCCAGGGCGATGAGCGATTTCTCCCGCTGGGTCAGTTCACCTTCGGCGAAGACCGCTTCGTAATACTCGAAAAACTTTTGCGCCAGATTGGGATTGTCTTTGCCGATATCACCAAATTTGGGCAGATCGTCGGGTTTGTAGTAGGTCTCCATGGTCGTCTCCTTTCTAAGGCTTCAGGCTTTCGTCCTCGCACACCTCCGGCGTACACGCCCGCCCCTTCAGGTTGAAGAAGAGCTTGAGCCCCTTCTGCACCTTCTCGGAAAATATTTTCGGCGAGAAGACACTTCCGGTCACCCGTTTGCTGATCTCTCCCAGTGTGGGATAGGGATGAATGGCCGAAGCGATGGTGGAAAGCTTTACACCGCCATTTAAGGCTGCCACCCACTCGGCAATCAGATCACCGGCACGGGGGCCTAAAATCTGAACCCCCAGGGGCTTCTCCTTTTTATCAAGGATCAATTTGATCCGGCCTTCGGTCTGACCTTCGGCCAGCCCGCGGTCGTTGTCCTGAAAGGCTTCTGTCCAGACAGAATAGTCTATACCCGCATCTGTTGCCGCACGTTCATTGCGTCCGATGCTGGCCAGCTCCGGGTCCGTGTAGGTGCACCAGGGCAGCCACGTGTAGTTCACCTTGCGCGGCAGGTGAAATACCGCGTTGCTCACCACGATACCGCCTTCGTATCCGGCGGCGTGGGTGAACTGGAAGCCGCCGCTGACGTCACCGGCGGCAAAAATATGCTTCTGACTGGTGCGCAGCCGTGCGTCCACCGTGATACCCGTTCGATCGAAGGCCACACCGGCGGCGTCCAGCCACAAATCCTTGACGTTGACCGCACGGCCCATGGCCACCAGCACCGCCTCGGCTGCCAAGGTTATCGAAGCGCCGTCTCCCAGCCTCAGGGTGACGCTTTTTTTCTCACCTGTCGCAGATGCACGTTCAACGGCGGCACCCAGGTAAAATTTTACACCTTCGGCTTCCATGACCGCCTGGACGGCATCGGCCATGTCCGCATCCTCCTTGGTTAAAATTTGTCCGGCCATGTCAACCACCGTTACCGAAGATCCCAATCGGTTGAATGCCTGGGCCATCTCGATGCCGATGGGTCCGGCGCCCAGCACGATCATGCTCCCGGGGAGCCGATCGAGAGAGAAGATCTCACGGTTGGTGATATAGCCGATCTCCTTCAGTCCCGGAATGGGAGGGACGGCCGCAGAAGATCCGGTGGCAATGACCCAGTTCTTGGCGGTGATCGACCGGCCATCCAGATCCACCGTGCGGTCGTTCTTGAAAAAAACGGTTCCGAAGGCCACCTTCGCGCCCAGTTTGCAGAACCGTTCTTCCGAATCATGCTTCTGGATGACGGCGATGACATCCTGTATCCGCCTGGCGATCCGGGAAAAATCCACGGGCGGCAGGGCCACTTTCGGCAGCCCGAAACGATCGGCATGTTTCATGTCGTGGTAAACGTGGGCCGAACGGATCAGGGTCTTGCTGGGCACACAACCATAGTGCAGGCAGTCTCCGCCGAGGGCAGTCTCTTTTTCGATGAGCAGGGTCTTGGCACCCAGCTGCGCCGCGCCCGAAGCTACCGTAAGCCCGGCTGCGCCGCCGCCGATGATGCCGATATCGTAGTCGTAGCTTGCCATCGTCGCCTCCTTCAGGTTCCGTTGAGGGTCCAGTCGTAGTCCAGGTATTTGAGCTTGATCCGCGCTTTGTTTTTCTCCAGCTGCTCCCTCATCGGGAGGTCGGCAAATTTGATGAAATAGCCGATGACGTCACCATCAAAGTCTTCCGGGAACCAGTCGAATATTTTGCTGACCCACAGGGTGTCGCCTTCCAACCGGTTGAACCGGGGGGCATTGATGAATGCCCTGGCCGCCTGGTTCAGCTGATCGTTCAGGAGGCTTCCCGCAAACGGCTCGCCCTGAAGGGGCGGGCAGCTCTTGGATGCGCAGTTGACGGCAAAATGGACCCGGGGGTCCTTGAACCGTTTTCTCAGAATGTCGTGTTCGATCTGGTCCAGGGTCATCAGGTTGCCGTCGATGCGGGCGATGTTTTTTTTCCAGGGAGATGAGAACAGGCTTCCCAGATCCTTGATGGAAAGAATATCCGGGTAGCGGGACAGTATCAGTTTGATGGTCCATGCGTTGTATGCGTTGACGTAGAAGGCAAATTGATCGTCTGGTGACAGCGGTTCCGGGTCCACGGCGGCGAGCGCGTCAAGGTATCGATCCAGAATGGCCTCGTCATCCTTAACGCCCTTGTAGTCCACGACGCCGTCTTTGACATGTCTGCTCAACAGGGAGGCGAACAAGGCGTGGTCCACCTGGGCGGCATGCACGCCGGCTGCGGCTACCCACATCCCGGCAATCAGGATGGTCGTTGCGATGGAAATCGATTTCATATGGCCCCCTTGAGAAAATGAATGCTGTTGATCGCAGTGCGGTTTTCTGGTTGGTCGCGCAACGGAAGAGAACCTTACACCGTTTTTGCCCGCTCGAGCCAAACGGGTGGTGGTCGGCGTGCCGGCGAGGGGATAGCAATAGATGACTGTGCGGTTCTACCACACCGTCTGAAATGCGAGATGTTAAGCGTCCATCATCCCCCAGGGGCGCAAGGGTGCCGATCTTCCGCTTGGTCTGCGTTTGAACAGGAGGGCTATTCTTTTCCGGGCCATTGAACACCGGTCTGTTCATCGACCACATAGCAGAACCGGTTCCATTCGAGTTCCCGATGGCTGAACGGGCAGCGGAGTTTGACCTTGCGGTCCGTAACGGCCACCACCTCCCAGTCTCCCTTGCGGGGTCCGCCTTCGATGTTGATTTTCTGACCTACCCTGAACGGATAGGGTTTGAACACGGTTACGTCATGGGTCTCCATGGCAGCCTCCCATTTGCAGCTTGAGAAACGATGGGAATGCTCGCCTTAATTCCCCAATCCCTCAATCCCATAATTTGCTGTTATTTGATTTTATTGAACTTATCATGCCACGCACACGCATTGCAAAATGTTTCCGTGGCATCGCCGACCTCTGGGCACTCGTCATCATCCAGGTCTTCCTCAAAACAGACCTCCCCGTCCCGGCACTCGAATTCGTAAACATCATAGTCGTCGTCGGGGTTTTTGACATGGAATTTCTCACAGCCGCAGACCGGGCATTTTGATTGTGTCATTGTCCACACTCCTTGTCTTTACCAGACCTCGGGGTAGCCGATATCGATGAAGGCGGATTCCATTTTTAGCTTGTGATCCCGCTCCATGGCCGCCAAGTCCAGGAATACCTGCCGTTTACCGTCGTCATCGCACATCTCGGCCATTTCGGTGTACTGTTTCATGGCCGCTTCCTCCTTTTTCATGGCCAGGGCAAAGGCGTCGGCCGGCTTCATCGCCATGGAGAGTTCCGGCTCGTCCACGGTTTCGGCCACCTTGTAGTCCCGCGATTCGGAAAAGTAGCGGTCCATCGTGTTGCCGGTGTAAATCTTGGTCAGGATATCCCGGTGTTTCTTCTCCTCCTCGGCCAGAGAAGCGAAGAGTTTTTTCAGGTGCGGATCTTTGAGCGTACTGGCCGCATTGTCATAAAATTTTCTGGCCTCCACCTCGTTGGCAATGGCCTGCTTGATGATATCCTTATACTCGCTCAGTTTCATGATACCCTCCGTTTGCTTTGAAGAAGATTGGGGGAAATGCGGGCACACGCCCGTGCATAGACGTTAATGCTGCAATTTCAAAAAGCAAACCGCATGCCATCTAAAAAGCCATGGCGGGAAAGGCTTGTTTTGTGTATACTTGAATTACCCTTCCGATCCCCTGAGGACAAAAACCCTATCCATGCGGAGGACCCCATGAACTGGCGACAATTCCTGACCCCCGTGACATCTGTCGACACCGACCAGGCCAAATCCTATCTCTCGGACAAGCAGGTGGACGACCTGACCATTCTGGACGTGCGCCAACCCAAAGAGTACGAGGCCGGCCACATCCCCGGCGCCGTTCTCATGCCGCTGCCCGAGCTCACCGACCTCATGCAGCGTATCGACCGAACCAGGCCGGTGATGGTTTACTGTGCATCCGGCGGCCGCAGCCGCATGGCGGCCCAGCTGCTTTCCGGGCAGGGCTTCGACCACATCATCAACGTGGCCGGCGGCTTCAATGCCTGGACCGGCGAAGCGGCATTCCTGGGCGAAGAGAAGGGGCTGGCGCTTTTCGAGGGGGTCACGTCGGTGGAAAACGCCCTGGCCGTGGCCTACTCGCTCGAAGCGGGATTAAAGGACTTTTACGACACCATGGCAGTGAAGATTGACAGTGACCCGGCGAGACAACTGTTTCACCAACTGTCTCAAATTGAGGTGAAACATCAGGATCGCATTCTCGAGCAGTACACTGCGCTGACCGGCAAACCCGTCACCCGGGATACCTTCGAAGCCCGACAGGTGCCGGAGGTGCTGGAGGGGGGGCTGACCACCGAAGAGTATGCCAACCTGCTCATGCCCGCTTACGACACGGTACAGGAAATCATCGAACTGGCCATGTCCATCGAAGCCCAGGCCCTGGACCTCTATCTTCGCGCATCGGAAAAGGCGCAAAACGAGGCGGGCAAAAAGGCCCTGATCCAGATCGCCAACGAGGAGAAGGCGCATCTGGCCAAACTGGGTCAGCTGATGGAAGAGACATTAACATGAAAAAAAAACTGGTCCTTATCGGCGGCGGCCACGCCCACATGGTCACACTGGCCAACCTGGCCACCATCACCGGAAAAGGTCACGGCGTCACCGTCATCGGCCCGTCGGAATTTCACTATTACTCGGGCATGGGGCCGGGGATGCTTTCCGGCACCTACCGGCCCGATGAAATTCGTTTCGCCACCCGGCATGTGGTCGAAAAGCAGGGGGGCACATTCCTGCACGGCAAAGCGGCCACGATCGACCCCGAACAAAAAATCGTGATTCTGGAAAACGGCCACACCGTGCCCTACGATGTGCTGTCCTGTAATGCGGGCAGCCATGTACCCAAACCGGCCATTGAAGGCGAGCTTGCCGACCTCTACACCGTCAAACCCATCGAGCGGCTCATGGAGGCCAAAGACCGCCTGGTCGACCATTTCAACCGGCACGCCCCGGACGTGGTCATTGTCGGCGGCGGCCCCTCTTCGGCAGAGGTGGCCGGCAACGTCTGGCAGCTGGCAACAACCACCGGCGGAAACATGCCGCGCATCACCATCTGTGCCGGCAGCGACTTCATGTCCCGCTTTCCCGCATCCGTCCGCCGCAAGATCCGCGGCACATTGGCTCGGCGGGGCATCACCATCCGCGAGGGCGTCTACGTAAAATCCGTATCCCGCGATACCGTCAGCCTGGACGACGGCGAAACCCTGCCCGCAGATGTCATCTTTTTAGCCCTGGGCGTCAAACCGTCGGCCATCTTTGCGAATTCCGGTATCGCCACGGGCCCCGACGGCGGCCTGCGGGTCAACCGCTTTTTGCAGAGCACGCAACATCCCTGCATCTTCGGTGGCGGTGACTGCATCTACTTTCAGGACCAGCCCCTGGACAAGGTGGGTGTCTATGCGGTCCGCCAGAACCCGGTTCTGCTCCACAACATCCTGGCGCAGCTGAACGGCGGCGACCTGATGCCCTTCGACCCCGGCGGAGACTACCTGCTGATCTTCAACCTGGGTGGCGGATCCGGTGTTCTTAAAAAGCGCTGGTTGGAATTCGGCGGCCGGCCCGCATTCGTCATCAAGGATTATATCGATCGAAAATTCATGAAAGAATTTCAGGCCATCGAATAGTGACCCTGTTTTGCCGGCTGTTGACACGCATACCTCGCCTTTGCTATTTGTTGATAATCATTTTCCATAAAAAATCCGAGCCTCATCGAGCATACCAATGCCAGATCCTGAGATCCGAATGCGAAAAATGGTGGACGCCCTTCGGGAAAACCAGTATCGAATCACCCCCCAGCGCCTGGCTATTGTGAAAGTCCTTGCCGAGAGCAAGGGACACCCCAGTGTTGAATCAATCTACGAGACAGGTCCAAAGCCAGCTTTCCCACCACCAGCCTGGCCACCATCTATAAAAACGTGGCCGTCCTCAGAGACCTCGGTCAACTGCTGGAACTGGGTTTCAGCGATGACAGCAACCGGTACGACGGCAACAAACCCTACGACCATCCCCACGTGGTCTGCACCGTTTGCAGAAAAATCCTTGATCCGGACATATCGGCCCTGGCGGATATGACCCAGGAACTGATGCGGGAGACCGGTTTTACCATCACTCGCCACCGCCTCGATTTCTTCGGCGTCTGCCCGGACTGCCAGGCCAGGCGGTAATCGTTATGGATGGGTCGTCGGTAAAAGAGAGAGCAGGGTTGAGCGTCAAGAGGTCAATTCACAGATAGCGGGTTTTTAACGGAATTGTCATTGCTTGGGAGGAAACGGCTGCCTGGCCTTTCCAAAACCGATGATGACGCCCTCGGCGTCAACGGCCATTACCGAGAATTCGTATGTATTTCTGCCCGCCGCTGGGCAGGGACCATTATAGCCCAGTTTAAGGGAACCGGCGGGAATGATTCCCGAACCATCGTTTTTCACGTT
>CAVQUU010000005.1:0-47188 GCA_963716825.1 uncultured delta proteobacterium
TCCCGGGCCAGCCAGCTGTTCTCACAGATGACCCTCGGCGCCTTCAGCCGGCTGCGGGCGGAGTACGATGAACGGGGCAACCCGGTCCTGGTCGGCATCCGGCCACAAAGCGACGCCCAGGTCACCGTCGACGGCATGAGTGACGGCACCGCCGACCAGCTTTACCTGTCCCTGCGCCTGGCCAGTCTAGAGCAGTACCTGGAACATAACGAACCGCTGCCCTTTGTGGTCGACGACATCCTCTTGCGCTTCGATGACGATCGGTCCCTGGCCACCTTGAACGTATTGTGCGAACTGTCCCGAAAAACCCAGGTGATCTTTTTCACCCATCACCGCCACCTGGTTGAATTGGTCGAGACGCGGTCACCGGATCTGGCCATCGCGCAATATACGTTGGGGTAAGGTTCGGGGTTCGGGGTTCTGAGTTCCGGCCTTGAGCTTTCGGCTCACCAGCTATTACGCTTAGTTGGTGCCCTGTTTCTGTTTCAGCATCTTCATCACCTGCTCCATCTGCTCCGGCGTCAAGGTCTTGCCGGAGGTGCCCATGGCGCCCAAGTCGGCGTTCATCTGGCGATAGTCGGCCGGAACGACAAATAATTGCGCATCCTGCCGGGCGACGACAATATTGGCGTAGTCGATCTCGATATCCTGGCGAATGCCGTTCTCGCTGGCCGTTCCTTCAAAACGCACGGGAATATTCTGTTTGTTCAACCAGGCAAATCCTGAAAAAGCGTCTTCACCCTTGTCGGTGGACTCGATTTTATACTTGGTGGTTGTATGACCGCTGACCGTCTCCGTGCCCATTTCGGTCATTTTGAGTTCCCCGTCTCGGATCATGCGCGCCGGGTCCTTCCGGGCCCCTGGATGCTCATTGGCCATGACCATCTTCTGATCGGGCATGAGCGTCCACATCTGATCGTTGTCCCGGTCATTGATGATGGCTGTCTGGCGGCCGAAGCTGGAGAACTCCCGTCGTTCTTTCCCCTTGGTGGAATAGATCTTCCCCTGGATAACATAGGGCTGGGGCGTACCTGCCTGTTTAATGGTCATGGTCATGTCGGCTGAGAATTCCACTTTTGGAGAGGGGAACGTATCTACCGCTCCGGAAGATACCGCCAGGCACAGGATGAGGGTTGCGTAAAAAGCTGATTTCATCGGTTTTTGCATAATCATCGGATGTCCTCCATTATTTAACGAATGCGTGTTTGTCGATGCACAAACCAAAAATAGGCATTCGGCCGTTAAAATCAATTTTGCCTGTCACCCCAGCCATATTTATGCATTTGACATCCCCCTGATGTTTCAATAAAAATCATATCGGGATATTTCTCTTTTCCCGCTAACCGCCTGCGAAAAGATTCGCTATAGGAACCACGGAACACGCAGAATACACAGAAAGTATTATCTGGACGCTTTTTCCATGCCTTCAGTGTATTCCGGTTAATAAAGGAAAGGACAGCCGGATGCCATTTTCCACGCCAGCCACCCTCGGCCGCACCAACATCATGGTTGGCCGGCTGGGGATTTCATCGAGCTTCGGCGCTCCGGCCGCCGCTTACGAAGAAGCCTTCGAGAGGGGGTGCAACTACTATCACCTGGGGCACCTTCATCCGGGGGCGTTCCGGTGCCATGCGCGCGGCCATCCGCAACATAACAGCGGCCAGCAAGCGCGACGATCTGGTGGTTGGCATGCTTACCTACGCCCACCACGCCTGGCTGACCGAGCACTTTTTTGTCAAGGGCCTCCAGGCGGCCGGCCTGGAATATGCCGATGTGCTTTTGCTGGGCTATTTTCCCAAACGACCACCGCAGAAGGTCATCGACGGGGCGCTTAAACTCAAGCAAAAGGGCCTGGTGCGCTTTATCGGCCTGACCAGTCACAACCGCAAGCTGTTTCCCGAGTTGGCCGAAGAAGGCCTCTTCGATGTCTTTCACATCCGCTACAACGCCGCCCAACGCGGCGCGGAAACCAAAACCTTTCCCCATCTCACCGGCGACGACCGCCCAGGTGTGGTGGGCTTCACGGCCACCGACTGGCGCAAGCTTCTCGGCAAAAGAAAGCTGCCGCCCGGCGAAAGACCGCTTACCGCTGCCGAGTGCTATCGTTTCGTGCTGTCGCATCCGGCAGTGGATGTTTGCATGATGGGGGCTAAGACGATGGACCAGATGCGGGAGAATTTGGCGGTTTTGGAGCAGGGGCCGTTGACGGCGGAAGAGATGGAACGGGTGCGAAAGATTGGAAAGCTTGTCTATGGGAAATGAAGACCATACAACCAACACCTTGCGTGTGGCCCGTCAATATGTAGCACATGAATCTATTCGGAGAGGTCCGACCAAACCATGACTGATTATACGGTAAAGACGTGCCCGAAATGTGGCCAGCAGTTGCGATTTCCTGACAACATCGGTGGGATGCTCATGGCCTGTCCTTCATGTGGCAATAAATTCCAGTCCGACTTTAAGCTGGGTCGTACCAGAAGAAGCGAACATCGTTACCTGTTGATCAACATCTTCGAGATGCCCTATAGAATCGTAAGCCGAATCGGTCGATATTTTCGTAAGCATTTTCTTTCTTAGATTAGCGTTCGTCATTCACCCGGACGACCAGTTTTCCGAAGTTCTTACCGACTAACATGCCGATAAAAGCGTCCGGTGCACGCTCCAACCCATCGACCAGATGCTCACGGTATTTTATCTGTCCCGTGCTCAGCCAGCTGAGACATGTCTTTTGCAAATTCGTCGTAGCGGTGGCCATAATCCTCAAAGATAATAAATCCCTGAACGTTCAACCGTTTGACTAAAATGGTACGCATAAGCAGAGACAGGCGGTCCGGTCCATCGGGAAGCCGCGTCGCATTGTAATGAGAAATAAGCCCACACACCGGAATTCTGGCTTTTGTGTTGAGTAGCGGCAGGACCGCATCAAAGACCTTACCCCCTACGCTCTCGAAATAGATGTCAATCCCCTTGGTGCAGGCATGGCCAAGTTGTTGGGCAAAATCCGAAGATTGGTGATCCAGGCACGCATCAAAACCAAGGACCTCCGTTGCGTAGCTGCATTTTTCGCTGCCGCCGGCAACGCCGACGACCCGACAGCCTTTCAACTTCCCGATCTGACCTACCGTCGCACCCACCGGTCCGGTGGCCGCAGCAACGACCAGGGTCTCTCCCGGTTTGGGTCGGCCGATATCCAACAGCCCCATGTAGGCGGTAAACCCCGGCATGCCCAATATCCCCAATGCATAGGAGGCATGTTGGGGGTTTTGCCCCAATCGGGTCAGGCCGGTACCATCGGAAAGCGCATAATCCTGCCAGCCGCTATAGGCAAGGACCCACTCTCCCCTCCTGTAATCAGGGTGCCGGGATGCTTCAACCCGGCAAACCGTTCCACCCACCATCACGTCACCAACCTTAACCGGTTCTGCATAGGATGGCGCATCGCTCATCCTGCCCCGCATATACGGATCGAGGGAGAGATACTCGGTGCGCAGCAGCACTTGGCCTTCGGCCGGTTCAGGCACAGGCAAGTTCTCCATCCGGAAGTTCTCGGGCAGTGGAGCGCCCTGTGGACGCTTGGCCAATACGATACGGCGATTGTGTGCTTTGCTTTGAGACATGGGGCACTCCTTTTCTTTTTTTCAGCACCCCATCACAGTCGCCATGGGGGCATCGTCGGTTATACAGGGTGCGAACGGATATCTGCTTTGTCAATGTGGATGTTATCCCTTTAAGTGTCTCCTTTCGTTTCCCTATCGTTGACGATGGGCCAACAGATGGTAATTTTAATGTAACAGTCAAATTACATCGGGTGCCTTGATATGGGCCATCCCCTCAACCGACGGACAGAAGGAGCACGACCATGAAAGATTCAGGCAGCATGCATAAAAAAGTGCAGGAGATGTGTGATTGTTACGCAACCAATGACCCCCTCAAGGAGATGTCTAAACTTAAAAACGATTCCGACACCGAAGCCGCCGCAGTGAAGTGGCTGGCCCTGGCAGCCTTGCACGGCGTCAACAACAACGCCAAGGAGATATCCATTCATCTCGGGGATGACGGGAAGATCACCGTCCTTGCCGAATACCGGACCAGTGAACTGCCGTCTCCAGGCCATGAGGCGGGGCTCAAGATTTTCGAAACATTCAGGGAGATGACGCACATCGACACAGATAAAGGCAAAACGGCACTGGCCCTGGGCATTCGCGACAGCAGCATTGAACTCAGCGTTAAAATCAGAATGAAAGAGGGAACCGAAAAAATCAGCATCGGTTTTCCCAAAAGGTGATCAATCCGATCACGCCGGCGCAGGTCTCTTTGCATTCAATTCATTATGGCGGCGCACCTTCTTCAATTTTTGACGGTTGGCGTTCATTGTCTTCAGCCTGAACAAAAAACGCATCAGCCCGGAAACGCAAAAAAAGGGTTGATGGCTCGTATGCGATAGGCTATAAGCACGCGTCGCACGAACCACGGGTTGGAACGACCCGTGGTTTTTTTTGTTTACCCGATGAGGAACCCATTATGATCAGCGCATCCAGCATCGCGCTTGCCTATGGTAAGCGTGTTTTGTTTAAAGACGTCGATATCAAGTTCATCCCCGGTAACTGCTACGGCCTGATCGGCGCCAACGGCACCGGTAAGTCGACATTCCTGAAAATCCTTTCCGGAGAGATAGAGCCCGACAAGGGCTCAGTGTGCACAGGGCCCGGCGAACGCATTGCCGTCCTGAAGCAGGACCATTTTGCCTTTGATGAGGAAACCGTCATCGACACGGTGATCATGGGGCACGATCGGCTGCATGCCATCGTGACGGAACGAAACGCCATTTACGCCAAGGCGGATTTCACCGAAGCGGACGGCATCCGATCCGGTGAACTGGAGGCGGCGTTCGCCGAGATGGACGGATACGAGGCCGAGTCCCAGGCGGCGGTTCTGCTCAAGGGGCTGGGCATTGCCGAAGAGGCGCTCCAGCTGAAAATGAAAGAACTGGAAGGGGGGGACAAGGTCCGCGTCCTTCTGGCCCAGGCCCTCTTCGGCAACCCCGATGTCCTGCTCCTTGACGAGCCGACCAACCACCTGGATCACAAGTCCATCGCCTGGTTGGAAGATTTCCTGGCGCGTTCCGAGAATACCGTGATTGTCGTGTCCCACGACCGCCACTTCCTCAACCAGGTCTGTACCCACATTGCCGACATCGACTACGACCAGATCCGGGTTTTCGTGGGCAACTACGACTTCTGGTGCCAGGCGAGCCGCCTGATCCAGAAACAGAAACAAAACGAAAACAAGAAAGCCACCGAAAAAGCCAAGGAACTGACCGCGTTTATCCAGCGCTTCAGTTCCAACGCCTCCAAAGCCAGGCAGGCCACTTCCCGGAAAAAGCGCCTGGATAAGCTCACCCTGGATGACGTGCCGGTCTCGTCGCGAAAGTATCCCTGGATCGCCTTCAAGCCGGAACGCCCCTGCGGGAGCGTGATCCTGGAAATCGACAGTCTTACGAAAACCATCGATGGCGAGAAGGTTCTCAACAACTTCAGTATGGTGGTGAACGGCGGGGATAAGATCGCCTTTGCCGGAGACAACAGCCTGGCCAAAACCGCCCTTTTTCAGATCCTGGCAGGGGAGATGGCGCCGGATACCGGTAGCTTCCGATGGGGCCAGACCGTTACCACCGGCTACTTCCCCAAGGAGAACAGGCGGTTCTTCGAAACCGCAATGTCCCTGGTCCAGTGGCTGCTGCAGTACGCGCCGGAAGAGGGGGTGAGTTTTGCCCGTGGATTCCTCGGTCGCATGCTCTTCTCCGGAGAAGAGGCCATGAAAAATACCAGGGTCATTTCAGGCGGAGAGAAGGTTCGCTGCATGCTCTCGCGCATGATGCTCGGCGGCGCCAATGTACTTTTACTGGACGAGCCTACCAACCACTTGGATCTGGAGGCCATCACCTCTCTCAACGAAGGACTGATTGCCTTCCCCGAGGTGATTCTCTTCGCTTCCCACGACCACCAGTTCGTCTCCACCGTGGCCAACCGGATCGTAGAACTCACCCCAGAGGGTGCCATCGACCGAGTCATGAGCTATGACGACTATCTGGCAAGCACTGCTGTGGCCAAAGAGAGGGAAGCGCACGATTGCGGAGGAAGCGCCCTGGTATGCTGATCGGGATCGGGGTGTCAAACCTTGATTGTTGATTTTTCGCTCATATATTCAATGGCATGCCCTTCAACCCCGGAGGATAACCGATGATCGACATATTCAAGCGATTTTTCAGCACCGCCACCGAAAACGGCCAGAACCCCGCCGGCCAGGATAACGAACGGGAGGTGGTGGTGGCCATTGGTGCCCTGTTCCTGGAAATGGGACGCATCGACGAGACTTTCACGGAGTCGGAAATGGCGCATGTTCTTTCCCTGTTGACCAATAAATACGGCCTTTCCGGCGAGGATGCCGATGCCCTGATCGACGAGGCGGATCGTGAGTTGAAAGAGAGTGTCGATTTGTGGCAGTTTGCCAAGGTTATCAATAACCGCTACAGCATGGCCAAAAAAGAAAAACTGATCGAACGGTTGTGGCAGATTGTCTATGTCGATGGCAAGATGGATAAATATGAACATTACCTGATGAACAAGCTTTCCAAACTTCTTGGACTTTCCCACAAACAAATGATCGACGCCAAGCTCAAGGTGCTGCACGGCGAGTGATCCCGACCTGACGGACAAGCACAGGCGACCAGGCATCTTTATGCCGTATTGGCGCAGAACATGCCGTTCCTGCACGGTGCCCTGATAGTGGGCCTTTTGGCATGACCTTCATGACTTCCCTCAGCCATCGACCCGGCGCCGTTTTGGTGAGCATGACGGCAGGTTTCGGGGCACTGCATTGAACCCTCCCCGCGGCGAGCCGCGGGGAGGGTTCACCGTAAGGATGAAAAAGTCGATTTTCAGTTCGCTCGCTAACCCCGTCGCAAGCGGTGGGGAATGCGCTCGCTATCGCGGTTCACATTTTGTAGCCGATGGCACGCAGGAAGGATTTTCGTTTGGCGATGTCGGCCTCCCCTTCAATGCCTTTGGCGGCAAAACCGTCGATGACACCCAGGATGCCGCGCCCGAGCGCACTTTCAGCAATGATCACTTCGACCGGATTGGCTGTGGCGCAGAAGATCCGACAAACCTCCGGTACCTGTTTGATCGTGTTAAGGATGTTGACCGGGAACATGTCGCGCATGAAAATGATGAAGCTATGCCCGGCCCCCAGGTTCAGGGCGTTTTTACGGGAACGCGCGATCAAGCCCTCATCCGTGCCGGCAAAGCGCACCAGGCAGACATCGGAGGCTTCACAGAAGGCGATGCCGAATTTAGCGCCGGGCACCGTATTGACGATGGCTTCATAAATATCCTCCACGGTTTTGATAAAGTGGGACTGCCCCAGGATGAAATTGAGCTGTTCGGGATTGTCGATCGTGACGGTTTTCATTTCCATGGCATCTTCTCCTTGATAAAAATGAGCCGATGAAGGCAATGTGGACGGCGGCGCACCCGTGTTCAATTTCTCACGCGGTCTTTTGCCGCCAACAGGCGGTTCTGCCTTTAAGCGCGTTTTAGCGGGCGATGCCCGTTGCGGGATGGCAATTTCAATTTATCCAGAAAACGTCGGTTTAACAAGCCTATTGTGGAAGCATGGCCGGCTTGCCATGCAGATGACGCACCATTTCTCATTATCGCCTGTTCGGAGAAACAACCGGCCACCATGGGGCAGGCCGAACAAACCGAAACGAAGGCGTCGCCCCAGGGGGCGGCCTCGGACGCGGTTACCGAGATCGACGGGAGGTTGGTTCAAACTGAAAAAGGCCTGGCGGTCGTCACAGGCACGGATGCCTATGTGGTGGCCGGTAAGGACCTGTCGGACATGATCGGCAAATTGGTCAAGGTCACCGGTGCGATTGCCGAGGTCGACGGCGGTCAGGTCATCGAGGTCATGACGGTAACGCCCGTGGAATAGTGTTCATTCACGATTATCGTGATGTCAATGGCGCCTCCCGGTCTTTTCGTCGGGGAGGCGCCATTATTTTAACAACCCACGTTTAAAGGCAAGTCTTACAGCCGGATACCAGGAACCCGGTTTGACAGCTTGGCTACACGGTTGCCGTCTGTGTCAGGCGGCAGCTAAACCACACCGTTAAAATTGGAACGAAATCGATGCACTGATAATATCCACGCTGGCATCGTACTCACCGACCAGCGCGCCGCGCAGTGTGTCTTCGCTTGTGGCGGTCTTATTGATTTTGGGATCGTCCACGAACAGATGGGCGTAGGCAAGGTCCAACCGGATCAGCTGGGTGAACTGATAGCCGCCACCCAGAGTCAGCCAGATGCGGTCGGCACCGGGAATGCGTGGGGTCCGCCGTTCATCGTTGGGGATCGGCGACTCGTCGAAGGCCACACCGGCGCGCAGTTCCAGGGGGTCCGTGGGTTTGAAAATGCCCCCCAGGGAAAAACGCCAGGTGTCGTCCCAATCTAGGGTGGTCACGCTGTCATTGGCACCGCTGCCAAACTTGATTCTCAGTTCCTCCAATCGGCTCCACTTGGTCCAGGTGGCGTCGGCCAGGATGGCCCAGTGCTGGTTGAAGGCGTGGTAGGCGGATATCGATACGGTTTCCGGCAGGCTCACTTCGGCCGTGGCCGTGGTATTGATCAGCCCGGCTGCCTGGTCGAAGCCGGCGGCGGCGGCCGGTGTGTAAAAGTTGGCATCACCTTCGAGGGTGTGGTCGATCTGGTCGATAATGAATCCCCACTCGGGTGCCGACCAGCGGCTCGAAGATCAGGCCGACATTGGCACCGAAACCCCAGTCGTCATCGTACTCGGTAGTCAGGCCGTAGGGGGCGGTGATACCGATGCCGGCTGTCCACTTTTCGGAAAAGCTGTGCATGTAAAACAGGTTGGGCACCACGGCCGCTTTCCGCCGTCACCGCCGTTGCCCCCGGAGAGAGGGGTGGTCAACACGGTGGTCGAGCCTTGATTCTTGAAATCGGCCTTGGGGATGATATAGTGGGCGCCGAGTTGGAGCTCGTTGCCGGACTGCAGGGCCATGCCGGCCGGGTTGAAGAAAATGGTGCTGCGACGATTCAGGATGCACCGCCAGGTTCAGGCAGGCTCAGAGAATCGGCGTTTTACCTGAGGGTTGCGCCAAGGTAACCCGAATAGGGCGTTCACCTTCAAGTGGGATTGCCTTCAGAGACCCGGGAGCAAACCTTGATTTGTGACCCCAAAAAGGCTTATTGAATGATCAAGGCTGGATACGCAACGGATAGGCGCACTGAATGCATTGGGCGGCTGCATATGGAGGCGAACATGTCTCGATGGTTACACGGATTCGGATTTTAAGGTACAGGTGGTTGAATGGCTTCCGTGGAGAAATTTGGGGATATTGAACCGATGCCGACGATCTATCCAATCGGGGGGGGCAAAGGCGGGGTCGGCAAAAGCTTTGTCGTCGCCAGTTTAGGGGCACTACTTGCCAGACACGGCAGGACGGTTGCCCTGATCGATCTGGACCTGGGTGCATCCAATCTGCATACTTTTCTGGGGATGCCGGCGCCCAAAGACGGGTTGAACCGCTTTTTGAACAAGCATGCGGCAACGCTGGAAAGCACAGCGGCCCCCACCCCCGTCACCAATCTCTTTCTGATCAGTTCCTCCACCTGTTCCATGGAGATTGCCAACCTGTTTTATGCCCAAAAAATCAAGCTGATCAGTGCCATCAAAAAGCTTCCCTTTGACTATGTGCTCATCGATCTGGGCGCCGGGACCAATTTCAACACCCTTGATTTTTTCCTGACTTCCAACAAGGGGGTCTTCGTGTGCACCCCCGAACCCACCTCCATTGAAAATGCCTTCCGGTTTATCAAGGCAGTCTATCTAAGAAAAATAAAACAGCTGATCAAGCGGCACGATTTTGATGCGCAGGTAAAAGCGGCGGTTCTGGACACGGCGTCCAATGCGCTGACCGCTCAGGACATCATCGATATCGTGGCGACATACGATCCTGAAAAAGAGTCGCTTTTTCAAAGCGCGTATCGGCAGGTTTCATTTCAAATTGGTTCTGAACCAGTTTCGCAAAAACGCCGATGCCGGTCTCGGCAACAAAATAGAGACCGTATGCAACCGCCATTTTTATTCACCGTTCGAATTTTTGGGAGAGGTCGCCTTTGACGAGCACGTCATCGATTCGATCTACGCAAGAAAACTGTATGTTAAAAACTACCCGGCCACCGCCACCACCATGGAATTAAAAAAGATTGCCGAGTTACTCACCAATGGTCAGCCGGCCTCATGCGTTAGTGCGACAGGCGTTATGAAAACATTTGAAAATGAAAATTATTACCAGATTCTTCAGGTCCCCGCCAATGCACGTGCAGATGAAATCAAGCACGCCTACCGGGATGCACTGGCCATCTATGAAGCGGAAAGCGTGGCCACCTATTCGCTGTTCTCCGATGAGCAGCGAGAACGTTTGCTGCAGGCTATTGAAACGGCCTTTGACACCCTGATCAACGAAGAGAAAAGAATCGTCTACAATCAGATGCTCATCGACACCGGCCAGGTGGATGCGGCCGTTTTTTCCAGGCAGGGCCAAAGAAAGCTGGAGGCCTATTGCGACACGCGGACCCTGTCCAATGAAAAGCGCCTCGGCCAATGGGTCCAAAAGAAAGCCGATACGCCGGAGATCAGGCAACTCATCGAAGCGATTCTGTCCAAAGAGATGCTCTCCGGACTGGAGTTGAAGCAGCTTAGAGAAGCATACGGCATCGACATCTGCCGAAATCTATGCCGTTACCAAAATCAGCGGCGATTCTCTGAAAAGGATCGAGGCCAACCAGTTTGAAGACCTTCCTGCTGAGATCTATGTCAAACAGTTTTTAAAAGCCTATGCCGAGGTCCTTCACATCGATTCCGGACATGTGATCGACAGCTATTTAAAATTCATGGCCCAGGCCATGGCGGATAACGACCACGACCGCGCTTGACCGCCGACTTGACTTCAAGGGGTACAGATGGAAATTATAACCACAATCGTCGGCGCCGGGGTCGTCGGCCTTGCCGTGGCAGCGGAACTGTCCAGGACCCGTAAAGGGGTATTGATCCTGGAACGCAACCAGACATTTGGCCAGGAAACCTCCAGCCGCAACAGTGAAGTGATTCACGCCGGTATCTATTATGCCCGGGATTCCAAAAAGGCCAAACTCTGCGTCGAGGGCAACCGGTTATTGTACCGGTTGTGCGATCAGCACCGGATTCCCCACCGCCGTTGCGGCAAGCTGATCGTGGCCACCGAAAAAGATGAGGAAGCGATTCTGACGACGATTCAGGAGCGTGCCCGCGATAACGGGGTGGAGGCCCTTGAGATGTTGAGCGCCAGGCAGATCAAGGCCCTGGAACCCAATGTAAAGGCCTGTGCTGCTCTCTTTTCTCCCTCCACGGGTATCGTCCATTCCCACCGGCTGATGCGCCACTATGCCGCCCGGGCCAATAAAAACGGCGCCCAGTTCGTGCCGCATACGACGGTTTCACGGGTGGAAAAACAAGGCGATGCCAGTTACCGGGTCCATGTGGTCTACCCGGACGGTCAAGACAGACACGTTTGCATCACGCTGGATCGTCAATTGCGCCGGCCTCGAATCCGATCGGATTGCTGCTTCTTTGGGGATTGACATCGATGCATGCGGATACCGCCTGCACTACTGGAAAGGGGAGTATTTCGGCCTCGACGTGCCCCGGGGGTTCATTCGCCATCTGGTCTATCCGGTTCCCCAGGCAAACCATGTGGGCTTGGGGGTCCATGCCACCATCGATCTGAGCGACCGGGTGAAACTCGGACCCAATGCGACCTATCTGCCCGACAGGGCGCTTGATTATACCGTGAATCCACAAGCCCGGCAGTCGTTCTACGAGGCGGCCTGTCGCTATCTGCCCGGCATCGGTATCGACCAGTTGCATCCGGAAATGACCGGCATCCGGCCCAAGCTGCAAATACCCGGAGATCCGGCCAGAGATTTTATCATCGCGGAGGAGTCGTCCAGGGGATTTCCCGGGGTGATCAACCTGATCGGTATCGAATCGCCCGGGCTTACCGCCAGTCCCGCCATTGCCCGTCATGTGGCGGAACTGGCGGCTGAACGGGTGTGAACCGGGCGTCCCTGCGGGCACACGATGTTACGGTTGATATCGATGATACCTGCCGGCAGCCTGCCGCCGGCGGTGATACCGGGCGCCGCTGCGCAATGGCTTGCTGGCGCCGCCCGGCTTTTAAGGTTTCTCGGCGCAGGATCGACCGGCTATCAGAAATCCATGTTGGCCGGCTCGAAGTGTTCTTTGGAATGCTTACAGGACGGGCACTTGGGCGGCGGTTCGGTGCCTTCGACGATATAGCCGCAGACGCCACACTTCCACTTGATCGGCTGCTCGCGTTTGTACACGGTTCCGGCCTCGACCATCTCGATGATTTTCTTGTAGCGTGCACGATGATGGGCCTCGATCTTGGCCACCTGTTCGAAGGCGATCTTCGCCTGTGTCTGTCCCTCTGCTTCCGCCTCCTTGGCGAACTGCGGGTACATGCTCTCCACCTCGTAGTCTTCCCCGCCCATGGCTTCCTTCAAATTGGTCAAGGTGTCGCCGATGCCGTTCAGCAGTTTCAGGTGGTCCTTGGCATGCTGCATTTCGTTAAAGGCCGTCTCCTCGAAAATCTTGGCGATGTAGTGATAGCCTTCTTTCCGGGCAACCTTGGCGAAAAACGTGTACTTGTTGCGGGCCTGGGATTCGCCGGCAAAGGCCGCTTTCAGATTTTCGGTGGTCTTGCTCATTTTTTCCTCCTTGCTGGTTGATGGGTGAGTGAGGTGTAAAAAAAAGATGTCCGGCTTTCCGCTCATGCATCGACGGCGGCTTTCAGAACATTTGCTGCTTTGCCGTACACGTGTCACAAAGGCCTTTGAGGACGACCCGTTTGCTGATCACTTTGAACGTGGAGGCGATGGCATTCGGCACTTCCAGGCGGGCGTAGCCTTCATATTCGAAATCAATGATCCTGCCGCAGGCCATGCAGTGCAGGTGGTGGTGGTCCGAGATGTCGGGGTCGAAGCGCCTGGGTCCGCCGAAGGTCTCCACCACATCCACCACCCCGATCTCAGCAAAGGTGGAAAGCGTGCGGTTGACCGTATCAAAAGAGATGTTGGGGAACTCTTTTTTAGCCTCCCTGAACACCAGATCTGCGGTGGGATGCCGTTTCGACTGAATGAGAACCCGGTAAATGCCAACGCGCTGGGGGGTGATTTTCAGCTGGTGACGGCGGCAGGTTTCGATAAAAAGCCGCACACGCTGAGACAACTCTTTGTTTTGCATGTGGCTCTTAAATAGGATTCATTCCTATTTGTCAACCCCTTTTTCAGGTTGAAACCAACCGGATCACGTCGTCCCCATTTTGTAATGAAGGCTCCGGCCGTTGTCCTGCCAAGCCTTCCAATTTAACGGGTTCCGAATCGGCTGATAGGGCTGGATCGGTTCGACGATACGCCGACGCCGGCTAATCCGGATACATGGATTCGATCTCGCATGTAATGACGTCATGCTGCCGGAAACCGTGTGTGGCGTTGTGTCAGGGATAAGTGCGTCGGGAATCGCTTCGGGGCCCGGCGGCAACAAAATGGTGTCGTGTGATTGGCTCATTCCAATTTTTAGGGTAAGATGGCGGCACCTGTCAATGGTTTTATCCCCTATTTGACGGACAACGGTTTGGTGGTTGTCGTGAAATCTCAAGCTGAGCAGGAAAACTTCTTTTTCCTGCTCGCCGGCGGGGCATTTCATGGAGGAGAAGAGATGCAGGAAGCGATGGAATATCCGGATAACAGCGATTTAAGCTGCCTGTTTTGCCGATGGATCAGGGAGGGAACGGCTGTGGAGACGCTCGGCACGGTGGCTGCCTTCAACGATGGCTACCCGGTGACCGATGGCCACCTGTTGATCGCTCCCTTGCGGCATACGGCCGACTGGCTTTCCCTGACCAACCCGGAAATCCGCGACAGCGAAACGCTGATCCGTGCCCTCGTCGAAAAGATCAGGCAACGAGATCCTTTGGTCACCGGGTTCAATTTCGGGACGAACATCGGCACATCGGCCGGGCAGACCGTGTTTCATGCCCACATTCATCTGATTCCGCGGCGCGATGGCGACACGGAAAACCCAAAAGGCGGTATTCGGGGGGTCATCGATGGCAAGCGCGGGTATGATCCATCCTGAGTAAGGGTTAAACCACAGTTTAAAACAGATGGTTCGCGTCGCACAACCAGCGACTTCCGACGCTGTCACTTTCCATACCCATATCCCAATGAACCGCTTGACGAAACCTTTTGTCAGACCCTATATTCGATGACATCCAAATCAAGCCTGAACACCAAAGGAGGTTCAATCATGGACGTGAGAAAGATACTATGGCCCACAGACTTTTCCGCAATATCTGAAAGCGCCTTGCCACACGTTAAATCGCTCACCGAGAAATACGGCGCTGAAATCCACGTGCTATACGTGATTGAAGATATCGCTCACCATGACGGCTGGTATGGCGCGTTTGAGGAAAAGCGTGTCAAGGAACTCATGGCGCATGCCAGCAAGACGGCAACCACCCGGTTGGGCCAGATCTGCGAGAAGTACCTCGACGGCTGTCCGCTCTACATCAAGCATGTGGCGGTCGGTGATGCTGCCAAGGAGATCCTGAAGCTCATAGAAAAAGAGAAGGTGGATATAGTGGTCATGGCCAGCCATGGCGAGAAAGGCAACTTCCGTTTCGGCAGTGTGGCCGAAAAGGTACTCAAGCACTCTCCTGCTCCGGTGACCATCATCCCCGTTGCGCCGAACCAATGATGCCCCCGGCCTGAACACCCATCGAGGCAAACCCTCCAGGACAGGCATGCCAGGCTCGCTTACGCGACTTAACGAGCATTCGGTAAGTGGGTCGGCGGGCATTTTTTTGTGCTTCTTCAAGCGATTTTCCAAAAGCATCGCATGCACATCTGCAGTTTTTCTTCGGAGATCGAACTTCACGTCCGCAGTAGCGGCCGTGGGGCTTAAGGGCCACCCTGTCGTTCCTCGATAATAATACGCCTAAAGTCGCCTTCCGATAAAATGGCACGCTCCTTGAAGACAAAATCGGATGACCCCGTGTCACCCGCATCGGCGCAGGCGCGTTCGGCTCCGCAACCACATAATCACGCGGCCAAACCGGCGTTGGTGAGACGGCCAGCGCTATTGTGATAGTTATTGAGAACAGGTGGTTGAGAAACTACGGCGACGGGTTAACGGGCGATATGATCTACGGTGGCCGATAACCGCATTGTCAAAAGGAGAACCATGCGCCAGCCTCGAAATTGTTTTCGCAGTCTTGTATTCTGCACACTTGTGTTAACAGGGTTGTTCTCCGCCGTATTCACGGCCACCGCCCAATGGTCGGATGGGCGCTTGCCGGAACCCGATCCGCCTGCCGCGGTTCAACCGTCCGTTGAAAAACCCCTGTTGCGCGCGCTGGCCGAACCGGCCTCATCCGATACGGAATGGACCTTCCATAAAACAGCCGACAACCAGCATCCGGACGGCATCGAACAGCAGATGACCTGGCTGATGAACCGGGCCCGCACCGATCCCACCCAGGAAGGTATATGGCTGGCCACCATGGATGATCCGGATGTGGCCGGCGCCAGGTCCTACTTTTCTGTGGACCTGGATCTGCTGCAGGCCGAATTTGCCGACATCCAGGCCAAACCGCCGGCAGCCTTCGATGTGCGCCTGTACCAGGCCGCCAGGGCGCACTCGGATTATCTCGTCGCCAACTGACAGCCAGAGCCACACCGATCAACTCAACCGCGTGGTGGACGCCGGATTCGCTTACCAGTCCTACCGCGGCAATGTTTTTTCCTATACCCGCAGCGGCATCCACGGGCATGCCGGTTTCAATATCGATTGGGGCGGGGACGACCCCACCGGTATGCAGCCCGGCCGTGGTCATCGCCAGGCGATCATGTCCATCGATGGGGACTACACCAATGTGGGCCTGTCCGTGGTGGCCGAGGCCGACCCGGTCACGGGTGTGGGCCCTTTCGTGACAACCGGCAACTATTGCAGTGCCAACACGGCACAGGCCAATCATTTCAACCGTTTTCTGGTGGGAACGGTCTGGCGTGATCTGAACGACAACGACCAGTACGATCCAGGGGAAGGCATGGGCGGCATCTCGGTGCGGCCGGATCGGGGCGCCTACCACGCGGTGACGGCTGACAGCGGCGGGTACGCCATGCCCATACTCGATGCCGGCACCTATACGGTGAGTTTCAGCGGATCCGGGATAAGCAGTGAGACGACCCGGACGGTTAGCCGTGGACAGCCAGAGCCTGCTGCTGGACCTCGTTACCATCAACGGCGATCCGGGAGATGCCGAAGCCATCACCGGGTCGGCTTCCGTCATTTCACAACACACGGCCCAGCTCAACGGCATCGTGAACGCCAACGGCCAGGATGTGGACTACTATTTCGAATACGGTCCAACCACCCAATACGGTGATATTTCCGATGTCTTCTCAACCACGGCCAATCAAGACATCTCCATCGCCGTGTCCGGGCTGTGCCGCCGGGCACCTTATACCATTTCCGGCTGGTGTCGTCACCGACACGACACCATCAACGGCAACGACCGCAGCTTTGAAACCGCGCCGGCAGACGGCAGCGCACCCCGGCCACGCCAACAGCAGCAGCGGCGGCGGTGGCGGCTGTTTTATCGGCTCGGTTTTCCGGTAGTCCAGACTCGCTGCAAATCAATCCCTATAAAGGACGGCTGCGTTACGGGCGCCCTTTTCAACCCCCCTGCCGCAGGTCAGGCGCGACGTCGGTCGCTTGCGCCGCTTGCAACCCGAAATCAGGCATGCGATGGTTGGCTATGGCCATCTTGTCGGCGATGCCGTTTTCGCGACCTGCCAATCGGCCATCCCAGCACCGTTGATTAAACGGTCGCGAGGCTAACCAGATCTATCGATCCATTCGAGAAAGGGGGACGCATGTTGGATTTTACGCTCACAGCGGAACAGCTGGCGCTGCAGCAGAAAGCCCGCGAATTTGCGCTGAAGGAAGTGCTGCCGGTGGCCTGGTACTACGACGAAAAGGACGACATCCCGCTGCCGGTGATCCGCAAAGCCTACGATGCCGGGATCATGAACCTGGATATTCCCAAGGTTTATGGGGGTCAGGGACTGGGTCTGGTGGAGGCCGCCATCCTGACGGAAGAGCTGGCGGCCGCCTGCCCCGGCCTGGCCACATCGATTTTCGACAACTCCCTGGGAATGGAGCCGGTGCTGCTGTCGGAAAACGAGGAGATCCGCAAACGCTATCTGCCGCGCATTCTCAAGGACTTCAAGACGATCTGTTTTGCCACTTCGGAGCCGTTGATGGGGTCGGATGTGGCCGGCATCCGCTGCCGGGCCAAAGCCGACGGCGAGGACTTCATCCTGGATGGCACCAAATACTGGATCACCAACGGCGGATTGGCCGATTACATGTCGGTTTTCGCCACGGTCGACCCCAAGCAGAGCCACAAAGGGATCTGCGCTTTTCTGGTGGAAAAGCGCTGGCCCGGTGTGCGTGTCGGTCGTCCCATCCCCAAAATGGGCCAGCGCTGCTCGAATACCGTGGGGATCAAATTCGACAATGTCCGCGTACCCAAAGCCAACGTGCTGGCGCCGCCGGGCGAAGGCTTCGTCCTGGCCATGAAGACCTTCGGCCGCACGCGGCCCATTATCGGTGCCTTCGGTGTGGGTGCGGCCCGATCGGCCATGGAGTATGCCATGGATTATGCCAAAAAGCGGCAGGCCTTCGGCATGCCCATTGCCGGTTTCCAGGCGATCCAGTTCAAAATCGCCGAGATGTATCAGAAGGTGGAAACCGCCCGCCTGCTGACCTTGAAGGCGGCCTGGGAGGCCGATCAGGGCAAGGATCCCACCCTGAATGCATCCGTCGCCAAACTGTATGCCACCGAGGTCGCCCTGGAAGTCGTCAATGAAGCCTTGCAGATATTTGGCGGCTATGGCTACACCAAAATGTATCCCGTCGAAAAGTTGCTGCGCGATGTGCGCCTTCTGCGCATTTACGAAGGCACCAGCGAGGTCCAGCGCGTGATCATCGCGGGCGCCGTGATGAGCCAATACCAACCCGCCATGCCGGCTTTGGAAGACCTCCCCCTGCATCGTGATGCCGATCCATTAGGGACCGATACGACGGAACCGGCCTGGCGTTGTCGAATATGCGGCTATGTCCATTACGGTGATGACGCGCCCGATGAATGTCCGTATTGTTTCTTCCCCAAGTCGGCCTTCAAGAAGGCGGGGGCGGGCGCAACGGCCTGAACCGTTTTATAGCGGGGCGACATGTGCGACCATGCGTCTGCGCAGGCCGGCATCCGGCAGGCGGCAAACGCCTGCTGCCATGTTGTCCACCATGTGTTTCACCTTCGAGGTCGCCGGTATGACGCAGGTGACATGCGGATGGGCGATGATAAATTTCAGAAAGAATTGGGCCCAGCTGTGACAATCGAATTCGGCGCTCCACGCCGGCAGCCCATGGCCGCCGAATCGCCCTTGACATCGAAGGTGCGCGATGTCCTCATTCCCACCGCGGGCAACCGTTCACCGCCGGATGGAATCGGACGCAACAGGCGGTGGCTTTCTTCGGCCGGCAGGCGCCGGGGGGCCAGCAGCATGGCCGACGTCAGTGTGCCGACCGTTCCTAAAAACGAACGACGCGTCATTTTGATATTTGGATCAATCATGATGGATTCCTCCTTTTTGGGTCGAAGGGCGGGTTGGCCGCTGCCTTGGCCATCCGCTCCTGGCGTCTGCCCAGCCTGAATGAAATCAAGGCCCAGATACCAGCCAGATACGAAGAACGCAAGACCAAGCCAATGCCGGCAAAGATACTGCCTCCCATGGCTCTTACGGCGGGCCGGTCCGTCGTGGCGTGACCCCGGGCGGCACCGGCAGCGGGATTGACGGTGACTGCAGATTGTTGCCAGGCGAGGAGCCGATGGATGCACACCACCGTCCAGGCCAGCAAGGCGGCCGATACCGGCAGCAGGTTGACAGGTTCCATATGGACCACGAGGGTCGCGGTCAGCAGCGGTCCGGCGAGTGCTCCGGCGGTGCCGCCGGCGGCGATAACGCCGAACAGGCGTTTGGCCTGCTCGTTGGAGAAGGTGTCGGCGATGAAGCTCCAGAATACAGACACGACAATCACTCTCGGACCACATGGCCATGGCAGGCATGGCAAAGGGGTCAGTCGGTCTGAATTTGACGGTCTCTTTTTATTTGGTGAGGATGTATTATGTTTGGGTAGAATAACTGCCCTATAATCGATGGGATTGCGTCCCGGACGGTTGCGGTGGATCATTCCATTGGTTTTCAGAGTTTCCTCTGACTGAAAGGAGAAAGACATCCATGAAACGATTTTTAATCCTGTTTGCAGGTTTATTGCTTATTTCGAGCCTGGCCTGGGCAGATGGGGTGACGGTCAGCATGTTTTTCGCGACGGATACCGGTCCCGGCAAAGCCATCGGCACCATTGCGGTAACGGACACGCCTTACGGGGCACTGTTTACACCGGATATAAATGGTTTTACACCGGGATTGCACGGCTTTCACGTACACCAAAATGCGGATTGCGGCCCCAAGCAGAAGGATGGGAAGATGGTGCCGGGGCTGGCCGCCGGCGGGCATTATGACCCGGCCGGGTCCGGCCGGCATGAAGGTCCATACGGCAACGGCCACCTTGGGGACCTGCCCCCGCTATACGTCGACGAAAACGGCGGGATCGCGCCTGCCGGTTCTGGCGCCGCGGTTGAAGGTGGCCGACCTCAAGGGGCGGAGCCTGATGATTCATGCCGGCGGGGATAACTTTCGGACCACCCTGAAATGCTCTGGTGGCGGCGGTCCCCGGAAGGCATGCGGGATTGTCCGATAGGAACGACCGGCCTTATTTGAACTGGAATACCATCGATTTCTCATAATCATGACGCAGCCGTCAGCTGACAGGTTGACTCATGGCTGTTCAATCCGACCATTCGTTGAGGAGGCACAATGGATCTATCCACGCAATACCTGGGACTCGAGTTAAGAAATCCGATTATCATGGGCAGTTCTGGGTTGACCAGTTCGGTCGAAAAAATAAAGACACGCCGAAAAATGCGGTGCCGGTGCGGTGGTGCTCAAGTCCATTTTCGAAGAGGAGGTGGCCCTGGAATATGCGGATTTCATGAAAACAGCCAAAAACTTTGCCGCTGACAGTCAGTACTTCGATTACGATGGACGCAAAATTCCCATCGACTACTACAACTACGTCGTCCGGGAAGAAAACCTGAAAAAATACGTCACCCTGATCGAGGAGAGCAAAAAGGCGGTGTCCATACCGGTTATCGCCAGCATCAATTGCTTTCTGCAGTCGGTCGAGTGGATGGCCTATGCCAAGCAGCTGGAAGCGGCCGGCGCCGATGCCCTCGAACTGAACATGTTTTTTCCCCCGACGGATTTCAAGCAGAAGCGGGTGGACCGGGAAAGCATCTATTTCAAGGTCACCGAGCAGGTGACCCAACACCTTTCCATCCCCACCGCCTTGAAGATCAGCCACTATTTTACCGATCTGGGGCCGATGATCCAGCGGCTCTCCCAAACCGGTATCGGCGGGCTGGTGCTGTTCAACCGGTACTTCAGCCCGGACATCGACATCGACAAATTCGAGACCACCAATGCGTTCGTGTTCAGCACCCCTTCGGACCTGGCCATGTCCCTGCGCTGGATTGCCATCATGGCCGAAAAGGTCGACTGCGACCTGGCCGCCTCCACCGGTATCCACGACGGAGATGCGGTGATCAAGCAGTTGCTGGCCGGTGCCGATGCGGTCCAGGTGGCCTCGTGCCTGTATCAACACGGCGTCACCTATTTGGGGGAGATGCTCGAGCGCCTGGAGAACTGGATGTCGCGCAAAGGATTCAAGCGGATCAGCGGTTTCAAGGGAAAAATGAGTCAGGCCAAGAGCTCGGACCCGTCCATTTACGAGCGGGTTCAGTTCATGAAGTACTACGGCGGCAAAAAGAACGTGGTGGTCTGATCTTGACGCCAGTATGTTCATGACGCGATCATTGCTTACCCGCGATAGAGAGCAGGTGTGATGCATCACTATGACGTCATCGTTGTCGGTCTGGGTACCGCCGGATCGGCCACCTGCATGACCCTGGCGCAACGGGGGGTGTCGGTTCTGGGGATAGATGCGTTTCATCCCCCGCACACCCTGGGCAGTCACCATGGTGAATCCCGCAGCGTCAGGCGGGCCTATCTGGAGGGCACCGCATACCTGCCCATGGCGCTTCGGGCCTGGGACCTGTGGCGCAAGCTGGAAAAGGACGCCGGGCAGAGGCTTTTGGTCACCACCCATAACCTGACCATCGGCCCACCGGAGTGGGCCGGCTGTTTCCGGATTTCTGGCCAGCGCCCGGGCCGGCGACATATCCCATGATTGTTTAACCGCCGCCGAAACCCGAAAGCGGTGGCCGCCGTTGGCACCGCCCAGCCACTTTGCCGCCGGTTTGGAAAAAGAGGCGGGGATTGTTTTTCCGGAAACGTGCATCCGGGTATTCCTTGCCATGGCCGATGCTGCCGGGGCAAGGCTTCAGGTTGATGAACCGGTGACCGGGTGGACAGCTACGCCGGGTGGCGTCGAGGTTCGCACCGCTTTAGGCAGGTATACCGCCGGACGGGTCCTGATCGCCGCCGGCGCACGCACGGGCCGGCTGCTGGGCGATGCCGGTGCCATGCTGACGCCCAAACGGATTCCCGTCCACTGGATCACCCCGCCGGATGATAGGGCTTATCAATTGGGGCAATTCCCGGTCAATTTCTGGCAGGTCCCGATGGCCGAGACCGCCGGCACCCGCACCGCGTACCGGGAGTTTTACGTGCTGCCGGCCATCAAGCCCGGTGGCCGAGTCAAGGCCGCCTTTCACAACCGGCTTGCCGACATCGATCCGGAAACCCCGCCCCTGCCGGTATCCCCAGCAGAGCAGACGGCGATGCGGGCCATGCTGGAGCTGTTTCTGCCGCCGCTGTATGACCGACCGATGACATCCGACACCTGCATGTACACCCTGACGCCCGATGACCACTTTTTATTGGGGCCACTGCCCCAAAACGAGAATGTATTCGCCGTGGCACTGGCCGGACACGGCTTCAAGTTCGCGCCGGTGTTGGGTGAAACGCTGGCCGATCTGCTCGAAGGCCTTGTCCCCGCGATCGATATGGGCTTTTTCTCACCGCGGCGCTTTGTTCGGCGGGAGTGATGCCGGCCATGTGTCCATGACGGATTCGACACCCTTGTTGAAGCGAGTAATTAAAACGGACGGTTATTTCTTTAAAATGAACGGTTTCGGATGATATTCCCGGATCTCACCTGATCCCAGAACGTTTTCTCATCTTCCATCCACTGGGACCCGAATCGCTGGTTGAATAGGCCGCCCAGCCGCTGAAACATCTTCTTCAGATTAGAACGGTGTCCGAGGGTGATCACATCTTCCAGGAATGCGGGGATGTCGGTCATTCGCTCTTTGGGAATATAGGCCTTTGCTCCCAGGGTGATAGAGCGCTTCAGGCCTTCAGCGGAAAAGGCATGGGCGGTGAGCATCACCGTTGGATATTTCAAATGGACTGCCGCGTTAAGCAGATCATAGCCTCTGACGCCCATGATATCGAGGATGACCGCATCATAGGTCCATGAACGCAGCAGGTGGTAGCCGGTTTCATAATCAGAGGCCTGGTCCAGAATCAATCCGGGATACCCATCGAGAAGGTCTACCAGGGTTTCCAGAACATCGGCCTCATCATCTACGGCCAGTATGCGCTTACCGTTAAGGATGCTTTCCGACATGGCAATACTCCAGTGATATCCGCGGTGGAGGATGGCGCCACTGCGGCGATTGGTTTAGTCCAGGTAAACGGTTTTCGCTTCAACGTCTTTTCGGGGAACCGGGTCCTGGGGTTCCTTGGGTTTGCCGATACACACCAGCGCCACCGGCGTTTTCTCATCTGAAATGTCGAGGATGCGTCGAATGTGACTTTTTTCGAACAGGGTAAAGAACAGGCTGCCCAGATCGAGGGCGTGGGCAGCCAGCATCATATTCTGAATGGCAGCGGCGCAGGCCAATTGATAACCTACAGGGCCGTCTTCCTGGAACATGTCCATGCCGCTTTTTTTGGGATCGCCCACCACGGCCACCAATACGGGCGCCTGCAGGAGAAAATCCGTTTTATATTTGCCGAGCCACGTCCAGCCGCTTTGTTCGATGGCCCATGCTCGGCATCGCTCCGCTTCCGCATAAATGGCCCTCTTTTTTGCCGGCGCGGTGATCACGATGAATTGCCACGGCTGAGCGTTTAGCGGCGACGGCGCCCGCACCCCTGCAGCCAGGATTTTCTCGATGGTTGGTTTATTTACGGCATCGGGCAGGAATTCGCGGCAGCTGGTGCGCGTCTCGATGGCTGAAAAAAGATCCACTTTATTTTCCTTTCGATTGGGTTGGTCTTTTATCTTTGGTTATGCGCCGGATCTCGTCATCCCTCACTTCGCGGCGAAGCAGCTTGCCGACTTTGGATTTGGGCAGCATGTCCCTGAACTCGATATAGGAGGGAACCTTGTAAGCGGCCAGGCGGTCCCGGCACCAGCGGATCAATTCGGTGCCGCCCACACCGCGGGCATCTTCCTTGAGCACCACGATCGCCTTGATTCGTTCTCCTACCTTGGGGTCCGGAACCCCCACCACGCAGGCACCGATCACCGTGGGATGGTCCTGGAGGGCCGCCTCCACCTCGGAGGCCGATACACGAAAGGCTTTGTGTTTGATGATGTCGGCCGATCGTTCCATATAGATCAACTCGCCGGTGGGCAGGGCGCTGACGAAATCGCCCATGCGGCACCAGGTCGTCCCATCGATTTCAACAAAGGTTTTTTTAGTTTCCCCGGGTTTGTTGTAATAGGATTTGAGGGTATAGGCCGAGGTGACCAGCAGTTCGCCGGTTTTGCCCTGCTCCACGGGTTCCAGGGTGGCGGGGTCGACGATCAGGCACTGCCGGCTTTTCAACGGAAACCCGATCGCCCGGGGACTGGGTTCCACACCGATCCTGCTGTAGGTCACGTGACCGACTTCGGTGGAGCCGTAGACCTGGTAGATGGGCGTGCCGCAGCGCTTGTGCCAGCGCTCTTTGACCTCTTCAGGAAGCACATCGCCGCCGCAGTAGCAATAGGTCAGTGAACTGAGGTCATAGCGGTCCTGGCGGTCGTTTTCCAGAATCATACGATACAGGGCCGGCACCCCCAGCAGCCAGCGGACCTTGAACCGTTGAATGGATTCCAGAATGGCATCCACCTGGGGAAAGGGCATGAGCAGGGTGGTATTGGCCCTTGTTGAGCCCGACGGCCATGAAAAGGCCCAGGGCCATGATATGAAAGAGCGGGTTGACGGCGATATACGTATCCTGCCCCTCATTAAGGTATTCGCCGGCAACATCTTCGGTGACGTCATTCACATATGACGTCATACCCAGGTGGTTGCCCGGAACACCCTTGGGGAATCCGGTCGTTCCCCCCGTATACAGGATGTAGGAGAGATCTGCCACGGGGTCGATCGCCGCGGTCTGTGCAATGGGGGCATGTTTGATCAACCGGGTAAAACGATGCATCCGCGGATCGTTATCCACTTTGCCCGTGGGGATTTTGTCGAAGAGATGGCCTAACCACCGTTTCCAGGCCGGCAGCAGATCGGCCACGTTGGTGACGATGACCCGCTTGAGATCGGTTTCCGCAAAGGCCTCCTTGACATAGCAGAAATTGGTGTCCATGCAGACCACGGTTTCCACGCGTGCATCGTTGATCATGTAAATGATTTCGTGGGAGGTATAGATCGGGGCCACCGGCACGACCACCGCACCGAGTTTCTGGATGCCCAGGAAGGCGATGACCCATTGGGCGCAATTGGGGATATAAATCATCACCCGATGACCCTTGGCCACACCCAGGGCCGACAGGGCGCCGGCGAATCGTTCGCTTAGATTCTTCAGACGGCGGTAGGAGAAGTGCTCGCCCAAATAAACAAGTGCGGACCGGTTCGGGTATTTCTGGCTCATTTGGTCGAATCGGCTGAACGTCAGTTCCTTTTCAAGTGTGGCGGCGGTAGCATGCATTTCCACTCAGACTCCTTTAAACCCCAAAGTAGGCCGCGCGAACGTCCGGGTTGTCCATCAATTCCTCGCGCGTGCCTTCCAGTACGGCGGAACCGTTTTCCAGAATGAAGGCATAGTCAACGATGGGAAAAACCGGGCGGGCGTATTGCTCGGTAACGATAATGGAGATGTTTCTTTTGTCCCGGATCTCCCGGGTGGTGCGCATGAGCATGGCCTGCATCAGCGGACTGAGCCCCAGCAGGGGTTCGTCCAGGAGTAGAATTTTCGGTTGGGCCATCAGCGCGCGACCGATGGCCAGCATCTGCTGTTCGCCACCGCTCAAGAACCCGCCGATACGATGCTTCAGCCTGGCAAGGGCCGGAAATACCTCGAACACATACGCCAGCGTCTCCTTGGCCTGGGAAGCGGTGGCCAGATACCCACCGATTTTCAGGTTCTCCAGCACCGTGCTTTCCTTGAATATGCGCCTGCGTTCCGGGCACAGCACGATGCCCATCTTCGCCCGACGACTGGGGGAAACGGTCATCACCTCCTTTTCCTGGTATCGGACACTTCCGGCCACGGTGATGCGTTCGCCGCCGGCCATGGCTTCTTTTTTCTGCATGTCCAATACGATGCCGGACAGGGCATGCATCAGCGTTGACTTGCCGGCGCTGTTCGCGCCGAATACCCCGACGATCTGATTCTGGTCACAACGAATGTGCACATTGTTCAGGGCCAGCATTGTTTTCATAAAAGACCATCAGATCGCTTGCCTCAAGCATGGTTCATCACCTCCTCGACGACTTCGGACCCAAAGTAGGCGTCCCGGACCCGCGGATCGGCCATGACCTCCTGGGCGCTACCTTCCACCAGTTTTTCGCCGAAGTTGAGTACCATGACCCGGTTGGCCACCTGAAACAGCTCGCGCAGCCGGTGCTCGATCATGATCAGCGTGATCCCGTCCATCTGCAGCCGTTCGATCAGCGGCACCATGCTGGCGATTTCACTCATGCTGAGCCCTGAGAAAACTTCATCGCAGATGATCAACTCCGGTTTAAGGGCCAGGCACCGGGCCAGTTCCAGTCGTTTGAGGTAACCGGTGGGCAGGGTGTTCGTCGTTTTATAAGGGACGTAGGAGTCCCGCTCAAAACCGATCTCCTCCAAAATGTCGATGCTCACGGTGTTGCGGTCACCCAGCTTGCCGCCGCCGCGCCAGCCCCCGGTGCGCCTTGCCCGGGGTGAGCACAGCGGAATCACCAGGTTCTTGTAAGCGGGCAGGCTGAAGTAGGGACGCATAATCTGAAAGGTTCGCAGGACCCCCATGTCGGCAATTTTGTGGGGCGGTTTGCCGGTAATCGTTTTTCCGCGAAACAAGACCTGGCCGGAGGAGGCCTTCACAAATCCGGTGATGCAGTTGACCACGGTCGTCTTGCCGGAGCCGTTGGGGCCGATGATCCCGAGAATTTCTCCTTTGTATACATCAAAGCTGACATTGTTGAGAGCGATGATGCCGCCGAAGGTCTTGGTGACGTTGTTGACTTGTAGAAGGGGTGTGTCAGTCATATGTCCGTCCATCTTTCAAACTGGTGATATTTGCGTTGGCCATAAATCATCAACCCGTCGCTGCGAAATACGATAAAGCCCAACAGGATCAGGGAATAGAACACGATGCGAAGGGTGCCGAAGTCCCGCAGCAGTTCGGATATGGGCACCAGAATCAGGCATCCCAATACCGGCCCCACCAGCGTGCCGCCTCCGCCGATGACGGTGGCGGCGATGGGCAGGATCGAAAAATCCAGGGCAAAGGTGGAGATCCCCGCCCACATGTACGTGTGCACCAGGCAGGCCCCGGCCAGGCAACCCACCGAGGATGCAATGAAAACGGCCAGCGCCTTGTAATGGGTAATATTCATACCCGAGGCCCTGACCGCCTGATCGTTGTCCTTGACCGCCCGCATCACCAGCCCCAGGTCGGTGTTAACCAGCCGGCGCAATCCGAAGAGAATCAATAGCAGCATCACAATGATCCCGTATTGCTCCAGCCACACATAGGGAACGCCGTCGATGCCCATGATGCCGTCGGTGCCACCCAATATGTTCAACGCTTCGATCACCCGGGCCAGGAAAAGGGGATACATGAGGGTGACGATGGCGAAGTAGACGCCTCTCAAGGGCAGACAGGGCAACAGCAGGGTGGTGCAGATCACGCCGCCGAGAACGCCGGCGGCCGGGATGGAGACCAGGGGGCTGACCCCCAGCTCGGTGTTCAACAGCGCGGTCAGGTAACCGCCGACACCCACGAAAAACGCCCCCCCAAGAGAGACCAGCCCCACATAATGGGCCAGGAAATCAAAGCTCAGGGCCAGCAGGGCGTAGATACAGACGATGGAAATCACCCGAAGCCAATACAAGCCGGGAACCACCAGGGGCAGCAGCAAAAGGCCACCGATGAGCAATAGCCGGGGGGCAATCAGGTAGGCCAGCTCCCGCCAAGACATCAATGCATACAACCCGTCTGTTCGTACTTTGATCCCCCGGTCGATTCTTTCTTGACGACGCTGTTGGGTTCCGGTGTTCAAACGCGTTCCTCCAGTTCTTTCTGCTGGCCGAAAAGACCCGACGGTTTAAGTATGAGTGTTAAAATAATGGCCAGAAGCGCCACCATCATCTGGTAATGGGACCCCAGGTAGACCACGGTCAGGATCTGGGCGAATCCGATCAGAAAGGCTGCCAGCACGGCCCCCATCCAACTGCCGAGTCCGCCGACGATGCAGACGGCGATGGCCAGGATCAGCACGTTATACCCGGATTCCACCACAATGTTTCCCAGGGGAAGCAGCAGTATGGCGGCAAAGGCCGCCAGCATGGAGCCCATCCCCATGGCCACCACCGCCATCATATCCGAGTCGATACCCAGCATGAGGGCCGCCCGTTCGTCCTGGGCCATCCCCCTGAGGGCCAGGCCCACGCGGGTGTAATGGGTGAACAGCCAGAGACCGGCCACCAGGGCTGCGCCGACGACCACCACCAGAATTCGCTGATAGTCCACCGAGATGCCGCCGATGGTCACGCTGCCCTCGATGAAAACCGGCAGGGTGTAGGTCATGCCTCTGAAGCCACCCCAGCGCAGACCTTCGAGGATGGCCAGGGCGATGGCATAGGAGGCGATGATCTCCGAGATTTCCATGCCCCTGACACGAATCAGAAAAAGACGGTAAATGACCGCACCGATAATACCGGTAACGATAAGGGTGGCCACGACGGCCACCAGGAGATTGGTTTTGAGGGTGTTGATCATGGTCCAGGCAATAAATCCGCTGAGGACGTACAGGGCGCCATGGGCAAAATTGGGCAGGCGGCAGATGCCGTAAACCAGGGCGAATCCAAGGGCGTACAGGGCCAGGGCCACGCTGTTGATGGTACCGTAGATCAGGATTTCCATTATTTCCCCATCCATGGCGGCAATTGGATCTCGCCCATGGCGATGCTTTTGGGATAGACCACCACCCGTTGACCATTCTGCCATTGCAAAATGCTGCCCACGGCGCCCTCTTTGGGATCCGTCGACGGAATGACCTGGTGACTTTTGGGGTCGAAGCGCAGTCTACCGTAGACACCCATCATGTCCGTCCCTTCCAGGGCTGCCACCACCTTGTCCGGGTCCAGGCTGCCGGCCCGTTCGATGGCGTCTTTCAGGACATACACCGCCATGTAGCTGCTCGATGTTCCCAGGCCTTCTGGCTCGATTTCCCAGCGTTTGGTATAGGCATCGTAAAATTTCATGGTCCAGGGGGTGGCGTTGGAGGGGGCGTTGCCGGCATTGACCACATTGCAGAGCGTATATTCGCCTTTGCCGTCCGTGGCATCCCAGAAACCGGGCTGTTCGGCCGCGGCCAGGGTGGATCCGAATGGCAGGGCCGGAATCTGCATGTCGTACCACTGTTTCAGGAGGATGGCACTTTCGGGCATATCCATCCATATATTGATGATCTCGGTGTTGGTTTTTTTGGCCTTGAGCAGGCCCATGGAAAAGTCGGTGGCGCCCGTAGGATAGATTTCCAGGCCGGTTACATTCCAGCCTTTGCCGGTGGCCACTTTCTTGATGATTTCCGCCGCCCCGCGGGCGTGGGAGACATCCTGGGCGATGATAAACAGGTTGTTGAATCCATACTTGGCCTTCAAATCACCAAAATTGGCGAAAATTTCACCCACCAGATTCTTGGCTTCGCCGTGAATCCGGAAACAGTATTTATATTTGTCATAATTCTCGGCCACCATGGCGTGGTATTTGGGTGTCAGCACCCCGGTCGTGAGAATGGACACTTTTTTGTATTTGCTCAGCAGGGGCATGGCCGCCAGGGCCGCCTCGGACCGCACCGGACCGCCGATAAGGAAATCGGCCTTCTTATCCAGGATGAGTTTTTCCACGGCCAGCAACGCTTCACTGACCGGCACGCCCGGCTCCAGATCACGGGTATCGATGACTTCGATTTTAAACGGCCGTTTTTTGCCGCCGACATCTACACCCCCTTGTGCATTGATTTCCTCGATGGCCAGGGTCACGCCTCTTTCGGCATCCCAGCCATAGAGAAAGGCTGTCGCGAGCGGACAGCCGATAACGATCGGCTTTTCAGCCAGCGCGCTGCCGCTGGAAAGCCCCATCAACACAGCAATCATCAGGATCATCATCAGTTTACCATGGGTTGTTTTCATCCTTTGGTCCCTCCTTTGGTTGTTGCAACAGGGTTTGCATGCTCATACCGGTTCATCCGGTTTTTGAAGGCCGTGTTCCCGAATTTTTTTTTTCACTTGTGTAAGCGAGATTTGTAAAAGGCGTGATGCTTTTTCAAGATTCCAGTCGGTTTTGGTCAAGACCTCTTCAAGGAGCTCCTGTTCCTTGTCCCGCAGGGTTTTGATTTCCATCCTGCTGATCCCGTCCATGGAATAGTTTGTATGATGATGGTGTGATAAAAAATGAAGGCAATTTAGACAGTGAACACATTACAGCAATCCATGTGCCAGGCTGGCAAAAAAGCCGGACTCGCAATTAACCTTCCGATAATAAACAGTTTTACTGAATATGTAGGAAAGCGACGCCCGTTGAGCCGTCGTGCGCGATGAAAGAACCTTTCAGGGGTAGAAAGAAACTTTCAGCGGGTTCAAATTTCACCGGCCGGAAGGAACAATACCATATTTTCTGATTTTTTTTCGCAGGGTGGGCTGGGAGATGCCCAGAACCCGGGCGGTTTCGGACCGGTTCCAGTCGAGCCGGTCCAGGGTCGTCTGAATATGTTCTTTTTCCATATGCGGCAGGGAGTAGGTCTTCAGCCGCGTGGTGGTAATCGGGTAATTGGAGGAAAGGATATTTTCAATTTCATCCACAAGGATCACCTTGCCCCTGGCCCTGACCACGGCTTCAACCAGTACGTTCTCCAGTTCCCGGACGTTGCCGGGCCAGGTATGTGCGGTCAGCCGGTCAAGAACCCCCTTCTCAAGGCTGAAGATGTCCGTGCCCAACTCCCAGTTGATTTTCTGCAGAAAATGACCCACCAAATCCGGGATGTCGGTCAATCGGTCCACGAGCAGGGGCACGTGGATCATGACCACCTTGAGCCGGAAGAAGAGATCCCGCCGGAACTGGCCGGTGTTGACCATGTCGGCCAGGTTCCGATTCGTCGCCGCAATAATCCGGCACCTCGAGGTGAGCGGGTGCTTGCCACCCACGCGATCGTATTCATTGCGCTGCAAAAAACCGAGGAATTTGCCCTGCATGATCAGCGGCAGTTCGCCGATTTCATCCAGAAACAGCGTGCCGTTGCCGGCCAGTTCGATTTTGCCCGCTTTGGATTGGGTTGCACCGGTAAACGCGCCTTTTTCATGCCCGAACAATTCGCTTTCCAGCAGCGTCTCCACCACGGCGGAGCAATCGAACGTGATGAAGGGCTCCATGGCGAACAGGCTGTTGCGATGAATGACCCGGGCGATCAACTCCTTACCCGTTCCCGTTTCTCCCTGGATGAGAACAGGCGCCCGATTCTGGGAAAGCAGCCCGATGGTTTTGAATATGTTGCGCATCCGGTCGCTCTTGCCGATGATGACTTCCGGGTTGGGCGGCTGGGTCATCTCAGCCGCCTGGGGTGTCTCGCGGTCAATTTTCAGGGTGTACAAGGCACGATCGACTGCCCGTTCAATTTTATCCACATCCAAAGGCTTGTGAATATAGTCGTAGGCCCCCAGCTTCATCGCCTGAATGGTGGTTTCCATGTCCTGAAAGGCGGTGATCATAATGACCTTGGACGGTTTTTCAAGTGCCTGGATCTGCTCCAGCAGGGAGATGCCGTGGGTGTCCGGAAGCCGTATGTCCAATATTACCACATCAGGATTATGGCGGTCGAGAAGGGCCATGCCGGTTGCCCCGCTGTCGGCCGTAAAGACCTGGTAACCCTTTTCAGTAAAGAACATTTCCAGGCTTTCCAGGATAGCGTGTTTGTCGTCGATGATCAGGATTTTGTGCATGGTTCCCCATATCAGGTTTTTCAACGGGAAGGATGATTTTAAAAAACGCACCGGGTATCGGGCGATTTCCGACATCGATCCTCCCCCCGTGGGCTTCGATGATACGATTGGCATTGCTCAGCCCCAATCCGGTACCGCTGCTTTTGGTGGTGAAAAAAGGCTTGAAGATATCCGATGCATGCCTCCTGGCGATTCCATGGCCTTCGTCGGCGAGAATGATCTCGACCGCGTCCCCGTTACCTGAACCGAAAGTGGTTAGAATTTCGACTTTGGAGCCATAGGTCGAGGCCTCAAGGGCATTCAAGAGAATATTGATCAAGGCTTGCCCCAGCTTTTCCCCGTCGGCCTGAATGGTCGGAAGGTTCGAATCGAGATCGGTAATGGTGTGAATGCCTGCTTCTGCAAACTTCATGTCCAGCAGTTCGAGTGAGGCCAGTACGATCGCGTTGATATCGACCCGGCCCGTTTTGATCTGGAGGGGTTTGGCAAAGTCGAGCACCTCTTCCAGGATACGCTCCAGCCGGTTCACCTCCTTGGCCGATATGTCAATGCGGCGCTGGTCGTTGCCCATGATTTGGGGGTTCTTTTTAAGAATCTGCAGGTTCATCTTGATGGCGGAGAGCGGGTTCCGGATTTCGTGGGACAGGGAGGTGGTGATTTGGCCGATGTAGGCCATCCGTTCGCTTTCACGCACCTTTTTCTCCATGCGAACGCGATTGGTGATGTCGCGGCAGATGGCGATCCGGGAGACGCTGTTGTCGTATTGGGCCACCTTCGACTGAATTTCCGTTGGAAATGACTCTTTCTTTTTGGTAAGGCGCAGGTACTCAAACGTCCGCGGGCGGGCTTGTTCATTAAGTCCCTTTTTATAGATCTCAACTATTTTTTCACGGTCCGCGGGGGCCACAAAATCGGAAAAGTTGCCGCCCAGTACCTCCTGCAGGCCATAGCCGTGCATGTTGCAAAAGGCCTGGTTGGCAAAGACGATTGCCTTGTTTTGAACCACGAAGTAGCCGTCGTTGATCTCCTCCACCAGTGTTTTGTAATTCAATTCCGATTCCACCAGTTCAGCTGTGCGCGCCCGGATTTCCGCCTCCAGCAAACGATTGTGTTCGAGGATTTTTTTTTCGTGCATGGCCTGGAAATAATCGCTGAAACGGTGAATGGTGTGGTTGAGGCAGTCATTCATGCGGACCACAGAATCGGAAAATTCTGCCAGCGTGGTCTCCTCGATCAGAAGATCGATGGCCAGCCGGCGAAACAGTTCAAATGCTTTTTGGACGTCGGAGAGCAAGAAACCGGTTTCAAGGCGCATTTTCGTGATTGCGGTGATGAAGGCGTTGATCTTCTCATAATCGTTGCTGATGATTACATCGACCTCGGCATCATAGGCCTTGGAAACGGTTCCCAGCAGTTCCTTGCGCGGCCTGGCAGCGTATTGCGGACCGACATCCGTTTTCAGCAGCTCAACCCACCGGTAGATAATCTCGTCACGTTTAGACTTGAAAAAAGTTGAAAGAGAAAAACCCACCGAACCCTCCTTGCAAATGCATCGCGTTGCACCAACTCCTCAGCAGGTTGTATCGGGTAAGCTGAAATGATCACTCCGTCCACTAAAATCCATTGGAATGGATTGACGTTGACGTCATCCTTATGGGAAACTATCGGCAGGTCGTTGATAACGATTGCGTCTGGCCACATGCAATTCAACTCCAGCTCGACGTTCACATCTATCATTCCGGAACGCCATTTTCAAACCGTATTCTGAATTGTTTTTCAAGCCCGCATTCCGTTTTTCCACGGCCTGCGAATAAGCTCAATAGAAACGGGGAGGGTGGTCGATGAAAATACAAATCGAAAAATCGTTGCTGAAATCCTTAACCTTGATGGCATCCGTGATCGAAGCCCGCGATGCCTATACCGGCGGGCATCTCTGGCGGGTTTCCCAGTATTCCCAACAATTGGCCGAAGCGGCCGGCCTGCCGACGGAAATGGTCTTCTTGTCCCGCCTGGGGGGCTTCCTGCACGACATCGGCAAGATCAGTATCCCCGACGGCATCCTGGGCAAGCGCGGCAAACTCAGCGAGCCGGAATATGAAGTGGTCAAAACCCATCCGGGAATCGGGGCCACCTTGATCCAGGACCATCCCCTGGGCAACCTGGCCCTCTCGGCGATCCATCAACACCACGAGTGGGTCAACGGCGAGGGCTACCCGGGTCGTCTCCAGGGTGATCAGATCTCCATTTTTGCACGTATCGTCAGCATCGCCGACGCTTTCGACGCCCTCACGAGCACGCGCCCCTACCGCCGGGGGGTAGCTGCAGCACCGGCGGTGGAGGCACTGAAGGCCGAGCATGGCAGTCAATTTGATGCCCGGTTGCTGGACGATTTTATTCAAGTGGTAGGCTTGGATGCCCTACAGGTGATTGTCGGGACCTGTGAGCGCGGTGTGCGTATGGTGGTCTGCCCCACCTGCGGCCCGGTGATCAGTGTTTCCGGCAATGCCAGGGATGGTGACATCGTCTATTGCCGCATATGCGGCACCAGGCACCGACTGCACCGTGACGGTGATACCTTTGTGGTGGAACCGACCGGTGCGAAGGGCACCGCCGAAGATCTCAAACCGCGTCCCGAGACAGGTGCCATCGACGCATTGATATCCCACGCACCGCAGTGGATCGATATTTGACTTCCATGAAGAGATCTGCCTTGACCATCGCTTTGATTGTCGGCCTGATCCTGCTGGTCAAGCCGTTTCACGCCGAAGCGGCAACGCCTCCAATTCCGCCTGAAGCCAGCGGCGGCGTGCTCGATCTTAGCCGGTGGCAGGTGGATCACGACGGTCCGATACGGCTTGCCGGTCAGTGGGAATTCTACTGGGGGGTGCTGCTCTCACCGGACGACTTCCGGTTGGGCACAACGCCTAAAAAAACCGGTTGGTTCTCCATGCCCGGGGTATGGAACGGTGCTTCCGTGAATGGCCTTGAACTGGGTGGAGCCGGGTTCGCCACCTTCAGGTTGCGCCTTTGCCTCGACCCCCGGCATGGGCGGCAGGCGCTTCTCATCCCATACGCCTTTACCGCCTACCGGCTGTGGATTGACGACCAACTGGCAGCAGCCGTCGGTCAGGTGGGTGAACGTGCCGACGCCAGGATGCCGAAGTATGGTACGACGGTCGCCTACATCGACACGCCGGCGGATGGTGAGGTCGAATTGATTCTTCAGATTTCCAACTTCATGCACGCCAAGGGCGGCATGCGTGATCCCATTCGACTGGTTGCCGCCGCCCGGGTTTCAGGTTTCAAACACCGGGCGTTGGTCAAGGATGTGATGGTATTCGGCTGCCTGTTGATCATGAGCATTTACCACCTGGTTCTGTTTGCTTTTCGACCTTCGGATCGCTTCAATCTCTATTTTGCCCTGCTGTGTCTTTTTTTCGGCCTGCGGGCCGGACTGACCGGTGAGGTCTTTCTGATCGACCTGTTTCCCAGCCTCGACTGGCAGATGACCGTACGCATGGAATGGCTGTGTGTCTATATCGGCGCACCGCTGGGCATCGCTTTTGTCCGGTCTCTGTTTCCAGGTGAATGCACGTTGGGGATCTATCAGGGCAGCCTGGTCATCGGTGCGGTTCTGGCGCTGGTCACCCTGCTGGCGCCGACCACCATTTTCACCGGCATGTTTCCCTTCATGACTCCTCTAATCGGCCTGATGCTTGGCTATATTGCCTGGGTAGTTCTCAAGGCGGCCTTGCGGCGGCGATTTGGCGCCGTCGTCATGCTGGCCAGTCTGTTGCTGGTCATCGCCACCGTGGTCAACGATATGCTCTACGCCAACGACCTGATCCAGACCGGGTATACCATTTCCTACGGGCTGCTCTTTTTCGTCTTTTCACAGGCGATGATCCTGGCCAACCGTTCTGCCAAGGCCTTTCATCGACTGGAGGCGACCAACGCCGCCTACCAGCAGGAGATTATAGAAAGAGCGCGCGCTGAGGCCGAAGTAAAGGCCTATCAGGACCGGTTGGAAGATCTGGTCAGGGAGCGAACCAACGCACTGGCAGTGACCAATCAGCGGCTTCAACAGGAACTCGACGAGCGTAAGACTACCGAAGCGGAGAAGCTCAACCTACAGGAGCGTCTGCAACGGGCCCAGAAAATGGAGGCCCTGGGTACCCTGGCCGGCGGCGTGGCCCATGACCTCAACAACATTTTGTCGGGTCTGGTCGGCTATCCCGAGTTGCTGCTCCAGGACCTGCCGGCGGACAGCGACCTACGCAAGCCCATGCTGACCATTCAGCAGTCGGGCCGCAAGGCCGCGGCCATCGTTCAGGACCTGCTGACCCTGGCCCGTCGAGGTGTGGCGGATTTCCAGGTGCTCGACCTCAACCGCATCGTGACCGAATACCTGGATAGTCCGGAATTTGAAAAACTGATCCAGTTCCACCCGGCGGTGACCGCACAATCCCATCTGGACCCTGACCTGAAGCCTGTCAAGGGCTCGCCGGTCCACCTGTTCAAGACGGTCATGAACCTGGTCAGCAACGCCGCCGAGGCCATGCCGGATGGGGGCACGCTTTCCATTCAAACGGCCAATCGCAGCGTGGATGGTTCCCCGGACGACCATGATGCCGTGCCGGAAGGGAGCTACGCCGTCCTGATCGTTCAGGACACCGGCACCGGTATTTCCAAAGACGACATGGAGCGGATCTTCGAACCCTTTTACTCCAAAAAGGTCATGGGCAAAAGCGGGACGGGACTGGGCATGGCCGTCGTCTGGGGAACGGTCAAGGATCACCACGGGTTCATCGACACCCACAGCCGCGAGGGTGTCGGCACCACGTTCACCCTCTATTTCCCAGTCACACGGGAAGTCGCCAAGGCGGCGTCGGTCCCATGGTCTCTTGCGGAGCATCAGGGACACGGGCAAACCATACTGATTGTGGATGATGTGGCCGAACAGCGTGAAATTGCAACGGCCATGCTGACCAAGCTCGGTTATCAGGCCAAGGCCGTCAGCAGTGGTGAGGCGGCAGTTGATTATGTCGCCCGCGGACCGGTGGATCTGCTGCTGCTGGACATGGTCATGGATCCCGGGATCGACGGGCTGGAAACCTACAGACGCATCCTTGATACCCACCCCGGTCAAAAAGCGGTCATTGCCAGCGGTTACGCCGAGACTGCCCGCATCCGCGAAGCTCAGCGACTTGGACCCGCGGCCCACCTGAAAAAACCCTATGATCTCGAAAAGCTTGCCGAAGCGGTCAGTGCGGCATTGGTGGGTGTACCGAAAAAGTGACGCGCCGGTCCGGCTATTCGATTCATCCCCGCCAAGGTGGGGGATGCATTTTCCTTTCCGAAACAACACGCATCAACCACCATCAGCCCATTGCCGAGGCGATGGTTCGGATGCCGTCGGTGAAGTCAGCTTCAACCTTTCCAATGAAGGCCTTCCAGTCGGCGCCGAAGCGGTAAAAGGCCATGGATGAGAGCTTCTTGGTGAGGATGGCATCCCGGTAGGGCTTTAGTTCCTCGGCGTCCAGCGTGTCCATGATCGCACCCCGGCCGAGCCGTTTGATCAGGATGGCCGGGATGTAGTTCTCCAAGACTTTCCAGATCAGTGCTTTATCCTTCAGGATGACGGCGATGTTCTGCTCGCAGATCCGCTGCAGGGCGAAGATCTGCTCACTGGTTTTTTCCGACAGATCGAACAGGGGAACCGATGGGTCGGCTTCATGGATCCGGATGAGCATCTCCGTTTCCGCCCGGGCATACCTGTCCACCAGTATCATGATATCTCGTATCAGGGCCCAGCGGGTTTGCGTGTCGCCCAGCAGCTTGGCCTCGTAGTCGTCTCCGAGCAGAAAGGCGGTGAGCACTTCGGCAATGGAGCTGGAAAAGACACCGCCCTTGTTGGCTGTGGTGTCCTTGATATGCTTGATGGCGGTGGTGGTGGCGATGGTTCGCCTGGCGGCGTCATCGAAAAAGACGTTGGCGCCGTCGACGATGAACTGCAGCTCCTTGAAAACGGAGAGAAAATTCTTGACGTTGCCGCGGTTGATGGTGTCCTTGAATCCGCCGCAGGGGATGAAGGCCCGGATGTCCGCCTGGCTGATGAACCGCCGGTTGTCGGGGTCCGAAAGGAAATTGCGGTGGAACAGAGCCCCGTCTTCCGCGATCGTGCCATCGGGCAGGGAGACATTTTTGGCCGCAAGGGGGACCATGAAACCCTGGGCGCTAAGCTTCTCCGTGGGGAAGTGCCGGGTATTGGCCCGGGGCGAGGTGTGTCGCATGAAGGCGATTTCCATCAGCGTTTGCCGGTCCAGCCCTTGGGGATCGAACAGGATGGAACCCCCGTCGATGATCAGGCAGATCTTTCCTTTGTAGCACTGGATTTCATTGGCTCCTAGGTCGCCGTCCGGACCGCCGGTCATCATCAGGTTGAGATCTTCTTCTCTGGCCCCATAGTGGGTGATCAGGGTTCTAAAGGCTCCCATGACCCCGGTGGTGGTCATGCCGCTGATCTCGACGTTGCCGCCGATTCGCTCGTAGATGGCGTCCATGTCCGTGGTGACGACAACGGAGGTGCCGTTGACGTGCAGGTCCGTGCCCTTTTCCTTGCGGTCGAGCAGGCCGAACAGGTCGCCGTTTTCCAGCATGCCGTAAGTGTCGTGGGGGATGCCGATGCGCTTGCCTGTGGTGAGCGTTCTCCAGTAGCGGTATCCGCGCTCCTGCGAACGGATAGCCACCGCATCCATCAACGGTGCGGTTCCCTCGTCGGGGCCGAAGAAGATCATCTCAGGCTTGCCGTAGTAGTCGACGATGCTGCCGTCGCCGAGCACCAGGTCGATGATTCCCTCGGTATAGTCGTACAGTGCATCCATGCTGTAGCTAGCGTAGATGGGGTGGGGCACCACGACGCCCTTGGACCCGCTTTCGCAGATGTCTTTGTGCTTCAGCCGCTGGGCTTTGGGGCCCAATGCGTAGTTGAGCAGCACGGCATTGTCGATCTCGGTGGGGTAGTTTGTCGGGGAGACGCGGATCAGCCGCAGCCCGCCCCTGGCGATGTCTCCGGCCCTCAGGTGGGTGCCGCAGGCATAGTGGCCGTTGACGAAGAAGATGCCGAAGACGAACTGGTCAAAGACCAAAGGGTCCAGAATCGCATTGTCGAAGCGAAAGGCGAAGGATCGCTTCTCGGGTTTATAGAAGTTGGTCTTCAGGGTGCACGCGACCATTTTGAACATGAACCGGAAAATGTCGCAGTGGAGCCAGTTGTCCATAAACCGGGAGGATATGATCTTATTGAACGTCGCGAACTTCTCATCCAAGGCCGTATCGGTGATCCGGTTTTTGACCGCCGGATGGAAGCGTCTTTCGAAAAGACCGTAGAGGAATTTTACCAGGTCCGGGTTCTCGGTGACCGCCTCCAAGATGGCCTTGTAGACATAGGTGGACTTGTTGGAGCCGTGGATCCTTCCGGCAAAGGCCTCCTTGTGGTCCATGCTGGTCAGACTTTGCAGGATCTCCCGGTCCGTGGCGTTGTCCCGCTCTTTGAAGATGAACATGTGGGTGAAATCTGCGGCGTTGCCGGCGAAGAGCATCTCGTTGAAGGTCAGCTGACCGCCCACGTAAAGGTCCGTGATGCGGTTGACGGCGAAAGAGAGGTAGGCGCACAAATCGCTTACCAGCTGCGCTTCCTTTTTGCGGGAGAGTTCGCCCCGGGCATAAATGGAGCAAATTGACGACGGTACGGGGGATTTGCCCCAATAGGGTTCCCAGTAGGCGCGCTTGAGCACCAGACCGTGGTCTTCGAAAAGCTTGCGCAGCACGGGCAGCTGGGGCGAGGCGAAATCGCTGTTGAACATCAGGCGCGTCTCCCCGGTCTCGGGCAGGTTGAACACCTCGATCAGGGGGGTGACGGCGCTCTCGGCCTGTTTGAGGAATTTTTCGTAACGCTGCCGGGTGGGTTCGGGGGTGGTCATGTAATCCCCGGCCAGGGTGAACAGGAAATGTGATTCCGTAAAGGCCTCACGCGGAAAATCGCGGACCGTTTCGGGCCGGATGATGTAGGTGTAGTAGCTGCTCTCGGGGCTGAAGTAGTACTCGCGCCGGTGGCCGGAGATTAAGCTTTCCAGGATCTTCTCCATGCTGTCGCGGGTCTCCTGGGTGGCGATGCGAACCCGCTGGACATTGTTTGCCTGTTCAAGGTCGAAGTCAATGTGGGCCACCCGCCCCACCAGGACTACTTTTCCGGCCTTGACGGTGATGTTGGTGGCGATGGAGGCAAGGAGATGCTTCAAAGAATCCTTCTTGATATTTTCGAAGAAATAGGTGGGAAGTCCCAGCTCCTCCAGCAGGATCCCTGCCGCCATATTGATGCAGTTGGCGGTCAACAGGCCCTCGGAGGAGAGGTCCACCACCGCCTCGTATAGAACGCTGGGGTTGAGTTTCACGCTCTGGGCCTTGTTGATGATATAGGCGCCTTTGGAAATGGAATCCGGGCGGTTGAATTGGCTGTCCATGACATCTCCTCAATTGGCTTTAAATTAAACCTGGCGGCTGACCTATCAAAAATTGTCGGGAAACAAAACGAAAATCGTAAACCGCATAACGATTACGGGCAAAAAGGAAGGTCCGGGGCGGCGGACACGCCCTGGACGCCGATGCCGGGCGGTCAAGTTGCCTTGTCTCCGCTGACTCGGAAGAAGGACCATAGCAATTTGAGATACCCGCGCGATGCGTTCTAAACGGTTGTATTTTGGGGAATCATTCTTATTTTCACATATGCGATTGTGATTTCGGAATAACCCGGGTATCCTCGCTGGCATGATGGTTCACCGGAATCGGCATTTCCTGTTTTTTCCAGGCGCTGTCCTGAATCCCCGGCATGAAAGCACTTAAGGCGGACAGCATGACCATTTTTTCGATGCTCAGAATGGACGAAAACCATAAGCGCAGCGTCGCCCGAACCATTCTCTCGGAATCCGGCGCCCTTGTCAAATGCCCGTCTTGCGGAAATTACCATGACCGGCTGGATGGCAGGGCGCATCATCTGGCCTTCAGCACCGGAGAGCAGCTGATCATCCGTGATGACGCGCGGGTGAAGGATTTTAAGAGAAATTTCGATGCACTGAAAAGCCTGATGGGAAGAATACTGGCGGAATCGAGCCGTACCGGAAGTTGCAATCAGATGAAAAGGAACGGGGATCGGGGGGCCGTGGAGGCGCCTTGAAATGACTCAGGCATCATGAGCCGGCACCTGCCGATCCGTTTAATCGATCTGCGGGGGGCCGTGTAAAACAATTGTAATAACCGTAAAAGGCTTTGTTTTGCCGGTGCCAATGGCATACAAACGGCTAAGTTTAACTGAACAAGTCTCAACGCCAACATAGTCAGCCCACGGTCACTCTGAATCCAATGGCCCCTTATTGACCGCACGCAACCCGATGGCATGGTTTTGAAAGGCGTTCGAACCTTTAAAAAGGCGATAACCATGACCATCCATGAAACGATCGTGATGCGGACACTGGTGCGCTGGATGGCGCTGCTGGTCTTCAAATGTGCGGGATGGAAATCCGAGGGACACAAACCGGATCTTCCCCGATATGTCATTATTGCCGCTCCCCATACCTCAAACTGGGATTTTATTTTTACGCTCTGCCTGGCCTTCATTCACCGGTTGAATGCCGTGATCATGATGAAGGACGCCTGGTTCCGCTGGCCGCTGGGACCCTTGTTTCGCTGGTTGGGCGCACTGCCCATCGACCGGTCCCGTACCAACAATGTGGTGGCTCAGTCCATCGAACGATTCCAGCAGCGCGACCGTCTGGTTCTCGTGGTGCCGCCCTCGGGGACCCGCAAGCGCGTATTGTACTGGAAATCGGGATTCTATCACATCGCCAACGGTGCCGGCGTACCCATCGTGCTCGGTTTCCTGGACTACCGGCGCAAGGTCGGCGGATTTGGCCCTATCGTCCAGCCGACCGGCGACATCGACGCCGACATGGCCGTGATCCGGGCGTTTTACCGGGATATCTCGGGCAAATACCCCCTGAAGGAGAGCCAGCAGTGCATCGCTTCCCGTGTGTCACCGCCGGCCGCGGGTTGAGGTGAATGATGGCGGTTGCCCACAAAATGATTGCCAAAACCCACTGACGCGGCTATAAGCCGCCTCAACCATAATACAACCGCTCGTCGGCCGCCGATTGGATTCGGCCGGCAGTTGGTTTCCATTTTAAAGCGATAAAGCCGTCCGGATCGAGCTGGACGGCTTTTTTTGTGGTAAAATAAAGGAGAACCGGACAGATGGATTTCAAGACAACAGGCCTTCGGGCAGAACTGCTTCGCGCCCTTGAGGAGTTGGGATTCGACGCACCGATGCCGATTCAGGCCGCGGCCCTGCCCGAGCTGCTAAACGGGAGCCGTGACTTTATCGGACTGGCCCAGACCGGTACCGGTAAAACCGCTGCCTTCGGCCTGCCGCTGCTCCAGCGGGTCGATCCCGCCCTGAAGAACCCCCAGAGCGTGATCCTTTGTCCTACCCGGGAGTTGTGTCTGCAGATTACCGACGACCTCAAAGGATATGGCCGCTACCTGCCCAGGATCCGCGTGGCGGCGGTTTATGGCGGTGCCAGCATCGCCCACCAGATCCGCCAGCTGCGCGATGGCTCCCAGATCGTCGTGGCCACGCCCGGCCGCCTGATCGATCTGATGCAGCGCCGAGCAGTCGATTTGTCTCACACGGCCACCTGTGTGCTGGACGAGGCTGATGAAATGCTCAACATGGGTTTCCAGGAGGATATCGACCGGATCCTGAAACAGATGCCGGCCGATCGCCAGACCTGGCTGTTTTCAGCCACCATGCCGCCGGCGGTCGCGGCCATCGCCCAGACCTATCTCGACGATCCGTACAAGGTATCGCTGGGCGGGCGCCAGCGCATTGCCCCCAACATCACCCACGCCTGTTACGTGATGAACGAGCGGCACCGCTACCAGGGGCTCAAACGCATCATCGACTTCACGCCCGGAATTTTCGGGCTGGTGTTCTGCCGCACCCGCAGGGAAACCCAGAGCGTGGCTGACGCCCTGATGCAGGAGGGGTACCCGGCCGATGCCCTCCACGGTGACTTGGGCCAGGCCCAGCGTGACCATGTCATGCGCAAATTCCGGCAGCAGTCGATCCGGCTCCTGGTGGCCACCGATGTGGCCGCCCGCGGCCTGGATGTGGATGCGATCTCTCATATCATCCATTACAACCTGCCCGATGATCCCGATATATACACCCATCGCAGCGGCCGAACCGCGCGGGCCGGTCGTTCGGGGGTCTCCATCGCCCTGTCCACCCCCCGGGAGGTCGGCCGGCTCCGTACGATGGAACGGGCCAACGCCATGCGTTTCGAATTCCGAAAATTCCCCAATGGCCGGGCGATCTGTGAACGGCAGCTCGACGGTTTCGTGGACCGGATCGTCGAGACACCGGTGGACCCGGAGGCCTTTGCCAGTTACCTGCCCGCGGTCAGCCAGGCCCTGGCGGGTCTCGACCGGGAGGAATTGATCCTGCGATTCATGGCCGCCGATTTCAACCGTTTTTTCAAAGACTACCGCGAAGCGGGCGACATCAATGCTGCGGTGCGTCCGGCGGCCGGTGGCCCTGCCGGCAATGGCCGCCAGGTTCGACCGGACGCGCCCGGTGCACAGCGCTTTTTCATCAACGTCGGTCGCCTGGATAAAATCAATGAAGGTGCCATCGTGCGCCTGGTGTGCGACCATTCCGGCATCCGCTCCCAGCAGATCGGCCGGATCGAACTCAAACGCGAATTCTCGTTTTTCGAGGTGGCCAGCGCTGCCGCCGATAAAGTCCGGCGCAGCCTGAAGGACGTCCCGTTCGACGGCCGGCGGGTCCAGGTCAGGGACGCCGGCAATAAACGCTCCCTGGGCAAACCGGACCGGGTCCGCAAGGTCCGGCCGGGAATCCGGCACCCGGAGAGGCGGGTCAGCGCTTAATGGCGCCGGGCAGGATAAATTCATACAAAGATAACTTGATGTCGGAAATCCTTTCGCGTACTTTACAGATAACGCATTTCATACCCATCCGAAACTTCACGCGGCCGTTTACCATACGTTGATGCCTCCACGCCAGCCCTGCCTTCATTGAGCGATTTTCGAGTTTGCTGCAGATATCGTCAGGATCCGTTCTCCCGGTTCGCGTTGATGTGCAAAGCAGACAGTGTCGGCTGCCAATGCGCTGCAGCCGAACGGATTGTCTGATGTTGATCAACCTGTCGAGGATCTAACCATGATCGGAGCAATTGCCGGCGACATGATCGGATCTCCCTATGAAAGCTGCCCGATCAAAACGGTTGCATTTCCCTTGGTGGTGGCGGGGTTTACCGACGATACGGTCCTGACCCTCGCGGTCGCCAACGCCATTATCCGCTGCACGGACTATCGCGCGGCGATCAAGTGCTTTGCCCGAAATTTCCCCAATCTGCCCTACGGCGGATCATTCTGGCACTGGATCTGGGACCCCAACAGCATTCCTTATTATAGTTACGGCAACGGTTCGGCCATGCGGGTGTCTCCTGTGGGGTTCGCTTTCGAGTCCATTGAAGATGTGTTGGTCCATGCCAAACGATCCGCCGAGGTCAGTCACAATCATCCGGAAGGCATCAAGGGCGCCCAGGCAACCGCGCTGGCCGTTTTTCTGGCCAGGAAAGATGCGGACAAAGCGACCATACGAAGGCAGATCGAAACCCGGTTCGCCTACAATCTGAGGTGCAGCGTCGATGACATCAGGGCGGGTTATCGTTTCGATGTCTCCTGCCAGGGTTCCGTCCCCCAGTCCATCATTGCCTTTCTCGATTCAAAGGACTACGCAACCGCAGTGAAAAATGCCATTTCATTAGGCGGCGATGCGGACACCATGGCCTGCATCGCCGGTGCGATTGCCCAGGCCTATTACAAAACGATGCCCGCCGATATCGTTCGGCAGGCCAGGCGAAACTTGCCCGAGGCCCTGCTGGCGGTGCTGAATCAATTCTGCGAACGATTTGATTGCCCATATTGAAAAAAGGGCATTATGACTGAAATCTGCCAGGGCGACCATGGTTATGGTGACATGGACCGGTTGGAAGGCGCTATTCATACGGCCATCGGGTGCAAACAAAAAGACACAAAAAAATGCCAGCCGATAGAAAATTAAAAAATCGGTCAAAATCATAGCCTATGCCAGACACCCAACTCGTGGATGTGCATGCCCACATCTGTGATCCTGCCTTTGACCCGGACCGGGCCGAGGTGCTGACACGTGCACAATGGGCCGGCGTGGCGGCGATTGTCGCTGTTGGCGAAAACCTCGGCGATGCCCGCAAGAATGTAGCGCTGGCCAGGACCTATCCCATGATCAAGGCGGCGGCCGGGCTCTATCCGACGATTCTCGATCTGGATCAGGCCGATGAGATGGTCGCTTTCATCCGCCTGAATTGCTCTCATCTGGTTGCCATCGGTGAGGTTGGACTGGACTATTGGGTAGTCAAGGAAGATTCCCAAAAAGAGGTGCAAAGAGAAATCTTAAAACGGTTTGTTGAATTGTCCAAAGTGCTGGAGCTGCCCTTGAACATTCATTCACGATCCGCCGGCCGTCATGCAATCGCCCTCCTGCTGGAAAACAGTGCCACCCGGGTCCAGATGCATGCCTTTGACGGCAAGGCCGGTGCCGCGCTGCCAGCGGTTGAAGCGGGATATTTTTTTTCGATCCCTCCCTCGGTCATCCGTTCCCGACAGAAACAAAAACTGGTCAAACGGCTCCCCCTTGCCAGTCTGCTGGTCGAAACGGACAGCCCGGTGTTGGGCCCCGTCCCGCAGACGCGCAACGAACCGGCCAACCTGTCGGTTTCCATCCAGACGATTGCGCAGATCAAAGCGGTCCCGGAAGCGGCGGTGATGGAAGCGGTTTCGGAAAATACCAGGCGCCTGTATGGCGTGTGGTAAGCGACGGGAACCACAGGATATGAAAAACACCCTGATACAGGCGGACGGCTGAATGGGGATAGCCTTCTTTGCGATCTTGAACCCAACCTGTCGTGTGAAGGGATACGGACCGTTCATGCGTGATTTCTCAGTTTCATTGGATGCGGTTTTCTGGTATCTTCCAGATTATGCAACTCGCCGTATTATCTGATGTTCATGGCAATCTTGAGGCCTTTCGCCGTGTGCTCGAGGATATTGACAGCCGGCGTCCCGGCGTTGACGGGATCATTTCACTGGGCGACGGAGACCTGGGCGTTGACCGTTCGTTTCGTGGCTTATGATATCCAGGCCGCCATGGCCGGGTTCAAACCAGCAGGCATGCCCGCGCGACCAGTATGCCCGGCGATTGCTTTGACAGGTCGGAAAGGATCTTGGACGGCAGATGAAAATCGGTCGATACGATGCATCTTAGACAGTAACCCGGCGATCAAGGTTTGAAGACCGCTGCACAAGGAATCACGCAAATGCGAACAGGCCATTTCAGCACCACGCCGCAGGAGCGCTACCTGGAAGACTATGCGACCGGCGCCGTCCATGAGTTCGGGCCGGTTACCATCACCGAAGCGCAGATCGTCCAGTTTGGCAAGCAGTTTGATCCGCAGCTTTTTCACACCGATCCGGATGGTGCCAGGCAAACGGTATACGGCGGGCTGATCGCCAGCGGTTGGCACACCTGCAGTCTGTTCATGCGGCTGTTTGTGGAGCACTATCTGCCAGATAGGGCCAGCCTGGGAAGCCCGGGTGTCGATGCGCTGCGCTGGCTGAAACCCGTGCGGCCCGGCGATGCGCTCACCCTGCGTGTCACTGTGCACAAGGTCAAACCGTCGCGCAGCAAACCCGATCGGGGGGTGCTGTTCTCCTTTTGCGAAATGCTCAACCAGACTCGCGACGTTGTGGCGACAATGATGGCCATGAATTTAATCCGCTATCGCGACAGGGGCTGAGGATCCCATGCATGCCGGCGTCGGGCGATGGGAAAGAAACAGGGCAAAAGGATCGACAATGACTCAACCCACTACTGATAAATATGCATTTGAAACAGGCGTGTACCGGCCGCCCAGCGAGGGGAAACAACTCCCTGCTGGTCCGTTTGACCCGCAATTGTCCCTGGAACCGCTGCACCTTCTGCGGCATGTATAAAACCGAGAAATTCCAGGTGCGATCGGTTGCTGAAATCAAACAGGATATCGATGCCATGGCCGCCGTGTGCGACGACCTCGCGGCGCTTTCACGGCAGTCCGCACCAAACGGCGAGGTGACCCAGCATGCCGCCGTCGCCCTGATCGGGAAATACCCCGAACTGAACCATCACCAGGGCTTTGCCATGCTTTACCACTGGTTGTTGTCCGGCGGCAAAACCGTTTTTC
>CAVQUU010000006.1:0-20656 GCA_963716825.1 uncultured delta proteobacterium
GGGGGGTTGCTTTTCCTTTAACGGTTAATGGGCATCGTAGTCCGGGTGTTCATAGAGCACGGGCATGCGGGTGACGATGAATCGGTAGATCACGATGCCCAGAGTGACGATGAACACGCTGATGCCGATCTCCATCCAGTGGGGAAAATAGCGTTCGCTGGCGGGCAGATGCCAATTAAAGGCCACCAGACAGATGTTGAAGCGGTTGACGACGATGCCCAAGACGGTCCAGGCGGCGGTCCAGCGGATCAGGGTGACGTTCTTGTCCCGCACCCCCACCGCGTAGAGAAAGGCCGGCAAGGCAACGAAGCCCAACAACTCCACCAGGTACCAGGCGCCATATCCGGTGGCCAGGTAATGCCAGGTGTTGCCGGCACTGATACCGATGACCTTGATGATAAAATAGCCGGCCAGCACGAACGCGGCCGCCTTGCCGAAGCCCAGGGGCACGGTGTCCTTTTCGGCCAGGTGAGTGGCGTCCATTTTGTGTGAAAAAAAGCGGTGGGACAACGTACTTTCGAAGATCACCATGGAGAGTCCGGCGATCACTGCGGTGACGAAGAAGTAGACCGGCAGGTACGGCGTGTACCATAACGGGTGAAGCTTGGACGGCGCGATGAGAAACAGGGCCCCCAGCGAAGATTGGTGCAGAGTGGACAGCACCACACCGAAGATCGTCAGCAGTATGGTCAGTTTGACCACGATGTTGCGTGCACGTTTGAGCCCCAGCCACTCCAGGGCTGCCGGTGAAAATTCGATAAAGAGCACCGTCAGGTAAAGGGCCACGCAGGCGGCCACTTCGAAGAGCAAGGAGGTGGTGCCCCGCTGCATGATAAACGGGTAGGGCAGGCGCCAGGGACGACCCACGTCGTAGTGCAGGGCCAAAACGACCAGTGCGTAGCCCAGAAAACCGGTCAGGATGGCCGGACGAACGGCGGCGTGATAGTGTTTCATCCCGAAAAGATACACCGCGGCCGAGGTGACGAACCCGCCGGCAGCCAAGGCGACACCCACCAACAGGTCGAAGCCGATCCATATGCCCCAGGGGTTGTAGTCGGACAGGTTGGTGACCGTATCCAGCCCCTGGGTAAATCGCAGGATGGTCAGGATTCCCCCCACCAGTAAAATGACACCGGCCACGATGTTGAACGGTGAGAGAGTCGGTTTGCCCATGGTGGCAGTATCTTCAGACATAAAGGATTCCTCCTGAAAAGTGTCGTGCGATTCGTCAGCGACGCCGATTAAGCGTCTTTTTCGTTTTCATCCGGCGCTTCTTGCGGTTCAGCAGCCGCGGCGTTGGCCTCCGCCCGCGCCTTGGCGTCGGCGTCGAGGGCCTCTTTGACGGCCTTTTCGACGGCGGTGGCCTTGTCCTGCTTGGCCTTTTCCATGGCGGCATCCATTTTGGCGGTCGCCTGTGCATCGGCGTCGGCCAGGGCCGTTGCCAAGGCCTGGGCTTTCTCCTCGGCGGCAATTTTCTCTTTGCGTTTGCTCATGGCGTAGATGCCGGTGAGCAGAACGGGCCAAATGCCCACGACCATGGGCACCGCTCCCAGGGCGCCGGCGGTCAGTTCGGGTGCCGGGGTAATGCCCAAGTCCATGCGCATGCCGATGGTTTCGAAGGGCACCCCGACAGGTAGAGCCATGAGGTACCGCCCATCTCCCGTTCGCCGTAAATGTGGTCCACATAGTTGTTCGGTCGACGGGTGATGCGTTGGCGGGCAATGTTCAGGAGGTCGTCGCGCTTGCCGAAAATCAGGGCTTCGGTCGGGCACGATTCCACGCATCCGGGCAGCTTGCCTTCAAGCACCCGGGGATGGCACATGGTGCACTTCATTATCCGGGGCGAAAAGGCACTGTCGTACTCATAGGTCGGGATCTCGAAGGGACAGGCGATCATGCAGTAGCGGCAACCCACACAGACGGAGGCGTCATAGACCACCGCGCCTTCTTTGGTTTTCGTGAAGGCGTTGACGAAGCATGCCGAGGCGCAGGCGGGTTCCAGGCAATGATTGCACTGATTTTTGACAAACATGGGCCCGCTGCCATTTCCCGGTTTCTGATTGACCACGGTATAGGCTTTGGATGTAGTGCGCCGCTGCTTTTCGAGGACGTTGAGATCGGTAAAGGGCACTTCCGGTGCCGGCAGTTCGTTGACTGTGTTGCAGGCCCCCTCGCACCGGCGGCAGCCGATGCACAAGGTGGTGTCGTGGAGCACCGCCATCGAATCCGGATAGCCTTCGAAATGGTGCGTGGTGGCGGCAGACGCCTTACGACCGGCTGCGGCGGTCATGCCCGCCGCGCCGATCCAACCGAGAAATTTTCTCCTGGAAAGTGACATGGTTCACCCTCAACTTGCGGTTTATGGCCGTATGGAGCGGCCCCTATCCTTTTTTCTTTTCCACATGGCAGGCATTACAATCCCGGGAATCGGGTTTTTCGATGCCCATGTTTTCATGGCAGCCGATGCACTGCTGATGGTAAGCACCCACCAACCCGGGTCTGAAGGCGTCGGCCCCCTCAATCGTTTCGCCGTGGCAGTTACTGCAGGCCGGCGGTTTTTCCGCGGGCGGACTGTGGTGATGGCAGCCCTGGCACAGGGTCCCCGGTTCGCTGTGATAGTAGCCGGCCAGCTTGCTGGGACTGATTTTGTCGACCAGGGCATTGACGATTTTTCCGTGGGGCAAAACCGCCGGCTCGAATCGATCCGACAGCTTGCCAATGGTCACCTTCTCGGGGATTTTGTCGGCCGCGTAGGTTTGGGTCTTCAGGTCACGCGCCTGCAGCAGGTCCTGGGCCACGTCCGCGGTCTCTTCGGCATTGGCCGGATTTACGTAGGCCGGCAGCGGGGCCATGTGGCAGGCTTTGCAGGACGGATCCTGGCGATTGGCCGGTTTGGCGATGAACGCATGACAACCGGCACACTCGGGCACTTTTTGCTTTTCCTGGTGGCAGCCGATGCAGCTGGCTTGATCGGTCACACTATGCATGGCCTGGGCCAGCTTAACATGGTCGCCCTCTTTTTTGCCGGCATTGGTGTGGCAGCTGGCACAAGACTGCAGGCTGGCATGGTGGCAGACCTTGCAGCTGCTACTGTAGGTCTCGTGGGATCGGTGGTCGAACGGCACGGGGTGCATGGCTGTCGGCCATTGGTTGTCCGGCCGGGCTTCTTCACCGGTTTTAACCAAGACGACATCCGGCTGGTTGCGTTTCATTCGGGGCACCTCCTTGACCACCTCGATCCCCATCTGATAGTCGGCATCGTGGCAACCCACGCAACCGATGGGGCCGGCCTGTTGGTTTTTGGCCATGCGGTCCCGGTGACAGCCGATGCACTGGAAATGGGAGGCTTCCTTCAGTACCATGGCGTTGTCAACCGGTGTGTCCTTATGGCAATAGGCACACGAACCCTCCTTGCCTTTGGCATAAACCAGCTGCTTGGCCTGCTTGTCGTATTCGTGGTGACAGCGCTCACATTTTTCCGCGTTGGCCTTCACATGGCGGTAGTGTAAGGATTTATCGAAGGCGAGGTCCTTCCACGTGGAGGCGACCGCGGGATTTTCCTGATGACACCCCCCGCAGGTTTGTGGTCCGCTCTTTTGACCCGGACCGGCCAGTTCGCGGTGGCAGGCAATGCAGTTGATATGGTAGGTGTCGGTCACCGTCTGCCGATCCGCATCGACCAGACGTTTGTATTTGGGCGACAGGCGCCCCTTGTCGTCGGCCATGTGGCAGGTGTTGCAGTCCCGGCTTATTTTGGCCAGGGCTTCGGTGTGGCGGCTGTGGAAAAAGGGCACCGGTGGCCGTTCCAGTGGGCCCAAGGTCTTCATGGTATCGATCATGATCAGATCCGCACCGCTTTTTATTGGGCCTTCAACCGACGTGTCGACCTTCACGGCCCCTGCGGCAAACACAAAAACCATGACCATGACCAGCAGCATGCCACCTGTTTTCAAATCAACTGTTCCTTTCCGCATCGTTGACATCCTTAGGGTATGCAGTTCTATGGTTCGTGCGGGAATCCCGCCCTCATTGCTCACTCGACCATCCGGCATCCTGCTCCCGGTCGATCAGGTCCTGAAAAGAGGTTTCGTCATATATGCTGAAGGCCGCCTCCTTCACCCGAATCCACATGGATGAGAAGGCGCACCGGCCGTCAAATGGGCAACTGGTTTTTGATACGCAGGCGATGCAGTCTCTGGGCGACAGATCCCGGCTGAGAAAACGCAGCACATCCCCGACGGACACCTGGTTGGGCGGTTTGACCAGAAAATAACCGCCATAGAAGCCGCGCTTGGAATCGACGATGCCGCTGGCCTTGAGTTGATTGAGGATGACTTCCAAAAATCTCAAGGGAATGGACTGGGCGGTGGCGATGTCAGAAATCTTGATCGGCCCCTGGTCCATATGTTTGGCCAGTTCAAAAATGGCGCGCAGGGCATACTGGTTTTTCTTGGGTGGAACCAGCATTCGACTTCTTCCTGACTTATCTTGTCAGCTTATTTCTTGACCCATTTGATAGAGTTTATTCCCGACTTTAATAGTCGGGAATATTATTGAATGTCAATTAGTTTTTTATTTTTTTCGGAATTTGAATAATAGTGTTTTATTTCGAAATGTTAAAAAATAAAAAGTGAGGATTGGCTTGGATATCGCCAGCTATTTTGAGGGTAAATGCGCAAAATTTTCGTCCGGCAGTATTGCCCTTTTCCTGCAATGCGGGGGCTTTCTATCGGATACCTGATTCCCCATCCATCGCCCCTCGCGCCACCCGAGCCGGTGATCCATGGGTCAGGTTTTTTGACCTGGCAGATTGATGGTGAAGCACGCCCCCTTCCCGGGCTGAGAGGTGACATCTATGGTTCCGTTATGGCGGTGAACGATGGTTCGGGTGAGCATGAGGCCGATGCCCGTACCCCGTTCACCCTTGGTGGTAAAAAACCGCTGGAACAGTCGGGCTTTCGTCCGTTCGTCCATTCCGCAACACGTATCCGCCACCTGATAGCATATGCCCCCGTCTTCTGTTGGGCGGACGGACAGGATGATACGCTGCGCCTCGTCCCCAGGTTCCGTATCCACACAGGCATCGATGGCATTGGTGACCAGGTTCAGCAGGCACTGATAAATGCCCTCGGGGTCCATCTGTGTCGGGATCAGTCCGGCCGCTGTGTCCAAGATTAGATCCATCCCGTGATCCTGGGCCCGGGATCGCATCAAATCGAAGACGTCGCGGGCGGGTTGTTCGGGATTCACCTGCCGATATTCCAGCCGGTCGGATTTGGCAAAGTTCAACAGGTCCAGCGAAAGGGTTTTTATCCGGTCCACATTCCCCCGCACCAGTTCCCATCCTTGCTTCACATATGCGGCGTCTTCCAGTTCGATGCCTTTTCCTAAAACGAACAATCCGCCGTCCAGACCGCCGGTGATATTCTTGATGGTGTGGGAGAGTCCTGCCACCGTCTCCCCTACCGCGGCCAGGCGTTCCGCCTCGATGAGTTGACGGGATTTTTCTTCCACCAGATGTTCCAGGTTCTCGGTGTAGGCCCTCAACTGACGTCGCATCTCGATGCGTTCGCCTGCCCGCTTCAGGGCTACGGTCAATGCATCCTCGGATATGGGTTTGGTGATGAAATCGGTTGCCTGGAACTTGAGGCTCTCGATGGCCAGGTCCATGTCGCCGTGGCCGGTGAGCATAACCACCTCCGTGTCCGGGTAGCGCGCCTTGATGGCCCTGAGCAGTTCGATGCCGTCCATGCCGGGCATCTTGATGTCGGTGAGGGTGATGGACGGACGGACAGCGTCGATGATTGTCAGGGCCGTCGCTGCATCTTCCGCCGCATGCACCGTGTATCCCAGATCGGCCAGGGAAATGCCCAAAACCTTGCGGATGCCCGCCTCGTCGTCCACGATAAGGATGTCGCCGGTCATGAAGGATCTTTCACAATGGGAAAGTGCAGGTTGAAACACGCGCCGCCCCCCGGGTTCGCCGTAACATCGATTTTACCGCCGCACTCTTTGACGATGCTGTAGCTGATGGATAGCCCCAGCCCGGTTCCCTTGCCCACTTTTTTGGTGGTGTAGAAGGGCTCGAAAATCTTGCTCCGGATCGGCTCCGGCACACCGCTCCCCGTATCGCACACCGACACGGTGACCGTCTTCGTGTTTCTGGTGGTGACCAGCGTGATCATGCGGGGGATTATGCTTTCCGGCGTGTGGTCGGATCGATCTTCGATGGCATCCCGGGCGTTAATGAGCAGGTTGATGATCACCTGCTCAAGGCGGCTGGGGTTACCCATCACCCGTGGCAGATCAGGATCCGTCTGCCATATGACGTCGATGCCGCGCACCTTGAGTTGCTGACTGAATATTTCGAAAGCCCGTTCGAGTACCTCGTTGAGCAGAATCGGTTCCAGGTTGGGATCCGATTTTCTGCCGAACTGCCGCATGTGGTTGATGATCTTGGTGGCTCGTTCCACATGGCTGTCGATCTCTTCGGACATGGTCAGCAGAATTTCATCGCGGATGGGCTCTTTCTTCTTCAGTTTGCGCATGAAAAAATTACTGGCTGTCTTGATAACCGACAATGGCTGGTTCAACTCATGGGCGACGCCGGTAGCCATCTCGCCGAGGGTGGCCATTTTGCTGGCCTGGATCAGCTGCTGCTCCGCTTCCAGTCGTTTGGTCACATCACTGATGGTTACCAGCAGCACTTGTTGACCGGTGTATTCGGACGGGGAGATGCGGATGTCCACATAGCGCAGCCGGTCATCGGCACCCACATGACGAACCTGGTTCAGCACCGCCGTGGTGGCCATGCGAAAGGCTATGGTCTCGCGCTCATCCGGTTCGAATAGGTTCAAGAAACAAGTGCCGATCAAGTGCTCCCTCTCCAAGCCGTAAACCGCCTGGACACTCTTGTTGCAATCCAGGATCTCCAAACGCCGGATATCCAATACGAAGACCGGGTTGGGAATGTTGTTGAAGATAGCATGGTATTTTTTTTCGGACAGTTCCAGTTTTTCTTCCAATTGCTTGCGTTCGGAAATGTCCAGGTTCATTTCCATCGCCGCCACGATCTCGCCGGTTTCATCGCGGATGGGTGAGGTGCGTACAATCCAGTGTTTGATGCTGCCGTCCTTGTCCACGCCGGTCTCTTCACTGTAGTGGGACTGCCCGTCGGCAAAGGTGGCTTCTACCGGGCAGTCCACACATTTCTCCCACCGTCCCTTGTAGGCATGGTAGCAGAAATCACCGGGTTTAGGTGCGAACTTGTCTGCAAATTCACGGTTGTAGCCGATGAGCCGGTAGCCCCGGTCCTGTACGGTGATGACGCAGGGCACCATTTCGAACAGGTTCTGGAACTGGTCGCGCTGCTTGTTGAGTTCGCTCTGCTTGCTGTCGATGGCCGTGCCCATCTGTCGAATGGCCTTGGCCAATTGCCCCATTTCATCGGCCTGGTCAATTTCCACCGGTGCCGAGTAATCTCCCATTTCTATGCGCCGGGTGCCGTCGATGAGTTTTTTGATTGGATATTTCACGAACCGATAAATGAAAAGGAGGATCATGGCCGATGTGGTCAGAAAAATGAAGGCGGCCAGGGCCACCAGGTTTCTTTCGTAGCGGGCCAACTCCCGATCTGCTTCTTCCAGCGAAACGACCAGGTCGATGGCACCCAGCACCTTTTTATCCGGCGGATGGACGTGGCAGGCATCGGTGGAACAGCCCGGTTCGTTGTACACCGGGCTGATGACGCCCATCAGCCGGTAGCCGCTCTCCGACCGGAAGGTGCGCACCGTTTCGGCCAGTGACACCTGATGCACCGGTGGATCGCTGCGGTGGCAGATGTAGCAGGCCTCGTCCTTGATGTTGGTGACCGTGTCAATTTCGGCGTCATGATTGGAGTATTTGATCTCCCCTTGCTTGTTGTAGATGCGGATATTGACGATGTCGTGCTGCTTGGAAATGTTGTTGATGATCTGTTTGATGTCGTCCCTGGAGTTGAGCATCATTGCATAATGGGTACCCAGGCGGATGGTGTTGCTTAGCCGCTGAGTGCCTGCGGTGATGTTGCCTACCATCTTTTGCTGCATGTATCGAAAATTGAAGAATCCCCACACCGCGAGGGACAGAAGCAACAGCAAGCCGACGCTGGCCAAAAGTTTGAGCAACAGGCTCTCGTGAATGATGGCTTTCAGTGACGGCATGGAATGCTTCCTTTGAGGGTTGTCGCGATCCAGGGGTTGAAAAGGGTGCTGGAAACACTTGGGAAACGATATCTGAAAAGCAATCACGGGTCAACACAGGCGAAGCGTCAGCGCTAGGATTTCTGCATCCAGGAATCCGTTGGCGAAGGCATGCACATATGGCAAGGGATGCTTGCCCAATGACAAAACCCCAATGCCACCTGATGGCGCCTATCTTTTTAGCGTTTGTCGCATTTCTCAGAAATCGAAACCGGGTAGAGGGATTCGACCATTCACATACTGTATGAAATTCATCTTTTATTCTTGACATTAATCGTTATTTTTCTCTATTGTTCCCTGATGATCTCGCCTGTTCCCCACCGAGGAGGCTGCCGGACGGTCACAATCGGTTATCCCCGAAACCACGAATCCGGAATAGCCTCGGAACACATGGAACCGGGATAATGCAATCACCATGCAACAATGTTCCCCTTTCATTTTTTTTTAACAACGCCAAAAGGAGGCCACATGACCAATCCCTACCAAACTGCATTTGAACAGTCGATCAACGATCCAGACGGATTCTGGGCGAAGGCGGCGGAAGACTGCCACTGGTACAAGCGCTGGGACAAGGTGCTGGATGACTCAAACAAACCTTTTTACCGCTGGTTCACCGGCGGTGAGATCAACACCTGCTACAACGCCTTGGATTATCACATCGACCAGGGACGGGGAGACCAGCTGGCCCTGATCTACGACAGCCCGGTGACCGACACCATCAAGAAGTACACCTACAGCCAGCTTCGCGACGAGGTGGCCCGTTTTGCCGGGGTGCTCAAGGCCCAGGGGGTGGAAAAGGGTGACCGGGTGCTGATCTACATGCCCATGATCGCCGAAGCGGCCATGGCCATGCTGGCCTGCGCGCGCATCGGGGCGGTGCACTCGGTGGTGTTCGGCGGGTTTGCGGCCAAGGAGCTGGCCACGCGCATCAACGACGCCAAACCCAAGGTGATCGTGACGGCGTCGTGCGGCATCGAAGTGAAGAAGATCATCGCCTACAAGCCGCTGTTGGACAAGGCCATCGACATGAGCACCAGCAAGCCGGGCAAGTGCATCATCCTTCAGCGCCCCATGGAAAAGGCGTCCATGATCGCCGGCCGGGATGTGGACTGGGTGGAAGCCATGTCCGCGGCCTCGCCGGCAGACTGCGTGCCGGTGGCAGCCACCGATCCGCTGTACATTCTGTACACCTCGGGCACCACGGGCGAACCCAAGGGCGTGGTACGCGACAACGGCGGCCATGTGGTGGCCCTGAAATGGAGCATGAAAAACATCTACAACGTGGACACGGGGGATGTTTACTGGGCAGCCTCTGACGTGGGTTGGGTGGTGGGTCACAGCTACATTGTCTACGGCCCGCTGTTCAAGGGCTGCACGACGATCCTGTTCGAAGGCAAGCCGGTGGGTACGCCGGATGCCGGGGTATTCTGGCGGGTGATCGCCGAACACAAGGTCAAGGCCATGTTCACCGCACCCACGGCCTTTCGGGCCATCAAGCGCGAGGATCCCAACGCCGAGCTGATGAAGAATTACGACCTGTCCAACTTCAAGGCCCTGTATCTGGCCGGCGAGCGCCTCGACCCCAACACCCTGCACTGGGCCGAAGATGCGTTGAAGGTACCGGTGGTGGACCACTGGTGGCAGACGGAGACGGGTTGGGCCATCGCCGCTAACTGCCTGGGCCTGCATGAGTTTCCGGTGAAGGAAGGCTCACCCACCAAGCCGGCACCGGGGTGGAACCTGCAGGCGGTGGACGACGACAACAAGCAGGTGGCCGCGGGCGAGATCGGTGCGCTGGTGGTGAAGCTGCCGCTGCCTCCGGGTGCGCTGCCGACGCTGTGGCAGAACGATGCCCGCTACGTAGAGTCCTACCTGGAAGAGTTCCCCGGCTACTACAAGACGGCCGACGCGGGTTTCATCGATGCGGACGGCTATGCCTTCGTGATGAGCCGCACGGACGATATCATCAACGTGGCCGGCCACCGGCTCTCCACGGGGGCCATGGAGGAGGTGCTCTCCGACCATCCGGACGTGGCCGAGTGCGCGGTGCTGGGGGTGGATGACAGCCTCAAAGGCCAGGTGCCGGTGGGTTTCGTGGTGCTCAAAGCCGGTGTGACGAAGGCCGAAAGCGAGATCGTCAAGGAGGTGATCCAGATGGTGCGCGACCGCATCGGACCGGTGGCTGCGTTCAAGACGGCCACAGTGGTCAAGCGGCTGCCCAAGACGCGTTCGGGCAAGATCCTGCGCGGCACGATCCAGAAGATTGCCGACAACAAGGATTACAATGTGCCGGCCACCATCGACGACCCGACCATCCTGGGCGAAATGGAAGAGGCCCTCAAAGGCATCGGGTATGCCGGCGCCAGGAAATCCTGATGCTGAATCGGTCCTGAGCGATTGATGAAAGCTTGACCAAAAAACGCCGGGTGCATCCGTTAAAGATGCCCCGGCGTTTTCATTTTTTCATGGATTCAGCCAGATGTGATGGATGCTGGATTACGGCTTTCGCCCCCGTTTTTCAACCGGATGGCTAAATGGCGACGACCTGATTCCTGCCCTGGCTTTTGGCTTGGTACAAGGCTTTGTCAGCCAGGTCCACCAGCTGCCTGCCGGTGATTATACCATCGGCAGGCCGGGCAGTGACACCCACGCTGGCGGTAATGTGAAGGGTCAGCTCCTCGTAGGTGAATTCATACTCCTTCACCCGCTCCCGAAAACGCTTGCACAGGGCTGACGCTTTATCCAGCGAGGTGTCCGGGAGAATTACGGCAAACTCTTCGCCGCCGTAGCGACAGCCCACATCATATTTGCGGATGCTGTCATTCAGCAACTTTCCGAACTCCTGGAGGACCCGGTCACCGCACAGATGACCGTGAGTATCATTGACCCGCTTGAAATGGTCCAGGTCGATCATGCACAGCGCCAGCCCGTGACCGTAGCGCTGCGCACCGGAGATTTCCCGTTCCAGTGCTTCCCGAAAATAGCGCCGGTTGAACATGCCGGTCAATTCATCGCGTACGGACATCTCTGCCAGCTTCTCCTGAGCCATGCGCATCTCTCGCTTCAAACCGGCCTTTTCCAGGGCATTGGAGATGATCCGCAGCAGCGCCTTGCTGCTCACATTGGCCTTGGGGAGATAGTCATAGGCACCGGCCTGGATGATCCGGGAGGCGATCAGCTCGTCTCCCTGGCCCGTAATAACCACCACCGGTATCTCCATCCCCTTGTTGTTGATGGCTTCAAGAAATTCCAGGCCGGTGCCGTCGGGGAGCAGGTAATCCAGAAAAATGAGATCGAACCTATTTTTGTCCAGATGGCCGAACGCTTCTCGGATGGATTTCACCCGGGTCAGTGCAAGCTGATGATGATCCCGAAGGATCTGTCTGACTTTGGCGAAATCATCATCCTTGTCTTCAATGGCGAGAATTGAGACATGCTGGTCCAGGTTGAGGATGGTTTTTCCGCCGGCGTAGGTTTTGGGTTGGTCGTGGCGGAGGGTCTGGATCCTCTTGACCGTATCGGAAATCCGGTTGGCGGCCTCGATGATTTTACTCACCCGGCCGGCCAAGTGGGCCGGGATGTTGCCATCCATTTCCATCAGTTGAACATTTCCCATCAGAATCATCAACGGCTGGTTCAGTTCGTGGGCCGTGGCACCGGCCATCTGAAGCAGAACCTTCAGGCGCTCCTCCTCGATCACCGATTTCTGTTGCTCACGGATCTGGTGGTTGACGGCTTCCAGTTTTGACACCGCACGGCTCAACGCTAAATTGCTCTGCTGAAGTTTTTTGCGCTGCTGAAACAATTCGACAAAGACATTGGCCTTGCTTCTAAGGATGAGTGGGTCCAGTGGCTTGAACAGGTAGTCCACCGCACCTCTCTCGTAGCCGGTAAAGACGTGGGTGTCGTCTTTGCTTATTGCCGTGAGGAAAATGATTGGAATATGGTGGCTTTTTTCGCTGCCTCGTAGCAGTTCAGCCACCTCAAAGCCGTCCATTCCCGGCATCTGTACATCCAGGAGGATCAGGGCGAAGGTGTGCTCCAAAACCAGTCCAAGTGCTTCGTTGCCGGACGTGGCGGTAATGATGGACAGCTCCGGTCGTTCAAGGACGCCTTCGATGGCCATGAGATTCTCCGGCCTGTCGTCAACAACCAGGATTTTTATGTTTTCATCTGATGACATGGTCGCGTCCTGTGGGTTCGTTATTGGAAGGCGATGCGCCTGGACCCTCCGGATCGACCAGTTGCGGGACCATCCAGATTCTAAGCATGGACGTCAGTTTATCCAGGTTCACCGGTTTGGCCAGGTAATCGTCGGCGCCGGCTTCGATGCACTTGGCGCGGTCTCCTTGCATGGCCTTGGCCGTCAGGGCGATAATGGGAAGGGTTTTGTAGTGATCCCGGTTTCGAATCTCCCGAATGGCCCGGTAGCCGTCCACGTCGGATATCATCACATCCATAAGAACCAGATCAATGTCAGGAAACCCGTTCAGTTTGTCAAGACTTTCCTTGCCGGATTTTCCGGTGAGCACTTCTGTCCCCTGGTCCTCCAGAACATTGGATACGGCAAATACCGTTCGCATGTCGTCATCTACCAGGAGTACTTTGCGACCCTTTAACCCGGACTGGCGCTTGTCCGCGGCCAGCAGCCGATCGCGATGGGGCTTGTCCAGTGCTTCGGGCAACAGGTGAAGACGCGAAACCAGCGCCAGCAGCAGTTGCTCCGGTGCGTCGATGACGCGGAGGTTCACCGCGTTCGCATATTGGCTGACACCGGTATCAGAGTGGTCGTTCAGGGGTGTTCCGGGGTACAGGAACACCGGCATTGGATCGTGTTTCAGGCCGGTGAAGAAAAGGTGCTGTTCGTCGGCGCTTAAGGCTGGATGTACGATCACGGCATGTACGGTGCCCGTTTTCAGGACCGTCTTTGCCTCGGCAGCGGTGGCCACCGTCATGATGCGTATCGTTTTGCCGCCGACAGCGTCGGTGATCTGGGCGGTGGCGTCCGCATCCGGGGCGACCACGAGGATCGTTCGATCTTCCGTCGATTGCAGATGTTCGATCCGGTGAAACGCCGCTTCCAGGGGAGGGGCGGTGATCGGTTCGACCACATGGCCTGCTGCCCCGTGAATCGCCGCGGCGAAGTCATCTGCTTGCAAAGAGAAAGTGAAGACGGGAATGTGCCGGCTCCTGGGATTGGCTTTGATTCGATGAATCATCGTCCAGCCGCTCGCATCGGTCAGCCCCAGATTTAGGAAAATGGCAGCAGGGAGATGGTAATCGGCGAAATGAAGACCGGTTTGGAATTGCTCGGCCACCAGTACTTTGTAGCCATTTTGGTAAGCATCGGCTTTAATTGGCTCGGTCGTACCTGGATTCGCGTCGATGATGAGGATGCATTTTTCCCCGGGTGCCAACCGATGGCGATCATCCGGGACCGGATCCACTCCCGGGGTCGCTTCGGTCTCCTCTGCGAAGGACGGCGACGCAGCCGTTTGGGCGGCCGTGCGTTCGAAAGTATCGCTGCGGATCACCGCCGGTTCATTCTCGGGCAGGGGGACAATGGGCAGGTGAAGCGTAAAGCGGCTGCCCTGTTCATCTTCGCTCTCGAGCGTAATGATACCGCCCAGCATTCGGGCCAGTTCCCGTGAGATGGAAAGGCCTAATCCGGTGCCGCCATACTTGCGCCGGGTGGAGCCGTCAACCTGCTGGAAAGCCTCAAACACCATCTGCTGTTTGGCCGCCGGAATGCCGATTCCCGTATCCACAACACTGATGGCCAGACAGCCATGGTCGCCGGTGTCGTCGGCACCTCGACAGATGACCAGTTCGCGGGAAACCGTGATTTCCAGGCGGATGGTTCCCCTGGCGGTAAACTTGAAGGCATTGGAGAGGAAATTCTTGACGATCTGTTCGACGCGCTTGCGGTCGGTGATCAGTCGTTCCGGTACGTCCGGTGCCACATGGATGGTAAACCGGATGCCGCGCTGCTCGGCCAGGGGCGCAAAGCCTACCTGAATGGCGTCGGCAATCGATTGGACCCGCACTGCTTGAAGCGCCACCTCCATTTTCCCCGATTCCACCTTGGCCAGATCCAGAATTTCGTTGATCAGGTTCAGCAGGTCTTCGCCCGCCGAATGGATGGTTTGGGCGAACTCGGACTGCCTGGTGGTCAGGTTTTTTTCCTTGTTCTCCCGAAGCAGCCGGGAGAGCAGCAGGATGCTGTTGAGCGGCGTTCTGAGTTCATGGGACATGTTGGCCATGAACTCCGTTTTGTAGCGGCTTGAAATCTCAAGCTGCCGGGCTTTTTTCGCCAGTTCCAGGTGGGTTTTTTCCAACTCGGTGTTTTGTTTCTCCATGTCCAATTTCTGTGTTTCCAGAATGGCCATATGAGCTTCAAGATCGGCAGCGTTTTTCACCATCTGTGCGTTGGCGGCCTCCAACTCCATCTGTTTAAGTTGGAGCTTCTCCTCGGACGCCTGAAAAGCCCGGCTCTGCACCTGCAGTTGGCGGGTGCTTTCTTCCAACGACGCTTCACGCGCCTTCAATCGCCGAGCCTGTTTCCGGGTCCGTTCCAGCAGGGCCTCCTCCTGCTGCCGGGTTGATGCGGCGTCGACGGCAACGGCAATGACCGCCGACGCCGCTTCTACGAAATGATAATCAAATCGGCTGAATACGCCTGTTTTCGCCAGTTCCAGAACCCCTTTGGCGGTTTGCCGCCACATCAACGGAGCGGCGATCAGATTGGCCAGGTCAGGCGTGGGAACGGGCGTCACCATGCCGCTGGCCGTCTCCCGGTGAAAAAACGCGATGGTTTCTATTTGGTCTGTCTGGCCCATCTGCCCGTCTTTCGGGTCAAAGACCGGTCTGCGCGCACCATTGGGATGGCCCGGGAACCGGCTGATGCATTTCAGCTCGCCGTCGTCAGCCATGATAAAAAAGTCCGCCTGACACAGATCGAGAAAGTCGGAAAGAAATTCGAGCGAACTGAGAGACAGTTCCCCCGGTTCCTGTCCACCGCCAATCAACCGGTGCAGGTTGGCCAGGCCGGATATGAACCGCGACTGGGTATTGTTTTGCGTTTTGAGATGATGAATCATGCTGTTGAAGGATGCGGTCAGTTCACCGATTTCATTGTTGGCGGCCACATGCATGTCATGGTCAAAACGACCTTGTGCCACCATCGATGTATGTCGGGAAAGATCGCGCACCGGTTCGACGATCGTTCGTGCCAAGCGCGCAGATGCCAACAGTGCCCCCACGCCCGCCAGGATCACGATGGTAACGATTATCGCCTGCAGCGGATGGATGGCACCGAACGCTGTTGTCGTTTCAATTTCCACAATCAAGGCATAATGGGTATCGCCCAGACGAATCTGCGCGTAGGTGCCCATCACCGGATTGCCGCCCGGCCCCGCATACGCAAAAGGCTCCGCCAGGGATGAATGGGAGCTTTCACCCGTCTGGTTTTCCCGCCACAACCGTGTTAGCGCAGTGTCTATCCTGGCGCCGTTGTCAAGATGCGGCGACCCGGTGGTGCCGGCCAGCAATTTCAGGTCGGAATCCACCAGATACAGCTGCGAACCCGTCCCGATTCCCACGGGCGCCTCCAATATCTGATTGACGGTGTTGAAAAAAGATACCGTGGTGCGTTCACGATTCTGCTTGTCGGCGTCAGCCAACCGGTCATCCACAACTCGTTGAAGCTGAAGGCTTTTCAATTCGGTGGCGATGCGGATGTTCTGGCGGACCTCCTGCTCCAGGCGTTGGTGGGCCGTTTGGTAGCTGATCAATCCAACGAGGGCCATGGGTACCATGGCAAGGCCAAAACAAAAAAACAGCAGCTGCCGACCCAAGCCCCGGCGAAACACCAGATTCAGGTTGAAGGGAAACAACCGTTCAGGGGACTTGTCTTCCATTGCTAAGGCCTTTCTTCAATCTAACGTCTGCTGCCAGAAGCGCCGAACCAGATCCCTGAGGTGTTCGAACCGATGGCAATCGACCAGGGGGGAGCGTTCCTGCAGATTGAGCCGGTGAACCACGGCCCTGAAAATCAGGTAGGCCTGCCGGAGCCGATAGGCCGTTACCCCATCAACGATACCGGTTTCGGCTAGTGCCTGCAGCAGGCGAACATTGTCTGTCCAGCGCGAGATTTCCGGATGCTTGGCCGCGTGCTGTAATACCAGGTGCTGGACCAAAAACTCGATATCCACCATCGCACCGATGTCCTCTTTGATGTCGAACTGGTCCGGTCCGGCCGACAGGCGGCTTTCGCGCATGCGTTCCCGCATTTCCCGCACCGATGCCTTCAGTGTTTCCGGCTCCCGGCGCAGGCAGAGCACCTGGTGCCGAATCGCGGAAAAGGCATCTTTCAGCACACTGTCCCCGGTGATGGGGCGGGCCCGGATCAAGGCCTGGTGCTCCCAGGTCCAGGCCTCGTCCATCTGGTAGGTTTTGAATCCGTCTACATGGCTGACCAACAGCCCCGAAGCGCCGTTGGGCCGCAGTCGCATATCGGTCTCGTAAAGGGTGCCGGCGGCCGTGTGGGTTGAAAGCATATGAACCACCCGCTGACCCAGCCGGGAAAAAAAGTGGGTGTTGTCGATGGGACGCTTGCCGCCGACGGTTTCGCCGGGGTCGGCCGCGTGGAGAAAGACGAGGTCCAGGTCCGATCCGTATCCCAGCTCGATCCCCCCCAGTTTGCCGTAGCCGATGACGGCAAATCCCCGTTTGCAGGTCTGGCCTTTTAGGGTACACGACGGGTGGCCATGTTTTTCCACCAAATGGTTCCAGGAGATCTCCACCACCTTGTCGAGGATCGTTTCGGCAATCCAGGATAGATGATCGCTTACCTTCATCAATGGCAGCACATTGGTGATGTCCGACGCCGCCACTCTCAGGGTGTTGATCTGGCGGAAGATGCACAATGCCTCTATTTGGTACTCTAAATCGTCATCCGGCACGGTGGACAGCTGACGTGCAAGGCCGGTGCGCAAAGCATCGAGGCCGGGGGGGGTGTACAGGGTGCGTGAATCCAAAAGCTCGTCCAGCACCACCGGGTGGCGGCTCAAGAAGGCGGCGATCCAGGGGCTGGCGCTGACCAGTCGAACCAGATGGGTCAGCGCGTCGGGGTATTCGAGGAGCAGGGACAAGTAGCTGATCCGTTGTTGAATGCTCTTAAGCAGCTGCAAAACGCGATCCAATACGGTCTCGGGATCGTCGCAGCCACCGGCCGCCTTCAATACCCGCGGGATCAGACGGTCCAAACGGCGCTTTCCCGAGCTGCTCAGGGATCGGGTGGCCGGTTCGGATTTAAAGGTTTCCAGAAGGGTGGCGGCGACATCACTATCCTGAAACCCCGCCGTTTCCAGGAGCCGTCGGCGCTCACCGGTTGTCATGGAAAAGGACCAGGCATCGGCCATATCCGTTGCCGCCTGGCTGGTACCACCGTCCGAGGTTGCTTTGGCCACGGGTTCCAACAGGCCGTCGAAATGCGACCGAACCCGTTCGCGATGGCCATTGAGAACCTGCACGTAGTCGTCCCATGTGTCGAATCCCATGGACCGGGCCAGCTGCAAACGAGCAAACGGATCCGACGGCAGCGCATGGGTCTGCTGGTCGTTGATCTCCTGGAGGCGGTGTTCGGTTTTTCTGAAAAAGCGATACGCATGGGTGAGTTCCCGACAAACCGGCTGCGGTACAAACCCCTCTTTGCCCAGCGTGTCCAGCACGGTCTGGATCGCCGGTTGCTGGAGCACCGGCAGAACACCGCCCCGGATCAACTGGAACATCTGCCCAAAAAACTCGATTTCCCGAATGCCGCCACTGCCCAGCTTGATGTTGTCGTGCAGTTTCTTTCTGCGGACCTCGGCAGTGATCTTTTGCTTCATCTCCCTTAGCGACTCAAACACGCCGAAATCGAGGTACCGCCGATAGACGAACGGCCGCAGGCGCCGGAGCAGCTTTTGACCGGCATCCTGGTCTCCGGCCACCACATCGGCCTTGATCAGGGCGTAGCGCTCCCACTCGCGGCCCTGGAACTGGTAATAGTCTTCCATATGGTCGAAATTCATGACCAGCGGGCCGCCGTCGCCATAGGGCCGCAGCCGCGTATCCACCCTGAAGACAAAGCCGTCGGCGGTGTTTTCGCCGATGGTCTGGATCAGGTACCGGCACAACCGGGTAAAAAAGGCCTCGTTGGACAGGGGACGATGGCCGCCCCGGGTTTCACCACTGGCTGGGAAGGTGAAAATCAAGTCCACATCGGACGAGAAATTGAGTTCACCGGCGCCCAGTTTTCCCATGCCGATTACCACCAGGCGCTGGCCGTTGCCGGCGTCGTCCTCGGGAACACCGTCGGTTGCACACATGCGGTCAAACAGCAAACCCAGGCCTCCATCAATGGCCGCCGCGGCCAGGGCGGAAAGATCGGCCATGGTGTCGTCCAGATCGCAGATGCCGGCCAGGTCCCGCACGGCAATGCGCACCATCTCCTGCCGCCGGAAAATACGCAGGGCGGTTTTAAGCAGTGCCAGCATGCCGTCTAGGGGGATATCCGGAGCTGCCTTCGCCACTGGCAGGAGCAGCGGCGCCAGGCGGCCGGCCATGTGGCCGTCATCGTACGGCTTGAACAGATCGTTGCTGTCGATCAGATCCAAGGCCATGTGCGGGTGACGAATGCAGCTGGTGGAAACGAATTCACTGAAGTCAAAGGCTATCGCCAGCGCCTTTGCGCCGGCCGAGGCGGGGGAAAAGGTCATGCCGGTGGCCCGGGCTTCTTCACAGAATACGAGCCATTGTTCCTGCTGATGTCGGTCCAGGAATTCGGTGGGGGGGGCCTTCATGGTTGATTGGTATCAGGTTTCCAAAAATTTGCCAAGATCAGTATTTTTTCGATAGGTTACGATTACCTCTGGGCGACAGTTCCGTAAATTACAATATTGTCATTTAAAAGCCAATTATATTGCAGCAATGTAAAAATTTGACTCGTAGAAATTGATGTGGCCAACCTGACAGGTTAATATGCAATTGGATTTCAGTGAGTTCTATATTATGGTATACAACTTGCTTTTTTTGTTCCATCCCGGTCCGTCATTGACAGTTCAATGGCGGCCTTTTTTGCCACGGCAGCCAAAGGAGAAAATCAACCATGTGCCGACTGTTTGCCATGACCAGTGAGATCCCCGTCTCCCCCATCATCGCCCTGGAAGCCATGGATGTCATGCGGGAAGGCCACGACGGATCCGGTGTCGGTCTTTTTCTGCGGGATCTGGGCGGTCCCTTCGAGGAGATCAAGAATGCGCCCATCCTGTCCGGTATATTCAGTGAAACCGGACTGCGGCGTCTGGATGCCTTCATGATGGACATCGGGTTCATGACCAAGTACAAGATCACCATCAAAGTCCCCAAAAACCCGCCTCCCGGTGTTCCCAAACGGGACATCTACCTGATCCGGGCCTATGAATACCCCGAAGAGTGGGATGACTATTCTACAGAAGCGCTTTATGAAAAACTGCTGGAGATTCGTCTGAGGCTGCGGGCCATGGGCGAGGAGAAGCACGACATGATTGTTTTCTCCTTCTGGCCGGACGTGATCATGCTCAAGGAGATCGGAGACCCCCTGCAGGTCGCCAACTACCTGAAGCTGGACCGCAAGGAGCTGCATGCGCGGGTCATCATGGCCCAGGGTCGGCAGAATACCAACTATGCCATCAACCTGTATGCCTGCCACCCGTTTTTCATCCAGGGATACGCCTCCATGACCAACGGGGAATGCACGGCGTTTACTCCCATCCGGGAGTTCCTGCTGTCGCGTAACTATCCCGGCTACTCGGGTTATCAGAGCGACTCGGAGGTATTCACCCATATCCTGCATTACACCCAAACCCGGTTGGGCCTGGATATTTCGGCCTACAAACATATCATTACCCCGCTGCAGGATGCGGCGATCGCGGATCACCCCAACGCCGACCTGTTGAAACAGCTCAAGCAGTCCTGCCGGCAGCTGATCATCGATGGACCCAACTGCGTCATCGGCTGTCTGCCGGACCACAGTCTCTTCATGGTCCAGGACCGCAAGAAACTGCGCCCCGGCGTGGTGGGCGGCCGGCCCGGACGATACGCCTTCTCCTCTGAAATCTGTGGCCTGGACTTCGCGGTTCCCGATCGAGACAAGAGCAAAGACTTTCAACCCATGCATCTGGACACGGTCATTGTCGGGCCGCAGCGCCAGGAGGTTTCCATATGCAGTCAAACGCAGCCATTACCCCTTCCACACTAAGCGTCAAGGATCTGCCCTGGCAGATCCTATGGCACAAGGACAAATGCACGCTGTGCGGCCGCTGCACGGCCGTATGCCCGGTCAATGCCATCGAGCTCGGCGTGTTCCGCAAGCGGCGCATCGCGGTCAGCCTGGA
>CAVQUU010000007.1:0-140057 GCA_963716825.1 uncultured delta proteobacterium
ATAACGCCTATCCAGAAACGGTCTTTTTGCCCGATATCTGCGTTGTGCCAAAAATTTTATCCTCGGAATATCAACTATATGCACCCCAAGGGCACTTCCTTCGGGGCGCCTGCGGTAAAATTTTTAGCTCGCCTTGATCTCGAACAAAAATCCTCGTTTCTGAACAGACATTAACGAGTCACATATCCTAGAATACCTTCATTCAACATTCATAATTCAACATTAAAAATTATCCCTTGCAGGGCCTCCTCCTGCTGCCGGGGCGGGTATGATCCACGGCGCCTCCCCAAAAGACGGGGTCGTACCCGCTTTCCCCGGTAACTGAAGGACGCTGAACATTTAAACCGGATAGAGGACTTCATTATGCAGATTTATGTATGCGTTAAACATGTGCCCGACACAGCGGCCAACATCAAGATTGTCGGCGAAAACGGTTTCGATGATGCCGGTTGTAAATTCATCGCCAACCCTTACGACGAATACGCGGTCGAGCAGGCCGTGCAGCTTGTGGAAAAGAACGGCGGCGAAGTGATCGTTGTCACCGTCGGCAAGGCGGTGGCAGCTGCCACCATTCGTGCAGCCATGGCCATGGGGGCACATCGGGGCATCCTGGTCACCATCGAGAGCCAGTTTCTGGACAGCCAGACCACGGCCCGTGCCCTTGCGGCGGCCATTGAACAGGACGGCAAACCGGACATCATTTTCACCGGCAAGGGTGCCGTGGACTCCGAAGGCTTTCAGACGCTCTACCGCCTGGCCGCTGCCATGGGGCTGCCGGTGGTCAACGAAATCAACAGGATGGAACTCGCTGACGGCAAAGCCACCGTGGGACATGAGATCGGCGGGGGGGCGCGTGAGGTGCTCGAAGTCGCGCTTCCCTGCGTGCTCGGGACCACCAAGGGCCTTAACGAACCACGCTACCCCAAGTTTCCGGACATCATGAAGGCCAAGAAAAAACCGCTCAAAGAGATGGCCATCGCCGATCTGGGTGTTTCCGCCGACGGTGCCCAGAGCGAACTGGTCAAGTTGGAAAAGGTTCCCGAGCGCACCGGCGCCAAGATGCTGGGCGGCGATGTTCGCCAGGCGATGGAAGAGCTGGTCACCATCCTAAAAGAAGAAGAAAAAGTCATCTAAGGAGAAAAATATGGCTACCATCGGTATTTTGATTGAAACCGAAGACGGCATGGTTAAAGACACCAACTTCGGCGTACTCACCGCCGCCCACGGGCAAGGCGACGGGACGATCGTCGCCCTGATGCTGGACGGTTCGGCGGACGGTGCCAAAGAGGCGCTTGGAAAATACGGTGCCGGGAAAGTGGTTCAGGTGTCGGTGGCGGGTGCCGACCTTTCCGCCAGCCCGGATCTCAAGGCCCGGGCATTGGCCGCCGCCATCGAAAACTACAGCCTGGACGCCCTGTTGGGACTGGCCAGCGCCCAGGGGCGCGACATTTTTGCCCGACTGGCGGCATTGATGGACCTCCCTCTGGCTTCTGACTGCATGGCCGTTGACGTGGCCGCAAAAACCGTCAAGAAGTCTCACTTTTCGGGTAAAACGTATGCCACGGTCAAGATGTCCGGCGCGGTGGTGCTGTGCGCCCTTCGTCCCAATGCCATCGATGCGGTGGAAGCGCCGTCGGATGCCGCCGTGGAGTCCTTTGCGGCGCCCGTCGAGGATCCGGGTCTGGTCAAGGTGGTGGACGTTAAAAAGGAGGCCGCCGACACGGTAGACCTGACCGAAGCCGGTGTGATCGTCACCGGCGGCCGGCCCATTGCATCGGCGGACAACTATAAAATTTTGAGTGAATGCGCCCGGTTGTTGGGCGGCACCATCGGCGCCTCCCGCGCCGCCGTGGATGCGGGGTTTGCGCCCCACGCCATGCAGGTGGGGCAGACCGGTAAGACCGTCAGCCCCCGCCTTTATATAGGGTGCGGCCTGTCCGGTTCGGTGCAGCATTTTGCCGGCATGAAAACGGCAAAGGTGATTGTGGCCATCAACACGGACAAGGATGCTCCCATCTTTGAAAAGTGTGACTATGGATTTGTCGGCGACCTGTTCGATGTGGTGCCGGTTTTGACCGAAGTGCTCAAAGAAAAACTGTAATGAGCATTCGGAAACGGCATCTTGAGGCCCAGATCGGCGTTCTCGGATGATTGAAATCCTCGACGTAGCGCTGCTACGCCTGCGGTTTCAATCATCCTGCGGCCTTGATCTGGACCTCAACCTACCGTTTCTGACCACTCATTCGGAAACCAATCCGCAACCGTTTTCTGGTGCCGAAAACGGGAAAGCCCCTTTCCTTGCTCGATTCTCATAGAGACAAATGGCAGGAGAAGAGGAATTATAGAGACCTTGGTTTTGGCTTGACGGTTGCCCCATTAAACGCTGAGCGAAGCGAACCCAAATTTCTACTGACTTCTGAATCCTGACTTCGGCAAGATTCGATTGATTGAATGAAGGCCAATTCAGGGAAGTCCAAACGAACCCGCATCATTGTGTGGAGTACTTCATGGAACAGTACGCGATAATTAAATCATTTGTCATGCTCATGGCCCTGGCTGGGGCCTTCTCTTTTTTCTTCCTACGGGTCAGACGGCTCTATCGCCTGATGATGGCCGTTAATGGCACCACCGATTTTAAATTGGACCAGGTCTCGGCGCGTATCGGCGTGCTGTTCAAGGATGTACTGGGCCAGGCCAACGTTCGACGAAAAAAATTGCCTGGTATCGCCCATACCCTGATCTTTTTCGGCTTTCTGGCCGTGCAACCCCACAGCCTGGAATTGATGATCAAAGGGGTGTGCCCGGCATTCGAGGTGGGGAATTGGATCCCCGGCCTCTATGGCGCATACCTGTTTACGGCCGACATCCTGGCCGCATTCGTACTGGTCGGTTTTGCCTATGCCATCTACCGGCGAACCATACTGCGTCCGCCCTACCTGACCCTGGGGACCGACGCCAACCTGATCATCCTTTTTACCTGTCTGATCATCATCACCTTCCAGGCCATCAACGCCTTTCAGACCCTGCTGCCCGTCGAACCCGGCGTTTATAACTATCGGGGCGTTTTCCCCTTGTCCGCTTTACTTGTGGGTTTCTTCGGCCTGGACCGGATGAGCCCGCAGCAGGTTTTTGCCGGGTACGAGATTGCCTACTGGGTCCACATGGCCACCATCATGGGGTTTCTGGTTTACATCCCTGGCTCCAAGCACCTGCATCTGCTGGCCGCCGCGCCCAACGTTTTTCTAAAGCCGCTGGAGCGGGAGAAGGCCATCGTCAAAACCGACATCGAGAACGAGGCGTTGGAGACCTTCGGCCTGGGCAAGGTCAGTGAACTGAACTGGAAGAACGTGCTCAACCTTTACGCCTGCACCGAGTGCGGTCGCTGCGAAGAGCAGTGCCCGGCGGCCCATACGGACAAGCCCCTTTCACCGAAAAAGATCGTCCATGACCTCAAGGTGGACCTGCTCGAGCAGTCCGACGCTATCCTGGGGGGCAACTTCGACCAGGTCAAACCCATCGTGCGTGACGACGCCCCGGTCACCGGTGACGTCCTGTGGTCCTGCACCACCTGCCGGGCCTGTGAGGACATCTGTCCAGTGAACATCGAGCATCTGGATTTCATTGTCGAGGCGCGCAAGCACCAGGTGCTCATGGAAGCCAGTTTCCCGCCTGAGGTCCAGGAAACCTTCACCAACCTGGAAAACCAGGCCAACCCCTGGGGGTTCGGGGCCGACAGCCGGGCGGACTGGTGCAAGGGCATGGACGTGCCTTTGATGGGCGACAACCCCGACGCCGATCTGCTCTGGTTCGTAGGCTGCGCCGGTTCCTTCGACGACCGGGGCAAGAAGATCTCCCAGGCCATGGCCCGGGTGCTTCAGCGCGCCGGGGTGAACGTTGCCATCCTCGGCCCGGAAGAAGCCTGCAACGGTGACATGGCCCGACGGGCCGGCAACGAATACCTGGCCCAGATGTTGATCCAGCAGAACGTTGAGATTCTCAACGGCTACAAACCCAAACGAATCCTCACCGGCTGCCCCCACTGCTTTAACATCATCAAGAACGAATACCCCCAGTTCGGCGCCGCCTACCCGGTGGTCAGCCACGCCGAACTGCTCTTCGACCTGCACAAGCAGGGTCGCCTGAAGCCCAACGGGAACAGCACAGGCTCGCTGACTTTCCACGATTCATGTTATCTGAGCCGCTGGAACGGCATCGTCCAACCTCCCCGCGACCTGCTGCGCTCCATGAACAACGGCCAGTTGACCGAGATGCAACGCATTCGTGAAAAGGGATTCTGCTGCGGTGCCGGCGGTGGCCGCATGTTCATGGAAGAAACCTTGGGAACGCGCATCAACGCGGACCGGGCCGAAGAGGTGATGCGAAGCGGTGCAGCCACCGTGGCCGCCGCCTGTCCCTTCTGTGCCACGATGCTATCGGATGGCCTCATGGACAAGGAATCGGCCATCATCGTCAAGGATATCGCCGAGATCGTGGATGAGGCGACGGCTTAGGTTCGTGAAGATCATTAAGAGCGTTTGGATCGTTTGATTGGTCTTATTGGTTGAATTGTTTCTATTGGTTGCGAACCCGGAACCCAGAACCCAGAACCCCACCGGAGGTGGCGATGCCCGTCGAAGCCAACATCTTAGAAATATTAAAGAAAAACAAGATCGCCTACGAGGTGGTCGAACACGAACCGGTATACACCAATCCGGCCATGGCCGAGGCCCTGGGGGTCAGCGAAGCCGAAACCGTCAAGTCCCTCGTCCTGCTGACCAAGGAGAAGCGAATGGTGGTGCTGGTGATGCCCGGCGACAAAAAGGTGGACTGGAAAAAGGCGGCGGCGGCTATCGGGACCAAAAAGGTCGCCTTTGCCAAGCCCGAGGCGGTGCTTGAAAAAGTGGGCTGCGAAGTGGGCTGTGTGCCGCCCTTCGGCCAGTTGACACCGCTACCGATTTTCATGGATCCGGATCTGGCCAAAAAGGATCTCGTATACTTTAACCCGGGTAAGCACGATAAATCGTTCAAGATCAAAGCTTGGGATCTCAAGAAAATCAGTAAACCGAAATTCATCTGACCCACCAGTATGATGACGGGGCGCCGGTAAGATCCGCCGGCGCTTCCTTGACAAGCTGTCCGCGCCTGCGCATCTTCCTTAACAGTGCCAGGTTTTGCTGGCTTTTTTTTTCGTGATCCATTAAACCTTTACGCGGATTGAGCCGATTACACCAATTGTCACTTTAACTGAAAACCAACGGGCGAAGTCGGCCATGCTGGATAGCGCCGTAAACGATCGAACAAATATGAAACCTTTCTCAATTCATTGTGTGACCCCATGGCGGACGATTATCGTTGCCGCTGCTGTATGGTTGGTAATGCTAACGGTCGGCAGTGCCGCCGCATCGGACTCGCCACAGGTGGAATTGCCGCCGGATGTGATATCGACACTTCATTACCTTTTGGACCTGGTCAACAATGAGGATGGCGAAGCCTATGATGCGCGGCGAATTGCGCCGTTAATGACGTTTATTATTGCACCCAAAAAGGACAACGTCCTTTACTCTGCCGACAATTCTTTCGGTGCGCCATCCGCCTATAATGAATTTGCCGTTAAAGCCGGTATCCAACGCATTACCGACTACATCCTGGATGCCGATATCCCTTCATTTTTCTTTTGGCCGTCTTCCTTGCGACTGTCCCGCTGGACCCAGGTGGTTGGCGGGGATGGGCAGTTTGCCCGGCTGAGAGCCGCATCCAACGATCTGGATGCACCTTTTACTCTCAAAGGCGTCGAACACATCACCATCACACCGGATCAGCACACCGGTGCCTACTATAGCTACGATGTCGACAAGTTGGTCATCCTCTGTCCCTACCAGAAGGGAAAGATCATGATCAATATCTACCGGCAGCAGGAACCGTCGGCGGTGGGCAGAAGAGGGTGGGTGCTGGGCAAAGACGAAGAGTGGAGCTACCTGTATACCCGGGATAAGGGATTGAACGTCAAGGGACTGGGGTGGGCCAATACCTATATGTACGATTCATTCGGGGTAACCGTTTATTACCAGGCGGATCCCGAAAAACCGGTTGTCACCTGTGGAACGGTCAGTTGGGTGAAGGCCGGCTGGGCCAGTATCAACATGGTCCAATCCAAACATATCCATCGGGGACTGGTCCGCGTGGCTGACGCGTTTACGGAGGTAATGGAAGACCCCCGGCTCCCGGAGCCGGCCACATTGGCAAAGACCTTTTCAAAATCCAAGGACCTTCCGACCCCCACGCTGAGGGCATACGCCAAGGATTATCTGTCCGGCCTGGAACAGCGCATCGCATCATCCGATACCCTGTCGAAAAAAGTGGGCGGCAAGTTTGACAGCCAAACCTTGCTCGAGCAAATGACCCACGATGAGTTATATGCCGTTCTGGCCCTGGATTATCTTAAAAAGCTTCTCGGACATGATCCTGTGATCGATTCACACCCGTTCTGAAGCCCGCTTGAACCGCGATAGCGAGCGCATTCCCCGCCGCTTGCGGCGGGGTTAGCGAGCGAACTGAAAATAGATTTTCATCCTTACGGTGAAGATTCCCCGCGGCTTGCCGCGGGGAGGGTTCAATGCAGTTGACCCACCTGCCTTGAAAATCCCCGCGCCTGGTATCCATCGACCTGCAAGGGCGCCTTTACCTTCCCACCTTCGCCACGCAGGAACCGGCTCTTTTTTGGAACCGGCAGTCGTTCCGTAAGTCGATGCCCGCATTGGGCTCACGGCCTGAAACGTTCTTTTCTACCTAAACAATCAATTCGAATGCAAATAAAAACGGCATGGTAAATCGTTTCTGGATGCAAAAAATAATTTGTACTCAAATTATTAAAGAAAACCTTGCATCCTTGGATAGATATTCTATAATAAAGCTTTTATTTAAATACAAGCCTGAATGAGCCAAAAAATTGAGGCTTCTGGACGGCCGATTTATTTTTGATTAAAACTATTTATTTCCCTATCAAAATAATTTTGGTTCAAAATTTGTCTGGGTTTAAATTCATTTTGATCTGGTGATCATATGGCCAATGACAACCATGCCAGACAGGTTCCACCCAGCATCATCACCAATCAGGTGTTGATCGCCATTCGTAAGATCATCCAGTCCATAGCTATTAATTCCAGGAGCCTGGTAAAACGGGTCGGTCTGACCGGTCCCCAGCTGATGATCCTGCAGGAGGTTGCCCATGCCGGTGAAGTGTCGGCGGGCGAGGTCGCCAAGGCCATCAGCCTGAGTCAGGGGACCGTGACCGGCATTCTCGAACGAATGGAAAAACGGGAACTGGTGACCCGGCAACGCAGCGATTCCGACCGGCGGCGGGTGCTGGTGCAGGCCACGGAAACCGGAAAATTGCTGCTGGAGACGGCGCCGCCGCTGATGCAGGAGGCATTCGTGGAGCGTTTCAGCAGCCTGCACGACTGGGAGCAGACCATGATCCTCAGCTCCCTGCAGCGCCTGGTCGCCATCATGGATGCCAACACCATCTCCGCCGCACCGATCCTGGCTGCCGGTGCCCTTGACGAATTCACGGGTAAACCGGAAACCAAAAAATAGATTCCATGCTGCACTAAAAAAGGAGGGCACCATGTCGCGGTTGAAACATCTGGAACAGTTGTTGACAGAAGGTAAAATTTCCCGCCGTGAATTTATCGCCTATGCGTCGGCCGTAGGGCTGACGGCAGCCTTATCCCCGGTGTTGCTGCCGGCCGATGCCAAAGCGGCCACACCGAAACGCGGCGGCCGCCTGCGAATCGGCCTTAACGGTGGCGCCACCTCCGATTCCCTGGATCCGGGCATCCAGCTGGCCATGATGCCGCAGACACTGGTGTACGGCACTTTGGCCAACAGCTTGGTGGAGATCGACGCCGACGGCCAACCGGTGCCGGAACTGGCCGAGAGCTGGGAATCCACACCGGATGCCAAGAAGTGGATTTTCAAGCTGCGCAAGGGAGTTGAGTTTCACAACGGTCAAAGCATGGATGCCGACGATGTGATCTATTCGATTAACTGGCATCGTAAAGAGGGCACCAAATCCGCTGCCAAGGCGTTGGTCGAGTCTATCGCCAGCATTAAAAAAGATGACAAACACACCCTTGCTTTTGAGATGGAGAGCGGCAATGCCGACTTCCCCTATACCCTTAGCGACTATCACATGGTGATAGGACCCAAAGACACGGACCTTGCCAAAGGGGTTTTTACGGGCGCTTATGTGGTCAAGGACTTCGAACCGGGTGTGCGCGCCTTCGCCACCCGTAACCCCAATTACTTCAAGTCTGATCGGGCATGGTTCGACGAGGTTGAGATTCTGGGGATCAGCGACGTCAATGCGCGCACCAATGCTCTCAAGACCGGTCAGATCGATGTGATGAACCGCTGCGACCTCAAAACCGTGCACCTATTCAAGCGCATGCCCGGCATCCAAGTCATGCGTCAGGACGGATTCAAGCACTTCACCTTTGCCATGCGCACCGACACGGCACCCTTTAACAACAACGATGTGCGCCTGGCCCTCAAATATGCCGTCGACCGGGAGCAGATGGTCAAGACGATTTTAAGAGGCTACGGCCGGGTGGGCAACGACCATCCCGTCAGCGTGGCCAACCGCTACCATGCCGGCGAACTGCCCCAGCGGCAGTATGATCCGGACAAAGCTAAATTTCATCTCAAGAAGGCGGGATTGTCCGGAACGACATTCAAGTTGCACGCGGCCGAAGCGGCATTCAAGGGCGCCGTGGATGCAGGGGTGCTTTACAAGGAACAGGCTGCTAAGGCCGACATCACCATCGATGTCGTGCGCGAGCCCAATGACGGCTACTGGAGCAATGTGTGGATGAAGAAGCCTTGGTGTGCGGTTTTCTGGGGCGGCCGTTCCACCGAGGACATGATGTTTTCGACCGCCTATGCCAAAGGGGCGGCCTGGAACGACACCTACTGGGATCACCCGCGCTTCAACGAGCTGCTCGTGGCCGCCCGAGCCGAGCTGGACGAGAAGAAACGTCGCGATATGTATGCCGATATGCAGCTCTTGGTCCGGGACGAGGGCGGGGTGGTGGTACCCATGTTCAGCGCCGATCTGGCGGCCGCCAGCGATAAGATCGGCCACGGCAAGCTGGCGGCCAACTGGGAACTGGACGGATTCCGTGCACCGGAGCGCTGGTGGTTTAAGTCGTAGCCCGGTATTGCAGGCCTGCTAGTAACTGATAGCTGTTCGTTGATAGATGAAAAGACAATACTTATGTTTGGAATCAAATTGAACAACGTCGCGGCCATGGTTTTAAAGCGCATATGGCTGGGGCTTGGGACGTTGTTGGTTATTTCATTGCTGATCTTCGTGGGGGTGGAAGCCCTTCCCGGTGATCTGGCTGAAGCGGTGCTGGGCCAGAGCGCCACCCCGGAAACCGTGGAGGCCTTCCGCAAAGAGTTGAAGCTGGACCTGGCGCCACATGTGCGCTACTTCGCCTGGCTGGGCAGTTTTGTTAAAGGCGATTTCGGCAACTCCCTGGCCAACGGCCGTCCCATTGCCGATTTGATCGGCTGGCGCTTTGCCAATTCCCTCTTTTTGGCAGGGATTACGGCACTGGTGGCCATTCCGCTGGCCGTCTCTTTGGGCATGCTGGCCGCCTTGTACCGCAACACCTGGTTCGACCGCCTGATATCCATCAGTACCCTCAGCACCATTTCCTTTCCGGAGTTTTTTGTAGCCTATATTCTCATCGCCCTATTGTCGGTGCAACTGGTAGCCTTTCCCAGCATTTCCAATATCAACGATCAGATGACGTTTCTGCAAAAGCTGCACGCGGTCGCCCTGCCGTGTTTGACCATGGCAATGGTGGTGATCGCCCACATGATGCGCATGACCCGGGCGGCCATCATCAACGTGCTGACCAGTCCCTTTATCGAGATGGCCCAACTCAAGGGGGTCAGTCAGCGACGGATCATCATTCATCATGCCTTCCCCAATGCCTTGTCTCCCATCATCAACGTCGTGGTGCTCAACCTGGCCTACCTGGTGGTGGGGGTGGTGGTGGTCGAAGTGGTGTTCGTCTACCCGGGACTGGGACAACTGCTGGTGGATTCGGTCTCCAAACGGGATATCCCGGTGGTTCAGGCCAGCGGTCTGATTTTTGCCGCCACCTATGTTTTTCTCAATCTGACCGCTGATGTGCTGGCAATGCTGAGCAACCCGCGGCTCAGGAGGCCCCGCTAACAATTAAGGGCCGCGAAAAAAGGACAAGATTGGTTCATTTTCATGCAACCCATTAAATTATTAAAGCAATCGCCACTAAGCGCCCGTGTGGGGCTGGCGATCATTCTGCTTAACCTGATCGTTCTGGTGCTGGCCCCGATGATCGCTCCCTATCGGGAAACCGAGGTGGTGGGGGATGTCTGGCTGCCCTCAAGTTCGGAAAATCTGCTGGGCACCGATCAGCTGGGACGCGACCTGTTCACGCGCATCGTTTTCGGGGCGCGCAACACCATCAGCATCGCCCTGCTGATCACTCTGATCTCATTTAGCGTGGGGGCGGTGGGCGGTTTCCTGGCCGCCACCCTAAGGGGATGGGTGGATCAGTTGCTGGGTCGCCTGGTGGACATCATCATGGCCTTTCCCACCCTGATTTTTGCCCTGATGGTGCTCTCCGTCCTGGGCACCTCAATTCCCGTGCTGGTGGTGGTGATCGCCCTGTTGGATTCCACCCGCGTCTTCCGGCTGGCCCGGGCCGTGGCCATGGACATCGAGGTCATGGATTTCGTGGAAGTCGCCCGTTTGCGCGGCGAGCGGCTGTGGTGGATCATGCGTCACGAGATCCTGCCCAACGCGCTGCCGCCGCTGATTGCCGAATTCGGCCTGCGCTTTTGTTTCGTCTTTCTGTTCATCAGCGCCCTGAGTTTTCTGGGGCTGGGTATCCAGCCGCCCACGGCTGACTGGGGTGGCATGGTCCGGGAAAACGCCGGTGCCATCACCTTCGGCATTTTAACTCCATTGTGGCCGGCAGGCGCCATTGCCATTTTAACCATCGGGGTCAACCTGGTGGTGGACTGGTTTTTACATCGCAGCAGCGAGCTGCGGCATTGAAATAGGCGTTACGACAATTCATTTGGACTGCGTTATCGGTCGTCGCAGGATGACAAATACGGTTTCCTCCCGCTATCCTTGCCAAATGAATTGTCGTAACGCCTATCCATAAAAAAAATGGGATGATGCAAGTCATGAATCACTTATTAAACATCAAAAACATCAAAATTGACGGTCTTGAAGCAGGCGCATACAAACCGATTATCAATGGAATTGACCTGACCTTAATGCGTGGTGAAGTGCTTGGGCTGATCGGTGAATCCGGTGCCGGAAAATCTACCCTGGGGTTGGCCAGCATGGGCTACACCCGCAGCGGCTGCCAGATCAGCGATGGCAGTATCAAATTTGACGGCATGGAATTGACCAGCATGTCTACGGGCAAGCGGCGCCGCCTGCGCGGCAGCCGGATTGCCTATGTGGCCCAGAGTGCGGCCGCTTCGTTCAACCCGTCCCACAAACTCATCCACCAGTTCGCGGAGGTACCGGTGCAGCAGGGCATCATGTCCTATGCCGAGGCCGAGAAAAAAGCCATTGAGCTCTATCGCCGTTTGAATCTGCCTGATCCGGAGAAAATCGGCTACCGCTATCCCCACCAAGTGTCCGGCGGTCAACTTCAGCGGGCCATGGTGGCCATGGCCATGGCCGCCGATCCGGACCTGATCATTTTCGATGAACCGACCACGGCCCTTGATGTGACGACCCAGATCGAGGTTTTAGCGGCCATTAAAGACGTGATCAGCGAAAAGAACACCGCGGCCATATACATCACCCACGACCTGGCGGTGGTGGCCCAACTGGCCGATCGTATCATGGTGCTGCGCTATGGGGATATGGTCGAAGTGGGAGACGCCAAAGAACTGCTGGACAATCCGCAGGAAGATTACACACGGGACCTGTTATCCGTGCGCACCCTGCGAAACGACCCATCGGTTAACATGAGTAAGCCCAAAACGATTCTAGACGTGCAGGACCTGTATGCCGCCTACACGCCTGGCAAGCCCGTGGTTCAAGGGGTCGATTTCTCCATCGATCGACGCAAGACCGTGGCCGTGGTCGGCGAATCGGGCAGCGGCAAGACCACCGTTGCCCGCATCATCACCGGGCTGCTGCCGCCGTATCAGGGGCGAATCCTTTTTGACGGAGAAGAGCTTTCCCGCAAGCTGGCCGATCGCGACCGCGAAATTCTGCGACGCATGCAGATGATCTACCAGATGCCCGATGTGGCCCTGAATCCCAAACAGAAAATCAGTAAAATCATCGGACGGCCCCTTTCCTTCTACGGCCGGACCAATGGCAGTGAGGGGAACGCACGCATCAAAGAATTGTTAGATATGGTCGAGCTGCCGGCCGCCTACATGCAGCGCTATCCCTCCGAATTGTCCGGCGGCGAGAAGCAACGCATCTGCATCGCCCGGGCCCTGGCCGCCGATCCGGATCTGATCATCTGCGACGAGGTTACCTCTGCCCTTGACCAACTGGTGGCCGAAGGGGTACTCCAGTTGCTGCAGCGCCTGCAGAACGAACTGGGGGTTTCCTACCTGTTCATCACCCACGACCTGGCCACCGTCAAGGCCATTGCCGATGAGATCATCGTCATGCTCAACGGCCGCATCGTCGAGCAGGGCAGCCGCAACGAAGTGCTCAGACCGCCGCACCATGAATACACCGAACTGTTGCTCTCTTCCGTTCCCGAGATGGACCCGGACTGGCTGGACAATTTGCTGGAAGATCGCGAGGTGGCTTGAGAAACCCATACCCATCCCTGTAGGGGGAAGCGTTACTGTGATCGCAGGCCACCTTCGCCTCCCCGAGAATTGCCATTCATTCCTGCCAAGTATTGACTTTGGCAACTGCCGTAATAATGTTTCGTTATTAGTATGGTTGGTGAATTGCCGCACCGCCTGTGGTGCGTGAAATCGTGTTTCCTGGCCACGGCACAAGAAGAAGAATCGGATTCCCATGAAAAAAACCATTATTTTTTCCATCATCGGGCTAATCGTGTTGATCGGTGTGCTCGGAGGCGTCAAAGGGCTGCAGATTAACCGCATGATCGCCCAGGGCAAACAATACGTGCCGCCGCCCGAGACCGTGACCACGGCCGTGACGCGGTCGGACACATGGCCGTCCGTGTTGACTGCCATGGGCTCCCTCGAGGCGGTCCAGGGGGTCATGGTTACCGCCGAACTGACCGGCAAGGTGGTCAAGATCGCCTTTGATCCGGGTAGTGCGGTGAAGGCCGGGGACTTGCTGGTTCAGCAGGACACGTCATCGGAGGCCGCCCAGCTCCGTTCGGCGGAGGCGTCCATGGAACTGGCCCGGCTCAACCTGGAACGGGCCAAGGAACTGCTGCCCCAGAAAGTGATCACCCCCTCCAACTATGACAGCGTCGAGGCCGAATTCAAGCAGGCCGCGGCCCAAGTGGACGCCATTCGTGCCACCATCGCCAAAAAGACCATCCGGGCCCCTTTTGCCGGCCGCCTGGGTCTGCGCCAGATCAACCTGGGCCAGACGCTCAACGATGGCGACACCATCGTTTCCCTTCAGGCCATGGATCCGATTTTCGTCAATTTCCAACTGCCCCAGCAGGAGCTGGCCAAAATCCGGCAGGGCCTTTCGGTAACGCTGACCAGTGACGCCCTGCCCGGTGAGACCGTCGAAGGTGCCATCACCGCCGTGAATCCGCAGGTGGACAGCGCCACCCGCAACATCCGTGTTCAGGCTACCGTGGCCAACACCCGGGAGCACTTGCGCCCCGGTATGTTCGTCAACGTAACCCTGGCACTGCCGACGGTCCAAACGGTGCTGACGATTCCTTCCACCGCCGTGCTGTATGCCCCATACAGCGACTCGGTGTTCATCGTGGAGAACCCATCCAATGACACCGGCGCGTCCTCGAAAAGGGTCGTCCGCCAGCAATTCGTTCGACTGGGGGAAAAGCGGGGAGATTATATCGCCGTGACGTCCGGACTCGAGGAGGGCGAGTCCGTGGTGAGCACCGGGGCGTTCAAGCTGCGCAACGGCCAGTCGGTGGTGGTGGACAACACCCTGTCCCCTGAGTTCAAGCTGGCCCCCAACCCTCAAGAAGGATGATCGGTTTTTTAGTTCAATTGCTTAGTTGGTTGACTGGCTGTTCAGCGATTTAACTGCTTGAACTCAGAACTCAGAACCCAGAACTCAGAACCGAAAATCCCATGAAGCTTACCGATCCGTTCATCCGCCGGCCTGTGCTTGCCCTGGTGGTTAATCTGGTGATCATTATCGCCGGCCTCCAGGCCATCCGCTCCCTCAACGTTCGCCAGTATCCCCGCAGCGATAACGCCGTGGTTACGGTGACCACGGTCTACGTGGGGGCCAGTGCCGATCTGGTGCGCGGGTTTGTCACCATCCCTTTAGAGCGGGCCATCGCGGCAGCCGACGGCATCGATTATATCCAGTCCCAGAGCACCCTGGGGCTTTCTACGATCAGTGCCCGGCTGAAGCTCAACTACGATCCCATCAAGGCGCTGTCGGAAATCAGTTCCAAGGTGGATCAGGTGCGCAACGATCTGCCTCCGGAGGCCGAGGTGCCCACGATCAATGTGGAGTCGGCCGACAGCCAGTTTGCCTCGGCCTACCTGAGCTTCACCTCCGATATCCTCCAGCAGAATGAGATCACCGACTACCTCGTGCGCATCGTGCAGCCTCGGCTGTCAGCCATCCAGGGTGTCCAGCGGGCCGATGTCCTCGGCGCCCGAACCTTTGCCATGCGCGTCTGGCTCAAACCCGAACGCATGGCCGCCTTTAATGTCAGCCCGGTTCAAGTGCGCCAGGCCCTGGCCGCCAACAATTTTCTGGCGGCTGTTGGACGCACCAAGGGTGCGCTCATACAGGTCAACCTGACCGCCAATACCGACCTGCGTTCGGTGGAGGAGTTCAAGCGTCTGGTGGTCCGACAGCAGGATGGTGCCACCATCCGCCTCGAAGACATCGGCGACGTGGTGCTCGGTGCCGAAGATTACGACACGGAGGTGCGCTTCTCCGGTCAGACCGCCGTATTCATGGGCATCTGGCCCCTGCCCAACGCCAACTCAGTGGACGTGATCCGCCTGGTGAGCAAGGAGATGGATGCCATCGGCCGGCAGCTTCCCGAGGGCCTGGATGCACGCGTGGCTTACGATGCCACCAACTATATCAGCAATGCCATCCGCGAGGTGGTCAAGACCCTGTCCGAAACCTTGCTGATTGTCGTTTTCATCATTTTCATGTTTCTGGGCTCCCTGCGGTCGGTGCTTGTTCCGGTCGTGGCCATCCCGCTGTCGCTCATCGGCGCCGTATTTCTGATGCAGGTGTTCGGTTTTTCCATCAACCTGCTCACCCTGCTGGCCATTGTGCTCTCGGTGGGACTGGTGGTGGATGACGCGATTGTGGTGGTGGAAAACGTGGAGCGCCACCTGAGTGAGGGAAAGTCCCCCATGGATGCGTCTCTGCTGGGCGCCCGGGAACTGGTGGGGCCGTTGATCGCCATGACCATCACCCTGGCGGCGGTCTATGCGCCCATCGGCCTGCAGGGCGGGCTGACCGGCTCCCTGTTCCGGGAGTTCGCCTTCACCCTGGCCGGTGCGGTGACCATCTCCGGTATCGTGGCATTGACCCTGTCGCCCATGATGTCGTCCAAACTGCTGACCCCGGGAATGTCCGAGCGCGGATTTGCCGGAAAGATATCCAGAGACTTCAAACGCTTCACCGCTTTTTACGGGCGACTTCTCGATGGAACGCTGAATGCGCGGCCGGCAGTCTACACGGTCTGGATCGTGGTCAGCCTGTTGACCATTCCCATGTTCACCATGTCGCCTAAAGAACTGGCCCCGTCCGAGGACCAGGGCGTCATTTTCGGCATCATCGATGCAGCGGCCAACTCGACCCTCGACCTGAACAGCCGCTATGCGGCGGCGGTCAACGATGCCTATATGAGCTTCCCGGAAACGAAATTTACCTTCCAGATCACCCGCCCCAATTCAGGCATTGCCGGCATGGTGGTCAAACCCTGGGATGAACGCGAGAACACCGTGGCACAGCTTCTGCCCCAGGTACAGCAGAAGGTCGGCGCCATTCCAGCCATCCGGCTGTTCGCGGTCTCACCGCCGGCGCTGCCCGGCGGCGGCAATTTCCCGGTGGAATTCGTCCTGGCCTCCACGGCCGAGCCGGCCGAGATGCTTGAATTCGCCCGGCAGATTCAGCTCAAGGCCATGGGCAGCGGCATGTTTGCCTTTCCACCCATCATCGATGTCAAGATCGACCAGCCCCAGTCGGAAATCGTCATCGACCGGGAAAAGGTGGCTGACCTGGGTCTGGATCTCCAACAGGTGGGCCGCGACATCGGATCCATGGTGGGCGGCAACTACGTCAACCGCTTCAGCATCGCCGGGCGCAGTTACAAGGTGGTGCCCCAGATCAGCCGCACGGACCGCCTGAACCCGGACCAGCTGCGCAGCATCTATGTGACCGGTCCGGCCAACCAACTGGTGCCCCTGAGCACCATCGCCACCATCCGCAATTCCACCGTGCCGCGATCCCTGAACCGGTTTCAGCAGCTCAACGCCGTCACCATCAGCGGCGTCGCCGTGCGGCCCCTGGACGAAGCCTTGCGTTACCTGGAGGACGAGGCCGCCAAGATCCTGCCCAAAGGTTACGTCTTGGACTACACCGGCGAATCTCGCCAGCTGCGCACCGAGGGCAACACCTTCATCCAGGCCTTCGGGCTGGCGGTGGTGCTGATTTTCCTTGTTCTGGCGGCCCAGTTCAACAGCTTTCGGGACCCTTTCGTGATTCTGGCCGGCTCGGTGCCCCTGGCCATGTTCGGGGCCCTGGTCTTTACCTTTCTCAAAATGCCCGATCCCAACGTGCCTTTCTGGACCCAGGGGTGGACCACCACCATGAATATCTACAGCCAGGTGGGGCTGGTTACTCTGGTAGGGCTGGTGTCTAAAAACGGTATTCTCATCGTGGAGTTCGCCAACAGCCTGCAGCGACAGGGACAGGCCAAGCGGGAAGCCGTGCGCACCGCCGCCATGACCCGTCTGCGGCCGATCCTGATGACCACCGGCGCCACGATTGCCGGACATTTCCCCCTGACCCTGGTCACCGGTGCCGGTGCCCAGGCCAGAAATTCCATTGGCTTGGTGCTGGTGGGCGGTATGGCCATCGGGACCCTGTTCACCCTGTTCGTGGTGCCTTCGATCTATATGCTGGTGGCTCGCGACCACTCAAAGGATGCAGAAGCGCCAATCGGTTCAGTAGCGGCAACCCCATGACGGGATGTTTGCCGAATCAAGGTATACCCCCAATTCTCCGGAGAATCTGAAAATGAATCTATTACTGGCGGCCTCGGGAGTGGTGCTTCTGGTGCTCGGCTGGAAACTGTTCTGGTTGTTCGTCGGCGTGGTGGGCTTCGCGGCCGGCCTCCAGGCGGCGCAGCTCTATCTCGGCCCCCAGCCCTTCTGGGTGCTCTGGGCGGCTGGGCTGGTGTGCGGGATCATCGGCGCGATCCTGGCGCTGTTTTTCCAAAAAATAGCCATCGGCATCGGAGGATTCGTGGCCGGCAGCACCATTGCCGTTCAGCTGACGCTAATGCTGGGTTACCATCCCGGCATGTTGGTTGCCCTGATTGGCGGCGTCGTCGGAGCGGTGGCCCTGTACCTGCTTTTCGACTGGGCCCTGATCGTTCTCTCATCGTTGGTCGGCACCAGCCTCATCATCGAGGCGTTCGGCCGGCATGCCCCATATGTACCGGTCCTGTCTGCGGTGCTGATTGCCGCCGGTGTCATCTTCCAGGCCAGACTGCTGATGGTTTCCCGAAAGGATATTTTATAACTCCATAGGCAACCCAGTCGCCGGAAAAAGATGATCTAACGGCGCATTTTGTTTGACTCACATGGCAATCGCCGTAAAAATTGACATTTCGTGAAATTCCAACCCAATCAAGGAGCCCCATCATGTTTAAAAAGATCCTCTATCCGACCGATTTTTCCGAGGTGGCGGCAAAAGCACTGGATTACATCAAGCAACTCAAAGAAGCCGGAGCCCAGGAGGTGACCATCCTGCACGTCATCAACCAGCGTATCATCGACGGGTTGAAGCGACATGCGATGCTGGATAAGGATATCCTGCACTGGCGAAACAAGGCCGAGGAGATCGCTCAGGACTCGCTGGTGGAAATGAGTAAAGAATTGGAGTCATTAGGATTTACGGTGAAGACCGTTGTCAAAACCGGTTTCCCCTGGCGCGAAATCCTCGAGGTGGAAAAAAAGGAGGCGCCGTCCATCCTCGTTATCGGATCGCATGGGCGGTCCAATCTTGGAGACGTGTTTCTGGGATCGGTTTCAGACCGGGTGATCCGTAAAAGCAAAGGGCCGGTAATGGTCATTAAAAGGGATATGAAGGATTAAAAAACCGGACGACTATTTCGAATTCGACTACGTGCGGGGGGCAGGGGAGCAAAAGGACAGCGAAAACAGCGGCCGGTGCCGGTTGATTGCTCGGCGACACCGGCCGCAGGTGTTCAATGGGTCAAGCCACGGTGAAAATCAGTCCTGAACTTCCTCGAAACTGGTGACCATGATGGAGCGGGTGGACTTGCCCTTGGAGAGGGTGCCGGTGATTTTTACCGTCTTGCCTACCATGGGCGTCATATTCTGACCCAGGATCATGAAGGTATGGCCATCATCCGTTTTGACCATCATCATTCCCGTTTCACCCTTTTCTACCATCCCCTGAATGGTTTCCTCGGTGGTTTTGGCTTTTTCCGCGGCAACGGCAGCGGTGGTGATCAACAGACCAAGGATTACAAAAAGGGCCATTACCAATTTAAAGACTTTGATTTTCTTCATTTTCCAGACTCCTGATGTTGACGGTTGATGTGATCCATCGAACAGGGTTCATGGTGGATCTCCCATCCGGTGGGATCGTACTTTTGATGGCTTGGGTTTCTGTATAGCCTATCAATAAGTGTGCCAAATAAAAATATCAATAAAAACGAAAAGTTAAATTTAAGTTTGAGGTTATAGGAACCGCTAGTTCCGCATTATTCGGGTCCGACAGGGTCTTTGTGATTCGGGTATTGCCGGAATGCCGGGTAACATTAAGATATGTTACTAATTTAAATGGCGGTCAGCCATCAGCTCCAAAGCTTGAAAAAAGGAGATCCCAGTTCCGATTTTTTCACCGGCGGGTCCCGAACCTTCCGTTAATAGTTCACTCCGGTTTCATTCTTGCCACGCTGGCGTCAATTTAAATCCAAGATTGGGCTATCAGGCGCATAGTGGATGGGAGATCATGGGTGTGATGGAACCATCCGGTTTCTCTGGATTACTTTTGACGGGTAAGAGAAAACACTTGGTCGGTCTATCCATGGAGAACGGGTTAACTCTTGGATGGGTGACTATCCCTTCAGCCCGGCCAGCGCCTTGTCCGGTCCCAGCAGGACCAGCACGTCGCTGTCCTTGACGACGAACCGGCCGGTGGGAATCATGACCACGTTTTCGGGCACCAGCTCCTTCACGGCAACTACCTGAATTCCGTGCCTGTTGATCAGATCCAGTTCGATCAAGGTTTTTCCGATGAATTCACTGGGGGGCGCCAGTTCAACAATGCTGTACCCCTCCATGAAGGGCAGGTAATCGAGTACATTGGGGTTGTCCAGCCGCTGGGCGGCGGTCAAGGCCAGATCCTTTTCAGGAAAATAGATCTCATCGGCCCCTATTTTCTGCAGAATGCGGCCGTGGGAATCGCTCACGGCCTTGGCCACCACCCGCTTGACCCCCAGATCCTTGACGTTGAGAGTGGCCAGGATGGAGCTGTTAATCACGGATCCGATGCTCACCACGACGGCGTCCATCGTTTCCAGCTCCAGTTCTTTGAGGGCCTGGAGATCGGTGGCGTCGGCAATCACGGCCCGGCTCACCTGATCCCGAATTTCCTGGACCTGCCGGGGATTGATGTCGATGCCAAGCACCTCGTGGCCTTTCTGAAACAGTCTGGAGGCGAGATAAAAACCAAAATTTCCCAATCCGATCACGGCAAATTGCTTTTTCATGGTTTCATCCGATCATGATGTTTTCTTCGGCGAACTGAAACCGGTTGACGCGCTCCCGGCTCACGGCGAGGCCGATTACCATCGGGCCCAGCCGGCCGATGAACATGAGCGCTGATATGGTGATGCGCCCGAAGGGGGTCAGGGTGTCGGTCATGCCGGTGGATAGGCCGACGGTGCCGAAGGCGCTGATGGTTTCAAAAAACAGCTCGAGAAAACGCCCGCGGGTCTGGGTGTGGGAGATCCCGCCCAGTTCACTGACCATCAGTACCATGACGGCCAGGGTGATGACCGCCGCGCTGATCATGACTACGCTGGTGGCCTTGGACATGCTGGCATCGGTCAGGGTGCGCCGAAACACCTGGGGACGGCTGAATCCCCTCAACCGTGAGACCCCCAACACGGCTAGACCGGCCACGGTGGTGGTCTTCACCCCCCCGCCGCAGGAGCCGGGACAGGCACCGATGAACATCAGAATGCACAGCATGAACAGGGTCTCGTTGGCCATGCTGCCCATGTCCAGGGTGTTGAATCCGGCGGTTCTCGCGCTGATCGACTGAAACAGGGCGGCCAGCAAACGCCCGGGGATGCTCAGGGGTGCCAGGGCGTTGTCCCACTCCATGAACAGAATCGCCAGAGTTCCCAGGAGAATGAGAACGGCACTGGCGGACAGGGCTAAGCGGCTGTGCAGGCTCAGGCGCTTCATGGTTGTTTTCCTGCCGAGAAATCTGTTTTTTACATCGGCGATGACCACGAAACCGATGCCGCCGATGATGATCAACCCACTTAGGACGCCATTGACGATCCAATCTTCCCGGTAACCCACGAAGCTGTCCCGGTAGAGGGCGAAACCGGCGTTGCAGAAGGCGCTGACGGCATGAAAAACGGCCGGGTAGACGGCCTTCGCCCAGCCGGTTGCCGGTGCGGTACGCAGGTAGAGGCACAGCGCCCCGGCCGCCTCGATGGAAAAGGCGGTAATAAAGATGGCCCTGAGCACCGAGGCGACGGTCTGCTTGCCCTCGCCGTAGGTGAAGGTGTCTTTGATGATGGCCTGCCCGGACAGGGTGGGCCGTCCTTTCATCATCATGAGCAGCAGGGTGGAGACGGTCATGATCCCCAATCCGCCCACCTGGATCAGCAGCAGGATCACCAGTTGACCGAACAGGGTCAGCTGCCGCCCGATGTCAAGGACAGACAGGCCGGTGACGCAGCTGGCCGAAGTGGACATGAAAAGTGCATCCACAAACCCCATTGGCGACTCGGCGGCAGATGCCGGCAGCATGAGCAGGGCCGTGCCCACCGCGATCAGCAGGGTGAAACCCAAGATCGACACCCGCGCCGGGGAACGAAGCAGGTGAAAGGACATCCGGGAAATCAGTGAATCATTATTCATTTTTTCGGTAATTATGTCCAGCGCCGTGCCAGCATTGATTCATTTTTCATAACGGATGCCAGGCCCTGCAATCATTTGCCTGATTGCTTGATGATACTGCCACAGACAACGAATCAGAATTAAATAGGCTTCAGTTTAACGGACAATATTTTTTCGACACCTGTGATAGCCTCACGGGTAGCGAAGATGATAATGCGATCATCAGGTTCGATAACGCTATCACCAGAAGGAATGATGATATTCTCTTGACGAATGATGCTGGCCACCATGGATCCTCTTGGGAACGCGATCTTTTTCAAGGGTTTGGACACGATATCGGACGTGGGCAAGGCCAGTGCTTCCATCACCTCCCCCCCTTCTCCTTTGATAGAGACCGCCGAAAGCACCTTACCCCTGCGGATATGTTGCAGTATGCTGTTAATGGCGGACAGCCGGGGGCTGACCACCAGTTCGATGCCAATTGTCGACATGAGGGGGAAATAGCTGAATTTATTGATTTGTGTAATGGCCTTTGTTGCACCCAGCCGTTTGGCCAACAGGGAGGCCAGAATATTGGTTTCTTCGTCGCCTGTCAGGGCCACCACCAGATCTGTCTCACCTATATTCTCTTCCACCAGGAGGCCCTGGTCTGACCCGTCACCATGGAGCACAACGGTTCGATTCAATCGTTCAGCCAGAAAATTACACCGGGAGGCGCGCTTTTCGACGACTTTGCAGGAGAGTGACTTGTCTTCAAGCTGTTTGGCGAGTCGATAGCCGACCAGACCGCCACCGATAATCAGCACCCGCTGCATAGGTGTGGCGTGCTTGCCGAAAATGGAGAGGTGTTTATACAGGTTTTTTTCTTCGCTGATAAAGTAGATCAGATCCCCGGCACGCAGGTGGTTTTGTCCCCTGGGGATGATCAACTGGTCATCACGAACGACCGCGGCAATCAGGGGCCGATCTTCTTTAATAACATTCGGCAGATCGACCAGTCGCACATCGGCCAGCCTAGAACCGAGTTCCAGATAAACACCGACAAATTTGATGCGGCCGTCGGCAAATTCGCCCACGTCCACGGCACCCGGCACGCTCATGAGGCGTTCGATGGTCCGGACCACCTCGATGTCGGGGTTGATGACCGTATCGATATGGGGTGCGTTTGCCTTGAAGGTGTCGTGATAGCGGTCAAAATCGGCCCCACGTAACCGGGCCAGCTTCTTGGTGGCCGGAGACAGGGTGTCGGCTACCAGACAAGCCACCAGATTCACCTCGTCGGAATCGGTGACGGCCAGCAAGATTTCGGCCTCCTGGATACCGGCTTCCTCAGGATGAAGGGACTGCTACCCGACGCGTTGATCGTCTGAACGTCAATGCTTTCCGAAAGCCTTTTCAGGGCTTCGGGTTTATTATCAATGACAACGACATCCTTGTTCTCCAGCGCCAGACGACTGGCAAGGTGAAACCCTACTTCACCGGCACCCACAATGACGATTTTCACCAAACATGCCTTTGCACCTGCATTGTCAGGAGTTCATTTGAATTCAAAGGGGTTGTTTGATCGATTTGAAAAATAGTTTCACTCGCCAGCGGTAGCGATCCAGTGGAAAAGATCATTGGTCGAGCTGTTCGGCCTTGAGCTGTTTCAACTTTCGCCACAGCGCGGCGCGACTGATGCCCAGAGATTTCCGCTGTCTTGGATTTGTTCCCATTGGAGGCTTCGAGGACTTCAACGATGTAACGTTTTTCCAGCTCGGCCAGCGTTGAAAACTGCCTGGGTTCCAACGGCCCGGCCGATTTCAGGTCCTCGAGAAATCTTACCGGCAGGTGCTTGCGCTCAATGGTGTTGCCGTCGACAAGGATCACCGCCCGCTCGATGATGTGTTCCAGTTCACGGACATTTCCGGGGAAATCATAATCAACGAGGATTTTCACGACCTCCGGCGAAATCGAATCGACCGATTTACCCAACTCCTGGCGGTATTTGTCGAAGAAATACCGACACAGGGGATGGATGTCATCCTTGCGCTCGCGCAGCGGAGGAATGGTCAGCTCGAACAGTTTCAGCCGATCGTAGAGGTCTTTTCTAAAGGATCCCGCTTTGGCCCGTGCCGCCAGATCCGTATCGGTGGCAACCAGGATCCGGATATCGATGCCCGTCTCCTTCAGGCTGCCGGATCGTTGACTGTCGGCCATGTCGAGGATGCTCAGCAGCTGATCCTGCATATTGAGAGGCATTTCCTCAACTTTGTCGAAAAGGAGTGTTCCCACCTGGTCCGGTACTGAAAATCCCGCTGCGGGTCCGGATGGCCTCGGAAAGATTCCCGCTTTTGTAGCCGAGCAGTCTGCCCGGCGAGTTGCTCGCTGCCGAAGTTTGCGCAATTGATGGCCAGAAAACGTTGCATTCGTCGCATGCTTCCTGCGTGAATGACTCGGGCCGCCAGTTCCTTGCCGGTTCCCGGTTCGCCGCGCAGGGTCACCGTGCAGTCTAACGGTGCCACGCGCTCGATGTTTTTGCGCAGCTCCTGCATGGCCGGCGTTTCACCGACAATCCGAAGCCGTTCCATATCGCCGGTTCGACTCGAACCTGTTGAAAACCCATCAACCCGTTCGCCGGTGTTGACGAAATCACGGTGGGGGTGAATCTCGATTTCATTGGCCGGGTATGTTCCCATCGGGGCTGTGCCGCCAGCCGGGGCGTGGGGGGACGTTGCTGCCGGACGGATGACGACGACTTTGCCATCGGTGTTCAGTTGTTTGATAAAACTCCAGAAATCCCCCATCTCTTCTTTTTCGAAATAGACTGTATTGAGCGATTCGGTGGCCTGTTTGACCTTGTCGTTGCCATGCCCGGTGAGCAGGATGGTTTTTAAACCGGGCTTGATCTCCTTGAGTTTGGTAATCGTCACCAGCCCGTTCATATCCGGCATTTGAAGATCGACGATGGCCAGGTCGATCGGATTTTTCCTGGCGATATCAATTGCCGCCATACCATTGGTTGCCGTGAACGGCACAAACCCCAGTACTTTCATCCGCTGGGCAATGGATTGGAGCAATTTTTCCTCGTCGTCGACCAGAAGAACGTGTTTTGCCTGTGTTGTCATGTCTGATTTTCTTTCCCGACCCCTTAGCGTTTTTTCTCCCGCGGAGATTCGATTTCCAAGGGCATCCTCGATATCGCCGCCGGTGGCCATTCCCGCTGCGGCCATGTGCTTTTCCAGACTTTGCAGGTTTCGGCGGATGAAGCTCCAGAACTTGTTCATCTCCTCTTTTTCAAAATAATGGGAATTGAGTGCCTGGGTCGCCTCCCTGAGTTTTTCATCCCCGTGTCCCGTAAGGAGCAGCGTGTGAATGTTGGGGTCGATCTCCTTGAGTTTGGTGATGACCACCAGCCCGTCCATGTCGGGCATGTCATGGTCCACGACGGCCATCTGGATCTTGTTGCTTCTGGCGATCTCCAGCGCCTCCCGGCCGTTCAAGGCGACAAGTGGATCATACCCCTTCAGCCGGATCCGCTCGGCCAGCGTGTTGACAAAGTTTTCATTGTCGTCGACCAGAAGAATATTGATGCTTCCCAGCGGCAGATTGGACAGAAACTCCCAGAAACGGCCCATCTCCCCTTTGTCGAAATAGGTCGAATTGAGCGCCTGGGTGGCCTCTTTCAATTTTTCGTCGCCATGGCCGGTCAAAAGGATCGTTCGGATGTCGGGCATCATGCCCTTGAGCTTGGTGATGACCACCAGGCCTTCCATGTCCGGCATCTGGTGATCGACAACGGCCACATGGATGGGGGTGTCTTTGGCGATTTCAAGGGCGGCCTTGCCGTTTTCGGCCGTGAATACGTTAAACCCTTTTATTTTGGCGCGTTCGGCGGCGGACGCCAGGAATTTGCGATTGTCATCTACCAGCAGGATGTTGAGTTTTTTTGCTTTCATGTCTACCTAACCTTTATGTATGATGCGAAATTCGGGTTTATGCGTGACAGGCCGCCGGTTCAATGCCCGCCACTGCCCAGAATTCCTGATGCCGCCAGGGACAAAACAAGAATTTCCAGAACACTGATGGTGGCAAAAATCCAGTTTTTCTCCCGGTAGTATCCCCTAACCAGTACCAGATAGCAGATGATGGTCAAGGTGCCCAGCAGGGTGAAACCGATATAATTTATAAAATCCCCTTTTCCCAGCAGGGCGATCCACTCCCACCCTTGGGGCGAATGGGTGATTTCGAGATATTCATGGATGCCCTTGCCCCAGTTGGCGGATATGAGCTGCATATCGACATGGGACGGCAGGAGGCCGGTCAAATAAATCGTGTATGTGATCGATCATGATAATGATACCAGCAAGCATCCCCATGAGCAACAAGTTGGCGTAGATGATCTGCTCTTTGGACGGCTTGAGTGATTGATTGTCCATGGCAGGCATATTCGTTTTCTCCTTTTTCTATTGATCCTTGCGGAAAAGAGCGCTATGTTAACCCAAAAATGCCCAGTCCCAATCCCTTGTCCAGGGCTTTCAGCCCGGCAAAGAGCAGTACACGTGATGACCATGTACCGGATGAACTTGGGTTTGGCCACGGCCAGTATCCTGACTCCCAGAATCGACCCGAGCATCAGGCCGACGATGGACGGCACGGCAATCAGCGGGATCACGCAGCCCCGGTTCAGATAGATCCAGGCGGCAGAGGTGTCGGTGATGGAGAGCAGGAACTTGCTGGTTGCCACGGATACTTTGAGCGGGACCCCCATCACCAGGTTCAGCACCGGAACATTCGCCCAGCCGGCACCCAATCCGAACATGCCGGCCAACAGGCCGATCAGAATAAACATGAACAGGCCCAGAAGGGTCCGGTGCGTTTTCCATTCCACACTTTCCCGGGCACCGTCATCCCAGTACAGGCCTTGGAGTCCTAGTGCCAGCCCGATGGCGTCCTGTTTGGTGACCACCGGTTTCTCGGTGTTTTTCGAAAACAACAGCAAAAAGGCGATACCGACAATGGTGCCGCCCAGACAGGTTTGAATCAGATCGGGGTTGAGCCGGGAAAGATACAGGCCGAGCATCGCACCGACGATGGAAAAGGTGGATGCGATCAGGGCCACCGGCAGCGCCAGACGCAGGTTGGCCAGGTTGCGGCGCAACAGCCCCGGTCCGGCTGCAAGTGCACCCGCCAGGGCCACCATCAGGCCGATGCCCCTTACAAAATCGAGATGAAAGGGAAAGAAGCCGCTGACCAGCGGGACATACAGTACACCGCCCCCGACGCCGGCCATGACAGCCAGAACACCGAGAATCAGACAGAAGAAAAAGAGGATGATGGGCCAGAACCACCAGGGTTTTGATGGGGCGCCGCCGACCATGGTTTCCGTGGCGGAGGCAATGGCCGGACAACTCATGACAACAACCACCAGCAAAAAAAGCCAGCGACCGATTGGGAACATTCGAGTGTTTAACATTTAGTCATTTTCCTCCATCAAAGTGTTTACAAATTAAACTATTTGATTTATATGTTTCATATAAAGTATGTTTTAGGTCCAGTCAACCAAAAAACAAGTTGCATTATGAAACATTTCAGATATATTGATTGTCGACGACGAACGGCGCTACGCAGATATGCTGGCCAGGCGGTTGGCGCTTCGCGGGTTAACCTGCAAGGTCTGTTACGACGGACAGACAGCCATCGATGTCGTTGGGCAGGAACACTTCCCGATGGTCCTACTGGACCTGCGCTTGCCTGATATTTATGGTACCGACGTGCTGATGCAGATAAAGGCGTTCCGGCCCGACACCGCGGTCATCATCCTGACCGGTCATGGGACGGAGAAGGATCGGGAACAGTGCATGGCCCGGGGGGCTCATTCCTTTATGAACAAACCGGTGGATATCGATCGGTTGGTGGCAATCATGACCGGGATCAAAGAGGGTGATCGTCGTGACAGACGCATTGAATAAATTTCCGGGCGTCATGTGGCCCCGGTTTCACCGAAATAATGACGAGCATCTGAATCCGTACTATACCTTCCAGGATTATCGACAGACCTGGGGCATGACTATTTTTATCCTGATGACCACAGCCCTTTTGCCGCTGATCGTCATGACCCTGATCTACTACCAGCTCATCGAAACCTCCATCAATACCGAATCTCTCCTGCGTACCGAGCGGCTGGCCTCGAATGCCCGCCGGGCAGTCACTTTCTTTCTCGAGGAACGACTGGCCGCCCTGACGTTCACGGTCAATGAAATGGGCTACGACCAGCTGACCAAGCCTGAGAGCCTTGCTGAGGTGCTGCGGAATTTGAAGCTGGGTTTCGGCGGGTTGACCGATCTGAGCGTAATTGCGGAGACCGGAACCCAGGTGGCCTATGCCGGCCCCTTCAATTTGGAAGGCAAAGATTACAGCCATCAGCCCTGGTTTATGGAGTGCCAGCAGCACAATGCCTGCGTCAGTGAAATCTTTTCCGGTTACCGCGACGTTCCTCATATCGTCGTGGCCGTCAAGTCCATGCGCCCGGACGGCCGGTTCTTTGTGTTACGGGCGACCTTGGAGACGGAGCGCCTGATTCAGACCCTTTCATCCTACAAAACCGGTGAGCATGCAGATATTTTCCTGGTTAACCGAAATGGCCTGCTCCAGACCCCCTCGCAGTTTTACGAAGGAGAATCCCATCAGGTGGATATCTCCCTGCCGGCCTATTCCGATCGCACGAAAGCCGTGATCTCGACCGATCGAAACGGCCAGCCCATCCTCATCGGCTATGCATTCATCGAAACCGCGATGGCTCCCACATCATTTATCCTCATGGTGGTGAAGCAAAAAGCGGGAATGATGAAAGTCTGGCTGGACCTGCGATCCAATATCAATTGGTTTTTCGGAATCAGTGCCGTCATTATCGCCATTGTGATCACCCTCACATCCACGGTGATGGTCAACCAAATTTTCCATGCCGACCGGCTAAAAGCCGAGACCATGGTTGCTGCCGAGCGCAACTGTCAGTTGGCTTCCATCGGACAACTGGCCGCTGGGGTAGCCCACGAAATCAACAACCCGCTGGCCTTGATCAATGAAACCGCCGGTTATGTGAAAGACCTGTTCACTCTCAAACACCAGTACAAAGAAGATACCGAACTGGTGGAACACATCGATTCGATTATCGACGCCGTGGCGCGATGCGGCACCATCACCCGACAGCTGCTGGGCTTCGCCCGCCATTTTGATGTTCACGCCCAACCCATCAATTTGAATGACATGGTCACCGATGTGATCAATTTCCATAAGAAAGAGGCGGAATACCGCAATATTAAGATTCATGTGGACATTCCGGAGACCATTCCGCTCATCGAAACCGATCGGGGAAAACTGCAGCAGATCATCCTCAATCTGGTGAACAATGCCTTTCAGGCCATCGATAATGGGTGTTCTCTGGGCGTTTGGGCGGAGATGGAGGACCCGGAACATGTGCGCCTGTTCATTCGGGACAACGGATGCGGTATTTCGGAAGATCACCTCAATAAAATATTCGAACCGTTTTTTACCACCAAGAAGGAAGGCAAAGGAACCGGACTCGGCCTCTCCATTACGTACGGCCTGGTTAAAAAACTTCATGGTAACATCACGGTTCAAAGCAGGACCGGCCAAGGAACCACCTTCGTGGTCACGCTGCCCGTCCAACTCAAGGAGGAAACCCGCGTATGAAGGTCCTGCTGGTAGATGATGAAGAGAAATTTGCGCTGATGCTAGCCAAACGTCTTGAATTAAGGGGGATAAATACAGCCGTTTTCTTTTCCGGTGAACAGGCGCTTGGTACGGTCGAACAGGGCAATCGGTTTGATGTGGCCATTCTTGACGTCAAAATGCCGGGGATCGGCGGTATTGATTTGAAACGAAGACTGCGCCAGCTGGACGAGCGCATGAAGTTTGTATTCCTGACCGGCCACGGATCCACAATTGATAATGCGGCGGTCGACCAGGAGGTCGAGAACTGCCTTCCCAAGCCATTGCAGATCGATGTGCTGATCGAAGCCCTCAATCGTCTGACCGAGGAGCCGTAAGGCGCGTCCGATATCAATGGTTGGTCGAAACGGGGCGGCCCGGGGAAGCCCCCAATGGCAAATGATTCAATGGAGAGGGTTACGGATGGACAATGCGAAAGAATTGTTTGGATATGACAGCCTGGCCTTTTTCGGGAAAGTGAGTGCCTCGATTTCCCACGAGCTGAAAAACGTCATGGCCATTATTTCTGAAACGGCAGGACTGCTGGGCGACTTATCAGCCATGGCTCGTGGAGGTACGGCTGTCGACCCCGATATGCTCACCAGCAGTACCGAGAGCATCATCGAGGAAATTCAGCGGGGATTCACCACCATCCGTCAGATGAATCGGTTCTCCCACAGTGTCGATACCCCCGTTGTGTCCGTTAATCTGATGGAAATTATTGACCTGGTCAGCAATCTCTGCGGGTACCTCTCCTTCGCCGGGAAAACGAACCTGCACACGGGTGAAGGGGCTGTCCCCATGGCGTTAACCTCTCCGTTCATTCTTCAGGCAATCATCTATCAGGCGGTGGTCCAATCTTTTCAGAATGCCGGTTCAGGAGCGGAACTGGATATATCCATTCAATCCAAAAATGAATCGACATGGCGGATCCTTTTTGACGGCTTCAGCCTCAACGAATTTGATGTGTTCCCTGATGACCGCCTTAAAAACATGGCGACATCGATCGGTGTTTCCATCTGTTGGGATCGCACTGCGGATCTGCTTGAACTGGATGTCCCGGTTTCCATGCAAGACCCCTCATTGCAGCCAGCCGTGACGGAAAGACCAGCTGGGGGAGATGAATTGCGAAGTCGGGCCTAAATCGAAGGAGGTTTTTCCCAAGTAGGGCGTTGCATCGTTTCGAACGCTGGACATCGCTCGATTTGGTTTTTTAACCCTTGAAGGTGGAGGATACCATGGAAATTGAAAACACCATTAAAATCCTTTTGGTCGATGACGAAGTCAAGTTTTTAAAGGCAGTCTCTGACCGCTTGTCCATCAAGGGTTTCGACGTGACGACCGCAGTCAATGGAGATGACGCGATCGATGCTGCCAACAAGGGGGGCTTCGATGTGGCGGTGGTTGACCTGCAGATGCCGGGAACCGACGGGGCCCAGGTGCTCAGGATCTTGAAGCAATCCCATCAATTTATTGAAATCATCATGCTGACCGGGCATGCCACCGTGGATTCGGCTGTCGAGTGCACCAAGCTTGGCGCGTTCAAATACCTGGAAAAGCCGTACGATACCGACAAACTGGTGGAAGCGCTCAAAGAAGCCTATCAGGCCAGACTGCAAAAGAAGTTTGAAAGTAATCTGAAACGAATGGAAGCGATACAGAAAATGTCCATGCATCAATCCCCGCTGGGGCTGCTCAGGGAAATGGCGAAGCTGGATGATGGCCGGAAATAAAACGGCGGCATCCGGGTGAGGGTTTCAGTAGCGAAAAACGGTAGGATAGGAGCGGTACATGGTGGCAAAGGTATTCCCCTTTTTGGCCTGGTTCAAGAGCTACGACAAGACATCGTTGCAACTTGACGCACTGGCAGGCCTGACCGTGGCCCTGGTTCTGATCCCTCAATCGATGGCGTATGCCCAGCTAGCGGGACTACCCGCCTACTACGGTCTTTACGCCTCTTTCCTGCCGCCGATGATTGCGGCGCTTTTCGGATCGAGTCGTCAGCTGGCCACTGGACCTGTGGCGGTGGTCTCTCTGATGACAGCTGCCTCCCTTGCACCGCTGGCCACAGCAGGCAGTCCAGGATACATCGCCTATGCGATCCTGTTGGCCCTTATGGTGGGTGTATTTCAGTTGACACTGGGCATTTTGCGGCTGGGATTGGTGGTCAATTTTCTGTCTCATCCTGTGGTCAACGGCTTTACCAATGCCGCCGCCATCATCATCGCTTCCTCCCAGTTGTCCAAAATGTTCGGTGTTTCCGTCGACACTGCGCCGCACCACTACGAAACCATCATCAACGTCATTAAGGCGGCAGCGCACTATACCCACTGGCCGACCCTGTTGATGGGGGCGTTCGCCTTTGGGGTCATGTACGGCCTTAAATGGCTTTCGCCGCGGATCCCCAATGTACTTGTGGCCGTGGTTATCACCACTTTAATCTCTTGGGCAACCGGGTTCCAACATGACCGAAACGCCAGCATCGAAGCAATTAATTCCCCTGCTGCCCGAAAACTGATCGAGCAGTTCAACACGGCGACCTCCGCGTTGCCATCGCTCGCTGAAGGACGGACCCGGTTCGGTGAGGCATCGAACAAGGCCAGGCACAGCCACGACGAGATCGGCGTCCTGGATGCCAATCACAATTTGGATGTGGCGAATCTGAACATCTCACACCTGCAGGTGAAAGCCCACAGCGACCGCGAACAAATCAGATCGATCCTGCTTGCCGGCGTTCCCCAGGCCGATGGATCCTTCAAATTCTATCCGAAAGATAATATACCTGACGGTCTGGAAAGCGACGGACGGACATGGCGCATCAAAATCGGCAACGAACCATTAGACGCCGGCAACCTCAGGATGATGGGCGGCGGCGCAGTGGTCGGCACCATACCCAAAGGCTTGCCGTCACTGACCGTACCGCCGATCGACATCGGAGTCATGCTGCATCTGCTGCCTTTCGCAGCGATTATCTCGCTGTTGGGCTTCATGGAGGCGATTTCGATTGCCAAGGCCATGGCCGGCAAAACCGGACAACGACTCGATCCCAACCAGGAACTGATTGGTCAGGGATTGGGCAATATCTGCGGCGCGATCGGGAAAAGCTATCCCACATCAGGCTCATTTTCACGCTCGGCGGTCAATCTTCAGGCGCGGGCCGTTTCCGGATTATCAAACGTCTTCACCAGCCTGGCCGTGGTGATTGTGCTTTTATTTTTTACGCCCTTGCTCTACCATCTTCCCCAAGCGGTGCTGGCAGCAGTAATTATGATGGCCGTTATCGGTCTGTTGAACGTGTCCGGTTTTATCCACGCCTGGAAGGCAAAATGGTACGACGGTGCCATCTCCGTGATTTCGTTTGTCAGCACCATGATCTTTGCACCCCACTTGGACAAGGGAATCATGATCGGTGTCGCACTCTCCCTGATGGTCTTTCTTTACAAGAGCATGCGCCCACGGGTGGTTTTTCTGTCCAGGTCGCAGGATGAGCATTTGCGCTGTGTGACGACCCATGGGCTAAAGGAATGCCCGTATGTGACCCTGGTGCGCTTTGAGGGCCCTCTCTTTTTTGCCAATGCCAGCTATCTGGAAGACACGATTACCGAAATCATACGCAGCAAAGCGGGTCTCAATCATATCCTCATCGTTGCCAACGGGATCAACGACATTGATTCATCGGGTGAGGAAACCTTATCGCTGCTGGTAGATCGGGTCAGAAGCAGCGGCATCGACATATCGATGAGCGGGGTCAACGAATCGGTCATGGAAGTGTTTGGCCGCACGCACTTTTTGGCCAAAATCGGTGAGGATCATATTTTCCCGACAATGGAAAACGCCATCATCGCCATCCATGAATCCGCTCACGAGAACGATCAGGAATCGGATTGTCCGCTGTTATCCGCGTGTCGACTTGTTGAAGCCTAAAAGGAGGAGTTGCCCATGCCAGTGATTACCCTATTCAGCGGCAGCTATTGCAACGAGAAACAAGTCGTCCAAGAAGTTGCTTCGCGAACCGGTTATCGTCTGATTTTGGATCAGGCATTCGTTGCCGAAGCCAGCCGTCTCTCCACGATACCTGAAAACCGGATCGAGCGTGTGTTTGCGGATAAAACCTCGGTTTTCAACCGCTTAACCCGTGAACGCGAGAATTCGTTGGCGCACCTTCGAATGGCTCTGGCACAAACCCTTTCCGAAGACAACCTGCTCATCAGCGGTTTTGCCGGTCAGCTTATCCCCCGCCATATCAATCATGTGCTGCGGGTTTGCCTGATAGCGGATATGAATTCGCGAATCGCCGCCGCCGCCGGTGAGTGCAGGGTCGGCCAACCTGGGGCCCTTAAAATGATCCACCGTGAAGATGAAAAGTGTGCCGCTTGGATGCATATGCTTTATGGTATCAAGGATCCGTGGCGTGCCTCCCTTTATGATATCTCCTTTCCGACCGACAAAACATCGCCGGGTGAAATTGCCAAAATAATTGAAAAGACCATCGCCACGTCAGTCATCAAACTCGCCGGCCGATCCAAAAGGGCGGTGAATGATTTCAATATTGCCGCCCGGGTGGAAATCGCTTTGGTCAAAAAAGGCCATGCGGTTGGGGTCGACGTTCGGGAAGGTGTTGTCACGTTGACCATCAACAAGCATGTGTTGATGCTCAATCGCCTTGAAGAAGATCTCAAGGATATCGCCGGTCGGGAGCCGGGGGTAATCTCAGTAGAGACCAAGGTCGGGCCAGGGTATTACCAAACTGACGTCTATCGCCGCCAGGATTTCGACGCACCATCGAAGATCCTGCTGGTGGACGATGAAAAGAAATACGTCCAGACGCTATCCAAACGATTGATGATGCGCGAACTGGAGTCGGCAGTGGTCTATGACGGTGAATCAGCCCTTGAATTGGCCCGGGAGGACGAACCCGATGTCATGATTTTAGACCTGAGAATGCCCGGCATTGATGGTATTGAAGTGTTGCGCCGCGTGAAAGAGAACCACCCGGCAATCGAGGTTATTGTCTTGACCAGCCAAGGATCGGAAGCAGATAAAAAAACGTGCATGGCGTTGGGTGCGTTTGCCTTCCTGTCAAAATCGGTAAATATCGATGAACTGAGCAAAACCATCAAGGCCGCTCACGAGAAAATCCGACAACAGCGAGCGGACCAGCAGGCGAATCAAACGGATCGTTAATACGCATCATCCGCGTGCTTCGATTGGGTTCACCGGATGACCATTTTTTCAACCCACATCAGGTGGAGGATACCATGGAAATTGAAAACACCATTAAAATCCTTTTGGTCGATGACGAAGTCAAGTTTTTAAAGGCAGTCTCTGACCGCTTGTCCATCAAGGGTTTCGACGTGACGACCGCAGCCAATGGAGATGACGCGATCGATGCTGCCAACAAGGGGGGCTTCGATGTGGCGGTGGTTGACCTGCAGATGCCGGGAACCGACGGGGCCCAGGTGCTCAGGATCTTGAAGCAATCCCATCAATTTATTGAAATCATCATGCTGACCGGGCATGCCACCGTGGATTCGGCTGTCGAGTGCACCAAGCTTGGCGCGTTCAAATACCTGGAAAAGCCGTACGATACCGACAAACTGGTGGAGGCGCTCAAAGAAGCCTATCAGGCCAGACTGCAAAAGAAGTTTGAAAGTAATCTGAAACGAATGGAAGCGATACAGAAAATGTCCATGCATCAATCCCCGCTGGGGCTGCTCAGGGAAATGGCGAAGCTGGATGATGGCCGCAAGTAAGGGGTTTGACCAGCGCTTCAATTCACCGGCATCCTGAAAATAGCGACCAAAGATGATCAATAACCATGTTGTCCGGCCGTTCGCAAGTCAAACCGGTCTGGATAGCCAACACCGACCTTAAAAAATAAAAGGAACCTGTTATGAGAAGATCGCTTAAGATACAATCCGCCGTTGTCACCATTTTTGCTTTTATTATTGCTGGGATGGTTATTGGCTGCGCCAGTAAAGAGAAGTTGGAGACGCAGATCAGCGGCTCTTGGCAACGCACCCAGGGTGACGGCACCGTCGAGATCAACCTTGACAAAAACCAGATGTTCTTGGTTTTCGACGGCAAGACCTACGCTGCCACCATCGAAAAAGTTGATGTGGGCTCCAACAGTGTTCATCTCAAGGTGGAAACCGACAACGGGGTGTCTGAGGAGTGGGTCCTGCATCAGGTATGGAATGACAACGGATCGACATTCAAGCTGGCCTTCAGGCACAACGGTACGCAAGAGACCCTGGTGCCCGCCGGCCGATCTTAGCGGGGGCTCAATAAATATAACCAAGGGTAGACGTTCACATGCACGCCAATTTGTTCCATGTATTCCGAAACACACCACTGGGCCGGGAAACCTTGATGCAGTCCCTTTACTTCTGCCGCACCTTGGATGTTGGATTGACTCTATACATCCCGGATGCGGTGCGCTTCATGATGTATTTCGACCAGGATGCCGTCCAGGTTGACCTTGACCGGTCTTACCTCAATGAACCGGAAACGGCAACCGAACGGGCGCTCGCCCTCGCCACCGAGGCCGGGTTGAAACCACGGTTGCTCAGACCTAAAAACCGTACCGCCAGCGATCTGCCGGACATCCCCACTCATTTTGCGTTCATGTGCTGCCCGCGCAGTGTCAGCGACCTCTCCTCAAAAATTGGTTTGGGGTACATCGGGCCGAAAGTCAGGCGCATCATCCGTTCATCGGATTTTCCCGTTTTGCTGACATCACCGGTATTCAAACCCTGGACAAGTGTCACCGTTTTATTCGGCGGATCAGACAGTGCGTTGAATGCGCTTCATTCGGGCATTCAAGTCTCCAAGCGGTCGGGATTCCCTTTGGACCTGTTCATTCAATTCGAGCAAGACGCAGGTTATTATGAGCAGCGAATCCGGGAGGCGGGTCTCGAGAAACCGCTTGCTCGATATTGTCGAGATCGTTACCAGTTCTCATCTGGCGAGTTTGCCCACAACCTATACGATCTGCCCCATGACGCGTTGGTTCTGTCAGGTGCCTATGGGCATGGGTTGATAAAAAACATGCTCTTCGGAAGCAAGGTGGAAATCACCCAGGCCACGCTGACCAACAACATGCTGGTCAGCGGACCGCATTCAAAGACCCATTTAAACTGAGCCGATGGTAGGAAATAAAGGGATCGGCAATCACTGTCCACTAAGGACGTTCCCAGGGAGTGGGCGGCAGGTGAGACCTGGGACAGGGTCAACAGGACAACCAAAAATGAAACTGAAGACTGCAACGATGCTATTTTTTTTGGCCATGGTGGTGGTTGGTTTTCATCCGGAGGTGTCTGCCGCCGACGCGGATTCAAGCGCCGAGGCAATGCAGACGATTACGGCGTTTTCGTATCATGCCGGTCCGGGTGATTCCCGGCAAACTGCGCGTGCACTGGCCCTTTATGGCGCCAAATACCAGTCCGTTTTATCGTCGGCCGACCATCTGGCCCGTAGGGGATTGTTGAAAGAATACGGAGACAGGCAAATGGAGATCTTCTGCCTCGTGGTTGATAAACTGCAATACAGCATGCTTGACGATTCGTTTTCTGAAAAAGATCGCATCGCCGTTACAAAGATACAAAGCAGCGTTTCGCTGAACGACTTTGTCAGGGCCGAAATCCGGAATGCCGAGTTTGAGAAAAAAGAAGCAAATTTTTCATTGCAAGAAGAGATGGAACCGGTTGTGTCCCCGACCATCGCCCCGGCACAGGAATTATCCAGAGCGTATCGCTACATCAGAAGACACCATTGGCGCATGGCAATTATCTACCTGGATCATCTTGAAAAGAAATATCCTCATTGGGGCACGCTTTTTCTTGCCAAGTCGATGGCCTATCTGGGAATGCATGAAACCGAAAGGGCAATTAGCGCCTTATCATCGGCATGTTATTTGGGCGATCAGGACGCCTGCCTGAAATTAAATGAACTGGATCCGTCGGATTGAGTCTCTGGACTACGGTCAGAACGATTTTTAACAGTGTCAGACAGTCCTGTTCGATAAGGATAAATTCCAACGGCTTACAGCGGCCATAAACTGCCAACACGCTTGAACGGGTGGGCGGAGGTGTGAAATGAAATCATACCAAGTGAAAAACCTGATGGTTCCGCTTTCAGAGTATGCCACGGTCTCTGAAGCGGCCACACTCCTGGAGGCCGTCAAGGCATTGAAGGAAGCCCAAGCCGCGTTTAATCAAAAAAGCTATCGGCATCGCGCCATTCTGGTGATCGACAAAAACAATCACATTGTCGGCAAGTTGAGCCAGCATGATGTGATCGAGGCCCTTGAACCCAATTACAAGGCGATGAGAAATTCGGTGCCCAGCGGTTCGATACACCGGCTCGGATTCAGTGATGACTTCGTCAAATCGACCATCGAGCAATTCCACCTGTGGGAAAAAGCCCTTGAGAATCTGTGCGAAAAAGCGATCGATCAGAAGGTCATTGAACTCATGTATTCACCCGGCAAGGGTGAATTCGTCAATGAGAACGCAAGCATGGATGAAGCCATTCATCGACTGATCATCGGTCATCACCACTCCTTGCTGGTGACCGCAGATCGTGACGCGCGTGAAATCGTCGGTGTACTCAGACTCACGGATGTCTTTGAGTTTGTCAGTGACGCGATGCAGGAGTGTTTGCTGAAGTAAGGCCATCCGATGGTGACCATTCAGTTGCATCAATCAGTGGGTAAAACCGAACCACCGCAAAATTGCTGACGATGATTAAGTTGTTAATATTTAATAAGGTTATTAACGCTGATTCACCTGATCGAAGAGTATGAAAAAGAAGTCAAAGACTTGGATGGCGGCACCATCGATCAGGTGAAACGCCGGGCCATACAGATTCTGGAAGAGAAGCACGAGAAGATTATCACCAAGACCCGCCGGCTGATCAAATCCCTGTCCGCCGCCGGGATCGACATGGAAATCATCCCCGAATACAGCCTGAGCCACACCATCGAGCAGGGCAACAAGGCGGCCATCGCCACCTGGATTCAAAGCAGCCGGGGCAAGCATGAAAAGAACCAATCCATTGAAAACAACCGCCGTATGAGACAATCATGAACATCGCCGACGCGGCAATTTTGATCTTCTGGTTGGTTTGTCTGGTCCGGGGAATCTTCAGAGGGCCGGTGAACGAGCTTTTCTCAATCGCCAGTGCCTTGGTTGGCTTGTTTGCCGCTGCCTTTTTTTACCCATATGTTTCCAGGGTGTTGTCTGTGTGGATGGACGCTGGACCGATACGCAGCCTGACCTGTTTCTTCACCCTTTTCGGCGGTATGTATCTGCTGGCGGCGGTGTGCGGCGTTATTGCAACCTATCTGATGCACCTTCGCCGATCAGGGTGGTTGAGCCGGGCCTTTGGCGCCGGACTTGGACTTCTCAAGGGGATGCTTGTCGTTGCCGTGGTATTGATCCCGCTGGTTGCTTTTTTGCCGAATCAATCCACATGGATTGGCAGATCTGGAATCATTCCATATGAAAACCGTCTTTCCGGGGAGATGGTGCAGGTCATTCCGTCCACCATAAGTGATCCGTTTTCATCCCATATCAAGGGGTACAAACAATTATGGAAACGCAACGGGGATGAACCGGAAACCAGGTAAATGCATGGCCCAAAGAACGAATGGTATCCGTGGATAAATAAATGACCCTCAATTGTGCGGGTCCCTGCATAATCAGGGAGTGGTGTTTTGGGGTGTGTAAGGCCGCGGGCATAGGCCTTGCGGGTGAATATCGGGATGGGGTACTGATGGCCCCACAACTTCCACCGCCGGCAATCCGGTACCGTCAGCATATAGGCGGATATCTGCTGCCCGGGTCCCGAGGGTAAGCCGGCCACCCCAACCCTCCCGCAGTGGGGAAATCGGTGGGCTATTGTTCACAGCCATCCGATTCAATGCGAAACGGATTTTCTGGTGGTAGCGATTATTTTTTCAAAATCACATGGTTTTGCCAGATACTCGAATGCTCCGTATTTCATTCCTTCCCGCGCGGCCTGTTCCGAATCATGGCCAGAAAGTATGATGACTTCCATTTCAAAATAAAAGCAGACCCAGTTTCGCCGATTCGCAGGTTTTCCGCAAGAGAGTTAAAGGCTTTCAAATTGATGGCGGCCCTCAGCAGATAGGGCCGGTTCTGATGAAAGCGTTTCACGGATACGATGAAATGGGGACTGGCTCGCAGGCCGAGGAAAACATCGCTGATATAAACCTGTCTTTGGATCGCCTCAGGAAACCATTGCGCATGTGAATACTGTGCTTTTTTTAGTTTCAACCGGCCTGCATAAAATTCCTGAACAGCAGATTCATATATGATTCCGAGATTTTCGAATACAGCGCCGAAATTCTGTTGGAGAAGGGACAACTTGTTTTGCAGAATGGATTCATCAAGAAGGTTCTCAAAACCGCAGGAGTTCGACAGGAATTGAAGGGTATGCAGTCTTTCATTCGGAAAGCCGTCGATATCTTGCGTGTGCTTATGTACCATCTCTTCCAGATGGGCGTATGGTTTCTCATTGCAGGAGACGCCGAATTGATCTTGAATGATGCCGCTGACCACAAGCAATGGTAAAATGATAAAATAGCGACAATCAAAACAGTGTTTATAACAAACGACCTGTCATACGGTCTGACCTTTTGTCTATCTTTAGCCATAGATACGTTCCAGAAATATAGCAACCTGATGAAAAAAAGATATCAGTCTTGTTAAAGCGTATACGGGCCTTGCTGCAAACGATGACCTTAACCCTCAGGTCGTTTACAGAGGTGGACCGCCACTATCATCACTGACGACGGGTTTTTATTGCTCACCTCATCGCCATACCAGGAGATCGGCGTCGACCGTGCCCGCGCGACGCTCAAGGCTCGTTTTTTGTCCCAATTTGCCGCCGATGTTATCGGCAGGGCCTATCCTGATCTTCACCAAAAGATGGTTCCCTACGCAGCGGTGCTAAACTGGCGTACACGTGACCTTGAAGTGATTTGAACCCAAAGGGCTTGGGCATATCAGCGGCAACGAACGAATGGGTGGCCAATACGAGAGCGGGAGGTGGCGGTATTGGATCTGCAGATGCCGGGGGCCGATGGAACGGAGATTCTCGAAACGCTTAAACAGAATCATAAATTCATTGAAAAAAGCATGCTGACAGTATATATTGCTTCGGAATTGCCTGCGGAATGGATCACGCTCGGCACATTTAAAAACTTGGAAAAGTCCTGCGATGCTGTAAAGCATCGGCGTGCGAATGAAAAAATACCAATGACGATCTGCCAACATACCGTTCAGTCCAATAGGCCTAAAAAAAGCTTAGCGCCAAACGGTAGAACACGCCTTCCTTCCTGGCACCGGCTTCTTTTTGTTTTAGGCTGCGCCATTACCTATTTGGGCCTATGGACAGCAACGCCTGGAACGCACGCGATGCAATGGGAAACCCTGGCTGTCCGTTCCAGTCACCCGATCTGTGGCAATCATTGCGCAATGGCCCTTTGCAGGTTGAGCGTCCCCAGTTTCAAGGCGCCTGTCAGCCCAAACACGGCCGTTGTCCAATGGGTTTGGAACCATCCCATGGAGACCGAATCGCTGGATAGGGAGTCGGCACCGGTAAAAAGCACCATCATCCACGGCGACTGTCCTTTGGGCACCTCCTCTACCGGGTGTTTATCATTTTCCGCGAAGCGAATTTCCAGCCGATTGTACCTGCAAAAAAAATCCCTGTTGTGTTGAAACCCACCATTATTGACAGGCCTGCCGATCCAGCCTGAACCGTACTGAAGCAATCGCTGACGGCGTCTTTGGCAACCCGCCAAACCGTGGACTTGACGATAAATTCTGGACCGCCTAATCAAACCTGAAAAACAGAGGGACTTATTATGAGAAGATCGCTGAACACGCAACATGTTATACTCACCGCTGTTTCTTTTATTTTGTTTTCGATCGTTATTGGTTGCGGCAGCAATGCCGATCTGGCAACCCAAATAAGCGGCAAATGGAAGCCCGCACAAGGTGATGGTATTGTGGACATCAATCTGGCCAAGGAACCGAAATCCATGACCATCGATGGTCGTGCGTTCAATGCCTTCGTGGAAAATATCGACAAGGGGTCCAACACGGTAAAAGTCAAGGTGGAAACTGAGGCCGGCAAGACAGAAGTGTGGTCGATCCACCAAGTTTGGAATGACAACGGCTCGACCTTCAAACTGAAATTTCGGCGCAACGGTACGACCGAGACACTGGAGTCAGTCGTTAACTCTTGAGACGATGGTTGTCCTTTAGAAAAAGACCTGGATCAACTTGAGAGAAGATTTCTTACTTGGGGCGCGCTTTCTCTTGCCAACGCAATGGCCGAAATAGGGGTGCATGCAACCGAGAGGGCAATTCACGCCTTATCATCGGCCTGTTATTGGGTAATCAGGAAGCCTGCCTGAAAGTAAATGGGCTGGATCTGTCAGGGTTAACCGCGATAACGAGCGGATTGAAAATCGATTGTCATCCGTACGGCGCCGAGAAGAACGTGCATTCGGCAGAACATCCCCTGCGCTTTGCCGCCCGGGGATTCAATTTGAAATCGGCGGAAGCTCAGCCTTCCATTCAAGGGCAACTTCCGTAGCACCGACTTGACGCCATATCGGGCCAGCGCTTCGGCCGTGAGTCAACGAAGCCCCATGTCCAGATGTTTTAAACCATCCACCACATCTTCGGTTAGTGCCTGCTGGGTTTCATCGAAGGCGCCGCGCCAGAAGCGAACGCCCGTCTTGGTGTCGATCAGGTAAAGGGCAAACCCCACCGACGCGGTGCTGTCGGGCATGTCTACCAACGCCCCTCTTTCCCGGTACTTCCACACGGTGCCCACCACCATGACGACCTGTGCATCCAGCGCATCTTCCCAGACGGACGGCGCGTTTGCGCGGGGTATCCAGGGCCGGGTCCGTCAACAGGGTCCGGTAGGCGTCGGCTATCAACGCTGAATGGGCGACCCCCTTTTTTCCTTATGGATATCAAATTGAACGATCGACCACAACATGGTAAAATTAGGTCGTGGTCCGGTATAGAGTCCTCAAGCTCTTTCGCCTGTCAGACACATCACTTGCCGTTCCATTGATAAAGGCTTCATCATGGAGACTTTTCTTCAGACCTACGGATACTGGGCTATTTGGGTCGGCACCTTTCTGGAGGGGGAAACCATCCTCGTGCTGGGCGGCCTGGCCGCCCACATGGGGTACATGGATTTGACCGGCGTAATCCTGGCCGCATTCGTCGGCAGTCTCTGCGGCGACCAGCTTTTTTTCTTCCTGGGGCGCCGCCACAGCGCGTTCCTGTTGAACCGGCGACCGTCATGGAAGTCCAAACTGGAACGCGCCAACCGCCTGATCGATCGCTTCCAGACCCCGCTGATTCTCGGATTCCGTTTCCTTTACGGATTGCGGACGGTCATGCCCTTTGCCATCGGCATAAGCCGTGTGCGGGTGTTGCGGTTTGTTCTTCTCAATGCCATCGGTGCGATGGTCTGGGCCGGTGTCGTGGCGGGTGGCGGATACCTGTTCGGCAATGCGCTCGAGGGCCTATTGGGTAACATCCGCCATTACGAGAAGATGCTTTTCGCCCTGGTGGCCGTTGTCGGTGTCGTCGTGTGGGCATTTTATCTGGTTCGGCGCCACCGGAAAGGGACGTTTCTAAACACAAAATGAATAACCGCTGCGGAACGAAACCGCTTCACCCGTTGCTGCAAATGAGATTCGACGAAAGGGTTGACCCGCTCAATGGCCAATTGTATCCTACGCATCAGCCCAATTTTAACTCTAAATTCGACCCATTTGGGACCCCGGATCATGGCAATTCCCTTGGATGGCGGCAAATAAAACCAAAGGACGCCGGTCGGCGCAGTCGAAGGCCATTCCCACGTAAAGGGTGATTGGTTGTGTCCCCAACCGGCAGATCAACAGGAGAACCCATGCATGGCAAGTTTCAGTAAGATCCTCGGTATCCTAATCCTGGTCGTGATCATCGGCTTTTCTTTCAGCCGGCCGGTTGTGGCGCAAACGCAAACCGGCGGGGAGTCGGATGGGAGTGCCGTTGAGGTACAGGATCCTGTCGATGAACGCGACCTGAAACCGGATATCGGCAAAATCGACCAGGCCGGAAGCAAGGTCGGCGAAAAGATCGAGCAATTCGGGGCCAAGGCCTCGGATCGCTTGGGCGGCTGGATCGACAGCAAAGTATACGCGGATATCAGCTGGCTCAAACTGCTCTTCTCTCTGTTGCTGGTTTTTGTCTTGGTGACTGTCGAACGGGTGGTCCGATTGCTGATCCAGCGCAAGATTGCATCCATTCCATCGGTGGACGGCCAGATCTCCTGGGCACGCCTGATTCTCAAAGCGGTGACGCGGCCGTTGAGCCTGCTCGTTTGGGTCTACGGCATTTACGGGGCGCTGTCTCCCTTGTACAGCCATTTCCAGGGGGCGGATGGCAGCAACCTGGTTCACCTCGTGTTTCAGAAAACGGCGACGGTGGGCGGCATCCTGGCCTTTTTCTGGTTTGTCTACCAGTTCGTGCATGTGATGGATGCGCGTCTCTCCCAATGGGCCGACAGCACGGAGAGCACCATCGACAACATCCTGGTGCCCCTGTTCGGCAAGACCCTCAGAATTTTTATCGTCATCCTGGCCGGCATCATCGTGATCCAGAACCTCACCGGGGTGGAGATCGGCCCCCTGCTGGCCTCCCTGGGGATCGGCGGCCTGGCCGTGGCCCTTGCCGCCAAGGATTCCATCGCCAATTTTTTCGGCACCCTGACGATCCTTTTCGACAAGCCCTTCCAGGTGGGCGAGCGCATCGTCATCGACAACTACGACGGCGTGGTGGAGGACGTGGGCTTCCGCAGTACGCGCATCCGGCTGCTCACTGGCGCCCTGGTAACCATCCCCAACGAAAAGGTGGTCAATTCCGGGTTGGAGAATATCGGCAAGCGGCCCAACATCCGCTGGCTGAACAACATCGGCATTACTTACGACACACCGCCGGAGAAGATCGAACGGGCCGTGGCCATCATCCGGGAGATCATTGCCGATCACGAGGGCATGCACCCGGATTTTCCCCCACGGGTCTACTTCAACGGATTCAATGACTGGAGCCTGAACATCCTGGTTCTCGCCTGGTACCATCCCCCCGAGTACTGGGATTTCCAGGAATGGGTCCAGCGCACCTGTCTGTTGATCACCCGGCGTTTCTCTGCCGAGGGCATCGATTTCGCCTTCCCCACCCGCACCTTGCACCTGGCCAACGACGCCAAACGGCAGCTCAAGGTCGAGCTGCTCGAAAAAGGCCACCCCCCTTCCATTGGGGAGCAGGGTTGAGGCGTTTGGATGGCCGAATACGGTTTTCACTTTTTCTCACGTTGGTCGTCGCTTTCACCACCGCAGCGGAAACAATCGGGTGCCTATCGGTTGACCGCCTGCATGGCCGCTTCGGGGTAGCGCAAGCCTAATGCGGCGCCCAATGGTGCAGCCTCGTCGATTTGAGCCATATCTTTTGGGCTGAGCTGCACTTGCAGGGCCTTTAGGTTGTCCTCCAGGTAGGCACGGTGTCGGGTGCCGGCGATGGGAACGATCTCCTGGCCGCGGGCCAGCAGCCATGCCAGGCAAAGCTGGGCCAGGGAGCACGCTTTGGCGGAAGCGATCGCTTCGAGCCGCCGGATGATGGTCAGATTGTGTTCAAGGTTGTCCGCCTGAAAACGGGGGGAGTGGCGTCGATAATCACCTTCTTCCAGATCCTGCAGCGACTTGATTCGACCGGTCAGAAACCCGCGGCCCAACGGGCTGTAAGGTACGAATCCGATACCCAGCTCGCGGCAGACGGCCAGGATTTCCGTCTCGACGTCACGGGTCCACAGGGAGTATTCGGTCTGCAGCGCACTGATCGGATGCACGGCACAGGCGCGCCGGATGGTGCCGGGGGCCGCCTCCGACAACCCGAGAAAACGAACCTTGCCTTCTTTGACCAGATCGGCCATGGCGCCGACGGTCTCCTCGATGGGCGTGTCGGGATCGACCCGGTGCTGATAGTATAGATCGATGATATCCACGCCCAGGCGCTTCAAACTGGCCTCGCAGGACGCTTTGACATAGGATGGTTTTCCATCGACTCCCTTGAAGCTGCCGTCCGATCCGCGCACATTGCCGAATTTGGTCGCCAGCACCACCTCTTCCCGCCGGTCTTTGATGGCGCGGCCAACGAGCGTTTCATTGCGGCCGAGGCCATAAATGTTGGCGGTATCGAGAAAATTGATGCCCAGCGCCAGTGCATGGTGAATGGTGCGTATGGATTGCTGATCGTCGGTCGCGCCATAGAATTCGGACATTCCCATGCATCCCAATCCGATGGCCGAGACCGTCGGGCCCTGTCGGCCCAATTTCCTGAAATTCATGGTATGCCTCCTTTTTCAAAAGGGTTGAACCGCGATAGCGAGCGCATTCCCCGCGGCTTGCCGCGGGGAGGGTTCAATGGTCAGATTCCGATTAGCCTGGTTTGGCCCTTTCATACTGGCGTGGCCAGGGACCATCTTGGCCTAGAATCCGGGCGGCGTGCAGCGGCCAATAGGGGTCACGCAGCATTTCACGCGCCAGCAGGACCGCGTCGGCCTGGCCCGTGCCCACGATCTGCTCGGCCTGCACCGCATGGGTGATCAGGCCCACCGATCCGGTGGCAATCTCCGCCTGGTTGCGGATGGCAGCCGCAAAGGGGACCTGGAACCCGGCCCCAACGGGTATCTTTGCATCCGGCACCATCCCGGCGCTGGAACAGTCGATAAGATCGACGCCGGTTGCCTTGAGCTTACGGGACAGATCGATGGACTGGGCCAGGTCCCAGCCGCCTGCCACCCAGTCCGTACAGGAGAGGCGCACGAAAAGGGGCAGGTGGTCGGGCCAGGTTTCGCGCACCGCAGCGGCGACCTGCAATGGCAATCGCATGCGGTTGGCCAGCCCGCCCCCGTATCGATCCGTGCGCAGGTTGGCAAGCGGGGAGAGAAACGTGTGCAGCAGATAGCCATGGGCCATATGCAATTCCAGGACTTGAAAACCTGCCTCCAGGCAGCGGTTGGCGGCATCGACAAACTGATCGATCAAGTGATCGATATCCGTTGGCGTCATCTCCCGGGGAACCGTTGAGGCCTGGCTGAAGGCCAGCGGGCTGGGAGCGATCGGCAGCCAGCCGCCTTGTGCTTCCGAAAGGGCCTGCCCGCCGCGCCAGGGAGCATCCGTGGAGGCTTTGCGCCCGGCATGGGCCAGCTGAATGGCCGGCACACAATCCTGCCCGCTGATGAATTGGGTGATGCGCGTGAAGGCTGCGGCGTGCGCGTCGGACCACATCCCGGTGTCCCCCGGTGAGATGCGGCCTTCCGGAGAGATGGCGGTGGCTTCCACCATGACCATCGCGGCGCCGCCCACCGCCCGGCTGCCCAGATGAACCAGATGCCAATCGTTCGGCATCCCGTCGTCGCTGGAGTATTGGCACATGGGCGAAACGAAAGATGCGATTTTTGAATTCAACGGATCGTAATTTGAGTGGTGTGAACAGTTTGCTCATAATGCCTCCATGATAAACGCCTCATCTCCTTTTTTACTTTTTGCGGGCCGCTGATTGTTTCCGGGCTGATGTTCAGTATACTTAGGGTGCCGTCAACAACGACCGTTCTATCGTCACTCGCTGGAAAAGAAAATATCCCCATACCAGGCCATGGCCGCCTGTTGGCTGTTATCCGTGTCGGTCATGATGGCGACGGCGTCGATGAAGGAGATGTCGTCATTGAAGCAGGTCTTGAAATCAGCCCGCACATCACGCCGTTCGGTGGCCCAGCCGGTGCCCTTGCCGGATTGCAGCGCCATGACGCGGGCGTTGCCGGTAAAGGCGTTTTCCCACGTGCTGCCGGCGGGCTGCCGGCTGGACCAGACATAAATCAAGGTTCGTGTGCGCCAGAAGGCGATGCCGCCGGAGACGACGACATAGACCCGGGCCGGATAATCGTCACCGGCTTTGGTCCGTTCATCGATTCCGTTCAGGACATCGTCGACCCGCCAGGACCAATTCAGGTACGGCAGGTTTTCAAGATCGACCCGAATTTCGCGCACGAGCCCCGAAGCGGTGCCCTTGCTGTCTGCCTCCAGCACCTGGCGGCCATCCTGGGTCACCAATCGATAGCTGGTCGTCCCTTGGAATGATTGTACCGTCCAGCCATCCAGGTCACCGCCGCTGAAATTGCCGACCGTCACATTCATCGCGACCGCAAGGGCGACAACCGACCAGAATCCGGCAAACATCAACATCGGCAGGGCCCTCTTCACGGTGTTCTCTCCTTTGCCATTACCCTACAGCGGTGAGCGTGGATGGGGTTTTAGGGGTTCATCAACGCCCGCCCTTGAGCCGGCGGTAGCGCCGGATGAGCGCATTGGTCGAGCTGTCATGCGTGAGCTGCGGCTCGTCCGCTACTTTCAAGTTCGGGGATCGTCCGCTGGGCCAGCACCTTACCCAGCTCGACACCCCACTGATCGAACGAATCGATGCCCCAGACGGTCCCCTGGGTGAAGACGCTGTGTTCGTAAAGCGAGACCAACCTGCCCAGCGTCTCCGGTGTCAGACGCTCGGCCAGGATGGTGTTGGTCGGGCGATTGCCTTCGAAGACACGGTGCGGCGCGAGCCATTCCGGCATGCCTTCGGCCTTGACTTCGTCCACCGTCTTGCCGAAGGCCAGCGCCTCGGTCTGGGCGAACAGGTTCGACATCAGCAGATCGTGGTGGTTGGCGATCGGATTCAAGCTCTGACAGAAGCCGATGAAGTCGCAGGGGATCAGCCGGGTCCCCTGATGGATCAGCTGGTAGAACGAGTGCTGACCGTTGGTGCCGGGCTCGCCCCAGCAAATGGGTGCGGTTTGATAGGCCACGCGCGTGCCGTCAAGCGTCACCTGTTTGCCGTTGCTCTCCATGGTCAGCTGCTGCAGGTAGGCGGGAAAGCGGTTGAGATACTGGTCGTAGGGCAGCACCGCAACCGTCTGCGCATCCAGGAAGTTGGTGTTCCACACCGTCAGCATCCCCATGAGCACGGGCAGGTTCTGCGCGAACGGCGCGCTGCGGAAGTGCTGGTCCATGGCGTGAAAGCCGGCCAGCATCGCACGGAAGTTCTCGGGTCCGATGGCAATCATGGTCGACAGGCCGATGGCCGAGTCCATCGAGTAGCGACCGCCGACCCAATCCCAGAAACCGAACATATTCGCGGTGTCGATGCCGAATTGGGACACGCCGTCGGCGTTGGTCGATACGGCGACAAAGTGCCTGGCCACGGCCCGCTCGTCGCCGAGTGTGCGCAGGCTCCAGGCACGGGCGGTGTGCGCGTTGGTCAGTGTCTCGAGCGTCGTGAAGGTCTTCGAACAGATGATGAACAGGGTCTCCGCCGGGTCGAGATCAACTGTGGCTTCGGCAAAGTCGGTGCCGTCCACATTGGAGACGAAGCGGAATGTCAGGTCGCGCTGGCTGTAATGGCGCAGCGCCTCGTAAGCCATCACCGGGCCGAGGTCGGAGCCGCCGATGCCGATGTTGACGATATTGCGGATACGCTTGCCGGTGTAACCCCGCCACTCGCCGCTGCGGACCCGGCGCGAGAAGGCGGCCATCTGGTTGAGCACCGCATGCACCTCGGGTACGACATCCAGACCATCGACGACAATCCGCTCGGTTTCGGGTGCGCGCAGGGCAGTGTGGAGCACGGCCCGCTTTTCGGTCTGGTTGATCGGCTCGCCGCTGAACATCGCATCGATGCGCTCGCGCAGGCCGCATTCCTCGGCCAGTCTGATCAGCAGCCCCATGGTTTCGTCGGTGATCCGGTTTTTGGAATAGTCCAGGTAAATGCCCCCGGCTTCAGCGGCCAGGCGCTCGCCGCGGCCAGGATCGTCGGCGAAGAGCTGCCGCAGATGCAGATCACCGATCGTGGCGTGATGGGCCTTGAGCGCCTTCCAGGCCGGGCGCTGGGTCAGGGATCGGCCCGGCGTGCCCCCTTGTTTTAACGGATTGCTTTGCATGTTTCTGCCCCCCGATTTCCAGTCCTGCAATCTTGCAGCAAGGCTGTTGAGATAATGATTGTGTTTGCCGCGTTGGTGTCTACTCGACCTTGTAGGTTATCGTAATCATCCAGGCCGCATAATCCGGAAAGGGTCGTTTAAGCACCTGGACCACCATTTCTTTAAACGTTTCTTCGACGATTTTCATTTGTCCCGGCCACAGCTTGAACTTGATGCGCATATACCGCCATTGGCCAGCCATTGCATCCTTGATCCCGAAGGTTTCAGGCGTGGTCAGGATGATCGATCGGTGCTGGTGATACATGCCCTTGGCAATGGCCTGGATCGCCTGGGATACCTCCGCTTCGTCAATATCTTTCGGCAATTGAATGTCCACGTAGGCACGGATACAGCCGCCGCGAAACTGGCTGATAACGGCAATATTCCTGTTGGGGATTAAAATCCGCTGACCGTGCAGGGTGATCAGCGTGGTAAATCGGAGCCCGATGTTGTCGACCCTGCCGATTTCATCTCCCAGCTTAACCACTTCCCCGATGTTGAGTGCATCCGAAAAAATCAGCGTGAGGCCGATCACCAGATCCTGCACAAATCCCTGCAGACCAAAACCGACAGCCAATCCGATGACCGTCGCGCTGGCGAAATAGGTCGTCAATGAAATTTTAAATTCGCGCAGAACCATACCGACGGCCACGAAATAAATCGAAAAGGTCACGGCGCTGACCAGGATGGTAATGATGGTGGCAATCTTGGGGTATCTGCGGGTCAGGTTCGCTTCCGATGCTGCTTCACTGTCTATCTTCATGGCCAACAGCCATTGACTGAACCGGCGGATGGCCTTGACGAAGAAGTGAGCGGCAACCGTCAAAACGACAATGAGAAGAATTCTCAACACCGGGTTAATCTCGGACAGGAGGTCTGCAAGTTTCATTTTTATTTGCCAATTGAACCGATTCGATCAGCCTTCATGGTAAGTCAAGCTTTGCGTGTTTCGATACTCGCATTAATTTCCCTACTTTATTTTAGGGCGCTGCCTGCGCCAGAATGAATCCAATGGAGGGCAAAAGATGGACGAGCAGCCAACGAAAATCCGTAATACAGGAACCCTGCTTGACAAGTTAAAACGCAGCTATCGGCAATTTCTCGACAATCCTGTTTGTCCAGCCCATCACAGCCACTTCTTTCTTTTGAAAAACAGCAGCATCACGACTGCGACCGTTATCATTACGCCCCAAAAAACGAAGTAGCTATATTTAAAATGGAGTTCGGGCAGATACTCAAAGTTCGTACCATAGATGCCGGCGATAAATGTAAGCGGGATAAATATAGCGGCAAATATGGTCAATACCTTCATGATATCGTTCATGCGGTTGCTGATGACTGAATTGTAAAGATTCAATTGATCCGAAAGCATGTCCCGGTAGGTATCGATGGCCTCCGCAGCCTGCGTTATCAGATCCTGCAGGTCCTTTAAAAAAGGGATGGTCTGCTCACGAATAAGTTCGGAATCCAATTTTGAAAGCTGAATGATCGCTTCCCTGGCGGGCCTGATCGATTTTCTCAGAAAATTCATTTCACGCTTAAACATGTTGATCTTTTCCATCACCCCGGAATCCGCTTTTTCCAGAACTTCTTCTTCGATATCTTCAATTTTCTCGCCCAATTTCTCAATGATAAAAATATAATTATCAACAACGGTATCCAGCAAGGCATATGCCAGATAATCGATGCCTGCACCCCTGATCCTCCCTTTTTGATTTCTGATCCGTTCCCGTACCGGTTCAAATACGTCTCCCGGTTGCTCTTGAAAGGTCAGCAGAAAGGTGTCGCCCAAGACCATGCTCAATTGTTCATTAACAATCATCTGTTTTTCTTTTTCATAGCGAATCATTTTTAAAACAATAAACAGACAATGGTCGAACACTTCAAGTTTGGGGCGCTGCCCGGTATTCAGTATGTCTTCCACCAACAGCGGGTGCAGATCGAATGTCTGGCCAATTTCTTTCATTGTTGAAAGATCATGCAGCCCGTCCACATTGATCCAGGTGACTGTTTTCGTCTGTTTGAATTCGGCGCCATCGGCAATATTGTTTAGCTCATCCTCCTTCAATTGCGCCTGGTCGTAATCAATTATGCGAAGTCGAATATTTTCCACTTTTTTGTTTCCGATAAAAATCAAAGCCCCCGGAGACTGGCCTTTGGCTGCTTCTCGTTTCTTGAAAAATCTTGCCATGAAAATTCCTCCATGAAGAACAAACTCATAGCCAACGCTGATTACGCCTCGCGATCCAGGCGATACAAAACGGCAACCAACACCATACTACCCGCCAACATCCATATTGGTCCGAACAGCCACAAGGCCAGCGGCACCGACAGGTAGAACCCGCGCATGCCGATCGTATAATGCAGTGCACCATGATTGAGAACCTGGGTAACCGCTTCCTTGGAAACGGTCGCATCGGTTGGCTGAAACGCGTTGATCATGAATCCGACGTGATTGTAGTAACGAATGCATAGCGTAAAATTAAAAAAAGCGATAAAAAACAGTATACCAAGCAGCATCAGCTTGAACATCCACAAGGTTTCGGTTTTTGTTCCCAGCAGATTGAGCGCATGCGAGACCTCCATGAATACGCCTGTTCGAAAAGCGGCGCTGAACGACCCCAGACTGATAAGAATTGCGGTAGATGCCAGAAATGTGGCGGCCATGACTTGATTGCGCAGCGTCTGCACCGCCAGGATGTCGCGTTTGTCTCTGATGATCCCTTCGACCCACATGTGTCGGGCGTGATTGGTGATGCCAATGGTTGTGGTCAGGGGGGCCCGATGGACTTTTACGTAAAGATGCATGTGATAGACGAAAAAAACGGCGGCGGTCGAAATCACCAGAATGGTTTCGTACAGCGAGATCGTGGACATGTTATGCTTTCGGTTGGTAATCTGGTGTATATAAGTTACTCCGATTTTGGTAAATCAGGGCTCTTTTTCGAACTCACGATTTTTCGGCTTGAGCCTTCATGCCGCGGTGAGTTTTGATTCAGTCTTTTTTGAAAACATTTAAGACGGGGGTGAACGTTCGAAATTTGATTTGCCTATATTCTGCATCAATTTTCACGGGTGAGCATCATCCTGAAGAAAAATGAACCGACATAAATGGTGAATGATGTTCCGTGGGAATTTAGCTGATATTTGTTCCGAAAAAAGAATATTATCCAGATAAAAAAATACTGGCCTCAAGCCTATCCCATCCGCACATTTTAGTGCAATAATAAAAAACAGCGTCGTTTTGATCAGCTTAGTAACCGAACAGCGGGTCATCACCATACGGCGGCACCGCCAAGCGCAGGGCCCGCTATGTGAAGGACATCGACGCTGCCCACGAGCGTGCGCTGATCGTAAAGGAGGAGTTTAGCAACCGGTTGGCCGAGCGGATGAACAGGGCCTTTTACACCCTGTCCATCGTGGCGGCGATCATTCTCCCTTTAGGCTTGCTGACCATTCTGTTAGGGATCAATGTGGGCGGCATTCCGGGGACGGAAAGCCCCCGGGGTTTTGATCGTGACGGTTTTTCTGGTTGTTCTTGCCATTGTCCTGTTAGCATGGTTAAAAAAAAATCAAATGGCTATGAAAGTGATCATGAAGGTATTGCGATTGAAGGGAGCAGGCCGATCTGCTGGTCATGGGAACCAAGGGCCGGTCGAATATCAGCGACGTGCTGTTCGGATCCACCGCGGAACGGCTGTTCCGGCGATGCCCGGTTCCACCGCTCAGTGTCAGAATCAGCAGCCGGGGTGAACACTAAGTGGTCGTGTTTATGATGGGATCTCTACCGGAAACATCAGGATGATTGTGGATGATCGGAACCCGAAGGCCGAGACCGTCCGCAGCATCGTCTGCATGATGGATTTCGAGGACGAGGGATATCCGTTCCCTGACCGGGGAATAACAACGAAAGGATATACGACATTTGAAAACTGCCATGAAACTTCTGGTCCTTGAGGCCTTTGGCCGATGGGGCCTGTTCCTGACCTTTCTGCTGCTGCTGAGTGCTTCAACGGTTTATGCCCGGGACGATGCCACGCTGCCGAAACAAGCGCCGTCCCAATATAACAACCTGAAGCAAACCATTCAGGCGGCTCTCCAGGCTGAAAAGAAAAACCTCTCCAGTATCGAAAAAAGCCTTCAAGACCACGAAAAACGATTGCGAGACCTGATTGCCGAACTCGACCTCCATAAAATTCAACTCTCGACCATCGGCAACCTGCTGCTGAGACCCGAGACACGCATCGATGACCTTGAAAAAGCCTGGCTTGGCATTCGAACCACCATTAAAAAACTGGATGGCTGGCAGGCCGAGTTGAAGGAGCGTCTGGATGCCGCGCAGAAATTGACGGGGCAACTAAAAGAGCAGAAGACCGCTGCCGAGCAGCAACTCACGGTCCTGAAAGCCGACAACAGCCAAACCCCGGAAACGCAAGTGTTGATCGGCGACATCTCCACCCTGATTCGTGCCCAGGCGCAAAGCGGTGAGTTACTGGGACGACTGCAGACCAGTTACCTCGGCCTGATCGCCAGGATCGGTGAAACCCGGCAGGGATTTATTGACCTGACGCAAAAATTCAGCCTGGGGATACAGGAAAAAAAGCGCGCAGACCTCTTTCAGAGAACCGTCAACCCACTCATCGGCCTCGGATGGAAAAACATCGGGGGTGAACTGAGGCAGTTGGGGGAACAGATCCGCAAAATTGGCTCCCTGGAGTATTGGCTCACCCTGGGGACCGATCTACTGGCCAGTCGGGGGCTGCTGCCAGTAACCTCGGTGCTACTTTACCTGTTGACCCTGATTTTGATCATGCGCCTGCGGCATTTCTGCCGGCAACTCAAAGACAAGCCCTTCGGCGCTGAATATCCCTGGCGCCGGATGGCCATCCGGCTATTGACCCGCTCCATGCCGCAGCTGGGTACCGCACTGTTTTTCTACATTTTTTTTCAAGCGCGTGGGTTTTTTGACACCGTTCCGGGCATCCAGGAAACGTTTGCCCTGTTGATCGTGTGGCTGTTTACCAAGTGGGGCCTGAATTTCATCACCCTTCAATCACAGCAGGACCCACAACTGCTGCCGACTGCCTGGGCTTCCCCCCTTAAACGGTTGCTGCGGCTGATCCGCTATTTTGCGGCGGTCTATCTGGTATTGGCGTGGCTGGTGGGATCCGGTGGGGTACTGTTGATGGTGGTGCGCATCGCCTTCGTGGCCGCCTTGGTTGTCTGGATCTTTCGGTTTCGCCCCAAATTCAGAGCGCATCCCATGCCGGCGGTGCCCCCGGAGATCTGGCAGAAGTTGCTGCGCCCAACGCTTTCAGTACTGGCCCACATCATTTTTATAACCAGCCCGGTTCTCGAACTGGCCGGCTACGACGTGCTGTCGCTCTATTGGCTCACCTCATGGGGGGCAACGACCGTGGCGCTTTTCTGGGGGCTGCTCTTTTTTCTGATCCTGCGGGAAGGCGGCCAGCGCTTCTACAAGGGACCCCACACGCCCTCGGCCGCCCCTTACCGGGCTGCAGAGCCCATCCGTTGGGCCGGGTTTCAGCTTTGCTGGCTCTTGTGGGGCGTCCTGCTGGTCATTACCTTGGTTCTGGCGTGGAGCGGCACCGAGACGGTTTTCTCAGGTCTACTGAAAGTCCTGAGATTTCCCGTCAGTGTCGGGGCTTCCAATTTTACTTTGATGGGCCTTTTGTCGGCCGCCCTGATCCTGTTTTTCACCCATCTGCTGATCCGGTTGTGGCGCTACATATTGTCCAACCGGATCCTGGCGCGAAGCGGCCTGGAGACCGGCCTGCAGCATTCGATGACCAGCATCACGGTCTACCTGCTGTGGGGCGTTGGGGTGCTGGCGGCCCTGCATGCCTTTGGGTTGAGCAGCACCTCACTGACGGTGGCCTTCGGTGCCCTGGGCATCGGGCTGGGGTTTGGCCTGCAGAATATTTTCAACAATTTCATCAGCGGTATCATCCTGCTCTTCGAACGGCCCATCCAGGTAGGCGACTCAGTTGAGATCAACGGTATCTGGGCGGAGGTCAAGAAGATCCGGTTTCGATCCACCGTGGTGCAGACATTCGACAACGCCTCGCTGATCATTCCCAACTCGGAGTTCATCAGCAGTCAGGTGACCAACTGGAGTTTCCGAGACCTGACCCTGCGGATCAAAATTACCGTAGGTGTGGCCTATGGTTCCGACATCGAACAGGTCCGCAGTAGTCTTTTGGAAATAGCTGGCAGAACCGAAAAAGTGCTCGCGTATCCACGCCCCGATGTGCTGTTCTCCGATTTTGGCGACAGCGCCTTGATCTTCGTACTGCGGGTTTGGACCGATGTAGACAACATGCTCAAGGTCGGCACCGCCATCCGCTTCGAAATCGACCGCGTGTTCCGGGAGCACAACATTGAAATCGCCTTTCCCCAGCGTGATATCCACATTCGCTCCAGTGCTGCGGCGAAAGTCGCAAATGAATTCACCGTCGACGTTCAACCTACCGATAAAAAGGCAGCAATGTCCTAATCTTGATGGACCCGTCATAATTAGCCAGGGTCGGCTTCTATTGCTTTTACTAGATTCATTATCTCCTTATTTGAAGGAATATCCGCCATCGAATGACCGTAATGCACATACCGGAGTATCCTGGACTTATCGATAAGCATTTGTGCAGGCAGCCTGCCCAACTTGAACAAGCTGGCCTCTTGTCCATATAATTTTAGGATCCGATGTTCCGGGTCGGGCAGCCCGATGAACGGCAACGCTTCTTTCATCCAGTATTTTTGAAATGACTCGGCATTTTCCGGTCCAACAACCATTATTTCTGTATTCAATTTAACGAAACGTTTATAATCTTGACGCAACTGCGCCATATGCCTTTGGCAGAATGGTCAAAAAAAACCACGATTGAAAACCACGAGCACATTTTTTCGGTCGGTGAACTCTGAAAGGGATACGCTGTTTCCGTTAAAATCAAGCAACGTAAACTCAGGTGCCTGGGTATTCATTTCCACTTTAGCCATGATTGGTTCCTCACAAAAAATGTTATCGATAGGTAAAAAGTTTAAAATCCTTCAGGTTTCCCCGGAGGGCGCCGGCGAAAACACAATGCGGATGCTGGAAGCCCGTGAACCGCTGATATCCTATACCTCGGCCACCGCACCATCCAGTTTAATCCGATCCCCGACGCTCAGCACCTGACCGGTTTTTTCGGTCAACAGGCCGGACAGCGTCTCGGCCTCGATACTGTCAAGCTGAAGATTGAGTTGCCGGTTGACGGCAGCAATATCGGTGCCGCCGGGGACGATGAACCGGCCGGGGCCATCGGATTTTATCTCCAACGGTTTGCTGTCGAATTCATCCTCGCTGTGAACCGCGTCGTGTTCAGAAACACCTTTGACCCCAATTTTTTTTAATAAAAAGGAGGTGGTTGCATTCAAGGCGATCATGAACGGATAGGAAACAAAGTAAAAAAATTTCAACGGCAAGGCAAACCACAGCAAGATCGTTTCCGGTCGGCGCAGGGCGTATATTTTGGGTGCCTGCTCGCCAAAAACAAGATGCGCGGCGGTGATGGAAGTGAAGGCCACGGCGAAGGCGATACCGTGTATCCATATCTCGGAAACCACCCCGGCTGCCTGAAGCAGCGGTCGCAGCAGGTGGGCTATGGCCGGCTCTCCAATCCATCCGAGGCCAAGGGAGGCCATTGTTATTCCCAGTTGGCAGGCCGACAATGACGCGTCCATCCGCTGAGCCAGCCAGCGTGCGGTTGCTGCAAATCGTTGGTTTTTCTCTACCTGTTCATCGAGCCTGCTTGGTCGGATTTTCACCAGCGAAAACTCGGCGGCAACAAAAAAACCGTTTAGAAACAAGAGGATAATTGCAAGCATGATATTGATCACATCTGTTGTCACGGTCGACAAAGCGGAGCCTCCATATTTGGTTCAATCGATGATTTAAGTCCTTCGCATCACGAACTTTTCTCCCCGGATTATTTTGGACCTGCCCCGCATGATCGTTGCTGAGTCGTCCCTCACTCCAGTTACCGGGTTATTGTGATATGGTGGGAGCTTGGGGAGCGGGAAAACCAATTTATCCGTCTAAGAAAGCGTTAGGTAAAAAAAACATACGCTTTAACGGATGTACACTCAAGCAATAATTCCGTAGTTGGAAAAAGACAGAAAAAAGCAGATTGGTAGAGATCTATCAGTGATCGTTGGCTGTCAATAACTTGTTAATAACTGCTTTAATGTATTGTTGAGACAGGGTAAAATTACATGCCGGGAAAAAACCGCTGCTGCCAACGCATCACGCTATCCAGCGTTTAAAAAGCGTTTAATAACGGTAAAATACAAATTGTTAAAAATGCTGGGATTTAATTAATTAAATCTGCTTTTATCCATGTTGACATCTTTCCCATAGATATTCCATATTGTCACCAATTTTCAGGGGTCAAACCCGGATATTAAATTGCCCGCTAACGTTCCCAATGCAGCGGTTTTTTTCCGTCCCTCCTGAAAAGGGGCCGCTGTTCATGACGACTCGCAGTAAATTCCCCAAAAACCCTGATTTGCCGTGCAGAAAGTGATGTGATGAATCGTATTTTGGTCATTGACGATGAGCCGTGTATTTTGGACCTGATTCGCGAAGCCCTCACGAAATTTGGTTACACGATAGAAACCGCGTCCAACGGGCGGCAGGGGTTGCAGCGCTTAGAGGATGAATCTTTCGACTTGGTTTTGACCGACATGTGCATGCCGGATCTGGATGGCGCCTGTATCGTTCGCCACGTTCGACGTTCCAGCCGCCCCCTTACCCCCGTTATTGGCATCTCCGGCACACCCTGGTTGCTGGAAGGAGCTGATTGCGATGCGATTCTGCCCAAACCGTTTCCCTTAAAGGCTTTAGTCGATACGGTAAAACACCTGATACGGATAAGCCTGTCAGCCGCCCCTAAGCCCATAACCTTCCCCCTATCCATAAATGCCCAAACGGTTTGGTAGTTAGTGCCCATCCACGAATGGTCCATTTGCCTGATCAGCCATCAGTTGCCCGGTCTGAATTTGACGCGTGAGTAGACATCGTCATCCATGCCGGCGTGCTCACCGGCCTTGAGCCGATGGTAGCCCACTGCGGCCACCATGGCGGCGTTGTCCCCACACAGGTCAAGGGAAGGAATGTGAACGGTGATGCCGGCTTCGGTGGCATCGCGGGTGACGACTGTCCGCAGTCCGTGGTTGGCGGCCACACCGCCCACCACGGCCAGATGGCGGCAGCCTTTTTCTCTTGCCGCGTGAATGACCTTGTATGACAGCACCTCAACCACTGCGGCCTGAAAGCCCGCGGCGATGTGGGCCTGATCCTTCTGATAGGTCTCCGGGTGGGTCTGGACGTGTCGGCTGACCGCCGATTTGATTCCGCTGAAGGAAAAATCAAACTGGTCTTTGTCGAGAAACGGCCGAGTGAAAAAGAACTTCTCCGGGTCGCCCTGGGCTGCCAGTCGATCGATTATCTCCCCGCCGGGATAGCCCAAGCCCAGCATCTTGGCCACTTTGTCGTAGGCTTCGCCGGCCGCATCATCCCGGGTTTGCCCCAGGGGGTGAAAGTCCCGGTAGGAGGTGACATGGTAGATGCTGGTGTGGCCCCCGGAAGCCAGCAGCGCCACGAAGGGGAAGGCGGGCGGGTCCGGCTGCAGGAACACGGAATGGATATGTCCCTCCAGGTGATCCACGCCGACCCATGGAATTTTATGCCCATAGGCAAACCCCTTGGCAAATGAGAACCCAACCAGCAGCGAGCCGACCAGGCCGGGACCTTGGGTTACGGCTACACCGTCGATTTGGTCTGCCGTGATGCCTGCCCTGGCGACAGCGCCGTTGACAACGGGAACGATGGCCTCGATATGCTTTCGTGCCGCCAATTCCGGCACCACACCGCCGTACGGGTGGTGGACGGCCACTTGGGAGGCCACCACCGAGGAGCGGACTTGATGGCCGTCACATACCACCGCGGCTGCCGTCTCGTCGCAGGATGATTCTATACCGAGTACAATCATGGGTTAAGGCTGTTTATCTTGACTGGAAGGCCCCGGACCGGGGCGTCTTTTGCCGACCGCTCAGGTTTTGCAGATTGGCTGTTTCTTCTGACCGTCGGCGATCCATTGAAACATTCGAACCAACGGTGCGGCGAGTTTTTTTAACCAATTTTCCAATTGCTGAATCCCTTAAAACGGACTGGAGCGCGATATCGACCGGGGCCTGAATTCCGTCCTCAATCCTCTGACCTCTGTGATCACACCAGTTGCACCCGGCTCCGTGCATTCTTGCGAGTTTTGGTTACTTGGCCGATAGCCCACGCCCTTTCACCGCTGCCGGTCAGGCGGTTGAGCACCTCCTGAACATTTTCTTCGGGAACCACCGCCACCAGCCCGATCCCATTGTTGAAGGTACGCATCATCTCTTTTTCATCCACATTGCCGGCTTCCTGCAAAAACGGAAAAATGGGAGGGATGTCCCAGGATCCTTTTTTTATGGCGATGCCGCAGGCCTGGGGAATGATCCGGACGATGTTGTCCATGATGCCGCCGCCAGTGATGTGCGCCAGTCCCTGGATGGGCAGGTCCCTGACCAGAGATTGGATGGTTTCCGAGTAAATCCGGGTCGGGGTGATCAATTCTTCTCCCAGGGTCTTGCCCAGTTCGGGAACGTGACTGTCCACTTTCAGCCCCAACACCTCAAAGCAGATCTTTCGCACCAGGGAATAACCGTTGCTGTGCAGCCCGCTCGAGGCGATCCCGATGATTTGTTGGCCGGGCCGGATTTCAGAGCCGTCGACGATTTTGTTGTTGTCCACGATGCCTACGGCGAAACCGGCCAGGTCGTATTCGTTCTCCCGATAAAAACCGGGCATCTCAGCGGTTTCTCCGCCGATGAGGGCGCAATCAGCCTGAATGCATCCCTTGCCGACACCCTTGATAATGTCGGTGATCGTGCCGGTTTTCAGTTTGCCCGTGGCCAGGTAGTCCAGGAAAAACAGGGGTCTGGCGCCCTGCACGGCAATGTCGTTAACGCACATGGCCACCAGGTCGATGCCCACCGTATCGTGGCGGTTCATGAGAAAGGCGATCTTCAACTTGGTGCCCACCCCATCCGTGGAACTGACCAATACCGGGTTTTTCATATTGGCGGTATTCAGAGAGAACAGGCCGCCGAATCCCCCGATTTCACCCATGACGCCGGTTCTTCGGGTTTTTTTAGCTATTTTCTTTATGGTCTCGACGAGGCTGTCCGCTTTTTCGATGTCGACGCCGGCATCGGCGTAGGTCAGCTTTTTTTTCATTTAAACACTCCTGGCGTGCATTCGGCTGGTTAAAAATTACGCGTAAAACTAATCTGATACCGCCGAAAAGTCAAACCCAATCCGAAGATACCGACAGGCTGACGTTTGTGGAAACCAGGCTGACATGAGGCGGGTTCATTGGGGTGAGCGCGTCGGATGGTCTGTGCCGCTGGTCCTTGCCCATAGCGCCAATAATTTTTTGACAATTTTGACCGACTATTATACTTATTCTAAAAATTCAGGGACTTTCTCACAGTACCGTGCACCTTGGGGAGCGAACTGATCGATATCAGGCAGCTGGTGCCGCGGGGAGCTCAAAAAGGAATCGATCATGACCCGATTTGCCAGGCTGGACCGTTTGCCACCCTATGTGTTTGCCACCGTCAACCAGATCAAGATGGAGGCCCGGCGCGCCGGGGAGGACATCATCGACCTGGGCATGGGCAATCCGGATATCGGTACACCTCAGCACATTGTCGACAAGCTCACCGAGGCGTCCCAGAACCCACGCAACCATCGCTATTCGGCCTCCATGGGCATCACCAAACTGCGCATGGCCATCAGCGACTGGTACAAGCGCCGCTACGATGTGGACATCGATCCGGACAGCGAGGCCATCGTCACCATCGGTGTGAAGGAGGGGATGTCTCACCTGATCCTGGTGACCATTCGGCCCGGCGATGTGGTGTTTGCGCCCAATCCCACCTATCCCATCCATCCATACTCTTCCATCATATCCGGCGGTGACGTGCGGGGGATACCAGCGGGACCCGACCAGGATTTTTTCGAAAACCTGATCCAGGCCACCAAGCAGACTTGGCCCCGGCCCAAGGTACTGGTGCTCAGCTACCCCCACAACCCCACCACCGAGGTGGTGGACCTGGACTTTTTCCAGCGGGTGGTGGATTTTGCCAAGGCTAACGACATTATGGTGATCCATGATTTCGCCTACGCCGACCTGACCTACGACGGATACCAGGCACCCAGTTTTCTGCAGGCCAAGGGGGCCAAGGAGGTGGGGGTGGAGTTTTTTTCCATGTCCAAAAGCTACTCCATGGCCGGGTGGCGGGTGGGGTTTTGCGTGGGCAACCCCGAAACCATCTTTGCCTTGAAACGGATCAAAAGTTACCTGGACTACGGCATTTTTCAGCCTATCCAGATCGCCTCCATCATCGCCTTGAATGGACCCCAGGACTGCGTGGCCGAGATTCGCGACACCTATCAATCCCGGCGCGACGCCCTGATATTGGGGCTGTCCCGGGTCGGCTGGGAGATAGAAAGCCCCAAGGGCACCATGTTCGTCTGGGCCAGAATCCCCGAACAGTACCGCAAGATGGGATCCGTGGCGTTTTCCACGTTTTTGATCCGCGAAGCCCAGGTGGCCGTATCGCCGGGCCTTGGCTTCGGTGAATACGGTGACGATTTTGTGCGCTTTGCCCTTATCGAAAACAACATGCGCATCAGCCAGGCGGTGAGGGGCATCCGCAAAGTATTGTAGACTTTTAGACAATGATTTTGGGCGGCGTTATCGGTCGTCGCGGTATGGATCATACAGCTTCCTCCCTCTGGCCTTGCCAAAAACATTGTCTGGAAGTCTACAGAAGAAATCCGTTGACAGGCAGCGGTGCTTCTTTTACATCAGGAACGAAATTGGCTGTCGAACCTTTCGGTGCCCGCATCCCGGATGGGGTGCAAGGGATAATAGGGAACCCGGTGTGATTCCGGGACGAACCCGTCGCTGTGAGCGGGGACGATGGCCGCCAGGACCACTGTGCCGTAACCGTGCCCATCCGGAAACGGTTATTTTGTCCGATATCTGCGTTGCGCTCAAAATTTTATCCTCGGAATATCAACCATGTGTCTGCGGTAAAATTTTTCGCACGCCTTGATCTCGAACAAAATTCCTAGTTTCCGGCCAGACACGAATAATTTTACGAAACGGTACGGGAAGGGGCGGCCGGTAGGACGATCCGCGAGTCAGAAGACCTGCCGCAAGGAAACTGTGTCTTGGCGTGATGGCAAAGCCCCAGACTGAAAATTTTTTTCAGTCCGGGGTTTTTTATTTGGCAGAAGATGCCGGTCTCCCCGGTCCGATGCAATCGGGAGCGACTATGCAAACACAGATTGAACTGGCCAGGGCAGGGATCATCACTGCACAGATGCGGACGGTGGCGAACGATGAAAAAATATGACGCGGTGCTTTCCCTGGGCACGGCATCCGCGCCGGCGCTATTCACGACAGCCATGACCGGGCCCAGATGGCCGAGATGATCATCAACAAACCTGCACCATGTGCGGCGATTTTTGCGCTATGAAAAAGGGTATGGAAGTATTCAGCCAGGGTATAACCGGAGATAAAATTTCACAATGAACACCCAATACAGGAGAATCTCATGGAACTAATCGAAAAAAGCATAGCATCTATTAGACCGCTCAACGAAGAGGTTTTGAGCAGGCCAACGAACGGCCTGGCCAACCAGGCCCGACCCGCCGGCAGCCTGGGCATGCTGGAACCGACGTCGGCCCGGTTGGCGGCCATCTTCGGCACCCTGGACGTTCGCCTCGATAACAAGGTCATCGTCACCTGTGCCGGAGACCACGGCGTCACCGACGAAGGGGTGAGCCTGTTTCCCCAGGAGGTCACTGCCCAGATGGTATTCAATTTCGTCGGCCAGGGGGCTTCCATCAACGTACTGGCCAAACACGCCGGCGCCCGGGTGAAGGTGGCCGATCTGGGCGTCAATTTCGATTTCGACCCGGACTTGCCCATCTTTCACAAGAAGGTTGGCAAGGGCACCGCCAACTTTTTCCGGGTGCCGGCCATGTGCCGCGAAGATGCGATCAGGAGTGTCGAGGCCGGCATTGAGATCGTCAACGAACTGTTGGCCGATGGGCCGGTGGACATGCTGGGCACCGGCGACATGGGGATCGGCAACACCACACCGTCGTCGGCCGTCATCGCCGCCTTCTCCGGCATCGCCGTCGAAAAACTGACCGGCAGGGGGACGGGCATCGGTGACGCAGCCCTGGCCAACAAGATTCGGGTCATCGAACAGGCCCTGGCCCTGCACCGGCCGGATGCCAACGATCCGCTGGACGTGCTGGCCAAGGTGGGAGGGTTCGAGATCGGCGGGCTTGCCGGCCTGGTCATCGGGGCGGCGGCCGCCGGCATTCCGGTGGTGTGCGACGGCTTTATCGCCACTGCCGGCGCCCTGATCGGCTGCGAACTGGCGCCGGCGGCCAAGGCCTACCTGTTCGCCAGCCACCGAAGCGTCGAGGCAGGCCACCGGTTTATGCACCACCGACTGGGTGTCGACCCCCTGCTGGACCTTCAATTCCGGCTGGGTGAGGGCACCGGGGCGGCCGTGGCCATGGAACTGATGGATGCCGCCACGCGTGTGCTGTGCGACATCAAAACCTTTGAAGAGGTGGCGATTGAGGATGCACAGACCAAGCAATGAAACGATCGCATCATAGCCTGACAGGCGATGAAACGCCATAAACCCAATGGCAACTGTCTAATCATAGGATGCCCCGGGTGGGATTATTGCTTTTTAGGCCCCTCATAGGCATCCACCAGATCCTGCCAGGCCTGTTTGTAAACGTTCAGGGCGTCGGCCAGTTTGGGGATCACCTGGTCGGCCACCGCATCGTAGCGCCGGCGGTCCATGGGATTGACGTTTTCGTGGCGGGTGGCTTTCAGGTAGGCCAGCGTCTCCAGGGCAAAAACCATGCGTTGGGCGCGCTCGGGGTGGGCGGCCGATAGCGGTAGGTGGATCGGATTTTCTCGACCTTTTTCGGATCCGGCGGCAACAGCGCCAGGATGTTTCCGGTACCCGTACAAAGGGTTTGGTGGGCGTTTTTCAGCCGTTCCAGCAGACCTTTAAGATCCGGTCGGCTGCGTGATACCGTGTCCGCCACCTGCCGGATTTCACCGGGCAACGCCTGTTTGCGATATTCCACCGACTGTCTGGAAAAAGCTGGCCAGCACCAGATCGCCGGTGCCTTTCAGCCGGCTGCCTTCGATCTGCCGGCGGATGTCCGAAAAACGCAGGCAGTCCCTGGCGCAGATGTGCAGCATCTTGTCCAGCAGGATGTCGTTTAAAATCATCGCGGAAGGAATTGTCGGGGCGTTCAGCTGCGTCTGGCCAACAATACCGCAGGTCCGTTCGAGGCAGTCATTCATCAGTGAGCGCATGAACAGCGGGCCTTTGATACGGATGCGCGCCGCGCGCCGCTTGAGTCGCTTCACGCCCCTGTAAATACCGATCATCAGCCAGACGATGACGATCAGGGGCAGCACCGGGCCAAAGCGCCCCAGCCGGGTCATGGTGCCGGTAAGATCCAGGGCAGAATAGACGACGATCGTCAGGACCAGCCCGAAAAAGAGGGTGGCAGCCACCGGATTCAGGATAAACCCGCTTTCATTTGCGGACACGCTGCGGTTTCGTTTGCGGTCTGGGCGGATTGAAGGCATGGGCGCATGCATCGAGTCCCGAGTCCACGGGACGTGGTCGGTTGGCCGGCTGCCATGATTTGGCCGTTATTTCATTGGATGGGGGCAGATATTTTCAGGGTTTCCCGCTCTTCGGACGGCTTCTGGGATTCCGGCAGAAGCAGATGCTTCTGGCTGATCAGCTTTGCCATTCTTATCGATCACCGTATCGTCTTCCATGATCAGAAAACCGAGTTTTTCCATCACGTCGTTGCGATAGCGGTACTCGTGTTCCATGTGCCGCTTGCTGAGCTTGTAGTTGCTGACGATCCAGGCGATGCCGAAAATCAGTCCGACCACCAGCAGGACACCGCAGGCGATGAGGCTGTAGGTGACCATTTTCTCTCCGGCATTGAAAATGAAGAGAAAGATGGCATCCAGTTTATAGAACAATACCGTGCAGGCCACCAGGGCGAACAGCACCGGAAGAAAGGGCACCTTTTTCATGTGGGTGAGAAAAAGGTTGAACTGGAAGAGCTTGGACCGGCTGTCGTCCGAATCCGCGCCTGCTCCGCCATCCTCACCGGCGGCCGGGGCGTTGCCGAAGATGAATTGGTTGAAGGCCATGATGAACACGCCCAGCAAAAAGGTGATGGCCACCGGGGTGATGAAGGAAACGTAAAAATAAAACTTCCACGGAAAGGGTCCTTTGTCCGGGCCCAGATTCCCCAGAAAGCTCACCAGAAAAATCACAATCTCCACGGCGATGATGAACCAGAGATAGTTGATGAAAAAGCTTTTCAGTTCCACCCCGTCGAACAGGGCGGCCAGTCCGCTGTGTTTCTCTTTTTTATCGGTGCTCATTTGAATTCACAGAATGGTTTTGCTGAGGTGCCCGTTGCTGATGGGAACCCATATTCAACCTTCGGCACGGGAGCGGTTTGCCGCCCCGTGAAACGAAAAACAATTGTCGCAAGATCTAAATCTATAAAAATGGTCGGGAACTGTCAAGGTGTGAATAATCGAAAGATCCAAAAATACCGATCTAATACCTGACATTCTGATCATCGGATCGGAGGTGCCTCACCACCGTTTTTACCAGGCAGGATTTCAGCGAAACCAGGGCAGGGAGAGCGTGAAGATGGCCAGGTTGCCCAGCACGTGGATGACGATGGGCACCATGAGGCTCCTGCCCGTGTGGTAGGCCATGGCAAAAACCAGCCCTCCCACGATCTGGGTGATCGGTACGGCCGGCAAATGAAGGGCGGCAAACAGGGCCGTGGAGATCAGGACGGCCGCAGGAACGCCCCAGCGGCGCAGATAGCCGAAGATCAGTCCTCGGAAGACGATCTCCTCGGCGACCGGGGCCACGATGCCCCCCACGAAAAAAAACAGAACCCGCTGGGATGCCGCTTCCGGCAGCGGTGATCGGACCAGCGTCAACGGGTCTTGGCCGGCCATGAAGAGGCCGATAAACAACACACCGGCGGCCAGCGGCAAATCCGGCGGACCAGACCAACCCTTTTCTGAGGCCGGGCAGCAGGGTATGTCTGTCCAGTCCGAGCGTCATGCAGTGCCACCGGTCTGGACCACGGCCAGGGTCATTACCACCAGGATCTGCGCCGTTCGCGGTGCGGCGATCAGCCATAGCCGGGGCAGCTGAAAATGAGTGCCCACAGCAGGCGGCAGCCACCTCCAACAGGACCACGGCCAGCAGTGACGTTAATAGGAAAGCTGTGGAGATCGGGGCTGGACCCATCCCAGTGTCCTCAAGGCGCGGTAGCCATACATTTGGATATACCAGTGGGAAGAGGTGTCGATCCGGTCGATGATCTCCTGCACCGCGGCTTGGTCGTGACGCTCTCCCATGGCCCACAGGGCCTGGCAGACCACGATGGGCGCCGGATCGTCGGCCAGGGCCGACAACATGGCATGGGCCTCCGGATCTTTGGCGTAGGCCAGGCTGCGTGCCAGCCAGTATCGTTCGGCGATGTGAGGGCTTTTTTCGAGTCCCTGTTTTTTCACATCCATGGCGATGTCCCGCTGGTCTTCGCAGGCTTGCCTGAGTGCGGCGATGCGGATGGTCGGCGAAGGGGCGGAGAAGGCCATTGGACGGATCGGCGGGGACAGTGGTGGCGGTTTGTCCCCGGTAAACGGGCACCAGCAGGATGCCCGCCCACCACGATGCATACGATGGCGGTGACCATGTCCGATACGGCCACGGTTATGAAAAGATTGGGCAGCATGCCCAGCACACTGAACAGAAAGGTAAAGAGGACCAGGGGAAATCCCAGCAGCAGGCAGGCCAGGGTCAGGGTTCTGAACATACGGTTACGGTCCAGTTGGTTGGAATAGGCAGTCAGCACTTTGTCGGGACTGCCGAACAGTTCCGCCGCGGACACACGTAAAACGAGTTGTTGGTCGTTTTCCAGCGAAAAATGTGTTTTGTCCGTGTCCTGACCGATGGTCAGAGTCGGCCGGATAGCCGGCCGGGATGGGCAGGTAGTCATGGGCGCGGACGGTCCGTTCGAGCCGGTTCCAGTTGGAACGGTCCAGCGTGGCTGCCGAGCACACAGGTGCGGATTTGTTTCTGACTCCAGGGATTTAAACGCTTCGGCGGGAAACAGGGTGTAGGCATAGTAGGCGTCGGTGATGGATTGACCGGCCCGGTTTCCCAACAACAGATGATCGCGGATGTCGGTGAACATGTGGCGGTCGAGCACCAGACCCCACAATAGGGCCAGGATAATGGCGGCGGATACGGGCCAGAAGACACCGGCGGATGAAACCAGCGTTGTGCGGGCCGGCAGCAGCCGGATGGCGGCGACAGCCGGTGACCAGCGGTACCACCACGAGATAGGCGGAGGCCACCAGGTTCAAGCCGTTGTCATTGACCAGGACAAGACCGGCCGCCCATATCAGCAGGTAGAAAAGGTTGCCGTGCCGACGTCGCCGGAAGGCCCGGTCCCACAGCCAGGCAACGATCAGGGTGACCATAGAGAGACCGGCACCGATGCTCAGGGTGAAGAACAGGCCTCCGGCCATGGCGGTTGCCAGAGCGTTGAGATGCTCCGCCACCCTGGCGTTGGGGACAGCCAGGTAGCCGCTGCGCATCACCACCTCGGTGGTCTGCAGCAGGTCCAGATTGGACAGGTAGACATGGGCGGTGGCGACGATCTGAGCGCTCAGCAGACCGACGACAAGCACGACCGGGGCATACAGGCGGCGTTTCATTTCGTGTTGGACACCTTCGCGGAATTTGTGGTATTGACCAGAACCGTTTGGATTGGAGTTTTTTACTTCACGATTGACAACCAGCAGTCCTGTTTATCCCATATCAGCTGCACTGCCAAGAATCAACAACAGGAGGTGATCGAAATGAGAGAAGTCGTCATTGTCAGCGGTGCCAGAACCGCGGTGGGGTCATTCGGCGGATCGTTGAAGACCGTTCCGGTGGTGAACCTGGGCGCCACCGTCATGAAACAGACCCTAAAAAATGCCGGTTTGCGGCCCCAGTCCAGCGACGCGTTGAAGGCGGCAGGGCCTGATGCCCTGAAAGACCAGGGGCTCATCGAACTGGAGACAAGCGCCATGGACTGGACCGAAAACATGCCGACCGTGTCCATCGATGAAGTCATCATGGGCAATGTGCTTCAGGCGGCTCAGGGTCAGAACCCGGCCCGGCAGGCCATGATCCGCGCCGGCCTTTCCAAGGAGACCCCGGCTTTTTCGCTCAACAAGGTCTGCGGCAGCGGCCTGAAAGCCATCGCCTTAGGGGCGTCGGCCATCATGACCGGCGAATCCGACGTGGTGTTGGCCGGCGGCATGGAGAACATGAGCCTGGCACCCATGGCCCTGCCCAAGGCCCGTTGGGGGCACCGCATGGAACTGACCGGCACCGGTGATATCTACGACCTGATGGTATTCGACGGCCTGTATGAAATTTTTTACGGCTACCATATGGGCCTGACGGCGGAAAATATCGCCAGCCTTTATAACATCAGCCGCCAAGAGCAGGATGAACTGGGGGTGCTCAGCCACACCCGGGCCCGGGCCGCCATCACTGACGGTCTCTTCGCCCAGGAAATTGTTCCGGTGACCGTCAAATCCCGCAAAGGGGATATCCTCGTGGATACCGACGAGCGTCCCATGGACACCAGTCTGGAAAAAATGGCCAAGCTGCGACCGGCATTCAAGAAAGATGGCACCGTCACCGCCGGCAACGCGTCGGGCATCAACGACGGCGCGGCGGCTGTGTTGCTGATGAGCGCGGAAAAAGCCAAGGACCTCGGCTTGGAGCCCATCGTCAAAATCAAGGCCTTCCGCTCCGGCGGACTGGATCCGGCATACATGGGCTTGGGACCGGTACCTGCGGTGAAAAAAGTGCTGGCCGCTACAGGCATGACCCTGGATGATATTGACATGATCGAACTCAACGAGGCGTTTGCCTCCCAGGCCATTGGCTGCATGCGCGAACTGGGCATCGAGGCTGACCGGCCCAACGAACTGGGCAGCGGCATCTCCATCGGGCATCCCATCGGCTGCACCGGCGCCCGGCAGATGGTCAGCGGCATGAACCAGATGAAGCGCAAAGGCTATGCCACAGGTCTGATCACGATGTGTATCGGCGGCGGCATGGGCATGGCGATGATCGTGGAAAGATGATTTTTTTCTTTACTTTTTCGGCTGTTATTGGTAAATAACCTCCGGTTTAAGCGAGGGTAAAAAACCCCCTCACCATAAGCGGTGACAGGAGATTGAAAAATATGGATATCAGCAGAAAATTGGGGATTCTTGTGTTTTGCGGCGTTCCCGCCATTATCGGCGGCGGGATCGTTTACGGGGTGGCCGGCAGCTATATTCCGGTGGCTGTATACTTGATTTTGCTCTACCTCGTAGTCGGTGCCATTGTCAGCAAATAAGCTGCTTCGCCAATTCCCTGTCTGATTTCGGCTGACAATTGAGCATCCGAGTCCGACGCATCTCACATCAATTCTGCGCAAATGCCTCTTCCCGTTTTACTCAGGCGTTTGCGCAGATTGCGTTATGCCCCGTGGCATCGTGATACTACCGCCGGTTCATGGAGGAACCATGGAGGATCGGACCTCCCAGAATATGATTTTGTGGTTTTTTCTGGCCTGTTTTCTCATTTCCATATCTCTGATGGGATGGTTGCTGTCGCCGTTCCTTTCCATCATCGTTCTGGGTGCCGTTGTCGCCGGCGCATTTCATCCGGTATACCGGCTGCTGACGACCCATGGAAAAATCCGCCCCGGGTTCGCCTCTTTGTTAACCTGCCTGCTGATTTTCTTTATCCTGTTTGTCCCCATTGTTTTTTTCGTGGGGGTCCTGGCCCAGGAGGCCTACGAGCTGATCCAACTGGCTAAAAGTCCGGCCCTTTCCAGCTTCATCAATACCCATTTCACCAACAGTGCCCTGCTGGGCCGGATCAACCCGCTGCTGGACAGCTTCGATATCGCCATCACCGGGGAGGAACTGAACAACACCATCTCGGACATCGGCAGGGCCGTCGGCCTGTTTCTTTACGATCAGGCCCGATCCATTGCGTCCAACACCTTGTCCTTTCTGGCCAGTTTTTTCCTCATGCTGCTGGTTATTTTTTTTCTACTCATCGATGGGCCGAAGCTGGTGCAGTTTCTCATCGATCTGTCGCCCCTCCCCGAAGATCAGGACGCCGAGCTCATCGGAAAATTCAACGATATGGCCGGCGCCATCCTCGTGGGAAACGGGTTGTGCGGAGCGATTCAGGGCGTCGCCGGGGGGACGATATTTTGGCTCTTTGGTCTTCAGTCCGCTTTTTTGTGGGGCGTGATCATGTCCCTGCTGGCGTTTCTGCCGATTATTGGCATCGGGGCGGTGTTTATTCCCACAGTGATTTTTCTCTTTTTAAAAGGGCGTATCGGTGCCAGCCTGTTTTTCCTGATCTTTTACCTGCTGCTGTCAGGCGGCGTCGAATATCTGCTAAAGCCCAGGATGGTGGGCAAGCGGGTACAGATGCATACCCTGGTGGTGTTTTTGTCCATCATCGGCGGTCTTAAGATCTTCGGCATTCTCGGGATCATCTATGGCCCGTTGATTGCCACCGCCTTTCTGACGTTGACCAATATTTACCACACCAGTTACCAGACATTTGTTGAATACTCCCAAACCAAACCAGACCGGCCGTAACGGTGAGCCAGAAGTTCACCCGTTGCCGAGATGGCCAGAGCAAGGATAATTCACGATCATGAGCGAAAACACAACCGAAGTTCTGCAAAGCCCCGAGATCAGCATCGAAGCGGAGATGAAGAAATCCTATCTCGATTACGCCATGAGTGTGATCATCGGCCGGGCGCTTCCCGATGTACGTGACGGTCTCAAACCCGTTCACCGCCGTGTGCTTTACGCCATGCGGGAATTGAAAAACGACTATAACAAGCCCTACAAGAAGTCGGCCCGCATCGTGGGTGATGTGATCGGTAAATATCATCCCCATGGCGACAGCGCCGTCTACGATACCATCGTACGATTGGCCCAGGATTTCTCCATGCGCTACCCGTTGGTGGACGGCCAGGGCAACTTCGGTTCCATCGACGGTGACCCGGCGGCGGCCATGCGATATACGGAAATTCGTATGACACGGCTGGCCCAGGAGATGCTCGAGGACCTGGAAAAAGAGACCGTCGACGTGGTCCCCAACTACGATGAGTCCCTCACAGAACCGTCGGTGCTGCCGGCCAAATTCCCAGCCCTTCTGGTCAACGGATCGTCCGGGATTGCCGTGGGCATGGCCACCAACATCCCCCCCCACAACTTTTCCGAGGTGATCGAAGGCATCAAGGCGCTGATCGACGATCCGGGGATTACCTGCGAGCAACTCATGGCTCATGTTCCCGGTCCGGATTTTCCCACCGCAGGCATCATTCACGGCACTCAGGGAATCCGGGACGCCTATGAGACGGGTCGGGGAATTGTCCGTACGCGTGCACGGGTGACGGTGGAAGAGGACAAGCAAACCGGGCAGGAAACCATCGCGGTCACCGAGATCCCCTACCAGGTGAACAAGGCGCGGCTGATCGAAAAGATTGCCGAGTTGATGAAGCACAAGGTGATCGAAGGCTTGCGCTATGTGCGCGACGAGTCCGACCGACGGGGCATGCGTATTGCCATGGGGGTCAAAAAAGACTACATGGCCGGCATCATCATCAACCAGTTGTACAAGCACACCCAGATGGCGAGCAGCTTCGGAATTATCCTGCTGGCGGTGGTCAACAACCGACCCCAGGTCCTCAACCTGAAGCAGATTCTGGAGTATTTCGTGCTTCATCGCAAGGAGATCGTCATCCGGCGCACCCGCTTCGACCTGAACAAGGCCGAAGCCAGAGCCCATATTCTGGAAGGGTTGAAGGTGGCACTGGACAACCTGGATGCCGTGGTCAAGTTGATCCGCGAATCCAAGACGCCTGTGGAAGCCAAGGAACGGCTCATGGCCACTTTCGGCCTCTCCGTTATCCAGGCCCAGGCCATCTTGGATATGCGCCTGCAGCGGCTTACCGGCCTGGAAAGGGACAAGATCGTTGAGGAGTACGATGCCGTGCTCAAGGACATCGCGCGGTTCAAGGAAATTCTGGGCAGCGAACAACTGGTGCTGGGCATCATCAAAAACGAGCTGGACATCCTCAAGGGAGAATTCGGTGATGTGCGCCGGACCGAAATTCTGAAATATACCCGGGAACTGACCATCGAGGACATGATTGCCGAAGAGGACATGGTCGTGACCATCACCAACACCGGCTACATCAAACGCAACCCCATCACCTTGTATCAAAGCCAGCGGCGTGGCGGCAAAGGCAAGACCGCCATGGGCACCAAGGAAGAGGATTTCGTCTCCCACCTGTTCGTGGCCTCCACCCATCACTATTTCCTCTTTTTTACCAACTTGGGCAAGGTCTACTGGTGCAAAGTCTACGACATCCCTCAGGCCGGCCGCCAGAGCCGGGGCAAGGCCATTGTCAACCTGCTGGATTTTACCGACGGCGAATGGATGACCGCCGTGCTGGCCGTTCCCGGATTTGAGCCGGGTCTGCACGTGCTCATGGCCACCCGCAACGGGACGGTGAAAAAGACGGATCTCATGGCCTTCAGCCGTCCACGTATCGGCGGAATTATCGCCCTGGGCCTGGCAGAGGGGGATGAACTGATTGCGGTGAAGCTCTCCGACGGCACCCAGAATGTGTTTCTGGGGTCCGCCATGGGCAAATCCATCCGCTTCCATGAATCGGATGTCCGTCCGACCGGCAGGACCGCCCGTGGGGTGCGGGGGATGCGACTGAGCAAGGAAGATCGCGTGGTGGGCATGGAAGTGCTTCAACACGGTCAGACGCTGTTTACCGTGACCGAAAACGGCTACGGCAAACGGACCTCCATCGACGAATACCCGATCCACCGGCGTGGTGGCAAAGGTGTCATCTCAATCAAGACCAGCGAGCGCAACGGTCAGGTGGTGAACATCATCCTGGTTCAGGATGAAGACGACCTGATGCTGGTGACCGATACGGGCAAGCTGATCCGCAGCCCCGTTTCCGGCACCTCGGTAATCAGTCGCAACACCCAGGGCGTGCGGCTGATGGACATGGAACCCGGTGAGCGGGTGGTCAGTGCCGCCGGGTTGGCTGAAACAGAAGATGAAAGCGACGAATCGGCGGATGGCGAAGCAGCGTCAAGCGAACCGCCGGAGGAATAGAGACGATGAAAACCATTGTGGATGTCGAGACCACGACAATTGGTGTCGTCGGCGCCGGCAGTTGGGGTACCGCTTTGGCCAACCTGCTGGCCGTCAAGGGCTTCGCCGTCGACCACTGGGTATATGAAGCCGAGGTGAAGGCGCAGATCTTGGAGAAGCGTGAGAACCAGCGATTTCTGCCCGGCGTTACCCTGTCCGACAATCTTCATCCCTCCGGGGATCTGGAATCGGTCGTGGCCGGAAAGGATCTGGTGCTGGTGGTGACCCCCTCGCATGTCACCCGCCGGACGGTCGAGCGCTGCGGCCATGCCATCGGGCCGGACACCGTCGTGGTCAGCGCGTCCAAGGGGATCGAAAACCAGACGCATCTGACCATGTCCGGCGTGCTGGCTGAAGTCATCCCGGGATTGTCGGCAGACCGGCTGGCCGTGCTCACGGGCCCCAGCTTTGCCAAGGAGGTGGCCCGCCAGATGGCCACGGTGGTGACCGTGGCGTCCAGTGACACGAAATCGGCGGAAGTTGTCCAGCAGGTGTTTGTGACACCCTATTTCCGGGTATACACCATCGATGATGTGATAGGCGCCGAACTGGGGGCTGCCGTGAAAAATGTCATCGCCATCGCTGCCGGTGTGATCGACGGGCTGGGGTTGGGACTCAATACCCGTGCCGCCCTGATCACGCGCGGGTTGGTTGAGATCCGCCGGCTGGGCCTGGCCATGGGGGCTCAGCCGAGAACCTTCACCGGCTTGGCCGGCGTCGGGGATTTGATTCTTACCTGCACCGGGGACCTGAGCCGCAACCACACCATCGGCAAACAGATCGGCGAGGGAAAAAAGCTCAAGGATCTGCTGGCTGGGATGCACATGGTGGCCGAGGGGGTGAAAACGGCTCGTTCGGTATACAACCTGTCCCGCGAACGGGATGTCGAAATGCCCATTTCCCACGCCGTGTATCATGTGCTTTACGATGATATGGACCCGAAGACCGCCCTTTATCAGTTGATGACACGGGATCTGAAACAGGAGTTGGACGAAACCTGAGTAGCAAAGGAAGCAAACGGGTGACGGAGAATCATAAAAAAACGTCGCACAAGGGAGAGGGACACCGCAAGCGGCTGCGTGACCGTTTTCTCAAGTCCGGGCTCGACGGTTTTGCCGATTATGAGGTCATCGAACTGCTGCTCACATTGGGCACGCCCCGCAAGGATTGCAAGGATGCGGCCAAAGCGGCGCTAAGCCGATTTAAATCCCTTCAGGGCGTCCTCGGTGCGGCGCCGGCAGACCTCTGCCAGGTTCCCGGCATCGGACCGATCAATCTGTTGGGGCTGAAGCTGGTCCCGGCTGTTTCCAGGCGATACCTTCAACAGCGGCTTGAGGGGAAAGAGACCCTGAGCAACTCGCGGGAACTTTTCGATTATCTCAATCACACCATTCGTGATAAAAAAAGAGAGTGTTTTGTGGCCGTCTACCTGGATGCAAAAAACCGGGTGATCGCCGCTGAAACCCTTTTCACCGGGACGATTACTGCCAGCGCCGTCTATCCCCGTGAGGTGGTGGTCGCCGCGCTGGCCCATCGGGCAGCCGCCGTGATTTTCGCTCACAACCATCCATCCGGGGACCCGGCACCATCGGCCGATGATATGGCCATCACCCGGCGGTTGGCTCAGGCCTGCGGAGTCATGGGCATCACCGTTCATGAACATCTGATCATCGGCACGGAAGGCTACTTCAGCTTTGCCGATCATGGCCACATGGCCAGAATCAACGCCGCCGTCGACTCCCGGTAGCGCATCCGACGAGCCGTGCACCGGAATGATGAGACCGCAAAGTGAGAACCAAACGATGACCGTGAATCAGAAAAAATTTCCTCCCTGTTTCGCAGACCTGGAAAGCGTCTTTCCCATGGGGGCCGAAGGGTTGAGAGAAACGCCTGAATCCTGCATGCCTTGTTGCTACAAGACCGAATGCCTGAGAAAAGCCATGGCGAACAAGGGTGGCATCGCCGTCCGCCAGGAGATGGTGGATCGGGCCTACGAATCCGGCAGGGTGGGTTTTTTTGAGCGTTGGTCCCGGAAAAAGGCCTTGAGCGCACAAAAACAAAAGAAAGATAAATCACAATAGCCAAAAAACGGATCGAAGGTTCTTCACCAAAGGAGAAACCCATGAACAAGCTTAGCGTTTCCGATCTTGACGTCAAAGGCCGCCGCGTGCTCATGCGGGTGGATTTTAACGTTCCGCTGGAAAAGGGGCAGGTTGCCAACGACAAGCGATTGCGGGCGGCCCTGCCCACCATCCGTGATATCCTGGAACGCGGCGGCCGCTTGGTTCTCATGTCCCATCTGGGGCGGCCCAAGGGAAAGCGGCTGCCCGAACTTTCCTTAAAACCCTGCGCACACGCACTGGCAAAGCTGCTGGGACAACCGGTGGCATTTGTCGACGACTGCATCGGACCCCTTGCCGAAGCCGCCGTTCAGGCGCTTTTGGACGGTGAAGTGTTGCTGCTTGAAAATTTACGCTTTCACAAGGCCGAGACGGACAACGACGAGACGTTCGCCCGGAGCCTGGCCAGGTTGGCAGACGTGTATGTCAACGACGCCTTCGGCACCGCCCATCGGGCGCACGCCTCTACCGAAGGCGTGACCCGTTTCATGGATCGTTGTGCCATGGGATTTCTCATCGAGAAGGAGATTGCGTACCTGGGTGAGGCCCTGGATGTGCCCAAGCGCCCCTTCGTGGCCATTCTGGGTGGTGCGAAGATTTCGGGAAAGATCGACGTCATCGACAGCTTGCTGCCCAAGGTGGACCGGCTGATCATCGGCGGCGGCATGGCCTATACCTTTTTCAAGGCCAATGGATTGGAGATCGGCAACTCACTGGTTGAGCCGGACAGAATCGACCTTGCCTGGTCCTTGCTGGAAAAAGGTGGGGAAAAACTGGTTCTGCCGGTGGACTGCATGTGCACTGACCGTTTTGACTTTGACACCAGAACCGTCGGCGAACTGTCTCCCATAGCCGTTGGCAGCATTCCTGCGGACGGATTCGGCCTTGATATCGGGCCGGCTTCCGTGTCGCGGTTCGCAGGCATTCTGGCGGATGCCCGGACCATCGTGTGGAACGGACCCATGGGGGTATTTGAAATCGATGCCACGGCCGTCGGCACCTATGCCGTGGCCCGGGCCATGGCCTCGGCTACGGACAAGGGCGCCATTACCGTGATCGGCGGTGGTGATTCGGCAGCGGCCGTGGAAAAGGCGGGGCTGGCCGACCGAATGACCCATATATCAACCGGCGGCGGTGCGTCTCTGGAGTTTCTGGAGGGCAAAGTCCTTCCCGGCGTGGCCGCATTGACGGATCGCTGACGCCGACCATTTTCCTCTTCACATTCATTCACCGGGTGGGACGTTGAAAACAGGGAAAGCAAAGAAATGGTGCTGGATCGCCTGTTTTCTGCTGGGTTTTCTGCTGCCGGTGTTGGTGTTCCGCCATGAAATCGCCACCGGCTTGATGTCTGCCTACCGGTGGATCTCGAACCGTGATCAAGTTGAGCAGTTTGTCGCCGCCTTTGGTCGCGGGGCGCCACTGGCCTTCATGTCGCTTCAGGTCCTTCAGGTGGTTCTGGCACCGGTTCCGGGTGAGGCCACCGGATTTATCGGCGGGTACATCTTCGGTACCGCCAGGGGCTTCATATACTCCAGCCTGGCGTTGGCCGCGGGCTCCTGGATTAACTTTGCTATCGGCCGATTCCTTGGCCGCCGGTATGTCCGGCGCTGGATCCCGACCGATAAACTGGCGCGTTTCGATCATTTGTTAAAGCGGCAGGGCATCATCGTTTTACTCATTCTTTTTATTTTCCCCGGCTTTCCCAAAGATTATCTGTGCCTGTTTCTGGGAATCACGGCAATTCCCCTGCAGGCGTTTTTACTGATCGCCTCGATTGGCAGAATGCCCGGCACCTTGATCCTGAGCCTACAGGGAGAATTCCTCTTCCAAAAAAACTACGCAGTATTTGCTGTGGTCTTTGGGGTGATGGTGCTGGTGGCAGCGCTGAGCATCAGGTATCGGCAAACGATCTACCGATGGATGGAAAAACTGAATAGAAAAACGCCTGGCAGCCGTTGACCCTTGTGGGCAATCGTGTTATTTAAGAATATCAATAGCATCCGTAGCATCGTCTTCTGCACAACCACAACCACAACCACAATCCGCCCGGGCCTGAGAGGAATCACAGTGGCTTTCTGGAGCGTCAGAGAAGAACTCAGTCAGTTCAACCGCCTGCGCCGTTCCTATTACGAACTGCTCAGAGACGAACTGGATCAGTTTATGCTCGACTATGCCCTGATCCAGTCCTACCAGCAGTTTGCCGACCGACAACTGCCCTATCCGTTCATTGAAAAAAGGGAACTCAAGCCTCGTGCCAGGATTCCCGGCATCGAGTACGAGAGCCAGAAGACCTTCCTGGTGATTTTCGTGGAGGACGTCATCCCGGCGTCCCACAAGAAGTATGTTCGATTTTTCGATGTGAACAAACCCACCAAAACGAACCTGCTGGAATCCAAGGCGCTTCCCTTGCCCGACAAGTTCGACCGGACCCATAAATACTTGGACTCCGTTCAATTCTATGATTTCATCAATTTACTCTTGCCGGTGGATTATGCGCTGTTGATCCAGCGCGACCCCACAACCCGCTCGGCCAATCGCTATGGCCTGACCCACTACCATGTGAGGATCGACTGGCCCATCGCCGATGCGGCTGAAGATCTGGCCCAGAGCCTACGATATATCTCCAAAGACCTATATGAGAAGGGCGATAAATACGCCGAACTGGCCCAGCGCAAACTCTTCGAATATTATGGCATGCCTGTTATGGTGGGCGGCCGGCGAACGGCCGCAATGGTGGCCGCCCAATACCTTAAACGGATTCCGTGCATCTCCACCGTTTATGCCGGCAGCAGTGAATCCCGGGCCCTGTACCGCATTTCCGAACGCGGTGTTTCTAAGGCGGCGCTGGTCCGTTTTTCCAACGATGAGGTTCGGCAGATCGCCGAATCCCAGAAGATGGCCCCTCCCACTTTCAAGAAGAACTTCGTCATTGCCAAGAAAGGCAATCAGAATGTGTGCATCTTCCAGGCCACTTACGCCTATACCGATCACTCCCGCCCGCCGGACGACGGCAAACTCCGGGAGATCAATCCGGACGTGAACTGGCTCACCGTCGGGGCGGAGCATGTGATCCCCAAGCCAGGGGTCCGTAAATACCCGCCGATTAACCTCAATCTGATCTATACCTAATTCCTGCTTACAGGAACCGTTTCGCCACCCATTGACTCAGGTCCGCCAGCACCTTATCCCGCTCGGGCAGCCGTTCATTATAAATCTCGTGATACAGGTTTTCATAGTGGAAAAGGGTTTTGTCGGCTGCGGTCAATGTGTCGAAATAGGCCAGGGCTGCGGGAGCGTTGACCAGGTGGTCGTCTCCGGCGATCTGCATGAGGATGGGCGTGTCGACCGCCTCCGGTGAGCCGCCGGTGGCGTCAATTTCAGCCATGCACCGGGTAAACCACCGTGCACTGATTTTGCTGTGTACCCATTTACTTTGCACATACGTCTTTACTTCGGCACCGTCGTGGCTGATGAGGGTCGGATCCAGTTGGTTGTCCAAAAGAAGGGTCGGCCAGACCATGGACAGGATACGGGCAACGGCTTTCAACACCGGCGACGGTGGTTTGGGGACGCCAAGCAGGGGAGAAGAGACGATCAGGCCATCGATATGTCCGGGGTGTTTTCTGACAAAGGATAACGCAATCAGGCCGCCCATGCTGTGCCCCAGCAAAAGGAGCGGCCGCCCATCGGTTCGATCCATTCCCGCCATCTCGATCAGTATTTTAAGATCCTTGAGATAGTCGTCGAACTCGTTGATATGTCCACGTTTACCCTGGCTTCTGCCGTGGCCGCGATGGTCGGGTATCCACAGCGATGCCCCCATCGGGCAAAGGGTGTCGACCACATGCCCGTACCGGCCTGAATGCTCTCCCAGACCATGGGATACGACAACCCGGAACCGCTCTTTTCCCGGCACATATTTCCTGTAGAATAGGGTTGTTCCGTCGCTGCTTGTGAAGCGGTCGGTTTCTTCGTGGGTGCCTGTCATCGGTGGTCTCTATCTTCGGGTGAACATCTCATGAAATCGACGAGGTGGCCGATCGGACCGATGCCCGCTCATTGTCGGTCGTCATCGCTTTTAGCACAGACCCCGACGAAAAACAATTTGCTTATAAATCGCTTGAAATCGATCGACATAACCGATACCGTTGAAGCGATGGCAGCTTTTTACAAAAGTATTTCAGATGGCCAATCAACCGCTTATTGAAAAGGAAAAACGATGGAGACATTAGTTGCCCGCATTAAAAAAGAGTGGAAGGTTTACGTCATGGCCATCTGGATGATCGCGGTGATCGGTTTTCTGTATCATCTGAACGGAGAGGTCCAGGAGATCAAGCAGACGAGCCTCAAACTGAGTTCCGACGTGGATTCCATCGAGAGCATCTTGATCAGCACGGACAACAATGTTGCCGACGTAAAAAAGCAGGTCGAAGGAATGTCCGCCAAAGTGGCGATTATTCACAAACGCGTCATGCGACGATAAGGAAGGCGCCCCGATGAACAGTTTGAAAGGATTTCAGAAGCGATTTCTGCGGGGGGTGGCCCACTCTCTCAAACCTTTGGTGTTTGTGGGACAGAAAGGTTTTACCCAATCGCTGGTCGATGCCATGGACAACGCCTTGGATCACCATGAACTGGTGAAGGTTAAATTCGTCGAGTTCAAGGAAAAGGAGAAGAAGCTGGCCCTGGTCGGGCAGATAGAGAAAACGGTTCCCTGCGAGATGGTTGGACTGGTCGGCCATATTGCCACCTTTTTCCGCCAGCAGACCGATCCGGAAAAGAGAAGAATCAACCTTCCCCAAAAAACTGATGGCTGATTACCGTCTGCCGCAGGCATCACCTCCGTTTGGGTTCCGTCCCATTGACAAACAGCGCGTTTACCGCACCGTCGTCACCATTCACGGCCGCTCGGCCGGTCACCGGATCCATCCACACCTTTTTCATATTGTCCGGGATGTCAAAATAGAGCGTCGTTGATTCGGGTCGAGTGGCCGCCATGAAATCGATCCAGACGGGAAGTGCCGCCCGTGCGCCGGTTTCCTTATTGCCCAGTGGTGAGGCATCATCCATGCCCACCCAGACCCCGGCGGCCACGGCTGGTGAGAATCCCACGAAAAGCGCATCTTTGAAGTCATTGGTTGTGCCGGTTTTGCCGGCGACGGGCAGATTGAGTCGTCGTGCCTGTTTTCCCGTTCCCTCTTCGACCACGCCTTGGAGCATGTCCACCATGATGGCGGCCTCGGTTTCAGTCATCACGGGTCGAATGGCCGGTCTGGCGCGCCACAGTGACACATTTTCTCTATCAAGAATCTCCGTGATACCAAGGGGCGAGATATGGTTGCCGCCGTTGGGAAAGACGGCAAAGGCGGCGGTGATTTCAAGCAGGGTGCTGTTGGTGGCCCCTAAGGCGATGGACAGGTGTGGTGATAGCGGTGAGTCGATGCCCAGCTTATGGGCGAACTGCACCACCGCCGGTGGTCTCAGTCTTTCCACCAGTCTGACGGCCGGTATATTTTTTGAGTGGGTCAAGGCTTGACGAAGGGTCATCTCCCCTTTGTATTGTTTGGAAAAATTTTCCGGCTGCCAGTCTTCACCATTCTTTCCTCCCTTGAAGACAACGGGTGCGTCCAATACCAGGCTGGCCTGGGTGAACCCGCGGGCGATGGCCAATGCGTAAATGACGGGCTTGAATGCCGACCCCGGTTGGCGTCGGGCATCGGCGGCCCGATTGAAGGCGCTTTCGGAAAAATGCCTGCCTCCAACCATGGCCAGAATGCCGCCGGTCCTGATATCGATGGCCACCAGCGCCCCTTGGGGGCTGGCATCCGGTTTGATTGTTGAACGCATTCTCTGCTGCAGACGGACCAGGCCGTTTTCCACCGCCGCTTCGGCGGTTTGCTGAAGGCGTTGAGACAGGGTGGTGTGCACCGTCAAACCGCCTTTGTACAGCAGGCTGGGGCCGACGGCCGCCTCCAGTTCCGGTTTGATATACTGCACAAAATAGGGGGCGGACCCGGGGGGCGCTGCGCGTGAGGTGTTCAACACCGGCTGGCTGTTTGCCAACTGGTACTGCACGTCGGTAATCAGACCCTGATTCAGCATGAGGCTCAAAACCAGGTTGCGCCGCTTTTCTGCCAGATCCGGATTGACCAACGGGGTGTATCTGGACGGTGCCTTGGGCAGGCCCGCGATCAGGGCACACTGGGCAAGGTCCATCTGAGATGCGGGCTTGCCGAAGAACAGCTGTGCCGCCGATTCTACGCCGTAAGCGCCACTGCCGAAATAGATCTGGTTCAGATAAAGGGCCAGCAATTCATCCTTGGTGTAGCGCCGTTCCAACTGTACGGCCAGGATGGCCTCTTTGATCTTACGAATAATCGTCTTCTCTTGTGACAAGAACAGCGTTTTGGCCAACTGCTGGGTGATGGTGCTGGCGCCCTCCACAAATTGACCGGCCAGGATATCTTTGATCACGGCTCTGAAAATACCTTTAAGATCAATGCCACTGTGGGTATAGAACTGGCGGTCTTCCGTGACGATCAGGGCGGATTTCAAATCCATGGGAATCTGGTCGATGCTGACCGGCGTCCGTTTTTCAAGAAATAGCTCGGCCAACAACACCTGGTCTGCGGAGTAAATGCGGGTGGCGGCAGACGGTTCGAAATTCTCCAGTTCCCGAATCTGGGGCAGGTCCCGGGTGAAGGCGAAAAATACCCCCGCCGTCGCGCCCGAGAGCAGCCCGATCAAACCGGTAATTAAAATAACGGAGCGGATTCCCCAAAAACGGTGGTTGCCCATTGTTCCATTCATCCGTGGGTCAGGAGCGGATCATTGTTCGCTTGCATGGTTTTAACGGCCATTATCGGTCTAAGCAAGTGCTGATTGGAAAAAAAGGCGAGTCCCAGGTGGTTGACTTCGATCCGGGGGGGACGTAGATTGAGTAGAATCTAACGGCTGACAAGAATCCGCCAATCCCATACGCACGAGAAGGAGGACGCATATGTCTCATCACCATGATCCCGATTCCGACCATGATCATGACCACGCCCACCCACGCGGGCACGATCATCACCACGACCATGCCCATCATCACGCGCCGATGTCATTTTCAGAAAAGCTTGTCAAATTGTTGGATCACTGGATTCAGCACAATAATCATCACGCCGAGGACTATCGAAAATGGGCCCAGGACGCCCGGGAGAACGGGCAGATCGAGGTGGCTGATCTGCTGGGCGCGGCGGCCGAACTGACCGGTTCCATCAGCGACCGGCTGCGTGAGGCCGGTGGTAAAGTGCATTCGGGATAGTTCGTCTGAAGACCGGGTGACAGACATCAGAGGCGTGCCGTCCTCGGATCAGTCCTTTATGCCGTCAGACGAAGATGATTATAAGGCATCCCCGGGTGATGGGTGTTGTCATCAATTTGGAGGGATGCAGTGATCACCCACCTTTAAGCTGTCAGGAATCAACAATTGTCATACATGGTGATTATTTCGCCGGTTCCTTTTCCTTCAACGCTTTTTACATAGCCATTGACCACTTTGCGCATGGGGATGGGATTATGGCCAGGGAAATACGCCTCATATTTATCTACTGCATCTTCAACCAACCCCGATGATACGACATTGATCCTGATTCCATTTTTCAATTCCAGGGATGCCGCTTTGGTAAAACTGTGAATGCCGCCATTGACCATCGCCGCACTTGTGGTCAAGACCACAGGATGGTCGGCCAATATTCCCGTGGACAGCGTAAATGAGCCGCCGGCATTCAAATAGTTCTGTCCCATTCTTACCAGATTCACTTGCCCCATCAACTTGCTTTTCAATCCGATATAGTAGTCTTCCTCAGTCATCGCATCAAAGGCGGCCCATTTTGCTTCACCGGCGATGCAGACAACGGCATCGACATTGCCAACGGATTCAAACATGGCTCCGATCGATTGGGTATCGGTAATGTCAACAGTTACATCGCCGGAATTTCTTCCGGCAATCAAGACCTCATGTTTCTTAGCGAAATGATTGCTGACCTTTTTACCAATTGTACCTGTTCCACCGATTATCAGAATTTTCATTGCTCCTCCGTTTTCATATTTTTTACTGCGTTTCCAGGATAAGTCATTTGCTCTTGACGGGCAACGTAATCCTGCTAGGTTCATTTGTCTAATGAATAGTTTTGATCTTAACAATCAAAAATTGTGATCATCATGAATCTGCAGATCGATTATTTGAGAACATTTATTGCCGTAGCGGCGGCGCGCAGACGAAGGTAGCGCGGAGTGATTTGTTCCAGCGTAAAGCGGCGATCGGCTAACATAAAGCCTCGCCTTGCCTCCATCACAACCAACGCTATCGGGTAGGTGACACTGGAATCCAGACGCTGGATGACCATATCCAACCGGAAACCACCGGATTCCGTCATTCCTCGGTAGGTGATCTTAAGGCCTTCGGACAGCAGCGGTTGGTTCAGTGGAAGCACGAAGCGATTGCCGGTTGCCTTTGCCGGCCACGGCCATGGTTCCGCCCCCAGCCTGCCGCCATCCCGCATGGCATCCGCGTAATTGAAATCCCAACTCCAGCCGAACCCGGGTGAGGCGCTTCGATATTCCGTAGGGACCGCATCCGACAGGACGATCATCCACACGAACAGGAAACCCCCGGCCAGTAAAATACCGGCAATAGCCGCCAGTTCAATCGGGCGATCACTCCTCATATCAACGCCTTTGATTTGTCATTCAGGGTCTATTTTCTATTTCTATCACATCGCAAACGTAATTCACCTTTTCCCGGACACAAGGGGACCGATCAACGGATCCCCGTAGAGACAAACAAAAAAAGGGAGCCCCTTCAACCTTCTGAAGGAGTCCCCTTTTAAATTGGAAAACGAAGCGTTAGACCACGGTCACATTGGCTGCGGCAGGACCCTTGGGGCCCTGTTCGATGTCAAAGGTAACCCGGTCGCCTTCGTTGAGAGATTTGAATCCGGTGGCATTGATTGCCGAATGATGAACGAATACATCAGGACCGTCTTCTTGCTCAATAAAACCAAACCCCTTGCTGTCATTGAACCACTTAACGATACCATTTGCCATGCTAACTTCCTCCTACGAATAAAAAAATTTAATCATTGCTTCAAACTTCAGGCGCCACTTTGACAAATGGATCGCTCCCTTAGAAAGAAACCCGGCCGCCAACACCGGCGGACCTATATAACCTGCATCTCATATCATGCAAAAGAAAAAAAGCAAGTCAATTATCAACTTTACGCAGAAAACGGGGTACTTGTGGGCCAGCAAGTGTCTGTTTCAGATCAATTTCGAAACCTGAAAGGTGTCAATCACCGTTTCTGGATGGGCACTATTTAAGATCGGCGGCCGGTTTTATGGACTGTTTGGCTTCCTCGACCAATCGATCCAAGGTGCCGTCTTTTTTCATGGCTCTCAGAACAAAAGCCAGTCGGGGCGCCAACGCATGGTGTTTTTTATGCAGATAGGGAAATACTGGCGCCACCTCGATGATTCCGGCCAGGGCGATCCCTGAGTCTACAAACGCCGCTTCATCCAGCACACTTTCCACGGAGCTTTGGAGGCCAACCAGCACATCGATCCGACCGTGTCGCAACATCATCAGGCCTTGTCGAACATTGTTCACTCATTGGAGATACTTTGCATCCACATGGCCAATCAACCTTCTTTCGGTCACTTTGAGACCCCGGGGATAGCCAATGGCGAGGTGTCTGTCCGCAAGGTCCGTCCACCCGTTCAAACGAATGGACGCATCGGCCGCGTAAGCGCCAACGGTTTTGCCAGTAACTATAACAACTTTGCCGATGTTTTTCCGTGCTTCAATATATGCATGTGCGTCACCTGCCTGTTCCAACGGAAAGGTTCTGTCTACATGCGGCCGAACCCACCCTTGCTCCACGCCTTTCAGAATTTCCTGCATCCATCCGCCTATTTTTTCCCTTTCTTGCAAGAATATCGGCAAAGTTGACGCCAATCGCTTTAACATTAATGAGAACTTCTCCAGCAGAAGGTGTTGGATCCTTGCTTTCTTGAAGCTTCAATACATCCGGACCGCCATATTTTGTAATTACGATTTGTTTCATGATATCTTCATCACCTCGTTATTGTTATTGCCAGCTGAAGACCGTCCCGTTGGTGATGCGTTGAGACGACCCGGCTACCCGCATAAGGACAGGGTCCAGGACATTTAAAAGTACCATGTTAACGCCGGCGGCGACGAGCATGGGCAGGAAGGCACCCTGGTAGCGTCGCCGTGTGTCAAGATCCGGTGCTCCGGTGGTGAGATTGGACAGGCCGGCGATGGTCCGAACGGGAAAACCAAGCAGGTCGGGCAGTGTCCGGATCACTTCCAGCACGGCCATGTTCTGACGGTTGCCGTCCTGCCAGGCCAGCGGCGCCACGACAGGATCGATGATGATCCGTTCGGGCGAGATGCCCGCGGTTTGCATTTCGTTGAAAAGGGCCACGGCAGCCTCCATGCGACCCGGGGCATCAGCGGGGACGTGTCCGTCAGGGCCGAGCAGGTAGCCGATGATGTCGCAATCATATTTCCGGGCCAGGGGCAGGATCCGTTTCAGCCGGTCGGGCTCCAAGGAAACGCCGTTGATCATCGCTTTTTGACCACTTGCCGCCAACCCGGCCGCTATGGCCCGTGGGTTGGCGGTGTCCAGAACGATTGGCAGGTCGACGGTTTCCTGCACGGTGCGGACCAGGAAGGTCATCTTCTTTTCAGGCGCACGGAACATTGGGCCGCTGTTGATGTCAATCGCCTGGGCACCGGCGTGCATGCAGGCGCTGACCATCTGCCGGATGGGCCCGGGATCCAGCCGCTCCACGGCGCGGCCGATGACCGGCAGGGTGATGCGAAGGTTGTCGGCAACGACGATCATGGCGCCGCTGCAGTGGCCCGCCGCTCAAGGCGTCGGATCAGATCCAATCTGCCGGGCGGGCGGGCCAGGTAAAGGATCACCGTGGAACCGGGCTGGGCCAGCGATTGCGTTATTCCGTGATCATCCACGATACGCTGAATCGTATCTTCCCGGGTGGGGCCGCCGGGGCAAAGAATGTCCACCGCGTCGCCTGAAACGATTTTGTTCTTCACCAGTACCCGGGCCCCTCCGCCAGGGGCGCTTGCGAGCACCTTGGCCACGAATCGATAGCCGGGATGGATGACGTCATCCAGGTTGGCTGCTGTCTGGTCCGGGTCTCCGAAGTAGAATCCGGTGCAGTAACCCCGGTGGCTGATGGCGGACAGTTCGGCCAGCCAGCGTTCCGGGACCCGATAGGCGTCAGGTTCCCGATACCAGGCATCGATGGCTTCCCGGTAGACCTTTACCACGCCGGCCAGGTAGTGGATGCTTTTCATGCGGCCTTCGATCTTGAATGAGCAGATGCCGGCGTCGATCAAGGCCGGCAGATGTTCGATCATGCACAGGTCCCGGGAGTTGAAGACATAGGCCCCCCGGGGGTCTTCGGCGATGGGGAAGTGTTGGCCGGGGCGGGTCTGTTCCATCAGGGTGTAGTGGAACCGGCAGGGCTGGCAGCACATGCCGCGGTTGCTCTCTCTTTTTTTCATGTAACCGGATAACAGGCAGCGTCCCGAGTAGGCGATGCACATGGCACCGTGAACAAAGGCCTCCACTTCGAGGCCGCTTTTTGCGCCCATCTGGCGGATTTCCTCCAGGGTCAGTTCGCGGGCCCCATTGACGCGGGTGGCGCCCAGATTCCGCCAGAAGCGGGCGGTACCGGTGTTGGTGGTGTTGGCCTGGGTGCTCACGTGGAGGGGGACATGGGGCAGCAGTTCGCGGGCCTGCATGAAAATGGCCGGGTCGGCGACGATCAGGGCGTCCGGGTCGACGGATTCCAGGGATGCCAGAAAATCGGCAATGGCCTGTGCTTCGCTGTCCCTGGAGTAGATGTTTACGGCCACGTACATTCGCACGCCATGTTCACGGGTCAGTCGGCGGGCGGCATGCATGTCCGCCAGTGAGAAGTTGGCGGAAAAATTTCTCAGGCTGAAGTCCTTGCCGGCCAGATAGACGGCGTCAGCACCATAGTGAACGGCGATTTCCAGTTTTTCCGGCGTACCGGCCGGAGCCAGCAGTTCCACTTGGTTTTTTGTTGAAGCCATCGATAATAGATCACCTTTCGGGATAGCGAATTCAGGAGCCAGAAGCCAGCATCCAGAAGGTTGGCTTCGCCTCCGGCTCAGCTATATTGTTAACAACCGGTTCATTCCGCACTAAACGTCGTCAGCCTGTCCTTTAAACCACTGGTCAAGTAGAACCGCCATCGAGGCGTTCAGGGCTTGGAATGAAAATACTTCCAGGGATATTACACCGCTGAATTGTCGCAATATCTCCACTACCTTGACCATGCGGTCCGACGAAAGCCGATCCAGCGGCAGGTGGTCGTGTGCGCGGTCCACCCCGTGCAGGTGGGCAACGGTGATCCGTTCTTTCCAGCGGTGGAAAAAAGTCGTCATGTCAACCTCGTGGACCAGTAGATGGCCCATGTCCATGCACACGGAAAGGTCCAGATCCTCGATGACGGGGGCGACCCGTTCAACGTCACCGTCCAGGTTTTCCACGGAGATCTGACGGCTGGGGACCCCGGCCGCCAGGAGCGCTTCCAGGGATGCCGCCGAACGGGCCTGCCAGCGCCGGTTGTTCGGTTCGGATGGGTCCCGGTTCAGATGCAGGGTAAAGGTGGTGGGGTTCAGCGGCGCGCAGCGGTCAATCAGTTGCCTTAATACGTCCACCGCCGATTGGCGGACCCCGGCGTCACGATGCCCCAGGTAAATGTCCGTGGGCAGATGGACGTTATAGGTGATCTGGCCGCAGCGGGCCTGCTGAACCAGTTCCCGGATCAACGCAGGGGCGGGCAGGCTGTCTTTAAACCGGCTTTCGAAAAAGAGCAGTTCGATTTCATCCACGAACGGTGCCAGGTGACGGACGTTGTCCAGGTAGCCCGCCGGATAGATGAATGAGGGGCAGGCCAGTGAAAAGGGGAACCGTTTTTTGCAAACGGTTGCCAAGGGTGGAAAAGACTGTATTGTTTTTATTTTGGCCGCCATGGATTGTTTAGCCGGGATGGACTGGAAATAACAAGCGACAAGCATCAAATCCCAAATAAATTCCAAACAGCGATATCCAAATCTCAAAAAAGATACAAACCGAAGGATTGGAATTTGGGATTTTAGTCATTGTGATTTATTTGATATTTGGCTTTTGGGTATTGTTATTTATCTTTTTTTCTGAAATGAAAATTCGAATTCCAGGGCTTAGATACTAAAGTGGCATCGGTAGAAGCAGCACGGTTATTAACGCAACCATATAAACCAGCAGCGCGGTGGTCAACATCAGGAGACAGGCCTGCCGGATATGGGCCGGTCGGGCGTCGGCGAATCCGTTGCCGATAATGGGCTTTTCCACCAGCCGGCCGTGGTAATAGTTGGAACCGCCCATCCACAGATCCAGGGCGCCGGCGAAGGCGGCTTCGGGATAACCGGCATTGGGGCTGGCGTGGTTGCGTCCGTCCCGGCAGGCGGAGAGCAGGGCCACCCGCCCGCGTCTGTTGAGCAATTGCGCAGCCAGGGCGATGAACGGCACGACCAGGCGTGCGGGGATGAAATTGGCGACATCGTCCATGCGGGCAGCAAAGCGGCCAAAAAGCAGGTATCGGTCGTTCTTGTACCCGACCATGGAGTCAAGGGTGTTGACCATCTTGTAGGCCATGGCCAGGGGGGCACCGCCCAGCACGGCGAAGAACAGCGGGGAGACGACCCCGTCTACCAGGTTTTCGGCCACGGTCTCCACGGCGGCGCGGGTCACACCCTTTTCATCCAGCCGGTCCACTTCCCGGCCCACGATCATGGAAACCGCCTGCCTTGCGGCGCCAAGACCGGATTGGCCAAGCGCTTTTCCCACGGCCAGGGCGGCATCGGCCAGACTGCGGGCAGAGATGCAGATGTATATCATCACCGCCTGAACCAGGATTCCGGCGGCGGGATGGATGGCTGCGGCAATCCTGAACAGCAGCAGGCAGATGATCCACACGGATGCCACCAGCAGCGTCGCCATGAGTGCACCGGCCAGCGTCGGCTTCAGGGGTAACTCCCGAAATCGAGGTTCCAGCCGGGCGATGGCCTTGCCCATCCATCGCACCGGATGGGGCAGCCACGGCGGGTCGCCCAGCAGCATGTCCAGGGCCACGGCCAGGGTCACGGCCAGGGCCAATCCTTCAGTGGGCATGGCGGCTTCCCGGATTGGCGTGGCCGCGACACAGCTCGACCAGCAGGTCGGCCGCCCGGCGATTCTCCGCTTCGCTTTTCAGGGAGATGCGGATAAACGCGTCGGACAGGCCGGTAAAGTTAGTGCAGTCGCGGATCAGGATGCGGTTGTCGGCCATCTGCCGCGAGACCGTCTGCGCGTTCAATCCATCGGGCAGCCGGATGAGAATAAAGGAGGTGGACGAGGGGAAGCACCGGGCTCCAGTCTTCCGATGGACACATTCTTCTATTCGTCTTTTCTCTTTTTCCAATATATTCCTGGTGGATGAAAGAAATGGTTCGACCCGTTCGGGGTGGTCCATGAGCCATTGCACGGCCGCCTGGGCCAGGCTGTTTACCGACCAGGGCAGGGCCAAGGGGGTAAGGGCCTGCATCAGCGGTTGCGGTGCCTTGACGAAGCCGATGCGCAGTCCCGGGATCCGAAAGGCTTTGGACATGGAGTTGAGTACCAGGACATTGGGCAGGTCCGAGCCGATCATGGTGGTGTCTGCCGGCGCCGGCGCAAAAGGCAGATAGGATTCGTCGACCACGAATAGCGTTTCCGGCATGGACCGGCACAGGGCGTCGATATCCGGTCGAGCCACCAGGGCCCCCGTGGGATTGTTGGGATTGCACAAAAATACCAGGTCAGCCGCAGCTGCCATCTTGCGGATCGCCTGCACGTCCGGTACGAAATCGTCCTCCTCCCGGCAGATCAGATGGTTGCAGGCCACCTGGTTCATGGTGCAGGCATCCCGGTAGTCGGAATAGGTGGGGCCCACCACCAGGGCCTTTTTTAGTCCCAACGCCCGGGGAATCAGGTAAATGAGTTCGGTCGTGCCGTTGCCCGCCATCACCTGCCGGGAATCGATGCCGTAAAACCGGGAAAAGGCGGTCACGATGCCGCCGGCGTCCACTTCTGGCAGGGCTGCGATGGCCAATATGCCAGCCTGCAAATGATCGATCAGCGCCGGCATGGGGCCAAGGGGATTGACATTGGCGCTCATGTCGCTGATATCCGACGGCAGACATTTTAGCCGCTGAGCCAGTTGGTAGATGTTGCCCCCGTGTCCGCCGATCATGGGCTGCCTCCCACGCACACCGTTAGAAACAGAAGCGCTTCCATGATTTCGGTCATGGCGCCGAGCAAATCGCCGGTGATCCCAGCCAGTTTTTTCCGGTACAGGCAGATCATGGCCATGGCGGCAGCGGCGAAAAAAAGGTTCAGCAGGAGCCCCCGCCATCCCAGAAACAAGGACAGGATGACCGGTGCGGCAACGTATCTAAAATCCACTGCGGACAGGGGTGTTTCAAAAAAAGCACTGCCCGTGCCCTCCTTTCCCCGGGCATAGGGCAGAAAGCGTATCCCGGCCATCATGGCCGAGCGGGCATAGGCCGGAACGATCATCAGCGCCAGAAACCGTCCGTGGATGATACTTCCCACGGCCGCGGCTTTGACGATCAGCACGCAGGCCACGGCCACCAGTCCCATGGCGCCCACCCGGCTGTCCTTCATAATGGCCAGGGCTTTTTCCCGCTCACGGTGGCCGTATAGGCCATCTGCCGTGTCCGCCAGGCCATCCAGATGAAAGGCACCGGTGACGGCTGCCAAGAGCACCACATCCAGCACGCCGGCCACAAATGGCGGCCAGATTGCCGAGGCGAGCAGATCGAACAGGGCCAGAATCAGACCGATGGCCAGGCCGGCCAATGGAAAATGAACGATGATCCCTTTGGGATCGAACGGTCGGGGTTGTCCCAGCGGAATTGCGGTGATGAACTGCAGCGAGGCGATGAATGCGTTCATGGGGCCGGGTTCTGAAAAGGGGGTTTGATGGTCACGGGAATGCCGGCCACGGTCCAGACCACGCGGTCACAGGCGGCGGCGATGGCCTGGTTGGTCCAGCCGGCCAGGTCACGGTAAAGCCTGGCCAGGCGGTTTTCCGGAACGATGCCGGCACCCACCTCGTTGGAGACGAGTATCACCGCGTGGGGGGCCGTTTTCACGGCCTCGGCCAGCTCGTCGATTCCTCGCTGCATCTGATTGGTGTCCTGGGTCTGCATGAGCAGGTTGTTCAGCCACAGGGTCAGACAGTCCACCAGGATCACGTCCGCTAAAGCGCTGTTGGCGCGGATGGCTTCTGCCAGATCGATGGGGATTTCCAAGGTGCGCCAGGTGTCGCTGCGCTCGCGCCGGTGCCGGTCCACCCGGTCCTGCATCTCGTCGTCGTGGGGCACACAGGTGGCTACGAACACCCGGCGCCGGCCCATTGTTTCGGCCAATTGCAGGGCATGGCTGCTTTTTCCACTGCGGCAGCCGCCTATAACCAATATTTTGTCGGTGTCGGTCACGATGACTTCTTCAAGGGATCTTTATCGATTGGTTCTTGTTTTGAATGAGATCTAACCCGGATAGCCCGGAAACATCAAACCTCAAATAACAAATCTCAAATAAATTCCAAATTACAATGTCCAAATCTCAAAGAAGGGCAACACAAACAGTTGATTGTCATCTTGTCTTTTTTCGGTTTCGAATTTTGAATTTGGTTATTGTGATTTATTTGTCATTTGATTTTTGGTTATTGTGATTTATTGATTTGATCTTCACCAGCGCACTAATCCGTTCCACATCCACATGGCTCCTGAAATGATCGGCCAACAGGGCATACTGCTGCATTTTAGCGTCCAGGCCGCCGGCCACCGGCACGTCGATGCCGCTAATCCCCACCGCATTGAGCCAGTGGGCAATCATTGCCGGGGTGTCGAACAGGCCGTGCATGTAGGTGCCGATGGCCCGCCCATTGTCTAGCGCACATCCGTCGGTGTCATTTACGACCTTGCCGTTTCTTTCATGGACCACCAGCAGGGATTTTCCTCCGTGTGACCGGGTCTGGCCCATATGGATCTCATAACCGGTCCCTTGGATGCCGTTCCAGGAAAACCGGCTGAGGGTCGTGGTCTTGGGTGCCTGGAGCACGGTTTCCACCGGCAACAGGTTAAGGCCGTTGGTCGCTCCCGGTTCACCTTCTAAGCCGTCGGGATCGTGGACCTGCGTTCCCATCATCTGATAGCCGCCGCAGATGCCAGTGATACGTCCACCGCCGGCGTTGAAGTCGGCGATCCGGGATTTCCAGCCGCTAGTCTTCAGCCACGCCAGGTCGAAGCGGGTGTTTTTGGATCCCGGCAGGATCACGGCGGAAAAGGCGGCGAGATCCTGGGGCGTTTCAACAAAATGAACCGTCAGTCCTGTCACCCCCCGCAGCGGATCGAAATCGGTGAAGTTGGAAATATGGGGAATGCGGATCACCGCCACCGCGGGGCTTCCATCCGTGCTTACAAAAACGCTTCTGGGGCGTTCGATGACCACCGAGTCTTCAGGGTCGATGCGAATGTGGTTATACCAGGGCAATACGCCAAATACCGGCAGTCCGGTTCTCTCTTCGATCCATTGCACCCCGTCCGCAAAGAGCCGAAGATCGCCCCGGAAGCGGTTGATGATGAATCCGGCCACCCGGTCGCGGAAATGTCGGGGAAGGCAGTCCAGGGTGCCTATCAACTGGGCGAAGATGCCGCCGCGGTGGATGTCGCCCACCAGGATGACCGGGGCATCGGCGTATTCGGCCATGGGAAGATTGACGATATCGTGGGCCATGAGGTTCACTTCGGCGCAGGAGCCGGCGCCTTCCATCACCACCAGGTCGTAATCCGATCGCAGGCGGTCCAGGGCTTCGTTGGCGGTCTGCACCAGACGTGCTTTCTTTTGATGGTAATCCATGGCCGTCTGGTTGCCAATGGCCTCCCCCAGGAGCACCACCTGTGACCCCACGTCGCTGGTGGGTTTGAGTAAAATGGGATTCATGTCAACGTGGGGGACGATCCCGGCAGCCTCGGCCTGGACGATCTGGGCTCGGCCCATCTCCAACCCCTCCGGGGTAACCCCGGAATTGTTGGACATGTTCTGGGCCTTGTAGGGTGCCACCCGCAAGCCCCGGTCGGCGAAAATGCGGCACAGGGCGGCGGCGATGACACTCTTACCGACGTCGGAGCCGGTGCCCAACACGGCGAGGCAGGGGGCGATATCCGATTTTTTATTCATGGTTTGGTAACGATGCCCATGCTCGTCATTCCGGGTTTCGCCGGAATGACGAGCATGCGGTAAGCTTATTTCTCAATCCCAACACGAGCTGCCACCCCATCCTGGTAATAGTGCTTGACGGCTTTCATTTCCGTCACCAGATCGGCTTTTTCGATGACGCGTGCGTCCGCTCCCCGACCGGTGACCACCAGTTCCACATCAGCGGGCTTTTGCGACATGATCGCCAGAATCTCGTCCGCCGGGAACAGGCCGCACATGGCCGCCACGTTGCCCTCTTCCATGATCACTACCTGGTAATTGCCAGAGTGCAGGGCGCTGCGGATGGCTTCCAGCCCCTTTTGGCCGGCGGCCCGATCTTCCGGCGACGCTTTTCCCTTGATGAACCGGCCCCGCCCGAACTGCTCCACGGTGATCCGGTCCGCGAAACGCGAGAGGGCCTTGATTTCGCTGTAGTCTCCAGATTTGATGAACTGGGCGATGTAGACCTTCAGGCCTGCTCCGGCGGCCCGCAGGGCCAACCCCAGGGCGGCCGTGGTCTTGCCCTTACCGTCTCCTGTATAGATTTGCGTATAACCTTTTATAAGGGCCATTGTCATTAACTTAACACTTAACCACTTTTATTACTGATATCATACTTGTCCGCATAACCCCGCGGCGTAACCATGAACCCATCATAATTAAATGTGCTCGTATTACCTATAAATACAGTGGTCTGCATATCCACATCGGCCTGGTGAAGATCCGCCAGCGTGGTGAGCGTGACCCGCTGGTTTTCTCGCATGGCGCCGGTGACGATACCCACCGGTGTGGCCGGGTCACGGTGCTCGAGGATGGTCTGCTGGGCGCGGGTCAGGTGCTCGGCCCGGCGCCGGCTTTTGGGGTTGTAGATCACAATTACAAAATCGGCCCGGGCGGCGGCGTCCAGCCGGGCTTCGATGGTCTCCCAAGGCGTAAGCAGATCGCTCAGGGAGATGGCGGCAAAATCATGGGTCAACGGTGCCCCCAGAAGCGACGCGCCGGAGCAAAGCGCGGGGATACCGGGAACCACTTCGACGAGCAGTCGGTCCGGATCTTGCGAACTTTCGGAACTGCCGATGGCAATGGCCCGCTCCCGACACATTTCCAGCACCAGCCCGGCCATGGCATAGACCCCCGGGTCTCCGCTGGAGATCACGGCACAGGCGGTGCCGGACAGGGCCAGGTCAAGGGCCGCCGATACCCGGTCTACCTCTTTTTTCATGGCCGTGCTGACGATCTGCTTGCCAGCGATCAACGGCCGGATCAGCTCGATGTAAGTGGTGTAGCCGGCAACGGCGTCGACGGTTTCCAACACCTGGGCGGCGCGTCGGCTCAAGTGCTGCGGTCCACCGGGCCCGATGCCGACGACATAAAGCCGTCGGCGGCTACCGCCACGGTGACGTTGGCCGTCTTTTGTTTGGGGACGATCAGTTGCCCCCGGTGTGTTGCCAGCAGGGCTGCGGCTTCGCATACGCTTTTGACTCCTATGTGTTTTTCAACCATGGTCGACGGGGTGGGCACCTGTACCACACCCTTGAGCCGGTCACGGGTGAATATCGCTAATGGCAGGTTAAAGGATTCAGCCAGGGCCAAAAGCCCGGGCTCGTCGGCCTTCAGATCCACCGTGGCCAGGCTGCGAAGGCTGGAGATGGCCAGACGGTTCGTCGCGAACGTTTCCACCAGCAGATCGCGCATCTCTTCAACATCGGTGCCCCGGTTGCATCCCATACCGGCCACCAAAGACCCGGGTCGCAATACCAGTACATGGGGGGGCAGGTCAAGGCACATGTGATCCACGAAGATCCCGGCATCTCTTCGGCCGAATGCGTCCACGGCGGAGGCGATCACCTGGTCTTGCGGCAGCCGGTGGGTCACTATTCCAAAGGGGTCGTGGATGAAGATCGGGTTGCCGGTGATCAGGGCCATGTTGATTGATTTGATGGCATCGGGATTCTCGATGGTCAGTTTGTTTTCCACGGCGATGACATCGATGGCCGGCACCCGGTTGATGTCGGTGGCCGTGGTGATCACCGGCAGTCCACCGGTGGTCCGGGCCACTTCCCGGGCCAAGGCGTTGGCTCCGCCGATATGGCCGGAGACCAGGCTGATGGCAAACTGTCCGGTTTCGTCGCAGACCACCACGGCCGGGTCCATGGTCTTGTGGGCCAGGCCGTGGGCGATGCTCCGCACCACGATGCCTGTGGCCATAATGAAGATATGGCGGGGAAACCCGGCGAACTGCCGGTCCACTTCATCTTTTAGCCGGACAAAGCGCACCGCGCCGGGGATGGTCGTCTCCAGTTTCTGGGATAGAAACAGGGTGCAGCCGGGCATCCCGTCGGCGATAATCCGGGCCAGTTGAACCCCGTTTGGGGTCAGTGCCCAGACGGCGGTGCGCCCATGGGCAGCTGGCTTCACCGCTGGTCCTTCGCTTCACGGTAGCCGTGGGCAAAGTGGCGGTCGTAAAGCTTGGAGTGGTGAACCAGGGTCTCGAGGCTTACATCCAGCACGCGTCCGACGACCACCAGGGCGGTCCGTGTGATCTTCTCTTTTTTTACGGTTGCGGCCAACTCACCGGTAGTGGTCCAGAGGATTTTCTGATCGGGCTGACTGGCCCGGTAAACCACCGCACAGGCCCCTTTGGAACCATAGGCCGTCGAGAGAATTCGCGTCATCTCGTCGACCATGGACATGCTCAGGTAGATGGCCATGGTGGCCCGGTGGGTGGCAAGGGATGCCAGGGATTCGCTTTTCGGCACCGGTGTCCGACCGGACAGGCGGGTGAGAATAAGGGTCTGTGACACCTCGGGCAGGGTGTATTCGACGCCCAGGGCCGCAGCGGCGGCAAAGGCGGCGGTAACCCCCGGGATCACCGTGTAGGGAATGTTGCGGTGCGACAGTTTGGCCATCTGTTCGAAAATGGCCCCGTAGAGACTGGGATCGCCGGTGTGCAGGCGCACGACTTTCTGACCTGCCTGCCAGGCGTCGGCCATGGTCGAAACCATTTCATCCAGGTGCAGGCCGGCGCTGCTCAGGTGGCGGCAGTCCGGCCGGGTCCATTTGAGCAGGGCCTCGGGCACCAGCGAGCCGGCATATACCACCAGATCGGCCGTTGCCAGGGCCTGCTGGCCCTTTACCGTGATCAGATCCGGATCACCGGGGCCGGCGCCGCAGAAGATGATGGGGTTCAATGCGTTGGTGTTTGTATCAAAGGATTTGTGAATCACGATGGATACTTTCTTTGAGCGCAAGCGTTCAAGGGTTCAACGTTCAGGGTTATCATTTTTCGTCAACTTTGCTCGAAGGTTGGCCTTGAGAAAAGGATTCCGTTTGTCGATTGATCATTAACCGTTGAACCCTGAACCTCTGAACCCGAGAACGATTACCTTTGTGCGTGTCAGGGACGGCCGCCGGTGATGATCCAGACGGGGTTGGCCGCTTCCAAACGATGACTAAAGGGCATGGCGGTCGCCTGGTTTACCTGGATCTGGACCATGTCTAATTCAAAGCCGAGGCCTTCCAGGGTATGCATGGCCGTGGTGAGGGTGTCGATCAGGACGGTGTTGATCACGATAATGCCGGCCGGCTTGAGGCGGTCGGCAGCCATGCGGATAATGTCGATCAGGGCCTTGCCGCCGCCGCCGATGAATACCCGGTCCGGATCGGGCAGATCGGTCATGCCAGCGGGCAGGCGGGCCTGGACGACCTGCATGTTGCCGATGCCGAAGCGGGATCGGTTTTCACGGATGTGTCGGATCCGCGACTCCTTTTGTTCCACGGTGTAAATTGATCCCCGGGTGATGAAAAGCCCTGCTTCGATGGAGACCGAACCGCTGCCGGCGCCCAGGTCCCAGAAGACCGCCCGGTCGAACAGGCGCAGCCGGGACAGGCTCACCGCACGGACCTCGGCCTTGGTGATCAGCCCCTTTTCATGGGCGAAGCGGTTGTCGGGCATTCCGGGAAAAAGGGCCGGGGTGGTCTTCCCAACAGGATCGGGCTTCAGGACCACCAGGTTGAGATCGGAAAAGGCCATGGCCCGCGCCTCCGCTGGCGTGATCCGGATGATCCGTTCGTCATGCATGCCCAGCCGTTCCAACACGCACATGCTGACGCCGGAGAAGCCATTTCCCTCCAGGATGCCCGCCAGCCATGCCGGACCATGAGTCGGGTCCGTGTAAACGGCCACCGTATCGCCGCCGGCCAGGTGCCGCAGCAGTTCGCCGGTGTGGTTGCGGCCATGCAGGCTCACCACCCGGACGTCCTGCCAGGGTTCGCCCAGACGGGCGAAACCGGCCGCCACGGTGGAGACGTTGGGTAGGATGTGCACCCGCCCGGCACCCAGACGGCGCACCAGGAACGCGCCGATACCATAAAACAGGGGATCGCCGGAGGTGAGCACCACGATGGTGTTGTCGGGCATCTTTTGATGGAGAAAATCGCCCAATCCGTTAAGATCCCTGTCGACCACCCGTCGCTGGCAGGTCAGATGGTCGAAGTGCGCGATGAGGCGTTTCCCGCCAACGAGAATATCGGCGGCCTCGATGATTGATCGTTGCCGGGATGTCAGGTCGTCAGGAGAGACGCCCATGCCGATGACGGTTATGGGAGGGGCCACTTGGTGTCCTTTTATTGCGCCTAAACCAGATAATAAAGAAGCGTTAGGATACGAAAACCAATTCATAAATAACAAATTAAAAATCACAAATCTCAAAAGAGGGCAAATCCGTAAATGATGATTGGGCTGTCATTTCTTCAAAACCAAAAAGTTTGGAAATTTGAATTTGATTATTGTGATTTATTTGTCATTTGATTTTTGGTTTTTGTATTTTATTCTTCCTTCATCCTCCTACATCTGATTGCATAAACAAAAGCGTTGCCACCCTAGCCCCAATCCGGTTGCGTGTCAACCGCTGTGGTGCCGTCGTAATCAAAAATTACGCAGCGGACGCGAATCTTGCTAAGGGAGAATCCCACCGCGCAGTGCTGGGCCTGTTCGGCCACGTGGGCGATTACTGCCGGTGCCTTTGCCTTGAGCGGATCGAAGGCGTGCCGGGCGGTGTTGGCGGCGGCAATTAGATTGGCCAGTTCCCGGTTCCCAGTCTGTTCAAAGGTCCAGCGGGCCAGGGTTTCCAGGGTCAGTTCGGATTTTGCCGCGTGGGTGTGGGGGATGTTCTGGGCCATTTTTACCGCCTTGCCGAAAAAGACGGCCAGGGTCGCCGATAAAAACCCGCGTGTAGCGGCAGCGGTCATGGCCGCCTGGAAAAAATCACCGATCTGAATGAAAGACTCGTCGGCCAGCGACGGCCAGCAGTCCTGGGCGAAGCGCTCGCTGCGTCTGCCGGTGGTCAGCACCAGATGCGTCAATCCGGCGGCCCGGGCCACATCCATGGATTTTTGGATGGTGGCGACATAAGCGTCGTGGGACATGGGCCGGACGATGCCGGTGGTGCCTAAAATGGACAGGCCGCCGATGATTCCCAACCGCGCGTTGAGGGTTTTTTTAGCCAGCCGCTCCCCCTCGGGTACGAATACCTCAACATGTATACCCGCATCGGTGGGATGCTCGTCGAGCAGCGCATTGATACTGTTGGTGATCATGGTGACGGGGCCCGACGTTATGGCCGCGCGGCCAGGTGGAATCTCGAGGCCGGGCTTGGTCACCACGCCGACCCCAGCACCGCCGGTGATCCGGATAGGATCCGCAGCCCATCGTTTTTCCAGGGTCACTTCGGCACCGATTTCGGCGCCATGGGTGACGTCCGGGTCATCGCCAGCATCCTTGATCACCGTGCAGCTCGCCTTGTTCGATTCCACCAACCGGCACCCATGAACCGCGATCGTCGTGGTCTCTCCGGTCAAGAAGGTGATTTCCACCACTGTCGGCACCTGGCCGGTAAACAGCAGCTGAAGGGCAGCTTTGGCGGCCGCGGCCGCCGCCGCTCCGGTCGTGAAACCGGACCTGAGCGTATCCGGCTGTCTTTTCAACGTTTTCTTTTCCTCAACTGGTACTTTTTTACCGCTGCATTGTGTTCTTTGATGGTGGTGGAGAACTGATGGGTGCCGTCTTTTTTCGAGACGAAATAGAGATAATCGCTTTGGGCAGGAAAAAGGGCCGCTTCCATGGCAAGGGCCCCCGGGCTGGCAATGGGGCCGGGTGGCAGTCCCTTGATCTTGTAAGTGTTGTAAGGGGTATGGGTTTCCAGATGTCGGCGTTTGATGTTTCCGTCAAAATCGGGGATGCCGTAGATCACGGTGGGATCGGTCTCCAGGCGCATGCCTTTTTTCAGCCGGTTGTGAAAGACCGAGGATATCAGCGGGCGTTCTTCGGGGGCGCCGGTCTCTTTTTCGATGATGGAGGCCAGGGTGACGACCTCGTGAACGGTCATTCCCATTGCTTTTGCCTGCTGCTCCCAGGCCGGTTTATAAGCCGCCCTGAATTGTTTGACCATCGTGGCGATGATGGTGGCGCTGTCCAGCCCCCGTGGAAAATAGTAGGTGTCCGGGAACAGATACCCTTCCAATGTATCGGCCTCGATGCCGAGGTTTTTGGCCGTATCCGGATTGCGGGCTGCATCGAGAAAGTTTCCCTCCGATTCCAGGCCGGCAGCAGAGACCGCCGCGGCGATTTGAACCAGGCTGTATCCTTCCGGGATGGTGAGCCGGTAGAGGTGTACTCTTCCCTCCACCATCTGGCCCAGGATCTCCCTTGGCGTCATGGCGGTGGAGAAAAAGTATTCACCGGCCTTGAGCAGTTTGTCCTTCTTGTCGAGTCTGGCCAGGATCGTGAAGCGAAGGGCATCCGAAACCAGACCGTCCTGTCGGAGGGCATCGGCAGTCTGCTTGAGCCCCTGGCCCGGGGGGACGGTGAACAGCTTCTCCAGGACGGCCGTTCCCACCGGGCGATCCGCCCAGGCCATGAGATGCATGTACAGCACCCCTGCGGTGCAGATTCCCACAAAAATCAGAGAAATTACGATAAAACCCAGTTTTTTAAGCATTCTCCGCCACTTTCGGTATTCAGCATGTATCGGAAGCCTACCATAAAGCATGCCGTCGACGCTTGTCAAAGGGGGTTTATTTTTGAATCGATGACAGGTATACAAGGAGTCCAACCGCATGCTGACAGGAGACCGGCGACCATGAGCCAGCGCCACCATGACAAGGATCGTTACCACGGGTTCGAACAGGGCCCCATCCGGCCGCCCAGCGAAGCCAGCAGCCTGCTGGTCCGGGTGACCCGAAACTGTCCCTGGAATCACTGCGCCTTCTGCCCGGTATACAAGGGGGCTCGCTTTTCCGTTCGCCCCGAAGCCCACGTCATCGACGATATCGATGCGCTCCACCGGCATGTGGAGACGCTGAAACGACTTGCCGACGGATCCGGTCAGATTCTCCGTCAGGATATCAGTTCATGGATGCAGGGCCTCGCCGCCCACGAACAGCAGGCATTCGGGGCAGCACTGAATTGGTATGCCGGCGGCATGCGCTCTATTTTCCTGCAGGACGCCAACAGCCTGGTGGTCAAGCCCGACCAACTGATCCGGATCCTGCGTCATCTTCGATCCCGATTTCCCTGGGTCGATCGGATCACCTCCTACGCCCGCTCGCACACGATTGCCCGCATCAGCGACGACCACCTGAGGCAGATGCGAGAGGCGGGACTGAATCGGGTCCACATCGGCCTTGAGTCTGGTTCGGACGCGGTGCTCAGCCGGGTCCGCAAAGGGGTGGATAAACGCACCCAGATCAAGGCCGGACAAAAGGTGAAAAAGGCCGGAATGGAGTTGTCCGAGTATGTGATGCCGGGACTGGGGGGCAAGGAGCTGTCTCGGGACCATGCCTTGGAAACCGCCGACGCCCTGAACCGGATCAACCCGGATTTCATCCGCTTGCGCACCCTGGCCATTCCCGACGGGATCCCCCTGGCCGAAGAACACCGCTCCGGGCGGTTTGTCAAGCTGAACGATATCGATATGGGCCGGGAGATCCGGTTGTTCATCGAAAGACTGGACGGTATTGCCAGCATGATCGTCAGTGATCACATCCTCAACCTGTTCGAAGAGATCCAGGGCCGTCTCCCCGAAGCCAAACCCGATATCCTTGCGATACTGGACCGGTTTCTCGATCTGTCACCCCAAGATCGATGCCGCTTTCAGGTTGGCCGACGGTTAGGCATTTTTTCGCGGCTGGTCGACATGAACAGCCCCAAAAGGCTCGCCAAGGTGGATGCCTTTTGCGCCCGGCACGGTGTCACGCCGGACAATGTGGATGAGATGGTCGATGAGATGATGAAGCGGTTTATTTAAATGGGACTCAACTACAGCTTCAAGGCCGCCAGAAAAAAAATCGACGCCCTCGATGCGCATGAACGGAAAATCCTCGCGGCGATCTGCCACGACATCCATGATGCCCAGAAGGCGTTAACGAAAAGGGCCACTCCGATCCTGGCGCGTTGCATGGCCGGCTGCCAGGGGCTTTGCTGCCGGAACATCCATCCCGCCGATATCATTACCGAGTGGGACCTGGTCTTCATCCTGGCCATGGCGCCGGCGATTGAAGACGCCGTGGCAGACTGCCTTGCCAAAGAAAGTTTTTTTCCTTCAGACTGCATTTTCCTTGAAAACGGCACCGGACCCTGCCTTTTCCCAGACAACCTGCGGCCGGAGCGCTGCATCATCTCCTTCTGCCGGGTGGAGCCCTCCGTGGAAAAAGAGATCGGCCGGGTGATGGGAGGCTTCAGTCGGCTGATTCGTTTTTTCATGTTCAGGCCGCTTCGCAGGCTGGTTGGATGGCTGAGACCACTTCATTCCGCCCACCACGACACCAACGGTTAAATTTTGACGGATTCGTAAAAATCCCGATATCTGCGTTACGCTTCATCCTTCGTCACTGCGGCGTACCGTATGTACGCCTCATTCCTCAGGATTCGCAAGCCTTGATCTCGGGCTTTTTACGAATTCGTCGGAAATGCGACTTTTTACGAGTTCATCAATTTTCTATCTTGGGTTGACAAGCCCAGGGCGATCCTATATATTCCAAAAAAACGATATGGAGAGACGTATGAAAGAGTTCATCCGCGTCATGAAGGCCGTTTCCGACCCCACCCGGGTCAAAATCTTGAAGATTCTGGAAAGACGCATGATGTGCGTCTGTGAACTTCAGACCTCCCTTGGTACCGCCCAGTCCACGACCAGCAAACATTTAAAAATATTGGAAGACGCAGGATTGGTAGCCTACCACAAAGATGGGCTGTGGGTAAACTACACGCTGGCCGACGGCCGCCAGAGTCCTTTTGCGGCATCTTTGCTCGGCAATCTGCGGCATTGGCTCAACGATGAGCCGGAAATATCGGCGCTCGTTGAAAAGACGGCCCACATCGACCGGTTTGAGATTTTGAACAGGAACTGATTTTGTTATCCCCTTAATATGACTAAATAGCGATATATAGAGTTTACCAATCCAGTTATTTGGAGACAGCCAGCATGAGTGAGGCACTATCATTAACCGGTCAAAATGAAACATTGGATGTTTCGCCGGACGATGTTCAGCCAGAACCCAGCCTGATCGATTGGAAGGGCATCTGGAAACCACTGACGCTGATCGTCACCGGCTTCTTGCTGTTTTTTTTTCTCCCCATTGACAGCGCTCGTTTTTCCCATTCGGTGATCGAGTCCCTTGCCCTTGCCAAGTGGTATGCCCAGGAGCATGTCCTGCTCTGTTTGGTCCCGGCTTTTTTTATCGCCGGTGCTGTAGCGGTATTCGTGTCCCAGGGATCGGTGATGAAATACCTGGGCGCCGGTGCCAACAAGGTAATCTCTTACGGTGTGGCCAGTGTGTCCGGCTCCGTCCTGGCGGTATGCTCCTGCACGGTGCTGCCACTTTTCGCGGGTATCTGGAAGCGTGGCGCCGGGCTGGGGCCGGCCATTGCCTTTCTCTATTCGGGGCCTGCCATTAACGTCCTCGCCATCATTCTCACCGCCCGCATCCTGGGGCCTGAAATCGGTGCTGCGCGTGCTGTTGGGGCGGTCGTTTTCAGCATCGTGATCGGGCTGTTTATGCACCTGATGTTCAGGAAGGAGGAAACGGCCAAGGCCGCCGCCGCCATGTACATGCCGGAGACGGAAGTCGAGCGGCCCTTGTGGCAGACCACCATCTTGTTTGCCTCCATGGTGGGCTTGCTGGTTTCGGCCACCTGGGGCCGGCCGGAACAGGCCGGCAGTTTCTGGGCAGCCGTGTTCACCGTGAAATGGCTGTTGGCCGGAGGGTTTGCAATGCTGCTGGGCGTCCTGATGGTTCGCTGGATGGGCGTAAAGCGCTACAAACTGATCCTCTCCGGCGTGGCTGTCTTGATCTCGGCGCTGGCACTTCCCCAGTACCCCCTGATTGCCTTCTCGGTGGGTTTGATCGCTTTTGTCATGCTGCTGACCACCACACGGGGGGAAACCGAGTCCTGGTTCATGGCCTCCTGGGATTTTGCCAAACAGATCATGCCATTGTTACTTGCCGGAGTGCTGGTGGCCGGGTTGCTGCTGGGGAGGCCAGGCGCGGAGGGCCTGATTCCCTCGACGTGGATCAGCGGTTTGGTTGGGGGAAACTCGTTATGGGCCAACCTGTTCGCCTCGGTGGTGGGTGCATTCATGTATTTTGCAACCCTTACCGAAGTGCCCATCCTTCAGGGGCTCATCGGTGCCGGTATGGGAAAGGGACCCGCTCTGGCCCTGCTGCTGGCTGGCCCGGCATTGAGCCTGCCCAACATGCTGGTGATCCGCAGCGTGTTGGGGACGAAGAAAACCGTCGCTTTCGTTTCCCTGGTGGTCACTATGGCCACGATCAGCGGTCTAATTTTCGGACATTTCTTTTAAAAGGAGAAGGATATGGATATCAAAGTACTGGGGCCGGGGTGCCCGAAATGCCAGCAGACGGAAAAGATCGTCACGGATGCCGTTGCCGAAAGCGGTATTGAAGCAACAGTGGAAAAAGTGACCGATGTCATGGAAATTGCCGGATACGGGGTCTTCGGAACACCGGCGGTGGTGGTGGACGGGGAGGTCAAGTCCGTGGGCAAGATTCCCAAAAAACAAGAGGTCCTCGGTTGGATCCGGTAACCGCCCGGCAGCGGATGGAAAGTGTAGATTTCATGCAGCGACCCATCTATCGATGTGTCTTAATAATTTCCCTGGTGTGGGCCGTGATGATTTTCGGGACGGCATCCACGGGCATCGCTGATGCCGGGATCGATTTTAACACGCTCCCGGTCAGGGGGACGGTGACCATGATCGACCTGGGAGCCAAGAAATGCATGCCATGCAAGATGATGGCACCCATCCTTGAAAAGATCGAGAAGAAATACGAGGGTAGGGCGGCCATCGTTTTCATCGATGTCTGGGAGAATCGGGATCAGGCCGGCCGATTCGGCATCCGGGCAATTCCCACACAGATTTTTTACGATGCCAACGGCAAAGAGGTGTCCCGTCATGTGGGATTCATGTCTGAAGACGATATCGTAAATACCTTGAGCCAGTTGGGCGTCAAGCCATAACTTAAACCACACAAGTGGGATGAACTGGATGCTTGATTCTCTGTTTCTCACTGTAAACGCATGGATGAGCAGCAGTTCGACAATTGCCTTCATCGGTTGTTTTGCCTGGGGCACTGTCTACCCATTGTTGTCGCCGGCAGTTCCACGGCCATGGTGAGGAAACTGACCGAAAACCACGCCTGGCAGGATGCGGGTAACTGGTTTCGGAAGGGTGCCGGTGTGGTCGTCGGTTTAATGGGGTTGTATTTCATGGCACGCCCTTTCATTGACGGTCGTGTTGTGTGACTGCTGTCGCAACATGGAGGTGAATATGCTGCCCGAATCCTATCACCTGGAGATCTTCAACAACGCGTGCATGCCCGGTGCCATGACCGTTCAGTGTTTCGCTCACCTGGACCAGGATGTTTCTGCGGCGCTGCTTTTCCACTTTAACGATAAAAGCCAGCGGAGAGATTCCCAATGATCGACAAATTGAAAATTCTTTTCCTGTGCACCGGCAACTCCTGCCGCAGCCAGATGGCCGAGGGGTGGGTCAACCACCTGAAGCACGATGTGATCGAGGCCAGATCAGCCGGCATCGAAACCCACGGGCTCAACCGGCTGGCGGTCAAAGCCATGGCCGAGGCAGGCGTGGACATCTCCCACCACCGGTCCAAACTGGCCCGTGACTTTATCCACCAGCCGTGGGACTTCGTGGTGACGGTGTGTGGCCACGCTCACGAAAGCTGCCCCTATTTTCCGGGTGGCGTAAAAATCATTCACGTGGGATTCGACGACCCGCCGGCACTGGCAAAGGACGAACCCACCGAAGAGGCGGCCATGGCTCACTACCGACGGGTGCGCGACGAGATTCGTAAATTTGTCGAGTCCCTGCCCGACGCCCTTAAAAACCGTCAGGAGTGAATCAGCCAATGGACAACAACTCAGCCAGCAGCAACAGCCGCAAGATGACCAGCATCTTCGAACGCTACCTCTCCCTGTGGGTGCTCTTGTGCATCATTGCCGGCATCCTGCTGGGAAAAATCGCTCCCGGCGTGGCCCGGGCCCTGGACGGCATGGCCATTACGGTGAACGGGGCGCCGGTGGTCTCCATCCCTATCGCCGTCTGCCTGTTTTTCATGATGTACCCCATCATGGTCAAGATCGACTTCGGTGAGGTGATCAAGGCGGGCAAGAGCGGCAAACCGGTTTTTCTGACCCTTTTCGTCAACTGGGCCGTCAAACCATTCACCATGTATGCCATCGCCCTGTTTTTTCTGGGCACGCTTTTTCACGGGTTTATCGGGCCCGATGCGAAGGACCTGGTGAAGATGCCCTTCGGCCTGGACCTGCCCGTTGGGGCTACCCACGGCGCCGGCACGGTGGTTCTGGCCGACGGCATCAAGATGCTGGAAGTGCCCCTGTGGCGAAGCTACCTGGCCGGGTGCATCCTGCTCGGCATCGCGCCGTGCACGGCCATGGTGCTGGTGTGGGGATTCCTTTCCCGGGGCAACGACGGCCTGACCCTGGTGATGGTGGCGATCAACTCGCTGACCATGCTGCTGCTCTACGGCGTTCTGGGGGGCTTTTTGCTCGGCGTGGGGCGGTTGCCCGTGCCCTGGCAGGCCCTTTTGCTTTCCATCGGCATATACGTGGCCCTGCCCCTGGTGGCCGGTTACATCTCACGCCGTTGGATCATCTCGACCAAAGGGGAGAGATGGTTCAAGGAAAAATTCCTGCATGTGCTCACGCCCATTACCATCATTGCCTTGCTGCTCACCCTGGTGCTGCTTTTCTCTTTCAAGGGAGAGGTCATTTTGGGCAACCCCCTGACCATCGTCTGGATCGCCTTGCCTCTTTTCCTTCAGACGGTGCTCATCTTCTGCCTGGGATACGGCTTGGCGCGGCTGCTGAAACTGCGTTACGAGGATGCCGCGCCGGCGGCCATGATCGGGGCGTCCAACCATTTCGAGGTGGCCATCGCCACGTCGACCATGCTCTTCGGGCTCTCATCGGGTGCGGCCCTGGCCACGGTGGTGGGCGTTCTTATCGAAGTGCCGGTAATGCTCATGCTGGTCAAATTCTGCCTTCACACCCAGTCATGGTTTGAAGGGTAAGACTCAAAATATTTTACAAGGCTCAAATCATTAAGGGGGAAATTATGATTAAACGTATTCTCTGGACCATAATTCTGTTGACGGCCTGTTCCTTCACAGCTGGTTTGAAATCCCCCGTTTTTGCCCTTGAGATGGATCTTGTGGGGCTCCTGACTAAAAATCTTGGCGTGACCAACCAGCAGGCCGAAGGGGGTGCCGGAGCTATTTTCAATTCAGCCGCCCAGCGAATGAGTGTTGAAGACTTCGCCAAGGTTTCCGATGCCATGCCTGAAGTGGCGTCACTCCTCGCTGCCGCCCCTTCGGCTGACAAGGGATCGGGGACCCTTGGCGGTTTATCCTCCATGTTGAGCAAAGGAGGGGGGGGCATGGCATCCATCGCTGAACTGGCCGGTTCTTTTTCAAAAATGGGATTAAGCAGTGATATGGTTGGGAAGTTTATCCCCATCATTCTGGAATATGCTCAAGCGAAGGGAGGAAATGAGATTGCCAGCCTATTAAAAATGGCGCTTCAGTAAGTTCGACGCCATCTATCCCCCACAATTTAACGGTGCTTGATCATGGTTCAGTCTTTTTGCCGAAAGACCGGCAGGGAAATGGTGAACGTGGTGCCATTTCCCACTTGGCTGTCCACCTTGATGTCCCCGCCATGATCCTTGATGAAGCCGTAACAGACTGACAGACCGAGACCGACACCCTTGACGCTGTCGGTTTTGGTGGTGAAAAAGGTTTCGAAAATCAGGTCCAGGTGCTCTTCCTTGATGCCCACGCCATTGTCTGCAATGGTGATGTGAACGAAATAGTCGTCCCCTTCGGTGGCCACGGTGAGGCGGCCGCCTTCGGGCATGGCATCGCGTGCGTTGGAAATCAGGTTCAAAAAAACCTGGCGGAGCTGGTTCTTGGAGGCGTGGACGTGCCCGAGATTGTCAGCGAAGCTGTGTACCAGTTTGATGGAGTGTTCCCAGAGCTGCTTTTCATATAAAAGGAGAATTTCGTCTAAAATCGTGTTGATGTCCACCGGGGCCCGCTCCTCCTGGTCCGGTTTGGAGAAGGAGAGCATCTTGCGCAGCATGTCCGTCACCCGCACGGTTTCCGACAGGGACATCTCCAGCAGTTTGCGCCGTTTGTTGCCCACGGGAATTTCGGTTTTCATCAATTCCAGGGTGTTCATGATTCCGTAGAGCGGGTTGTTGAGCTCATGGGCGATCTGGGACGTGAGCCGGCCCATGGCGGCCAGCTTCTCCGATTGCAGAAGCTGCTCCTGGGTATTGTGGAGCTTGCGCTCCATCTTCAACTGCTCTTCCAGGTCCACGAATATGCCCACCGAAGCAATTTCGCGGTCTGCCTCGTCATAAATGATGTTGGCCGACAGGTTGCCTTCTACGGGACGCCCCTCTTTGCCCTTGAACGTCATGGGATAGGAACGCAGTTTACCCTTGCCGCCAAAATCATCGCTTCGCATCATGCGCATCACCTGGCGCGCCATGTCCTCGGGATACAGGTCCTTGACGTTCATCCCGCCGATCGTCTCCGAGGCCTGATACCCCAGCGTCTCTTCGGCACCCTGGTTCCAGATGATGATGTTGCCCTGCATGTCCGTTCCCATGATTGCATTGGGAGAACTCTGGATGATGTTGTTGAGAAAATCGTGTGCCTTTTTCAGCTCCTGCTCCATTTTTTTGCGTTGAGACTGGTCCACGCAGATGCCCTCGTAGCCCAGCACGTTGCCCTTGGGATCATAACGCACGTGGGCGGTGAGCAGCACGGTAATGGGGGTGCCGTCCTTTTTGCGGAAATCCACCTCGTAGTCGACCACGCGGCCGTTCTTTTCGATCATCTGCTGGAAGCGGGCGCGATCGTCGGCTTTCCGGTAGATGTCCCGGGCCAGGTCCAGGTCAAGGAACTCGTTTTTGTCTTCATACCCCATCATGTCCAGCAGGGCCGGGTTGGCATCCAGAAATTTGCCCTCCTTGCTGCTGATGTAGACGCCGGCAGCCACGTGTTCGAAGAGGCTGCGGAAGCTCTCGCGGGAAGTCTTGAGCCGGTACTCCTGGTCCTTGCGGTGGGTGATGTCGCGGTAGAGGCTCAGCTTGGAGATGCTGCCGTCGGTGTTGTGCAGGGGGATTTCCAGCAGGTCGTAGGTCTTGTCCACCATGGGCACATAGACCTCTTCGTGGGTGTTCTGCCGGTTGTCGAACACCTCCTTGGCCCGGCACCAGGGGCAGGGGGCAGCGGTGTGGTTGATCACCTCGTGGCATTTCTTGCCGACCCCGTCACCGAACACCCGGATCATGGCCTTGTTCATGAATTCGACCACATAGTCGTCGTTGACGATGTAGATGCCGTCGGCCATGGCATCCAACACGCCGGTCAGTCCGTGGGCTTGGGTTACGTCCATAATTTCCTCATTGATTTCACCGTTTCGGTCATCTCGCAGGCGATGCGTGCGAATTCAGGGGCCATGGCCGAAGAGAGGTTGAACATCTGCACCCGTGAACCGTCGATGCCGATTTCTTCCAGGGTTTTTCTTACAAAATCAACTTTTTTGCGCGTTCTTCGATTTCCTTCCAGGAAATGGCATTCTCCGTCCATTCACCCAGCCACATAGATGCCGTCGGCACCGGCCTCCAGGCCCTTGAGCAGATGGATCACATCCACACGGCCCGTGCACGGTACCTGCACCACCTTGACACTGGCTGGGTAGTCCAGGCGCATGGAGCCGGCCAGGTCGGCGGCCGCATAGGAGCAGTATTTGCAGCAGAACGCTAAAATATTGGGATCAGTGGTCGCGGTCATATTTTCCTCCTAGGTTAGCGGTTTGGTCTGCAGAGCGAAGTCGGAGGCAGGGGGTCGCACCTCCGAAAACTGATCGCGGCTGGAAGCCGCTCCAATAATTCCTCAATCCTTAAATTCTAAAATCCCTTAATATCTGATGTCCGAATTCTGTCTTCTGTCCTCCGACTTCGGACATCTGTCCTCAGGCCTACGCCGCGATGAACAGGGCCTCGATCTTGGCGATCAGCTGGCCGTCGGTAAAGTGGGCCAGGGTGATGGCCTTACCCGGGCACTCGGCCACGCAGGTGCCGCAGCCATGGCATTCGGCCGGATCGATGACCGCGTGGCTGTGTTCATCCACCCGGGGTATATCGTAAGGGCAGGCCCGCACACAGGTGAGACAGGCGGCGCACTTGCCCGAATCCACCGTGGCCACGACGCCACCCACCATGATGGCCTCACGGGAGAGCAGGGTCATGGCCCGGGAGGCGGCTGCCTTGGCCTGGGCGATGCTCTCTTCCAGAGGCTTGGGATAGTGGGCCAGCCCGGCCAGGTAGATGCCTTCGGAGGAGAACTCCACCGGCCGAAGCTTGGCATGGGCTTCCACCAGGAAACCGTCGGCATTCACCGGAACCTTGAACAATTCGAACAGCTCGCGGTTGGCGTTGGGCACCACGCCGGTGGCCAGTACCAGCAGGTCGGGCCTCAGGCGCACCGTCATGCGCAGCACGTGGTCGGTGGTGTCCAGAACCAGGTGGTTGTCGGCGTCGGTGGAGACCTTGGGTGGATTTTCCGGTTCGTAGCGGATGAACAGAATGCCCGCATCCCGAGCCTCCTTGTACAGATCCTCGCGGAAGCCGTATGAACGGATGTCACGGTAGAGAATGGTCACCTTTTTTTGGGGGTTGATTTGCTTTACGGCCAGGGCGCTTTTCAGGCTGTGTGTGCAGCAGATTTTGCTGCAGTAAGGACGATTGTCGTCCCGGGAGCCCACACACTGGATGAAGGCGACGCTCTTGGCCAGAACCAGGCGATTGTCGTTGTTGGCGACCGCCGTGTCCATGTCCAGGTGGGTGAGCACATTGGGGTGGCTGCCATACAGGTAGAGGTCCGGTTTATATTCACCGCCGCCCGTAGCGATGATCGTGGCCCCGTGGGCCACCAGCGTTTCCGTCTGGTCGCCGTTCATCGACGCCAGTGTGGTTGAGAAGTTGCCGATGCTGCCCGTGGTGCGTTTGACCCGCGTGCCGGTAAGCAGCCGGATGCGCGGGTGGGTTTTTACCCGTTGGATCGTGTCGGCCAGGTAGGGGGCGATGGGTTCCCCCTGCCAGGTGGCGTTGAGCAGATTGGCCACCCCGCCCAGTTCGGTGGATTTTTCAACCAGCACCACCTCCGATCCCTGGTCGGCCACACCCAGTGCCGCCTCCATGCCGGCCACGCCGCCGCCTATCACCAGGGCGGTTTTGGTGATCGCCAGACTCACCTGGTGCAGGGGCTCGATGTGGGCGGCCTTGGCCACGGCCATGCGCACCAGATCCTTGGCCTTGGCGGTGGCCCGCGCCGGTTCGCTCATATGCACCCACGTGTTCTGGTCGCGGATGTTGGCCATTTCGAACAGGTACTTGTTCAGGCCTGCATCGCGAATGGTCTCCTGGAACAGGGGTTCGTGGGTGCGGGGGGAACAAGATGCCACCACCACCCGGTTGATACCCTTTTCGCGGATGATCGTTTTGATGTGGTCCTGGGAGTCCTGGCTGCAGGTGAACAGGTTGTCCTCCACGTGGACCACGTGGGGCAGGCCGGCCGCATAGTCGCGGACCGCCGGTACGTCGGCGATGCCGCCGATGTTGATGCCGCAGTTGCAGACGAAAACACCGATGCGTGGTCCCTGATCGGACACGTCCAGCTCCGGGGGCAGTTCGCGTTTGCGGGACAGCGTCCAGCGAGACTCGGACAGCAGGCTGCTGGCGGCGGCGGCCGATGCCGAGGCCTCCATGACCGAATGGGGGATGTCCTTGGGTTCTTGAAACGCGCCGCACACGAAGACTCCCTCCCGGTTGGTACTCACCGGTGCCAGACAATCGGTCTTGGCGTGGTTGTAGTGATTCAGGTCGACACCCAGTCGTTGGGCCAGGGATACGGCGTCGGGGTTGGGCGCCAGGCCCACGGAAAGAATCACCATGTCGAAGTGCTCTTCCACGTTGTTGCCCGACTCGGTGGCATAGATGATGCGCAGCCGGTCGTCATCGTCCGGGAATACCGAGTGGATGCGCGAGCGGATATGGCGCACCCCGTGGTCTTCCCGGGCCCGGTTGGCGTACTTGTCAAAATCCTTGCCGAAGGTGCGCAAATCCATGAAAAAGATGGCCGTGTCCAGCTCTTCGTCACTGTGCTCTTTGGCGATGACCGCCTGTTTGTTGGCGTACATGCAGCATACCGACGAGCAGTACCCGTTGTCGCAGGCATTGAGGTCCCGGGAGCCCACGCACTGAAGCCAGGCGATTTTTTTGGGCGGCCGGTCGTCCGACGGCCGGACCAGGTGCCCCGCATAGGGGCCGGAGGCGGAGAGGATGCGTTCGAACTCCAGGCTGGTGACCACGTTGGGGTGGCCGGCATAGCTGTAAGTCTGGTATATGGACGGGTCGAAAGGGGCGAACCCGGGGGCCAGGATGACCGCTCCCACGTTGATTTCATGGATCTGCTCGGTCATGTCGTGGCACACCGCTCCGGCCAGGCAGGCGGTGACGCACTGGTAGCACTCCGAGCAGATACCGCAGGCCAGGCAGCGCTGAACTTCCCGTTGAACGGCCGCTTCGTCAAGGCCCAACTGGACCTCGTCGAAGGTGGCTTTGCGTCCGTCGGGATCGGCCATGGGCATGGCCTGGCGCGCGATGGGCACAGCCGTGGCGAGGTCCACGTCTTCCACCGGCACCAGCGCGGTGTCGCGCCCAGCCTTGAGATCTTCACCCACCAGGTAGCGCCGGATGGATTCGGCGGCGGTCTTGCCCGCGGCAATGGCTTCCACGACGGTTTTGGGACCGGTGACCGCATCGCCGCCGGCAAAGATGTCCGGATCGTCGGACTGCAGGGTCACCGGGTCCACGTTCATGGTTCCCCAGTCGTTCAGGGTGCAGGCACATTCGTCGGTGAGGCAGGCCCAGTCGGATTCCTGGCCGATGGCCGGGACCACTGCGTCCACCGCGATGGTGAATTCGGATCCGGCGATGGGTTCCGGACGCCGACGGCCCGAATCGTCCGGTTCGCCCAACTGCATGCGCATGCATTCGATGGCCGTGACCCGGCCCTTCGTTTCGATCACCCGCACCGGGTTGGTCAGGGTCATGATTTCGACGCCTTCCTCCCGGCACTCTTCGATCTCATCGGCGTTGGCCGGCATCTCCGCTTCGCTGCGGCGATAGATGATGAACGGCTTTTTGGATCCATTGCGCAGGGCGGTTCTCACCGAATCCATGGCCACGTTGCCGCCGCCGATGACCGCCACCCGGTCGCCCAGGTCGATCCGTTCACCCAGATTGGTGCGCAACAGATAGTCCATTCCGGGCCATACGCCTTGGATCTCTTCGCCCTCGATGCCCAGCAGTTTGCACTCCAGGGAGCCGATGGCCATGAAAAAGGCACTGTATCCCTGATCGCGCAGCTGGCCGACGGTGACGTCCGTTCCCAGGTCCACACCGGTTTGAAATTCGACGCCCAATTCCCGCAGCACGGCGATCTCTTCGTCGATGATCTCCCGGGGCAGGCGGTAGGCCGGAATGCCCAGGGCCAGCATGCCGCCCAACGTCTCGTGTTTTTCGAAGACCGTGACCGCGAATCCCTCAATGGCCAGAAAGTAGGCACAGGCCAGGCCGGCCGGCCCGCTGCCCACCACGGCCACTTTTTCCGCTTTGGCCTCTTTTTTCTCGGGAATGAAGGTCACGTCGTTTTGCCTGGCCCAGTCGGCCAAAAAGCGGTGCAGGGCCATGATGGAAACCGGTGCGTCCACCTTGGTTGCGTGTACAGGCCGTTTCGCAGGGGTGGTGGCAGACCCGGCCGCAGATGCCGGGGAAGGGGTGCTCGCTGCGGAACAGCTCGAAGGCCTCCTTGTATTTGCCCTGGGCCATCAGGGCGATGCAGCCCTGAAAACTGGGGTTGGCCGGGCAGGCGGCCTTGCAGGGCGCCGTGCCCTTTTTCTCGATGGTATAGGCGCTGGGCATGGCCTGGGGATAGCGCTTGAAAGCCGCCTTGCGGTCGCCCAGGCCCTGGTCGAAGTCGTTGGGCACGTCGATGGGGCACACCTTGCTGCATTCGCCGCAGGCCGTGCATTTTTCCATATCGATGAAGCGGGGCCGTTGGCGCAGGGTGACGGTGAAGTTGCCCGCTGTCGCCGGCGATCGACTGCACATCGGTCATGGTGAACAGAGTCGATGTTGAGGTGGCGGCCGGCTTCCACCAGCTTGGGGGAGATGATGCACATGGAGCAGTCGTTGGTGGGGAAGGTCTTGTCCAGCTGGGACATAACGCCGCCGATGGCCGAGCTTTGTTCCGCCAGGACGACGCGGTAGCCGGAATCGGCCAGATCCAGCGATGCCTGTATGCCGGCGATGCCACCGCCGACGACTAGTACCGAACCCGTTGTTTGTTTTTCCATATCCTTATTCCTCCAATTCCCCAATTCGAAATTCTGAGGTTTGAGGTCTGAGGTCGGATGTCCGAATTTTGTTTTCCGACCTCCGTCTTTTGCCTACAGCCCGTAATTCGCCAGATCAGGTCCCAGGTAGCTGCGTTCATTTTCGCCGAGGATGCCCATGGCCAGGCACATGATGGTCCAGAGGTGCACCACATGGTAATTCCCGCCGTAGTGTTCGCCCATATCTTCGATCTGGCTGTGGCAATTGTGGCAGGGGGCGATGACATATTTGGCCCCGGTGGCCATGACCTGGTCGTACTTGACCTTGCCGTAGGCCCGGCGCTCTTCCGTAAAACCACCCTGCAGGGCGCCGCCGCCGCCGCCGCAGCAGTAGTTGTTGACGCCGCAGGGGACCATGTCCACGAAATTTTCCTCACCCACGACGGTCTTGACGACAAACCGCAGTTCGTCGGCCATCTCCTCACGCAGGGTCTTCCTGACGATATTGCAGGGGTCCTGGACCGTAAATTTGATCTTGAGGTCCTTGTTCCAGTCTGAGTTGACCTTGAGCTTTCCCTCGCGGATCCACTGGCCGTAGAGTTGAATGATGCTGGTGAATTCGAACTTGTGGGGGATCTTGAACTTGCGCAATCCTTCCAGGATCGCAAAGTAGGAGTGCCCTCACTCGGTGTTGACCACCACCTTGCAGCCCAGGTTGTTGTCGACGTGGTCGACGAACTCCTCCATGATGTAGCGCCAGCCCTCCTCGTCGGCCAGAAACAGGCAGTAGTTTTCACCGGCCCACATCACCGACGGGTAGGTCCAGTCCGCGCCCACCAGGTGAAGAATTTTCCACAGCGGTCCCATTTCGTCCGGTTCGGTAACCGGCTCCCGGGAGTTCTGGTTGATGGCCATATAGGCTCCCACCCGATCTACGGAAACCTGCATCTCCTTGAACTGGGGCTGAGTCTCCCGGATCTCTTCGGCCACGTCCTCCACGGTCCAGATGAAATCATCGGTGGGTACGCCCATGGCGTTACCGGCCCGGATATGTTGATCGCAGGACCCGCGGATGCCTTTGGGGCGTTTGTCCCGGGGCCAGGATCCGCGCAGGTTGTAAACCAGTTTGGGAATATTGATCTTCATGGGGCAGGCATTGACGCAGCGGGCGCACATGGTGCACACCCAGGCCCACTTGGATTTTTTGACCTCCTCGTCCATCCCGAAATTGACCATCCGCAGCAGTTTTCTCGGATCCATGTCCATCAGGCCCGATGCCGGGCAGCCGCCCGTGCAGGTGCCGCAGGTCATGCACCGGTCCAGCAGGGCATCCGGTACCTTGTCCAACACCTCGTCCTTGAATTCACACTCCAGATCATCCAGTTCGATGGGTGATGTCATGATGATGACCTCCTCGACCACTCTGGTGGTTAGGTTGAAGGTGGAAGGCTGAAGGAGCGGCTACTAACGGTTTTAGCAAGCAACCAGCAGCCTTGAGTCCAAATCCTAAATTTGCCTTATCTTCAGCCGGCCATGCAGGCGCGGCATTGCGTGACGGGTTGCCGTTGGCACGAATCAGTGGGTGAAAATGGATCGCGAGGGGGTGTTGCCGGCCCGGGATATGTCTTACGCCTCGTTGCCATCTTCAGATCGAGTGAGTTGATTGGCCAGTGACTATTCACAGATGGTGGATGGCGGCTCAGATCAAGACCGCAGGACGATTGGAACCGGAGGCGCAGCAGCGCTACGTCGAGGATTTCAATCGGATGAGAACGCGGATATAGGTCGCAAGCTGCCATCTGTGAATAGTCACTACCTGATTTTGGCCGCGTCTAAATAGGGCTGGATCTTGTCGATGCCGCCCAGGGTGATGATATGGACACCGTCGCAGATGTCACGCAGCCCTTTGATGGTGTCGGCGAACAGTTCGATGCTGGCCTTCTGCTTGTTGGGCGCCTTGTCCAGTTTCTGGATGACCCAGTCCGGGATCAGGCCGGCCTTGAAGTGCCGGTTGATGAAGCGGGCCATGGCGGCATTTCTCAGCAGCATCACCTCGGCGATAACAGGAACACCGAAGGTCTTGACCTGGCGCAGGAAGCGCTGGAACTGATCCAGATCGAAGATGGGCGTGGTCAGAAAATAGCCGGTGCCCAATTCGCGCATGGTCTCCATCTCCTGCATGCCCTGCTTGGGCACATTCTTGCCCCAGAGGGATTCAACGCCGGAGCCCATGATGAACTCGACCTTCTTGGCCAGTTCCTTGCCGTCCACTGTCTGACCGTCCTTCAGGTGTTCCAGGACCGATGCCAGCTTGCCCGAATCCACATGGAAGAACATGGTTTCCTGCAGGCTCTCACCGGAGATGCGATAGTCCTCGGTGAACACGAGCAGGTTCTCGACACCGGACTCGTGGGCCTGGGTCAGGTCTTTCTGGAGTTGGATGCGGTTCTTGTCCCGGGTGGTGGTCTGGTAGATGGCGTCGAAGCGGTTCTGGTTGAGCAGTTCGCAGGTGCGGATACTGTCGCCCACGACGCCCTCCAGTTCCACCTCGGCAATCGAGACGCCGTCCATGCGGCCCCGGATCCGTTTCAGATTATCGACCAGCGCTTCGGGATCGTCGTCGCCCATGGGGGCCTGGACTTCCGAGGTGACCACAAATTTCTTTTTTTCCAGCGCTTCCTTGAGTTTCATGCTACGCCTCCTTATTAATGGTCGAAACGCGATTCGGATGGCTATCGGCTGTAAGATAATTTATCTGGACTGCGTTATCGGTCGTTGCAGTATTACAATACGGCTTCCTCCCTCTATCCTTGCCAAATGAATGATCTTACAGCTTACTATTTAAGGTCCAGCAGCCGGGCAACCTCCTCCTTGAGTTGGGGCAGGGGAAGCGGCTTGGAAAAGCAGATGTCGGCACCGTGGCCCTTCATCTCCTTAAATTTCTCTTCATCCAGGTAGGCGGACAGGACGATGATCTTGGTTTCCTTGGTAGCCTCGTTGGATTTGATCTTGCGGCACACTTCGTTGCCCTTGATGTCAGGCATCATGATGTCCAGGATCATCAGGTGAGGGTGGAAATGGTTGACCTGCAGCCCGGCCTCGAATCCATCCGACGCGCTGATCACTTCATAGTCGAATTCATCTTCCTCCAATGCCTGCACGATGGTCTCCACGATGATGGGATCGTCATCCACCACGAGGATCCGCTTGCGTTCATCCTCGATTTCCGTATCCGGGATGGGGATGCCTTGGCCGCGCATGAAGGTCTCCATGTCGCTGCGTTTGATGCGGCGGTGCCCACCAACCGTTTTGTAGGCCTTGATGTGTCCGGCCTCGATCCAGTTGATGATCGTTTTCGAGGAAACATTGCAGAACTTGCTGGCCTTGAAGACGGTGAGTGTATCCTCCATTTTCCAATCCCTCCTTCAATCGAGTGTATGTTTCAAAACTTTTAACGACAGTGGAACGACATCTTTTACAGACCTTATAACCATCTAAAACATAGGTGTGATTTGTTGTCAATAAAAAATATAAAAAATATAATAACAATAATAACTAAACACATATAGGCTATAAATAGTATAGTTAATATAGTTAATTTATTAATTATGGTAAAATGTGTCTGGTTTTTAGTCCTGAAGAATATGGGCGGGCTCATCTGGTGGGAAGTGCGGGTAACATCACAGGCGAGGTGGTTCGCCGAATGTCGCGGACCGGTGGGGGAAGCGCCGGCGGCAGGATCACGGCATGTATTCAAACATCTGTTCGTTGACTTCGCTGCCCCACGCGGCTCCTTTTTGCTGGCAGGTAAGGTTGAATCCGACGCTTTGATAAAGGTGTCTTGCAACGTCTAGCCCCTCGAAGGTCCAGAGAAAGATTCGGCGGTAGGCTTTTTCCACGCAAAAATCGATCGCGCGGTTGAGCACTTGCCGCCCCATACCCTTCCCGCGCAAGGCATCGGAGAGGATGAACCATCTCAAATGGGCACCGCTTTCGGCGGCGTGGGTGCCGTCGATGGCGATGCCGCCTTCGACCCGGCCATCGACGGTGACCACCCACAGGGCATCCCGGTCCGCATTATACGCCTTGAGAAAGGCCGACAGTTCCGTGGCTACCTTGGCTTCGAAAAAAAGGTCAAATCCCCAATGGTTTGCATAGTAGGTGCCATGCAGTTCGGCGATCCGGCCGATGGCTCCCGGAAGGTAACCCCTTGTGACGGTGACGGTTGGATCAGGCGCCATGGCTGAAAAACTCCTTGTAGATTCGATAATGCCGGGTTTTTTCGTAAGCGGTGGGTGCGATGGCCGTTTGATTAAAATCATAGACCGATGCACCCGGGCAGGACATCAGAATGGGCGAATGGGTGGAGATGATGAACTGGGCGTGGCCGGCGGCGCCCATTGCCGACAATACCTCCAGCAGGTGTAATTGGGTTTCAGGCGACAAGGCGGCTTCGGGCTCATCCAGAAAGTGCAGCCCTTTGACCTGGTAGATGGATTGGAAATAGGCCATGCAGGATTGCCCGTGGGATTGGGTGATTAGCGATTGGCCGCCGAAATAGTCCAGCAGGCCCGGGTTGCCGGTCGCCCATTCATCCACCAGTTGGGAAAAATTCCGAAACAGCTCGGGAGAAAAAAAGGATCCCGGTACCGCCCCGTCGGCCCATTCGACGTCCAGGGAGAGGTGCAGCATGTTCTCATATCGGTTGGCCTTGTATCTTGTCCGGTGCATGCCTTCCCAGATATGGATATTGCACCGTCGGCACAATGCCTCGAGCAGGGTCGATTTGCCGGTGCCGTTCTCACCGGTGAAAATGGTCACCGGCGTAGGAAACGTAATGCCGGCGGTATGCTGGATGATCGGCAGGTCAAAGGGATACGCATCGGTTGTCGGGAATCGGTCATGGGCAATGCTTACGCGTTTCAAGTGCATGCGTGGACTCCAGTGGTCTGGTAATGTCTGTTTGTGCAGGTTGTCGCTGCCGGGATGACGCGTGCGGATGAAAAAGGATCGACAACCCTTTCTTTTTTACAGCCTTGTTAAAGCGGAACCCGCCATTCCTGTCAACATCAGACCTGCCGCCGATCGACGGTTTGGTGCCTGCATGCCAGTTGATTTTGCAGTTAACATCCGTTTCTAAAGTGCGTATACTATCCAGCAGGCGTTTCAAGAAGATCCGAATGGTGGTTGGGGAAAGAAAGGCGGGTCGGTGAACAAAACAATAAAATCCATTGAACTGAAAATCGGTAGTCATTCATTTAGACTACCGCTGCCGGATGACGCGGATATCCTGATGAACCAGGAGCCGCCAAATACAGCCACCGAGCAAGGCTTTGCCGCAGATCTGGATGATGCCCTGTCGTTCCGGCGGCTGCATGGTAGGTCGGTTGCCGTGGTGGTGGCGGACAAGACCCGGCTGTGCGGGTATGATCGGTATTTGCCCATCCTCCTCGATGTCCTTGAAGCAAGGGGCGCGTCAAAAGAGACGATTTGCATTTACATCGCCTACGGCACCCATCCGGCCCAAAGCGACGCCGAGTGCCGGGCGGCCTACGGCGATGTCTTCTCGCAATACCGGTTTGTCCACCATGACTGCACCGATGACGCGGGCTTTGCCGATCTGGGCGCCACCCGGCGCGGCACGCCGGTTCGCATTCGTAAGGATATTCTCGAGGCCGATCTCGTGATCACCTTTGGCGCTATCTCCCACCACTACTTTGCCGGCTATGGCGGGGGACGCAAGTTGATATTCCCGGGGTTGGGGCAGCGGGCGGCCATCTACCGCAACCACAGCCTTTTTCTAGACCCTCGTCGTCGGACCCTTTCCGCCGGGTGTCGGTCGGGTCGCCTGGTCGGCAACCCGCTGGCGGAGGATCTGGCCGAGATTGAAGGTCACCGGCCGGCCGACATGGCCATTCACGGCATCCTGGACAGCCATGGCACGGTTTGCCGGCTGATGGTGGGAAGCGGTGTCGATCACTTCCTGCAGGCCTGCGAATACCATGGGCAAAACTGCGAGGTAGAGGCCGGTAAGGGTTACGATATGGTGGCGGCGTCCTGTGGCGGCTATCCCAAGGACATTAATTTTATCCAGGCCCACAAGGCCGTTCACCATGCCGCCGCATTTGTCAAGGATGGGGGCGCCCTCGTCGTTTTCGCCCAGTGCCGCGAGGGAATCGGGTCGACAACCTTTTTGCCATGGTTCGACATGGGGGGGTGGGATGCCGCTTTCGCTCATCTCTCACAAGCCTATCAGGGAAACGGCGGTACGGCCCTGTCCATGATGGAAAAAACACGGCGGATAAATATTTTTCTGGCTACCGACCTGTCGTCACACGATTGTCGAGCAATAGGCGTCACCCGAATTGACCCACCGTCGGCTGCGAGCAGGGTCAGGCAACACGGCGGATCCCTTCTCGCGATTCCCAATGCCAGCCTGCTGGTCAGGCGATGGACCCGGGGTTAATAGGGACGTCATACGGGCCTTGCGCGAATCCCCAAAAAATAGTATGCAACTAGTAAACACCATCCAAATAATTCCTGCCGGAAAAAGCAACCCGATCCAAACCACGCGCTTTTTCTTGACAAGGCCCCGCCGAGCTTCTAAGAGGGGCACGATTTTGAGGCGGCCGATCATGCGGGCGCGCACGCGCGTTGCTAACACGTTAGGGGACGATTCATGGCAAAAGCAAAGCTGAAGGAACACCGGATCAACCGGGATTGGTGCAAGGGCTGCGGGATCTGCGTGGCGTTTTGTCCGAAGACGGTGCTGGAGATGGACGACAAGGACAAGGCGGTGGCAGCGCGGGTGGCCGACTGCATCGCCTGCCGGCTGTGCGAACTGCGCTGCCCGGACCTGGCCATCGAGGTGGAGGTGGAAAAACCATGACCAGACAGATCAAATTCATTCAGGGCAACGAGGCGTGCGTGGAAGGGGCGCTTTACGCGGGGCTGGAGTTTTTCGCCGGCTATCCGATCACGCCGTCCACGGAGATTGCCGAGCATTTGTCGCGGCGGCTGCCGCAACAGGGCGGCAAGTTCATCCAGATGGAGGACGAGATCGCCTCCATGTGCGCGATCATCGGCGCGTCGCTGACGGGCAAGAAGGTGCTCACGGCCACCTCGGGGCCGGGCTTTTCGCTCAAGCAGGAAGCCCTGGGCTACGCGGTGATGGCCGAGATCCCCTGCGTGATCGTCAACGTGCAGCGCGGGGGGCCGTCCACGGGTGTGCCGACCCACGTGAGCCAGGGCGACGTGATGCAGGCGCGCTGGGGCACGCACGGAGACCACAGCATCGTGGCGCTGACGGCGTCGAACCACCAGGACGTGTTCGCCATGACCGTGGAGGCCTTCAACATCGCCGAGACCTACCGCACGCCGGTGATCCTGTTGTTCGACGAGGTGGTGGGTCACATGCGCGAGCGGCTGGAGATACCCGAAAAGGGGGAGATCCCGTTGGTGGAGCGTCTGCGCACCGCCGTGCAGGGCGGTGTGGACTACCACCCCTACCTGCCGCGTGAGGACGGGCGGCTGCCCATGAGCGACTTCGGCGACGTGCACCGCTACAACGTGACCGGGCTGGTGCACGACATGTGGGGCTTTCCGTCGGACAACCCCAAGATCGTGCACGGGCTGCTGCGTCACCTGGTGGACAAGATCGAGAACAACGCCAGCCAGATGGCGCACTACAAGACCTTTTACTTGGAGGATGCGGAGACGGTGCTGGTCAGCTTCGGTTCGGCGGCGCGCAGCGCCCTGCACGTGGTGGAGCACCTGCGTCCGAGGGGGGAGAAGATCGGCCTGCTGGAGCTGCAGACGCTGTGGCCCTTTCCGGCGGATGTGGTTCAGCAGTACTGCAACAGTGCCAGGACCACGGTGGTGGTGGAGATGAACATGGGCCAGGTGTGCCAGATGGTCAAGACGACCGTGCGCCACCCGGAGCGGGTGTTTCTGGCCAACCGCATCGACGGGGTGTTCATCACGGATGCCGATATCAGAAACGTACTGCGCCTGATCGAAGGCAAGGGGGTTTAGATGGCAGTCAAGGATTACATCCGCCAGCGTTTTTTTCCACACCTGTGGTGCTCGGGCTGCGGTCACGGGATCGTGTTGAACGGGCTGATCCGTTCGGTGGAACGGCTGGGCATGAGCCGCAACGAGATGGTGATGGTGTCGGGGATCGGCTGCTCGTCGCGCATCTCCGGGTACATGGATTTTCACACGCTGCACACGATCCACGGGCGAGCGCTGGCCTTTGCCACGGGGGTGAAGCTGAGCAAGCCGGAGCTGAACGTGATCGTGCCCATGGGCGACGGCGACGCCTTGTCGATCGGTGGCAACCATTTCATCCACGCGGCGCGCCGCAACATCGACATCACGGCGATCGTGATGAACAACCGCATTTACGGCATGACCGGGGGTCAGTACTCGCCGCTGAGCGGTCCGGGGATCATGGCCACGACGGCGCCGTATTCGAACATCGACCAGGGGTTCGACGTGGTGGAGATGGCCAAGGCGGCCGGTGCGACATTCGTGGCGCGCACGACGACCTACCACGTGCAGCAGATGGCCGACATCATCCGTGCGGCGATCCTGCACGAAGGCTTTTCGGTGGTGGAGGTGATGAGCCAGTGCCCGACCTACTTCGGTCGCAAGAACAAGCAGGGGGGTGCCGTGGAGATGATGAAGCGCATGAAGGAGAGCACCACGCCGATCGGGTCGAAGGCCAAGGCCGAGAATCCGGAGCTGATCGAGCGGGGCATATTCGTGCAAACCGACAAGCCCGAGTACTGCAGCGAGTATAACCGGATCATCGAACGGGCCATGGGAGGGGTATAGATGGAGCGATGCAGGATGGTATTTTCAGGATCGGGCGGTCAGGGGGTGATCACGGCCGCGATCATCCTTGCCGAGGCGGCGGTGCTGCACGAGGGTCTGACAGCGGTGCAGACCCAGGCTTACGGAGCGGCGGCGCGTGGCGGGGCCACGCGTTCGGACGTGATCATCTCGGATGTGCCGATCAATTTTCCCAAGGTGATCCAGCCGAACGTGCTGGTGTGCCTGACCCAGGAGGCCTACAACAAGTTTTACGACATCATCCGGCCGGGGGGCCTGATGATCACGGACACGCGCTATGTGCAGCCGCAGCTGAAGGTGGACGCGGTGCAGCGTCAGCTGCCCCTTTACGAGACGGTGATGGATAAGATCGGCAAGCCGATCGTGTTCAACATCTGCATGCTGGGTGCGGTGGTGGGTCTGACCCAGCTGGTGCGGCCGGAATCGATCATGAAGGTATTGGAACAGCGGATCCCATCGGGCTTTATCGAGATGAACCGCCAGGCCCTGGAGCTGGGGCTGGAAATGGGCCGAGAGGCAGCTTAAAACGCTGCCTCTCGGCCCATTTCCGGTCTCTGGTTTATGGTTCCTGGTCTCTGGTTTAAACCAAGGACCAGGGACCACAAACCAGGGACCAGAGACCAGCGGTCAAGGACCAGAGACCAACTATCATTTACAAGGAGTGCTCCCACCTGACGGATGATTGTTCCATAGCATCGACAGAGACCGCCATCTTCCCCGCCAAACCGGCAGGGCTTTATGTTCATGTCCCTTTCTGCCGGGCCAAATGCCCATATTGTGATTTTTACTCAGTTACCGACCCGGGCTTGATTTCCGCTTACATCGAGGCCCTGCTCGCCGAGCTGAACATGCGTCGGCATCAGGTCCATTGTGCGGACACCATCTATTTCGGCGGCGGGACGCCGTCTGTTCTGACGCATCTTCAGATTGCGCAGATTCTTGAAGGTATCCATACCTGCTTTTCGGTGACACCCGATGCGGAGATCACCCTGGAAGTCAATCCGGAAACCGTGAACCAGGCGGCGCTGACGGCCTATCGAGAGGCAGGCATCAATCGGCTCAACATCGGCCTTCAATCTCTCGATGATGCAACACTGAAATTTCTGGGACGGATCCATACGGCCGAAAAAGGAGTCGATTCGTATCGCTGGGCCCGGGTGAGCGGCTTCGACAATATCGGCGTGGACCTGATCTACGGGGTTCCCGGCCAGACTCGAAGCCGTTGGGAAACGGAGATGGCTGGTGTCGTCGGGTTGGCACCGGATCATCTTTCCTGCTACACCCTGACGATGGAGCCGGGCACGCCTATGGCGCAACGGGTGCAAAACGGACAGATCCAGACCCTGGACGAGCAGACCGCCGGAGATCTGTTTTCTGCCACCGCGTCCTATCTGAACCACCACGGTTACCGCCAATACGAAATATCAAACTTCTCCCGTCATGCCGCCGGAGACTCCCGCGACCGACGCTCACGTCACAACCGAAAATACTGGACCGCTGCACCTTACCTGGGATTCGGGCCGGCCGCACACAGTTTTCTGGACCACACGCGCTGGTGGAATCATCGGGCCCTGAACGATTACCTGGCGGATCTGAAGGCCGGCAGATGCCCCGTGGCGGGATCCGAAACGCTGACCCGTGAACAACAGGTGATGGAATTCGTTTATCTCGGATTGCGGCAGACGGACGGCCTTGACACGGCGGACTTCGCGTCACGGTTTAATGAGGCGTTCTCCGACCGGTTTGAACCGGAGGTGAGCCGCCTGGTCCGCGAAGGTTTGGTGGAGCAGTCGTCAGGGTGGATCCGGGCGACCGATCGGGGCATGCGGTTTCTTGAGCATGTTGTCGATCGAATTCTCAGTTGAATCCGGGTTCTGGGTTCTGGGAGCAGGGTTCCGAGTTCAGGGTTCAGAGTTCTGGGTTTCCGCCTTCCGCCTTCCGCCTTCCGACTTCCGGGTTCAGGGGCCTCAGTTTTCAGTCCGGCGTTCTCAGAGATCCGCCATCGGTCTTCTGACATCCGACCTCAGTTTTCTGATCACCGATTATGTAGACAATGTCTTGATCAGCTGTCCGATGTAGAACCGGGCATGGCTGATGGGGGCTGCCATATTGGCCCGATGATTGGCGAAAATACTGCTCAGGTTGCGGTCCAGAACGATCCACGGGTCGAGTTCCGCGGCCCGCTGGCAGGAGACGATGGCGTGGTGAAGCAGTTCGGTCGCGTTGCGCGACTCCAGGGTCAGTAGAAAATCATGGTGAACGGCCTCCAGCACTGTGGCCATGGAACTGGCCACGCCCTGGGTGTAAAAAAAGTAGTTGTCCACGTCGAACATGCTTAACGGGGTGCCGTCCTCGTAGGTCTCTTTCACCAGATTCTCGTCGCAGCTGCCCAATAGATCCTCAAATGAGGCCAGCAGCGGAATCAGATTGTCTGTGCGGGTATAGAAGGTGGCGTTGCCTGCCCAGAGCTTTTCTAAGTAGGCCTGCAGTTCTTCTAAACCTTCGTGGTATTTCGATTCTGCAGAGGGGAACCAGTAGCTGCTGGCTTTGATCATGAACCAGTTCATGGCCTGCTCGAGGTTCTCGTCAAATGCGTCGGTGCTGCCGGTCCTTGAAATGCGCTCGGCCAGGGCCACGGTCGTCCGCCGGGTCACTTCCAACACACCCAGTTGAAACGTGTTCACGTTGTCCGTGAATTCGATGATGTCGTTGGGTCGCCATCCCCACCAGCGTTCTTCCAGTTCGTAGCTCAAGGGTTTGATGGTCGCCTCGACGAAGGCGACGCCCTTTGGCGCAGGTTTGTGCACCGGGGCGATGACAGCTGTGGCTGGCATCGCATGCCCGCTGGCATCCTGTTTTGCAGCCGGTTGGCTGGCGGCACCGTGACCGGTTGTCTGCGCGCTATGGTCAGCGGCGGCCACTGGTTGCTGGTGTATCTTCGGCTGTCGGGCGGGCGCTGTGCCTACCGCTTTTGCAGAGGTTCCGTGGGCGGACGGTTGGTCGGCAGTGGGGGCCTGATGACTACCGTCGGTCTTCTGGACGGTGGTCATTACATGAGTGGTGGGGCCTTGTCCCGTTGCTTCCGAGGCATCATGCGTGGCGGCTGCATGCGTATCGGTAGTCTTGCGACCAGCCGGGGTGATATGGCTGCCGGTGGTCCCGGCAGCAGCGTGATGTCCCCCTGCCCCCGAGGCCTCCTGCGTGGCGGCTCCGACAGCGGTGGTGGTTCCATGAACGACAGGCGTATCCTGCCCGGTGGTGTCAGCCGTGGCGGCCGAGTGGCCTTTGGCGACACGGGCCGCTGTAGATGGGTATTCAGCCAGCGTCGTTTTGCTCCGGTCGTCGCTGCCGGTGGGGGAGGTGGCCACGGCCGAATCAAGCCGGCGCACTGGCGTATCCTTCGAGGTTGGGCTTTGCGGCGTACCGAAGATAATGGAAAGGGCCCACAGGATAATTATCGCGATGGCGATGCCGCCGATGATGCGCGGGGTCGCAAATTTCCTGAACTCGAATCCCTTGGCGTTTTTTTCCATGGCTGCTCCGTCTTCGATATCGGTCCGGACGGCTGGCATTCTCCGCCGGAGTTGGTATTGGGGCTGTGCTATTGGCGCTTCCTGAGCTTTCGGATATCCCCCACCCGGATGGTGACATTCGTGGCGTCGAAATGTTCGATTAAAGGTATCACATATTTGCGGGAAGCTCCAGTCATATCCTTGAACGCAGGTGTGGATATCTCGCCCTTTTCCAGGATATAGGCCACCAGTTCGTCTTTCAATTTTTCAACGGTTGCCCGGTCGTAATAGAGATCTTCCTTCACCTTGATCAGCACCCCTTCACCGACCAACAGCTCCAGGACGCCTTTGGCTGACTTGGGATCCACATCCAGGTCCTTGACGACCTCCCTGAAATAGGGTGGCGTCAGGCCGCTCTGGCGATAGATGTCCACGATCTGACGCTTTGAGGCCTTTTGATCCACCTGAAGGGATACCGTGTGAGAAGATAGCCGGACCGTATCGTCCTCGAGGACCAATTGCTGGTCCTTGATCATCCGGTTGAGCACCAGGGTGAAGAGCTTGCCGCTTGCTTGCCGCGGAAATTTCGATTTCAATTCCTCTTTGGAGATGCCGGGTTTGAGCGGGTTATCGCGGTGGTACCGTTCCAGCACGTCCTGGCTCAATTGCCGCAATCCATCAAAGACGGCCAGGTGGATGTAAGTGCGGTTTTCCTTGTCGGCCAGGAGGATGGCCTGGCTGTTGAGCATGGCGCCGACGGCGGCCTCCAGGGCCTTTGCCGGCAGGTTGGTCATCAGGAGCAGTTCGTTGAAATTGACGCCGGCCGGGCCGGCCATGCGCGCATGGTAGTCGATGATGCCTTCGGGCGCGGCATCGACCAGGCCCATCAGGCCGTCGATGATTTCCTGCTGAAACCGTTTATGTTTGACGGGAATGGGGTTGAGCAGTTTGCCGCCGCCGATGGTGCGCACCGGGGAGTAGCTGCGGATCACGAATCGGTCGTCGCGGATCAGGCTGACCGGTTCATCCAGACGGATCTGTGCCGGACAGGTCTCTCCGGGCGCCAGTTCCTCACGGTCCAGAAGAATCAGATTGCCCATGGTCTCGCTGGTACCTGTGTGGAATCTGACCTGGGTCCGGCTTTTGATGGGCTTTTTGTTGCTGGAGAGAAAATGGAGTTCCAGGTCGACCATGTAGCTTGGCATCAGCGTGTTTTCCCGGGCCAGAACATCGCCACGGTTGATGGCGGTTTTCTCCAGGCCCTGGAAGTTGATGGCGGTGCGCATGCCGGCTTCGGCGGCCTCCCGGCTCTGATTGTGAACCTGGATGCCCCTGACTTTTGAGGTGGTTTTTCCGGGATAGATCATGATGGTGTCCCCGGTGTTGACCTTGCCCGAAATCAGGGTGCCGGTGATCACTGTGCCGAAGCCTTTCATGGAGAAGACCCGGTCCACGGGAAGCCTGAAAAGCCCTGTGGTGCCGCGTTCGGGAACCCCTTGGCACAAGGCGTCTAGTTCCTCGAGGAATTGGGGGATGCCGTCTCCGGTAGCCGAGGAGACCGGTACGATCGGTGCCCCTTCGAGAAAGGTGCCCACGGTAAAATCCCGGATATCTTCGGTGACCAGTTCCAGCCACTCTTCATCGACCATGTCGATTTTGGTGAGCACCACCATGCCGTGCCTGACGCCCAACAGGGCACAGATCTCCATGTGTTCACGGGTCTGGGGCATGACCCCTTCGTCAGCGGCGATGACCATGCAGACGATGTCAATCCCCGTGGCGCCGGCGACCATGTTCTTGACGAATTTTTCGTGGCCGGGCACGTCGACGATGCCCAGGTGTCGGCCGCTGGGAAGGTCCAGAGAGGCAAAGCCCAGTTCGATGGTGATGCCGCGTTTCTGTTCTTCCTTGAGCCGGTCGGTGTTGGTGCCGGTGATGGCTTTGATAAGGCTGGTCTTGCCGTGGTCAATATGTCCGGCAGTGCCGAGAATAATCTGTTTCACGATCGATGCGCTCCAGCGGGTTGTCAGGGTTGCTGTTTTTTACGGTTTCTGAGGTATTCCGCAAAATAGGCCAGCCCTACGAGGATGATGCCCAATCCGGCCACATAGATGATGTTGACGTCGGGATAAAACATGCGGGAGAGGATCACGGCAAAACCGGCCCCCAGGACGGCCCTGATGATGAAAATGTGAAACTGGGTCAAAATGTTACCTCTTTATGATCGGATGGGTCCGCAAGAATTTTTAATGCTGGGATAGGGTATATTAGAAGGCTAATCAGGTCAATACTTATGGGGAACACATTGGTTTTTCAATATCTTAAAACTTGCCACCGAAAACGTGAAACTCACGCAGAAAATGATTGACCGACTTTTTACAGCCCGCTGAAAATTTCAGTTGAAAAGGGGCAGGTGATCTGTTAGAAAAAGGCTTCTTATGGTGGGTGTAGCTCAGTTGGCAGAGCATCAGGTTGTGGCCCTGAGGGTCGTGGGTTCAAGCCCCATCACTCACCCCATAAAACTAAAAGGCCATTGCACCATACTAATTGTGGCAATGGCCTTTATCGCTTGCATACGCGCCCGTAGCTCAGCTGGATAGAGCGCCGGACTTCGAATCCGTAGGCCGCCCGTTCGAATCGGGCCGGGCGTACCAATAAATTTAAGGGTTTGCCTCTATTTTTGGCAAACCCTTTTCTTTTCAAGTCAACAGTTTGGTCAACGATTTGTAATTGGTATAGGGCGCTGTATGATATGTGTTTGCCAGGCAAATCGCTTGACAGTATAGTATCACAGCTTTTCAGGAACCCCATTCAACGATGATGAGTTAGAAATCCCAACATCAGGATGGGTATTTTTCGGTGAAGATATATCGACCTAATCTGTACATTTGTTCAAAACCGGCCATACACAATATATTGGATATGGCGTTTTCACAATTGGTCTGTACTTTCGGACTTGTATGACCATTCATAATCGATTGTGCATGATCATTTAATCTGGAATTCCTGCTTTGCGCAGTGCATCATGCATGCGCTCTCGATCGATATTTTTTGTAGCCGGACCTTTCTTTATCATTGATATCGTTAGATTCGGTTTTAAGCGAAGGACTTCTGAGGCAGCTTTTTGCGCTTTGTCCTCTTTCCCTGACAATTGATAGGTCAGGGCCAATCCAAGATGCGCAAAGAAATAGTCGGGGTTGCGATCAATCGCTTCGGTCCATAAGGCTATCGCCTTTTCATGCTGTCCGGAATAAGCATACGCCCAGGCCAGATTATTCATGTATCGAAGAGGTTTAATCGGATTTAGACGGATAGCTTTATTAAACGCAAGGATGGCCTCATCGAAACGGCCCGCCCACCTCAACGCATGCCCATAATAAAAATTGGCTTCAGCAGAATTGGGGCTTAAATCAATCGCTTTTTTACATTCAACGATTGCCTTATCATACTGTCTCCTCAGGTAATAGACACTGCCGAGGATTTGGTGGGCAACTGCATCTTGGCCGGAAAGTTCGATGGCTTTCAGGGCCAACCGCTCTGCTGTATCAAGAGATTCCTTGGCATTCTTTGACTTGTAGTACCAAACATCGTCAAGGTAAGTTTTTGCCAAGAGAATATAGGGTGCACCATATTCAGGGTCTAAAGAGATGGCTTCTTGGGAAAGTTTTCTGGCCTGCAGTGTGTCCGCTTCAGTCCTTCGTTGGTGAATCTCATAGCCAATCAAATACTTCTCATAGGCTTTTATGTTTTTAGTTTTTATAGCGGAAAGTCTGCCTAATTCATCGACCGTAAGCTCTACTTGCATCTCAGCCATGATTTTCATGGCAATTTCATCTTGTAGGCTGAAAACATCATCTAACTTTCGGTCATAATTTTCAGCCCAAAGATGATGGCCTTTAATCGCATCAACGAGCTGGGCAGTTATTCGTACTCGGTTATCAGAACGCTGCACACTGCCTTCAAGAATGTATCTGACACCGAGTTCCTCGGCTATCTGCTGCACTTTTACGTGCTTGTTTTTATAAGCAAAGGTCGAGTTGCGGGCAATCACCAAAATGTAAGGGACCTTCGATAGCCACGTAATGATATGTTCTGTTATCCCGTCACTGAAATACTCCTGATCAGGATCGCCACTCATGTTGTCAAACGGTAAAACGGCGATTGAAGGCTCATCGGGTAGAGGGTAGGCCATCTTTTCGACTGAAGCGGGCTCTATATCAGGAGCTCGTGGATAAAACATCAAGAGCAATGCTACACTGGCAATCAATAGCGTGGCGATTACGACCAGGGTTGGCCTTTTCAATTTGGTTGTTTTAGTTACAGGCTCCCCGATGACTCTGCCTTCGTATTCAGGTGCCAACAGAACACGATAGATCGTCACCGGTTGGGTAATGTTTTTAACAGTATGCTCCCCCAGGTATTCAAACCCCTGAGGGACTTTCTTTCTGACCTGACTGAACACACCTCTGGAGATACAGATCCCACCGGGGTCAGCAAGGCCTTCGATCCTGGCCGCAACGTTCACGCCATCCCCATAAATCCGATCCTCTCTATGGACGACATCTCCAAGATTGATGCCGATTCGGAAATCCATTCGTCGATTGTCGGGCAATTTGCCATTTTCTGTTTCCAATGTGCGTTGAATTTCAACGGCACTATATACGGCATTCAGGGCTCCGCTGAACTCAGCGAGGATGTTATCGCCGGGTGCATCAACGACACGTCCGTGATGCGCTTCAATCAATTTGGTAATGATTTCCCGATATGCAGTAATGGTGTTGATCGTATATTCGTCATCGTCGCCCATCAGCTTGCTGTAGCCTTTGACATCCGCACTGAAGATGGCTCTGAGTTTGCGTTGTATGCTGTTGTCAGTCATGATGGACCTCGACGGGATATGGCGTTAAGCCAATAAAGATGGAAAACCAATTAGAATCGGTTGCACAATCAGCCGCCGATGTCAGACACAAGTTTTCGCTATGATAGCAGTGGTCTCAGAAAAGGAAGGGGAATATGAACAAACTCTAATACTTATTAATAGAATGGTTCTGGTTAATCGGTCAAGAGCCGATACAAGGTCGTCAAGATGAAAAGTTTGGATTGTGGCAAACACTGTATGTTGTGGTTGGCACTTATATCGCTGGTGTTGTGATTACCTACCGATCCTTGTAAATATCATATTATATTTGCAGGTTAAGATACATTGAGAATAACATAAAACTTTCTTACAAGTTTCTTTGAAATATATCATCTGAGTTGATGCAGCTCCATTAATGGCATATTGGAACTTTATCAAATTTTCATGTATTTTCTTCTTCCCTAACTTTTATAACCTTCTGGAATACCTTGCGCGTCCCATCCACGGTGTTGATAATATTCTTTCAGCATCAAGTTCATCTCGTCAACAGACAGGGTGTGTCCTGTAGGTAGGGCCTCCCGATGCAATCGCAGGGGAAGATGGTCATCTTCGGATCTGAATCCCTCACGGAGGTTGAACGTCTTGGTTAGCGTTGCGATCTTAGCAGCGATCTCGCGAAGCTCTGTGATCGAGGTTGTCAGGCCGGTGGCCAGGTGAATTGTTTTCTCCAATTCTTCCCAGGGATACAGGTCTCTGTAGAATCGACACAGGATCAGCGTGTCGAATATATTGAGTCGGTCCTCGAAGTCGACCAGCATTTTCGCTTTACCTTCAATCTGTTCCGGCGGGATCATACCTGCCAGTTCCGGTTTGTAGAAGGTAGTCCGCAAGTGGCAAGCACCTCGCGGGGAAGTGCCGAAGGTCAATCCCATCCCCTTCAGTACGCGAGGGTCGTAGCCGGCCGGTTCCATGCCTTTGACGTGAATGGCGATATCTTCCACGCCCCAGTGCCTGGCCGCAGGCACGATGCCATCGGCAAGGATGTCGCCGATATCTTCACGAGCGGCAATCTTCCTGATCAGTGCTGCAATTGCGTCCACATCCCCGTATTCGATACCTTCGGTCAGCTTACCCCTGACCGTGGCCTCCATGGCCAATGCGCATAAATTGCCGGCAGTGATCGTATCTACACCGAGGCGATCGCACAGATCGTTCAGGTATGCGATCTCCGCCATATCCGTAACCATGCACAAACCGCCAAATGCATAAATGGTTTCATATTCAGGGCCTTCGAGCTCCAATTCTTTGTGACGCCCTTTGGAAATCTTTGCCATGCGGCCGCAGGCCATGAAGCACTTGGCACAGGCGTGGGGTTTGATTTCATGGTCCCGGTGGTAGGTTTCGCCACTGATCTTTTCCCAGTGGTCGCAGGTGCCCTGTTGCCAGTACTTGGCTGGAAACGCACCGACCGTATTCATCAGCGCCACCATCATGGTCGTACCCATGTTCCGGTATGCCTCGACGCCAGGGGATCGCATATGAGTTTTGGAGAAGTTTTTCGCGTAATCGGCAATCTCATCGGGTTTAAACAGGGGACGTTTACGATCGCCCTGAAAAACCACCGCCTTGAGATGCTTCGCGCCCATCACCGCACCCACTCCGGTCCTTCCGGCGCAACGCCATTTGTCATTAGCGATCAAGGCGAATCGCACCTGCTTTTCTCCGGCTGGGCCGATGACGATAGCACCTGGTTTTCGGAAGCCCTCTTTTTTTATAGAGAAGCGCTCGACAGCTTGCTCTTCGGCGTCAAAGACCTCCACGCCCCACAGATCGCCTGCCTCGAAAAAATCCGCCCCTTCAGGGTGGATCGAGACAACTGAGGGTTTTTCTGCTTTTCCGACAAAAATCACTGCATCAAACCCTGCCGAATCGATGGCTTCGGGGACCTTACCGCCGGAATAGGACTCAGCGTATAGACCGGTCAGGGGAGATTTGGTGTACACGCCATAGCGGCTTCCTCCCCACAGGCGGCTCTGGCAAAAGGGACCGGTGGCGACGATCATATGGTTGGCCGGGGACAGGGGGTCCACCCCTTTCGGATTCCTCTCCAGGAGGAGATAGGTCGATAGTCCCTTGCCCCCGAGATATCGAGAGTAGATGTCCGCCGGAGGTCTTTCAATGGAAAACGTTTGGCGGCTGAGATCAATTGTGATAATGCGGCCGTAAAATCCAAACATGATAGGTACCATCCTTAAAGTGTTTAGGTCATCTCGGTTTGGGTGTTATTTTCTCAAGTTTTTCAATCCGTCATCGACGATCGCCAAGCCCTGTTCCAATTGTTCCTGGGAAATCACCAGCGGCATCAGGAAGCGGATGACATTGCCGTATACACCGCAGGACAAAAGGAGCAAACCTCTCTCAAGACAAAATGTGGTTAGCGTTTTGGCCTCATCCGCAGCTGGCACTTTGGTGTGGCGGTCCTTGACCAGCTCCATGGCCATCATCGGCCCCATCCCACGGACATCGCCGACGATTTCATATTCCTGCTTGAATTGCTCCAATCGCGTCTGCAAGACGTCACCAAGCGCCTTGGATTGGGTCAACAGGTCTTCGGTCTCGAAGATGTCAAGTACTGCCAGTCCTGCGGCGCAGGCCACCGGGTTCCCACCGTAAGTCCCACCGATGCCGGAAGGGTGGACTGAATCCATGATCTCCTTCTTCCCTACGACGGCGGAAAGCGGCATGCCTGCAGCCAGACTCTTGGCCACCGTCGTGATGTCTGCTTCCACTCCGAATTGCTCCATGGCGAACATCGTCCCGGTGCGACCGATACCGGTTTGAATCTCGTCGGCGATGAACAGCACCTGGTTTTCTTCGCAGATTGCTTTCAGCTTTTTAAAATAGCCTGTCGGCGGCGCGATGAAACCGCCTTCCCCCTGGACTGGTTCGACGATAATGGCGGCCGTTTGTTCCGGCGCCACCTGCAAGACAAACATATCGCGCAGGCACTCTGCGCAGGCCGTATCGCATGAAGGATACGTCAGGTTCAGGGGACAACGGTAGCAGTAGGCAAAGGGCATGCGGTATACCTCAGGTGCATAGGGCCCAAAACCAAATTTATAGGGTTTGACTTTGCTGGTCAGGGTCATGCCCATTAGAGTTCGACCATGAAAGGCATTCTCAAATGCGATGATCCCGGCCTTACCGGTATGATAGCGTGCAATTTTCACTGCATTTTCGACTGCTTCAGCACCGCTATTGGCAAACATGGCGGCTTTGGGTGAAGGGCCGGGAACCATTTTGCAGAGTTTTTCCGCCAGGCTGACCGCCAATTCGTATGGAGCCACCATAAAACAGGTATGGGTGAGCTGCTCAGCCTGCCGTTTAATGGCTGCAACGACCTTGGGATGGGAATGCCCTACATTCATCACAGCAATACCACCGGCAAAATCGATGTATTCGTTCCCCTCGACATCAGTCAGGATCGCGCCTTTTCCTTTGACCATGTATTTGCTTGTCGCACTCGCATTGCCTTTGGCCACAGCGTTGCTGCGGCGTTCCTGTAATGTGGCATTGGTCATAGACTGGCTCATCTTTTGCTCCTCATTTAAACGTTTTGTAAATAATTTGTCCAATAGAAATCGGTATGCAAGCATCGCCGGAAGCGATATTTATTTGTTTGGACCAGTATTTATAACTGGGATCAGGTTGAGGAAAACAAGCGTGGAAGCGGCCTTTTCATGGGCCGCTCCGCTAAAAAAGAGGATTCGTTCTGGATTAAACCATCCAGCCCAGATTGAGCTCCTTCAGTTTCTCCGGAGTCGGAAGACCGGAGGCCGTGTCCCAACCCATGGACGCATAATAACTGTCCAGGACCTTGTCCAAATCCACCACTTGACCTTGACCGACGCCGTCGGCGGCCGGTTCCTTCAGGAGTCGCTTGGGCAGTTTGTCCTCCTGGCGATCGAACCCGTAACGGGAGTTGATCACCCGCTCCAGGTTGATCACCCGCTCCGCGGCCTTCAGGAGGTCCGGTAGAGCATCCTGCCGGTGACCGCATTGTATAGGGAGGCCCAGGTGCTGCCTTTGACCGCCAGACAGATGGAGGCGAACAGGCAGGCCCCCAGCAGGTTGGTGGCCATGGAAAGTTCCTGCAGCGGTTTGACCCAGGCCTTGTTGCCGTCTTCCAGCGGATCCTGCTTCTCCGTAATGCCCAACTCTTCATCCAGGTAGCCGAAGGCGTCGATGACCGAGGCGTAGGGACGCAGATGGTCGGCCCCCCGGGGGGAGGTGGCGTGGACGATGGCCTCCCCCTTGCTGGCCTGGACACCGCAGGAGGCCATCTCCAGCCCTTTTACCTGGAAGGCGTAGTCGATGGCGTCGCCGCCGAGTTTTTCGGCGGCCCGCTTGGACCCCTCGGCCAGCAAATCCCCAATTCCTTCCCGGAAGGCCATCTTCCGAACGATTTCCAGGGAAACCGGGACATTCCCCCAGGTGAGTTCGAGCCCGTCGGTTTTCTCCTTGGACAGGATCCCCCTCTCGTACCATTCCATGGCCGTGGCCAGGATCTGGCCGGCACTGATGGTGTCCAGGCCCAGTTCGTTGCAGTCATAGCCCAGTTTGGCCACGGCGCTCACATCGTTGATCAGGCACTTGCTGCCGAAGGCCCCCAGGGTTTCGTACTCGGGGCCGCCGCCGCTTTCACCGGCATACGGGCCTTCCTTGATGGTGGTTTTGCGCCCGCAGGCGATGTGGCACTGGGCGCAGGCATAGGGCTTGACCTCCAGGGTCTTATGGTAAGCCTCATGCCCCAGGACCTCATGGGATTCGGGATAAGTGGTCCGTTGCCAGTTCTTGGTGGGCAGGGTCCCGGTGGCGCTGATGGAGTTGTAAAAACCGGGGGTCCCGTAAGGCTTTAAAAGTCCCGAGGTAAACGGTTCGGCCTGGACCTGTTCCTTGGATTTTTTCGAAGCGGTTTTCAGTGCCTGGGGATCAGCCACGGGGACTTCCCGGGTCCCCACCACCCCGATGGCTTTCAGGTTTTTGGAGCCGAACATGGCGCCGCCGCCGCCGCGGCCCGCCGAGCGGTGTTTGTGGGTCATGAGGCAGGAAAAGTTTACCAGGTTTTCCCCGGCCGGACCGATGGATATGACCTGGGCCTCGCCGCCGAGCTTATCCTTGATAGAGTCTTCCGTTGGCGATATCCGTTTCCCCCAAAGCGCCGCTGCGTCCTCGATGCTGACCTGATCATCCTGAATGCGCAGCCAGACCGGTTTGGGGGCCTTGCCCTTGACCAGCAGCAGGTCATACCCGGCTTTCTTCAGGGCCGGAGCGAAATGGCCGCCAACGTTGGAAAGTCCCAAAGTGCCGTTGCGGGCGATCGAAGAACAAGACCAGTCTGCCACCTTCTGGGGCGGTGGTTCCGTTCAACGGGCCAGTGGCGAGAATAACCGGCGTATGTGGATCAAAAGGTTCCCGGGACGGGTCCATGTGATCATAAAAGATCCGAACGCCCAGACCTTCCCCCCCCAGAAAATCGTCATACCAGGATAAAGGAATCTCCTGGGTTTCTATCGACCCTTCCGAGAGATTAACCAACAGCGCTTTTCCCATATAACCGTTCATGATGGCCTCCCTGAGTGTTAAGAGATGAAAACATAAAGAAAGTGGATGGATTTATATTAAAAACAATAAATGGAAAGACAGGTCTTGTAAATACCTGTTTTACGATTTATAAATTTGTAAAATCCAATATCTAAAACTCGATATCAGAGACTCACTACGCCACCGTATTGATCGATTGATGCAGATCTATTCAAAAATCGTTCAGTTTTGGGGCTGACTACTATAAGCTGATAAAATGTTGGTGGAATCTACTATAGTCGGGATTTAACTTTACCGGTCCATATCGTATTGATTTTTCGATTGTTCTTGTTCCATCGTTTTCTTCGAAGCTGCACAAGCCGTGCAATTTTATCCAAACGACAGTCTAAATGAGCGACCCTGAGATTTAATAACCATGGATATCACGCTGCGACAGATCAAATATTTTATAGCTGCTGCCGAAACGGGTAAAATGGCTAAAGCAGCCAGCATGCTCAGCATATCACCTTCATCCATCACCGAATCTATCAAAGAGCTTGAAAGCATCGTTGGTGTATCCCTGATTACCAGACATCGTAGAGGCATCCATCTGACATTTGATGGATACCGGTTCCTTCAACATTGCTATAACATCAATGCTTCAATATCAGACGCAGAGTATGCAATTAAAAATTCATATACCAATATTTCTGGTGATTTAACATTAGGTATCACAGTTACCGTGTCCGGGTATTTTCTGGCTTCTCCTTTGGCGAGGTTTAAACGAACTTTTCCTCATATTAATGTGAAGTTGTTAGAGTATCCCAGAGATATAATTGAGATTATGTTGATGGAGAACAAACTCGATCTGGCAGTGTTACTGGTATCAAATGTTAATAATGACAACCTGTTGTTGGAGACATTGGTTTGTTCGAGAAGAAGGCTATGGACATCCGTCAACCATCCGCTATGTTCAGAAAAAAATATCGCCCTCGAAGATATCGCTAAAGAACCATATATACAACTTATGATTGATGAAGCGGGTATCAGGCATTTGGATTTCTGGCGTAAGTATGGCACCACTCCAGGAATAATTTTCCGTACAGAATCCGTTGAGGCGGTTAGAAGTATGGTTGCAGTAGGCTCGGGGGTTACTATCCTTTCAGACATGGTTTACCGGCCATGGTCTCTGGAAGGGGACCGCATCGAGGCCCTTGACATAATAGACGGTGTCCCGACAATGGACATAGGCCTTGCCTGGTCAAAGGACCGAAAACTCAGTGAGAGTGCCCGTAGTTTCATTGAATTTTGTCATATGGAGTACACGTCGGGTAATCCTAGGTCAAATTTAGTAAAAACTAAGAAAACACTCGGCGTTAAAGTGCTTTAACGGAGCACCCAAGTAAAAGCCTCCGGGAATGATTGTTAGATAAAGGTAGAAAACTAAAAATAGATTCATTCCGACTGCCTGTAGGATCCCTCGGATATGCATGCCAGTTGCTCTGGGCGAAAGGGCCAGGGGGCTGCCACGATCAATACCCCAGAAGAAAAACCGCTATTGTATAGGATTCGATCTTGCCAATTGCAATGGTTGCACGAATAAATCGATTTGCTCGGTAAAACACCGACCTTTTTCACTTATACCAGAATTAAATATCAGTTGTAATTAGTCTTTGGAAAATCCGAATTTACAAATCATATAATAAACATTTACAAATCCCACTTGTCGATATAATTTAGAAAAATAGTCTG
>CAVQUU010000008.1:0-65781 GCA_963716825.1 uncultured delta proteobacterium
CGCCCGCTGCCTGCCATTGGTTCTGAAAAGTCGGTTTTACCTTCAGAATCTGCAGAGGCATCCCCAACTGCCAATCAACTGGATAAAGATGCCGACAATAAGCGGCACGCTGAGCCAACCAACCCGCCAGAGGCTAAAAAACAGGCGACAACGTCGTTCACCGATTCCGATGCAGCGCTACCCAGCGCCAAGTCAGAACCTCAAAACGTATCTGGAACATCCAATGCTGTCATGCAGACCAACACCCCGTTATCCGGTTCATCTTCAACGACAGAGAAGACCGACTCTATCCGGACCACCACCGGCACTGAAGGCCAGGTGCGATCGGGCCAAAGCGAGTTGACGGCCGGCCCATCATCGGAATCGACGACAGCCGAAGCAGAGCTAAAAGTGTTGCAGGCCACCGTCTGTGCAGAAATAAAAAACCGAATGCCGTCTGGTGTCGGCACCTCTTTTCCCACATCCGCTCAACGGGTTTTTGTGTGGAACAAAATTCACGCGCAGGAGATTCCATCCACGATTCGGCATATCTACTATTTTGATGGGAAGAAAATCAGTGAAATCACCCTGGATGTCCGATCTACCTATTGGCGGACATGGAGTTCCAAAAATATTTCAAACAATCGTTATCAGGGTGAATGGCGAGTCGACATCACCTCTGCCGACGGAAAAGTTCTGCGGCGTCTTTACTTCGAGGTCAAATAAGGTGAGGTTTTGCATGGCAATGACTCTATTTTAACGGCGAGAAAGAAATATTATGAAAGATCAGCTTAACCGTATATCTGAAAAAGACAATATTCAACAAATCACGATCCATTTACCTCACCTGTTGGCTAAGCGTGCTAAAAAATAGCAGTAAACAAAGGTTTTACAGGACGTGAGAAATGATTTGGCTATCCCAAAAAAAATCATCCACCAGATATCGGCGGTAAGCGCACCAGAGTATCCCCATCTTTGAACAATTCATACGGGGCGGCTCGTCGCCCGTTGATCAGTGACACGTGGTCGCCTTTTTGTATGGACAGCATTTTATGTATATCCCCAAGAGAAACTCCCGGATCGAGACTCAACTTGCAGTTGGTCTGATCATCGGGAGCATACTTTTTCAGGTCACTACATAGCCTTGGGGAGTTCGAAACCTGCTGAAACCAAATAGACGGCATTGATCCAGCTTATCGCTTTTTCTAAATTTGTGGTGGTAACGCGGGCATGAACGGGAAACCTGATTTTTGGGAAATCCGCTCTATGCCATAGTTGCCGGTTTTTTTGGCTCTTAGATAATTTCCGGTGTATCGCCTACCGCGGAGGAGGGCGAAAGCAGCTCGAAGATCTCCAATCCCTACCCGAAAAGCCCAAACTTGGTTTGCCTTCAAGGGACTATCCTCAAGCCCGTGGGCGGCGCGGGTAGCTCCGAAGCCTGGCGAGAGAAGCCGTTCGGCGTGACGAGCGAGAAAGCCTGCATGCCGCTTGCGACAGTGGTGCCGCGCACCACCACTGACCAATTTCCCGGAACTGGCACGTCGACAAGCACTTGTTCAAGGTTGTTAGCATGGTCTTCGCTGTTACGGACGGCGGGTGCAGTAGTATTTGCCGGATTGAGCGTCCACGGGAAGTGCCGGACACCATTAGGGTTCGTGACCACGAGATCAAGGTCGTTTACCAGGCAGGGGTTAGCGCCATCGGCCGCGGGCTCGTCATCCCACGCAAGCGTGATGCGCAGCGGCCCAGCGCCGGCGGCCAAAGTGATAAAGTAATCCTCTTCGCCGCTGTGAATGACAGAGCCTTCCGCCGCATCACCCCGCTCCATTGATTGCACAGAGTTGCTGATGCGCACCCGACCATAACCAGAGGCGTAATCGGGGCCAGGGTTGAACCAGGTAGTGGCTGTGTCCAGATCGGCGGCGTTGTTGACCAGCGCTGCCCGCAGCGTGGACGGCAGTGGATCAGCACTGCCAGGAAAGGCAGTACGCCATCCGTTAATCATAAGTGCCAGGCCGCCGGAAACTTCGGCCGCCGCGCTGGAAGTTTGCGAGTACCAGCCGTACACCCAGGCCGAGTCGTAAATTGGGACTCGATAGCCCTGCTGATTTGGATTGCCGGTAGGGGTGCCGAAGGCATTGGTGATGCTGCTCACGTTGCTGTTTACCGTGCCGTTGTGATGGCCGGCGGCGACTACGTCCGGCTTGACACGCCCGTCGAGGGTGGGCCCCCAGCTGCCGTAAACGGACATCAGATTGTTGCTGGAGTCCACCGCGCCGACGACGATGATGTTTTTTGCACTCTTGGGGTGATTGAGCGTACCATAGTTGGCGAAAGGCGCAGCAGCATTGGCGACACAGCCTTTATTTTCAGGGTCGTTATCTGAGACGAAATATCCGTCGCGCTCGTTTCCCGCAGAAAACACGATCGCTACGGGACGGCCGAGTGAACCTCCAACCACGCCATCCAGAAACGGTGCGCGTCCGACATACGCGCCGTAAGGCAGCGTTGTGCAGCCGTAGTCACCCCAGGAGTTGGCCATCAAATGCACGCCGTCATTCCGCACCGCATCAGTCAAGTCGTTGATGTAATCAGTGATTGCGTCTCCACCTGCGGCATAGTTCAGGTAGTTGTAGGTTCGAACGCTGGCACCGGGCGCGACACCGCACCATTGGTTGGCTGCTGTGGCACCGTTGACAACCGAGTTGGCGCCGCTGCCTGCAATCATCCCGGCGGTCATGGTGGCGTGGGCCCCGAATTTCACGGCGCCTCCATCGCCTTGCGTTACGCGCCCGCCAAAATCCGGATGGGTGGTTTGCGCGTGTGCGCCCTCGAACACGCCGACCACAACACCTGCTCCATTGGGGCGCCCTGCGGGAATTGCACCAACATCGGCCCCGATAAGGTTACGTGCCCGGTCGCTTTCCTCTCTTCCCGGCGGGGCGGAAGGTTCTATGTAACGCACGCCATCTAAATGGGCGAGATCTGCCTCACGCCCGCCGGGCAATGACACAGTTAGGGTATGCGCCGCAGCGGCTATGCCAATGATATTGGCGCCGAGCACTTTGATGCGCCTGATGGATTCGTCCATGTTTACATCGCTGAATAGCGTTACGACCAGCTCGATGCGACCTGGGGTGCGCCGCGCCCAGGTGAGCGCGGCTTCGCGCTTGAGGCTGGGCGAAAGTTTGTCATCACCGCGGTACACGTCAGCCCAACGCACCTTCGCAAGTACGCCCGCATTGCGGTTAAAGTCTGCCTTGACTAAAGCGAGATATGCGTTACCGCTCAGCGGCTGCCCCAGATTAATACCCGCCTCTGCGAGGGCAGCCCGTGTGTCCAGATTGGGAATTTTTGTTAGTTGCACCACCACGTGCACACCGCGCGAGTCGCCTTTAGCGAGCAGGCCGTCCCAATCGGGGCGCGTCACTTGCGGCACGAAAGTCCGCGCAGGAAAACGAATTTCGTAGGGAGCTGGTCGCACGTAGGGCACTATCGGCGAAGAAGTTGATGGCAGCACTTGTGCATCCAAAGCCGCACATGGACAAATTAAAACCACCAAACCAATCCCTGCAAAAAGCCGCCATATTGCTAGGCTCATGGTTCCTCCTTTGCTGCAAACAAAAAGCCAGGATAACTTACCGAAGCTACGAAACAAGGGATGGCATATAAATGCCAAAGCTAACTTTGTTGTTTACCGCAAAACGATGAGCACCGGCAATTATAAAATCGATAACTTCGTTGATAATGTGGCGATAGGTTGGAATCTTATACATGCTTAACAGATTCTTCAGATTGATCAAGGTGTTAGCGGTTGTTATCCCGTTTATTTTCAATATTATAAAATTCCGAATAGTTGCACCTAAATTGGCTTGCTCGCCATATTTGCGGATAATTTTCCGCTTAGTCTTGTCGATGAACTACATTCAATTCCACTTCAAGAAACCCAAAGCATGTTCTACCCCCGTTTTCTGCATTTAAGTCAAATGACTTTAATTACCCGGGCAGCCTTCAATTGAAACACCATCCACGCTTCTATTTTTTATGTCGTATTAACCTGTAAGAGAACTTATCATTTCGTTTGCTTCACTCACAGAAGAGATGGGATGTACTTTAAAAATGCAAAATGGAACATACTGTGCCAAAGATTTCATGAGCTCAATTTTTGAAGCTTCATATATGGAGTACCCCCTGTTCTCCCCAGTAAACGCCCCCCAGTCTTTTACTACACCCTTTTCGAGATCTTGACCGACCATTGCCATCAGCATACTCCAACCGCCGCCCCTCTCTTTTGGATCAATCGGAATTTTAGTTTGATCCACTTCCCAGAAAACTAAATATTTTCCCATGATATGTAATCCTTTCATCTATAAGTTGCCGGATATTTTAAGTTAACATTCACCTAAAGGTTAATATTGATGGATTTTTTTCCAATGTATAAACAAAAAGCCCCAAAAACGGCAAAATGCCGTTCAAGGGGCTATTCCAGGCAATTTTAATGGTCCACATTCCGAATATGTCTTTATGGGTTGCATCTATAGACCAATGAAATTCATAGATTTGTACAATTCTGATAATTTAGTGATGTGGTTACAACTTCAATTTCAGCGAATCTACTTTGGTTCTTCAGAAGGAGGGGGAAATAAGAAACGATATAATTTCTTAGTATACGGCTTAAAAATTCTTTTTGTCAACGTTCATAATACACCGGCAAAAACCACAGAAACTGGGTTGGGAAGACACGTTCCTGATAGCTTCTTTCAATACGGGAATAGATCACACGGGATAGGCCTTCTACACGGATATGGTCAATCGGTCCGATGATGTTTTCCGCTTTCAACTAATTTAAGCAATTTCGTGTAATCAACCTTTTTCTTTGCTGGCATCAATTCGTTCCTTTTTACATAGATTAAAAATAATTAAACAAGCGTTAATACATTATCTATGCAATGCAAATAATCAAGATTATTCTCGATAAATACATTAAAGCTATATTGATAATAGATGCCTTGTTAGCTCTTTTGATGCTGAAAAAATGGTGCGTGATCTGAATCTATTTCTACTATTTGGCACGGAAGGTTGGAATACATTTTAATGATTCTAATGGGATTTTCTTCCAATCCGCGTATCTTGAGCCTCCCAAATTTATCGACATGTTCACTGTAATTACGGCCCCTAAAAAGGTTATTGGATTGGGTGGTGATGAGTTGGAGAGTATCAGACATCAACGGTTTCTCAATCCTATTTTATTTTTATCAATACGCCCAAGAACTGGTGCAACAAGACTTCCAATATAAAGATAATCCTTTGTTTCTGTTACACTAGTATTAATAGGATATCCTCCATCAGGGTCCTGGAGATCTTCAACCACCAATCCAGTCTCATCAATTGCAATGATATGGCCATAGGCTACCGCTTTGGGACGTAAAAAGGCTGGCATACGCTGTATGACCCTACGCATGAAGGGTTTTGCTGCAAGGTCGTCCACCAATTGATTTCTTGGAGAAACAAAAGCTACCCAGTAACGTCCATTAAGGCCGGTTGATATATTATCTGGAAAAGATGGTAACGAATGAATAAATACTTCTGACTGTCCTTTATTAAGACCTGAAATCCAGTATCGAATTACCCGATAACCACCGGTTTCGTTCACCAGGACGAATTTTTGATTGTGGCCTACAGCAACACCATTGGCAAAAGTAAGCCCATCCAGCAGTGTCTTGGTCTCCTTCGTAGCTGGGTCGTATACCAGTAATCTGCCATGACCGCCATGTTCCATTAGATCAAGCAGGCTCCCTTCGTATGTCCCCCCTGATTCTTTCGCCCCGAATTTAGTTGATGCGTCCGAGAAATAAATCTTACCATCAGCTGCGATATCTACATCATCTGCATAGCGGATCGGAATATCATCTGCGATTGTAGATAGTTCTGAAATTGATCCATCTGGACTTATGGACAACAACCCGCGAAAGGCGTCGGCTACAATTAAATTGCCATTGCTGTCAAATGATCCTGCCCAAAATACTGGTATGTAATCACCACTTTCGTAGTATCTACGTCGAATAGTATATGTTGGGGTCACTCCTTCATACTCTTATTCCCAGTTCACCGCTATATATAATGCATCGGAGCCATACAATATAGGCAGCATCGGCGCTACAGCTATGGACGTTGAAAATGGTTCTGTTGGCTGGTGATGAGTTGGAGTTACATTAACCGACCAAATTTTCATCGGACCTGTTCTATACTGAATAAACATGCTATTTTGACTTAACCATTGAGGTCAGTGGCAAGCCACAAGATGTATAATGGTCAAGCATTGTCTCTATCCCAAGCAGATAACGCAAGTTAGCCTGTTTGTATTGAATTTCGAAATATTATATCAATGAGGTAAGCGTGGTCATTTCGATTAAAATGAGGCTTTTTGTAATCCTAACAGTACTAACCCTGTTCGTCAGTGGATGCTCAACCTTAAAACCAGTTCAACTGCCCGATGAATATACGCTGCCGCCGAGTGATGCACCGCTTTGGCAATCGCTAACAGCGATTCGACCTGATAACTGGTTTGTGCTGCTGAATGACGGTAAGCGTGCTCTCGATTGGCGACTCATGGCGATTGACAGTGCTGTCGAAAGTATCGATCTGCAGACTTTTCTTTGGGATTTTGATACCACCGGTTCGCTTATTCTCGATCGTCTCGTGTCTGCTGCGGACCGCGGTGTGATGGTCAGGATTTTAATCGATGACACGTTTCTCATTTCTGAAGACCAGATCTTGGTGGGTCTGGCGGACCATCCGAAAATAGAATACCGCGTGTTCAATCCGTTCAAGCAACGGTCCAGTGGATTTGTTTCCCGGGAGATTCTCAACCTCACCGAGTTCCACCGGCTCGATCATCGGATGCACAACAAGGCGATGATCGTTGACAATCAAATAGTGATCATCGGGGGCCGAAATCTTGCCGACGAATATTTTGGTCTCAACAGCGAGGCTAACTTTCGCGATATGGAGCTTCTTGCAGGCGGCCCGATCGTCTAGGAGGTAACCGCTTCCTTCGATGATTACTTCAACGACGACTGGTCCTTGCCCATCGATATGGTTACGCATATCGAGCCAAACTTCATAGATCTTGATTCTGTGCGTCACCTGAGAGATCCTGGGGTTTACGAATACGAAGATATATCGCCGGAAGCAAGGCGTCGGCTTTGGGAGGACGCCGTGCGAGAGGCTTTTGGGGGCGAAGCGTTTCTTTTTGTGGACAAACCACCAGTCGAAAACCCCTCTGCCGACTCAAGTGCACCGGTGCAGCTTGCTATGCAGATGGTAGAGTTGCTCAATGAGGCCGAAGAGGAAATTTTAATTATTTCTGCGTACCTTATTCCGTCGATCAAGCTTGAGGGTGCGGTCAAACGTGCTGTCCAGAGTATGACTGGTTAGATCTTGTTGTAGACATTTAAAGAGAGTGGTATCAGTAATAGTACCGGACTGGCAATTATCTCAATATATCTGTAATTCAGGTTTCTGAATTATTAAGGAAAGAGCAACATTTTATTTGAATAATTGAAAATATCCCAAAACCATTGTAACAATTCAGTTATCTGATCAACAATAAATAGTCGAATAAAGCCAAACCCATTGCAAAATCGGGACGGAAAACCACGGTTCGCTAAGATCTTGGTGCGCCGCTGATATTTCTTGATCTGGGTTAACTCAAGACAGCCGGGCTGCCGAGGGTAACATCGTCAAGGTCACTTGAGGAGCAGTATACTTTAACGAGTCAACAGGTGAAATAACGCCTCACATTTCTGTCGGTTTGATGGATTTCAACTTAAACTCAGGGATGGGATCTGGTCACGGATATGGAATATCAATTCTTAAAGATGGTGATAAACGAATAACCAGTTGGGAAGGTAAGTCCGTTGAAAAAGGCCATATGAAAGGTACATTTACATTAATCAAGGGAACAGGTAAGCTTGATGGGATTAAAGGAGATGGGACATGGGAATCAAGTAAAGGTCTGGACCGTTGGAATAAAACTTCACCAGAGGCTCTCCTGTAGTCCATCCAAAGCAATACCAACTCTCGAACTATCAGTTATCTTTTCATTTGCATTGACTTATCTATTGATAACCTTTAGCCTTTCCGTACAGATGTGTTCGTACCTATCGAAGTAGGTGCTTCGAACATCCGTATTTTAAAGATACACCACTCAACATCATTCTTTCAAATGCTCCCAACAGTCTGTCTTTAAAAATAAAATCAAACACCTACCTATTCGTTACACTGATGAAAGAGGAGTGACTTGGTGGAACTCACATGTGTGTCCTGTAAAAAGCAATTGTTTCATCAAACCGCTGTTGGCCCTAAAAATGACGGTTACTATCTTTACGCTGAAGGTAACCGCGCTGCCTGGAACGGGGCATAATCTGATCATCAAATCATCTGTAGATATTGATGCAGTATTTACCGACACGGCCGGCAACGAAGAGTACTACATCGGCGAAATGGGATACAAACTCGGGGTTGATTTGAGCGTTAAAAGCAACGAACAGCTTGCTTATATAGTCTTTTCGCCATCCTCGAATTACAAGACCGGCTCCTACGCCCTGCAAGGAAAATACTTCGGACAAAAAGCAAAGGCCTCGATGGGGGTCGGTGCCGGTGCCCAGATACTGCTCGGCGGTTTTGATAAAAGTTTCACTTTGCAGCCGTTGGCTCTGGAAGGTACCGAAGGCTATGGCGTCAGCGCAGGATTGGGTTACCTCTACCTGCAGAAGGATCATCGGAAGTAGATTTATTAATTGCGACGTCGAGGGTAAAAGACCCTGTCGCTTACGACGATAAAATTGATTTTATCCTTCGATGATACTCAGCTGATTGGGGCGGTATGGTTCATTTGGGTTCAGCCAGACCAAAACCACCCGGTGCTCCATAGAACAACGCCATCGGCGCTGCCTCAGGCGCGCTGGTCGGCGGTGCCAGAAGACGGAACCAGTATGCGCAGCAGCAGGGGGCCGATCAACAGGCTAACAACTATGCAAACAATCGCGCCAATTACAACCGGGCCTTTGGCGCCTGCATGGAAGGACGCGGCTACACGGTGAAGTAAAAAAACGGTCATCGTACACAGGGAAGTCAGCATAGCTAAAAATTTTACCTCATCATTGCGCTTCCCTTCAAATTCCGCGTTGCACACCAAAGCCAAGGAGGAATCCGTAATGCAAAAAAATAGGCCTGTTGTTTCTGTTATTGATTTTTCTTATCGCTTTTTTACCGGCAACCGTGACGGCGCAGGACGCAGTCCCACGGACTGCCCACCCACCTCATCACTGGGATCACCCTCAGACCGTCCATCGGTAATGCCGTTCGGGGAATACTGCACCGACCGAGACACTCTGGCAGAAAAAAAGGCACTGGCCTTTAAGCCACACACCCACGGAGTGAGTTTTGAGATCATATGCAAGCGGTACAGCCACTAATCGTCGGTATCGGGCCAGACATCATCTTTGCCCCTTTTTCGACGATTAGAACGTTTACTGGAACGTTTATCCCTGGACGCAGCCGCATTCTCATCATCGTCAGACTCTCTGAACTTGGTCCGTTTGGCGTGCCTGGGTAATGTGTCTTTCCCGTTTTCATAGTGTTCGTCGTCTTCCTGCCTGTTCATTGCAATACCATCTCCTTCGTCCGTGTTAATTACCATTTTACTTGGCAATGCAACCGGCCAAATCGTCACCAAGCCATTCAAGGGCTTCATCCAACTGATAGAAAACATGTGCTTTTGTCAGCACCCCTTCTATTTCAGACTTGAGTTCATACATCCTTGAGAGACCGAATTGTGGCTGATTGCCTACAACAATTGCTGTCCTCCGATTTTTTGTGTGCATTGCTCGATTATTGACTGCCAACTCAAGGATTTGTCCGATCTCTTCGTTTGAGTAAAGGTTTTGATGCAGTCTAAGGTCATACAGTTCACGATTTGTTAATCCTTCCGAACGATAATTAAGAACCGTTTCCAGCCATTCTTCAATGATGGTTTCCCCATTAGAAACAAAGCAGGTGAAATCGAGGTTCGGATGTCTTGTGTAGGACAACATGGCTTGCCTTCCTTATGATTCGACATTGAAGCGGTCTCTTTTCATCATCGACACCGCTGCCAAAAACTAAAGTATCCTGAACTGGCTGTCATCAAATGCTGGAAGACCAGTGACCTGAGGCCTGGCAGGTCCAATGAGAAGTGGCTGAACCTGCTGGTCTGAAAAACCAGACACTCCAAGAGGATGACATTCCTGGGCGTGGGTCAATCCCCCGCTCCTCAGTAAATATTTACACAGGGCAGATTGCCCTGAATTGGTCCTTGCGGACACACAGCAGGCAACGGTTTGCGGGGACGGAAATCACTCAGCGTGGCTGAGGTCCCTCCAGGGCCACAGAGGGCAAACATCTTCTGCATCACAGTTGGTGACATCGAGCCTGACCATGTCCTCAGTGTGATTCTTTACCATGCCTCCCCTGCGGCACCCACAACAGTATTCATGGATAGCCTTGGATCGAGGGTCAACGAGTGGAAAGACCGCTTCCTTCACTTGTCCATCACCGATTCGGAAACCATGGAGGGGGCATTCCGTCTGATCACAGTTTAAGCGGTCAGGTTCGCTCCAAGTGGAACACCAGCTACATAGATGCATAATGGCTGAACTTCGGTCCAGATGCCGAGGCTCGACACCATTAGACGTGACAACATTGTTTCTCACGGAAGGGTGGATCTCCTCTCCAAATGGTAGGTCAACGGGGTGGGTGTCTCAAAAAGTGTGCCGTTGGTCCCCTATAGCTTGCATTTCCCAGAGAGTCAAGGCTTGAGAGGTGTTGCGTTTATCCTCAGGATCGGCTACAAAACTTGTCCACAACCGAGACGACAGAGAAGGCCAGAATACGGTTTTATATATATTTTCAGAATGTTGCAGTTATTCCCCGTGTCGGCAGTTCGATTCTGTCCCTCGGCACCAGGGAAAACATTAAACCTGCTGTATTTCAGCAGGTTTTTTGTTTTTTAACCTGCCCTATCCTGCCCAAATCCATCTGTTGTCTACAACCCCTGTGTCAACGGTCGTTTAGAATTGAGCCCTTTTGGGTCGTGAACATTGAGCCACGGCCCCTTATCTACTGAACGGCATTCATCGATTCTCCGTTAAGTCGATAGCCAGCCGCTTCTCCCCAACGGCAAACGCGTTACAGGCTCGGGACTGCGCGTTGCACTGCTATCGAATGTTAACCGCTTATTAAATGCAATTAAAAAGGTGTTGCCTCGACTAATGCTTCGGTTGCATGTCAAAATTGAATCGGATGGGCCGCACTGGTGGAACGGTCGTGCCCCATTTTTTAGCAGACTTTTTCCATTATCTGTTGTATAGAAATTGCCTCCGACCACGTTGCAGGCCAGTAGCTCGAATTGGTAGAGCACCGGACTCCAAATCCGGGTGTTGGGGGTTCGAATCCCTCCTGGCCTGCCATTTTTCTCCTTACGCTTCGAACGACAACTCCATTATAATTAAAGAACTCACCATCCAGACCGATAACTGGTGGAGAAGCCCGGAAATGATCAGGCGGTATTTTCCCTGATCGCCCCCTTGAGCCAGACCCGCAACCCAGAGGATTCCGATGACGGAAGCCATGTTCAAGCTTGTCATCGCCGACCCGGTGGACACGCCGCCGGGACGGGTCTACCTGGAGTATTACCAGCTCAGCGAAAGCCCCTTTGCCATCACCCCGGACCCGGAGTTTCTCTTCTCGGCCAGCAGCCACCAGCAGGTGCTCGACAAGATCGGCTACGCCATCGAGGGCCGCATGGGATTCGTCCTGCTCACCGGGGAGGTGGGTACAGGTAAAACCACCTTGTGCCGGACGCTTCTCGATCGGCTGAGCCTCCAGGCAGAAACGGTTTACGTGATCAATCCGTCGCTTTCCGGCCATGAACTGCTGGCCAGCATCCTCGAGGATCTGGGTATGCCCTTGCCGCCACAGGCCACCAAAAAAGCGCTCATCGACCAGCTCAACCAGCGCCTGCTGGCCGATAGCACGAACCGTCCCTTTGTGGTAATCATCGACGATGCCCAGACCATGACACCGGAGACCCTGGAAGACCTGCGCCTGCTGTCCAACCTGGAATCGGACAAGCGCAAACTCATCCAGGTGGTCCTGTCCGGCCAGCCGGAACTGCTGGACATGCTTGCCAACGATCGGTTGCGGCAGTTGAAACAGCGCATCGCCGTTCATTGCCGCCTCAACCCGCTGACCGTCCAGGAGACCGGCGCGTATATCTCCCGGCGGCTCTTTGTGGCGGGCAACAAGGGTCAGGTGTCTTTCTGCCATACCGCGACGCAACTGATCCATAAAAGGTCCGGCGGCATTCCGCGGCTGATCAATAAAATTTGCGATTTTGCCCTCACCGCCGGCTACGTCAACGATGCGCCGGCCATCGGTCCCGCCCATGTGAACCGGGCCCTGGCTGAGCTGCCGGACATGGCTATTCGCGAGGCTAGAAAAGGCGTCCCCACCCTGCGCTACAAACTGCCGGTTGCCGCGATATTGCTGGTGCTGGTTGCCGTCGTTTTTTTGGCCATGCGCCACGGTGACCAGATCCCGGCCACACCGATCCAAACCCGCCCCGCGGCCATCGAGGAAACAGCGGAGTCGACGCCGGGATCTCAGCCGCTTGATTCCGACGTCGTTGGCCTTTCCCCCTTGCCAATAGAACCGGCAGGCAGTGAGCCGCCGGGGACGGGCGCAAAAGAGATGGTATCGGGCAACATTTCAGATGCGGCTGCCATCGTAACGAAAGGCGACCCCAGTCTGCCTGAAACGGTTGAAAAAAAACGAGTCCCGCCACAACCCGCCCCACCCGCCACCTATGCCCTCCAATTGGGATCATTTCGCACATTAGAACGCGCCAGGCGGAGCGTGGCCCAATACCGGCAAAAAGCGATACCCGCTCACTGGCAAGCGGTGGAGGCCGGGCAGTGGTACCGGATCGTTGCCGGTAAATTTGAAAGCCGGAACCAGGCCGCCCGATACAAAGACGCCCACCAATTGGAAGAGGCCCGGGTCATCCATGCACCATGGACGGTCAGGGTGCTGCCGAGGCAGCCTGACCTCTCGGATGCCGAAATTCTTAGATTTATATCAGAAATCGGCTATGACAGCCTAATGGAAACGGGCATGGCGGGCGATAATGAAATCTATACCGGTCTTTTTGTATCGGTTGAAGACGCGACCATCACTGCTGAACGGATAAACAGCAGCGGTCAAATTCTGGCCCAGGTGGTTAACCGCTAGAAATTGTCGAAATCTGCCGAAGTGAAACCGGAGTCGATGGCATGAGCCTGATGAACGACGCTCTGAGGAAAAAAAAGCGTGAGACCACGGTAAGCCCCGTTGCACAGGGCTTTATCGACGTATCTCATCGGCCTCGGATAACCAGGCGCTGGCTTGCTGCGCTGGCAGGGTTGAGTCTGCTGACCATCGCGGTCTTTTCCGGGAATCACATGATTCAATCCAGCAACGGCGACTCCCTGCTGGCGATAACGCCCCAGCCTGGACGCTCACGACCGCCGGCAAATCCTCCCGCCGATACGACATCTGAAGTCCGGAACCGGTCCGACGGTGAGCCCCTGCCGGCATCGGCAGATCGTCAAACGGAAATCTTAACATCCGAAGATCCGCCGAAGAAAGATCGCCTTGCCACAGCCGTGGTGAATCCGGCACCACCGTCTTTGGCGGTCAGCGTTAAAAGGCCGGACACCCGCGCCGGGGAATTGGTGCCGGCGATACAACCAGCCGATCAGAAACCGGCGGTCCCCGCTTCGGCCAAGACCGCCTTGTCGATTGAAGTGCCGGTCGAACCCGCTCAAGGAGAACCGAACGCGGTCCCCCGCACCTTCGAACCCGGTCCAGTTCAAACCGACCGGCGTGAGAAAAGCCGGTCAGTGGTACCTCGGCAACCCAGGCTTTCCGCGCAGCCTGTCCCCTCGCCCGAGACAGGTCAGGCATCCGAGACCATCGGCAAGTTGAACGCAGGGGCGGCGGTCCGGAAAAACGCCCCATCCGGGGGGAAGAGGATCTGTTTTACAAAAAGGCCCGCACCTACCATCGCAACGGCCGCCTGGCCGACGCCATCCGCCTTTACCGGCAGGTCCTCAAAGCCGATTCAAGTCACCCGGGTGCCATGCTGAACCTGGCCGCCGCATACATGCAACAGGGAAATTATGTCGAGGCCGACCCCCTTCTCAACCGATTGGAACGCTCAAACCCGCGGCCCCAAGGCGTGCTGTTGAACCTGGCCATGGCGGCAATCGGCATGGGCTCCCCTGAAAAGGCCCTGGACTACCTGGACCAGGCAAGCTGCGCTGTCGGATGCATCCCCCTGGGAAATCCGTTTTCACCGGGCCGTGGTCTTTGCCCGGATGAACCGACTCCCCGAAGCCCTGGCATCTGTACCGCGAAGCCGAAAGGGAACGGCCCGAGCGATCCCCGGCTTCAGTTTAACCTGGCGGTAACCTGCGATGCACTGGGCTTATATCCGAAAGCGGTTTCCCATTATGAAGCCGTTCTGCGAGGCCCGTCGGAATCATCTGAAACCGACAAAGCAACCATTACCCAACGCATCCGGACGCTCAGGCGGTATCTCGACAACGCCCAATCACCGGCAACAGGGCAGTAAGATGGCAAAACGCATCGGCGACATTCTTATCGACTTGGGGTTCATCGACGAGGATCAGCTGGAGATGGCCCTCACAGAATCCAAAAAAACCGGCGTCATGCTGGGTGATGTGCTTCTGCGGCTGGACTGGGTCACCCAGGAAGCAGCTCCAGATGAGTCTGGCGGTGCAAAGTGGCGCCAAGCTGCTGGACACGGATGCCATCAAGGTGGATCCTGGCCTCATCGCCCAGGTCCCCCAGGAGTTCGTCACCACCCACGGGATCATGCCGCTGCAGAAACGCGACAACACCATCCTGGCCGCCACCAACAATCCCTTCGATGTGGTCGCCAAGGACAAACTGGCCCGCATCACCGGCTGCCAGGTGGAGACCTACATCGCCTCCAAGGACTGGCTGTCCCAGGCCATCGAGCTTTACTACAAGACCGCCCTGGCCATTGACGCCGACATCGACCGCGTCACCCGGGCCACGGTGACGGATGCCCAATTCGAGGAAAACCAGATCGTCGTGCTGGGGAACCGGCTGCTCGAAAAAGGATTGGTGCTGGGCGCCAGCGACATCCACGTGGTGCCCGACGTAAAGCTGACCCGCATCTACTACCGCATCGACGGTGTGCTGCAGCAGAAATTCCTCTTTCCCGTCCGTTTTCACAAAGGCCTGGTCACCCGCTTCAAAATCATGGCGGACATGGACATCTCCAACCCCAACATCCCCCACGATGGACGCATCAAGTATTCCGGCGATATCGGCGACTTCGATATCCGCGTCTCTACCTTTCCGACCCATCTGGGGGAAACCGTGGTCATGCGGCTGCTGGTCTACAGCAAGGTGGTGGGTGACCTGCAGCGGCTGGGCCTGGAAGACAAGGATTTAGACCTTTTTTTAAAAAACATTAAACGGCCTTACGGCTTGATTGTGGCCACCGGCCCAACCGGCTCCGGAAAGACCACGACCCTTTATTCGGCCCTGATGACGGTCAACAGCCCCAACATCAACGTGATGACCGTGGAGGATCCCATCGAGTACGTGATCCCGACCATCCGCCAGACCGCCGTCAACCCCAAGGCGGGCCTCTCTTTCGGCAACGCCCTGCGATCGGCCATGCGCCAGGATCCGGACATCATTCTCGTGGGCGAAATCCGGGATACGGAAACGGCCGATCTGGCCCTGCGGGCATCCATGACCGGTCACTTGGTTTTTTCCACCCTGCACACCAACGATGCCGCATCGGCGATCAACCGCCTGCTGGACCTGGGGGTAAACAAAAGCATCCTGGCCTCATCCCTGAGCATGGTCATCGCCCAACGGCTGGTTCGGAAAATCTGCACCAACTGCTGCGAATACGCCGCGCCCACCGAGCAGCAGGTCGACGTTATTCCAGCAGCATGGCATCACCCCGCCGGAGCGGCTGGTGGTCCCCGTGGGGTGCGACTCCTGCTACCAGGCCGGCTACCGCGGCAGAACGGGCATTTACGAAGTGATCCGCGTGGATCGGGAGATTCAATCCCTGATCTTTGCCGATGCCCTGCACAGCACCATCGAAGAAGCGGCCGTGAATGCCGGCACCAGCCTGATGCTCCAGCAGGCCCTGAAAAAGGCTGCCGCCGGCATCACCTCCTTCGAGGAGGTCTACCGGGTGGTGGCCGATGCCTAAATTCCGCTACCAGGCCATTGATATTTCCGGCCGCCTGGTCAAGGGAAGCACCATTGCCGCCAGCGATCGGGAACTGGAGGTCAAGCTGGCAGACAAGGACCTCACCCTGGTCTCCGGCCAATTGCACACCGACGGGTTTCTGAGCAAAAGCATCCTTGGTGAGCGTATCGGCAACCGGGACATCATCGAGTTTTACCACCGCCTCTACCAGACCCTGGAGCTGGGCCTGCCCATGCTCTCGGCACTTGAGGAAAATGCCGTTCAGCTACCTTCCAGGCCCATGCGGCGCATCGTCGACGAAATGCGCATCGCCATCGAAAACGGCAACACCTTCACCGCCGCCATGTCACGGTTTCCCAAGGTGTTCGGCAAACTGGACCTGGCCATCATCCGCATGGGTGAGGAAACCGGTGTACTGCCCAAATGTCTCAAGGATCTCTCTACGTTTTTAGAGTGGAAGGAGGAAATCCGCTCCACGGTCAAACGTGCCGCCATCTACCCGTCATTCGTGATCATCGTCATCGTGGCGGTGATCGGCGTCTGGGTGGGATACGTGCTGCCCCAGCTGGCCGGCCTGCTGGTGCAGATGGGCGTGGAACTGCCCACCATGACCCGGTTCATTCTTGACCTGAGCAATTTCTTCAGGAATTGGTGGGCCGTTATCACCCTCAGCGTGGCACTGTGCGGCATCTTTTTCTATTTGATTCAACGGACGGAAAAAGGAGGGGTGCAGGTTCATCGGCATATTCTCAAGCTGCCGATCATGGGCGCGGTGATTTCCAATATCGCCATGGCACGTCTCAGCCATAACTTTGCCACCATGTACCAGGCTGGCATGTCCATCAACGGTATATTTGAGATCCTTTCGGAAAACGTCCTCGGCAATCGATATCTGGAGCTGCTGCTGAAAAAAGCCTTTGACGCGGTTCAGGGAGGCGATTCCATCTCCGACGGCTTCGATAAAGCCGGCGGCTTTCCTCCCCTATTGCTCGGGGCCGTGCGCAACGGCGAATCCACCGGCACCATCGATGTTTGCTTCAAACGGTTGGGCAATTATTATGACCGCGAGGCCAAACGGACTGTCCAGACCATGATCGCCGCCATCGAGCCCATGTCGATCATCATGCTGGGGGGCATTTTCGGCTTCATCGTCCTCTCCATCCTTTTGCCCCTGTATGATGTGATTGGGAAATTCTGATCAATAACTCTCCCTGATCTGGTCCACCGTCAGTGCCTGGTCGTAAATGGCCACCCCGTCGATCGATCCCGTGAAAAAATGCTGGCTTCCCTCGTTGTCTCCACCGATAGTCAAGTCGACGCCGGGCAGCAGGGGCAGGCTCACGGCCACGGCGGTTTCATCCAGGCTGCCATCGAAATAGATCCGCATGCTGTCGGCGGCATCGTCGTAAACAAAGGCAACGAAATGCCACCGGTCCGGAATCATGGCGATGGATTTGCGCGTCACCGTTTTCCCGCTGCCGTCGCCGATGCCGCCGTACGGTCGGCCGTTGTCCACCCCCAGGAAGTAGAAGTAATTACCGGCGCGCCGGGAGATGATTTTGGCATAGGTTCCCGGCGAACGCTCACGAATCCAGGCAGCCAGGGTCAGCCCGTTTGTCAGGCGTAGGTCGGGATGATCGGCTACCTGCACATAGTCGTTGCCGTCCAGGCGCAGGGCGGCGTTGGGCAGACCGAAGCGGTCTGTCGTGTATGTTCCACCGACCATGGTGCCATCATGGCCGCCGGGCCCGCCGTCGTCGGCGTTACCGTTGAACCCATAGGATACCACGCGGTTTGGGTGAGCGGGCCCGGCCAGGAGGCCGCGGATTTCGGCATCGCTCAGGGCCCTGTCGTATACCGCCACGTCATCGACATCCCCGGTGAAAAAGCCTGCGGCCCCCTCGGAATCGGCACCGATGGACAGGTCTACCCCGACGGTGGCAGGCAGACTCTGCGTCACCGGGGTCATGCGCTCGGTGCCGTCGAAATGCAGGAACATGCGGTCGACGGCATCGTCGTAAACCAAAGCCAGATGGTTCCAGCGGTCGAGGGACATGAGCAGGGACTTCCCCGTAACCGTGTAGGTGACATCGTCACCGATCCCGCCATAGGGATTGCCGTTGTCCACCCCCAAAAAATAGAAATAATACCCGCTGCGACGGGAAATGACCTTGGCATACTGGCCGATAGCGGTCTCCTTGACCCAGGCCATCAGGGTCAGTTGGCCAGTCAGGTGAAGGCTGGAATGGTCGCTGACACGCACATAATCGCCGGATCCGTCAAAGGAGAGCGATGCCCCGCTGCCGTCGGGTGTATCGGTGGACCAGGCGGTGTTCCCGATCAGCGTGCCACTGTTGGGACCCGCCCCGTCACCAGCCGTCGAGCCCACGCCTTCATTGAAATCCCAATTGGAGACCGGCGAGGGTCCGGCAGCGCATGCGGCCACACTGAAATCAAAGCGCCGCTCCACCACGCTTCCTGCCGAATCGGTCAGGGTCGCCACCAGCGTAAAGGCCCCGGGGCTGGAAGGGGTGCCGTTGCAGTCGCAGGCCGTCCCCGCCGGGGCGAGGGTCATCCAGGCCGGCAGGCTGGTCGCTGCCCAGGTGTAGGGTGGGACGCCGCCCTCGGCAAACAGGTCACCGCGGTAGGGTTCAGCGCTGCAGCCCCCGGGGAGTTCATGGTTGAGTATGGCCAGCCGGCCGGCCGTGCGGTCGAAACAGCCCGCCCGGTTACTCAGATCGGCCAGCGATACGACCTCGGTCAGGTCCAACACAGAAACGGCGGCGTTGCCGACATAGGCCCCCGAGATGCCCGGTGTGGTATCGACAGCAACATTCTCACCGCCGCTGATGATGAAAAACGCCGTATCGGCCACACCATTGGCGACGATCCCCGTAGACTCTCGGCCGCACAGCCCGCCACCGGCGGAAGTGGCCAGATTGCCGTCATACACGTAGACCAACGCACGTCGCCAGGGATCGTCGCGAACACCGGCGGCCGTGACGAATTCCGCGGCCGTGGGCAGACGGCTGTTGGCTGCGCTCCAGGCGATGACGGAACGGGATGCCCGGTCGAGCATGCTGCGGGTCGTTTCGGTTCGCATCCGCCGGGTCGTGGGGCCCACCAGATGCATCCCGGCACCGATCAATGCACCGGCGATCACAAAGGTCAACACAATGGGCATCAGGGCCATACCGGCCTGACCGGTTGCTGATCGGAAGAATCCGGGATTATCCATGGACATGCGGTATAGTGAAGGTTCTGCTCTCTTAATCCTGAAATTCGTGGTTTTTATGTCAGAAAACAAAAAGACAGATCGCAAATAAATAACAATAGCCAAAATCCAAATGACAAATAAATAACAATGACTAAAATCCAAGATGCCAAACCTTATGATCTTGAGATCGGGTTTCAACCCTGAACCTTTGAACGCTTAAACGGTTACGAATTTGGATATTGTAATTTGAATTTTTGTTGAGATTTAGTGCTTGCAATTTGTTTTTTCCGGCTTAGTCCGGGTCAGGGGTTGACGGTCAACACGAAGGAACGACGGGTGCAGTTGTCCAAGCACGCGCCGCCGGCGCATGCCGCGTCGTTGCCCGGGTTGCTGTTGTCACGAACCCAGACAGTCATCAGAAAGCTTCCGGCAACCGTTGGCGTGCCGTTGATCAATATGTGGTCGGCACGTGTCCAGACGGCGCTGCTTTCCGCCAAACCGGCGCCATCCGTGTCGAATCCGATGTTGCCCGTGTCCGCATGGTTGCGAAAGTTCAAACCAGAAGGTGCCGCACCGGTGGGCGTCTCGACGCACCAGAGGTAATCGCCGCCTGCGGCAAAAGGAACCCCCCCGTCAACATAAACCGCCGCCGAATAGGGGCTGGTGGTCCGACCGGGAGGCAGTTCGTTGTTCATTATCGCCAGCTGCGGGCCCCGACAGCCGATCTTGCCGCGCAGTTCGTCCAGGGTGGCCCAATAGAGGATGTCGTCAAAGGGTTCGGCCCGGTTGAGGTCGGCGGCATAGCCGTCGACGTCGCCCACCCCGTTCGGGTAGACGTCGATGACCGTGGCCGCGTTAACGGCCAGGCTGCCGGCGGTCTGATTGTTGAAGTTCTCACCGCCGCTCAACACCAAAAAAGCCACGTTGGCCACAGAGACCGGCGCACTGCAGGCGGGGTCCGGACACTGGCGCAGGATGATCCGGGTGGTTCGGCGTGTGCACAGGTCGCCGGTGGCCGGGTTTCCGTCGGCCAGAACGGAATCATAGATGTATTGAACGGGTCGGCTCCAGGCGTCGTTGCGTTTTTTGATGATGCCGGGAAACTGGGCCGCTGTGGGCAGAAGGCCCCGGTTGGCGGCGGCATAACCGGCAACCGCCTCGGCACCGGCATCCACCGTTTCGGTGGACTCGATCCGTTTGGCCCGAATGGAAAGGGGACCGATGAGCGAGGCGCCGAATCCCACGATAAGCCCGATGATGACCATAACCATGGCCATCTCGATGATGGTGAAGCCGGCTTGGCGGTTTTTCATGGCATCCCACACAAGGATCGATCGTCGTGCTGGTTTACAGACGCTACGGATAACACCACCGCCTTCGCAGGGATGGTTCCTGCGGGAGGCGGCGGCATGCTCTCTGGCGCACAGGCAGGTGCGGGCAACCTATAGCGGCAGGTAGAAATAGGCAACCGGACTGCCCGCCGCCGTGTAATTTTCGTTGGCGCGGATGGTGCCCGTATTGTATACACCGTCGTCATACTTGGTGTCGATCTCCAGCGCCACGTCCCAGGGCAGGTTGTCGTAGCGGATGTGGTGATTGGCTCCGGAACCGGGATTGACCCAGTACAGCCGATAGACACCGCCGAAGGCGTGTTTGGGAAGGCTGGTGGCACTGCCGTCATAGGTCCCGTCAATGATGCCGGCCAACACCAGGTCCTCGAACACCTGGGGGGCCTCAGCAGCAGAAATCAGCCCGTCTCCATTACCGTTGTTGGTATCGGTGGGCGGACTGGCGGCCAGGTTCTCGTCTCCGGGATAGGCCCCATATTTGTCGTAAAAGGTGTAGAAGGCGGCCCGCACCTCGTCGGCGGATTTGACCACCCGTTTGACTTTGGCGTTCTGGATCATCGCCTGGCCCTTGAGGACCCCACCGATCAACAGCCCGATGATCACCAGCACGATGGCGATCTCTACCAACGTAAAGCCTTTTTGATTCCTTGTCATAACCAATCCTCCAATTTCATTTTCTCATGTGCAGCAAGTCCGATGCCGTCGATCATTGACCGGCATCACCCGTTACACGTTGCTATCGGCGGTTACGCCTTAGACCTTGAATCATTAGAATCATTTTATGCTTGGTAAGGCACACCGCTTACGCCCCCTTTCGTATATGGGGCGTAATAAAAATGACCAATTCCCGGGTCTGCACCTTGTCTTCCACGTGTTTGAACCATCCGCCCACCAGGGGCAGATTCCCCAAACCGCTCACGCCTTCTTGCTGCTGGTTTTTCACCTGGCTGATCAGACCGGCCATCACCACCGTATTGCCTTCGTGCACCCGCACGGTGGTGGACATCTCCTGAAGGTCGATGATCGGGTTTTTGATGCTCTGCGTGGAGATGGCGGAGGTGGGCAATTCAACATCGACCTCTTCCTGGATACGCGTGATCGTGGGAACGATATTCATGGTCACCATACCGTCGGCGGCAATCTGAACCGCAATCCCGAACTGCAGGCCCAGGATCGCCCGCTTGATGCTGACGCCAAAGGTCACCACCTTGGTGTCGTCGTCCCGGTCGACGCCGTCAATATCGCCATAGGGAAACTGGAATCCGACGGTCAGCAGGGCGGATCGTCCGTTCATCAGAGCCAGGTGGGGATTGGACACGACGGACACGTCGCCCTGGGTGTGCAGAAAATCCACGACTGCATTCAATGCCGACTGGTTCGCCAAGGTCAGCAGGCTGCCGCCGTTGAAGCTCAGATTGAAGCTGTCCACAAAAAAATCAGTTGCCGTAAAGGCCACATCCAGCGCCGACCAATCGATGCCCAATTCATTTTTATCGCTCAGCCGGACTTCCATGATCTTGGCCTCGATATACACCTGTCGGGAAAGCGCCTCGGACATGGCATCCAGAAACCGTACCATGGCGGTCACCTGTTTGGGGGTGTCGGTCATGTAAATCAGTCCCCCGTTGCGATTGATGCGCACGATACCAGCTTCGGATTTCAACATGGTAAGCGTTTTTTCGATGGCCAGCCAGACGTCCGTCGTTTCCTCACTTTTGCTTGTCTGTAAGAGATACTTGCCGCTGACACCGGATTCTTCAACGCTGGAGCCCAGCATGTCCCCGCCCACCTGAATATCGGTTTTTCCGGGCATGTCCAGGTAGTCGAAGGCATAGATCCGCTCCATGAAGGTCTTGATGAACAACATCTCGTCTTCAACGGTCCAAGCGTAACCGGCACCGTTTTTCACCAGCATGTCCATGGATTCGGCAAAGGTGGCCTGTTTCAGATGGACCGTGACCCGCCGCGACAAGTCCACGCTTGATTCCACCGACAGATTCAAATGGGACCCCTGCATGACGGCTTCGATGGCGGCCGACAGGGGCACATCATTCAAGGTCATCGAATACAGGGTTTCCGGAAGATCAAGTTCCGCGGTCCTGGGCATGATCTTTTGGGAAAAGGGAGGTGGCCCCGGCAGTTCCGACTTGATGTCCCGCTTGAGCGCCGCCTTGATCGCATCCCGATCGACGGGTTCAATCGTGGGGGTTCTGGGCGGCGTCACCGCGCATCCGCCAAGAAAAAACAAGGCCAGCAGGATCAGACCAAAGCGTTTTGTGAGTTTGCGTTTGACAACCATTTTATCCCCCTGAAATGCAGGTGGTCGTTACGATGGTTCATTGTGTTGTTACTGAGTATGCAATATCAGGCGCTTTCAGAAACCAGGCCTGACCGCCCCTGACCAGGGAGACACCCCCACGGGTTATCCGCTTCACCGTGAAATCGCCGAATCGGTCTCCTTCGGCACAGATGCGTCCGTCCATTAAGGCCAGCCGCCTGGCCTTACTATCGGTGGATCGACTGGTCATAATGCCCGTCAGCGTCGGCAGCGCCACCGGTGCAGGTGCCATCTTTTTTGCAATTGACGGCAGGGCTGGCGGTTTTTTTAATGCCGGTTTTTCTTCTTCTTCAACCCCGGTTTTAAACCGGCTTATCAGCCGATCCATACCGGAAGTGATTTTTTCAGCCTCGGCGGTTAGCAGCATACGATATTTCCGGAATCCCTGGTCGGCGATCCGGACCCCGCTGGAATAACCGGCAAGCGGCTCATCCAGCAGCGACATGAGCATGGTTCCGTTGACGCCAACCACCACCAGGCCGGCCAGAATCCACAGGCCGACCAACACATGCATGCGGCTGCCCAATCGATGCATGTCAGCCCATCCTCTCCGGTTCGGCAAGTATGTAGCGGTAGTTGAAGACCGCCTGGAGCCGGCTTGTCCGGTTTCGATTGTCGTAGGAGATGTCCATGCGTTCGATCACCAGATAGGGGTGAGCGTCCTCCACGGCGGCAATCCATCCCACGATGGCCGGTACCGGTCCGGCAGCAAGAATCGAAATGGACACCGACCGGGCGTCCTGGGTGATGTCATCCGCTTCCACCTGCATCTGCTGGAGACCGAAATCCCAGGAGAGCCGTTTCAGATCATTCTCAACCACCAGAAACCCCAGGCCAAACGATTTCACCGGATGGGTCAACCGTGACTGTTGCCGGTGCACCTCCTGGATGCCGGTTTGCTTGGATTGTAGAAAGTGTAGATCCATCCGAAGGGTTCCCAGTTCCTGACGCCGCGATTGGACCTGATTGACAAGAAGGATGTTCCAACCGGTCATGGCCAGCACCACGCCCCAGATCACGCCGACGATCAGCCATTTTTTCCCCAGTCTGGTCTTCATGATATCTCGAAGCCGAAATTGATCTGATAAACGGGTCTTCTTCCATCGCCTTCGCTGCGGTCCAACCGGATGACCACATCCTTTTCCCGAAGGGCATTGGGCTTCAGGTTAAATCGCTGGTTGAGCTGATTCAAAAAGACGGTAAGCGTGGCCTTGAATGCATCCGGATTGTCCGCATCGACAATCGCCTCCATTTTCAGGACGGGAGTGCCCGATACATCGAGAGAAATCTTTCTCACCGACACCGCATCGGGCATGGCCAGAAGGGTTCGCATCAGGGTGCCGCTGCCGGACGGTCGCTCCAGTTCCCGGGTGATTTCGTCAAGCGCCTGGGATATGTCCTGAAGGACCAGTTCCGGTGGATCCGCGGCAGTCGATGTGAGTTCGATCATCTGACGGTCGACCGATCCCGACCAGAGATAGAGAACGCCGGATTCGACGGTCAGGAGGACAGCCAGAAAAAGTCCTACGGCTATACCGGCCCATTGCACCGGCCGCCACGCCAGTTCATTTTTTAGTGGCCGATAGGATAAGCAGTGCTCCCCGTGCCGGGTCAAATCCAGGGCCGTAAATTCACGGCATGAGGGGAAGGCCATGGCTTCGCCGGGGATACCCGTTTCCGTCTTCAAAGAAGGCAGCCCCTGCACCTCCCGGCCTAACAACTCGGTCAGTTGATCCACGGCCGACGCGTCCGGTGCCAGCATGAACAGGCTATCCACCGCGCTTTTGGTTTTCTGCGAATAGAGGTAAAAAGACTGGTTAATTTCATAGTTCAACAGGTTGTACATTTGGGCCGCGTCGCCACCGGTGTCCGGGATTTGAATATTGCGCGAGAAAAGGAACTGTCCCATGAAGAAAAAATAGAGAAAACAGTCTGCCTCGCCCAGATGAATGAACCCGACCCCTTTGCTGGAAAAGTCGCCAACCCGATCACCCAGGTTGGCCTGCCACACCTGGGCTGGCGTGGTTATGCGAAGCGGGCCGATGCCAAGGGTTTCCAGCCGTCGATAGAGCCGATAGGCAATTTCCTCCTGCAGATAGAAGGTGTACAGCTGCTGGCGATGGTCCTGATCCTGGACAATGGCATAATGATAGAAATCGCCGGCCTGGGTCAGCAAGGGCTGTTCCAGTTTTAATTTGCGTTCGATAAACGCAGCGATCACCGATTTTTTGCGGGCCTGAAACTCGTCAAAACGGCTCCCCATCCAATAGTCCGGAACGACAAGCAGCCGGTTGACCGCGTGCAATGCCGATCTCGGCAGATCAGCTGCCTTCGCGCTACCTTCCAGAAAGTCCTCCAGAGGCAGGCTGGCCAGTGTCTGGAAGCGGCCGTCCGTTGAAAGCGTCAGGAAACAGATCGTCTCTTCGCTGGCAATGGTAATCAACGAGGGTTGGCGTCTAATCATGATGGACCACTTATCGGCACTTAAATCGCGAAGTTAACCTTATTTGTTATCTTTTTTTGGCTGGCCAATTATTTTTATGCGCCTAAGAGGCCCCTTATAAGTATGCCCGCCAACCCCGTTTCAGGCAGCGCAGACGGTGTGCGCCGTGACGGTCGATGACTTTTTCATCGTTAAAAGCGGTCTTGCTTTGATTTATTGAACGAATATGCTAATTATGATGGACAGATAGAGTTATTTTGACTGGATTCTCAGCATCAACCTGGTGGATGACTGACGGTGGATGGGGGGGCATCATCCATATCAGGTACTGCAATCGTGGAGGTCTTCAAGATGAGTAAAATCTGGCTCGCTGTTTGTGCGGCAACCCTTGTTCTCGGCGGGTGCTCGGGAGTCCAGGTCAGTCAGGACTATGATCCGGCCACCAATTTTAAATCGATGCACGCCTACCGCTGGGAATCGGACACCCAGGAAAAAACCGGTGATCTTCGCATCGACAATCCCCTTCGCGACACCCGCATCCGGGCGGCGGTGGCGCGCCAGCTCTCCGACAAGGGCTTCGTCCAAACAGAAGACGGCAACGCGACATTCCTGGTCCGTTATCAATTCACGCTGCGCCAAAAAATCGAATCGGACGGCGCCGGGGGTGGCATCGGGTTCGGCGTCGGCAGCTATGGACGCCATGGCGGCGTTGCCATCGGCACCGGTAACAACATCCGCGAATACGATGAGGGCACCCTGACCATCGATATTGTCGACGCGGCATCGCAAACTTTGCTCTGGCGGGGCATCGGCACTCAGCGGTACCGAGAATACAATGATCCGGAGAAAACCAGCCGGGACATCAACACGCTGGTGGAAAAGATTCTGGTGCAATTCCCTCCCCGGACGTAGAATGATTTGGCTGTTCTGATCCGCACCACAACTGTTTAAAAATATGTTAAAAACCAAAAGATACATGAAACCTAACCCCCCATTCAGCCGCCCCATGGAGGCCCATTGAGCCTTTTTTTTGACAAGCGCGACCGTGATCTTCTCAAGATCGTCAATGGTGTGCTGAGCAGATCCATCCCTGCCGTCATCGGCAAAAAAGGCCTGTTTCCATGGTTTCACCCCCATGGCATCAAAGAACTGGCCGAAACCCGGGGGCTTCGCATCGCCTACGCCATCATCCACCTCCTCGAGTCTCTGGAGGCCGGCGACCTGGAAGATCGACTCAACGCCCTGCGCTCGCTGCGTGACGAAGTCCTGCATGCCTCGGCAGGCAGCCTGCCCAAGAACGCCGCCCGTGTGCTCCTGTCCATCATGAAGGATCTGATACGAGCCCACGGCAACGAGATCGAACAGCTCAAGCTGGCCCATGATTTCAGGCGGGTGGCCAGCGGGAAACCCAGCATCGTCAGAAACATGCTGCGTCGCTACCACTTGCTGGAGATGCCAGAAGCCTGGAATCAACTGGCCTTCGACGATCACGTGCATGACATCAACACCAAGGGTCGCAAATCCGCCTCCCACCTGATTATGGATGCCTGGATCAAGGGTATCCGGCGCCTGCGGGTAATCTACTACAACTTCATCGATCCCCCATCCGCCGCCGAACTGATCGAGGCCGCCCAGATCATGGGGGTTCAAATCCGCATCGGCATCGAGTTCTCGGCCTGCTTCCGGGGCAAGTATATCCAGTTGATCTGGGTCCCCCGGGGCTTTTCAGATGCCCAGTCGTTCCTCTGTTTCCTGGCAGAAGAACCGGTCAGGCGGCTCATGGACCAGGGCCGCGCAGTCACCCGTTACCGGCAGCGCCACGTACTGAGCACCCTCGACGCATTCAACCGGGTTCACCGGCCTGCGATCAACACCGCCACGGGCTTGGAGATCCCTCCGTTGGATGCCGGCCGGTTCCTGGCATTTGTTCGGCCCGGCCAGCCGTCCATTCTTCACCTGGCCAAGTACATCCACCACCAATTGCTCCCGCTGATGAAGCGCAAGGTGGAAGAACTGCGTGACGCCTGTGAAAACGTCGATGAAGGCCAAAGGGCGGATATGACCTCACTGGTGGAACGGATGAACGACCTGGACTCGGAAACCATCGTGCGTCAGTTTCTGCGGCCGGCGGCCAATCCCGACATGCCCGATCCCAACCAGATCCACGACGACCCGGACACCCCGGAAATACTCAACCTGACGCCCCGGCAGTTGCTGGAGCGGGTCACCGGCCTGCACACCGGCTATCGGGTCACCTTGAACCTGACGGATCTGCTTCCCGAGGATGTGGTGGAGATTCTATACGACTGCGAAGGACTCATCAGCCGGTTGGAAATCTTCAACCTCAAGGATTACACCACCGGTAAGACCTGCTACATCGAGGAGATCAGCGAACTCCAGTTGGCGCTCAACGAAGGCAATGCCATCAATTTGAAGCGAGTGATCCGGCGAATCATCGGGCGGCTGGCCATCGCCAAACCCTTTTCCGGCAAGACGGAACGCATTGAAAAGTTGGGGATCATCCTCCACGATATCTCCGCGTTCACGGCCATGTATAGCTCCATGCATCTCAAGCCGAGAATCGGCAGTGACTCGACCGGCCACTCCTCACGCATGTACGGCATGGGGCTGGCCGTTCTGGAGACACTTCCCCCCGGCGCCCGCCGGTTGTGCAAACACCGTCAGCACGTGGCGCCGGGAGAGATCCCCTGTGCGGTCGGAGACCCGTCGGAACCACCCAACCGGGCCATCCGCAGCGTGATTCCTTTCAGGATACCGGTTTATAAACGGGTCACCTATATTCCCTATCGAAGCCCCAAGGGATCCCAGGGACTTCACCAGCGCCTGATTCAACATCTTCCCCTCCTCAAGATGCTCGGAAAAAGCCGTCAGGTCGACTGGCTGGTCCAGACCCACCTCACCCGCATGCAACCGGAGGGGAACATCGTCACCCTGGGAGGCATTGCCGACCGGTCGGATAACGGCCTGCGCCTGGAATGCAGTCCGGCAACCGTACCCAAGCCTCGGATGACCCCCTTCTACCTGAACAGCACGGTGAGAAACGGGCTAAAAATACTCATGGGATTCATTCCGGCCTTTCTTTCCTTCTATCTGACCAACTCGTGGTGGGTGCTGGCCTACTTAGGGGCGTTCATCTGGTTCGGTATTACGGGAGTCAGAAACATCGTCCAGTCGGTGCTAGGCGGCGGTGGCATCAGTCGATCACCGCTGTTGCACTGGAACGATTACGTCAGCTGGGTAAGGATATCCGATTCACTGCTGTTTACCGGATTTTCCGTACCGCTGCTGGACTATCTGGTCAAGACCCTTTTTCTGGATCGACTCATGGGCGTTACGACGGCAACGAACCCGATCGCCCTGTACACGGTCATGGCCGTGGCCAACGGCATTTATCTGTCCAGCCACAACCTGTTCCGGGGGCTGCCCAAAGGCGCCGTGTATGGGAATTTTTTCCGCAGCATTCTCTCCATACCCATCGCCATCGTCCTCAACATTTTGATCGGCGCCCTACTGGGTATGCTCGGTGTCACGGGTATTGACGGGCATCTGCAAAAATGGGCCGCGGTTATCTCCAAGGGGGCTTCGGATACCATGGCCGGGGTCATCGAGGGAACGGCCGACCGCTTCAGCAACATTCAAACACGCTTCCAGGACTACGCGGACACCTTGTCCCAGCTCTTCGACACCTACGGCCGCCTGGAAGCCCTGCTGCCGGAGCTGAATGTGTGGGAAACCCTCGATTCCATCGGCAAGGAGCGCATCGACGCCAATGCCGATGCCAAGGACCTGGAAAAGCTCATCGTCATCGGGGCCCTGGACCTGCTCTACTTCTGGATGTATCAGCCCCGAGCGCGCACCGCCCTCAAGTACCTCTCCAAAACTCTTTCTGACGAAGAGAAACGCATTCTGGCAGGGTGCCAGACGATCCTTAAACGCGAGCGGGAAATCAGTCAGATGTTCATCGATGGCGTGGTGGGGATAAACTTCTCGAAGGGGCTTTCCTTTTACCTGCAGTGCGCACCCGGCTATCTCAAAGCCATGGACCGGCTTTTTAAACCAAGCGCTGGCACATCGCTCGATCCAGGGTAGCCGAACCGGGACAGATGGCGCACGCTCTGCCACTTGCATCAACGCTGCTAAAATAGACGGATGGCGCAACAATCACGCCAGCGCATCCGGATCAATGCCATGGGCGGACGACTGTGCGGCCGGCAGACGGACAATGAAGGTCGATCCCTTTCCCGGTTCGCTCTCCACCCGGACGGCGCCACCCATATCCGACAGCGCCTGGCAAACCACGAAAAGCCCGATGCCGGTACCGTTGTCCTTGCTCCGGGTGGTGAAAAAGGGCTCGAATATGCGCCCTTGGAGTTCGGGTTCGATACCCGGGCCGGTGTCGGTGATAAAAAATACCCGCTGCGGCAACGCGTTGGACGATTCCCGTGTGGCGGCTGCATCGTCCACCAGTCCCGCTGTCAACACACCCCCCTTGTCGGACATGGCCTGGGCGCCGTTTACGCATAGGTTCATCAGGACCTGGAAGACCAGGGCCGGTTCAGCCCACACGGAATCATTTTGACCGCCGATGGTGTTGTGGAACATGATGTTCAGGCCGTAAGTGGGCTGAAGCAGTTTGAAAATCTCCGAAACGAGCTGCCCCACCCGCACCCGCTGTTTTTCGGGATGGCGCCGGCCGGCGGTGGCCAGAAAATGACGCACCAGATCCGTGGCGCGGTCACATCCGATGAGAATTCTCTCGGAACTGTCGGCAACCGCCTCCCCATTGTGCGGCTGTGCTCGGATCAATAGGGCATATCCGGCAACACCGGTGATGATATTGTTGAAATCGTGGGCCACACCTCCGGCCAGCCGCCCCAGGGCCTCCATTTTCTGGGATTCGATGACCTGCTTTTCCAATTCCTTCTGGAAGGTGATATCCACCAGCAGCCCCCTCAACCCTGAATAGCGGCCTCCAGACACGACTGGGGTCGCATAGAGAAGCGCCGGAAAGGCGTCCATATCCGGGCCGCTGACCACGCAGGCCTTCCCGCATTGGTCACCGGTGTGCGCCCATTCGTCGAGATCGGACTCGCCGGGCAGGAAATCCGAAAGATGAATGCTGGTTAAAACCGTCTCCTCATCCAGTCCCAACATGTCAAGTCCGGACCGGTTCAAAAAAGTGATATGGCCGTTTGCATCGGTCTCGAAGACCGTCTGGGGAAGCAGATCGCAAAGCTCCTGAAATCGTCTGTCGCTGCGCCGCAGGGCGTCGGTTCTCCGGCGCACCATCCGCTTCAAGGCGATGTTCCAGACGAAAACGACAACCGCCAACCCGAGGACGGCGGCCAGTACCAGGGCACCGGCACGTAACAGGACCAACCGCCGGGTATGGGCATCGGCGACGGAAAACCATTTGCGGTAAAGATCTTCATACACGCCGCTCTGGTGCATCAGGTGGATGCCTTCGTTCAGCATCGCCAGCAATCGGTCATCTCCTTTTTTCACGGCAAAGGCATAGGGTGCGCACATCAGCGGCGGACCGGTCAGGGCGACATTGTCAATCTTGAAATAGTCCATCAGCATCAGGGCGCTGAGGCGCTCGATGACGGCACCGTCGTGCCGGCCATCGGCCAGCACCTGCAATGCCTCCTGGGGTGAGGAAACGGCAATGATCTGATCGGTGATTTGGTGATCGATAAGCCAGTCATGGGAGTAGGCTTGCGCATGAACGAGGATCTCCTTGTCCCGGAGGTCATTGATGCTTTGAATGGGCGATCCTTTTCGAACGAACAGGCAATAAAATACACCGGCGTGGGTGATTGAGAAATCGAATTCTTTTTCTCTCTCTGCCGATCGGATCATTCCTGTGACCAGATGGATGTCGCCCCTTGTGAATTCTTCGCGAACCGTCTCCCAGATGTCCAGGCCGATATCCACATTCAGCGCCAACCTGCGGGAGATGGCCTTGAGAAGATCAACGTTGAAGCCGTCCGGCTCACCGCGTTCGTTGATGAATTCGTAAGGGGGAAAGCTTCGGTCGCCGCGGGCGATCAGCGGCTCGGTAGGAATATCGGCCGCCGGCAGAACCAGCGGCTGCATGGCAAGCAGTATCAGCAGCAGTCCGGTGCGACACCGCAGCTTCATCAGACCCGTTCCCTATTCCGCCGCCGGCTTTGTAAAGTCAAACAGATCGGTGCGTTCCCACTGCCAGCCTTTGTCCTTCATGCATTGGCGGATCAGCCGCATCTCGTCGAAGTTGTCATAGGTATCGGGCTCATCGCGAATTCCCTCTCTGACCCACGCTTCGCAGGCTTCATGCTCGATGGTCCACTCCCGCTCGCTTTTGGTCGGGTGATACGGTTTGTGCGTGCATGACACTGAAAACAGTGAAATCGCCAACACCAGAAATGAAAACCACAATCGTTTATTTTTCATTTACCACGTTCCCGCATGATCAATTCGGGAAGGTTTCCCAATTCCCGGTTGCTGATCCGCTTTCCATTCATAAACACCGACGGCGTCCCGCGAACACCGATTTTCTTCCCATTTTCAATATCTTCCTGGATCAGGCGGCGGCTGGATGCAGACTGGCGGTCCTGATTGAACTGGTCCATATTCAAATCCATCCCCCCGGCGATTTCCAAAATTTTTTCATCGTTGAGTTGCTTGTGATTGTCAAGCAGTTGGCTGTGAAACTCCCAGAATTTGCCCTGATTACCCGCAGCCAGCGCAGCCATGGCGCTTTGATGGGCGAATTGATGGTTGGAAAGCGGGAAGTGCTTGATCACATAGCTGACGTCATTGGGGAATTTTTCCAGCACCTGCTGGATATATTGCTCTAAGCGAGCACAATACGGTCACTGGTAGTCATCAAATACCACGAGGCTGACTTTCGCATCCTGGGGGCCCTTGAACGCCCTGCCGGACAGATCGATATCGTAGATGCGGCTTAACCGGATGATGTTGATCCGGGATGGTTCAGCGGCGGTCAGGATTAACCGGTCTAGATCCTGATAGGCGATTCGGTCGAATTCTTTATCAACCGGAATACGGTCAACGACGGCTTGATCGGTCGTCGAATAGATCATTACCGCACCGGGCGTCAGGACAAAGATCATATCTTCGGCCGGGTTGGTGGTCACATCCAGAATAGGTGCGCCGATGTCCGCCTTGAGGACGCTTTCGACCTCGAATGCGGCATGTAGCGCAGCAGGAAGCAGCATAACCATTAATACGACAGCCAGTTTCATGTTTCTCGACATGTGAATCCCCTGATTGGCGATGAAAGAGGAGAATACCGGATTGATTTGTCGACCGACGTCGGCATCAATTGAACCGGAATGATCGTCCGTACAATACACCGAAAAAGCGGGCCGGTGCAAGACACATCTACCGCTTATCCATTTTCAGTCATCTGTGCGTTTCAATCCATCGATCAATTGTTCGACGGCGTAATTGAAAAGGTGGGCATGATCTTCTCCCGCTAAGACGGTTTCCTCCAACTTCTTGAATTGGGTCAGCCCGTGCAGGGCCCCCCAGAACATGACGGCGTATTTTTTTGGATCCACCGGCCTGAAGATGCCCTCGGAGATACCCGTGCGGATGAATCCGGCGATCAGCTCCAGGATATGGCTGCCTTTACGATCGATTTGCTGTTTCAGTTCGCTTCCGAGAATCACCGACGGCGTGGCCAGAAAGTAGTTGATGATGTCGAAATAGTCCTTCTGCTCGCTGCTGAAACGCAGGTATGCCAGGCCGGTTTGACGGAGCCTTTCTTCGGGTGCCGTTTCGACCCGGCCGATGGCATCGATCTCGCGAAAGAGGATATCCAGCCCCTCCCCCTGAAGCGAGTAGAATATTTCCTCTTTGCTCTGGTAGTAGAAATAGATCGTGCCGACGCCCAGTTCGGCCGTCCGGGCGATCTGGTTGATACTGGTGGACTGGATCCCCTTTTTGAACAACAGCCGTCTGGCGGCCGCCAGGATCTGCCGCTTGCGCGCTTCTTTCTCCCGCACCCGTCTCTCTTTGAGTCCCATATCTTTCCTGATTGAGATGGGCAGCCATCCACGGTTTTCAGCGTTCCAGTTCTGCCTTGAATTGGCTGGCCATGCGCCGCTCGTAAAATGCCGGCGCCAGTCGACTGATCCAATAGGCCATTTTTCCCATGGCGGTGAGCACCAGCAGGTCTTTTTCTCTCTCCGCCCCGCGAAATATGGCTTCGGCGGCACGCTCCGGGGTATCCTGCCTGCCGACTCTTGACTGCGGGTGACGGGTGACGGTTCCATCCCCCCCTAAGGCCCGATCCTGCAGATGGGTCTTGATGAAGCCGGGACAGACCACCATGACGTGGACGCCCTGGTCCCTGACTTCGCTGCGCAGGGAGGTGAACAGGCCATGCATGGCATGTTTGCTGGCGGCATAGCCGGTGCGGCCCAACAGCGGTGCCAGGCCGGCGATGCTTTCATTTGAGATGATCAGGCCGCGCCGTTGGATCAGGCTGTGAATGGCCGCCTTGGTGCAGTAAAGGGCGCCGAAAAAGTTGACCGCCATGACCCGTTCGTAAACCTCGATGCGGGTCTCGGTGAAGGCGCTGCGCTGGGTGATGCCGGCGTTGTTGAACAGCACATCGATTCCGCCGAACCCGTCGATGACGGCTTGAATGGCCGCTTCGCAGTCGGCACGTTGCGTCACGTCACAGGGCAGGCCCATGGCCCGGTGGCCGGCCTGGCTGAATTGTCGCTCGCATCGTTTCAGGCGCGCTTCGTCCATGTCCAGCAGGGCACAGGTCGCGCCGGACCGGGCGAATCGTCTGGCCACGGCCAGCCCGATTCCGCTGGCCGCGCCGGTCACCACGACGACTTTATTGGAAAATTTCCGTCCGCCCACGCATGTCTCCTTTGTTGAAAAACGCGGACCCTCCTTCGGATGCGATCACGACCGAGACGCAGCATGATCCGCCCGCTCACCGCCCGGCAGGGGGCGACGCGTAAAAATAAATGCCGTGGTCAGACCGGCGATAATATGCCACACGCCCCACCAGGCCACCAGAATGGCCATGCCGCCCAGACCGTCGAAGAAATTGAAAACCAGCACCAACCCCAGGGCCGAATTCTGAATACCCACCTCGATGCAGGTGGCGCGGGCATCCCGCTCATCCAGCCTGGCCAACCGCCCCGACCAGTAACCCAGGTTCAATGCCAGGGCATTGTGCAGAAACACCGCAAACATGACGATGCCCACATAGCTGATAAAATTATTCCAGTTGGCCGCCAATGCACCGCCGACAATCAGGATGAAAAAGATAAGCGAAAAGATTTTACAGGGGCGGCGCACCCGGTCAGCCAGGTTGGGGAAAAAACGGGCCAGCATCTGTCCGAGGATCAGCGGGATGCCGAGGATAACGAAGACGGTGATAAAAACATCCACGGGGCTGAGGCTGACTCGGCGCAGAATGTCGGCCGTGGCCGGGTTGAGGCTGCCCCAGATCGAGAGGTTCAGCGGGGTCATGACAATCGCCGCAACGGTGGAGATGGCCGTCATGCTGATGGACACCGCACAATTGCCCTTGGCCAGATAGGTCATGATGTTGGACAGGTTTCCACCCGGGCAGGCCGCCACCAGAATCATCCCTAAAGCCATAGAGGGATGGGGTTTTAATACCAGGGTCAACAGGAAGGTGAATGCCGGCAGCAGGATAAACTGGGCCATCAAGCCGATGCAGGGCGCTTTGGGGGAGACGAGGACGCGCTTGAAGTCTTCGAGTTTCAAGTCCAGGGAGACGCCCAGCATCATCAGGCCGATGGCCGCGTTGATCACCATGAGCCCCTGGGGATTGAAGTTGAGCCGGACCTGGTCGATGGCGAGCGGTTCCATGGGGGTTCTCCTTTCTTTGGAAGACCGCATCGGTATTAACCAGGTTACCCGATGCGGTCAGCCGACAATGCCGTTTACATCTTGCCCGATCGTGCCGCCGCCCACAACCAGTTGCCCGGCGGATCCACATTGGCATCGGGATCGACGACCACATGAATCACGGCAGGTTTTCCGGAGGCCACCGCGCGCTCCAGGGCCGGCAGGATCTCCTGGACGGAGGCCACAAATTCGCCGTGGCACCCCATGGCCGTGCCCACTTGATCATAGCGGACCGGTGCATGGTCATGGCCGAACCAGGCGGCTTCACGTCCGAACTGGCGCTTTTGGGCGCTCTTTTCCATGCCGTAGGCACCATCCACAGCGACGAGGATGATAACGGGTAGATCGTTGCGCACGGCGGTTTCCAGTTCCTGGATGTTGAAACCGAAGGCGCTGTCCCCGGTCACACAATACACCGGTTTTTCGGGACAGGCCAGCTTGGCGCCGATGGCGTATGGCAATCCCGTACCCAGATGCCCGTAGTTCATCGAGTAAATCACCGAACGCGATTTTTTGGCGATGTGATAATGCAGGTCCCACAGGGTTGTGTTGCCCCCGTCCATCACGAAGATGGCATCGTCGCTGAAAAAGTCGTTGCAGACCTTCAAAATCTGACCGGTCAACATGGGCGTGCGCGCCGTGTCGGCCACCGCGTCATCCAATTCCTTCTGAAACTGATCCTGAAGGGCTCTGAGTTCGGCAATTTTGGCATGATGGGGACGCTTTTCGGTCAGCTTCTGCACTTCATCCAAAAGCTGGGCCAGCACCAATCGCGCGTCCCCGATCAGCGCGACATCGGTGGGCCGGTTGAGCCCGATGTTGGTGGGCTCGGTGTCGATCTGGATCAGGCGTTGCTTGTCCGGTTCTCCAAACATGGGCGGCTGGCCCCACATATTGAGCTCGCCCAGCCGCGTCCCCACCGCCAGCACCAGATCGGCCTGGTTGTTGGCCACAATGCGTGACATGCAGGTGGGATGAAAGCAGAGGGGATGAGGGTCAGGAATGATGCCGCGGGCGCGGATGGTGTGGGTCACCGGGCATCCCAGGTATTCGGCCAGCCGTTGGACCTGATCGCCGGCATCGGCGCGTTCCGAGCCATTTCCGCAGTGAATGTTGACCAGATCCGCATCCACTAGCATCTCCGCCGCTTTCTTAACGGTCGCGGGATCTGCCGGCATCCTGTCAACCACCCGGTATCGTTGCGGGGCAATGATGGCCACGTCGGCATCGTCACCCTTTTGGGAAATGATATCCTCCGGGATGAGGATGTGGGTGGGGCCGGGCCTGCCCGACATGGCGGTGCGGAAGGCGTGACGCACCATATCGGGAATTCGCTTCCAGTGATCGACCTTTCCGTTCCATTTGACCGCGGGCCTGAACACGTCCAGATGATGGCTGACCTGCATCCCTCCCTGCTGGACGTATGAATCGGAAATATCGCTGCGACGCGTCGTGGTGATGGCCACGACAGGACTGCCTTCGGCCTGGGCGCACATCATCCCGGCCACCAGATTTGCCGCCCCGGGACCGGCACAGGCCATGACCACCGCCGGTTTCCCGGTCACCCGGGTGTAGGCGTCGCAGGCATGGGCGGCGGCCGCTTCATGACGCGGAACCACCAAGCGCATTTTTAATTCGTCGCCGAGTCGCTCCAGCGCTTCGATCACCATCATGTAAGTGCCGTCGGTAATGGCGTTGATATGACGCACCCCTTCTTCGTGCAGACATCTTAACAACAGTTCCCCTCCGGTTATTTCAGCCATGATCCCTCCAGTATAGGTCGTTTGAGGTAATGCCTAAGACCCGAGCCGCGTTGGGATGATCACCCGTGATGCCGCCCGGTTGCTATAATTCCATGAGCTGCCCACCCGTAATATTGACGGCCTGACCGGTCATATAGGCAGCGCGGTCCGAGGCCAGAAAAACCACCAGGTCAGCGACTTCATCCGGATGACCGATACGGCCCAAGGGGATAGTCTTGCACATCTCATTCTCCCTTTCTTCTATAGTCGAACCGAAGAATTGGGCCTCCAGCCCGAAGCGCCATTTTTCCAGGTCCGTGGCAATCTGTCCCGGACAGATGGCGTTGACCCGGACACCGTTGCCGGCCAATTCCGCGGCCATGACCTTGGTGAGCATGATCACGCCGGCCTTGGCCACGGCGTAAGCGCCGTTGAACAGGGCCGGCACCTTGCCGGCCCGGGAGGCCGTGTTGACGATCGCGCCGCCTCCCATGATCATCAGGGGAAGCAGCGCGCGACTGACGCGGAAGACGCCATGCAGGTTCACGTCGATGGTCTTCATCCATGCGCTTTCATCATAGGTATGCACGGCATTGGGCACGCCGAAAGAAGCACCGGCGTTGTTCACCAGAATGTGAACGGTGTCGAACCGCCCGGCGATGGTTTTCACCATGTGGGCGATACTGTCGGGACGGGTGACGTCCAGATTGACGGCCAACGTTTCGACCGCATGGGTTTGAGCGATTTCCCGGGCAATATCCGCCATTTCACCTTCATCCCCGGTCCTGACCACCAATTCCGGGTCCGCATTCAGACCCAGATCGGCAATCACCACGTTGGCCCCTTCGGCGGCCAGTTTGCACGCCACTGCATAACCGATACCGGAACGTTTGCCGGAACCGGTCACCACAGCGGTTTTCCCTGTGAGCATGTTTTCCATGTTCCCTCCTGATCGTTGAAATGATGCAATGAAGGTCGGAATCAGAAAAAAGATATTATCTCGAATACCGTTCGATATTTGACCACTAATCTAATTACGAGTTATGGTCAAACAAAAAAGCCAGCTTATGGCACCCGATCGGGACGGTCGGCTGAAAACAGGGGATGCTGGCATCTGCGTCGGCCCTGTCGTGGTTTTCTCCCGTTGGTATCGGCTGATGGCACAATGCGGCGAAACCCTGCAAACTGCACCGCAGTCAGGGTGAATGGAGAAGGTTGTGCACAACGGTCCGAAGATAAATTGGACCCAAGGAAGGGGTTTAATCGTGCCGTTTATCGCGGAAGATCGCCCTGGAATCTATAAAAGGCGGCCTGCCGGTTAACGGCTCTTCTGGTAGGTTCCTACCAATTCTGCCTGCCCGATCACGTGCCCCTTCATGGCCGCTTCGACGGCCGCTTTGGTCGGTTGTTTCAGATCCGGCAGCAGGGAATCCAGGGCATAGAGTTTGTGGAAATAACGATGCCGACCGATGGGCGGGCAGGGACCGCCGTATCCGGTGCGCTTCCAATCATTCAGGCCCTCCCCGGTGCCCGACGGCAGATCCGATGCAGTGGCGCTCTCCGGCAACCCTTCTGCCTCGGGCGGAATGTTGTAGATCACCCAGTGGACCCAGGTCATCCGAGGTGCGTCTGGGTCTGGGGCATCCGGGTCATCCACGATCAGGACCAGGCTTCTGGTGTCCCCGGGCACCCCTGTCCATTGCAGCGGCGGGGCGATATCTTCACCCTGGCAGGTGTATTTGGCGGGAATCTCACCGCCATTGGTGAACGCGCTGGATGTGATGGAGAGTGTCATGGCTACCTCCGCGTGGGGCCGATCGACGGCCCAATTGAAGTTGATGAGCGTATGAAAAAAGATGAAACGGATCAGCAAGGTAATTCTTTGCATGGTAGATTGCCTCGGATGGCATCCGATCCAACCGACATGAACCAGCAATCAATAGGTATTGCCGTACGTCTCAGCGAGGCAGCACCACGGTTACCGTTTTGCCACCGTAAGCGTGGACGGAATCATGGGCGCGAACGGTCACTTCGGAAATCGTATCGGCAACGACCACCCCTGAAAGACTGCGGGTAAAGGGCTGTTCGTCAACATGGGGGTGGTAAAGCGTCCGGGTTCCCACCACCGTGCCGTCCGGTGCCACCACCTCCCATTGATCTGCGTAGTGATCCCAGCCTGTATCATCGTGGCGCACGGTCACATTGAAATGATAGATACCCCTGTCTGTCTGCCTCACTTCAACACCGCTCACATCCGCTTCACCGGGAAAAACCATTGCCGGCAATGCAGCGATTAGACAAAGGGCAACGATCAATAGACGCGTCATGGGCCTTATCCTCCTTCTGGTTTAGATTGTTCCACGAGCAAGGATCTATCCAAGCGCAGGCGATTTGCGGGTTGAATGTTAAAAAAGTAATGCTTTTCCAGCAATTTATCAACAAGATAAAATGATCCGTTTTTATTCCTAATGGTTTAAGGCGGTCATGCGACAGGCCAGCGGCTAGCCTGAACCGGCTTTGGCAAGATCTTTGTTCGGCCAAGAAAAACCATTGAACCGTTTGCCGATTTGGGGGTAAAAGGAACGTTCTGCAAATCTTCCCCCAATCACCATGATACGGAAAGCGGCAAACATGATTGAACGCAGACAAGACGGCATGGCTTTTCTGGCCGGTCACTGGCCCCTTGGACCCGGATCGACCGACCCTGGTGTTCATCCACGGCTCAGGGCAGGAGGGCCGTTTCTGGCAGGCCCAGGTCGACGGCCTGACCGGTGTGGCCAACACCATTGCCGTGGATCTGCCCGGACACGGCAACAGCGACGGCGATGGATTCCGGCAGGTTTCCGATTTTGCCCGGTCGGTCATGGGCTTCATCGATGCCATTGACGCCCCCGCCCCCATCCCCTGCGGGTTGAGTCTGGGGGGGGCCATCACGCTTCACCTGCTGATTCATCACGGCGATCGTCTCGAGGCAGGCATCCTGGCCAATACCGGTGCCCGCCTCAAGGTGCTGCCTGCCATCATCGAAACCATCCAAGACAATTACGACAGACACCTGACAGGGCTGGTCAAATTTGCAGTGGCCGAAGCCAATCAGGCCGACGATGATATCTGCCGGCGAGTGCTGGCCACCTCGACCGCCGGTCCGACCGTCACGGCCAATGATTTTCGCGCATGCGACGCCTTCGACGTAATGGATCAGGTGTCAGCGATCAACTTGCCGGTGCTCGTGCTCAGTGCCGTACACGACACGTTGACGCCGGTCAAATATGCCGACTGGATGGCAGCCAACCTCCGTGGTGCAAGACATGTAACCCTCAATGGGGCGGGTCACATGTCGCCCATCGAGCAACCCGAGGCATTCAATGAGGCGCTTTTGCGATTTCTGGAGTCTCTGGACCGGTGAGCGACGCCACCTTACCTAGCCGCTTAGTGGCCGTTTTCGATTTTACTAAAAAACGATCAAGCGGACAAAAGCGGCACTCGGTGATCGCATCACGATATTGAACTGGACGAATACAAAGTAGGGATCATAAAAATTGACAGCTGGCAAAAGCAATGTTTCAGACGGTTTCGTAAAACATTTGAGATCAAGGCTTGCGAATCCTGAGAAATGAGGCGTACTGGCCGTACGCCGCCGTGACGAGGGATGAAGCGTAACGCAGATATCGAACGTTTTAGGGAACCGTCAAGACTGAAGGAAAGGATCTCATGGAAATTTACGATTTTCTCGACTCCCACGGCATCGACTATGAACGGCATGACCATCCCCCGGTCTTCACCTGCGACGATGTTAATCGTCTGGTTCCGGCCCTCCCCGGCCAAAAGACCAAAAACCTGTTCATCTGCGACAACAGGGGTAAACAGCACTTTCTCGTGACCGTTCCCGATGAGAAATCGGTGGACCTGAAGTCATTCGGCGAGGCCCTGGCGGTCAAAAAGCTCAGGTTTGCTTCTGCAGATCGTCTGCAAAAGCATTTGGCACTCGAACCCGGAGCGGTGACCATCCTCGGTGTGATGAATGACGATGCCCAACAGGTCCAGGTGATCGTGGACAAAGCCATCTGGGAGGCTGACGCCCTGCAGTGTCACCCGCTGGTCAACACCGCCACCCTGGTCATTTCCCTGGACAATGTCCGCAAGTTTCTCGACGCCACCGGACACGAGGCCAGGGTGATGGATGTGCCGGCCCGAGTTTGAAACTGTATCCACCCACAAAAGGCATCTAATATGATCGACAACAAGGACCACACCCTCAATACGGAACTGATGCCGGATACCGTGGCACTGATCGGCATCCCCTTTGACGAGTACTCCAGCTTTATGCGCGGGCCGGCCAAAGCGCCGTCGGCCATCCGGCAGACGCTGCATAACGGCGCATCCAACCTGTTTGCCGAAAACGGGGTCGATCTGGACGCACACCCCCTGTTTCGTGACCTGGGAGACCTGGCGCTGCCCGCTGGCGAGGAGGCCATGGCCGCCATCGAAACCGCCATCGGGCGGCTGGCAGCGCAAAAAGCCCGGGTCCTGGCGTTGGGCGGGGACCACACCATCACCTTTCCAGTGGTAAATGCATTGACCAACGCCTATGACAACCTGACCATCCTGCATCTGGACGCCCACCCGGACATCTACGACAGCTACGATGGCAACCCGTTTTCCCATGCCTGCCCCTTCGCGCGCATCATGGAGACCGGACGCGTCAAACGGCTCATCCAGGTAGGCATTCGCGGCATGAATGATGAGCAGCGCAGTCAAGTGGACAAATTCGGCGTCACCTGCATTGAGATGAAGGATTACCGATCCAAAAACCCCATCGCGCTGGAAGGGCCGCTCTACCTCTCCCTGGACATGGACGTCCTGGATCCAGCCTATGCGCCTGGCGTATCCCACCATGAACCCGGCGGCATGTCCACGCGCAAGGTCCTCCGGCTGATTCAATCCATTGGATGCCCCATCGTGGGGGCCGATATCGTGGAGGTCAATCCGGATCGGGACGTCAACGGCGTGACAGCGGCCGTGGCCGCCAAATTTGTAAAGGAGATTGCCGGAATGATGCTTCGGCAAGTCAAGTAATGTCCATGGTGGTATCGGTGGTTGAGGAGGGTTTAATCATTATCGATAAACCACATCAAGTCCGTCTTCGGACAGATTGTCGCGCTTCAGTCTTTCGCCCTCAGATCCCCTTGTCCAACAACCGTTTGTCGTGTTTCAGGCGTTCCTGAATCCCCCTGCCCACCTCCCAGTTCCGGGAAAAATCGGACCAGAACGTTTTATCTTTCGCCTTCCAGTCGGGCCCGAAACGCTCGTCGAAGTAGCTACCCAGCCGGTCGAAAAGCAGCTTCCAAGGTGGTTTGCCCGCGGCTTGAGCGGCCAGCAGTTCCTCGAGCAGTTCATCCAGTTCGGCGAGGGTTTCCTTGGGCAGATAAGAGATCGCCCCTTTGCGGATAGACGACATGAGCGTATCCGGGTTGACGGCATGGGCGGTCAGCATCACCGTGGGAATCCCCTTGGCCACCGTCTCGTCCAGCAGCGCCAGGCCGTTCACGCCCATGATGTCTAGAATGGCCAGATCGTAACGACCGGTTCGAATCTTCTCCGATGCGCTTTCGTAATCCCGAGCGACCTCCACGTCGGCCATGTCCAGAATGTCCTCGATGGTCTCTAAAATATCAGCTTCATCATCCACCGCCAGAATTCGCTTGCCATCCAGATAGGCTTTATGGTTCGCCATGGGTCCTCTTCCTTTCCAATCGGTTAATCCGGTTAAACTTCATACGTGTGGATGCAAATAAAAGGAATCAACTCTTTTCCGGAAGCGTCAAGGGCAGCTTCAGACGAAAGGCCGCACCCGTGCCGCGATTGCTTTTCACGGTGATGTCCCCTCCCAGGTGGCGGGCCAGAATCCGCGCACCGGCCAGGCCCAGACCATGACCGGTCCGGGATAATAGCACGCACGCCTTGAGCCGCGTGTATCGCTCGAAGATCAACTCCCGGTTCTCCTTTTCCACCCCCGGCCCGTCGTCAACCACCTCGACAATCAACTGGTCTTCCAGCACGTCCATGCCGATTTCCAATCGCCGGTGCCGGTGCTGCAGGGCATTTTTGATCAGATTACCCACGATCTGCCGGAATTTGGCCTCATCCTGGCACAGTTGTGCACCATGGACAACATCGGAACAGGTCAGATGGATACCGAGTTGCCTCAAAACGGCGTCCCGCTCCGGCCCCTGTCCAACCTTCTGAACCGTCTCCCATGGACGCGCGTCAACTGCTTCCAGCGCTTCCATCAGTACCTCGTCGACAATTGAAGCCGGATTGAACTGGCAGCTTTGAAAGCATCCGGCATCAGACCGGCCCACCTCCAACAAGTCGGCAAGCAGGCTCCGCGCCTTTTTGGAATTTCGCAGGGCCCGGTTCAGCGCCTTTTCCTGCCGATCCGTCAACGGACCGAATTTATCAGGTTTTTCCAGCAGCATGCGAACGGCGGTCTCGATGACCGAAATGGGGTCCTTGAGTTCGTGGATGAGAAATTCCACATTGATGTCGTGAAAGAACCCCCCGCCGGTGGCCGGGCCCATATGGTTGTCTTTTTCGATTGAATTCTTAGTCATCATTCACGGTTGGTCAGTATTGCAGGGTTGTCTCAATTTTTTTATTGTTGGTCGTCTTCCAAGCGACACGCCAGATCCACCTGGTTTGAAGGCAAAAACCGGATCTGCATGGTGGTGCCCCCCGATGCGTCACAATCGGACGGGCGGCTGCAATGGCCGCAGCCATCGATGGCGCCCGGGCAAATGTCGCTATCAGTCGGAATATAGCCGCACCGATGGGACATCATTTTCGTATCGAAGTGGTATCGCTCGGAGAAAATGGTGATTCGCAGCAGGTCAAACCCCTTTCCGCCGGCATCGAAGTCATAAGGTGCCTTGGATGCATAGTTCGTGGTATCCCCGGTGGTGAAATAGCGGTTGAAGATCAGCTGCTGCTTTTCCGCCGTCACGCCCACACCGGTGTCCTGGACTTCGAAAATTGGCCCTTTTTCCCCGTTGCGCACCACCACGGTGACCCGTCCCTGGTCCGGGGTGTTCTCGATGGCATTTTTGACCAGCCCTTCCACAATCTTTTCCATCACCTCCACGGGGACCAACACCGGTGCCACCGGTTCCAGGCGGGTTTCCAACCGGATATCTCGGTGGGCAAAACGTGGTTTTAAGGCGTCCAGATGATTTTTCACCAGCTGGTCCAGGGCGATATCCGTGCAGGGAATTTCTTCGCTGCCGAACTCGCGGTCGATGGCCTGCTGGATCACTTCCGGCACCCGGGTACTGCCCGGCTGCGCTTCGGCCAGGGTGACCAGCATGTCTCGACTGGCCTCCAGGAGAAAGGAAAGCATGCCATGGGCCCGATAGTCCTGTTCCCGGAGCATGTCGCCGATTTCGTACTGCATGTCCAGCAGCCGTTGGAGGTTTCTCCGCGCCCGTGCCATGATCCTGTCCAGCGCTTTATCCTGCCGCTCGTCAAGCCGCTTTTCCAGCAATCCCAGTGAAGCGGAAAGCACCGACAGGGGTGTTTTCAGTTCATGGGAAAGATGGTGGATCACCTGCTCCTTGGCACGGTTTAGCCCACGCACGTTCTCGTAAGCCCGCTGAAGGGCTTCGTTGATGCGGGCATTTTCAATGGGCAGCGCCACCAGGTTGGCCACGGCGCCCAGAAGGTCCACGTCACCGCTGTCAAAGGCACCCTCGGTCTTGTTCACCGCACACAGCACGCCGATCATTCGGTCCTGTATACGAAGGGGCACGTCCAGCATATTTTTGGTGTGGAACTGCACCTGTTTGTCCACCTGGTCGTAAAAATAAGGACTTTTGGCCGTATCGGGAACGAGCAGTGGCTCGCCTGTCCGGTATACCTGTCCGGCCACCCCCTTGTCCATGGGAAACCGGATTTCCTTCATCTTGCTGCCCGTCTTAGCGTCCTCGTAAGCCGCTACGGGGATGTAAAACTCCTGCTTCTCTTCATCGATCAGCATGACCATGGCCCCGGCAACCCGGATCAGTTCCTGGACCTGGCGGGTGATATACTCCAGCATGCGATCCAGCCGGGGAAAGCGGTACAGGGCCCGGGCAATGCGAAACAAAGCCCGGTTGATCTGCTCGGCCCGCTTCCGGGCGGTCACATCGCGCAGGGTAATGACCTGGCCGGCCGGGTTGTCTTGCGCATCGTAGAAGATGGCGCCGTCCACCACGATGTCCAGGATCCGGCCGTCCCTGGTGAGCCGGCGGGTTTCAAAGTCGTGGAGCGCTTTTTCCCTGAACAGTTTTTTAACCCCTGCCCGCGTGCGGTCCTTTTCACTGTCGGGAATAAAGGGGATGCGCTTGCCCTCGAGTTCCGTCAAGGTCCAGCCGAAGACCTTTTCGAAGGCGGGATTGAGGTAGGATACCGTGCTGTCCATGTTAAAAACAAAAACCGGATCGGGAAGAAACTCCAGGAACGCACGGTAACGCTGTTCAGCCTGGAAGCTGGCCTGAAAAAGTTCCTGGGCGCGTTGCTGGGAGGTCTCAAGCTCCTGCTGGTCGGCAATTTTCTGGGTGACATCCCTGGCCACACCCTGGAAACCCGTCTTTTTGCCGGAACGATCCACAATAAGGCTGACCGATATTTCTAATATCCGCTCCTGACCGTCCTTCCGGACGATTTTCCAGATGATTTCAGACGGGATCTCACCAGACTCGTAGAGCCGGTTGAAGATAGTGAACGCGTAGAGGGCATTTTCCGCATCCATGAATTCGCTGAAGTTGCGCCCTTGGATCTCCGTTCCCGTATAGCCGAAAATATGGCACAGGGCATTGTTGAAAAAGCGGAAATTGCCTTTCAGGTCCGTTTCATAAAATCCGTCCGCCACGTCTTCCAAAAAGACCCGGAATCGGTCCCTGAAGATGTCATCGGCAATATCCTGGCGGTCGGAAGTCGGAGGAACGTCGGCCATAGGTATAGCTCTCTCCCCTAATCCGTGTGTTCCAGAATACCGAACTGTTTGGCGTCCAGCAGGTGTACGCCATGTTCCTGCATGACGGCAATCGCCTTGTCATTATCTGAGAACCGGAAAATCATGACCGCCCGTTTCTGATTCTGCCGCAAAAAGGCATACATGAACACGACCTGAATGTTGGCATCCAGAATCGGTTTTAACACAGCGGCCAGTTGACCGGGTTGGTCCTCTATTTCGGCGGCGACCACCTCGTTGACCATGGCGGGGATATGCATCTCCATGAGCAGTTGGCGGGCCTTGGGCACATCGGAAACCAGCAGTCTCAGTTGACCGAAGGCACCGGTGTCCACCAAGTTCAAGGCTCGAAGATTAATCCCCGCGTTACCCAGCGCATGGGTAACTTCGAAAAGACGACCCGGTGAATTTTCGATGGACACCACAATCTGTTTGAGTTTTAGCATGACCGCCTCCTTGAAGTATAGTTGTCAGCGTCAGCAGCTGCCGGGGGCAATGGGGCAGCCGATTGACACCAAGCCATAAATATTGCTATTTTTATCAGGCTATTATTAAGAATAGGCATCTATTCTGTCAAGATCTATCAAAAAAGGTGACACCATGAAAATCACGCTCATGTCTCATCATCATCATCATCTGCTGTCTGGGGTGGCTCGTACCCGCACCGTCGGGAGCACTGACCGTGGAAGAGATTCTGCTGCTCAAACAAAACGGGGTATCCGAGGAGACCATTCAGATGATGCTGCAAAGCGAAATCCAGGCCCACTCCCTGCAAAACAGCGCTGCGGACCAAACCATGGGCATTCAAAGCATTACCAGGCCGGATGGCGGATCGGCCATTGTCTATTCCACCGGAAGCGGAGATCAGGGCGCCCGCAACGCAGAGGAGCGCCTGAAGGAGGAACAGGCCTGGGAAATGCTACGCCACATCATCGTGGACACGCGGCGTATGGATCTCCGAAGACCAAGGCCGAAGGACTGATGTCTGAAGATGTCTGCGGTTCTATGTAGCCTAGCGGTTTAGTCCACAAAACAAGGGAGTGGATCGGCTTTACTGATCGCGGCTGGAAGCCGCTCCTACGATTTCTCAATCCTTAAATCCGTCAATTCGGAATTATGTCTTCCGTCGTCGGTCATCGGACATCCGTCCTCAGTCTTTTGACGTCAGCCCTCCTTCTTCTGATACTCGAGCAACCATTCGTCTAAGGCGCTGTTCAAACCTGGCCAGTTCATCGGACAGCCGTCTGCTCAGGTCCCGGGCCGTTTCAAACCGTCCCTGATCAGCCACCAGCTCCAGTTGTCGGGCCGCATCCGCTGCACCATCGACTTGAAAATTGCGGGCCATCCCCCTCAGGGAGTGGGCCGTCCGGCTCAACAACGCGCCATCTTCGTCGGCGATGGCTTTTTTCAGCGTCTCCACCATGGGCGGATAGTCGGTGATAAACATGTCGGCGACATCTATGAAAAATGTGCCATCATTGTTGAACGCCTCAAGAAGCGCGGCCAGTTCGCCGGCATCATCCACCGATTCCAATGGTTCCACCGCTGAGGCTGACCCCGCTTCACGCGATGGAATGGGCACCACCCGGTAGATGGCTTCCAGAAGCGTGGAAGCGGAAATAGGCTTGGACACATAATCGTCCATACCGGCTTCAATGCATCGCTCCCGGTCGCCGCGCATGGCGTGAGCCGTCATGGCAATGATAGGCACGTGGCGGTTGGTTTGCTTTTCCTGTTCACGGATCCTTGTCGTAGCGGTGAGGCCGTCCATCTCAGGCATTTGAACGTCCATCAGCACGAGATCGAAACCCTGCTCGGCCAGGGCGTCGATAGCCAACCGGCCATTGTCGACAATGGTTGCCCGGCATTGCCAGCTGTCCAGCAGTCGCCGAATATACTTCTGGTTGAAGGGTGTATCTTCGGCAACAAGAATATTGAGGGGCGGCAGCGAAGCATCCCGACCGGAGCCGCTTCTGTCCAACGGCTTTTCAGCCGGCTGCTTCTCCATGGAAAGGGCCTTGATGATGGCATCCAGCAGGTCCGACGAGCGGATGGGCTTGGTCACCGCTACACCGATGTCCGCATCATTGAACCCGGCCGTCTCTTTGGCGCTGGTGGTGGTAAGCATCATAATGATCCGTGTGGCCCCCCCGGCTTTTTCCTCGATTTGTCGGACCAATGACCAGGCTCCCGACTGCGGCAAACCGGCATCGATCAGGGCCAAATCGAAATCGACACCACCTTTTTTCAACATCGCGTTTCCCGCAACCGCCGATGCTGCCGGTTTCGGAAACATTTTCCAACTGCTGAGCATCTCGCACAATATCTTCAGGTTGGTGGCGTTGTCGTCAACAACCAGTATTCGCAAGCCGCTCAGATCGACCTCATCCGACACCTCGGCGCCGGCCGTTCCTTTGGTCTCCACGTCGAAGGCGACAGTGAAATGGAAGATGCTGCCTTTTCCCAGTACGCTCTTGACGCCGATCTGCCCACCCATCAGGTTGACCAGTTGCGCGGATACAGCCAGCCCGAGACCTGTGCCGCCGTATTTTCGCGTGGTGCTGCCGTCAGCCTGTCGGAATGCCTCGAAAATAAGGACCTGCTTGCCGGCGGCAATTCCGACGCCCGTGTCCTGAACGGCCACGTGAAGCATCAGCCGGTTGCCGTCCCGGGACCGGCATCGGGCAAAGACGATAATCTCACCCGAATCGGTGAACTTGAGGGCGTTGCCGATAAGGTTGAGAAGCACCTGGCGAAACCGGTGGTGGTCACCCACCAGCCGATCCGGCACGTCGGGCGCCACCCGGTAAGCCAACTCCAAATTTTTCTCGTGGGCCTTGACGGCCAGGATTTTGAGCGCCTCTCCCAGAAAGTCCCTCAGGTTGAAGGGGGATCGTTCCAGTTCCAGCTTGCCCGCTTCGATTTTTGAGAAATCGAGGATGTCGTTGATCACCGACAACAGGGCATAAGCGGCGGATTGAACCACCTTGAGGTCCTCTCGCTGTTCCCGGGTCAGGAACGATTCCAGCAGGAGTTCCACCAACCCGATGATGGCATTGAGCGGTGTTCGGATCTCATGGCTCATATTGGCCAGAAATTCGCTTTTCGATTGGCTGGCGGCTTCGGCAGCCATCTTTTCCTGTTTCAGTGCGTCGGCCTGGCGCCGGCGGGTGACGTCTCGCAGGATGCCCCGATAGCCATCCGTCTCCTCGTCGGGACCGGTAATGGGCGACACGGAGGTTTCCACCCAGCGCCTGGCGCCATCCTTACGCACGATGACAAATCCCAGATCTTTAATCGCTTGATGGGTCCGGTTCACCTTGTCAAAGGCAGCCAGTACCTTTTCCGTTTCCGCCGGGGTCAGGAGCCGTCGATAATCCAACTGCTGCAGCTGTTCCGCCGCGTATCCGGTAATCTTGCGGAAAGAATCATTGAAGATCTCAAACTGGCCGTTGCGATCCATTTCGAAATAGCCGTCTTCAATATTTTCGATGATCGTACGGTACTTCTCTTCACTGCCGGCCAAAGCCCCGTAGGCCTTTTGACGCTGGCGGATGGTGTAACCCACGTGGGAACCGAAAATCATGAAAAAACACAGCACCAGCAGCCGGCTTAACACCTCGTTGAACCCAGGGTTGAAAAATAGGTCGATGAAGGTACCGCTTTCGGCGGTCAATGCAAAAATAAGGGAAGCGAAAACCCAGTAGACAAAGGCCACCCCCAACCCCAAGAGGAGCACACTGTCCGACAGCTGCAACGCAAGCGTTCTTTTCTTTGGATTGAGAAATGCCCGTTTCTGTTCGTGGGACTTGTAGACCGTATGGATGTCAGCCATTCGCGCGTCGTTGGCGCCCCTCGCTGCCAATCCGAGGGGTTACCCACCTTATTTTTAATTGGCGATTGAACCCGCCTCGCGGCCAGCCGCGGGGAGGGTTCACCGTAAGGATGAAAATCGATTTCCCGTTCGCTCGCTATCGCGGTTCATCTGTCAGGCAAGGATTTGCTTGATCTTCTGGGCCAGTTGATTCAGGTTGTATGGTTTTTGGATAAACCCGTCACACCCTCGCTTGAGAATAGATTCGGCCTGTCCCTCGATACTGTATCCAGAGGAGAGGATCACACGAACGTCCGGTCGTAAGGCTTTGATGCGGTCATAGACAATCTCCCCGCTCAGATCCGGCATAATCAGATCCAGGATCAGTAGGTTAATACGATCCTTGTTCTCATCGAATATGCGAAGGGCTTCTCTTCCCCCATTGGCGAGCAGCACCTCGTAGCCGAGTTCTTTGAGCATGGCCTTGTCTGCATTGAGGATGTATTCTTCATCGTCCACAACGAGAATGGTCCCCGACCCTTTTTCAGGACGTTTGCCAGAAACGATGACCCGCAGTTTATTCTTTTCCTTGGGCCGTTGAAGGATCCTTGCCGCAGGGAGATAGATCGAAAACGTGGTTCCCCTGCCGACCTGGCTGTCCACCGTGATAATACCCTTGTGCTTTTTGATGATTCCAAATACGGAGGCCAGGCCTAAACCGGTACCTTCGCCCATGGGTCGGGTGGTATAAAAGGGCTCGAATATCCGCTGAATATTTTTTTCATCCATCCCCGCTCCGGTATCCGCCACGCTGATTTTCAAGTAGCTTCCCGGGGTCAGGTTATAGGGTTTGACAAAGGAATCATCCAGGACGATATTGGCTGTGGAAACCGTCAACGTGCCCCCATTGGACATGGCATGCCAGGCGTTGACATAAAGGTCCATCAACGCCAGTTCGATCTGGGCGGCATCCGCTTCCGCCATCACCAGATCCTCTTCCAGGTGCTGCTCGACATGAATTTCTTTTCTGGTCCGGGCAAACATACTGGAAGACTTTTCAACGATATCGTTGACATCCTCCAATCCCAGGGAATAACGGCCGCCCTTGGCAAAGCTCAGCAACTGACGGGTCAGTTTGGCGCCGTTGTCGATGCACCGTTCGATGCCCGCCAGTTCATCGTACCCGGGGTCACCCATCTTTTTACCCTGAACTAAAATGGAGACATTGCCCTGAATCCCCATCAGCAGATTGTTGAAGTTATGGGCAATCCCTCCTGCCAGATTGCCGATTGCATCCATGCGCCGGACATGCTGCAACTGGTACTCCAGGTCCCGTTGGTCAGTGACATCGGCAATCAGCAGGATTGTCGTGTCCGCCTCCCCCTTCACCGGAAAGCTGCGAATGACAATCTGGCGACCGCTGAGTTCCAAAGGGCGGGTCAACCCAACCACCGGCATTTTTTCAGTGCCGCGATTTATCAGGACGTCGATACGGCTTTTGAACGCGCCGTCAAACAGGTCCTGGGGCTTGGCGGACAGCAGGTTTTCTAAAGGGACGGCAAAAAGCTTAACGGCTGCAGAGTTGGCGTAAACCACGCGTCCGGTATACACTTCGACGATTCCCTCGTTCATGCTCTCCAAAATGGTTTCCAGGTGGCGGTTACGCCCCAGCAGTTCCTTGGTCATGCGCCGGGCATATGCCGGGATGCCGTTGACCGAGGCAATGCCCAGAATTTCGTGTTCTGAAATCAGCTTTGACGGATCATTGGAATCTTTAATGGCCGCCAGCACATGCTTGCCCATCTGGCCGAAAGGTCCCTTGGCGATGCAGGCATTCACGCCGATTTTCCTGAAGTCCAGATCCATTTCAGCCACGGCGGCGGAGATGATCACCAGGTAGCAGTCCTTCATATGTTCCATGGTTCTGATGATCTGGCACAACTTGTCTCCGCCGATCTTTGGAATAATCAAGTCCACGAAAACAATATCGGGTTCGAAGGTGGTCAGCAGGCTCAAGGCACTCAGGCCGTCTTCACAGGTGTTGACCTCATGACCTTCACCATCCAGCAGATTGGACAGGAACTTTAAAATCATTCGGTTGTCGTCGACCACCAGTATTTTCTTTTTCATAAAATTTTATCCTCTATGTGTACCGCAGGGGGTGGAATCGGCAACTCAATTAACGGCAACGGACCGCAACGGCTTGATGGATAATATTCTTTCAGGTCAGCCGATTATGCACAGGCAACCGGTGACGGTCAAGCAAATTGTCACCGTGCTAAACCCGATGCCTGCACCGGTTTTTTAATTGACAGTTTTTCTCTGTCCTTCTAAATTGAAAGCAGAAACAAGGTAACCGGACTTTAACGGTTAATCCATGGAGGCCAACCCGATGCGCCCACGGCTGCTCGATCACCTGGTCGGTGAAATCGACACGTTAAAAGAAAACGGACTCTACAAAGATGAGCGGGTGATCACCTCCGCCCAGCAAGCCGCCATTACGGTGGACAGTGGAAAAACAGTTCTCAATTTTTGCGCCAACAACTATCTGGGGCTGTCCAACCATCCGCAATTGGTGGAAAAAGCACAGGCAGCGCTTTCCGCCTATGGCTTCGGCATGTCCTCCGTTCGCTTTATATGCGGCACCCAGGCTATCCACAAAACCCTGGAACATAGAATCAGCGCCTTTCTGGGAACCGAAGACACCATTTTATACAGTTCCTGCTTTGACGCCAACGGCGGCCTTTTCGAGACCCTGCTGGACGAAAACGACGCGGTGATCAGTGACACCCTGAACCATGCCAGCATCATCGACGGCGTCCGCCTGTGCAAGGCCCGACGCCTGCGCTACCGGAACAACGACATGGCAGATTTAGAGCGACAGCTTAAGGCAGCTGCCGAATGCCGCTTCCGCCTCATCGCCACCGATGGGGTCTTTTCCATGGACGGCATCATTGCCAATCTGAAAGGCATCTGCGACCTGGCGGACCGATACGATGCCATGGTGATGGTGGACGACTCGCATGCCGTCGGCTTTGTCGGCGATCACGGCCGGGGGACGCCCGAGTATTGCGGGGTGTCCGATCGGGTGGATATCATTACCGGCACCCTGGGCAAGGCACTCGGCGGCGCTTCGGGTGGGTACACCTCCGGCCGAAAGGAGATCGTCGCCTGGCTGCGGCAACGCTCCCGGCCATACCTGTTTTCCAACTCCCTGGCACCGGTCATCACCGCCACCTCTATCGCCGTGCTGGACTTGCTCGAGGAGCGTCCGGACCTGCTTGTTCGACTCAACGAGAACAGCCGCTATTTCAGGCAGGGCATGCAAGCGGCAGGATTCACCCTGGTGCCCGGCCACCACCCCATCATTCCGGTGATGCTGGGAGACGCGGTGCTGGCTCAGAAACTTGCGGCACGGATGCTTGACGAGGGCATTTACGTAGTAGGGTTCAGCTTCCCGGTGGTACCAAAGGGCCAGTCCCGTATCCGCACCCAGATGTCAGCCGCCCACACCCGTGAGCACCTGGATCGGGCAATCGCTGCCTTTATCAAGGTAGGCAAAGAACTTGACGTCATCCACTAAGCCGCGAAGGCAGGTGATCGCATGGAAACCATGAAAGCCCTTGTCAAGCTGAAACCCGAAACCGGGATCTGGATGGACCAGGTGCCTTTCCCGAGCATCAGCCACAACGACGTGCTGATCAAAGTGGTCAAGACCGCCATCTGCGGAACGGACATTCATATCTACAATTGGGACGCATGGTCCCAAAAAACCATCCCCGTTCCCATGACCATCGGACACGAGTTCGTTGGCATTATTTCCGAAATCGGCAGCGAAGTCAGGGGGCTGAAAGAGGGGAACCGGGTGTCGGCTGAAGGCCACATCACCTGCGGTCATTGCCGCAACTGCCGGGCCGGCAAGCGCCACCTGTGCCGCAACACCATCGGCGTGGGGGTCAACCGGCCCGGCTGCTTCGCCGAGTACATCAGCGTGCCGGCATCCAATGTGTTTCGGGTGCCGGACACCATCAACAACGATATTGCCGCCATCATGGACCCGTTTGGTAATGCCGCCCACACCGCCCTGTCCTTCGATCTGGTCGGTGAAGATATCCTGATCACGGGCGCCGGTCCCATCGGCATCATGGCCGTGGCAATCGCCCGCCATGTGGGGGCCCGGCATGTAGTGATCACCGATGTCAATGACTATCGATTGCAGATTGCCGCCCGTATGGGAGCTACCGCAGCCATCAATGTGACCCAGACGACCATTGCCGACACGGTAAGGCGATTGAGCATGAAAGAGGGGTTTGATGTTGGCCTGGAAATGTCCGGCAGCATACAGGCCTTCAGGGACATGCTCCAGGCCATGAACTATGGCGGACAAATCTCCCTTCTGGGCATACCGGCCGGCGAGGTCTCTTTAGACTTGACGCAGATCATCCTCAAAGGACTGAAGATAAAAGGCATTTACGGCCGTGAAATGTTCGAGACCTGGTACAAAATGACCAGTATGCTCCAGAGCAACCTGGATATATCTCAGGTAATCACCCACCGGTTCGAGGTGGACAGCTTCCAGCAGGCTTTCGATGTGATGCACTCCGGCCGGTCGGGCAAGGTGATCATGGACTGGACATAACACGCCTCAATCCAAGTGTTTGAACACCCCATGTTCCAGAAAGTGGGTTGTCTGGGCAATCACTTCCGGAGCGTTCATGATAAAGCCGTGGCTCTTGTGAACCACTAAAAAGTCAGTCATCTCAGCCAACCGGGCGCGCGCGACGGAAACCTTCCCATCGTCCGGTCCCGGCACCCGGGAGGAGAACCAGGGCTCTACGGTGCTGTCTCCAGTGATGATCCCCACCGGCACATCGACCGGACCCAGACGATTGGGCAAGGAGGCTGCCGTCGTCCCCAGCTGTTGGCCTGCCGGCCCCATGATCCAGCGATAGAGAAAAAAATCCTCCATCAGATCGGCAATTTCACTACCCTGGTTGGGGGGACTGAGCATAACCACCCGGCTTTCCGGCGGCAGGCGATGCGTTTGCAGGTAATGGCGGACCAGAATCCCGCCCAGGGAATGGGTGACAAAATGAATGGGCGCCGACGGGCGCTCCGTTTTGCAGCGCTGGACCGTTTCAGCCACGATACCCTGGCTCAGCGTTTCGATGCTGGCTTGCGTAGACGGATAATTCAGATTGACCACCCGATAGCCCTTATCCGCCAGATGGTCGGCCATCGTCGACATGGACCGATGGGTGCGTCCCATACCGTGGAGGAGAATCGCAAATGCGTTCTGTTTTTGGTCGACGGCCATCCCTCCTGCCCCCCTTTTCTCAATAGGTTCCCCCATTGCCACCATCCCTGGAACCAAGAAAATAATCATGATCGACATGCCGGACATCAAACGGCGCCATCTTCGATGATTAATCATGTCAGACTTCCACGAAGGGGCATGACCTTATTCCGCAGACCAACTGCCGTCAATTGCATCGGCCGGCAGTTGAAAGCCGGTTTTCAAGTCGTTCGGTGAGATCATGAGGGTCGCGGCATGACAACCATGCACCAATAGAAAACGGACGCGGCACAGCGGCGCGCGTCCGTTGTTAATGGTCTCAGCGCCCTACCCCTTGATCACCCGGGGTGTCAGCATCTGGTGCTGAGGACAGATCGATTTTGGGTTCTGGTAAACACAGCCGGCAAAGGCGGCCAGATAACGCCTGATTTCCGACATTTTGACCACCTCATCCACAAAACCATTGCGGGCACAGTAGCTCGGCCGGGAATAGTCGTGGTATTCCTGGGCCATCTGGTTCATCTTGTCTATGATCGGCTGCAGAGGTTTGCCTGCGCCCTTCTCCTTGACCAGGCGTCGTGAAAAACTGGCGGCAGCGGCCGTCTCCCCGTGCATCACGTATATTTCCGTCGTGGGTACGCCCAGGGTCAGGGCGTTGTGCCGGTTGGCCGTGGGGCCGCCCATCACATAATGGGCGGCCGCGGTGCCTTTGCGCAGGACCATCAGCAGTTGGGGAACGTCGGTGGATTGGATCGAGTAGATCAAGGACTGTCCCAGGCCCAGCAGTTCGGCCTTTTCGGCGATATCGCCCACGTCGATACCGGATGTATCCTGGAACCAGATGATGGGCACCCGGTCGCGGCCGCACAGGGTAACAAACTCGTTCATCTTGATCAGACCCTGACGGTAGAGTTTACCGCCGATGCCGGGGTAATCGGCGTATTCCGGGTAGCCTTCACCCAACCACCCCTGGCGGTTGCCGATAACGCCCATCAGATACCCGTCGATTTTAACCAGGCCCGTGTAGATTTCGGGACCGTAACCCGGCTTGAATTCCATATGTTCACTGCCGTCGACGATGCGGGCCAGAACCTGGTCGAAGTCGTAGATCTGTTTCTGGTTGAAGGGAATCAGGCTGTATATATCCTCGGCTGGAAAAAGGGGCGCTTTGGGTTCGGCCACCCGGAAAAACTTGGGGTTATAAGCCGGTATGTCCTTCATGTAATCCTTGATGCCGTCCAGCACCTGGGATTCCTCCTCGTAGACATATCTGAAAAAACCCGTGCCGTCGTAGTGGACATCCACGGACCCCGGCGGTTTGGCTTTGAATTGTTTAGCCGCATTGATCAGGGCCTCGGCCCCCGCTTCGTCGAAAAAACCCTTGGGCGACATGCCGCTGAGGATGCCGCCGCCGCCCACGGCCATGTTGCTGTCCTTGTGGGCGAACAGGACCGTCGGGCTGATCGCCTGGTATCCGCCGCCGGCCGGATTGGTACCGTAGATGGCGGCCAAAATGGGAATGCCTTCCTGATTCAATTCCGCGTGGCGGAAAAAAGTGGTACCGCCACCGCGCCGATCGGCGTAAAATTTTTCCTGCTCCGTCAGCTTCACCCCGCTGCAATGGACCAGCCAGACCAGAGGAATATTCAACCGTTTGGAAAGATCGGTGACCCGCAGGATATTTTCGTACTGTCCGGGTAGCCAGGCACCGGCCATCACCTTGTTGTCGAAACCGATGATCACCGCCCACTTCCCGGAAATTTTGCCAAGACCGTCCACCACGTTGGTGGTGCCCTCTTCGTTGTCTTCCGGGTTGTACAGGGTGTGCAAGGGGCACCAGGTACCAGGGTCCACCAGATAGTTCAGCCGCTGCCATACCGTCATCTGGCCACGGGCATTGATTTTTTCTTCGGAGAAACCGGCCTGCTTGACCTTCTCCACTTCCTTTTTCAGCTGGGCTTCGACCTCTCTGATCTGCTTGACATTTTCTTCGGCGCTCTTGATCTGTCCGGCGTTCATCTCTCGTCCGAAAACCGGCATTTTCTCAAAATACGGTCTCATGGTTTCACTCCCGAATCGGTTTAAGTGTTATTCATCTACGATAGGCCATTGGCCCTTTTCAATCAATACCTCTCTGAGCACCTTTAAAGCGGTGTTTACCGTGGGGATGCCGCCGTAGGTGAAGGTCTGGAAAATCACCTCGGCAATATCCTTTGATGTACAGCCCACATTCAATGCAGCCTGGATGTGCAGCTTCAGCTCTTCCGGCCGTGACAGCACAGTCAACACGGCCACCGTCACCAATTGCCGCGTCGGATGGGGAATCTTCTCCCGGGCATACAGCTTGCCGGTGATAAAAAGGGATAGCTCCTTTCCCAGATCCTTGTCAAAGGCCCGCCATAATTCAAAGGGTTTTTCTCCTTCGACCCCGCTGAAGTAAAGCGCACCGGTGGTTTTGGTTTTTTCGATCACGCCCATCGCTGTGAACCATCCTTTCTACGTTTTATTCAGAAGTGGTAGGTTGACGGCCGGATCAAGGCCGCAGCGTTATTGAAACCGCAGGCGTAGCAGCGCTACGTCGAGGATATCAATAATGTGAGAACGCAGAGCCGGGCCGCAAGATGCCATTTCTGGATGAAACGGTCTAGCGGTTGGCCTTTCTATACCCCAACTGGTCCAGGGCGATGATCCATTTGCAGATGTTGGCCGACCCCTCCACCATGTAATACGTCGGGGTGTCCCGGTAAAACCGTGCCACCGGGTACTCGGTCGAGTAGCCGTAGGCCCCCAGGATGCGCATGGCATAGTTGGACGCCTTGCTCACCGTCTCTCCGGCAAAATATTTGGCCATGGCCACGTCCAGCCCGTTGTTCAACCGGCCCTGGTCTTTGGCCCAGGCCGCCTTGTACACCAGCAGCCGCGACGCCTCGATCTCCGTGGCCATCTGGGCGATCATGTCCTGGTTCATCTGGTACTGCCCGATGGGCTTGCCGAACTGCTTGCGCTCGTTGCAGTACTTGACCGCCACATCCAGGCAGGCCTGGGCCACCCCAACGGCGCCGGCTGCCGCACTGAGCCGGGTCTGGTTCAACGACCCGAAGACGATCTTGGCCCCGTCACCGGGCTTGCCCAGAATATTCTCCTTGGGGACCCGGGTGTTGTCCAGAAACACCTCCCCGGTGGGCGACGAAAAGGACCCCATCTTGTCCAGCCGCGTCGTCTTGATCCCGTTGAAGTTTTTGGGCTCGATCACAAAGGCCGACAGCCCCTTGGAACCGGCATCCGCATCGGTGTAGGCGTAGTAGATCAGCACATCGGCCACGTCCGCGTTGGAGATCCAGGTCTTGGAGCCGTTGATCAGCCAGTGATCCCCCTTGTCCACGGCCGTGGAGGTCATGGCCATGACATCCGAGCCGGCGTCCGGCTCGGTGATGCCGAAACCGCCGATCAGATCGGCCGTGCACAGCCCCGGAATGTACTTCTTTTTCAGCTCCTCCGTGCCGTAGGTGAAAATGGTGAAGGCGCAGCCCAGCACCTGCATGTTCACCTGCACCCGCAGCGAACTGGCCGCCCGGGCGATCTCCTCGGTGACGATCATGGCCGCCAGCCAGCCCATGTCTTCGCCTTCGTATTCCTCGGGGATCACCGTGCCGAAAAAACCCAGCTGACCCATGGGCTTGATGGCCTCCTCGTAGGGAAAGTAGTGGTCCTTGTCCCACTGGTCCGCGTTGGGGGCGATCCGCTTGGTGGCAAACTCACGCACCGCTTTGCGCAGCATCTCCAGTTCCTTGGTCGGCTGAAAATCCATGTGGTCTCCTTTTTTTCCGACATCGGCCGGCGGCTATTTGGCGGTCATATGATAGGGATTATGAATAATTCGGCATGTTGACTGACTTGAAAAAAACCCTTGTTTGATGGGGACTGCTCCTTGGCGTTTCAGCCTGGCGATCCCGGAAATCCGCTATAATGATCTAACGCACCGATCTTCTTGCGTGCCCGTCATTCTTGAAGCCACCGTGAACTCATCCCGGGAAATGAGGTATCGGCAGGGGCGTTGAAGCATCCCCGCGACCAACCGCGGCGCGTCGTTCCTGAAAGCGGCCCTGCATTATCGCCTTGCGCATCGTTTACCGGCAATTTACCCCCTCCCCAGAAGCACAAAAACCCTCGGATGATTGACTCGCGAAGGCAATCTTGCGTCATGATGAAAGTCATGGGCTTTAGTTGAACCCCATCATTCTGGGGAACCACAAGACCACCTCGGGAAGAAACGTAATCAACAGGAGAACAAATATCTGAATGGCGATAAAGGGCAACACCGCCTTGGATACATAAATCAGATTTCGGTTGGCGATAGCTCCAGTGATGTACAAACTGACGCCCATGGGGGGCGTGCAGTAACCGATGGCCAGGTTCACCGTCATGATCAGCCCGAAATGCATCCAGTTGATGTTGAACGCATCCAGCATGGGCAGGATCACCGGGCCAAGGATCATGGTGGCAGAGATGATGTCCATGAACATACCCACGAGCAGCAGCAGGATATTCATGGCGATGAGAAAAACCGCCGGGGATGTGATGGCCGAAAGAACCGCTTCGGTAATTCTACCGGGAATGCTTTCAAGGGTCAGCAACCTCCCGAAACAGGTGGCACCAGCGACGATGATCAGCAGCGTTGCCGAAGTAACCGCGGAATTGACGGTTATCTGCTTCACCTGGCTGAGTTTCATGGATTTGTGGATGAACAACTCAACGATAAAGGCATACACACAAGCCACCACGGCCGCCTCGTTGGCGGTAAAAACACCGGAGAAAATTCCGCCGAAAATGATCACCGGCAGCATCAGAGACCAGAATCCCTCCTTGAATACGGCTATGGTGTCCATGAAGGAGGGAATCGGCATGCGCACAATCTCTTTTTTATTACGGAAAAAAAAGTAAGAATACAGGCACGTCAGAAGCATGATCAGAACACCGGGCAGAAAGCCGGTAAGAAACAGCCCCTCGAGGGATACGTTGCTGATCATGGAGTAAAGAATCATGCCGATGCTCGGCGGGATGATAACGCCAAGGTTCGGCGAGGTGGTCATCAAGCCGAGCGTATATTTTTCCGGATACCCATTTTCGAGGAGTGCGGGGATCATGAACCCGCCCAATGCCACCACGGTGGCAACGGTAGACCCCGATATGGCGCCGAAGAGTCCGCAGGCCAACACCCCCGCCATACCTAGCCCTCCCGGCAGCCAACTGACCATTGCGTTGGCCACTTTGATCAATTTTTCAACAATGGACCCGGCGGTCATGATATTCCCGCACAAAATGAAAAAGAGCACCACGACCAGGGCGAAATTGTCCATGCTCCGGAAGATGGTTTGAAACAGCAAAAGCAGGGGGATGTCGGTAAACAAGAGGAAGCCCAGGACGGCTGTAAAGAAAAGGCACATGAAAACAGGGATGTAGGTGGCCATACACCCCAACAGAATCAGAAGGAGGATCACGTCGCTGAACTGCATAAAAGGATATCTCCTTGTCTTTCAGTTCCGGTTGGCTCAGGCGCTTTCGGTTTCCGCTTTGGCTTGCCTGAAATCCTGGTAAATGACCTGCAGCGTCCGAATAAACATCAGCACCCCGGTCAAAGGCAAAATGGCATACAGATAGACCAGCGGAATCTGAAGAATCAGCGTCTTTTGAAACGTCCTGGCCTGCATGGCGGCCATTTGCCATCCGTAGACCATCATCATTACCGAAAATATAAGGATCACCGTGTTGCTGAAATAGGTCAACAGTGTTTTTAGTTTTGGGAACAGCTGCACCGACGCATCAATCTTGATCATGGAGCGATTCTTGACGGCCGCGCAGCATCCGATAAAGGTGGTGTAGATGATCACTTCACGAACCAGTTCCTCGGACCAGGCCAGGGTATAATTGAACCCATAGCGGAGCACCACGTTGAAAAATAGGGCGATCAACGCCACCATGACGCTGATAAACAGCGTCCAGTCTTCGAATAAGGACAGCACCTTATCCAACCCACTGAGCATCTTTCCAGTCATCAACCGTCCTTTGCCATGGCGTTATAGACAAAAGGGGGTTTCATCATTGGAAACCCCCTTTTGTCAAGATGTGATTCACATGTAAAATTTATTTGGTGTAGCCGATGAAGCCCTGAACCTCTTCCAGATAATTGACCGGCCGATAGGTGTCTCCCGGATAGAGTTTGTTGATTTCTGCGGCGAAAGCCTGGTGCGTCTTGTCACCCTGGGCTTTCAGTGTTGCCATGTCGGCATCTGAAAGCTTGAAGAATTCTATGCCGGCAGCCTTGGCCTTTTCGATTTGATCAGTTTCCTGCTGGACGGTTTCGGCCCGGATTTTGGCGCAGACATCATGCACGGTTTCCTTGAATGTTTTCTGGAGATCCGCCGGGAGCTTGTTGAACCAAGCCTTGTTGAATATCCAGATAAAGAGGCCCTGGGCATAATTCAACTGGGTAAAGTATTTGGCGACTTCGAATTTCTTGGTGATGTTGCAGACCATCGGTGTGTGATCCAGTCCGTCGATGACACCCTGTTTCAAGGCCACCGGTACATCGGGCCACGGCATCACCACGGGATTGAAACCCCAGTTCTTGTAATTGAGCTGATTGACGGCCGCCTCGGCGATCCGGAATTTAACTTTTTTGGCGTCAGCAATCGATTTTACCGGCGTGGTGGTGGCCCAGCCGTAATTTCCGTAGCCGGTGATGTCCAGCCCCATGATACCCTGATGATCCATGGCCATCATGAAATGATCGAAAATCTGTCCACTCCCAGCAAATTTATCTAGTTTATCAAACGAGTTGACGAGAAACGGCAAGTTAATAATGCCGAAACGCGGCCCCAGGTTCGTTGCAGCAACCGAACTGACGCCCATCCCCTGGATGGCACCCATCTGCAACTGGTTTAGGACCTCGACCTCCCCGCCCAGCATGGAAAATGGTTTATAGTCAAGGTAGATCTGACCGTTGGTGCGTTTCCAGAGTTCGTCACGGATAGCAAACCCGGCATACACCCCCTTGATCACCGGATGCGAGACATTGGAAACAATACATTTGTATTTCGCACCGGACGGATCGAAGTTTGGTTTCCATGCATCCAAAGACGGCCCGGCTGCAATAACAGGGCTGATCCACAAGCCAATCACCACCAACATCACACATACCAACTTCACTGTTCTGTTACCAATCATCCGGCCCCTCCTTTTGTTCCCCCGCTGTTAAAAAAATGACTCATGCCAAGCTACATACCAGCTACTTAACAGCTACTAATTTTTTAAGTCAAGCAAAAGTTTTAAAGCTGATTCATCAAATGAAACCCAGTTCGGCTTTTCAAATCGATGGCTTTCTCTAACTTAAACAGGAAGGAATGGCGTTGCTATCGCAGTCCACATGCTCAAAAGAGCTTCAGACTGAAGATTGGAACTACGATTTTTAAATTTAAAGAAACATGGAGAAAAAGTCAAAGAATTTAATTGATGACAAAAACGAGGATAAAAAAAGGCCCTGATCAATCAGGGCCTTTTAAAGAAATGAGCGAACGACCTATTCGACTATTTGTCGGTTTCGCCAGTATCGGCAGCCGACCTTGAGTCTTTTTCAGTAACCTGATCAGCCGCGGTAGCATCCGATTCACTATCGACCGGTGCCGCGTTAACGTCCGTGGCTTTGTCAGGTCCGTCATCGACGACCGTCTCCGTTGTTTCGCTGGCAGCCGGAACAGTCTCTGTCGCTTTGGTTTCAGCAGCAACGGGTTTATCCACGGCCTTCGTCTGGGTCTTTTTCGTCTTGATCGGCTTCGCCATATCAGAACTGACCAGTTCGACAAGGGTCATGGCCGCCGCATCGCCCGGCCGCCGGCCGATTTTTACAATCCGCGTGTAGCCGCCGTTGATTGATCCGAATCGTTTGGGCGCCTCTTCAAAAATCTTATGGACGACATCTTTTTCTCGAACGATGGACATGGCCATCCGTCTGGCATGAAGGTCGCCCCGTTTAGCCAAGGTTACGATATGATCGGCCCATCTGCGAAGCTCTTTGGCCTTGGCATCGGTAGTCTTGATGCGGTCGTGCTTGAGCAGCGAGGTCACCATGTTTCTGAACATCGCCTGTCTGTGGCTCGTGGTTCGATTGAGTTTTACACCGCTTTTTCTATGTCTCATTGGAACGTTTACTCCCCTTCTTCGACGGATTCTTCAGGCGGGACAAAGCTGTCGATTTTCATTCCCAACGAGAGCCCCATTTCCGACAGCACTTCCTTAATCTCATTGAGTGATTTTCGACCGAAGTTTTTGGTTTTGAGCATCTCGTTCTCAGTTTTCTGAACAAGCTGGTAAATTTTCAAAATTTCCGCATTCTTAAGGCAATTGGCACTTCTCACCGACAGTTCGAGTTCCTCGACACTTCGATAAAGATTATCATTGTATGCCGGCTTTTCTGACTCATCTTCACTGCCATCCTGTTGCGGTTCGGCATCTTCATCAAAATTGATAAAAATGTTCAGTTGCTCCTTAAGAATTTTTGAGCTGAACGCAACGGCATTTTCAGGAGCCACACTGCCATCTGTCCACACTTCCAAGTGTGAGTTTGTCATAATCGGTACGTTGTCCGACGCGCGCATTACCCACTACGTAATTGACCCGTTTGACCGGTGAAAAAACTGCATCGATGGGTATCGTGCCGATCGGTGCGTCATCATCTTTGTTCGCCTCCGCAAGAGAATATCCTTTTCCGGCTTTGACCACCATCGTCATCTTCAAACTACCGTCACCGGAAAGCGTGGCAATATGCTGTTCTGGGTTTAAGATCTCGACGTGGCCATCATCGCTGGTAATATCTCTTGCAGTGACGATACCGTCACCGGAAGCTTCAATCCGAATCGTTCGCGGGGTGGCGTCATCCATCTTAAGACGAACCTCTTTAAGGTTCAAAATAATCTCGGATACGTCTTCATTCACACCGGGAATAACACTGAACTCATGCTCTACTGATTCGAACCGGACAGATACGATGGCAGCACCGTAAAGGGATGAAAGGATCGTTCTTCTCAAAGAATTCCCAAGGGTAATGCCGAATCCTCTTTCCAGCGGTTCACATACAAACTTACCATATGCTTCGGTGCTGCTGACGCGAATTCTTTCGGATTTGATCATTTCACGCCAGTTCATGTACATAAGTTCGTTTTTAACCATTACATTTTCTCCAGACGGATTTAAAATCAATGCAGTAATGTTTCCTCAAACGCTACGCGCTCAACAATCCAACGACCCAGTTATTTGGAGTAGAGCTCGACAATGAGTTGTTCCTGCATCGGTAGAGTAAGGTCTTCGCGAACTGGGAAGCTTTTGATTTCGCCTCTGAACTTCTCCTTTTCAACGGCGATCCACTGTGGCAGTCCCTCTTCGAATCACCGCATCCAGAGAATCGATGATGGCCTGAACCTTTCTGCTTTTTTCAGACACCTCTACCGTGTCGCCGACATTAACCAAGTAGGAAGGGATGTTGACCCGTTTTCCATTGACAACAAAGTGGTTATGCCTGACAAAATGGCGCCCTTGTGTTCTGGAATTGGCGAAGCCAAGACGATATACAACGTTATCCAGACGGCGTTCGAGAAGGACCAGCAAGTTCGTACCGGTAATACCCTTTTTCCGGTCGGCTTTTTCAAAAAATAGCCGGAACTGCTTTTCGGAAAGGCCATACGTGTTCTTGACTTTCTGCTTCTCACGGAGCTGAATGCCGTAGTCGGAGGGCTTTCCTCGACGCCGCTGCCCATGCTGTCCGGGGGCGTAGCCTCTCCGGTCAAATGCGCATTTATCTGAATAGCAGCGGTCTCCCTTTAAAAACAACTTCATATTTTCACGTCGGCATATCCTGCAGACGGATCCTCTGTATCGTGCCAATTCGTCCTCCTTTTAAACCAGACCTTTGCGTGGCGCGTTTCGTAAATCAGACATCGATGGCAAGCCGTTTACACCCTTCTCCTCTTGGGAGGTCGGCAGCCATTGTGAGGAATCGGGGTGACGTCCTTGATCATGAGGACATTAAAACCTGCGGCCTGAAGGGCACGAAGTGCAGATTCCCGGCCGGATCCCGGGCCCTTGACATACACTTCAACACTTTTCATCCCATGTTCCATGGCTTTTTTTGCGGCATCTTCCGCGGTCAACTGGGCGGCGAAAGGAGTGCTCTTTCGCGATCCCTTAAAACCATGAATACCTGCACTTGACCATGAAACCACGTTTCCCATGGCGTCGGTTATCG
>CAVQUU010000009.1:0-125031 GCA_963716825.1 uncultured delta proteobacterium
ACTCTATATCTCGAAACCCATATGCTTGTCGTCCAATTGCATTGATTTTATTGTTGTTACCTCAGCAATATCGTTGGTAATTCGATGCTTGAAGTAATTAAAGGTCTCCTCACAATATTTGTGTGGACGAGTATTTATTTCAAAACACGCTACATATTACTCGATAGATAATGACTCCTCACATTCATTACAGTTATGCTATACTTGAGAAATTGCATACGTCTCAAAACAATAAAAGGGACGATCAAGTCGAGATATATGAGACATAAATTCAAATACATTCCCCATCGGCAACCCCTTTAAGACATCCAATGGATATTCGCAATATTCTGTGCTCAATAATTCCTGGCAAACCTCCTCTGGAAATCGCATCTTTATCTGGCGTGCAGGAACCCCCCCTACAATTCCATATGGTTCGACATCCCGGACCACTACTGCGTTAGCTCCAATGACTGCGCCTGTACCAATCGTTACGCCAGGCATAAGAACTGCAACGTCACCGATCCATAGGTCATTTCCGACAATCGTATGTGTTCTCTTTACATCCTTGGAGGCACATGATTCCCCCCTCCACATCCCAACCTGGATAGCTCTGCTTTTGAATACCCCCGAGATATAGAGCTATGCAAACTCGGATGGGTGCTAACACCTCGCATATTATGCATGCCCGCGCCGATAGTAAGCCGTCGGCCGATCGAACAATATCGTCCAATAAATACCCGTTCGCGAATGTAACCCACCCCCATTCATGTAGCTGTTCGCTCCGAAAAAAGACTCGCCACCTTGAACGGTAATCACCCCAGAGCCAGCATATATTCCACTCTCAAAGTAAAAAATCGATCAGCTTTGGTATCACTCACTACACTGATGCTCGACAAATTAGTCAGTCGGACCTGAGTCGGGTGTACGAAAGTGTCATCGTGAGAAATGTTTCCGGAACTTTTTATAGTTGATTTTCATTTAATTCCGGAATGGAGTCGAAGTAAAAATCGCTCCAGTTATCATCAGGTAATCAGACTTTGTCCTGGCTCGACATGCATCATCGTTTCAGCACACGAACGTACCAACTAGATGTTACGTCGTTCGTTGATCACCTTCAATGCTGTAGTTTTCACCTCCTCGAGTCAGCCCTCACACCAGATGGAGACCTTGGACGTCGCGGCAGACGTCTGGCACCCGTCGGTAGATTGCGGCATTGTCGTCCTGGTCGAGGAATTCATAGCGTTAATCGGTATCCTTGATGGTCTGACAAACAAGCTGATCATTGACATGTCTCGATATGGCCACACCGTGTTACGGCGTGTGGCAGGTCGCTGCGGGATTCTAGGTGGTGACTTGGCCAGTGCCACCAATGCAAGTCATCCGCTGGATCGAGTAACCGCCTGGCTTGCATCCAATTCCTTCAAAATGCAGTGGCTGGCGCATCCAGATGGGAGGCATGGCCACCGTCAATATACGCCAGTCGAAGCTCAGGCACAAATTTTCTGCGGCTCCACGCGCAAGTTCAAAAAGGTATCAGAGAAAATCTTCGTAGGTGATCCCCAGGACGATTGCACTTTTGAAGCCTCTTGAATCAATATCGTTTGCATAGCTCCAAAACATGGGTATTCGCGGCTAAACAACAGGTACTGCGCATTGTTGTTCATTGGCTGGTTCACCGCCAGAGTCGTGGCTCCCACGTCGATACCAAGGCTCAACAAGATAAAACACCGGCGTGGGGGTAAGAAACTCACCGAACCCTCCTTATCAACCCCAATCTCAGCTCCAACGGCATTGTCTAAACGAGACAGAGGTTTCGAAGCGCGGAAGCACTCATACTGTCGATCATGGATCACTATCCTCCTTAAGACAGCGTCGGCGGTTTATACACCGTCGACGGAACCGGTAATCGCGGGGCAAATTCCGCTGAATTGATTACACCAGCAGTTTACCATCCCGTTCTGGTCTTGGCTAAAGGCATGGCAAGCTCGAGAACGCACGACAAGGTCATCACTTCGAAAAAATCGATGTATGCAGCAAAACGGGGCGTCCTCCTTCTAATTCATTCCGTATCGACATTGAAGGGGCACCTTGCAAGAAGGACTCACTGCTTCTTGGGGTTCCATGCGGTCACCATCTCGCGTGTAGGACCAGCGGTCACCCTCGGACTTTGGAGCGATAGATCCACGGTTCCGCTAGAGTGGATAGAATCGCTCTCACGTCTGACGGGACTGAGGCCGGTTCTGCTAAGCAGGGATTGTAGACACCAGATAGGCGTGTGGTTCATGTCGGCGTGCATATTCTGCAAGTGCGACCGTAAATCCAGATCGACAAGAAGCACCCATGACTTCGATCTTGAAAAGTCCAACAGTGGTCTTCACTGCGGTAGAGCAGCGCAAACTCCGTTCTTGATCCAAGCATCAACCATAGACACAGGAGGCTTGCCAAACATTAGAATTATGCATCCATCGATCTCGCGATAACCGTCGATCAGGTATTCAGACCCCAGTCGCGCATAGTCGCGCGGAAGAGTGGAGATCGGGAAGGCAAATTGGTCGGTAAACTCTCACGCTCGAGTTTTTGATGTTGACACCGAAATATTTCTGAGTGCACGCTACGTGTCCCAGTGCCAGCGGCAATAGTGGCACCATTGTTTTCGAAGGTGTAGATGTCCGCCGTGTAGGTTGCCGCCGTCAAATGGTTGAAAAAGTACGGGGTAACGCAGCCAAGGTAGTGCCTCGGTGCCCTCGAAGTGCTTGACACGCTCGATGAATTCGGTGTCTGCGTTCTTCTTTATGCATTGGAAGTAGCCGACCTTTCGGATAAGTTCAGGCGTAAAGCACAGCGAAGCGGTACCGTAACGTTCGACTTCGCCATTCAGGGGCAGTGAGGCATATCGAGAATCGACGCGAACGATGTTGAAAAAATTTCCCTGGCGCATCGGCATACTCTGTACTACAGCAAGTTGTAGAGTAGCTCTCAGGGCACTACTGTAATCATCAGAATCATTTATAAAGAAAACAGAGCTGCTTTGTCGGTTCTGCGCGATAACGTCGTTTCGAATCCAGTATGTGCCACGGTTGACATAATTGCTGCGCAGGTGAATCAAGTCGTCGGCCAAACCCATAAGTTGTTTGAAGGTCTGAACGCACACTACAGAGTCATCATTGCTCAGGTCGTCAACCATTTCGACACGTACGCGAGAGTGGCTCTGCATCATCAAGCTGTAGAGGCTGGACTGCAGATAGCGTGCCTTATTGTAATTGGAGGCGATGAATACAGCCTCGACGTTTTGAAAATCCCTCAGGTTTGACCGTGCAATCGGACATCGCTGGCCAATAAGGATCTGCCTTGGCACATTCACCCAACGCGACGCTTCGAGGTTGGCTATTGACTCGAACTCGAAGGGTGCAGGCCAGATGTCAAAAACCACCTGATAGTCAGCATTCCCCACACCTAAAAACGCAGGGATACGTTTGAAATGAGGTCCTGTGTTAATGCCCTCAGATTCCCGATCGTTTGCTTTAGTGGTTATCGTATCCAGTAGCCACCACTTCTGGAAGGTATCAGAGGTGCTCCACCTATAAGAAATGGCAGGTTTTTTAGCTCCTCATCTCCACCGAATCGTTTTACGCCTTCCCTTGTTGCAAAAAAGTGACGACTGGTAGGAACTGCCGCAGGCAATTCATTCTCAGAGTATCCGAGTGGCTGCTCGACTCCAGCGGCATAGTGACTATCACTCTTGCTGTGTAGGTAGATAGTACGCAATCGCTGTACCCAACTACCGTGTAGCCACTGACTTGGCATGAAGCGTAAAGAATCAACCGTAGCGTAAAGATAGGCACCGCATGCGCTGCAGCTATCTCTGTCGCGCCCCTTGCATTCAACCACGAAGCGGATAGTCCCGGCCAGATCAATGAGCAGGTGTTTCGCATCGATGAATATCACCTTCTCAGCGTGGCTACGCATGGCAGCATCGACAAGATCGTTAAGCGTGAAGGAGTCGTGCGCCGAGCAGATACTCTGCTCGATGAGGCCACTGTCTATCCATCCTGCCAATACCACTGGCGTGAGAGATACAAATCCGGCCATACCTACAACCACTGGCACGCCAAAGCGCCGCTGAAGCAAAACGAGCATCGACTCCAGGCGTTCGATGAAGCCATGCTCTGACATCACCGCTTCGTCGAGATGCAAGCAAATCAGCATGTGGTCATAACCAGTGCCGTAGCTGAAATCACGCCTGTGCATCATGATCGAGCGGCCTCCACACTGCCCGCCAGAGTAATAAGGTTATATCCGTAACGCTCAAGAAAATAAGCCTCCAATTCCTCTACACCCATGTCGTTCTTGCCATGTGCACTGGATGAATTATGCTGGACATATAAGCTGACATCTCGATAGGATTTGTCATAATTGACAACAGGGAAACTCTTATAGTCAGAGGTACACGCCTCAGGATTCAGGATAACTGCCGGTATGCCGTTAAGCGCACAATGCCATTTGATCCAGAGGTCGTCAGCCGTTGGCACGAGTTTTAGCGCATCAGTTAATTCAAGAAAATCACGAGTGAAAAACTTAGTGTTGTAAAGGATACCATCTTTACCGGTCGGAAGATTGCATAGCTTTGGCTCCTCTCGACCGAGTGTCCATTCGCTGTATGGCTCGATGCGATCCTCCTGAAGCGACATGTGGCGACCTCGAAAAGCTACAACACAATCGTGTTTCATATAGGTATCGTACAGCTGCTGAAGAAAAGAGTTCGGGTAGATCGTGTCGTCATCCACAGTCACGAAAAGCTTATCTCTGGTAATGGATTGAGAAAAATGCTGATCGACAAACCAAAGGATTTTGCGGTATGGTCCAGTATTTGGAACCCAATTGATCTGCAGCAGCGGCATATTCTTCAAAACTTGAAGGATTGGGTTGTCTGGTTGTATCCCTTCATCGAGCAGATAGGGCTCACGCGAGATATTTAGTAAAATCACTGAGGGCATCAGTTGTTGCTTATGCAGGCTCTCGATGACCTTGGGCAAAAGTTTTAATCTTGAATGGATAGTAGTGAGCGTATACAGTAATCGGGGGTCGAGATAATGGCTTGAACCGGCAATGTCCTCTCATTCGAATTTAAATCTGTCCATGGCGCTTGCGGTTTTTTGATATCAATTTTCTTCTGACAAAGTAGGATGTTTAACCTTAACATTTTCTCGTACAAAGGATTACGCACCAGGGTTTGGTAGATAACCAACGCCTCCCTGTACTGACTTTCGCGATAAAATGCATTAGCACGAGCCAATGCGGTGCTCTTCACTCTACTGCTAACAGAATCGTGTTTTTTATATGTTTTAACCATTCAAAAGTCTCTTAATCGAAAATTACATTAATTAGAAATTTGCCCTGATCATTCTCAGAAATGCTTGATAGTAATGGTCCCTCACCTGAATATATTGTCAAGTAAACTTTTCGATCGATATTCCAGCGATGAGCGATTACAAATTCATTGGCTTTCTCAAGAATTTTATTTGGATTCGAATGATCTAATAGTTCAGGAATGTTTGTATAGTAGCTGTCAGGCCCAAGACTAAAAAGTAGAGATAAATTGTAGCTACGGATTAAATTATCGAGTTCATCTGTATTGTCTTTATGACCGGTTTCAATTTGCAAAACTATTTGATTGAAATTAAAGAAATTTTGTCCTCCTTTGATGACATTAATTTCATGACCCTCCGTGTCAACCTTGACAATTATTCGACCTTGTTCACAGGAATATAAATCATCTAAAGAGCTTGTTTTCACTGACACCCTCTTCTTTATATCTTTCTCGGAATGAATAGATGTCGCAAGAATCGCATTTTTCCCTGAACAGTTGCCAAAATCCCCCGAAACTAGATCACCGTGTCCGGAGGAGACAGCCAAACACATCACTTCAATATTGCCTGGCCCCGGGTTATTTTTAATATTTTTGGATAAATGCTTATAGGTCTCGGGTGTTGGCTCAAATGCAGTACAGCTTAGGCCCGGAAAATACTTTCTGGCTATGAGGTTGTTGCTAGAAACCGACATTCGCCCCTATGTCGTAAAAGCAGACCGGCTTAATGCGATTTGACTGTAGGAATACTGCAACTTGTAACTCCTCGATCTTCAAGAAATATGGCCAACGTTTCTGGCTTTGATCAGTCAAGTTAATACCGCTGACCAACATGTTCACCCCGGATATGTCAAAAGCGCTTTTATCAGGAAAAGTGGGTAAACCACTATTTTGAGAATCATTGGATAGTGGTTTACCCACTTTTCCTGCTACTTCGGGCTTGACTATCTGAGCGAGTTGCTTTTGGATGCGTTCCTGCGAAAGCAGTCGCACGCCCCGAAGCAAAGCATCTTTGATTAATTCTATTTGAGCTTCTGCCTCTGAGAACTTCTTCCTGAAGAAGGATTTTACGAGTTTTTTTGAGTTGCGGATTCTGCGCTTCAATCTGTTGAAGGTGTTTTTGCATCTCATCAAGTTTCTTCTGACGCTCGGCAGCTATCTTGGTCTGGTCGTCTTTTAACAGCGTGAGCTGCTCGACCTGTTGTTTCCGATCGGCTGATGGTTTAATTTTGCCGTCCAGGTCCCTGGTAAGCGCTCGACCTTACCCTGGCGCTCTACTGCAGTTTGGCCTGGGCATCACGATCGCTGCGTCAACTTTTGAGCCTGCGACTGGAAGTCGATAACAAGCTGCTCCAGTTCCCCATTCTTCCCTAACAACTGTTCAACCTGCTGCTGTAGGTCACGATTTTGCAGCTTTAGTGCGTTACGGCGAAAGCTCCAGCAAGGGCGGTCGGGATCCCGGCTGTCATCTTCAGCAATCTGATCGAAACCTATTCACGGAGCCACTCAAGAATCTGTGTTGCGGTTCGCTCCCTTCATATAGCTGTTCACGACCACAATATAGATGAATCTGGCTGAACAAATCTAATTGCTGCGATTGCTGGAGTGCCAGCAGTACCGGCAGTTCCTCCCCAGGTAGATCGATGACCAGCCGGTTCTCCTGCTCCGCTTGCAGCTGCATCGGTTCCAGCAGGGCCGTAGGACTCACCGTTTTCACCGGCAACAACTCCACCGTTTTCAAGCCGGGAAAAGCTTCAGCAAGCCGGTGGCACGATGCAGGCTGTTGACTTCCGGTAGATGTAAAACGATGGAAGGTCGCCGGACCAGGCTTACCGGCGACAGCAGCACGAGTCACCTGCACCGACTCACAGTCTGTGGTGCGGTTTTGCAGATCCTCGGCCAGTTGCAGGTCGGCCTCAACCAACAAGAGTTGCCGGGGCTGCAGCGTCAAATAACTGTCGAGTTCGCTGCACCGACCGGCACCAAAATGGACTATGGTGTCGATGGGTTTTATATTTTGGGCTTCGTTTATGTTTGGTTTTGTTTGCATGAATACTGCAGCTCTTAGCTCTTGGCTGTTGGTAGAACAGCGGCAAAACAGCGACTCTTGGCTCTTAGCTCTTGGTTTTACTAAGAGCAAACAGCAAACAGCTAAGAGCTTCATTTCTATGCTTCATTTGAAACCGCTCGTCCCTCGCGATATGCCAAATTTAACGAAATGCACCAAAGGATTCATACCCGTTTCTGCGACATCAGGATTGGTATCAAGATAGCGTTGGGTATTGAACGCTGGTGATGGATTTCGGCCTTCAGCGGCACCATGACTGATATAGTGTTCCACAGGGTCGGCGCCTATTTTGGCTACATCTTCATTTTCAGCAAGGTAGTAGGCCTCGTCGAAATGGCCGGAAGTTTTTAACAGATTGACCTGTTTTTTATTTATCTTCTTTTTCTTAGACGATGTCTTGAAAGGCTTCGCCATCGCACGCACCGGCGCTGTTATTTTCCAAGACACGGTTTGTTTAAGTTTTGTCACCCGTTGGCATTGTTTCTCGATCTCTCTGTCCTTCTCCAGGAGCGCTTCCCTGACCTCTTTCAGCTCCCTGCGACAGCTTTTCATTCTCCTGAGCTGCCTGCTTCAGGTTTTGGTTTCGCAGAAAGTAATCCTCTAATTCCTCTTGCACTTGGTGCAGTTGCAGCAATAGCAGTTCATTCTCCTTTTCAGACTCCTTTTTGGCTGCTTCCAGTGTTTGATGATCCTTCTGCGCCTGCTCCATTTGCGCCTGTTGATCGGCAACGCGCTTTTTCTGTTCGTCCCGCGCTTTCGTCAATTGCTTGATAGTAGCTTGGCGCTCGTCGGTCAGCTTGTCTTGGGCATCCCGCTCTTGAATCAGTTGCTGGACCTGTGCCTGAAGTTCGGATGTTTCCTGTGCTGACTCGTCCTGCTCACGGAGTAGCGTCTCCAAAGACTGTTGCTGCTCTGCTGCCTCCCGGACCAATTGGTCCTTGGTCTGGGTGACCCGCTCGAGTTGGGTCTGAAGATCAGCGGCAGCCTTGCGTTTTTCGTCCAGTTGCGCATGAAGTTCATGTTCCATCCGGCTCAGTTCACCGTCTCGCACACCCAGGTTCTTGTTGAGATGGACGATGTCGGCATCGCGCTCCCCCAGATACCACTGCAAACGGCCGATCTCATCTTGCCGGTTGTTCAGTTCTTCATGGAGACTTGCAATAGCGGCATCGCGCGCTTGCACCGTGAGTTGCAGTTGATCAAGCTGCACCTGGCATGCAGCGGCCAGGTCGGTCTGATCGCCAAGGTCATTGGTCAGCTGCCTGATCTGCGCTGTCTGCTGCTCTTGCGCCTGATCGGCGATGTGCAGTTTCTGGTCAGTTTCATCGAGTGACCGCTGCAGGCCGCGCTTATACGCCTGTTGCTGAAGGTAACTGCTGACCAGTTCCACCGGGTGCAAGGGTTCGGCGGGCATGTCGTCGGCCAGAGGTTGCGCAGTTGCCTCCAACTCCGCCTCCAGTGCCTGCACATCCGGTTTCGTCGCAACCAGATAGTCGGCAAGCAACCGCTCCATCGTGGCCGCAGGCGGATCTGTCGGCGGTATTTCAGAAGGCGCGTGCAGCGTGAGACCGATATGCCGACAGGTCTCAATCAATCCATGTGGCTGCCTGCCGGCGGCCTCGGCGTCCAATAACAGCGCCCGACGGCGATGGCAGCGTTGAAACTTCAGCAACTGGCGGTTGGCCGCCTGCCAATCCTCCAGGAACTGTTGCGGCTCGATCCCCTGTGTGCAGGCATGCGCTACGGCCGCTTCCGCATGGATATAAAACAAAAGGAACTTTGCTTGCGGCAGCTTTGCGGCCCAGAAATCGAGCAACCACAGGCATCGGCTATCTGCCAGCAACAGGGGCGCCGTCGGTGTCTCTGCGACGATTCCTCCTATTTCGGGTCCCTGTCGCCATAGAGGATCCGACTGGAGGGGGCCACTCATACCGACAGTCCGGAGTAATTCGTCGTGCCATCGGGCGAAAGTATCACTGGCCGGTTCCAGCCCGGCTTCTTCCAAGACGGGTAAGACCTTTTGCCAGCCACTGTTAGGACAACCGGCTGCAATTATTGTTTTCACAGGTGTGTTAAAATTTTTATAATTGCCAATTCGCGTTACCGTTCCAACGTCACCGTTGGTTTCCACGCTGAGCTGTTGCTGATCATCTAAAATTTCATTTTTGAGTGCTTTCATTTATTAACCTATCAGCTTTCCATATTTGGATTGGACAACTAACCCCGACGACGGGGGTTATTATATGGCCAAGAGAACGCCAGTCGCCACGGCGATCTGGTAGAGAATCTGTGTAATGTCTTTGGTAATTTGCAGATTTTTACCTTCCAGTTTGGGCATCACCAGAATCGAATCTCCCTTTTGGACGTCCAGGGCTTTAAGCTTTCGGCTGGAATCGCATTTGGTCACCTGGCCATTTTGGTGAATCACCAGGACGCGGTCTTCGTCTGCCCGCTTGTCGAAATCCCCGGCCTTGGCGATGTAGTCCATGACCGTCTTTTTTTTCACATACGTATGCGCGCCAGGGAAGGCGACCTGGCCCTGGACCAGCACCAGATTGTTTTTTCTGGGGATAAAGACCTGGTCGCTGTCTTCAAGATAGATGTCGCTGAAATCAGTTTGCTCGCTGATCACGATCTGGCCTTTGGGTTCGACCTTTTTGGCCCGATCAATAAAGGTCAGAATCGATTGGGTTTCCTGGTTGCGCATGATGGCTTCATCTTTGGTCACCGAGGCGGTTGTCAGTACCAGGGTCTCGAGCTCCTTGAGGCTGGCCAGCAGCAGTTGTTTCTGCTTTTCGGCCACACTTTTGCGAAATAACTGCACCGATTTGATGTCTGACAGGGGTGTGAGCTTCAGCTGTGGAACCAGGTTTCCCAGGGTGGTAACTTTTTCTATCAGCAGGGTATGCATGCCCTGGTGTTCGCCGGCGATGGTGACGGTGTTGAGGTTGTCGGTGTGATCGGAAAAGACGTCGACAACATCACCGGCTTTAATTAAAACGTCCCTACTTTCAGCAAGGGCATAGGTCAGCAGAATTTTCTGGTTGTCCGTTTTCCAGCGGGTGATGGTGACATTCGTGGCGGTGGCGTTGGGCAATGCCAGATCCAGCACCTCGGAAAGATTGATAATCGTGTTGGGCAGCTCGAACATGAAGGGCCGTTTGACGTCACCGGTCACCGTGAAGCGGTTTTGCACATCGCCGACGACGATGGCATCGCCGTTGCGGAACTGAAAAAGATCCATTTCACCGTTGGAGATAAACTCATACAGATCGAGCGCCTTGATTTTATTGTTGTTGCGCATGATCTCGACCTGGCGGAAACTGCCATACTGTGGATTGATCCCCTTGGCCTTGTCGATGAACTGCAGCGCCGAGTCTGACGACATGCCCTGGTAAAGACCGGGCCGGTTCACATTGCCGGTAACGAATACCGACACTGGCTGGTATCCGGCAACATTGGCATAGACAAATACTTTGTGGTTGTATTTTTGGCGCACCGCCGCCGTTATAACGTCAATCAGGCGGTTGTTGGCGACCCCGGCCACTGCCACCGTGCCCACCTTGGGGATAAAAATATTTCCCTGGCTGTCAACGGGAACGTTCAGTTCTAGTTCAAAGGCACCCCAAATCCTCACGCTGACGGTGTCGCCGATGGCCACCCGGTAATTCGGGTTGAAATGGGGCTGGCTTTGCCGGCTGAATTGACCCTTGAAAAGATTACCCCCAAAAACGGGCGTCGTTTCGGCCAACCGGGGCGTTTGATCGACCTGTAGGTCCGATTCCAGGGTAACGGCCTCGCCGACGGACACTTCGGCGGCAACGGCTGATTGCCCAACCAGGGTCGATAACAGCAGGCAAGCAAGATATATAAGCGGGCGGAAAAGCGATTTCATCAATTAGTCCTTATGATCCTTAATGACAGACCAAATCAGCATGACGATTTTATAGCCGACCAGAATCAGGATGATGGCCGTCAGGGTCATACGAATGCGTCTGGGGTAAACATGGCCGTCGGGCAGGGTGGGTGTTGCCACAACTTCGAAGATCTTGGATTCCTGCAAGGTCTCGATGCGCAGGACTTCATATTGGACCAGGGTTTTTTTATAGACTTCGGTGGCAAAATCCACATCATTTTTAAGCTTCTGATAGGCAAACAGAAGATCGTTTAACCGCGTGGCGTTCGTCCCGGACAGCTTGGACTTGGTTCTATCCAAGGCCGCTTTGAGTTCGGCGATATGCTTTTTCAGCTTCAGTGCGTCGATAGTATCCGGCGACATGTAACTGATCAGCTGATTGTATTCGGCCGTTTTTTCTACAATCGAGGCCTCGAGGGTGGCGATGATGCTGTTTTTAACGGCCATATCCGCCGATGGATCGACGATGCGGTGTTTATTCTGAAAGTCTTCGAGATGTTGAATCGCGGCGTCCAGTTTGGTCTTGTTCTGTTCCAGCTGGGATGTCGCAAAAGCGATCTTTTTTTCCGCCCGTTTGCGGTTCAGTTCGTTTAAAAAGGCTTCGCCCGATTCAAGCAGATACTGTAAAATGGAGCGTGCCATTTCCGGGTCCGTGCTTTCGAAGGCGATGATGGTGATACCGTTCGACGCATCGGGAACGATCTTCAGGTTCTTTCGATAAAGGTCGAGAAAATCTTCAGCCGAAGGATTAACGATCAAACGATCCAGAATGTCCGTTTGGGTGGAGCGGTAACGGGTTTTCAGGCTGAAGCGATTATCGATGCGGTTGAACATATCCATGGATTGCAGGAAATGGACGACGATGCCCGCATCCAATTGCTGGTTTGATCCCCCGACGCCGAAAATTCCTAAATCCACACCCATGGTTTCGTTGGTGGACAGGTCACGGATCACATAGGTGGATGCGGAGCGGTATTTCTCAATGGCAAAAAACTCAGCATAAGTGAGAAAAATAACAAAGGGAAGGATGAGAAACACAAACTGCTTCCTATACCCCTTGGATAGCATCGATGTCAGGTTGATACTCATAGTGATTGATAGCAAGCGATAGCGTCGTTGATGTCTTCGAAATAGTTGAGGCGACCGTCCTCCAGGACAATTCCGCTGTCACACATCTGCTTTAATATCGGCATACCGTGACTGACCATCAGGATATTGCGTTTTTTCTTCAGGTCGTCCAGGGCCGCCTGGCATTTCTTTTTAAAAATTGCATCACCCACGGAAAGGGTCTCGTCGATGAGATAGTAATCGAAATCAAAGGCCATACTCATGGCAAAGGCCAGTCGGGACCGCATCCCCGAAGAATAGGTTTTCACCGGCATGTCGAAGTAATGGCCCAGTTCGCTGAACTCGAGAACAAAATCCAAGGTTCCTTTCAACTGGTTTTCGGTTCGGCTGTAGACCCGGCAGATGAACTGGGCATTTTCTTTTCCGGTAAGGCTCCCTTGAAATCCGCCGGCCAGGCCCAGGGGCCACGAAAAGTCGACATCGGCGTCGATCCTGCCGCTATTGGGGAAATCGATCCCTCCCAGCATCCGCAGCAAGGTGGACTTGCCGACCCCATTGCGACCCAGGATGCCTACGTTTAAGCCTCCGGGAATGGTCAGGGTCACATCCTTTAAAAGGTATTTGCGCTCCGCCTTGACTTCAAAATATTTGGTGACGTTCTTCAGCTGGATCATGACGAGGCGACAATCCTGTCTTTCAAATGGGTATATAGCCACAGGCCGAGAAGGGAGCTTCCCATGGTCCAGACGATGATATACAGGTAGCTGGCTCCCTGGGACTGAAAGGTCGCAAAATAATGGCCGCGGATCAGCTCCAAAAAGTTCAGTAAGGGATTGAACAACAAAATCTCCCGGTACTGGGGCGGCACCATGGAGGCGGAGAAAAAAATGCCCGACGTAAAAAACAACGGCCGCGTCATGATATTGACGACTTTTTTAAAACTTTCCGAGAAGGTACCAATTACCGCAAATAACAATCCCATGCTGAAGGAAAACCAGACCAGCAGCAGCAGAATCAAGCTCAACCCCAAGAAGTCATGGATGACTGCATCGAATCCCAAGGCCATGCCGGCAGCCACCAAAATCAGAAACACGAGAAAATAGACCAGGCACTCCACCAGGCAGCGGGTGACCAGGGCGTCAAAGGGTTTGACCTGACGATAGTTGAACAACCCCTGATTGGACTCGAATGCGGCCATGGATTTCTGTAAGGTGTTGACGAACAGCTGATAAGGCAGCATGCCGGTCAGCAGAAACATGGGATAGTCCACCCCCGGCATTCCTGCTCGTAAGGCCAGGCCGAACATGGCCCAGAAAACTAAAATAATGGCCGCCGGTTCCAAAATGGCCCAGACATAGCCGAACCGTTTGGACCCGAAGCGCGTTTTCATTTCCCGTAAAAAAAGGGCGGAAACGACCGCTTTTTGAATCTGCCAGGGCGTACGCACGCTTATCATCATCAGTTGGCCAACCCGGTATGCCGTTCATACTCGCGGGCCATTATCTTTTTTACTCTTTCGAGGCATGCCGGCGTATCCACGCCGGGCCCGGTCCGTGAGGTTCTAACGGCCTTTATCGGAATATCCGACTGGAGCAGCCTTAATTGTTCCAATTTTTCCCTGTTCTCCAGATCGGACGATGGTAAGAGCATATATTTTGCCAACACTTCCGCGCGAAAAGCGTAAATACCGATGTGCTTTAAATATTCAGGTTGGTAGGCGGTACCTGAAATATACGGTATGAGTCCGCGGCTGAAGTACAAAACACTACCGGTGTGTGAAACGATCATCTTGACCGTGTTGGTATTCATGGCTTCCTCAATGGCAATCGGATGGCACAGCGTGCCTACCTGGCAGGACGGATCATCCACCATGGTCCGGGCTAACAGATTGATATCGTCTGGCCGGATCAATGGTTCATCACCCTGCACATTGATGTAGATGTCGGCTCTGATTCGTTGTGACACCTCAACCACCCGGTCTGTCCCCGACGGATGATCGGGCGCGGTCATCATCACTTCACCCCCAAAACCGGTAACCTTATCCGCTATTCGGCGGTCATCGGTAGCGACGACCACACGATCTGTGCAGCCAGACTGGCAGGACCGCTCGTAGACATGTTGGATCATCGGTTTTCCGTGAATATCCGCAAGGGATTTACCAGGAAAACGTGAAGAGTCGTATCGGGATGGGATCACAATTAAAATTTGCACGTATATCCCAGTATCCTGCTTCTGAAATTTAACTTGCTGATGTCCATAATGAGTAGCGAGCCGCAAGCGATACAAAGGAACATTTACAACCTTTATGCCAGATCGCGTTAAAAATATCCGCTGAAACAGCGACCATTCGTTCATCCCGAGAGGATCGTTATATATTTCCAAAAGATAGCGTTAGTGAAGCTGTCCTGATTGCATCGGCAAATAACTTCTGAATCGCTCAATTTGGGTTTTTTGGACGATTCGACGATTCCAAAACTGTCAAGTTCAGCAAAAGTGCCATAAGATTGACAAAGCACAAAAATGGGGAAAGTTCAGAGATTTTCGGCTATGCTAAGGAAAGACGCTTAAGAAATTCAGAAACCAGCATCATCACCTTTAAAGCCGCCGTAGCCACTTTTTCCTCGCCGAATGGGGCGCCGATTGACGCACTCCCCCGAAAGGTGTATACCCACGTTTTAGTTATAAGATCGACCGGTTTTACTTTTTATGCGGCAACCTTAATCCGTAGGATTCCATGACCATCCTGAAGCATCTTTTCTCTCCCATCCAGATCGGCCGCATGACGGCCAAGAACCGCCTGCTGATGTCGGCCATGAGCATCAACTTCGGCGTGGATGAAAACGGTTATGTCACCGACCAGTTGACCGGCTACCTGGCGGAACGGGCCAGGGGAGGCGCGGGCATGATCCTGGTGGGTGGCGGCGGTGTGCATCCCACGGGCCTGGAACTGCCCGGGCTGCCCGCCCTGTGGGATGACGCATGCATTCCCGCCCTTAAAAAAATGGTCGCGACGGTGAAACCGTTTAATACCTGCTTCGGCGTTCAATTGATGCACGGTGGCCGTCAGTCCTACCACGACCGTAAGGTGGCGCCGTCTCCCATTCCCGCGCCGGCGGTGGTGAAAGGGGTTCCCAAGGAATTGACCATCCAAGCGATTGGCGAACTCGTGGCTTCTTTTGGCGATGCTGCCCGGCGATGCCGGGATGCCGGGTTCGATTTCGTCGAGGTCCACGGGGCGCACGGCTATCTGATCAACCAGTTTTTAGCCCCCAATTCCAACCATCGTAAAGACGAATACGGCGGCAGTTTTGAAAACCGGACCCGTTTTTTCCTGGAGCTGCTGGCCGACATCAAGGCCAAGGCCGGTGCTGATTTTCCCGTGGGGCTGCGCATCAACGGCGAAGATTACATCGAGGGCGGCTGGACGCTGGACGATGCCCTGCGCCTGGCACCGGTCCTGGAAAGAAACGGGGCCGACTACCTGCATGTTTCGGCCGGGGTCTATGGCTCGACACAGCTGACCATCCCCTCCATGTATGTGGAACATGGCTGCTTCGTCGGCCTGGCCGAAGCCGTGAAGCAGGTGGTGACGATTCCCGTGGTGGGAGTGGGCCGAATCAAGAGCCCGGAACTGGCCGACCGCATCCTGAAAGAGGGGCGGGTGGACGTGGTGGCCATGGGCCGCGCCCTGATCGCCGATCCGATGCTGCCGGAAAAAGCCCGTGCCGGGAATTTGAACGCCATCCGCCCGTGCATCGGCTGCTGCCTGGGCTGCATTCATGCGGTGCTGGCCCTGGAGCCCGGTTCCTGTGTGGTCAATCCCGATGTGGGGCGAGAATACGTGATGGACGAAGACGAAAACGCGCCTGTGCCGAAGTCGGTGCTGGTGGTGGGCGCCGGGCCCGCGGGTCTGGCGGCTGCCCGCATGGCGGCCATCCGCGGTCACCGGGTGACTATTATCGAGGAAAAGGGCAGCGTCGGCGGACTGTTGCGACTGGCCGCGATACCGCCCGGCCGGGGCGAAATCATGGACGTGATCGACTATCTCACCCGTGAAGTCGAGCGATTGGGTGTTGCCTTGCGGCTCAACACCCGGCTGGATGAGGCGCTGCTGGATGCAGTCGATCCGGATGCGGTCATCCTGGCTTCGGGCAGTCTGCCGGACATGCCCATCATCAAGGGATTGTTCACCACCGGAATGGATCTGTGCACGGTGAACGAAGTGCTGGAGGGAAAGATTACCGGGGACCGGGTGATCATATTGGGCGGCGGTCAGGCCGGACTGGTGACGGCGGATTTCTTGGCGGAGAAGGGCAGGGAGGTGGCGGTTCTCAATCGAAAGCGGCATTTTGCCGAGGAGATGTCCAGCAACGACCGGTTCTACCTCAGAGAGCGGCTCAAACGCGACGCCGTCCACCTGTTCAAACAGGTCGCCGTCAAGACATTCACCGATGACGGCGTGGTCTTTACCACCGCCGGCAATCCGGTGACCCTGGCGGGCTTTGATACCGTGGTGGTGGCCGAAGCCATGACCCCGGTGCGCGAGGCCAAGCCGATGCTGGATCGGCGTAAAATCGATGTTTACGTCATCGGAGATGCCAAATCACCGCGAAATCTCATGCTGGCCCAGAGCGAGGCCGAGGAGATCGGCCGCACGATCTGATCATACAGTCGATCAAATAGGATAAACTCAGCTCAATTGTTATTTCTAAAGCCTATTTCAGCTCGCCTAAAATGATAGCACCGTTGCTTGTTGACGCATTGATGTTTCCAACAGCATTTTCAATCACAATTTTTCCATTTGAAGTCTCAACCTCGGTATCTCCCTGAGTCTTGACAAGGACAATTCGATCCAGCGAATTGTTTTGCATGAATTCCAACTGCCGCATCGAGGCCGTTTTTTTGCGCCTTGTAATTTTTCCCCAGATGATCGATAGTGGTCCCTGCTTTCAACGGCTTGATATCAAGAGGAAAACGATGAAAGGAGCGCTGACATGCACATCACCTTTTACGGGGCGGTAAGGGAAGTGACCGGTTCCATGCACCTGTTGAGCACGGATCAGGATCGCATTCTGCTGGACTGCGGCATGTATCAGGGGCGGCGTAAAACCGCTGCCGAGAAGAACCGGGTGCTGCCGTTCGATCCGGGCATTCTTACCAACATGGTGCTGTCCCATGCCCACATCGACCACTCCGGCCGCATTCCCCTGATTACCAGAAATGGCTTCAACGGACGGATCTACTGCACCCGGGCCACGGTGGATGCCTGCGGCTACCTGCTTCCGGATTCGGCCCACATCCAGGAAAGCGATGCCGAGTACCTGAACTACAAGACGGTGCGTTCGGCCCTGTCCCAGATGCGGCCCGGCGAGGACGGTCAAACCTCCAAGCGGGACCTCCAGGATATCAAGCGGTTGCTGAAAAAAGGCAAGCACGGACTCAACGCCGAGGCGATCAACGGCTACATCAAACGCTTTCATCTGGAAGGGGTCGAACCGCTTTACACCACCGCCGACGCGGACCAGGCACTCAAGGCCTTCGAAGGCATCCCCTATCGCAGCCCGGTGACCATCGGCAAGGGGATAACCTGTACACTCTTCGAGGCGGGCCACATTTTGGGATCGGCCATCGTCATGATCCGTTTCGGAGACGGTGACAACGCCCGCACCGTTTGCTTTTCAGGCGACATCGGCCGCTATGGCAAGCCCATTTTGCGCGATCCGGCCAGCCATTTCGACGGGCTCGGCAGTGATGTGGACCTGATGATCATGGAGAGCACCTACGGCAATCGGGACCACGAGCCGGTGATCGATCTGCGCCCCCGGCTCAAGCAGGTGCTCAACGAGACCTTCGACCAAGGCGGTACGGTGCTTATCCCCTCTTTGCCTACGGCCGGACCCAGGAACTGCTCTACGTGATCCACGAGCTATACGACGCCGGTGAAGTGCCGCAGATGCCGGTATACGTGGACAGCCCCCTGGCCACCAACATCACCAAGGTGTTCGGCGAGCATCCGGAAGTATACGACAAGGAGACCCACGAGACCTTCCTGCAGCAGGGCAAGAACCCCTTCGCCTTCCGGCAGGTGCAGTTTACCGAGAGCGTCGAGGCTTCCATGGCGCTCATGCGCGAGGAAAAACCCCACATCGTCATCTCTGCGTCGGGCATGTGCGAGGCCGGGCGTATCCTGCATCACCTGCGCTACAAGATCCACCATCCCAGGAACACGATTCTCATCGTGGGTTACATGGCCAATCACACATTGGGCCGGCGCATCCTGGATCAGGGAACGGCATATGAGGAATCGGGCCGCAAGGGAGACCCCCCCATGGTCAAGATTCTCAACAAAGAGTATCCGCTGAAGGCGCGGGTGGTTAAAATCGGCGGATTTTCCGCCCATGGGGACCGCAATGAGATGCTCCGGTTTCTGAAGCAGTCCAACCTGAAGGTCAAACGGATTGCCGTGGTCCACGGTGAAGAGGATCAGAGCCTGGCTTTTGCCGATCACCTGAGGACCGAAGGCTTCGACGCCGTGGTGCCCCGTGTCGGGCAAACGCTCACCATCTGATCTGGACCCTGGCCGCGCCGTTCGCGGTCATGCCGCTGTTCCTTTGAGCAGGTAAAAGGAGCACAGGGTCACCAGACACCAGATCGCCGGAGAGGAGAGGACGTTTTCGATGGAGCGGTCGAACAGTATTGAGAGTCGGGGGGGAATTCGCTGTTGCCCTGCCAGAGCACGTAATAGACGGGTATCCGCGGAAACGGGTTGAGCCTGATCGCCGCATCGCCGATCTGCTCGATCTGTCCGCCGATGTGCCGGCCAGCGGTGGTAAGCCCGCAGGGGTCTTCACCGTAGCGCGCCAGCAGCGTTGCTTTCCTCAACCGGTTCCGGCCCGAAAAGTAGGCGGCATCCGCCAGATCTTCTGCGCTCACCATTTCCCGTCCCAGGGGGTGCAGGTGATTCACACGGGAAAGATAGTCCAAGACCGTCAATTCCAGCAGCGGCAGCACCCGCTTTTTCCACCCCTGATCCCGCTTTTCCATCAGACACCGCCGGTTGGTATCCACAAGCATGTCGCGGTTTAGAAATCGGAACCGCAGGCGGCCCGAAGCGGAATCGATATCGGTCAGGGTGAAATTGGCCACCTGGCCGATATCCCGATGGACCAGAGCATCCCACCAGGATGCATCAATCTCGACAGGCCGTCCCGAGGGATCGACATCCGGCGGCCCCTGGCTCCGTCTGCGCGCCTGCATATCCAAAAATCCCTTGCCATAGGGGTAATTCGAGCCGGTGAAGTTATCGCAGGGAAATGACGGGCAGTCTCTGGGGCAGTAATCGATATGATTGAGCCGGGCGCACTCCAATATGGCGCAGGGGTGGCCGAACGTCCGCTTCTGGGCGGCACTTTTCGCGGCGGCCAGGTCGCTTCGGCCCGGGCCGCAGGAGGAGCACTGCCCCAGCAGATTGAGCTGACACACGTCACAGTTGATGCCGCAAGCGCCGGTGGCCATGTTCATCGCCTTTCGCAGGGTTCAGCCGCCCATTTCCCTGAGGTCGTATCGTCCGCCGTTTTTAAATCTTCCGTTCATCAACAGCCGGATCAGGGCCGTTGCCGCACGTTCGGGGGGGTGGAGTGCACCGTTGTCTTTCAACTTGAGGAATTTGTCCACCTGCTCAAACTGTTGGACGGTGCAGTTGCGGATCTTTGCCTGCATGGCCGTGTCCACGGTCCCCGGTGCCACGGCGCAGACGGCGAAGGTCGCGTCGATGCGGGAGAACTCCATGGCCATGGCGCGGGTGGCCATGTCCAGACCGGCCTTGGCGGCCCCGTAGGCCGACCACCCGTAATAAGGTGAACGGCTGGCCCCGGAGGTGATGTTGACGATCCATTTGTGGCCGGGAAGCGGCCGGCTGAAATGGAAAAAATGCCGGGCCAGGATCAGGGGTGCGGTCAGGTTGACCTGGATGTTTCGTGCCAGCAGGGTGTCATCGCAGTCGCCGATGGGGGCGATGGGATCAAGGACACCGGCGTTATTGATCAGCACCGTATGGGTCAGCCGGTTGGTTTGCTGCCTATCGATCCGGATGCGTTTGAAGGCCGTGCCGATGCGGTCGATATCGTTCAGGTCGATGCGGATATTCTGTCGGTTGTCCCAGAGAAAAGGTGCCGCGCGCGACAGGCTGACCACGAAGCTGTTGGCCAAGGCCAATGCAGATGCCGCCAGCGCCTTGCCGATGCCCCGGGTGGTCCCGGTGATGAGAAAAAGATGCTCGACCGGCGGCTGATCCATGCTAATCTTCAATTCTGAACACCGGGTGGTCGATGCGGCTTTCCCGGCATCGGGGGCAGCGCCCGGGCTTGGTGAGGCGGCGGCGATCCTTGAATGTGAAACCGCATGCCAGGCACGTGCAAGGGGTGAACGACAATTTTCGTCTCTGACCGGCTACGGTTTTTTGGATGTGTGTCAGGTGCCGGTAGACATCCTTTTCCGACACCCGAACCGCCTGGGAGATATCCATCGCCGTCATGGCCTCTCGACACAACAGGTCGATGATCTGCTGGCGGTGGGTTCCCATGGGTGAGTTCAAGAGGCCTTCCTGTTCACCTGCTCCCGGATATGGTCGATGAGTCCCGGCAGGCAGGCGACGATTTCACCGGCACAGGTTTCATAGGCGTCGAGCGGTGAACCATAGGGGTCTTCAATTTCCGGGTTTTCCCGTTTTACTGCGAAGGTGCCAAGCAACATGGCGTATTTGCAGCGGAAAAAGATCAGGTCGTTGATCTTGTCGATGTGATATTTCTCCATGGCCAGCACCAGATCGGCGGATCGGACCATACCGGCATCCAGAACGCTTGCCCGGTGTTGGCTGATGTCAGCCCCGTGTGCAGCGGCAGCCCTGATGGCGAAGGGTTCTGCCCGGTTGCCGTGAAGTCCGTGGGTGCCGGCCGATCGGACCGAAACGACTGGTTTCATGGCATCCGGTAACCATTTCCAGAGCAGTCCCTCAGCCATGGGGCTTCGGCATATATTGCCCGTGCAGACCATGAGTACCGAAAAAGTCAAAATGCCTCCATCAAGGTTGTCGATTGGCCTTAAATATAAAGACGGCAGGTCTCAAAGTCAACGATACTGGCGCCTGTTGGATGCCCGATGCCAATGACATACAAAACCGCCAGTAACCATCGCTGAACACGTTTATCCAATGGTTGATATTTTAAACGGGGTTTACTATATAAATAAGTTTAATAAGAAACGTTACCCCATACCCTGCACTTTCTGCGGAGAATGCCATGTCTGACACCCGAATCCTGTTTGTAGACGACGACGTAGACATCCTGGCGATGGTCGAGCAGTATCTGACGATAAAAGGCTACGATGTGACCACCGTGGATAACGGCATCGAAGCTGTCGGGATCGTGAAGGAAAAGCAGATCGACATTGTCTTCACCGATTACAAGATGCCCGAATTCAACGGTTTGGAGCTTTTGGTGGCCATCAAGAAATACCGGCCCCAGACCGAGGTGATCATCGTTACCGGTTACGGGTCGATGGAGTCGGCGATACAGGCCATGAAATTCGGCAGTTATGACTACCTGCAAAAGCCCTTCAAACTGGATCACCTCAGGTTGATTATCGACCGGATCGTCGAAGAGAAGAAGATCAAGTATAAGGCGCATTTGATCCGCAAGATATCCCGGGAGCGGTACCAGTATGGCAAGATGATCGGTTTCTGCCCCAAGATGCGTGAAATCTATGAGGTGATCGACACCATCAGCATCGAGAACCCCATGGTTTTGATCCATGGGGAGAGCGGGACGGGCAAGGCGCTGACGGCACGAACCATCCACGATAACAGCGACCGAAAAGCGCTGCCCTTCGTGCCGGTAAACTGCAACAGCCTCAGTAAAAAGACGAAAACAGAAGATGAAATCGCCGCTCATCTGTCGGGCATGCTCGCATCCGTGAACGGCGGAACCCTCTATCTGGACGAGGTCTCGTCGCTTCCACCGACGGTGCGCGAACGGATGATGGTGCTTTTGGGCAACGCGGAAACAGATGCCGGTCAGCGCCCGCGTCTGATTGCCGGAACCAGCATGGAACTGGATGAAGTCGTTGCCAGCGGCGCCATGAAAAAGGATCTTCTGGATCTTTTCGATGCGGTGTTCATCAAGCTGCCGCCACTTCGGGAGCGCAAAGAGGACATTCCGCTGTTGATCAATCATTTTCTTTACACAGACAGCCCGGCGGCCAAAACCCGGATCTACGGCATCACTCCGTCGGCCATGGACATCCTGCTCCACTACCACTGGCCGGGCAATCTGATCCAACTGCAGAACGTGATCGAGCGGGCCTTTGCCATGGGCGTTGAAAATGCCATCGGCCCCGAGGATCTGCCGGCGGAGATCCGTACCTTTGATACCATCTCTCAAATGGGCTGATGGTCCTTTCACTTTCTGACGCCACGTCGCCATGGTCGATATCCTCCTGATCCAGCCACCGATAGCGGACTTCTATCTTACCGCCAAACGGACGATTCCCTATGGGCTGGCGTCCATCGCTGCCGCCGCCGAACAAAAAGGACTATCTGTGGCCATATTGGATGCCTTGGCCACCGGCAAGTCGCGGGTTATCGCACCGCCTGAAGCGATGGAGGACCTTACTGCTTTTTATGGCCGGGCGGACCAAAGCCCTTTTGGGCTGTTTCACCATTATCGTCACTACGGCTACAGCCTCGAGCATCTCGGCCGCCAGGTAAAGGCATCCGGGGCGTTTCTCGTCGGCATCGCTTCTTTGTTTACCGCATACAGCGATATGGCGCTTGCCGTGGCGCGGATGACCAAAGCCATCCTGCCCGGCTGCACGGTGGTTCTTGGCGGTCATCACCCCACGGCCCTGCCGGCGGCGGTGATGGCGGAACCGGCTGTGGACCTGGTGCTCCGGGGGGAGGGTGAGGTCGGTCTGCCGGCGCTGGCAATGGCATTGAAGTCGGGTGGGAGCCTGGCGGGTGTGCCGGGTATCGTGTACCGCAACCCCGACGGATCCCTTCACATCGGCGAGCCCGCCCTTTGCCGGGACCCGGACCAGCTTCCCGTGCCCGCCTTTGGCTTGATCCGGCGAAAATTCTACCAGCGGTATGGGCAAGACAGCATCGTGGTCACCGCCGGCAGGGGGTGCCCACTCAAGTGCAGTTACTGCGCCACCGGCGCCGGATCCTGGATGGGGTTCAGAAAACGATCGGTCGCTGCCGTGCTCCGGGAACTCCGGGCGGCGTCGGCGGGGCGTCAGGTGGGATTCGTCGACTTCGAGGATGAGAATCTCACCATGGACCGCCGGTGGTTCCTTGAATTGATGGAAGGGATTCGCGATATGTTCGGCGGTTCATTACCGGAACTTCGGGCCATGAACGGCCTGTTCCCGCCCACCCTTACCGAGGCGGTGGTGCGGGCCATGAAGCTCACCGGATTCAAGACCCTGAACCTCTCTCTGGGAAGTGCAGACGCCGGACAATTGGAGCGCTTCAACCGACCCGATGTGCGCGATGCGTTTGATCGGGCACTGGATTATGCCCAAGGGGAGGGGCTTTCGGCGGTGGGGTACATCATCGTCGGGTCACCGGATCAGGATCCCCTGTCGTCGGTGGACGACCTGCTGTTTCTGGCCCGACGCCGGGTCCTGGCCGGTGTTTCCGTGTTCTACCCGGCGCCGGGCAGCGCGGATTACGAGCGCTGTCGTGCCTTGGGCCTGCTGCCGGGATCCTTTGCCGGCATGCGCGCCACGGCGCTGCCCATCGACCAGCGCACCTCGCGCACCGATTCGGTCACCCTGTTGCGGCTGGGCCGGCTGCTCAATTTCATCAAGTCCCTCGAGACCGCCGGCGTCCCGATTCCCCTGCCGGCGCCGGTGGACAGGCGTCTGGCACCTCGCCTGGACCGTCTCCAGGTGGGCCTGAAACTGCTGGCGGCGTTCCTGTGGGACGGCGGCATCCGCGGACTAGAATCCGATGGTACGGTATACGATCATCGGGTTTCGGCCCCGCTGTGCCGGCGGTTCCGGGAAGGGTTGACGGGCGGTTAGAGCCGTCCGATTACCGCCGCCAATCCGAAGCCGGTGAGCATCGCTCCGGAGAACCGGTTGATCCAGCGCATGGCATTTGCACTCATGCGGGTATTGAACAGGCTGCTGACCGATGTGAGAATGATCCACCAGGCCATGGAACCGCAAAAGACACCGGCCACCAGCCATCCGGCAGCCATGTGGCCGGCACCGATGCTGCCAAGGCCCATGCCGGCGAATACGGCGGCAAAGGAGAGGATGGTCATGGGGTTGGTGAGGGTGAGGAACAGCGCCGAGAGATAGCCCATGGCGGCACTGCCGGACGCTTTGGCGGCCGGTTTTTCGTCGGCTCTGGACAGGAAGATGCGCAAGCCCAGCCAGCAGAGGAACAGGCCGCCGAAGACCTGTATCCAGGTGCGTTGACCCACAATAAACCCGGTGATGCCGGCGAGACCGAAGCCGGCCACACAGCCATAGCAGGCATCGGCCGTGGCGGCGCCCATCCCGGTGAGCAGCCCGGCCGTCCAACCGTTGGTCAGGCTGCGGCGGATGCACAGGATGCCGATGGGGCCGACCGGGGCGGCGATGGAAAATCCGAAGATCAGTCCTTTGATGAAAAAAGAGAGATCCATGGCGGCTAGATTACACCACCGGTGTCGTCCGTGCCATGGCCAAAGCACGATTTTCGAGACTGTCCGCTTAAAAATGCAAGGAAATTCAGGCCATGAACCTTCAGGTTGAAAAAATGCTCGATCGGATCGGACGAAAAATCCTTGCCGCGTTGCAGGAAAATGCCAGAATTCCGCTGAGCCGCATCGGCGAAAAAGTGGGATTGTCGGCGCCGGCGGTGGCCGAGCGGGTGAAAAAACTGGAGGAGGCGGGTGTGATCACAGGCTACCATGCCCGCATCGATCCGGCTGCCATGGGCCGGTCGGTGGCTGCCTTCATCCACCTGACCACTGACGCCCGGCACTACCCGGCCGTAAAATCCCTGGCTGCCGACATGCCCCAGATCAGCGCCTGCCATCACATCAGCGGGGATGCCTCATTTATCCTGCACGTTCGTGTAGACGATGTTTCCGCCCTGGAAAAGGTGGTGGCCCGCTTGAGCCCCTTGGGTCAGACGCGCACGGCCATTGTGCTTTCAACCGTGGTGGACAAGACAGCCATGGTGCCGCTGCTTTGAACGTTTAGATGATCAAATCAATCAGTTATCGGACTCGGTATTGACCACCTGGCGGATGCGGATGGGGCGCTTGATGGGTTTGGGATTGAGGGTGTTGTTGATCAAAAAACCCTTGAGCCAGCCTTTGACTTCCCTGGCGGTGTCGTGCTCGGCGTAATAGGCTTTGATGTCCTTGATCTCCGGATAGACCGTGTCCACCCGCTGCCATTGGTTGGGGGCCATCTTGGCCTCCAGCGCGTAAAGCACATCTTTGGTTTCCACTGCCACCAGTCGAACATTCGGACCCAGTTTCTTTTCCAGCGTCCGAATGGTTTCAAGATCCTCAGGGCTTAAAATGGCAATCTTCAGACCATCCAGTCCGGTCATGAGGTGTTTCCCTTTTTCAGTTCGACATGGTTCTGCGTTGCTTGGAAGATAAGTCGATGGATGGCTGCCAAGCGGAGTCGTTATGAAAACAGAATCCTCGTGGCTTGTCAATTTCGACCTGCGGCCCATTTTTGCCGTATTCCCTAACCTGTCGGATTTTGACAACCTTTTCTTTGTGGTTACTGTAGTAGATATATTTTTGCTGCAAGCAGGGATAAACGCGTTTGACTATTTCCACGCAAAAGACCCACCCCGACTGAACGCGTAAAAACAGTTTAACCGCGACAGCGAGCGAACTGAAAATCGCTTTTTTTATCCTTACGGTGAAGATTTCACGCGGCTTGGCGCGGGGTGGGTTCAATGTTGGAGACCTCCGATGAAAGAAAGCAGCCCCATCCCCGACGATGTATGCCGGTCCGAAGTCGAATGCCACCAACAGGCACGCGCGAAGCTGCCTGAAATTGCAGAGCGGATAGTCGATCACTGCCAAAACAGTCCCTGCTACACCCACATCGACAGCGAGCCCATCCCATCTGAAGGATTTGTGACCGACATCATCGACATGTTCAGGGAACTGCTCTTTCCCGGTTATTTTTCCCGTGAGAAGTTGGACCCGGTAAACATGCGGTACAGCCTGGGGCAGACTGTGTCCAAGCTGTTCGACCTGCTGGCCGATCTGATCACCCACAACATCCGCCACGATTGCCTGCGTTATCATCAGTCCTGCAGCGGGTGCGAATCTCGGGGACACAGCATCGCCCTTGAGGTGATGGATGCGATTCCCGATATGCGTCAGACCCTGGCCTCGGATGTCCGGGCGGCATTTGAGGGAGATCCTGCGGCAAAAAGCCACGACGAAATCATCTTCAGCTACCCGGGCCTATACGCCATCAGCGTCTACCGGGTGGCCCACAAATTGTTCAAGCTGGGGGTGCCCATGCTTCCCCGGATAATGACCGAGCATGCCCACAGCATTACCGGTATCGATATCCACCCCGGAGCGACCATCGGTGGTCGGTTCGTCATCGATCACGGCACCGGGGTGGTGATCGGTGAGACCACCGATATCGGCAGTAATGTGCGTATCTATCAGGGGGTAACCCTGGGTGCGCTCTCTCTGCCCAAGGATGCGGGAGAAAAACTGCGTGGAACAAAGCGCCATCCGACCATCGAAGACGAGGTCATCATTTACTCCGGAGCCACCGTTTTAGGGGGGGATACCGTTATCGGTGCCCGTTCGGTGGTGGGCGGCAACGTCTGGCTGACCGAGTCTATCCCGCCCGATACCACCGTGATGATGGAAATGCCTAGATTGATCATCAAAGAGGCCCGCCGCCAGGCCGTATAGGCTTGAAGATGATTCATTTAGACTGCGTTATCAGTCATCGTATTATCACCGATACGGCTTTCTCCCGCTAGCCTTGTCAATTTAATTATCATCAAGCCTATTACTGACCGCACGTGATGCGGCAAGGAGGATATCATGACCGTTCACCACGCCATGGACACCACCATCGGCAAGACCCCCCTGGTGCGGATCAACCCTACCGGTGGTGATCTTCATGCCGAGATCGTCGCCAAACTGGAATTTTTCAACCCGTTGGGCAGCGTCAAGGACCGCATCGGCGCCGCCATGATCGACGATGCGGAAAATAAAGGGTTGATCGGGCCGAACACCCTGATTGTGGAGCCCACCAGCGGCAACACCGGCATCGGGCTGGCCTTTATCTGTGCGGCGCGGGGGTACCGGCTGTGCCTGACTATGCCGGAAACCATGAGTGTCGAGCGTCAGAAACTGCTTCGGCATCTGGGGTCGCAACTGATACTCACCCCTGGCCCTGAAGGTATAGGAGGGGCCATCGAAAAAGCCAACGCCATTGTGGCGGAGAATCCGGGGGCGTTCATGCCCAATCAGTTCGAAAACCCGGCCAACCCCCGCATCCACCGGGAGACCACGGCCGAGGAAATCTGGTCGGACACGGCCGGTGATGTGGATATTTTGGTCTCCGGCGTAGGCACCGGCGGCACGCTTACCGGTGTGGGGGGCTTTTTCAAGGAAAAGAAACCCGGCTTCCAGTGTGTGGCCGTGGAGCCGTCCGCCTCGCCGGTGCTTTCCGGCGGCGAAAAGGGACCCCACAAGATTCAGGGTATCGGTGCCGGATTTGTGCCACAGGTGCTGGACCGGTCGTTGATAGACGATGTGGTCACCGTTTCCAACGACGACGCATTTGAGACGGCACGTCAACTGGCAGCCAGGCAAGGTATCTTGTGCGGCATCTCCTCCGGCGCGGCGGTATGGGCGGCCATTCAGGTAGCGGCGCGAGCGGAGAATGCCGGCAAGCGCATCGTCACCATATTGCCAAGCACGGGTGAGAGGTACATCAGCACGGAACTGTTTATCTGATGGCCACGCTGGCGCCGATCTGCTGGAACCGGTTTTCGATGTCGAAATGCCCCCGGCCGATCTGGTAGACGTTGCGGATGATGGTCTTTTCCGGGCAGGCCAGCCCGGCCAGCAGAATGCAAGAGGCCGCCCGGATATTGTCCGGGTTGGTGTCCGCGCCCTTGAAGGTGGTGGGGCCGTTGACGATGGCCAGGCCGTCTTCTTCATCCAGGTCGATGGACGCCCCCAGTTTTCTCAGCTCGGCCACCTGGCTGAAGCGTTTGTCAAATATGCGCTCCCGGATGTAGCTTTGCCCGTCGGCAACACAGGAGAGGGCCATGATGGCCGGCTGAAAGTCCGTGGCGAATCCGGGGTAGGGGCAGGTGAGCACGTTTACCGGCTTCAGACCTCTGCCCGGGGACGATACGTCCAGCACATGCCCGTTGATGCCGATGTCGATCCCCATCTGCATCATCTTTTCGATGAGAATCCGCAAGTCACCCGGTGCCACGCCGATAATGGAAATTTTTCCGCCGGCAATCCCGGCGGCCATCATGAACAAGCCGGCATCCAGCCGGTCGTTCATGGCGTAGTGGTCGATGGGCGTCAAGGCCGGCACCCCTTCCACGGTCAGGGTCCGGGTCCCTAGTCCGTGAATTCTGCCGCCCATCTTGATCAGGAAGTTGGCGAAATCGTAAATTTCGGGATCGGAGGCGGCATTTTCGATGATGGAGACACCCTTTGAAAAAGAGGCGGCCATCATCAGGTTCTCCGTACCGGTGTGGCTGGGAAAATCCAGGTACATGGTGTTGCCCGTGAAGGCTTCGCCGCTGATGACAAAGTCATCGCCGCTGGTGATCCGCGCCCCCAGCCGGGCAAATCCCCGGTAGTGGTAGTTCAGGTTTCGGGCCCCCAACGGACAGCCGCCGACACTGGGCAGCCTGACTTCACCCAGTCGTTTAAGCAGCGGCGGGATAAAGAGCACAGACGCCCGCAGGCGGCAGGTGAGCGATTCGGGAAGGTCCGAGCGGGTCAGGTGGGTGGCATCCACACAGACCACTTTCTCGTTGGCAAAATAGTCCACCGTGGCGCCCACATGGCGCATGAGTTCGAAGGCCACGAGGATGTCGTTCAGCGGCGGCACATTGCGGATCACGCTGCATCCCTTTTCAGGCAGCAGGGATGCGGCCAGCATGGGCAGAATCGCATTCTTGGATCCCTGCACACAAACACTGCCGGATAGGGGTTTGCCCCCTTCGATTTCGATAAACGCATGACCGGTCATTTGATTTTCCTCACGATGGTTTCGCATGCTGTGATTGGATCGCTGTCACGGGCACTAATTAGGCACAAAAGCATGCCCCCGGCAACCGATTTTGTGAAGGTTCAAGGATCAGCCGCTTCAGGACGTTCTTACGATTTTGCCAGGACGGTCGGCTGCGCCGGGTGGCCATCATTTGTCCTACGGGGATTGAATCGCGACAGCGAGTGCATTCCCCGTGGCTCGTCGGAGCGACGCAGAGATCCCGTTTACCGGGGCCGCGGGGAGGCTTCCACACCACCGTAAAGAACCGCATAAAACGACAGAGTCCTATCAAAGCAAGGGAGCGACATTCTCGTTGTTGGTGTCGAATTCGAAGCCTTCTTCGGCAAACAATTCCTGGCAGGCCGTGACCGCGTCTGCATCGTACTGCTTGCCTTTTTTTTGGGCAATTTTCGTCAGGGCGGCCTCGATCCCACGGGCGGGACGATAGGGTCGAAAAGAGCTGTTGGCCTCGGTGACGTCGGCCACCGCCAATATTTTCGCCTCCAGCAGGATCTCCTCTCCGTTAAGACCCTGCGGGTAGCCCGAACCGTCCAGACGCTCATGATGCTGGAGGACCATCTGGGCGACGGGCCACGGGAAGGGGATGTTTTTCAGGATGTCAAAACTGACCTGGGGATGAATTTTGAGCATCTCCAACTCAGCATCCAACAGCCTGCCTGACCGGCTGAGGATAGAAACAGGTATGCGGATCTTGCCCACGTCATGCAGGATCCCGGCAATGCGAATACCCTCGATGGTTTTTGGGGCAAGGCCCATTTTTTCGGCAATGGCGCAGGCCAGCTGCGCCACTCGTTGCTGGTGGCCGGCCGTGTAGGGATCCCTGATCTCCGCCATAAGGGCCATGCTGCGGATGCTGGCGTTGAGTATTTCGCGTATTTCGGTTGTTTTCTGTGCAACCTGATGCTCCAGAAGCACGTTTTGGGATTCCAGCTGCAGTCGCATCTCCTCGAGCGACAAATGCGTCCGAACCCTCGCTTTGACTTCCGCCGCGTGAAAGGGTTTGGTGATATAGTCTACCGCGCCCAATTCAAAGCCTCTGGTCTTGTTCACGGTTTCGCTCATGGCCGTGATGAAAATGATCGGAATGCCCGCGGTCTCGGGATTGGCTTTCAACCGGGAACACACCTCGTAGCCATCCATCTCCGGCATCATGATGTCCAGCAGCACCAGGCCCGGTTTATGTTTGACCGCGTATTCCAGGGCATTCGGGCCATTTTTGGCAATGCCCAGGCGGTACTCCGTTTTCAATGTGTTGACCAACAGGTCGAGGTTGGTTGCGTTGTCATCAACAATCAGAACCAAGGGTCGCGATGCATTCATGAGGCTCCCTGTCGAGGTTTGCGAATATTCCGGATCGTCTCCAACGCCTGGTCATAGTCGTAGCGGTTGACCTGGTCTTCCAGCGTCTTGAGACGGAACGGATCGATATGTCCGCATCGGGCAGCCTGTTGCCTGACGGCGGGCATGATTTCCATGATTTGTTCCGGATCCGCCCGGTCAATGGCTTCGGCCAACTGCTGCAAAAGCGCATCGACCGGCGGGCCGGTTTCGACGGATAGCGGTTCGGCCGCATCGCTGGTTCCGCGTTCTTCTATCGATCGAATCGATTCGAGAACCTGGTCCAGGGCGGATCCCACGCTGGCGATCAACCCCTCCAGCCGAGCGGGTTCGACCTCCGCGGGAAAATCGCGGCAGGCATCTTCCAGCGCTTGCGCCCTCCTGTTCAGTTCAGCGGCACCAATGTTGGCGGCACTTCCCTTCAGGCCATGCGCCAGTTGGGATATCCGCTCCGGATCGTTGACGGTAAAGGCGTGTCTTAGTTGTTGTGCGGTCTTCCGGTTATCCGCACGAAAGCCGATCAGGATGTGTGAAAACGTGGGGCCGTCCAGATGGAGTGCTGCCTGGGTCTGCGCGATGTTGATTCCCGGGAGTTCCGCCGCAAGCAGCAAGCCTTTTTCAAGGGAATTTTCGGAGGTAACCAGATGTTCGTCTTCCGGAATTTCTCCACCGTCGGTTTTCGGATTGGCGGAAGACGGATCTTCTTCCGGTTCCGATGTAATTCCTCCCGGTAAACTGCCGCGGGTGCGCAGCAACTGCCAGAGCGTGTGAAACAGGCGATCCTGATTGACCGGCTTGGAGATGTAACCATCCATGCCCGCTTCCAGGCACTTCTCCTCGTCGCCTTTCATGGCGTGGGCCGTCATGGCAACGATGGGAATCGAAGCGCCCTGGGGCAGTTCACGAATCCGCCGGGTGGCTTCGTAGCCGTTCATCCTGGGCATTTGAATGTCCATCAGCACCGCGTCAAACGGGCTCTCACGGAGCGCCTGCACGGCCGCCTCGCCGTTGCCGACGATGGTGACGGCGATTCCGGCGCCTTCCAACATGGCCTGGGCCACCTGCTGGTTGGTGAAATTGTCTTCGGCCACCAGAATCCGATTTCCTTTCAGTGGCTTTCGATAAATAGAGGCCCGGGTCGTGAACTGTTTTTTGCGTCCGGCTCCCTTCCCCCCCGTTTTGCCGAAACCGTCCATGATCGCGTCGAATAGCGTCGACGGATAGATGGGCTTGGTCAGGAATCCATTGATTCCCCCTTTTTCCGCTTCGATGCGCTGTTCTTCCTTACCGAAAGCGGTCATCATAATGATGGGCATGGTCAGCCCCAACTCCTGCCGGATCTTTTTGGAGACCTCGATGCCGTCCATGGCAGGCATCTTCCAGTCCATCATGATCAGTTCGATAGGATTGTTGCGCAGCGAATTGTCCTGCAACCGACTCAGGGCTGCCGGTCCGGAAGTCAGGGATTCAACCCTGAACCCTAAAGAGGCCAACATCTTGCGCATGATGGTCCTGCTGTCGGCCAGGTCGTCGACCACAAGGACGTTCAAGCCCTGAAGATCAGGGGGAACCACCAGCTTGGAAACCGGTTTGGCAGATGGTCTGTGCAACCGCACCGTAAAGAAAAAGGTGCTGCCCCGGCCCAGCACGGTTTCCACCCCGATGTCGCCGCCCATCATTGTTACCAGCTGTTTACAGATGCTCAATCCCAGGCCGGTGCCTTCGTATTTGCGTGTCGAAGAGGTATCGGCCTGGCTGAAGGGTTCGAAAAGCAGGTCGATGTATTCCGGCGCGATGCCGGTCCCCGTATCCGTTACGGAAAAGGCAAGAATCACCTCGTCGGCCGCCGCGCCGGCTGCCGGTTCAGCCAGGGCTTTGACCTTGAGCAAGATCACGCCGCCCGATTCCGTAAATTTGACGGCGTTGCTGACCAGATTGGTCAGAATCTGCTGCAGCCGCAGGGGGTCACCCGTGATGACCTTGGGTGTATCCAAGTCGATATCCACCAGCAGTTCAATGCCTTTTTCGGCAGCCTTGTCGACGAAAAGCTCCATGACTCGCTCAAAAACCTCATTTAGCCTGAACACCCGTTCTTTCAGTTCGAACTTGCCGGCTTCGATCTTGGAAAAATCCAGGATATCGTTGATGATCCCCAGTAGTGAGTAGGCCGAGCTGTGGATGATGTTCAGATAGCGCTCAACTTTTGGCGGCACCGCTTCACCCAGAGCCAGGTCCGTTGCGGCGATGACCCCGTTCATGGGGGTACGGATTTCATGGCTCATATTGGCCAGGAACTCGCTCTTGGCCCGGGTGGCGGTTTCGGCCAGTTCTTTGGCCTGCTTTAATTCCTGGTCCTTTTGTTTGTGCAGGTCCATTTCGACCTTTAAGCGCATATGCGAGGACTTGATCTTACGGTTGAGTTCCAGGATCACACCGGTGAAGGCCGCCAGGATGCTAAATACGGCGCAGGCAAAAAAAATCCAATGCCCATAGCTGTGCAGCACGTCCGCAAAGGTGATTTGGCCCAGATCCTTATACGGGCCGACTTTCAAGGCCTTCAGGCAGTCGTGGACCGACTGATAATTCAGGGGGATGGTCCAGCCCGCGCAACCGGCCGCCTTGGCCGCAGGTGAATCCGGCGGCATTTGCAGCAGGGCCACGGCAACCTTTTCGGCCAACGTGTCGGGGGTGTGCCTGACCTTGGCCATGGGCCAATTGGGATATTCGCGCGTGGTGCAGAGATAAGGCGAAGGCTCATCCGGTTCATGTAACCGCGGAAATACATGATAATCGGCCAGGTCGATTTGGCCTTCAGCGCTGAGATCTTCCAACGTATTGGTTCTCACCGTACCCGCATCGATCACTCGGTCGCGCACCGCAACCACGACCCGGTCGTGGGTTTCGGTGAAGCGGAGTGCGTTGAAGTCGCGGTAAGGATCGATCCCTTTTTCTTCGAATTCTCGCCAGGCCATGAGCCATCCGCCCAGCGAGGATTCGGCGACCGCCATGAAGGATTTTCCTTTGAGATCGCTCAGGCTGTGGATCTCTTTTCGATCGCTGCGGCAAAAAATAACGCCGCCGTAGCGGGTGTATACACCGTTGACACGCTGCTCTTTAAGCGTCGCGATGCGATTGGTTTGATACCCGTACTCAAGACCCACATAAATCGCTGAATTGGCCAGAATAAAATCAACCTCCCCCGCCTGCACGCGGGGATCGATCTGGTCGTGGGCCAGCGGTACGATGACGAAGCGCCGGCCGGCCACCTGCCGGGTCAGATATTCAGCCGTGGGCGACCAGCTGGCCAAACACTGCTGCGGGCCTCTGATGGCCAGTACGCCGATTTTAACAGGCGCGTCTTCGGCCCATGACCGGCCCGTATCCACAGCGCTGAAAAGCAGGGCCAGACCCAGTGCAACGCAGAACAGGCAGGTCCCGTATTTTTTATTTTCGAAGAGCTTCATCGAACCGGGTTCCGACTTTATTGAGACATGACTGGATCCTTTACCGGCTTTGAAACTGGCCAATGGCGTCTTTGCCGGCTTCCTTGACGGCGAAGAGGGCATGGTCGGCTGCGGCAATCAAGCCGTTTAAGTCCTCGGCATGCTGCGGAAATGTCGCTATGCCGAAGCTGGCCCGCAGCCGGACCTCGATGTCCTGGTCCAGAACATAGACCGTATTTTTCACGCTGGCACGGATCTCGGAAGCTATTTGCAGCGCCTGGGGCTGATCGATCCCGGGCAAGACCACCACAAACTCGTCCCCCGCGTAGGCCACGGCAAAAGCCGGTTCCTGCAGGCAAGTGCCGATGGTACCGGCCACTTTCCGGATGGCCCGACTGCCATTGAGGTGGCCGTGGGTGTCAACGATCGTCTTGAAATGGTCCAGGTCCATGAATATCAGGGAAATCGGGGTGTCCGTGGTTTTTGCACTGTCAATCCATACGGCCAGCGACTGGTACAGATAGCGTTGGTTGTAAAGACCGGTCAACCCATCCCGCAAGGCCTGATCCCGAAATCGTCGCTCGCTCTCCCGCAACGCTTCTTCCGCTTTTTTACGCTGTGAGATGTCCACCATGGCAATCGCCACCCGTGCCATGGTATCCTCGTGGCCGGAGACGACCAGCGATTTCCCCAAGACGATTTTGGTTTCACCGGTTGACGTCACGAGGGTCTCTTCCCGTTCTTCCGCGGTATTCCCCGCGGCCGCCACCAGGATGATCTCCCGGGCCATCCTCAGAAAACCCTCCGCCTCCGTTGGAATAAAATCGCCGTTGGTCCCGGCGCCGTCGGCAACACCCATCAATTTTAAAAAAGCCTGATTATAGTCGACGGTCTTTATCAGCGACCAGCAGTGGTGAACCTCATGGGGATGTCGCTCCAGGTATTCCCTGAAATCAGAGGCGTCGGATGTGCGCAGTTTTTCCAGATAGGCCTTCAGATGGGACACATCCCATTCGATCAGGGCGAAGGGTGCAGATTGAAACAACTGGCGATAGCGTTTTTCACTCTCCCTGAGTGCCTCCTCCGTCCGTTTCAGGTCGGTATTGTCTTCAACGATAGCCATCACACCGCCGACGGCGCCATCGCTGCCAGGTACGGGACTGAGGTAGCAGCGCAGATGGATGCATGAACCCTGGGGGGAGATGTAGGGATGTTCGGCGACCACCGGTTTGTTTTGGGCGATGCAGCGCTGAATGTCGGCAACCATCCCCGAGTCAGCCAGGGTCCGACAATCGAACAGGTTCACCGATGTCGGGTCGTCGACGGCCGTCCAGGCAAATATGTCCAGCATTTTGCGGTTGATACCGGTGATGCCGCCCTGGACATCAAGGGTGAAAATTCCCAACGGCGTGCTATCGCCCAGGAGCCGGTTTCTCTCTTCGAAGGCCTTGAGTGCCGCTTCGGCCTTATGGCAGCGTTGTTCAATGCCTTTCAACCGGGCAACCTCTCGGCGCAATGTGTCGATCTCAGGCAGGATCGACTCTGTATCTTCAAATTCCTTCGGCATCAGTGAATCCTTCGAACGGGTGCGCCTGGCGCATCAATGTTAGGCGCTGCCGGATAACCGTCTGAGATGTAGGCCTGACGGGTGACATTATCGTCGTTCCGGGTCTCGCGGCGACTGGTGTTCGGGTGGCCTTCTCTTCCGGGTGCCCGCTATCGCGGTTCAACAAAAAAAAGGCCCTTGTAGTTTCATCTATTATCCGAATATCATAGGCTTACCTTGGGCTCAGACCACATGTCAAACTCATTTATGGAAGGATTTAGAATCAATGGGCATTGAACCGGAGCGCATCAGCATTCTCAACCGGAAGGCCGAACAAAAAGGCGCGTGGGTGCTCTACTGGATGCAGCAGTCCCAGCGGGCCCACGACAACCCGGCCTTGGAATATGCCATCGCCCAGGCCAACCGTCTGGATCTGCCGGTGCTGGTGGTCTTCGCGCTGACCGACAGCTATCCGGAGGCCAACCTGCGTCATTACCGCTTTATGCTGGAAGGTCTGGCTGAAACCCGGCGCCAGCTGGCCGGGCGCCGCATCGGCATGGTGGTGCGAAAAGGCGATCCCGCCACGGTCGTCGGCCCGCTGATGGAACGGTCGGCCCTGCTGGTCTGCGACGTGGGCTACACCCGCCATCAGCGCGCCTGGCGCCAGTCGCTGTCTTCATCCGCTCCTTGCCGGGTCGTCGCCGTGGAGGGCGATGTGGTGGTGCCGGTGGCCACCGTATCTCCCAAGGCCGAGTACGCGGCCCGCACCATTCGTCCCAAAATCCACAAGCACCTGGAGCAGTTCCTGATACCCTGCCCCCGCTACCGGCCCAAACACGCATCCATCGATATGGGGCTGGAAAGCGTGGACCTTGGTGCCATCGACGCGATCCTGGACGGGCTCGACATTGACCGGACGGTCCCCGCGGTAACCCAGTTTTACAAGGGCGGACCGGGGGAGGCCAAAAAGCGGCTGCGCCGATTTATCGCCCATCATCTGCAAAATTATGCCAGCAACCGCAATCAACCGCAGACCGACGACATCTCACACATGAGCCCCTACCTGCACTTCGGGCAGATTTCGCCGGTGTTCCTGGCCCTGCAGATCGACAATGCGTCCACGGGCGCCGAAGCGGATCGCGCCGCTTACTTAGAGGAGCTGATCGTGCGCCGGGAGCTGGCGGTCAATTTCGTCCACTACACGCCGGACTATGACCGCTACCGCTGCCTGCCCGCCTGGGCGCAAAAAACGCTCGCGGAACACGCCGCCGACCGACGCGAGACCCTCTACGATCGGCAAACCCTGGAGGCGGCCAAGACCCACGATCCGTATTGGAATGCCGCCATGGCGGAGATGCGCGACACCGGTTTCATGCACAGCTACATGCGCATGTACTGGGGTAAAAAGATCATCGAGTGGTCGCCGACGCCGGAAGAGGCCTTTGAAACGATTCTTACCCTGAACAACCGATACTTCCTCGACGGCCGGGATCCCAACTCATACGCCGGTGTGGGCTGGGTGTTCGGCCTGCACGACCGGGCATGGTTCCAACGGGAGATTTTCGGCAAGGTGCGCTACATGGCGGCATCCGGTCTCGAACGCAAATGCGACATCCGCGCCTACGTCGAAAAGGTCGCGGTCCTGGGGTGCACCGCCGGCGCGGTTGATCCTTCGATGATGCCTTACGAATTCGCGATCCCTGCGTCAATACGCCATGTATCGAGCGCACGGCAGTCTGAGGATTCGCTTCCCATGGCCGTCGTCCATTTGCACCCGTGCGCGATGACCTGATCGGTCTCGACGACCCAGGCAAATGATAGGTTCTGCCTGACACAAGTCCCATTGACGCCCCTCATTGCGACTGAAAACAGAATGGTTATTTTACAAGTGATAACATCCTCCGTTACGTGCATGTGGAGTTTAAACCATGATCTCAGACGCAGCCGAAAAATTTCTTCCCCTTCCCATCGACGATACGGTCCTTGCAGCCGCCTACCGGCTCAAGCGTCTGGGGTTGCCGTGGTCGCCCCAGGTAGGGTGTTTTGTCTGGGACCGCGAAGCCGTCATCTCGGCACCGTCGCCCTTTCCCAAGCGCATTTACTTCATCCTCAGCATGCGTCGGTTCACGGATATTTTTGGCAGCCAAGAGAAAATGCGGCAGCAACTGGTGTGGGTGCCGACGTGGCACCAGGCCGTTCAGCTCTGCAGCCGATTGGGCGTTACTGATGCCGACGCCGATCGCTGCTTTGATGGCATGGGTTTCACTTCGGGTGAAGATGGTCTCCTGCAGCTGTATGCCCGAATCGCCCGGCAGCTCGAGTCTTCAACCACGCAAACGCCTGCGGGAATTCGGGCGGAGCAGATCTCTGATGAAAAGCGCTGGATCGACAGGGTTATGGAAGCAGAGGTGGGCAGCCTGGCCCACTTGCCCCAAGCGGTTCGGCGTCGCGTCCAATCGCTCTATGAAGAAGTTGGCATGGCCTATCTGGGCTGGCGGAGAATCCAAGAAGAACGGCCTGCGGGTTGGATTCCGCCCGAGACAACCTTGGATGCGCAGCTGCTGAGTGATCTGGGTCACTTTTACTCAGACTACCAGCATGTGATTCGATCGATGACGGTCCTTCGGGAGCGGGTCAGGCTGATCCGATCCATCGACCCGTCCACCGCACCGGATGCTTACCAACGTCTGGTCGAGGAACTGCTGGATAGCAACCATCCAGATTCGGGGCCAGGGCGGATTCTGGCGCACTTGATGGATCCGGGTTAAGGCACGCCTTCCGATCACCCGCTGCACCGAATGCCCAAGTGTGCCAATTCGCTTTCCCCATTTAAGGCTTTTTCATGATCAGGTCGCGGGTCTGCTCCCAATCATGCATATCCATGATCGTTTTGGTCAGGTGGTAGCGACCATCCTCGAACACCCCATAGTCTCCACCGCCGGCCATGGCTGACACGAAACGGATATTGTTGCCGTAAAGCAGCCAGACGTCGCTCCAGCGACGTTCGATGTATTCATCGAAAATGCTGCCGTCGCCGGCAAGCCCCTGGGCATAGCCTTTGTCCCAGACGGATTGCATCAGCTGCGTGGCCGTTTTCACCGATTGGTTGGACGTGGCGATGGTGTTGTCCAGGCGCGCAAAATAGCCCGTGACCCATGAGGTGTCGTGACACGCCAGGCAGGTGCGCTGCATGGTCGTGCGCCTGGTGTCTGCTTCGTCTGCGGATATCAGATAGTCCGTGGCAAAACTGCCGTCCAGGTCGGTGGGCAGCTGCAGGCCGGCCTGGTTGCGGATGACGGTGGTGTCCGGCGATCGGGGCTGGGGGTGGGCGTAGATCAGCCCGAAGATGCGCCAGCCCAGCCGATCGCTCATCTGGTGGGACCGCGGGTTGATCACGTCCCCATCCGTGTTGACCGTCAGACTGATGTGGCAGGTGGCGCAGGTGGGGGCCTGGATGTCTTCACCGATGGTCCACGGCACTGCGTTGAAATCCCATTCGTGATGCATGGAAGAAAAAATATTGCCGTGTTTGCTGGCCGAGTAAACTTTAAAGGCGGGCACGTCCGGGCCCACATGGCACTCTTTGCAGGTATACGGTTTGCGGGCCATTTCGATGGAAAACCGGTGGCGGGTGTGACAGGCCGAGCAGGCCCCCCGGCTGCCGTCCAGGTTGACGCGACCCACGCCCTGGTTGGGCCAGCCGGCGATCACGGGGAATTCCAACTCCCCGGCATCGGTGTCGCGGGTCTCGGTGCCGGTCACTTTCAATCGGGTGCCATGGCAGTAGTAGCAGGCATCCGCCCGGGTCATGTCATCGGCCGGGTTAAAGTGAACCCGGTCCGGCCTCGACTTCAGCCGTGCCCAAAATATTGCGCTGCAGGTCGGCGTAGAGCGTGTTTTCAGACAGGTTCTTCTCGGCCATGGCCATGATATTCTTCGAATACTGCTCGCGCTCGGTGGCGTGGCAGGTGGCGCAATCGTCCGGGCTGACCACCACATGGATCTCGTAGCCGTTATGCTCGAATGTGTCCGCGTGGGCCTCGCCCCTCAGGGTATGGCATTCGGCACAGCCCACGCTGGTTTCCTGAAGCGCCTCCGGCACATGGTGGCTGGACATGCGCCGCTGGATTTCCTCGACGGCCATGGCCGCTTTGGGCGTGACCCTCGCATGGCGGCTCTTTTGCCAGTCGGCGACGATGCCGGGGTGAAAGACCGCGTGGCAATCCAGACACTCCTGGGTGGCATCGCTGACGGGGGCGTCGTCGCCGAAGGCAATGCCGGCGGCAAATAAGGTCAGGATGGTTAACATACCGGATAGATACAATTTTCGCATGGGGTCCTCCGAAGATGTTTGATTTCAGCCGATCAGGATTGCGCCGCCACATCCACCGTCACGGACAGCGTGTGCACGCCGCCGCCCATGACCACCCCTTTCACCGGGGTGACGTCGCCGTAGTCCCGCCCCCAGGCGACGGTGATGTGGCTTTCACCGGCGATCAGGTTGTTGGTGGGATCCAGATCCACCCAGCCCGCATCCGGCACGAAGAGGGAGATCCAGGCATGGGAGGCGTCTGCGCCGACCAGCCTGGGTTTTCCCGGCGGCGGCGACGTTTCCAGATAGCCGCTCACATAGCGGGCCGCCAGCCCCAGGGCCCGCAGGCAGCTGATGGCAACATGGGCGAAATCCTGGCAGACCCCTTTGCGGTCGACCAGCACCTGGTCCACGGTGGTGTCCACGGTGGTGGCCGACTTGTCATAGGTGAATTCCGTGAAGATCCGCCGCATCAGGTCCAGGGCTCCCGCCAGCACGGGTGTTCCCGGCGGAAAGGATGGCCGTGCATAGGCCATGGCATCGGGGCTGACCGTGATCAGCGGACTGACAAAAACGAACTGGTTGGCCTCCAGTTCCGCCGGATTCTCATGGGCGGCCAGCCGCCGGACCACGGTCTCCCAGGGGGCCGTGTCTGCCGGTGTCGGGTGTGACCGGCAGGGATGTTTCCACCATGCTGATGGTGCTCATGGCCAACTCGTCGTGGGGCTGCTGCACCATGAATACGTGGGCGATGTTGCCGAAGTAGTCCGTTCGCTGGTGCAGGTACTGGGGCTCCGGTACGATGGTCAATCGGCTTTGAATCACCCGCTGGGTGTCGGTCTCGCGGGGATGCAGAAACAGTTCGTTCTGGGAGAGGGAGGCCGGCTCCGAATAGCGGTAGGCCGTTTTGTGGATGATGCGGTATTTCATGGCTTGCGGTCGCCGAGGATCGTGGAGAAATGGGGCGTTGCCTGGACCCGGGTCAGGTAGTGGGCGCTGATCTGCTGGGCGAAATCCTTGAGGCGGGTATCCATGAGATCCAGAAATGCCGCCAATGATTCGGTTTGCGCACCGCCTTTGCTGCAGCGCAGGCCGGTGAGATCCAGCAGCCGCACGGCGGTGAGCATCTCCAGGGACAAGCGCTCTTCCGGACTGGCGAAGCGTCGGTCGCTCTGGCGGGGCAGGTGCTCCACGTGGGCGACCAACTGGCTGAACTGGAAGGCCAGGGATTTGGGGTTGCTCTCGTCCACGATGAGCAGGTCCAGCACCGGCGCCAATTGAAAGGCCGTCCGGTAGCGGGCCCGGTAGGTCATGATGCTGTCGGCCACTTCCAGCAGCGCCTCCAGGGCGCTTCGGGATTCGCTGCAAACCTGGGGCAGGCCGATACGGATCAGACCGGTCTGGTTCATGGCCCGCTCCACCCGCCGCCCCATGTCCATGAAGCGCCACCCCAGACCGCGGGTCATGCTCTCCATGGCCAGTCCGCTGAAGGCGCTCAGGGTGAACAGCGTGTCGTCCAGAAGCTCCAACGGGTCGCTGGCCGGATTGTCGGCAAAGCCTTCCAGCCGGTTGATCACCCGCCAGGAATCCAGGGAGAGCCGGTCGCGCACATTGCGGGCGGCCTCCTGCACCCGTTTGAGAATGGCGACCACGCTGTCGGGCCGATCCTTGCCGTACAGGGCGGCATTCAGGTGGGCCGACAACTCCCGATAGCGGGGGATATCGACACCGTCGTCGGGAACCTGGGGCAGTATGTTGTCCGCCCTGAGCAGGTTCAGCAGAAAGGGCAGTTCGGGGATGTCTCCCGGCCGGGCTTCGCCGGAAAGCCGGCGGAAGACGGATCGCAGGAGCCGGACCAGTCCCTCGGCCCGCTCCAGGTAGCGCCCCAGCCACAGCAGATGGTCCGCCACCCGGCTGGGCAGATCGCTGCTGCGCCGGAATTCGGCCACCGCCTGGAGCCCGCCCATGAGGCTGAAGGGCTCCACCGGCTGGTCGGACAGCACCCAGATGTCTTTGCTCTGCTGCCGCTCCGGACATATCGCCCGTCAGGGTCTCCACATCCGCAGCGGTGATGGCCAGGCCGCCGGGCATGACGGCGAACCCCTCGTCGGTTGCGCAGGCAAAGACCCGCAACAGCGTGTAGCGTGAACCGACGCTGCTGTGATCCCAGGCGGGGACCACCGCCGGACAGACCGGGTCGCGGGCCATGAAGGCGTGGGGCGCGGCCTGAATCGCCGCCATCCGTTCGCCAGGCAGGGCGGGCGCCGCCGACCGGTCCATGGCCGGGCCCACGGTCAATCGCTCCAGATTGGCCAGGACGTGGTTCAGCCCATCGGCGTTTCCACACCACCAGGCCGGGTGGTTTTCCAGGAGCAGGTCCTCTCCCGTCAGCTGTTGGCAGAGCGCGGGCAGGAAAACCGACAGGGCCGGCGTATCCACGAACCCGCTGCCGATGGGGTTGACGATGTCGATATTCTGCTCCCGGGAGACCTGGATCAGTCCCGCCACACCGGTTGCCGTTTCCCGCCGCAGGGCGAAGGGATCGCTGCTGTCGTCCGCGGTGAGCCGGACGATGGCCTCCACCGGCTCCAGTCCGGCCAGTTTTTTAAGAAACACCTTGCCGTTGCGCACGGTCAGGTCCTGGCCCTCCACCAGCGGGTAGCCCAGGTAGCGGGAGAGCAGGGCATGCTCGAAGTAGATGCGGCTGTCCGGCCCCGGCGAGAGCAGCACGATGCCGGGGTCCTCCTGCCGAAGGGCGGCCCGTTGGATCAGGCTGCGGTGAAAGGTGTGGAAGAAAGGCGCCAGCCGGCGGATCTGGGTCTGGTGGTACAGTTCGGGGAAGACCCGCGAAATGACGATCCGGTTTTCCAGGGCATAGCCCAGGCCGGCCGGGTTGGCGCCGTAGTCCCGAAGCACCCGGAAGCGTCCGTCCGCTCCCCGGTATAGGTCGGCCGCGTAATAGCTCAGAAACCGGTTGCCGGCGGGTTGAATGCCATGGCAGGGGCGCAGGAAATTGGGGTTGGCAAAGACCAGCTCCGGGGGAATCCAGCCATCCTTGAGCAGGTTCTGGGGGCCGTAGGTGTCCGCCAGGATCTGTTCCAGCAGACGCGCCCGCTGAATCAGGCCGGCCTCCAGGCCGGCCCATTCCCCTGCGGTGAGGGGCAGCGGAATCATTTCCAGGGCCCAGGGGGTTCCCCGCCCGGTGGGGTCGTCGAAGGGGTTGAAGGTGGCCCCGTCCTCGTGGCGCATGCGCTTGACCCGGTCCTGGCGTTTCTTGAGCACATCGGGTCCCGTGGCATCCAGCGCCGCAATGAGCGGCTGCCAGTGTTCACGGGGGCTTGCCGGAGACAAAAATGCCTCGCCATAGGCATCGCCGGGAAAGGCAACCGCGTCGAACAGGGATGCGGTGCAGTGCTGGGGGGCTGCCGGGTCGCTAAGGTCTGCATTGATCATACAACTGATGCCTCGTGTTGGGTTCAATGGCGCCACCATGGGACGCCCGTGGCGGATTTACTCCGTTCACCGCCGCAAATCAAGGGTATATGGAAAATAGGGGTTGATTTCCGCTGTCCGGGGTCGCCGCGTCCATGCCGGGGGTGTGGCCGCCGGGAACAAACCGCGCATTGCGCCGGCCTTCGGCCTCGTAGGCGTTGACGGGGAACACGTCATCGTGGCGTCCTCCCGGATGCCCCACATGATAGGTGCAGCCGCCCACGGACCGGCCGGACCAGGTGTCGAACAGGTCGATGGTCAAGGGGGTGTGCACGCCGATGGTGGGGTGCAGGCAGGAGGGCGGCTGCCAGGCCCGATAACGAACGCCGGCCACGAACACGCCTTCCACGCGGGTCGGCTGCAGGGGAACGCGCCGGCCGTTGCAGATCACCATGTGACGCTTGTCCGGTCATGCCGGAGACCTTGACCTGGAGCCGCTCCACCGACGAGTCCACGTAGCGGGCGGTGCCCCCGCCGCCGGGCTCCTCGCCCAGCACATGCCAGGGCTCCAGGGCCTGGCGCAGCTCGATCTCCATGCCCTGGCAGTCCACTTTCCCGTGGATGGGGAAGCGAAACTCGAAATGGGGGTGGAAAAAATCCATGGATAGCGGGAAGCCGGCCCGGTTCAGTGTCTTCAGCACGTCCGCGAAATCATCGTTCAAGCGGCTGGGGCAGCATGAAGCGGTCGTGCAGCCGCGTGCCCCAGCGCACCAGCTCCCGGCGATAGGGCGTCTGCCAGAACCAGGCCACAAAGGTGCGCAGGAGCAGCTGCTGGGCCAGGCTCATGCGGGCGTGGGGCGGCATCTCGAAGGCACGGAACTCCAGCAGCCCCAACCTGCCGGCGGCGCTGTCCGGCGAATAGAGCTTGTCGATGCAGAATTCGGCCCGGTGGGTGTTGCCGGTGACGTCCACCAGCAGGTGGCGGAACAGGCGGTCCACCAGCCACGGCGGGCATGGCCGGTCCGGACCCGTTTGCCGCTCCAGTTCGGCAAAGGCGATCTCCAGTTCATAGAGGCTGTCGTGCCGGGCTTCGTCGATGCGCGGCTGCTGGCTGGTGGGGCCGATGAAAAGGCCGGAAAAAAGAAACGACAGGGACGGGTGGTTGTTCCAGAAGGAGACGAAGCTGCGCAGCAGGTCCGGCCGGCGCAGAAAGGGGCTGTCGGCCGGCGTGGCACCGCCGAGGATGATGTGGTTGCCGCCGCCGGTGCCGGTGTGACGGCCGTCGACCATGAACTTTTCGGTGCCCAGGCGGGTCTGGCGGGCCGTTTCGTAAAGCGCGGTGGTGCAATCGACCAGCTCCCGCCAGCTGTGCATGGGCTGGATGTTCACCTCGATGACCCCGGGGTCGGGCGTGATCTTGAAACTGTCCAGGCGCGGGTCATAGGGCGGTGTGTAGCCTTCGATCAATACCGGCAAGCCGGTCTTGGCGGCGGTGGCTTCGATGGCGGCCACCAGTTCCAGATACCCTTCCAGGGAGACGATCGGCGGCATGAACACATACAGGCGGCCCTCGCGGGGTTGCACGCACAGGGCCGTGCGGACCACCCAGGCGGCGGATTCGCCGACCGCCGGGGCCGGTTCGGTAAACGGCCTGGGCTGGGTGCGCACGCTGTCCCCCACCCGCTCCGCCGGTCTGCCCTGCAGGGCCTGCTGGCCCTCGTGAAGTCCGGCAGCGGTCCCCGGTCGGCCATGGGGTCCAGGGGATGGTCATAGGGAAAATCCGCCTTGGAGACCCAGGGCAGGGACTCCAGCGGCAGGCGCAGCCCGGCCGGGGAATCGCCGGGCAGCAGAAACATGTGCCCTCCCCGAAAAGGCCAGGGGCCGCTCTTCCAGGAGCCGTGCTGCAGGGGCAGGACGTAGCCCACCACCGCCCCCAGTCCGCGCTGGAAGGCGCCCGCCATGCGCGACCGGGCCTCGGGATCGTCCAGCCTGGGGTCGGTGGGATCCACATTCACCGGCAGCCGCTGCTCCTTGTGCAGGTAGTACAGGACGTCCTCGTAGCCTTCGCGGATGAAGCGCCGGCTCACCGCCAGGGTGTCGGCCAGGGTGTCGATGAAGACCTTGGCCTCGGCAATGCCGAAGCCATAATCCTTGGACACATCGGCGATCCAGCGGTCGTCGGTCCACACCGGCTGGCCGTCCCGGCGCCAGTAGCAGCCCAGGGCCCAGCGGGGCAGGGATTCGCCCGGGTACCATTTCCCCTGGCCGTAGTGCAGCAGTCCGCCGGGGGCCCACTGCTGCCGCAGCCGTTTGAGCAGGGTTTCGGCCAACTGCTGCTTCTCCTCCCCCAGGGCCCCGGTGTTCCACTGGTCGCCGTCCATGTCGTCGATGGAGACGAAGGTGGGTTCGCCGCCCATGGTCAGGCGCACATCCGCCTCTGCCAGCTGACGATCCACCCGATCCCCCAATTCCACGATGGCCGTCCAGACCTCCTCCGGGTAGGGCCGTGTGGAACGGGGCGCTTCGCGAATGCGCCGCACGCTCATGCTGTGGCTGAAATCCACCTCGCATTTTTCCAGGGCGCCGGTGATGGGGGCCGCACTCTGGGGCTGCGGCGAACAGGCCAGCGGGATGTGCCCTTCGCCGGCAAAGAGCCCCGAGGTGGGGTCCATGCCCACCCATCCGGCCCCGGGCAGGTAGACCTCGGTCCAGGCATGCAGGTCGGTGAAGTCGGCTTCCGGGCCGGACGGGCCGTCCAGGGATTTGACGTCCTGGGCCAGCTGGATCAGGTAGCCGGAAACGAAGCGGGCGGCCAGGCCCAGATGGCGCAGGATGTTGACCAGCAGCCAGGCCGAGTCCCGGCAGGATCCGCTGCCCAGGGTCAGGGTCTGCTCGCAGCTCTGCACGTTGGGTTCCATGCGGATGAGATAGCGGATGTCGCGGCTCAGCCGCTGGTTCAGATCCACCATGAAATTGTTGGTCGGTTTGGGGCTGCGGTCGATCTCGGCCAGGTAGGCCTTGAGTTCCTTGCCCGCCGGTTCTTTGGCCAGATAAGGCCCCAGTTCCGCCTTGAGCGTCGACTCATAGTAGAAGGGAAAGGTCTCGGCATCGGGTTCCAGGAAAAAATCGAAGGGGTTGATGATGATCATCTCCGCCACCAGATCCACCTCCACGACGAGTTCGGTGGTCTTTTCCGGAAACACCAGGCGGCCCAGGAAGTTGCTGAAGGGATCCTGCTGCCAGTTGATGAAATGGTTTTCGGGGGTCACCGTCATGGAGTAGCTCAGGATCGGCGTCCGGCAATGGGGCGCCGGCCGCAGCCGGACGATGTGGGGGGAAAGGGAGATGCGCCGGTCATAGCGGTAGGACGTCTTGTGGTTCAGGGCAACATGGATTCCCACGGGGTGTCCTTTCTACTGCTCGTTGGTGGATGTCTCGATCAGGGGCTTGAGGTTGAAGAAGGTGGTGCCGATGGCCCCGTCCACCTGGTTGAGCCGGGTTTGCAGGCCGTCCAGGTACTCGTGCAGCCCATGATCGACCACTTCGTCGATGTCGGTGTATTCCAGATCCGCCTTGAGGCGGCCCAGCCGTTTTTCGGCGAGGTTGTTGGCCGATCCGGGCGGTGAGCCGTTGATGCGGTGCAGGCAGATCTGGGCCTTGGAGATGCAATGGCGGATGGAGCGGGGAAACTGGCTGTCGAAAATCAGAAAACCGGCCACCTTGCGGGGGGTGATGTGGTGATGTGTCCTTGCGGTACATCTCGAAGGCGCTGGCGGATTTGAGCACCGCCGTCCACTGGATGTTGTCGATGGGGGTGTTCACCAGGTCCGCCTGGGGCAGCAGCATGAAGTATTTGACGTCCAGAATCCGGGAGGTTTTGTCCGCCCGTTCCATCATCATGCCGATGCGGGCGAAGTTCCAGGCTTCGCCATGGCTCATGGTGGAGTCCATCAGGCCGGTGAACAGGTGGCTGCGCATCTGGATGATCTTGAAGAAGCGGTGGGGGTCCTCCAGGGCCATGGTCAGGCTGCTGCCGTCGGCCAGTTCCAGGTAGAAATTGTTCAAGTGCTCCCACATCTCCGAGGAGATGATCTCACGAATGGAGCGGCCGTTTTCCCGCGCCGCCGCCAGGCAGGTCAGGATGGAATTGGGATATTCCCGGTCAAAGGTCAGAAACCGAATCACCGCCTCTTGTCGTGGATAGTCCGGGCATTTTTTCTCGAACAGCGCCTGGTCGCCGGTGATCATCACCAGCGGCTCCCAGTGCTTGCCTTTTTCCGACGGCATGTCCAGCAGCAGGTTGAGGTTGACACTGATGAAGCGGGCCACATTTTCGGCCCGTTCGATATATCGGCACATCCAGTAGATTGAGTTGGCTACGCGGCTGAGCATTGACTTTCCTCCTATAGCACCCAGGTGTCCTTGCTGCCCCCACCCTGGGAGGAGTTGACCACCAGGGAGCCCTTGGTCAGCGCCACCCGGGTCAGGCCGCCGGGCTGCACGTAGATCTCCTCGCCAAAGAGCACGTAGGGCCGCAGGTCCACGTGGCGCCCCTCGATGCGGTCGCCCACGATGGTGGGCACCCGGGAGAGCGAAATGGTCGGCTGGGCCATGTAGTTGCGCGGTTCGGCGGTGATCTTCTCGGCAAATGCCGCCCGCTCCGTTTCCGTGGCATGGGGGCCCACCAGCATGCCGTATCCGCCGGACTCGTTGGCGGCCTTGACCACCAGTTGATCCAGGTGCGCCAATACATAGGCCCGGTCCTGATCGTCCCGGCAGATGTAGGTGGGCACGTTGGGCAGGATCGCCTCCTCGCCGGTGTAGTATTTGATAATCTTGGGCACATAGGCGTAGATCACCTTGTCGTCGGCGATGCCGGTGCCCGGTGCGTTGGCCATGGCGATGCGTCCCGCCTTGTAGACGCCGATCAGCCCCTTGACCCCCAGCATGGAGTCGGGACGGAACACCGCCGGGTCGATAAAGTCGTCGTCGATTCGCCGGTAGAGTACATCCACGCGCTTGAGGCCTTTGGTGGTGAGCATGTGGACGAATCCGTCGGATACCACCAGGTCCTGGCCTTCCACCAGCTCCACCCCCATCTGCTGGGAGAGGAAGGAGTGCTCGAAGTAGGCGCTGTTGTAGATGCCGGGAGTCAGCACACCGATGGTGGGGGCCTGGACGTGGTCCGGGGCCAGGTGCTCCAGCACCTCCAGCAGATTGGAAGGATAATCGTCGACCGGCCGCACCCGGGAGGCCTCGAACACCTGGGGGAAGGTGCGCTTGAGCACCTGGCGGTTCTCCAGCACATAGGAGACGCCGGAGGGGCAGCGCAGGTTGTCTTCGAGCACAAAAAAGCGCCCGTCGCGGTCCCGCACCAGGTCGGTGCCGGTCACATGGCACCAGATTCCCCGGGGCGGGGTGAACCCTTCACACTCTTTGCGGTAGGTGCGGCTGGTGAGGACCAGGTCTTCGGGAACCACCTTGTCCTTCAGGATCTTCTTGTCGTTGTATACGTCCTGGATGAATTCATTGAGGGCGAAGATCCGCTGCTTCAGGCCGCTCTCGATCTGCTGCCAGTCGCTGCCGGAGACGATGCGCGGGATGATGTCGAATGGCATGATCTTCTCGGTGCCCTCATCGCGGCCGTAAACATTGAAGGTGATGCCCATTTTGAGGAGCAGGGCCTCGGCGGCTTTCTGGCGTATGGCCAGGTCCCCTGGCGGCAGCGACTCGATCTTGTCCACCAGCAATTGGGCCCCGGGACGGGGGTTGCCGTCAGCATCGATCAATTCATCGTAAAAATCCCCCGGATCATACGTCCTGAATGTCTCCATCGGACCTTTTCCTCCATGGTTGCGATTGTGTGTACAAACAAGTATGTCAAGATGGTGTTGTGTGTCAATCCTTATAACAATACAGTATGTTGCATGATATCAAAAACACCATGTGAGTGCAATATAGTCTTTGGTCGCATGTTCTCGAAAAGCAATAACCCGGGTTTGCGCGCTTCTTATTGTTTGACCTTAATATGATGTCGCGTAATGGGGGGAACGCCGTTGGCGCATTTAAACACGCCCGACTCCCGGCCCAGGCCGTTTTTTTTGGGGATGCCTCCGATGTATTTGTTTGCTCCAAAACCTTTTTTTTGAAATAATTGCCGCAAACTGATTTCAGCTGTTTGGCGACAAGCAGGCCGGATCGATAATTTGATGCAGAAAACGCTGTTTCATAGACCAATCAACCTTACACCGCCGTGAAAGCAGGCCATGCACACCGGACCTATACCAAACCTGATGAAAGCCCTGGGCGCCGCCCTTCTCGGCGCATGCCGTGATCTGGCGCCCATCGTCATCGTCATCGCCCTGTTCCAGCTTCTGATCTTGCGCCAACCCTTCCCTGACCTGGTATCGGTCCTGGGCGGACTGGCTTTGGTCGTTGTCGGGTTGGCCCTTTTTGTGGTGGGTCTGGACATCGGCCTGTTTCCCCTCGGTGAAGCCCTGGCTGAAGAGTTCGCCCGCAAGGGCAGCCTCGTCTGGTTGCTGGTGTTCGCCTTTGCCCTGGGCTTTGGCACCACCGTCGCCGAGCCGGCCCTGATCGCCGTGACCCGCGAAGGTGCCAGGGCAGCGGCTGAAGCCGGCCTTATCGAGAATATCCCAGCGGCTGTAAAACGGTATGCCCTGCATGTCCGCCTGACCGTGGCACTATCGGTCGGTGTCGCCATCGTCCTGGGCGTGTTGCGAATCCTTCGGGGATGGTCGTTGCCGATGATCGTCGTGGGCGGCTACGTGCTGGTCATGGTCATGACGTTGTTCGCACCCAAGGAGATCGTGGGGTTGGCCTACGATCTGGGCGGGGTGACCACCTCAACCGTCACCGTTCCCCTGGTGACGGCCCTGGGGGTGGGACTGGCCCGCACGATTCGCGGAAGGAACCCGTTGACCGACGGCTTCGGCCTGATCGCCCTGGCATCCCTGACCCCGATGATCTTCGTCATGGTTTTAGGCTTGTTCGTCCACTAGGAGCGCTATGGAACTCTTTTTAGACCCTATGAAGTTGTTGCTGGCCACGGCCAAAGACGTGTTGCCGGTGCTCGGGCTGCTGGTGTTGTTTCAGATGGTGGTGTTGAAAAGACCGCTACCCAGACCGGGCAGGATTATTTTCGGTTTCTGCCTGGTGCTGGTGGGCATGGCCTGTTTTTTGGGCGGTCTGGATCTGGCGCTTTTCCCGGTGGGCCGGACCATGGCCCTGCAACTGGCCGAGAGCGCCCAGAGCAGTGGCAAAGCGATGTGGGCCGCCTACGGATGGATATACCTGTTTGCCTTTTTGGTCGGGTTTTCCACCACCATCGCGGAGCCGTCGCTGATCGCCGTCGCCAACAAGGCCGAAGAGGCGTCTTACAAGGCCGTATCATCACTGGGGCTGCGGATCGCGGTTGCCCTTGGCGTGGCTGTCGGCATCACCCTCGGCACATTCCGCATTGTGACCGGAACCCCGCTTTATATCTATATTTTAGCTGGCTATGTGGTGGTGGCCATCCAAACCGTTTTCGCGCCGCGGATGATCATTCCGCTGGCCTATGATTCCGGCGGGGTGACCACATCCACGGTTACCGTGCCCCTGGTTGCGGCGCTCGGTCTGGGTTTGGCGTCCAACGTTCCGGGCCGCAGCCCGGTGCTGGATGGATTCGGGCTGATTGCCTTTGCCAGCTTGTTCCCGATCATCAGTGTCCTGGGATACGCCCAGCTGGTTCAATGGATCGTCGGGCGGCGGAACAGAAAAACTTGACAAGCGCCCGCTTGTCGCCAAAAGAAATTGGTTGATTGCCGCGAATCGGACAAAGGAGGAAAAAAAGTCAATGGCCAATAAATGCATCCTTGCAATGGTGAAGCCGAACCTGACCGACCAGGTCGTCGATTCGGCCAAAAAGGCCGGTGCAACCGGGGCGACCATCATCCCGGCCTCCGGAACGGGCGCCGGCGAGGCGAAGACGTTTTTCGGACTCAGCCTGGACATCCGCACGGAGGTGGTTCTTTTCCTGGTGAGCGACGCCATGGTCGAACCGATCCTTTCGGCCATCCGGGAGGCCGGCCGGTTCAGCGAGCCCGGCACCGGTATTGCGCTGGTGTTGCCGGTGGAACAGGTGGCCGGCATGGAGAGCCAGACGTCGCGGAAAAAATTGTAATGCGTTGAAGCCATAGGAACGTATATGTCAATTAATTTTGATTTATGGAAACTGCTGGCCGGTCTGGGCATTTTTCTTTTCGGGATGCAGTTGATCGAGGAGTCGGTCAAGTCCTTGTCCGGTCGGGCGTTCAGGCGCATCATCCGGATGTATACCAACGGCCGGCTGCGGTCTATCGGCAGCGGTGCCCTGGTCACCGCCCTGCTGCAAAGCAGCTCGGCGGTTTCGCTGATGGTCCTGGCCTTTGTGGGCGCCGGCGTGATGAACATGCAAAACGCCATCGGCGTCATCATGGGATCCAACATCGGTACGACGCTGACGGCATGGATCATCGCCACCATCGGGTTTAAAATCAAATTGAAGCCAACCGAAAGGATCTATTTGCCCTGCACTGTTTCATGGACCGGCACGAAGCCGCCAACGAACTCGCCAAGCGCAAATTTTTTGCCGCACCCGTCGTGGACAGCGAGAACCGTATCCTAGGCATCATCAAGGCCGAACGCATGATTCAAGGAGCCAAGGAGGATGCCACCAAAGACATTCAGCGCATGTTCGGCGCCGGCGGCGACGAACGTGTCTTCTCGACCATATTCTTCTCTTTGAAGAAACGCCTGCCCTGGCTGCACATCAACCTGGCGGCGGCCTTTCTGGCGGCTGCCGTCGTTGCCCTGTTCGAAGGCATCATTGCCAAATTGACCATCCTGGCCGTGTTTCTGCCGGTGGTCGCCGGCCAGGGCGGCAATGCCGGCGCCCAGTCGCTGGCCGTGGTCATGCGCGGTATCGTCATGCGCAAGATCCCCAAGGACAAAATTTTACAGCTGGTTCTCAAAGAGGGCAAGATCAGGGCGATCAACGGCATCGTCATCGGTTCGGTAACGGCGCTGGTGGCCTGGTTGTGGTACGGCAATCCCTGCCTCGGCCTGGTGATCGGCCTGGGCATGCTGGTCAACCTGATATTCGCCGGTCTGGCGGGTGCATCCATCCCGCTGATCATGAAAAAGATCGGCATCGACCCGGCCCAGAGTTCCAGCATCATTTTAACGACCGTGACGAATGTGCTGGGGTTTCTGGCCTTTCTCGTTTTTGCCGTGATGTTTCAGAATGTCCTGATCGCCTGCGTGGACGCCACCGCCAAACGCCCCCAACGCACTGTCAAACTGAACGTTTACGAGGGTACCGATGACTCATTCAACGCCCCCCTGGGAAGTGCTCAGTCGTCTGATTGTTGCAGGTAAAAACGCCGAATTAACGACCTTTATTGAAATGCTCAGCCCGCCGGAGACGGCCCGGGCCGTCTCGCGTCTGACGGAAGCGGAACAGGCGCGTCTCTTCAGCCTGCTCAGCCCCGAAGAGGCCGCCGACGTCATCGAGGACATCCCCGAAGCCCAGGCCGCGGATCTGGTGGAGGATATGCCATCGGCGCAGGCGGCGGCGATCATGGAGGAGCTGACCAGCGATCACCTGGTGGATGTGCTGGGTGAAATGGATGCGGATGCCAGCCAGGCCATCCTGGCCAAAATGGACCGCAAGGAGGCCGAAGAAGCCAGGATGCTGCTGGCGTATACCCCGGACTGCGCCGGCGGGCTGATGATTTCCGAGTTTCTTGTCTATAAAACCGACCATACGATCCAGGACGTGCTCGACGACCTGCAGGCCAATCGGAGTGAATACGTCGATTACCATGTGCAGTATTTTTATGTGGTCGACCGGGAAGGACGACTGGCCGGTGTGCTGCGCATGCACGACCTGCTTTTCCCTGCTCGCGAGACCCGTCTCACTCAGGTGATGATCGCCGCCCCGCTGTGTGTATCCCACCACACCTCCCTCAAGGCACTTGAGGCGTTTTTCGAGGAACACCATCTGTTCGGGGTGCCGGTGGTGGACGATGGTCGACGGCTGGTTGGCGTGGTGCTGCCAGGCGCCATCGAGGAGGCGGTCAACAAGCGCAAGACCAAAACATTTCTGCGGCTGAGTGGTATCATCGGCGGCGAGGAGTTCAGGACCATGCCCCTGCTTTCCCGCTCCGGACGCCGTTTGTCCTGGCTGAGCATGAACATCGTGCTCAATATCATCGCCGCCAGCGTGATCGCCCTGTATCAGGATACCCTGGCCGCCGTGATTACCCTGGCGGTCTTTCTGCCCATGGTCAGCGACATGAGCGGCTGTTCGGGCAACCAGGCCGTGGCGGTTTCCATGCGTGAACTCTCCTTAGGCCTGGTCCGGCCGGGCGAACTGCTCTGGGTGGTGGCAAAAGAGTCCCGGGTCGGCATCATCAACGGTCTGGTGCTGGGTCTGCTGCTTGGCGGGGTCGCATTCTTTTGGAAGGGAAACCCGTGGCTCGGCCTTGTGGTCGGCGGTGCATTGGCGGCCAACACGCTCGTTTCGGTCATCCTCGGCGGCATGCTTCCCCTGATCCTCAAGCGGTTTAAGCTGGATCCGGCCCTGGTTTCCAGTCCGCTGCTGACAACGGTCACCGACATGTGCGGCTTCTTTTTTGTGTTGAGCTTCGCCGCCGCGGTTCTGCCGAAACTGGGCGGCATGTAGGGATCGTTATTAAGATACCTTGATCTTGGTCACTTCTGGATACCGCTTTAAAAACCCTTTTTCCGCATCGTCGGTGCCGATCATGATCAGCTCGTCCTTTTCGCTGAGGCGAACTGAGGGGTCGGGGTTGCTGATCATCTCACCGTCGTGGTTGATAGCGATAACCGAGCAGCCGGTCTGCATGCGGATCTGACTGTCAATCAACGATTTGCCCACCAGGGAGGCATGCATGCCGGCACGAAATACGTTCAACCCCTCGGCAAGCATCAGGACATCGTCGGGTTTGAGGAGATTGAGGATCGTAGTGGCAGCCAGGGAGGCATAGGACATCACCAGGTCGGCCCCGGCCGTGTGCAGCTTCGAGATATTACTGTCCAGGTTGGCCCGGCAGATGATCTGGATGTCTGGGCGCAGCCTGCGGCAGTAAATGGTCAGGTAGATATTGGTGGGGTCATCATGGGTGGTGATGATAACCGATGGTGCCTCATCGATCCCCGCCCGCGTCAGGGTGTTGATGTCCGCGGCGCTGCCATGAATATATTTGGGATTGACGACAAGCTTCTTGTTTTTTTCAATAATCCGATAATCAATACCCGTCTGCTCCAGGGCCTCTGCCGCAGCACGGCCGACCCGGCCGCCGCCCAGGACGAGGACCGGCGCCCGCAATTTCTGGTAACCGCCGATGTGCTCATCGTAGTTCTTGAGTTGTTCCGCCGATCCGGCCAACAGAAGGACCGTCGTTGAATTGATGTGTGTGGCCGCCGTGGGAATTTCAAACTTGCCCCTTTCCCAGACACCCACCACCGTAATGCCGGTTGTCTCGCGCAGCCGGCTTTGCTGAAGGGTCATGCCGACCAGGGGCGTCCGCATGGCCGGCGCCTCGGCGATGAGGAGCGCGTCGATGTTTCCAATGACGTTGGAGCGTGTGCTCGTACGCAGAACCCGCCTCGACAATGATTGGCCCAGCAGTTTCATGAACTGCAACACGTAAGTACTTCCGGCCAGCTGTAAAATGTCCACCGAGTCGTCTGAATCGGCATTTGCGGCAATGGGGACCTCTTTTGAAATCTCACGAACGGTGAAGGCGATGTTGGTATTCATCATGTCGTCGATATTGGCCACCACCAGGGCAGCCCTGCCTACCCTGAGGCGCCGGTAGGTTTCCGGGTCACTCAGTTCCCCCACGACCACTTTATAGTCCTGATCGAACAGCTCCAGCGCATGCTGTATATCTTCCGTGAGGATGACGTATTTATACTGATACTGCTTGAGCCGTTGGATAAGATTCATGGTGATCGGATCGGTGCGGGTCAGGATGACATGCCCGTGGGTGTCCTCGGGCAATTCCCGAGGTGCCCTGGCTTTGGTCTGGGCTTCGAGCCATGGGGCATAAAAGAACTGGATGAAGGTGAAGGGAAGCATGATGAGCAGAAAAACCAGACCGGACATGAGCACAACGATGGAGAACAGTTTACCCAGATCCGAGGTGAAGGTGATATCACCGAAACCGAGGGTCGACATTACCGTCAGGGCCCAATAGAAGCCGGTGATCCAGCTGAAGCGCTGGTCCTCCAGTATCATCAGGAAGTGAAACAGGATGCTGTAGACGGTGATCATCGATATCAGGATGAGCATAAACTTCATTAACATCCTGACATTTCTGTCTTTTCTTTTCGAAAAAATATAGATTAGCTGGCCCACGAGAAATTTCATGATTCACATTTTCTTGTCTGCCCCATGGCGCTTTAATCGATCTTAGGGACATTATGGAGTTAACTCTGTATTTGCAGAATAGATCGTACCAACATTATCGTGGTGATTCCCCGATGTTGACACTCGGTTTCATCTCCACCCTGTCTCCGGCTTTAATGCCATTCAATTTAAACCATCCCTGATTGACTTCGAGGGCATATAAGGCCGGTTTGCGGGAGTGGTATCTTTCTTCGGTTTGGTTGGGCGACATGATTTCAATGTTGATTATCTTTCCGGAGTCATCCAGAAATGCGATGGAGAGTGGGATCCGCGTATCTTTCATCCAGAATGTCCTCAGGTCGGATCGTGGATAGATGAACAGCATACCCTGGTTTTCACCGAGGGCAGCGCGGTTGGACAATCCACACCTGCGCGATTGGGGTGTTGCGGCCAACTCGACGATCAGGCGGCGCCCGTTGATCGATACGGCGGCGGTGGGCAACTCGAGCGGGCAGGCGTCGATCGTTCCTTTTAGGATCGATAAAACGAAAATGACCAGGAGAACGATTGTGGACAGACTCTTGGGTGGCATATTTATTCTTTCACAATCCGATAGGTCCCATCCAGGCGGCTTACCATCTCGTCATACCGATCGATTAGCGCGTCTTTCTGCCTCTCGACATCCAATTCATCCAGCCGGCCGGACTTGAATGCTAACTCGAGTGCCGCCAGTTCGTTGTCCAGCCAGCGGTCCGGGTCGAAGTTGTAGGTCATCGGTGCAGGCTCCGTTACAGACGGTGAACCATCCGGTCAGTGGTCGTCGGTCGGCCGGTTGGCGATGCGGTTGATCATGGATGCCGCGTATCCGGCCCCGTAGCCGTTGTCGATGTTGACCACGGTGACACCGTTGGCGCAGGAGTTGAGCATGGTGAGCAGGGCCGCCAGTCCCCCGAAACTGGCGCCGTAGCCGATGCTGGTGGGCACGGCGATCACCGGCTTGTCGGTGAGGCCCGCCGCCACACTGGGCAACGCCCCATCCATGCCGGCCACCACCACCAGCACGCTGGCTGCCTGGATTTTCTCTCGATTGGACAGCAGGCGATGAATACCCGCCACACCTACATCGGTGAGCCGCTCCACCCGGTTGCCCATGGTCTCGGCGGTAACCGCCGCCTCTTCGGCCACCGGAATGTCCGAGGTGCCGGCGCACATGACCAGAATTGTCGTTCGGGTGGGGGTGACCGGCATGCGGTTCATCACCACGATACGGGCCGCTTCGTGGTATTCTACCCGGTCGCAGATGGTTTTCAGCGCGTCATAGACCTGCCGTTCGGCTCGGGTGACCATGATATTGACATCTTTTTCCAGCAGCCGCTGCGCGATGCCGACGATCTGCGACACGGTTTTTCCCGGGCCGAAGATGGTTTCCGGGTGACCGCTGCGCAGGGTCCGGTGGTGGTCCACCATGGCATAGCCCAGGTCTGCGTAGGGCAGGTCCTTGAGGGTTTCCAGTGCCTGATCCACGGGCATTGAACCTCTCTTCACATTTTCCAGTAGGTCTTTCAACGTAGCTGCATTCATCACACCGGCCTATTTAAAATGAAGGGTTTTGAACCGCTGAATATCGAATAATGAATGTCGAATTCCCAAGGAAGGAACCGCTGCGCGATGTCATTATAAAAAAGGAAGAATACCTTCCTTGATCATTCTGCGGTTCCTTGTTCGACATTGGACATTCTATTATTTTCGCTGTTTTCATCCAACCGCCACCACATCCCCGGCTTGGACGGCACACCCAAGTGCGTCGGGAAAGGCCACCACTTCACGTCTACTGGCAGGAACTGGAGCCTGTCAACGGATTTCTCTCCCCACGATTGTGCCCCTTACCCATCTGGACGAAAAAGGGCCGGCCACCCGGCAGGTGACACGGCCCTTTGATTTATCGATTGTGCGAGTTATGCTTTATTTCCCGGCTCTGCCATCGTCGCAGGCATCGTCGGCACCGGCCCGGCCGGCGTGCTCGGCAGTCCCGGCCAGGGTGCAGGCGTCACCATCGTCTTCAACAGCTGCGGCCAATTCTCCCGACGGCTCGGCCGGTACATACGCGGCCTCCGCTTTGCGCTTGAGTGCGGCGTAACGATCGGTGAACTCCGCCTCCAGCCGGGTGTGCAGCCGTTTGGCCTCATCCGGGAATATCATCTGCAGGGCCGCGTAACGCACCTCGCCGGCAAGATACGCCTGCAGGCTGCCGTCCGGTTCCTTGGAATCCAGGACAAAGGGATTTTTTCCCTCGGCGGTGAGCGTGGGGTTGTAGCGATACAACGGCCAGTAACCCGACTTGACGGCCAGGTTGGTCTCCTCCTGGGTCTTGCCCATACCCTTTTTGATGCCGTGGTTGATACACGGTGAGTAGGCCATGATCAGCGACGGCCCGTCGTAGCTTTCCGCTTCCGAGAACGCCTTGATCAACTGCTGCTTGTTGGCGCCCATACCGACGCTGGCCACGTAAACGTAGCCGTAGGTCATGGCCATACCGCCCAGGTCCTTCTTGGCGGTCTTTTTGCCGGAGGCGGCAAACTTGGCGATGGAGCCGGTGGGCGTGGCCTTGGAGCTCTGGCCGCCGGTGTTGGAGTACACCTCGGTATCGTAGACGATGACGTTGATGTCTTCCCCGGTGGCCAGGATATGGTCGATGCCGCCGAAGGAGATGTCGTAGGCCGACCCGTCACCCACGAAGATCCAGTAGGAACGCTTGGTGAAATATGGTCCCAGGCGATCGATCCGATCCAGCAGGGGATTCCCCGAGTCGGCGAAGAGCATCTCCCGGACCTGGTCGCCGTAGCGTTTGGAGCCGTCGGCGTCCTTGAGGTTCTCCAGCCAGCCCTTCATGGCCGCCTTCAGGCTGTCATCGACGTCCGTCTCCAGGGCTTCGGTGACCAGGTCGACCAGCACCTGGCGCTGCTGCAGCTGGCCGAGAAACATGCCGTAGGTGAATTCGGCCGGGTCTTCGAACAGGGAGTTACCCCAGGTGGGACCGCAGCCGTCTTCGTTGACACAGTAAGGAATGGACGGCGCGCTGCCGCCCCAGATGGACGAGCACCCGGTGGCGTTGCCGATGACCATGCGGTCGCCGAACAGCTGGGTGAGCAGTTTGGCGTAGGGCGTCTCACCGCATCCGGCACAGGCGCCGGAGAACTCCAGCAGGGGTTGGTAAAACTGGCTTCCCTTGACGGAGCTGCGGGCTACCAAACCTTCGCGCACCGGCAGGCTGGAGGCGTAGCGCTGGTTGGGTACCTGTACTTCGATCTGGGTGTCCAGGGGTTTCATGACCAGGGCCGGCTTCTTGGCCGGGCAGATGTCCGCGCAGTTGCCGCAACCCATGCAGTCTTCGGCAAAGACCTGAATGCGGAACTTATACTCCTTAAGCTCCTTGCCCAGGGCCTTTTTGGCCTCGAAGCCCTCGGGGGCGGCCTTCAACTCATCCTCGGTGACCAGCACCGGGCGGATGGCTGCATGGGGACAGACCATGGCGCACTGGTTGCACTGGATGCAGTTCTCCATGATCCATTCAGGCACGTTGATGGCCACCCCGCGCTTTTCATACTGGGTGGTGCCGACTGGAAAAATGCCGTCTGGCGAGAAGGCACTCACCGGCAGTTTGTCGCCCTGCTGGGCCAGCATGGGCTTCATCACCGCGGTGACCCAATCGGGTTCGTCGCCGGCGACGGCAGCCGCCAGGCCGGCATCGGCCCAGGCTGCCGGAACCTTGACTTCCACCAGGTGGTCCAGGCTCTTGTCCACGGCTTGGTTGTTCATGTTGACGATTTTGTCGCCTTTCCTGCTGAACAGCTTGTGAATCTGGTCCTTGAGGTAGGCGATGGCGTCGTCCACCGGAATCACGTTGGCCGCCTTGAAAAAGGCGGTCTGCATGATCATGTTGATGCGTCCGCCCAAACCGACATCACCGGCAATTTTCACCGCATCGATGTTGTAGAACTTGAGCTTTTTGCGGGCGATGGTCCGACGCATGGCCACCGGCAGCTTCTCTTCCATCTCCTCAAGGCTCCAGGGACTGTTGAGCATGAAGGTGCCACCGACCTTGATGCCTTCCAGCACGTCGTAAATGTTGACGTAGGCGGGATTGTGGCAGGCGATGTAATCGGCACTGTCGATCAGGTAGGTGGACTTGATCGGTGTCTTGCCGAAACGCAGGTGGGAGATGGTGACGCCGCCCGATTTTTTGGAGTCGTAGGCGAAATACGCCTGGGCGTACATGTCGGTATTGTCGCCGATGATTTTGATGGCGCTCTTGTTGGCGCCGACGGTGCCGTCGGCCCCCAGGCCCCAGAACTTGCACTGGACCGTGCCTTCGGGCGCCACGTCAAGTCCGGTCTCCACATCCAGGCTGGTGTGGGTGACGTCGTCGGTGATGCCCACGGTGAAGTGGTTCTTGGGCGCCATGCCGTTCATGTTATCAAACACGGCCTTGACCATGGAGGGGGTGAACTCCTTGGACCCCAGTCCGTACCTGCCGTTGACGATGGAGGGCATTTCACCTTGTTCCATAAAGGCCGTGCACACGTCCTGGTACAGCGGATCGCCCAGGGCGCCGGGCTCCTTGGTGCGGTCGAGAACGGTGATTCGGGCAGCCGTGGCCGGAATGACCGACAACAGGTGTTTGGCGGAGAAGGGGCGGAACAGGCGCACCTTGACCAAGCCGACGGACTCGCCGCGGGCGTTGAGGTGGTCGACCACCTCCTCGATGGTCTCGCAGGAAGATCCCATGGAGACGATGACGCGATCGGCGTTGGGATCCCCCACGAAATCGAACAGGTTGTACTTGCGGCCGGTGAGTGCGGACACTTTTTTCATGTAGTCGGCAACGGTGTCCGGCACATCCTGATAGTAGGCGTTGGCCGCTTCGCGCCCCTGGAAGTAGATGTCCGGGTTCTGGGCGGTGCCGCGCAGTTCGGGGGCTTCCGGGTTGACTGCGCGGGCACGGAAATTCTCCAGGGCTTCCATGTTGATCAGCTTGGCCATGTCCGCATAGTCGATGGTCTCGATCTTCTGAATCTCGTGGGAGGTCCGGAAACCGTCAAAAAAATGCAGGAATGGCACGCTGGAATCGATAGCGGCCAGATGGGAAACCAGGCCCAGGTCCATGACTTCCTGAACCGAGGCGGAGGCCAGCAGGGCAAAACCGGTCTGACGGACGGCCATGACGTCCTGGTGGTCGCCGAAGATGGACAGCGCATGGGCGGCGATGGCCCGGGCGGTGACATGCAGGACGCCGGGAAGCAGTTCACCGGACATCTTGTACATGTTTGGAATCATCAGCAACAGGCCCTGGCTGGCGGTGTAGGTAGAAGTCAACGCCCCGGCGGCCAGGGAACCGTGGACGGCGGCCGCCGCCCCGGCTTCGCTCTGCAGCTGGCGTACCAGCAAGGTCTGACCGAAGACGTTCTTGCGGCCGGTGGCCGCCCACTCATCGCAGATTTCACCGATGGGGGACGAGGGGGTAATGGGATAAATGGCGGCCACCTCGCTCATGGCATAGGCCACGTGGGCGGCGGCGGTGTTGCCGTCGATGGTTTTCATTTGCTTTGCCATAACTGCTCCTTGTAACGGGTTAAAAATATGGAATTGACTCTGCAGCGACCGGTCTCAGGGGGACTGCCGCAGAAAACCAGTGTTTCATAGCTGTGAAGGGGCGTGCGAAAATTGGTTTCGCATCGGTTTATCTGTCTTTTCTATTGCCAAAAAAATTATTTAAATCACATTGAAACCGACTTGACAAGAATTAATTGGCTTCGACAGGATCATTAGCAACCTTATGATTTAATTTAATTATTTAGCGGTTTCCGCCAATTCGTCAAAGCGACACTTGAGAATCAGCGAATCCCCGTCAAATGAGGTTTTCACCTTATAGGGAAGCGTCTTGAAGAGGGCGACCATGGCTTTGTTCTGGGGGGAGGTATAGGCTACCAGTCCGGAAATACCATTTTCACGGGCAGCTCGGGCCAGTTTGCGGATAAACAGCTTTCCCAGTCCCTTGCCCTGGTATTCCGTGGAGATGGAAAATGCCACCTCCGCCGTGTTGCTCTTGAGGAGCAGCAGATATTCACCAACCCCTACCACCTTGCCGAAGCCGAACTCGCCCACCACGGCCACCAGGGTGAGATCCTTGATGTAGTCGATCTGTGAGCGCGTCTCCACATCGCTGCGGTCAAAACTGAGTTTCTCATGGAAAAACCGCAGCTGTACGTCTTTTTTGTCCAGGCTGTAATAGTGCTCCTGGATCCGGCGCTCATCCACCGGCTTTGAGGGCCGGATGGTGATCTCCTCACCGTCCCGCACGATGGTTTCTTCCAAGTGAATGGGATAGATGCCCTTCGTGGCCTCGCCAAGCCGGCGTTCACTGCCGATAAGCTTGGCTTCCTTGGCTGCGGCGAACAACTGGTCCCGATGGTCGGGATGGGCGATACCGATCAACGCCAGCACACGCTCCTGAAGGCTTTTACCGAACAGGTTCACCGCCCCGTATTCGGTGACCACGTAGTGAACGTCTCCCCGGGGAACCACCACCGCAGTGCTGTTCAAGGCCGGAACGATATTGCTGCGCTCGCCATTCTGGGAGGTGGAGTAGAGCATGAGGATGGATTTGCCCCCCTTGGACCGCTTGGCGCCCCTGACAAAATCGGGGATGCCGGAAACACCGGCGAAAAAGGTATGCTCGGAGGCCTCGGCCGCCACCTGGCCGGTGAGGTCGATGGTGTGGGCCACGTTCATGGAAATCATGCGGTTGTGCTGGGCGATGATAAATGGGTCGTTGACATAGTCCGACGGCCGGAAATCGACCCCCGGGTTGTCGTGGAGAAACTCGTACAGGTTTTGGCTGCCGATGGCGCAGGAAGCTACCAGCTTGCCTTCATTGAGTCCTTTCTTGCGGTTGGTAATCACTCCCGAGGCATACAGGTGCATCACGTCATCGGTGATGTACTGGGAGTGAAATCCCAGATCGTTCTTGTCGGCCAGGGCCTTGACTGTTGCCTGGGAGGCGGCGTCCAGGCCGATCTGAAGTGTGGAGCCGTCATCCACGAACCGGGCAATGTGCTTGCCGATCAACTCGGCCGCTCCGGATCGCTTGCGCAGGTTGATGGACAAAATCGGTTCTTCGTGCTCCACCAGCACATGGACGTTGTTGACGTGAATGAAGCTCTGCCCCATGGTGCGGGGCATTCTTGGATTCACCTGGGCGATCACCAGGTCGGCGCTCTGGGCGGCTGCCAGGGTTACGTCAACGGAAACGCCCAGGCTCATCCAACCGAAATCGTCGGGCGGCGACACCTGGATGAGGGCCACGTGAATGGGCAGTTTCCGTGAGAGGAACAGTCCGGGTACCTCGGACATGTTGATGGGCGTAATGAAGCGCATGTAACGGGCAATGGCCTCCGTATCCGCCGATCCTAAATAAATGGTCCGAATGTTCAGGCTGTGGTCACGGGTCTTGTTTGCGATCTCGGACAGAGAGGTGGTCTCCCGGCTCATGAGCCGGACGATCTCCAGTCCGCTGATCTTGACGGCTGCGGCGGACAGCGCCTTGACCAAGGCTTGAGGTTCGCCACTGGCACTACCGATATAAACCCGTTTGCCGGGGCGGATCATGGCGATGGCCGCCTCTGCCGTTCGCTGTTTTTCCACATAACTGTCAGCCCAGTATAATGACCGTTTCATCGCCTATCTCCTTTTTTTACGAACACCTGCGTGCAAATGGGTTAGAAATTAAAAAGGGATCGCGCCGGTTACAGGCCAAACGCATATCCCGATTCAATCGGCAATCACTTTTAACCCGGCTGCGGTCATGTCAAGGCAGCCGCTTCAGTTTACCTTTAAATTGGTTATACCATTAATATCGACGGGAGATGTCCGCTGTCAAGCACAAAGCATCGAACGCCTTGAATTACTATCCAACGCATGCTATTGTATGTGATCAGGAGTATCTTCGTTTGGCAGAAGGACGGCGTGCACCCCCACGACAATCAATTTGGTTAGACCATTGCCTTCTCAAATGACACGTCGCAGACCATCATACACGGCTACTGGCTTGCGACTCGCTGGCGGCTGACGTTCATTCTGCACCTATTCCTTCATTCGATCCAACTGGAGCTTAAATTCGATCATGCCACACAAACTCAAGCCCATCAAACCCAAGCGCATATCCGACCAGGTGTTTGACCAGTTGCGGGAACTGATTTTCCGCGGTGAATTCAAAGCCGGCGAGAAAATCTTCACCGAGCGGGAACTTGCCGAAGCCTTTGGGGTCAGCCGCACCTCGGTAAGAGATGCCATCAACAAGCTGGTCGTCATGGGGTTGCTGGACCAGAAGCAGGGGCAGGGTACCTTTGTCCGAGCGCCGGAATCCAAAGAGAAAAGCATTCTGGCCACTATGGTGGAGAGTCAGAACGCCTCCATTAGCGACCTTTTGGAGGTCCGCATGGGGCTGGAGTGCAATGCCGCAGCCATGGCAGCCAGCCGGGCAGTCGAAAAGGATTTTCAGTTCATGCAGAAAAGCATCGAGGAGATGCAAAAGGAAGTCCAATCGGGGAGACTGGGTACGGAAGCCGACGCCTCTTTCCACATGGCCATCGCCTATGCAACGAACAATCCCCTCCAGGTCTTCATCATGAAAAACTTCTACGATTTTTTATTTACCGGCATCAAGGTCAACCTGGAGGGCCTGTACAAAATACCGGGCAACATTGACACCATTTTGGAGCAGCACACGTTAATTTACCAGGCCATCCGGGAGGGCAATCCGGAAGCGGCTTACCTGGCCATGAAGCAACATATCGATTTTGTTTACGACTTTTTCGAAGGTCGGGGTGATTAGAGCAGCTTTTCGCAAAAAAGTCATTGCCCTTGTCGTCCACGATAATAAAGGCCGGAAAATCTTTGACGGTGATTTTATAAATCGCCTCCATGCCCAGTTCGGGGTACTCCAACAGTTCCACTGGGTGATACAGTCGCGTCCCAAACGGGCGGCCGGGCCGCCGATGGATCCCAAATAAAACCCACCGTATTCCTTACAGGCATCGGTGACTTGCTTTGAGCGGTTGCCCTTGGCCAGCATCACCATGGAGCCACCCACCTTTTGAAAGATCGGCACATAGGCGTCCATGCGTCCGGCGGTGGTCGGGCCGAAAGCACCGGAAGCCCGCCCTTCGGGTGTCTTGGCCGGTCCGGCATAGTAAACAATATGATCTTTAAAGTAATCGGGCAGGGCGCCTTCCTGATCTAGCCGCTCCTTGAGCTTGGCATGGGCAATGTCGCGGGCCACGATAATATCGCCGTTTAAAGCCAAACGGGTGGTAACCGGGTATTGGGAGAGCTCTGATCGAATCTGGTCCATGGGTTGATTGAGATCCAGGGTGACGACACTCTCTTTGTCGGCGGCGGGTTCCGGTAAAAATCGGGCCGGATCCGGGTCCAGTTGCTCAATAAAGATCCCACCCGCACTGATCTTGCCTTTGATTTGACGATCGGCACTGCAGCTCACCCCGATGCCGATGGGACAGGAGGCCCCGTGGCGCGGCAGCCGGATTACGCGTACATCATGGCAAAAGTATTTACCGCCAAATTGGGCGCCGATCCCCAGCTCCTGGGAAATCGCCAGCACTTGCGCTTCCATCTCCAGATCACGGAACGCATGACCGCCGGTGCTCCCCGGGTGGGCAGATGGTCCAGATAACCGGCTGAGGCCAGTTTGACGGTTTTCAGCGTCAGTTCGGCCGAAGTGCCGCCCACCACCAAAGCCAAGTGGTAGGGTGGGCAGGCCGCTGTTCCCAGACTTTTTAGTTTGACCTTTACAAACTGCCCTAAACTATCCGGGTTTAATACCGCCTTGGTCTCCTGATAGAGATAGGTTTTGTTGGCCGAACCACCGCCCTTGGCCATAAAGAGAAATGAATAGGTGTCGCCTTCAACCGCCGCGATATCGATCTGGGCGGGCAGGTTGCAGCCGGTGTTCATCTCTTCAAACATGCTGAGAGGCGCGTTTTGGGAATAGCGCAGGTTGTTCTGGGTGTAAGCGTTAAACACCCCTTTGGAGATTGCCTTTTCATCCTCAATACCGGTCCAGACCTGCTGCCCTTTTTTGCCCATGATAATGGCCGTGCCGGTATCCTGGCACATGGGGTACTCCATGTCTGCCGAAATCACGGCGTTTTTAATCAGTTCCAGAGCCACATAGCGGTCGTTGTCCGACGCTTTCGGATCCTTTGAGAATTTTTCCAACTGAGCCAGGTGGGCCGGCCGCAGCAGATGGGAAACATCCTTGAAGGCCGATTCGGCCAGCAGCGCCAGCCCTTCGGGCGCGACCTTCAGCACGGTCTGTCCCTCGAACCGGGCGGTGGAGACGTGATCGGACGTGAGCCGCCGGTACCGGGTGTCGTCCTTGCCCAGGGGCAGCAATTCTTCATACATGAAATCGACCATGATTCATCTCCTTATCCGGTTAAGGGAAATGGGACAACGGTTTAGCAGGGTGTTGAAAATGGACTTCGGCATCCCTGCCGCGCTCAAAGACCGTTGAAGGAGGTAAATCTAATGGGTGGGCTTGAATATTGTCAAGTGACGATTTGTATTCCGGCAGTTGAGGCCAATTGTGACTGTTTGGTATCAAATGTAAAGAAACGATCCGCTCCCATGGAGAGCGCCGATGCCACATGAATAATATCCAGTGAACGGGATCCAATCGCTTTCGTGTGGTTGTTTGAAAGCTTGAGAGAATAGCTAAAAACATCCGACCAATGAATTCGAGGAATATAGAATATCCCCTCCTTTTCATGTTCATGGAGCCGTCTCAAAACGATCCCAGCTTGCTTCTCGCTCATTTCTTTTCTAAACAGTTTGAGTTGTACAGCGTTGGTGAATTCCAACTCGTGAAAAATCGTTTTCGGAATGGCTTCATTGTTGTTTCTGATCCAATCAGAAGCTTTCCGAGAATACGCTTCCTTGACATACAGCTTTACCAATACGCTCGTATCCACATAGACCATCAGAATCGGTCCTCTCGGCCTTCAACGACGATTTCGCTGAGCGGCGTTCCTTCTATATCGATGCACTCTTGAAAGAAATCAGGCCAGTCGATATCCTGCTTGGCGCCCAATGCGGTGATTTTAGCCACCGGTTTCCCCCTTTTGGTGACAATGACCGCTTCTCCGGAACTAATTTTCCTGAGGACCTCAGCAAAATTTTTTTGAATCTCGCCAACGGTGGTTGTTTCCATCTCAAGACCTCACGCCTGTTTTTTACGCATATTATATGCGTAAAAATAATTTGTGTCAAATGGATGGTGGAACCGGCGTGCCACCCCAGTTGGTTTTGTATAGGGTCATAACGATGATCAAGGCCCACTCTCTATCCCGTCGATGATTGACGCGCTTAACCTATTGTATTATTGTGAATAAGAATAGAATTAATTTCCAGAAAATTAATTCTCTCTTGCATAGTTCCTGCTTATCGTGTAAGTTTTTTTCACTTCAGGAACAGATACTCATCTACCACTAATTGCAGGCCAACCGCCTGAATTAAATATATGAACGCGATGCCATCGACATAATCGATTGGTTAATTCGGAAATAAAATTTTCCAGGCGTCGCCTTAGATTTCTCGGTTTTTCTCTCACTGGCCTGATCGCCTTTGCGGTGCTTCGATGGGGCGTCGGTCACACGATGGTTTTGATTTTGAATTCGGCTTACCGAGTCTTAACTCAAATCACAGTTTGTGAGGACATTGCATTTTAACGATGTAATAAGAATTTTCTGTTTCAGTATGACCGGTCTGATTGCACCTTGGGTTCTGTACTCTCTACAGCGTCCATATCTGATCCTATCCTCAACACCGGTCTCTAAAGTTAAAAAATACAGCGAAAATAGAGTGTTTCTATTTTTCTGGAAAAGGCTTTTATGATTTCCTCCTTTGCGTTGATTGATGTTGCCGCGGTAGGTAGCCTGAACAGATAAAATAGGCAGTCAAGACCGATATCGCTGGCCACGATCGGCCAGCCATATTCATTTGGGTATTCAACTTGGGCAGGTATGATATAAATCGATTAAGAATCAAATGGTTACAACAAATTTGACCGTGTAATTTAAGCGGCGGAGCTTTGTTGTTGAACCGCGACAGAAAATCGATTTTTTTATCCTTACGGTGAACCCTCCCCGCGGCTTGCCGCGGGGAGGGTTCAATTCTAAACCAGCATCTAACAATCGCCCGGTGTCCACGAATGAGGTAAAATGCCGCTCGAGGTTAAGGTCATAAGCTACAGGGGGCACCCCCCGGTCGAGAACTTGAAAGCGTCTTTTGGCCAAGACGGTGGCACGCTTGGGCGTTTGCCGGATAAACGACATAATCATCTTACCCTGCCCGACCCTGAACATTATATTTCCCGCAGCCACGCTTCAATTACATTCGAAAACGGCCTTTACTACCTGACGGACACCAGCGTGGACGGGACTTTCATAAATGACAGGCGCCAGCGCGTTAATCGGGAAACCGTGTCGCTGGCCGATGGCGACCAGATATGGATCGGCGAATATGAACTGCGCGTTCATATCACTTCAAATGGCACGCATGAAACAGCTGCCGACGACATTTTTCAATTCCATGGAGAGAGGGCGTCTTTCTCCGATATGGGTCAAGGCAACCGCGCACGGACGGTTTCACCCGGAAATCAGGAAAGCCTTGAAAACAAAACGGACTGGTGGCCTGACAGCGGTTTTTTGGAGAAAAGCGCCGAACCGGGCAAAATCATCCTTAACCAGCCGGAAGAATCGCCGCTTCGGGACGCATTTTCGCCACCGGATATCGAGGAGAACCCAAGCCAGTCAAGAGCGATTCCGAAAGACTTCAATTTTGAACAACTTTTGCACGAAATGGATGAGCCGCATGGCAATCGCATCGCTCCCGACGCCATCCTGACATCGGAGTCGGACCCAACGACCGGGCCGGACACACCGGGACAAGGATTCGAAACGCCGTTTTTCAGTGAACGGGGCGAGTCTCCAGCCTCCACAGGCAAGGCGCAAGCCGGCATCGCACCGACTGCCGGCAAGGTCCCCGAGGCGGAGACCCCTCCCGATTCAACATCTATTGCGCAGCTTCGCCAACAGGCTCAACTCGAATTGTTCCGGATTTTTCTGAACGCTGCCGGGGTAAAGGAAACAACGCTGCCTCATCCATCGGACATGCCGGAAGTGATGGCGTCGATTGGAGCGGTATTCCGGGAAATGGTCAATGGTCTGATGGCCATCTTGCGTGGACGCACGGAACTGAAAACACAACTTCGCGTTCAAGCGACCCTCATCAAACCCGAGGACAACAACCCGCTCAAATTTTTTGGAGAACTGGACGAGGCGCTCAGACAACTATTGGTTGGCGACCAACCGGGATTCGTTGATGCACTGTCTGCAGTCCGCGACGGTTTCGCGGATATCATGAATCATCAAATGGCCATGACCGCAGGGTTGCAGGCAGCACTGATCAAGCTGATCGAGCGATTTGACCCCCAGGGCTTCGCCAAGCAATATGAGGACGGCGTCGTGTTCCAGAAAAAAGCCAAGTCCTGGGATGCCTACCAGCAAGCCTACACCAAGATCGCCAGCGAAGCGCTGGATGATTGCTTTGGCAAACCATTCGCCGACGCATACGAAGCCCAAATACGCAAACTACAGTCCAAACCCAAATAAAAGTGAAGTGCCCGAGGAAAAACGGATGCCAATGAACAACAAAGTCATATGGACCGAAGGGATGTTTTTACAGCCGCAGCATTTTCAGCAGCAGGATCGATACACAGAAGGATTGATCAACGGCCGGTGCATAGGACTCCAACCCTATCATAGAGGATTTTACGAGCTGAAGATCGATTCGAACCTTCTCAGAATTGGCAAGCTGGCACTGACAGCCTGCAAAGGGATCTTTCCGGACGGTACGCCATTTGATCTTCCCGAGGAAGACGAGCTGCCCCAGGCATTGGAAATCCCGGCAGAGGTCCGCGATGAACTGGTATACCTTGCCCTACCCCTGCGCCGGATAGGGGCCGCAGAAACGGATAGCGTTGCCAAAACAGATGGACTGGCCCGTTTTCGGATAGATGAACGGGCAGTCAAAGACAACTCTAGTGGCAGCGAAAGCGAGGCCCCGCTGCAAATCGGAAAACTCAAGGCAACGCTGTTATTTCAAAGACAGGAACGGTCCGGTCATACGTGTCTGGCCGTCGCGCGAATCGTCGAGGTGCACACCGACCGGAACATCGTCATCGATGAAAATTTGATTCCGGCCAGTCTAAACTGTTTGGCCATTCCAAAATTAACTGGGTTTCTGCGGGAACTCTACGGGTTGTTGAACACTCGCGGTGAGGCCATCGCCGGGCGTGTGGCCATGGCCGGCCATGGCGGCGTCGCCGAAATCGCCGATTTTTTATTGCTCCAGTTGGTTAACCGATACCAGCTGCTATTCGAGCATTTTTCCAACACCGCCGGCCTGCATCCAGAAGTCTTCTATCGGTTCGCCATACAGTTGGCAGGAGAAATGGGGACATTTTTTCGGCCGGATAAACGTCCGGCCAAACTGCCCATTTATGACCACGACAACCTTCAGGCCACGTTCGCACCACTCCTGGAAGAACTCAGAGAGCTGCTGGGAAAGGTTTACCAGCCCACAGCCATTCAGATACCGCTCAGCAAGCCCAAATTCGGTATTTACGCCGCCAAGCGACCTGACGTAAACCTGCTCAATAGTGCCCTCTTCGTTCTGGCCGCCAATGCCCAGGTGCCTCCGGATGCCCTGCGCAGCCTGTTTCCGCAACAGGTAAAGATCGGACCGGTGGAAGAGATTCAAGGGTTGGTCAATTCATCCTTGCCTGGCATAACGATTCATCCATTGTCCGTTGCACCCAGACAGATCCCTTTTCACGTTGGGTTCACCTATTTTGAACTCAACAAACAGGGCCCATTGTGGAATAAGATGACGACCTCCGGCGGTTTCGCCGTTCATATCGGAGGCAACTTCCCGGGTCTTGAGCTCGAATTTTGGGCCATTAGGAAAGGATGATGCACCATGAGTCATTCTGATCCATTCTCGGCCTATGGTGATAACGATAAGACCATTCTCCGACCGTCACCGGGCGGCCGCAGACGGCGGACCTCGGTTGTGCCGCACGCGCCCGCTCATCCTCCCGGCCAATCAGGCACCGATGCTCGGGTGGATTTTCTGGCCGGGGACAATCCGCTCGTCACCCATGCATTTTCCCTTCTGTCGATTGTAACGAAACTGCGGAATCTCCCCTTTCATCACACCGTCGATGAACTCCGAGAACAGTTGGCCGGCGAGATTCGAGGTTTTGAAGATCGTTTGCTGAGCCATGGATCCTCAGAGGAACAAGTCAAGACAGCCAGCTATTTCTTATGCACGTTGATTGATGAAACCGTGCTGAACACGCCGTGGGGGAACCAAAGCAACTGGGGACACCAAAGCCTGTTAATCCAGTTTCACCGTGAAGCGAGGGGGGGAGAGCGCTTTTTCCAGATCCTTGATCGGCTCAAACTGCATCCAGCTCAAAGTCTCAGTTTACTCGAACTGGCTTATTTGTGCCTGAGTCTTGGATTTGAAGGGAAATACCGCCTTGCCGAAAGCGGCATGCGAAACCTCGATCAGTTGCGGCAAGAACTTTACCTGTTGATCCAACGAACGAAAGGCGACGACGAACTTCCCCTCTCCTCACATTGGCAGGGTTTGCGTGACAGGCGCGCCCCCATCGCCAAACATGTACCCATCTGGGTCGGCACGGTGGTGGCAGGAGCACTGCTGATGCTCATTTTTATGGGGTTTACATACGCCATCAACAGATCTTCCAACCGGGCGTACAACCAGTTGGCTAAAGTTGCGCGAGAAGCACCGAAAACGCCACCGGTGCGATCGCGAATCACACCGGCCCCACCCGTTCCAGCCAAAAAACCGATCCAGGCGGATCGATTCCGCAGACTGCTCGCCGGCGAGATCGCGCGTGACATGGTCGAGGTCATCGATGGAAATATTTTACGGGTATCCAACTCCTTTCCGTCCGGAAGCGATAAGATCAAAAAAGAGTACATCCCCATGCTGGCAAAAATCGCCCATGAATTGCAAGCCGGGACCAGCCGCATCGCGGTGATCGGCCACACGGATAATCGACCGATCTTCTCGACCCGCTTTCCATCCAACTGGCATTTATCCCAGGCACGCGCCAAGGATGTGGCCACGATACTGACTGCGTCCGCTCCGCTGGAAGGGCGCGTTCGTTTTGAAGGACACGCCGACAGCGAACCGATCGCACCGAATGACACCGCAGCGAACCGTGCCCGCAATCGGCGTATCGATATCCAAATCAGGTGATGCATGAAGGCTTTCATCGGATTCATTAAACAGAAATCAGTCATTCAACTGGTGGGCATCATCGCCCTGTGTGGGCTGGTTTGGTTTGCCGGTCCGTGGGTGGCCATCGCCGGCAGGACCCCGCTCCTGCCTGAGTTCAATCGGTTGCTCGCCATCCTGGGTATCGTCGTTGTCTGGGTGCTTTACATCCTTTTTACGCAGGCGCGCGCCAGGCGGGCGGATCAGCAGCTCATCGCCGATCTGTCGACCCCTGAAATCGATCCGGATAAGGAAGCCATTGCCAAGGCGCAAGATGAGGAAGTGATTGAATTGGGCCGGAAGTTTGAAGACGCCCTGTTGAAGTTAAAAAAAGCACGTGCCACGAACAAGCGTGATAAACGGTATCTCTACGAACTGCCATGGTACGTCATCATTGGGGCACCGGGCTCGGGCAAGACCACCGCCCTGCTCAATTCCGGACTTAAATTTCCCCTTTCAGAACGGCCGGGCAGAAATGCTGTCCAGGGGGTTGGCGGAACGCGTAACTGCGACTGGTTTTTTGCCGACGAAGCCATCTTCATCGATACCGCCGGTCGCTATACCACCCAGGACAGCCACCAACCGGTTGATCAGGCTGCCTGGAGCGGTTTTCTGGCTTTGATCAAGAAGCATCGTCCTCACCGGCCGATCAATGGTGTGCTGGTCACGATGAGCATGTCCGATTTACTTCAAGGGGATGAAAATGCACGCAGTCAGCACGCAATGGACGTGCGTCAGCGGATTCAGGAGTTGTATGAGGCATTTAAGGTTCGGTTCCCCATCTACATGCTCTTTACCAAATGTGATTTGGTTGCCGGTTTCACCGACTTTTTTGCGGATCTGAATCCGGAAGCGCGTGCTCAGGTCTGGGGCGAAACACTTCCCGGCGGCAATTCAGAGCCCCTTGAAGACCAGCTATTTGGCTTCGGCAATAATTTTGATGCGCTAATAAAACGGTTGAACCCGCTTACGTTCCGGAGAATCCAGGAAGAAAGGGATGTGCAGCGGCGCGCCCAAATTCTGGATTTTCCGCAACAGATGGCCTTGTTGAAACCCGCGCTGATGCATTTTCTCTACGACGCCTTTTCAGCCAGTCGCTATGATACCGAGCCCTTATTGCGGGGTGTTTACTTTACCAGCGGCACACAGGAGGGTACACCGATCGACCGGGTGTTGGGTCGACTGGCCGATACCTATGGTTTCGATCGTCAGCGCCAGCCGGTTTTCAGCGGGCGTGGCAAGGCTTTTTTCATCACCCGATTGTTGAAGGAAGTCGTTATCCCGGAAGCCGAGCTCACCGGTGTCGACCCGGGCATCGAGCGGCGACAGCGAAATCTGCAAATGGCGGTATACGGATGTTTGCTGACACTGGTTGTCGGCATGACCGCCCTGTGGTCAGTCAGTTATCTCCGCAACAAAAATGCCATCGACACGGTCAACCATCAGGTCGACCGTTATCAGTCGGTGAGCGGGGCAGCGGGTGGAAGGGATAGTGGCGGGGTGATGCCGCTGCTTGCACGTCTGGACGTTCTGAGGGCGGCCCACGCGGTTTATCAGGAACCCTCCGGATGGATGCGGCTCGGCCTTTACCAGGGAGAAAAACTTCAATCCGAGATCGATCGCGTCTACAAACAGCTGCTAAAAAGCGACTTGCTGCCGTTGATCCAGTTTCGTCTGGAACAGCGTTTAACCGTCGGTGCACGGATCGTCCGACCAGCTGATTCGGAAATCCTGTACGAGCTATTGAAAAGCTATCTGATGCTGGGGCAACCCGAGAAGCTGGAACCCAAGCTGGTTGGCGTGATTATCGCCAAAGAATGGGAGCGCAGTTACGCCAGAGAACCCCGGATACAATCCGAGTTGATCGCGCATACCAATCATCTATTAACGGAGCGGAACTGGCTCGATCCGATCGTTCTGGATGAATCGCTGGTCAGCGATGTTCGCCGGACACTGAATTCAATTCCATTGTCCATGCAGATCTACGCCAACTTGAAAAGCGAAGCCTTCTCAGACCCATCCCACGACTTTCGGTTGTCCGACAACCTCGGACGTTACGGCGACCGGGTTTTTGACGAAAAGACGATCCAGAAGCAGATAATTCCCGGACTGTATACCCGTCACGGGTATACGACTTTTTTCAAGATGCAAGGATTGGGGTTCGTCAAAAAGGCATTGGCACAAAATTGGGTGCTGGAGAACCCCGCCGCCGATCAGGCCGGTGACTTGAACCGGTTGTATGATGATCTGGAAACCCTTTATTTTGCCGAGTATGAGAAGCGATGGCGTAAGCTCTTGAGCGATATCAGAATCCGGCGTGTGCAAGGCGTGAATGAGACGATTCAAGCCCTGGACATACTCTCCTCACCCGACACACCGGTCCGCCCCCTGCTTGAAGCCGTCGAAGCAAACACCACCCTGACGGTGGAGAAGCAGACCGATTCATCGGCCGACCAACAGGAGAAACCGAAGGATGCCGGAGAGACGGTCTCACGATTGAATCAAACGTTTCAAAACGTTGCGGTACCTGTCCCTCTGCAAAAAATGGAACGGCATTTCGAAGATCTGAATGTGCTGGTGCAGCGCACGGAGAAGTCTCCCCCACCACTCGACCATGTCTTGAGCCGCCTGGCAGCGCTGCGGGATGACATGATGTTGATCGGCAACTCGGCGAAAAGCGAAGAGCAGGCGTTGAGAATGGCCAGGGAGCGTATGAGCGGTGCCGGTGCAAGCGACAGCATTAAACTGGCCAAGCTTGAATTCGATCGATTGCCGGAGCCGCTGCGAACCTGGTTTCTGTCGCTGACCTCGTTTGGATGGAAACTCACCTTGAGTTCGGCCAAGTCAGAGCTGAATTCAATCTGGAAGCAAGAGGTGCTGACCCCTTTCCAATCGGGCCTGGATAAGCGCTATCCACTATTTGCCAGCAGTCCATATGACGCAACCTTGGCTGATTTCAGCCGGTTTTTCGCGCCGAACGGGATCATCGACCAATATTTTCAAGCACACATCAAACCATTTGTCGATACCAGCCGATCCCAGTGGCGGCAAGTCGCCATGGATGATCAGGGAATGGGTTTGTCCCGGGCGGTGCTGAAGCAGTTTCAATATGCCGCTAAAATTCGCCAAAGCCTGTTTGCCGCAGGCGGACAGACGCCCTCCATTCAATTTGAATTGAGGCCCCTTTCCCTGGATGAAAAAATTGCCACCTTCCGCCTCAATATGGAGGGGCAGACGCTCGTATACAGCCACGGCCCCATTCGATCGACCCGATTCCAGTGGCCGGGCCCCGAAACCGACCTCGGCGTCAGACTGACCTACCAGACGCTCGATGGACGGGAAATCAATCAGACCGCAGAAGGCCCCTGGGCGTTGTTTAGAATCCTGGATATGGCGCAGGTCGATGCAACCAAGGTACCCGACCGGTTCCGGGTCACCTTCCAGAAAGAGGGCCATACCGCCCGTTTCGAACTGCGCGCAAGCAGCGCTGACAATCCTTTTAAGCTTTTGGAATTGAATCGATTTCGCTGCCCGGAGGCACTGTGATGACAGCACCGGTCGTACCAGGTGTATATGGAAAACTGCCTGCAGTAGGCGATTTCGTCTCGCGGCGGTTGCCGGCCCTGTTCGTCAGGACCTGGGACGCCTGGATCCAGGAAGCGCTCACCGTCAGCAGAGAACAGCTGGACACAGAGTGGCTGGATGTTTATCTGACCAGCCCCATCTGGCGTTTCATCATGAACCCCGGTGATGGCGGGGAGAAGGCCTCGGTCGGCATCCTGATGCCGAGTGTCGATAAAGTCGGCCGCTACTTTCCGTTGACGCTGGCAGCCATGCTCGACAACCGTGAAGCCCTGCCATATCTGTTTATCGCGGCAGCGGATTGGTTTGATGCCCTGGAGCAGCTGGCACTGTCCGCCCTGGAGGATGGTTTCCAATTGGACATATTCGACCGCGAGTTGCAGACCCTGCAACTCGACCCGTTAATACCGGCCGACAGCGATCAACCGTCGGGAAATGGGCTCAGCGGAGAAGACGGCAAGGTCCCCATCCGGATCGAGATGGACACGCTTGGACATATGCCGGAGGCTTTCAAGGAGCTGGGGGCTTGCCTGCTGATGCGATTCTATTCAACTTACAGCCTGTGGAGTACGGAAGGTTCCGAACTCTTGAATCCTTCGCTGCTGGTTTACCACGGTTTGCCACCGGCAGCCGATTTCTCCGGTTTTCTCACCGGCGACTGGTTACGATCCGGTGCGAGGAAACCAATCCTGGTTTCACCGTTTTTCTATAGTCCGGGGGGGGCGCCGGTCAATGACCCCGGATCACCTCTCGATGCTGGTACGATCAATTCGATCCAGTGGCATTCCTGTGGCTGCAGTGATGTCGGTAAGGTTCGCATGCTGAATGAGGATGCCTTTCTGGAAAACCCGAAAAGCGGTGTCTGGGCGGTCGCAGACGGCATGGGTGGTCACCTGGCGGGAGATGAGGCCAGCCGGGCAATCGTCGATGGATTGATCACGGTCGACGGCGGCGACACGCTTGAGACCCTAACGGCCAATGTTAAAGCCTGCCTGCAGAATACCAACACCGATTTACTGAGGCGCTCGCGGAAAAACGAGAACGGCCAGATCATGGGCAGCACGGTGGTTGTCATGCTGGCCGTCGGCAACCAGTGTGCAACCCTATGGGCGGGTGACAGTCGCCTCTATCGTTACCGCAGTGGCCTCCTGTCGCAATTGACCTGTGATCATTCACCAGATTCCGAAATAGTGAACCCGGATGGGACGGCACCCTCTGCGCCGGCCGATGTCAACAGCAGCAATATCGTCACGCGGGCATTGGGTGCTGAGGCGGATTTGGCTGTCGATGCGGTTGTCTTTGAAGCCATCCGTGGCGATGCGTACCTGCTCTGCTCCGACGGATTGGTGAAGGAGGTCAACCCACGGGAAATTGCCGACATATTGCGTCGAGCGAATCCTGAGGAATGTTGCCGGGCCCTGATCGATCTCGCATTGGCGCGCGGTGCGCGGGACAATGTGACCGTCGTCGTGGTAACTGCCGATCATGAATCTGAACCCGCTTCATAACGCACGAGCCTGAGTGGCAGCGCCGGTGATATAATGAAACTGTTCAAAAAATCTGAAGGTCCTGACCGGGGGGGGCAGCAGGTCAAAACGCCATATGTCGTCGAGATTGAGCCCTTATTGACCGACATTGCGCCCGAGGCGCCTTCCGGCGTGGATGATCTGAGTGGTGACCCGGCCTTCGTCGATCTGGAGATCAAGATACAAGGGTCCCCGGAACGGGAGTTCGGCGGGAAAATCGTTCAGGAAGCCAAAGCACCCGACTGGTCCAAGATTCAGGGCGCTGCCCTCAAACTGTTGATACGCACCCATGACCTGCGCGTGGCGATGTTTCTATTGCGGGCATTGCTACACACCAAGGGAATAGCCGGCCTTTATACCGGTCTGGAGCTGCTGGGCGGTTTCATCGAACGCTTTTGGGACAGCTTATATCCGCAGCTGGACCCTGCAGACAATAACGATCCAACTGAAAGAATCAATATTTTGTGGGCGCTCAGTGAAGGACGGGAGATCATCGATCCCCTCAAGAAGGCAAGCTTGTGCTCCCCGCAACCCATGCTCCGGATTTCTTTGCGTGACATTCACATCGCCAATGGAAAGATAGCGGTAAAGGACGAGGATAGGAAATCGGCACTCAGCCCCGCAATGATCGAAGAAGCCTTCAAGGACTGCGATGTTAAGGCGTTGTATTCCACCTGGGATGCGATCAGCCAATCCATCACCAGTCTGAAGCGCCTGGAAACCGTGGTGGTGGAAAAGGTCGGCTCTGACCAAGCGCCTGACTATAAGAAACTGAAAACAGTTCTTGGGGAAATGGCTGCTTTTTTTGAAAAGCAGCTTCCCGATCGCCCTCTCCCCAAACAGCCAACGCAGAAACATCCGCAGGCATCCGGTATTTCCGATGGTGCCAATCAGAAAGTGCCTGCCACGCTAAACGTCACCCAAACGGACAAATCTATGGAAATCATCGATAGCCGAAAAGATGTTATCCGCATGTTGGATCAAATCTGTACCTATTATGATCAAAATGAGCCCGCCAGTCCGGTACCGCTGTTGTTGAAGCGTGCCCGCCAGTTGGTGGAGAAGAACTTCATCGAGATCATGCAGGAATTGGCACCCGATAGCACCGACAGGCTCAAGACGCTTTTCGGCGGCGTCGCGGACGATACATCCTGATCTCCGATGACACTATATTGCGGTTCATGGCCGGCGCAGAAATTCATTTAAACGCCTGATTGCTCCGGAAGCAACCCGTTTGCCGGACATGACCTTTTTAACGTTGATCGGTACACAATAACCCAAGGAGGAAAAGATATGGCAACCAGCAGTCAAAAATTCATTGGCCGTAACCGGCCTCCCCGTGTTCAAATTGAATACGACGTGGAGTTGTACGGTTCTGAAAAAAAAGTCCAGATTCCTTTTGTGATGGGTGTGCTGGCGGATCTCTCCGGCAAACCCAAACCGGATGACCCGGTTGCACCGGTCGATGACCGTAATTTCCTGGAAATCGATGTTGACAATTTCAACGATAGACTCAAGGCGATGAAGCCCCATGTCGCCTTTGACGTTCCCAATGTATTCACCGGAGAGGGCAATTTAAAAGTTGATCTGACGTTTGAGAGCCTGGATGATTTCTCTCCAGAAGCCGTTGCCCGCAAAGTGGCGGGCGTGAAAGAGCTGCTGGAAGCGCGTACCCAGCTGGACAACCTGCTGACGCACATGGATGGGAAGAGTGGTGCCGAGGAGTTGATCGCCAAATTAATCAACGATCCGTCCATGCTACAGGCCTTGACATCCGCAGCGAAAACCGATGCGCAAAAGGCTGACGAATCGTCGACCGAAGAGAAAACTGACGGGGAGGATTAAGCCATGGCTGACGAGCAAAAAATGGAACAACCCCAGGCAGGAGCGGATTCACAATTATCCGAAACCAGCGAGTTCTCGATGCTCTTGCAAAAAGAATTCAAACCCAGGACCGATCGGGTGCAGGAACAGGTTGAAAACGCGGTCCGCACACTGGCCGAGTATGTCCTAAAGGATGTCAACCTCGTCTCAGCCGATGTGATACGAACCATCGAAGCTATCAAGGCCGAGATTGACGGGAGGTTGACCAAACAGATGAACCTGATCCTCCATCATGAGGAATTTCAAAAGTTGGAAAGTGCCTGGCGGGGTTTACATTACCTTGTCAACAACTCCGAAACCGACGAAATGCTGAAAATCAAGGTGATGAATATCAGCAAAACGGAGTTGGGTGGCACGCTGAAAAAGTACAAGGGAACCCGGTGGGACACGAGTCCGATTTTTAAAAAGATATATGGTGCGGAATATGATCGCATGGGAGGCGAACCATACGGCTGCCTGGTAGGGGACTACTATTTCGATCACAGTCCGCCGGATGTGGAGCTGATGGGTGAAATGGCGAAAATCGCTGCAGCCACTCATGCACCGTTTATTGCCGCAGCATCGCCGTCGGTCATGCAGATGGATTCCTGGGCGGAACTCTCGGCTCCCGCCGATCTGGCTAAAAAATTCAGAGATGCGGATTACGCCTCCTGGCGCTCCCTGCGAGAATCGGATGATTCGCGCTATCTCGGACTGGCAATGCCTCGCTTCCTGGCGCGGCTGCCCTACGGTGCCAAAACCGAACCGGTGGAAGCGTTTGATTTCGAAGAGGATGCAGAAGGCGCCGATACCAGCAAATACGTCTGGGCCAATTCGGCGTATGCCATGGCTGCCAATATCAACCGGGCGTTTAAGTTTTACGGGTGGTGTTCGCGGATTCGCGGGGTTGAATCAGGAGGTGCCGTGGAAGGGCTGCCGGTGCACACCTTTGCCGACCGATGATGGCGGTGTGGACATGAAATGCCCCACGGAAATCGGCATCGGCGACCGGCGGGAGGCGGAACTGGCCAAGCTGGGCTTCATGCCGCTGATCCATCGCAAAAATTCGGATTTCGCGGCGTTTATCGGTGCCCAGTCCTTGCAGAAACCAGCCGAATACGAAGACCCGGATGCCACGGCCAATGCCAATCTGGCCGCCCGACTGCCCTATCTGTTCGCCTGTTGCCGCTTTGCCCACTACCTCAAGTGTATCGTCAGAGACAAAATCGGGTCATTCAAGGAGCGCGCGGATATGCAGAAATGGCTGCAAAAGTGGATCATGCAGTATGTCGACGGCGATCCGGCCAACTCGAGCGAGACCACCAAAGCCAAGAAACCGCTGGCCGCAGCCGAGGTTACCGTAGCAGAGGTTGAAGGCAATCCCGGCTACTATACCTCCAATTTCTATCTGCGGCCCCATTATCAACTCGAAGGATTAACCGTATCTTTGCGGCTGGTGTCCAAACTCCCGTCCGTGAAGAATTGATCCACATCATACTTATAGTGTCTTTCCAGAAATGGTAGATTTTGGTTCAGGCCAAGGCCGCAACGATTTTGAAACCGCAGGCGTAGCAGGCTACGTCGAGGATTTCAAAGGAGCGAGAACGCAGGTATGGGCAAAAAGATGCCGTTTCTGGATGGGCACTAACTATTAAGAAAGGAGTACTACCATGGCTGTAGACATTACATTAAAAATCGATGGTGTTGACGGTGAATCAAAGATCGATGGTCATGAAGACGAAATCGACGTGCTGGCCTGGAGCTGGGGGTTGTCGCAATCCGGTTCGATGCATGTCGGCGGCGGCGGTGGTGCCGGAAAAGCGAACATACAGGACGTTTCAATGACCAAGTTTGTCGATAAATCCTCTACGAATCTCCTGCGCAAGTGCTGCAACGGGGCCCACCTGAAAGAGGCAGTCATGACCGTGCGCAAGGCAGGCGAAAATCCGGTTGATTACGTGGTCATCACGATGTCACCGGTCCTGGTGACTTCAGTGAGTACCGGTGGAAGCGGCGGTGAGGACCGCTTGACGGAGAATGTCACCTTGAACTTTGCCAAGGTAAAATTCAGCTATACACCCCAGAAAGAGGATGGCTCCGCTGACGCAGCCATCGATCTGACCTGGAATATAGAAACCAACAAAGAGGAATAGGGTACTATTTAAAATAAAAGTATAACTACCTTAATGCACTTGTAAATAATTGGCCATCGCTTCTGATTGCCATCGCCGGTAAAGCGGGAGGCCAATATCTACAAATGGTTGTGGACGCTCGCCTTCGAATAGGGCAAATTCATTGATGAAAGTAGGTCGACCATGCTCGCAGAGACGTATTTCCGTGAAGGAAACCTGGCCGGTGCGCTGGAGGAATTGCAGAATCAGATTCGCAGCCATCCGGATAACAGCAGTTACCGCATTTTCCTGTTTCAACTGCTCGTGATTCTCGGGCAGTGGGAACGGGCCCTGAATCAATTGAACGTGTTGAGTGAGATGGAGAAAAGCGCCTGGTCGATGGTGGGCCCCTATCGGGAGGCGATACGCTGCGAGGTCTTGCGGGCCGATATATTTGCCGGTCGACGCAAACCCATGATTTTCGGCGATCCGCCCCCGTGGATGGCCTATTTGCTGGAATCACTGCGGCTGGTGGCAGAGGCCCAATACGAACAGGCAAAAACGTTGCGCGATCAGGCGTTTGAAATGGCGCCGCGAACGTTCCGGTACGATCGATGAGCAGCCTTTCAGCTGGATTGCGGACGCCGACTCGCGCCTGGGTCCGGTGCTGGAGGTCATCATCAACGGCCGCTACTACTGGGCTGCCGTTCCAGCAGATCCGAGCCATTCAGATCACCGGGGTGGACGGATTTGCGGGATCTTGTCTGGTTGCCGGCCCATTTCACCTGGGTCAATGGCGGGGAGGCCTTCGGGTTGATCCCGTCCCGCTATCCCGGCTCCGAAACGGTGCAGGATTCGGCGATCCAAATGGCACGCAAAACGGAGTGGATCGAGCTCTCCGATGGCATTCATCGGGGGGTCGGCCAGCGCATGCTGGCGACGGACCAGAATGACTATCCACTGCTGGATATTCGCAGCGTCACCCTTGATCAGGCTTAACCGCGAGGCTATTAGATGGCCGAATTAACCCCCAAAGAGCGTCTGCAACCATCGCTGCTTGGACCGACTGGCCGATGACGAACCCACCCAAACGGTCGAGTCGCGTGAGCAGCGCGTATTGTCTCTCACCCGACTCAGGCAATCGGTCATCGCGATTTGGAGTGGCTGCTGAACGCCGGATGTCTCGAAACCATCCAGGATTTGAGTGACTATCCCTATGTCAGGCAGTCGGTATTGAACTTCGGAATTCCGGATCTCACCGGCACAACGGTCAGCAATGCCGACCCACGACGCTGGAGCGTTTCTGCGACAAGCGATTTTGGACTTCGAACCCCGCATCCTCAGAGACTCACTCAAGGTCCGGGTGAAAGCCAGCGGATAAACATAACACCATCATCTTTGAGATCGAAGGCGAGCTTTGGGCACAGCCGCTGCCGGAGCGTCTCTATCTCAAGACCATCCTGGACCTTGAACTCGGCAGCGTCGAGGTCAAGCTAGCTGGATCAATGGATCCGCTATTGCTCAAGTACTACAACCGGGAACTCCAGTACATGCGGGAAATGGGCGGTGAATTCGCCGAGGAATTTCCAAAGATTGCCGGCCGTTTGGGCCTGAATGCCTTCGAATGCGCGGATCCCTACGTCGAACGACTGCTGGAAGGCTTTGCCTTCCTGGCCGCCCGGGTGCAGTTGAAAGTGGATGCCGAGTTTCCGACGGTTTACCCAGCATCTCCTGGAGATGGTCTATCCGCACTATCTCTCACCGGTACCCTCCATGGCGATCGTGCAGCTGATGCCGGACCTCAATGAGGCGTCATTGCAAAATGGCGTCGTCATTCCCCGCGGATCCCAGCTGCGCAGCCAGATCGGCAAGGGTGAGCAGACCGCCTGCGAATACTCGCACGGCCCACGACGTGACGCTCTGGCCGCTGCAGATTTTCGAGGCCGAGTACCTTTCCAGCGCCAGTGCCGTTGCGAATCTGGGTGTTCCCAGCCGGCCGGGCCTGAAAGCCGGCCTGCGGTTGCGCTTGCGCAGCACCGCCGGCCTGCAATTCAGTCATCTGGCATTAGACAGCCTGGCGGTTTTTCTGCGGGGCAGGCGAGGTCGCCGTCCAGGTGTATGAGCAGTTAATGGCCAATGTGCTTGACTGCGTCGTGCAATCCGGACGAAGACCGGCTCCAAGGAGCATCTCGATCGGCGCTTCGGCCGTCAACCGGATGGGATTTGAAGACAATCAGGCCTTGCTGCCCCACACCGCACGTTCGTTCCGGGGCTATCGTTTTCTGCAGGAGTATTTCGCCTTTCCGGAGCGGTTTTTGTTTGTCGAATTGACCCGACTGCAACCGGCGGTCCGTCGATGCGAGGATACCGAGCTGGATCTCATTTTCCTGTTCGATCGCAGCAACCCGCAGCTCGCAGACGCCCTCGATGCTTCCTGTTTCAACCTGTTTTGCACCCCGGCCATCAATCTGTTCCCCAAGCGCGCGGATCGCATCCATCTGACGCCCCAGGTGACCGAATATCACATCGTACCGGATCGCACCCGGCCGATGGATTTCGAAGTTCACGGCGTCACCGAAGTGCTGGGTTTCGGCGCGCGCGCCGAACCGGAAATCGAGTTTCTGCCTTTTTACGAAGTCAGGGATCGGTCGTCTTACCGGCAGACGCAAGGCCTATCTACACGCTCTACCGCGAGCAGCGCCGGCTTTCCACCAAGCAGCGGCGCTATGGCGCCCGCTCCAGCTACATCGGCAGCGAGACTTACATATCCTGGTTGACGCCAAGGAAGCGCCTTACAGCAGCAGCCTGAAGCAACTCGGCCTGAATCTCCTGTGCACCAACCGTGACCTGCCGCTGCACATGCCGCTTGGCATCGGCCACACGCGACTTCACGTTGCAGACCGGCGCGCCGGTGGAGATCGATCCGCTGTCTGGCCGGTCCGACCAGACCCAGGACCTCGAATGTTCGGCAAAGAGACCGCCTGGCAGGTGATCAGCCATTTGGCCTTGAATTATCTGTCGCTGGTCGACAATGACCGGGAGCAGGGCGCGGCGGCCCTGCGGCAGATCTTGATGCTCTATGCGGATTACAGCGAACCGAATATTCAGAAGCAGATCGAGGGTGTTGCTTTCCATCAGTTCCCAACCGGTTGTCAGGCGGATCGACATACGCCGGGCCCGATCACCTTCGGCACGGGGCCTCGAACTGACGATCCGCTTCGACGAATCGGCCTTCGAGGGCAGCGGCGTCATCTTGCTGGGGGCCGTTTTGGAACAGTTTTTTGCGCGTTATGTCAGCATCAATTCATTTACGGAAACAGTCATAGAATCCACAGATCGCGGCGAGATCATGCGATGGCCGGCACGGATCGGAAAACGGCTACACGATTTAGCGGAACTGACCGGGCCGCAGAGGAAAGACCGTATGAATTCGGTTTCTTTTCGATTGCTGCGCCTCATCGAGTGTCTCTATGACGAAAGACCCCGGCTGGGTGCCTCACAACGGCCGATCTGAGGATCCGATCCGCATCGGGCAGGAACCGGCCACCACCTTTGAGTCGGCCAGCCTGACGGCCTTCGCAGACCGCGAAAGACGCCAAGCCGCACCGCCTGACGGTCCGCCATTCTGGGCTTTCTGGGCCCAACGGCCCCCTGCCGCTGCATCTGACGGAGTATGCCCAGGAGCGGCATGCGCCAGCACGGTGATCGAGACCTTTGTGCGGTTTCTCGATATCTTTCACCACCGGATGCTGTCGCTCTTTTACCGGGCCTGGGCCAACAACGAACCGACGGTCAGTTTCGACCGGCCGGATTCCGATCGATTTTCCGACTACGTCGGCGCTATGGCCGGACTCGGCATGTCGACCCTGCGCAAGCGGGACGACATCTCCGATCTGACCAAGTTCTACTATTGTGGACGGCTGTCCGGCCAGACCAAGTGCGCAGAGGGCCTGCAGGACATTTTGAACGATTACTTCCAGACTGCCGGTCCGCGTCGAACCGTTTGTGGGCGAGTGGTTGATGCTGCCGGCGCAAGACATTTGCCGCCTGGGACGCGATCCGGCCAATGGGACTCTGGGCCGGTCGGTCGTGATCGGCTCGCGGGTCTGGGGATGTCAGCACAAGTTTCGCCTCATGTTGGGACCTCTGGGCTTCGACGATTATGAGAGCCTGCTGCCGGTCGGAGATCGGATCAGACGCCTGGTTGCGCTGGTGCGAAATTACATCGGTGATGAACTGGCCTGGGATGTGCAGTTGATATTGAAGCGGGAAGAAGTACCGGCCATGCGCCTCGACGAGCCGGTTCTCGCCTGGGGTGGACCACCTGGCTGGGAAAACAGCCGCAAGCAAGCGATGCCGATGATCTGATCATCGACGCGTTCGCTTTCATCACCCAGACATCACAACAATCGGAGGGCATACAGATGACCGAAATCAGCCGCAGCGCTCTGTTTGGAAAATTGAACCGCCTGGCCTATCAGGCGATTGACAGCGCAACCGCTTTCTGCAAGATGCGGGGCAATCCCTATGTCGAGCTGGTGCACTGGCTGCACCAGATTCTGCAGCTGCAGGATTCGGATCTGCATCGCGTTATCAATCACTTTGACCTCAATCTGTCCAATCTGGCCCGCGATATGACCAGCGCCCTGGATCGATTGCCGCGTGGGTCCACCAGCCTGCAGGATCTGTCTTCCCATGTGGACGAAGCGGTGGAGCGGGGCTGGGTGTATGGTACTTTGATGTTCGGCGATTCTCGGGTGCGCACCGGCCATCTGCTGGTGGGTCTTTTAAAAACGGGCGGGCTGCGCCGCTCCCTGGAAGGGATTTCGAAGGAATTCGGCAAAATCAACCTGGATACCCTTACCGCCCAATTTCAACAGATCGTCGGCGGTTCACCGGAAGAGCAGCTGGCCGCCGCGGACGGCAGCCAGTTGGACCGTGCTGCATCGTCTGCTGCGGACGGGCAGATCGCACCGGCGGCTTTCGGGAAACAGGAGGCCCTGCGCCAGTTCTCCGTCGACCTCACCGAAAAGGCGCAAAAAGGGCGAGATCGACCCGATTGTGGCCCGCGATGACGAGATCCGGCAGATCGTCGACATTCTCATGCGCCGACGGCAGAACAACCCCATCCTGACCGGTGAAGCCGGTGTCGGCAAAACCGCGGTGGTCGAAGGGTTTGCCCTGCGCATTGCCGCCGGTGACGTGCCGCCGCCGCTGCAGAATGTCACCCTGCGGGTGTTGGACGTGGGGTTGCTGCAGGCAGGGGCCAGCTACAAGGGGGAATTCGAAAAACGTCTGCGCCAGGTGATCGACGAGGTCCAGGCATCGGAAAAGCCGATCATCCTTTTTATCGACGAAGCCCACACCCTGATCGGGGCCGGCGGCACGGCCGGTACCGGCGATGCCGCCAATCTGCTCAAACCGGCCCTGGCGCGCGGCACCCTGCGGACCGTTGCGGCCACCACCTGGGCGGAATACAAAAAGTACATCGAAAAAGATCCGGCCCTGACCCGGCGCTTCCAGGTGGTCCAGATCCAGGAACCCAGCGAGGAGAAGGCCGTCCTGATGATGCGCAGCATGGCCTCGGTGATGGAGCACCACCACCGGGTTCAGGTGCTCGACGAAGCCCTGGAAGCCGCGGTCAAACTCTCGCACCGCTACATACCGGCCCGGCAACTGCCGGACAAATCCGTGAGCCTGCTCGACACGGCCTGTGCGCGGGTGGCCATCAGTCAGCATGCGGTCCCGGCCGAGGTGGACGACTGCCGCAAACGGATCGGCTTTCTCGAAACCGAGCTGGAGATTATCGACCGGGAAAACCGCGTGGGCATGGATACCGACGAACGGGAGACGGCTGCATCGGAAAAATTGGCCGCCGAACAGGAGCGGCTGCAGCGGCTCGAGGAGCGCTGGAACGCGGAAAAGGCTCTGGTCGAAAAGATCCTCGCGATTCGCAAACAGCTGCGCGAAGAGACCGGCCAGGTGGAAGACGCGCCGATGAGGCGGAAGAACCAGTCGATCCGGACGGCCAGCCGACGATCAAGACGCCAGACCCCCAGCAACTGCGCGAAGCATTGAAGACGCTGCAGGCCGAACTGCAGGAGCTGCAGGGCGAGGCGCCGTTGATTTTGCCCACGGTCGATGCCCAGTCCGTGGCCGCGGTGGTCGCGGACTGGACCGGTATTCCGGTCGGCCGGATGGTCAAAAACGAGATCGACACCGTCCTGAAGCTGGCCGATATCTTCAACCGACGCATCCTCGGGCAGCGCCATGCCCTGGAAATGATCGCCAGCCGCATCCAGACCTCCCGGGCGAGACTCGACAATCCCAACAAACCGATCGGCGTCTTCATGCTGGCCGGTCCCTCCGGCGTCGGCAAGACCGAGACCGCCCTGGCCCTGGCGGAAGCGCTCTACGGCGGCGAACAAAACGTGGTGACCATCAACATGAGCGAGTTCCAGGAGGCCCACACGGTTTCCACCCTCAAAGGCGCTCCGCCCGGCTACGTCGGCTATGGCGAGGGCGGCGTGCTGACCGAAGCCGTGCGCCGCAAGCCCTACAGCGTCATTTTGCTGGATGAGGTCGAAAAAGCGCATCCGATGTGCACGAGATCTTTTTCCAGGTCTTCGATAAAGGCTGGATGGAAGACGGCGAGGGACGCTTCATCGATTTCAAGAACACCCTGATTCTGCTGACCACCAATGTCGGCACCGACCTGATCATGAACATGTGCAAGGACCCCGAACTGCTGCCGGACGCGGACGGTCTTGGCCGGGCCCTGCGCAAACCGCTGCTGGAGGCTTTCCCGGCCGCACTGCTCGGGCGTCTGGTGACCATTCCCTACTACCCCTTGAGCGCATGCCGTGCTGGCCGACATCGTTCGCCTGCAGCTGGGCCGCATCGAAAAACGCATCCTTGACAATCACAAGATTCCGTTCACCTACGATGACGGACGTCGTCGAGCACATCGTCAGCCGGTGCACGGAACTTGAAAGCGGCGGACGCATGATCGACTCCATCCTGACCAATACCGTGCTGCCGACGGTGAGCCGGGAGATTCTGACCGGCCTGATGGAAGGCCGCACGGTCGAACGCGCCCACCTGAGCATGGCAGACGGGCAGTTTACATATGCATTCGAATAAGAAGCAATCTCAAAAACGTTCTTGCAGTCCCAATCTCTGCGTTGGGTTCTCGATAATCAAATCCGTCGACATACTCATGGTATGCCTGCGGGTTGAGACGAAAACGCCGCCTTGACCTTAAACTCCGAATCCTATTTTTGAGACATCTTTATGACCATATTTTCAATAACTGATGCCGAATGTGAAGGTGCAACATGATGAAGAAGAGGACTCCTGCTGCTGTGCGTCATTCTGATTCTATCGGGATGCGGTATGTTCGAAGAAAAAGAAGCCGCCGCCACCGCCTCGGAGCCAACCCGGGTCGTGCTCGAATTCGAGGCCGCCGGCGATATCAACCCGAATGGTGAAGGGCGCGCCTCGCCGTTGGGTGTGCGCATCTATCAGCTGAAATCCTATTCGGTTTTCGAGAAAGCCGACTTTTTCTCGCTTTATGACAACGACGAGCAGGTCCTCGGCGGCGAACTGGTCAAAAAGCAGGAAATCCTGTTGAAACCGAACGAAAAACGGACGGTTTTCTTCGAGACGGAAGATGACACCCAGACAATTGGCTTGCTGGGACGTTTTCATGGATTACGAAAACAGCCGCAATGGAAAGCCGCGGCGGGTGTTCAGGCGAACAAGACCACAGTGATCCAATGTCAGCATCAGCCAGGCCGGCCTCACGGTCCGATGATGACCGAGATGCGCGCCGCTTTTCCGTCGAGTAAAGGACCACACGACAGTTGGCGAAATCCATAAAGGGTAAAGCCATGTCTGCAGCTGCAAGCAGAAAGAGCGGTCGAGATTTTCACCCCGCTGGGCGACGATGTCCTGTTGTTTCACCGCATGACCGCCACCGAGGCGCTGGGCCGCCTGTTTCAGTTTGAGCTCGACCTGCTCAGCATGGACCCGAATATCCCCTTCGAGGAGCTGCTGGGGCAAAATGTCACCGTCCGGCTCGAGCTGCCCCAGGACAAAACGCGCTATTTCAACGGGTTCGTGAGCCGTTTCAGCCAGGAGGGCACCCTCGACGATTTCAACGCCTACAGCATGACCGTGCACCCCTGGCTGTGGTTTTTGACCCGTACGGCCGACTGCCGGATCTTCCAGGAGATGACAGTCCCGGACATCATCAAGCAAGTGTTCCGGGACCACGGCTTCACGGATTTCGAAGAGGCGCTCAGCGGCAGTCCTACCGCACCTGGGACGTACTGCGTCCAGTACCGCGAAACGGATTTCAACTTCGTCAGCCGGCTCATGGAGCAGGAAGGCATCTACTACTACTTTCAAGCACGAAAACAACAAGCACATGCTCGTCCTATCCGATTCGGTCAGCTCCCACGAACCCTTTCCCGGCTACGAAAAGATACCCTATCTTCCCGCCGGACGAGCACCTGCGCCGCGAGAGAGCACCACATCCACGAGTGGACGATTTCGCAGGAGGTTCAGCCCGGGGTTTATGCCCTCAACGACTACGATTTCGAACACCCCAAGGCCAACCTGCAGGTGAAGTCGTCCATTCCAGCGGGGACCACGCCCAGTCCAAGATGGAAATTTTCGACTACCCGGGCGAATACGTCCAAACCGGCGACGGCGAAGACTTACGTCCGCGCCCGCATCGAAGAACTCCAGGCGGAATACGAGCAGGTGCAGGGACAGTCCAACGCCCGCGGCCTGTCTGTGGGCAGCCTGTTCCAGCTGGTCGATTATCCGCGCGAGGACCAGAACCGCGAGTACCTCGTCGTTTCCGCCACCCACGAGTTGGAGTCGGACGCCTACAGTTCGCGGTTCGTCAGACGGGGCGGAAGATGTCTATGCCTGCAGCTTCACCGCCCTGCACAGCAAACAGCCCTATCGACCAGCCGCGCACCACCCCCAAACCGATGGTTCAGGGCCCGCAGACCGCCGTCGTGGTGGGCCCCTCGGGCGAGGAGATCTACACCGACAAGTACGGCCGCGTCAAAATCCAGTTTCACTGGGACCGTTACGGCAAAAACGATCAAAACAGCTCCTGCTGGGTACGGGTTTCCCATCCTGGGCCGGCAAGAACTGGGGATCGGTGGCCAGATCCCGCGTATCGGCCAGGAAGTCATCGTCGAGTTTCTCGAAGGCGATCCCGACCGACCGATCATCACCGGTCGAGTATACAACGATAACAGATGCCGCCTTTCGAATTACCAGGTTCGGGCATGGTCAGCGGAATGAAGTCCAATTCGACACCCGGCAGTGGCGGGTACAATGAGATGTCCATGAACGATACCAAAGGAAAAGAGGGAATCACGATCCACGGCCAATACAACATGGATACGACTGTAGAAAATGACCAAACCCTTACAGTCCACAACAACCGCACCGTCACCGTGGATGTGGATCACTCGGAAACCGTCACCGGCAACCAGACTCTTTCTGTCAAAGGAAATCGATCTGAAACTGTCGATGGAACCGAGACAATAACTATTAATTCAACCCGCACCGAACATGTAACCGGCAGCGAAACCGTCACTATTGACGCCGCAACCGAGCACACTATCAACGCGGACTTCACACGCAAGGCAACCGGCAATTATACGCTCACTGCCGACAGTAACATCAAGACCGATGCGGGCAGCAATTGGGAAGGTCTCGGCGGATCAAAGGCGTTACTGAAAGCCCCGGAGATTAAAATTGATGGGGGAAAAAAGTTGAGATCGTTTGCGGCGGTAGCAGCATTAAATTAGAGCCGGCCAAAATCACCATTTCTTCGGGTAGCGGCAACATCGACGTACACGCACCAGGCGTTGATGTCAAAGGTGGTAAAATCCAACTAAATTAATCGATTTCATACCGCCCTCCCTTCAAGACCCAAGCCTAAAGCAAGGTTTACTATCGTGCCTGAGTCATCCAAAAGGAATCCAGTCGAACAGCGTCTGATGGATCTGGCGGGTCATTGGGAAACTTTCCGTGAGGATGCCGCCAAGCGACTTTTAGTGTGGCAGGCAGATGCCAATGCACTGCGATTTTTCCAGTGTTTTTTTGAGGTTCAGAAACACGAAACGGATTACACAGTAGGTGACCTGTTCATCGTTTTCGATGTGCCATTCGAAAACACTATTCAGTACTCCCGTGAATTGAAAAAAGCCCTTGCGGGACAGTATGAGGCCAGTCGCGAGGACCTTGTCCAACAGGGGATCACGCCCGATTGGCAATTCAAACCCGAAGAACTCCCCGATTCAGTCGCCGGGTTCGTAAATAGCCTGCGGTCATTTGGCTCCAACCACCACGAAAGTATTGGCCATCTTGTCGTGGTTTTGATGCCAACCGAAGTATCGGACAATGATAGTTTTGCGTCCTGGTTGATCAGAGCCATAAATACGCAACTTCCCGAGCGATTACGTTTCGTCGTCATCGATTCATTGGAGACACCGCGTCTGAGCCACCAGATCAACGCAACTCATAGGCAGGTTTATGTCGATGCGCCGAAAATCGATACACTAACGACAGCACAAGAGACTTTCGGTCAGGAAAGTGCCGTCGGTCCGGCAGGGGTGTTCCGCAACCTGCTCATCGGACTGATGACATTGGTCGAAAAAGGAAACATAGAGCAGGTCAAGGTTAAGGCCGATGATGCCCTGAAATTTGCCCGCAAGGAAAAATGGGCCGACCAGGAGGTGGTGGTTACCATGCTGGTCGCGGGTGCAATGTTGAAAGAAAAGAAGTTCGACGAGGCATTAAAGGGGTATCAAGGTGCTCGTCAAGCAGCAATGCAAGCGTCAGCCGATGGTCACCCATCAGGTCAGAAGCTGGTGTTGCAGACCTGGTTCGGCGAAGCCGGCGTTCACTTGGCAGCGGGAGAGGCCGGCAAGGCGGTGAGATGTTACGATCAGGCGTCGTCCGTGGCCAAACAAATCCCCGACCTTATTCTCGGTATCGAAGCCTCTCGGATGGGGGCCTTCTGCCTGGCTCGCATGAACAATTTGGAACCTGCTATCAGCAGAGGCTGGGATGCGCTGACACTGGGGGAAAAACTCAAACCCGAAGCACGGCCCATGACGACGCTTCCCATTGCCGCTCTTGACCTCCTTCGCGTCCTGGAGCCAGATCGGGTCCAATCTATGGAGCACCTCAAGTACCAGCAGCAAACACGCGTAGCCACAGCTCGGAAAAAGGCTAACCAATCCGCAGCAGATCTCGAAAAAAGCACGGAAATCCAGGCATTTCATAAACTCGAAGAAAAACTCGAAAAAGAGACGAATCAAGTGCAGCAGGCGGCTGTTCAACAGATTGCTATGCTTGTCGATAGAGGTGGTAAACCCTTTCAGGACGTTTTCTCGAAGGCACGGGATTTGTTAGGCACTTCATGGCCGCTCGACACATTGGCTGCCGTGCCAGGCGAAATGAATTCAGGTGGAGAAACCGCACCATGATGCCCGCATCCAAGCATGGTGACCCGCAAGTCGGTGTCGACATTCACCTGTGCACAGTGCCGCCGTCCCCCTCTCCGGTTCCTCTACCCACCCCACACACATCGGTTGTCTTCGATCCCTTTGATTATGTTCCCATTCTTGGTGCGACCGTCACCGTTTGCGGCATGAAGCGTGCGACGGCGGGCACCAGCGCAACGGCCATTCACATCCCTCCAGGCTTTCCATTTGTGCCAAAGCTGCCCGATAAGGATGACGAAATCTTTATGGGCAGTTCAACCGTAGTGGCAGACGGCGACCCATTCTCATTTACTTCCGTGCCTACGTTGAGCTGCCAGATTGTGGGCATGATCAGCCCGCCGCGATTAAAGAAAAAAGGACCGCCGAAGGCCATGCTGCTGCCAACGACGGTCAATCTGGCCATTCCGACCAATGTTTTCGTTGGGGGGCCACCGACGATTTCGCTTCATGGGCATGGCGTTCAAGTTCGGGCTTTCGGCTCTGGGGCGGTTTGCGAGGTCAGGGCTATTCAGACGTATTCGGCAACGGCTCTTCAGGAGCCTCAACCCGGGTTTTCTGAAATGCGCAATCTTGCGCGCCGAGCCGGTCAATATCCTGTCCGGTGAGGTATCCGTCGAGCACGAAGACTTCACCCTGCCCGGGCGGATACCCATCCAATGGCAGCGCACCTACTCCTCCGGCAATCAACCGGGCCGGGCTGTGCGGGCTATGGATGGGAGACGCCGGCCGATATCCGTCTCGAGGTGGACGCGATCCGACGGCAGCGAGGTCACCATGATGCTGCCCGACCGACGGCCCCCTTTTCTTCGACCGACTTCCGGTGGCCAGGGAACGATGCGGCCGAGTTGGAGCTGATGGACGGCGCGCTGCTCTCCGACCATCGGCGACGAATACCAGGTCCGCACCAAGGAAGATCGGATCTACCATTTTCCCAAGGACCTGGCTCGGATCACGGGCGTGAGGAGTCACCGAGTACTCCGATCGCCCGCATCTCGGACCTCTGCGGCAACTGGCTGGCATTCGAGCGTCAGTGCCGGCAGGCTGGCTGGCATCCGGGAATCGGCCGGGCGCTATCTGCGTCCGCACCTCGAAAACGGCCGCATTCACAAAGATCTGCCATGAATTGCCCGGTACGGATAAGGAACACGTCTTTCGTACAGTATCGCTACGACGATAAAGGCGACCTGGTGGCGGTCATCGACGCACTGGGCAACCCTTACACCTTCGCCTACGACGCCCACCACATGGTGCGCCACACCGATCGCAACGGCCTGTCCTTCTATTACGAATACGACAAATCCAGCCGACGACGAGTGGCGTGTCGTGCATGCCTGGGGCGACGGCGGCCTCTACGATTACCGCTTCGAGTACTTCGATGAACTCAACGAACGGCGCATCACCGATTCGCTCGGCCATGTCTCCACCGTGAAGCTTCAATGAAGCCGGGCTGCCCATCAGCGAGATCGACCCGCTGGGCGGCATGACCATCTTCGAATATGACGATGCCGGCCGGACCACTGCTGTCGTGGATCCGGCCGGCACCGCACCGAGTACGAATACGACGAGCGGGGCAACCTGCTGAAACTGACGCGGCCGGATGGCAAATGCATCGAGACCGAGTTCGACGCCGCCAACAAGGCCATGCACATTACCGACCCGAACGGCGCAGCGTGGCAGCAGAAGTGGGACGACGCGCGGCCTGCTGGTCGAGCAGACCACACCACTCGGCAACGTATCCCGGTACGAATACGATGCCCGCGGCCAACTAGTCGGTTTTACCAACCCCCGGGACGCCCGCACCGCGCTCGTCTTCGACGCGTACGGCAACCTCACCCGCCTCACCGACGCCCTGGGCCACGCCACCACGCTTCGCCTACGACATCTTGGCAACGTCATCGGCAAGACCGATCCACTCGGCCAGCACGCGACCTATGCCTACGACGCCAAGAGCCGGCTCACCCAGCTGCGCTGCCCAGCGGCGCCACCATCGCCTGCGCCTATGACCCTGAAGACAACCTCGTCCGCTACCTGGACGAGAATGGCGCCGAGACCCGCCTGGAATACTCCGGCCTGGGCGAGATCAAGCGCCGCATCCAGCCCGATGGCCATAGCGTCGAATACCACTACGACACCGAAGAACGCCTCATCGGCGTCACCAACCAGCGCGGCGAAACCTACCACCTGATGCGCGACGCCCTGGGCCGCATCGTTGAGGAGATCGACTACTGGGGCCAGGCGCGGCAATATGACTATAGCGCGGCCGGCTATCTCAAGCAGAGCACCGATCCTCTGGGGCGCATCATCAAGTACGAGACTGACCCGCTGGGTCGGATACCCAAAAAGATCCTGCCCGACCCAAGGACCTGAGGCGGTTCAGACCGAAAGCTTCGAATACGACCCCAACGGCAACCTGGTCGCCTGTGAGAACGCGGCCATCCGCATCGAACGCGCCTTCGATGCCGAGGGCCGTCTGCTCGAAGAGCGCCAGGGTGACAGCGGCATCCTCACCAATACATACGATCCCAACGGCAAGCGCCTGACGCGTTCAATCGACCTGACGCTGGGTGGAGAAACGTATAACAACACAATTGGATACGGCTACGACCTCCTCGACCAGGCGATCGGCGTAACCCCAGGAGTATGATTCGCTCCATTTCGAACGTGACGCCTTGGGGCAGATTGATCCGAGAACAGTTGGGCACCCAGATCCAGCGAGACCTGGCCTACAGCCCCGATGGCTACCTCACCGCCCAGAGCGTCCTGGCCAACGAGCAGCCCCTGTTCGAACAACAATTCCGATACGATCCCGCCGGCAACCTGGTCGAGAAGGACTCGGCCCTGGGCACCGACCGCTTCACCTATGACCCCCTGGGCCGCCTGCTCTTCCACGTCGATCCCCAAGGAAAGATCACGCAGTACCTCAACGACCCGGCCGGCGACCGCCTGCAGACCCGGATTTCGGAGCATCCGTCGGACGAGGCCGGCCCTCTCCAATGGCACCGCGACGGCAGGTACGAGGGCGTCTTCTACCAATTCGATCGGGCCGGCAACCTCGTCGTGCGCAAAGATGCCGACAAAACCATCCACTTGCAATGGGACGCCAATCAGCGTCTGGTGGAAAGTGTCACCAACGACACGCCCACCCACTACCAGTACGACCCCCTGGGCCGACGGGTGGCCAAGACCACGGGAAGCAATGCTACCCGCTTTTTCTGGGACGGGGACGCCCTTGCCGGGGACGCCTTGGTCGAAGAGACGCCAACCGGTCCCTCACCGCCCTCCCAGGTGCGGGAGTGGGTCTATTTCCCGGAGACCTTCGAACCTCTGGCCCTGCTGTGCACCCCCACAGCGGAAGAACGCGCGCTCTTCCTCTACCATAACGCCCCCAATGGGTGCCCCACGCGGATGCTGGACAAAGACGGGGAGGTGGTCTGGGCGGCGCAGTACGATGGCTGGGGCGGGATCGAGCGGCTGTTAGTGAACCGGGTGGACAATCCGATTCGGTTGCAGGGGCAGTATGAAGACGTTGAGACTAAAAATTACTATAACCTCCATAGGTACTATGATCCGTTCGTTGGCCAATTCATCTCTCAAGACCTATTGGGATTACTATCCGGTTATAATTTTTATTCCTATGCTGCAAATACAATTGGATGGATTGACCCTAAAGGCCTTTCTTGTAAAAAAACATTCTATTCAGTACAAAATACTGCTGATGCTGCTCGCTTAGCTCGTGGAGGCGAACCTTGGCCTACAGGTCTTAGCAGAGCTAATCTTGGACCTGGTTTTTATGCCTGGGGGAGTCGTGCAGATGCGGAATCTTACTTGAGAAGGCTTGAACAACAAGGTGCTACTGATCTTCAAATAGTAGCATATGAAATAGCAGAAGGAGATCTCGCAAGACTTACTACTAAAGATCTAACTAGTTTGAGCGATGAAGCTGTTGATGAGTTTATGGATCAATACTCACACTACGGTAGAGCACTTCCTCATGATTATCAACATATAATTCGCAACACTGGAATAGGGGCTCCTGAACACTATTTTTCACCTGATGCATTTGGATTATTTGGACCAGGCTAATGGAAAACGATTATAGGTTTTTAAAGACAAAAGATGGGATTACATATTTTGCACACGTTTGGACTTTATTTGATCGAAATGGAGACTTGGGGGTTTTCGATGGAATTAGTAAAGTTGATCCTAATTTAGGAGAAATTGACTCTTTAATGGAACCTACTTGGGTAGCTGCAGCAATTGAGGGCGTTCGCAAGGTGGTTAATAGGCTTTCAGAGTCGGGAAAATACACTGGTGGTGCTGTCTATATTACCAAGATCATAGGCAGCGTTTTAGATCCTAGAGATGATGTAGTTATGTGTGCGGCCGCAATTGCTTCATGGAAAACAATAAATCCGGAGTCAATCCCTCCTGAGTTTGAAATGAAAGAGGGAAGATGGATAATAAAGTTTAACGAGTAAGAACATAGAGAGAATATAGGTAAGCAAATAATTTGGTAACGTTCAAAAGTGTGGGCACGGGGTAGATCCTGGAAAAAAATCACGGTTTCCTTCTTGGATCCGGGTTGGATCCGGGGTGGATCCGGGGTCGAACCAATTCAACCTATTGATTTAACAAGTTAAATCATGAAAAGATGGCGCTAATACGGTCTTAGCCGGCCAGTTTTGATACCAAAAACGACGTTTTAAGCGTATTTCGGAAATGGCGCGAGCAAACCGACATTTCATCCCAGGGCGTGTCTGGCATCTGACCCACCGATGTCATTAGCGTGAGTTTTTGCTGAAGTTTTCAAAAGACCGTGCTCGCTGGGTGGAGTTGCTGTTTGAAGCGAAAAAGCGGTTCGCGTTGTCCATTTTAAATTTCATCGCTACCTCAAATCATATCCACGCTATCGTCTCCACCAATACCGGTAGTGAATCCATCCCAAGAGCCATGCAGTTGAGAGCTTTGAAAATTAGCATCCCCCTCTCATTTTAAGCAGAATGTCAAATTTTTCGAAAAGCTACGGAGATAATCCCAACAGATTCACTCCAAAAGTCGTGATTCCGGCCATTATTTGGCGGTCAATTCAGCCTGCTGGAGGCTGATTTTAAGGTGCCCGACCCGGAAAAGGAACCCCGGGCGCACCTATCCACCTACACGGTGGTTAATCGGAGGATTTTCAGTCCCCGTGTTATGTTGAATGCTGCCTGGCGGCACCAGCAATCCATTTTGTTTTTGGCAATCGTGGTAAAGCGAGCCCTTTTGGCCCCATCATGAAGATGACTGATCCCAAAATACTGTTCAACAATATAGCGAACCTTCGAGATCTGCTTGTTTCTCTCGATTTCAGTTTCGGTCAGCTTGGCCGTGGTGGTGTCTTTACGCATGATACCATCGGCAATTTCGTTGGTTGCCAGAAAGTCACGATTCGGCCTGCCGGCATATCCTTTATCGGCAAACACTTTGTCGATAGACTGGTTGGTATGTCGGCTATAAGCGGTGCAATAAGGAAGATAGTTGCTGTCGCTGACCGACGCCGGGGTAATGGTGGTGGCCAGGATAAACCCATGGTTTACATCGACCGAGGCATGTTCTTTAAGCCCATAGAGAGGATTGTCTTTCATGGCTGTCCAGTCTGATTCCAGATCCCGGGAGAACTTTTTGGGTTTGCCCTTTTTGTCGAGCTTGCCTTCTGGCGTGTCCTGTTTTTCACGCAGTTCATTGAGTTTGTCATTGCTGACCGGCCGGCTGGCGGATTTGACCAGTCTGGCATCGACGGCGATGCCTTCATTGATGTTGAGGCCTTTTTGTTCGAACTGGCGCAGGATGGCGGAGTTGATTTGATCCATGGCATTTTTGGACAGTCGTTTTCTGAAACGTGAGAAGGTTGAATGGTCAGGGGAAGGGTCGCCAAAGGACAATCCCAGGAATTTTTTAAAGGATATTCTGTCGTTAATCTGGCTTTCCAGTTCAGGGTCTGAGTCGATATGAAACCATTTTTGCAGGAGCAGGCATTTGAACAGCAACAATGGCGGGTATGCATCGGCGCCCTGATTGCTGGTACCGATCTGATAGTGCCCCATCAAAATGGAGTTTACGCTCATCCAGTCAATGGATTCGTCAATGTCGGTAAGGCGTGTTAGGCATCGGTTTTTATCCATGGAATCTTTGAGGACAAAATCGGCAAAGGTTGGGGCGTGGTCAATTTTTTTGAATCCCATATAATCCTCCAAGTGTTTGAAATGATGGAGGAAGTATGGCACAAAACGGTCTTTTTTGCAAGTATTTTCAACAGAGATATGTACAATTCAAGCAGTTTTTTAAGGATATTTTGGAAACAAATTCAAAGAACTGCCATTGAAATTAGCGATTTTTAGCAGGTTATGCAAAGGTCTCAACTGAAAACGATGGTCTATTTGGGGCCTATTTTACCATTACCGGCGCCAAAATTCCTATTATGAGTGGACTGCTCTTCCTGCAGTTCAAGTGCCCCTTTCGTGGCCAAATAGATTTTGCACCTTCAACAAAAAGGTAAATTATCATGGGTGGTGGTAGTTGGATCCGGAACTTTGAGCACATCCGGAAAAAGCGGCACGAAACGCCGAGCCCCTTGCGGGATTACAGATAACAGAGATAGTTGTCGGCAGCTCTCGTCCAATTTGTTTACGGTATTATTGCAGTCCAAACAATTTAAAAGGATTTACGATAAAATCAAAAGTGTCGGTGTGACCATTACAGTAAATCCAACATTATCACTTAAAGTCTCGGCGGGATCAAATTCTCCACCCGCGGGAGAATATGACCTTATAAGGGCCACAATCACTGTCCCTACGACTGTTTATAGAAACAAAAAACATATCAAATCGGTTAACATGTTAACCGTTATCGCCCATGAGTTCTATCACGCATATCAATTTGAAGATATATTGAAACTCAGTAAGTGCAAAAGTCCGCAGGAAAGGGCAAAGCTATATGCAGAATATGTTAAAAAAATTGGTCGTGATAAATTTATCAAAATTAATTTAAAAAGAGAGAAAGATGCAGAAAAATTTGCCCAGGGAGTGGTGCTTCAGGCTCTGAAGGAAAAACATTCAGGCTTGATCACTTATCGCGAGATGTTTGGTCCTAAGGTTTCAACAAAAAAATATTATAATTTCATCATCAGTACATGGTGGTATGCCAATGAAGGCAAATACAAAGATGATGCTGAAGTTGAATGGGTTCAATGGACCTATCGATACGAAAAAAAAGATTACGAACCGGAATTTAACAAAAAGGAAATGTTGAAATGGCTTAAGCAGCATCCTGAAGTAAAAAAAGGGATCCCACCAAAATAAAAAATTTTTTTTTGAGCAACCATGAAGTCTGTGGTCAATATAGTCTGCTGTTCATTAAAATTATTCGGACTTGGGGTCGGGTCAAGACAACTTATTGAAATAGCGCTAAAATAATAGATAATACGGCACTATTATGATCTTAGTCGGCCAGTTTTGGGGCCAAAATCAACGATCTAAACGTTTCATCCTAAATATAGGTTAAAAGGTTGCTGGAAATGCCAAACGCGACCCATTTGCGCCACCCAGTTATCCGGGAAACCGGGGTATTCAGTATGGTAAAGATAGTCCGATCCCAGGACAGTATCGGCCTGCCATAGAAAAAGCAATTCGCTTGGCTTATTCGCTGGCGTTCACCACCGTACAGTTTTTTAAAAAACCGTAACCACTGAATATGATATTAAATAATACCTCTGGACATTCCCGTTGACTTATTCTACAGTAAGGTTCCACGATTATCTCATATAAAGTGGAGGCCTTATGAGCGACTGCAAAACGACCTATAGAAAAGTCAAAGAATTCGTCAAATGCCTATACCCTGACCAATTGAACGGTAACCTCGCAAGAAACATGAACACGCTGACGGCCATGATTACAGGTATCATTATTGGCAAAGAGACCCAGCTGCCTCAAATCGCAGCCAACGTGCCTGAAACAATCAAGCTGCCCAGCACTGAAAAGCGCTTCAAAAGGCTGATTATCAATGAAAAGATAACCGAACAAACTTACTTTTTACCGTTTGTAAAAAGTGTGTTGAGTACTCTCGGCCTCCAGGAAATGATCCTGGCCATTGACGGCAGCCTTGTCGGCCGAGGTTGTATCTGCTTGATGATCAGCTTGATCTATAAGCGCCGCGCATTGCCCATTGCCTTCACTATTTTTAAAGGCAAAAAAGGCCATCTGCCCGAAGATGCACATATTGAACTGGTTAAAAAACTGCCGCCCTTGATCCCCGAATCGACCCAAAAGGTGGTATTTTTGGGCGACGGCGAATTTGATGGCACTACCCTCCAGCGGACATTGAATGATTTTGGATGGAAGTACGTTTCCAGAACGTCATCCAATATTACGCTCTACACCGGTGGTGAACCTTTGCAGATCGACACCCTTGCCGCCATGTTGCCAAAAGGCTGTTATAAAAGATTGCGAAATTGCAAAATCACGCATAAACAATACGGTCCCGTTACTGCTGTTGCCTGGTGGGGCGACGATCAAAAAGAGCCTTTATTCCTGGTTACCAATTTCTCATCCGGTTCGAAAGCTTGCGATTATTATTCAAAGCGCTTTACGATCGAAACATTTTTCAGCGATCAGAAAAGCCGGGGTTTTAACATCGACAAAAGCCATCTATCATGTCCGCAGCGGTTAACCCGACTGATGTACGCCAGTTGCCTGGCCTATTTATGGGTCGTTTTTTTTTGGTATCTTGGCATTGGAGACCGGTTTGTATAAACGGATTCACCGATCTGATCGCTGCGACTTGAGCTTTTTCCAACTCGGCCTCAGGTTGCTGAACTACCTCGCTGTTCGCGGCTTGCCAATACCATTGCCGAGTATTCCGATTACTAGCGGTTAACATTGCGCCAACCATAGAAAATGACCCAATCAATAAATATAATGCTTTATTTCAGCTTGTTATAAGATGTGTACGGTAATGAATCGCTGGCGTTCAATTCTGAGTTTGAAAAGATTTTTAATGATACCGTATCTAAACTGACAAATAAGCCCGTTTCCAAAAACGCCTATTATGATGCGCTGGACAAGATGATCATTCATCATGCTGAGACCGCAAAAAATCCAAACGCCGTTAAGGAATTGAAAGAGGATCAAATAAGCCGGGCAATCTCAAAGCAATACAAATCCCCTCCGGCTTTCAGTATTATCAATGGAAGAGATGTGTGGCTTCGTACCTTCGTCCTCAAAAAAGGGGACCGAAAACCATTAACCGGTGCTCTGATGCACGAAGCGGCGCATCTTGCAGGAGCACCGGGGGATTTATTGGCCGAAATTGCTCTCGAGCGGATTGGTGAGATTTCGGGGTATCGTCGGAAATAACCAAAAGCACCATTTCATAGAGAAAGCATTGAGACGTTTGAAAATCAGCCTCCCTCTCTCATTCTATGCCGACTGTCAAATTTTTCCAAAATCTACGGCATAAAATCCGAAAAATGAACCACCAAAATCGAGTTGTCAGCCATTATTTGACCGTTATATCACCTCAATCGATGTGCAACCATTTTTGCAGGAGCAAGCATTTGAACAGCAATAATGGCGGATATGTATCGGCGCTTTGTTTGCTGGCGACGACTTGATAATGTTCCATAGAAAATGGATTCGATACTCAACCAGTCAAAGGAATCTGCAATGTCTGTATTTATTGACATTTGGGAAACATGATCGGAAAATTATTGTCGGAATGATCGGTTTTTAGCTGTTTATGCGAAGGTCTCTCACTGAGAATATTACAACGTTGTTCAACGACGGTGAGATTTTGGGAGGAAATTTACCATGATTGACATGCGTGCTCTGATCGATAGTCGCCGTTATTTCGACCCGGCCGCCGCCTACTACAGAATGTTCTCGTGGGATGTATCGTATTACGGCGAGAACATCATCATAGAGCCTCGGAAGGTAACCCGAGTGACTTTTAATTCAATCGCCGATTTATTGCGTACGCTTAGAGGTTTTGGCCGCGACGGGGAGATTCGCTTTCTGATCGTTTCCCACGGGAATCCAGACGGATTGCCGATCCGGATCGTACCGAACAACAGCGCTACTATGAACGCTGACATTATGAACAATTTGAACAGCGCTCTGGGTGGCAATGCTGCCGGCCGCCGCGATGCCCTGTCCTATGCAGACAATAGGGGTAACAGCGTCTTTCAAAACGAGCGCAGGCTGGACGAGCTGCTGGACTTGATTCGAGATGTTCGTCAGTTGCGGATTGAACATATCGAATTTCGCGGCTGCAACATTGGGGCGGGTCCTGCCCTACGGGCGGTTCATAACCTTCTCGGCGCCAGATTGACGGCAGCTCCACGCGTCCGGTTTATCTGGAGTCGTCTCGCCACGGCTCGTGTTCGTGGCACACCGGACTGGCTTCGCAATCAGATTAGGCGACTTCCTCCTGTTCGTCGTCTCTTTACTTGGGTCGACTGCTTAAGGTCGCCCGGAGGCTCTTTGGCCGATACTGAAGTCGCTTTTGCTTTGGCTGTGAACAATCAAGGGAACAACCCCAGCTTTCAACTTCTTGCATCGAATACGGATGTCATCCAGGGATGGACTCAATCCTATTTACAGCCTTTGATCAATTTCGCTGCCGGCCAGGTTCCGCCGGGTGGCGGCTATCGCCTTGGCGGCTTCCTTCCTATCATAGCTTTTTCCACTCCAAACAACGCAGAATATCCTTTCGTCTTCCCAGGGGATGCGTTTCGGTACACCGAACAAATAGCTTACGAGATAGGAGCGGCTCGCTGGATTCCCCAGCTACCTTAGGTTAATCCGTAGAGACGTCCTGTCCATCTTTTTGCAGCGCATGATATCCAACTTATTGGTATATTATAGAATACTTATCACGGACGGTCGGAAAAAGCAACTATAAAAGAGAGCAACACACTGATTTTTATCACTTAAAAAGGGAATAGAGGCATAGCCTGCTGAATGGATCGATCTGTGGTTCAAATTTTCATGGGTTGTGCAAAGGTCACGGTACGTCAAAATGTCTAATGATTGGGTTTGCGCTCCGGTCCGGTTCCTTTTGCACGTGATATAAAAGGGAGGCATACTGAGCCGGAAATAAGGGTTGGGAAAAGCGGAATGCTCTATACACGCTACGTGGATAGTTATAGTAGCTGATGACGGCATGTTTTAGAGCTCGACTTTCCGCGGTTGTGAGAAGATCTCAACACTTATGTTTTACACTTTAACGTGAAAGAAGGAACGAACGATGAAAGGTTTGATCAGCTACCCTCGGGCGGACACCTCTCAGGATCGTAGTGATTATATAGACGAGCGCTATTTCCGCCTCTTGGCACGTCGGTTCAGGCGAGCGAACCCTCACATGGACATTCATCTGGATGCCTTTGACGAAGATGACTCCGCTGAGTTCCTCGCTGACATAGAAAAGCCCGCCTACCAAGGGCTCGATCTCTTTGCCTATATCGGCCACGGCGGTCAACATCGACTATACTCCGCCGACTGGGGAAAACAGGACATCACCGCTTCCGATATTGCAAATCGGCTGAGAGTTGCCTGCAACAATGGCGCGGTCATCATCTTTTACGCCTGCAACGCCGGAAAGCTGAACGACTCCTTGCTTCGCGATATCCATGCGCTGACCATCGACAAGAACTTTCGGTTGTACGGTCACAGCACGTCGGGACGGGCTGGGAACAACCCCAACAAAACCGTGTTTCCCCCTACCAATGGGGCCATGCTGATCGACGTATGCCTTGGCAACCTTGCCCATGCGCCCCGGTTTCGCAGAGCATGGGACTACAGCATGCGTAATGAGTCCAATGACCTTTGGGCCACATTTTTTTCAATGTCAAACGATGCGTTGTTACGTCGCGCCTGCCGTCCTGTTATTCGGAGGGCCGTTGCCAGAAACCGGACCTACAGGAGAACGTTGGGATGGCAGTCGAGGCTTGATCAAATTAAAACGCTGCTTGGGCTCACAAATGATGATGAGGAAGAATTCGCAATCGGTGTTGCGCGTTGGCAATATCAGAAACTCGGTGGTGTCTCGGGTGTTGATGGGATTATTGGGCCCAATACCTGGCGGCAAATGCAACCGGAACTTTGAAAGGATAAGTGGTCATGACCATCCGACTTGTTATCAGCATGGTTCTACTCGGCATGGTTTCCTGCACGCCCGCATTGTCAATGACGGAGTCCATGCCTATAACTGAGCAACAGTCCCAGGCCGGGTCCTCCCTCTCCAAGCAAAAGGAAACTGGTCAAGGACTTCCTGGTACCGACAGCGCCGCGATTGATTCGGCCAAACGGAACCCATCATTGGAGCCATGGAAGGCGCTGTTCGAACTCAACTACGATACCCCCCGTGTCATCGACGACTTTTTAGCGGAGGTCCGCTCGACGCCCAACATGCGTAGAACGATTATTCTGGAAACCACGCTTTCATGGGGATGTCCGTGTCCGACATGGGTGTTTCCATTTTATAATGACATGCAAAAGTTACAGCATGTGATGGTTCTTGCCATCTCCCGCGCTTGAACTGGATCCAACCGATGTCGCCACGCCGGAGCGATCGTATCGCATGACTGGCCATTTCAGTGGAGCGGCAGTTACTGGTCTGGAATGGGTTAAATCAGAGAGGCAAGGCACCGCCAACATTTCCCAAGGCATCAAAGCAGGCCCAGAACTGCGGGAATACTGGTCGGCTCCAGGTCTGGTGTTCGTCGTGGAAAGCTGGTGCTTCCAGGAAAACGCGCTGGAGGACGACGCCAATGGCTGCGCAAACAAGGCGCGACCCAATGCAACGATTAATCATTCTCGCCAATGGTATCAATTGAAAACAGAAAATCAAGTAATTTATTCATTTTAAAAGAAACGGACAGACATGGCTCGACGATCGCTTTGCAGTGAAACCAATCCAGGCTGGTTGCCCACTCGCGGTCCCACGGGTTGGCGGGATGCAGCTGATCCGGATCATCAATTTAAAATACCACAAACCCGAAAACTTCCTGGATTAATATCTCGCGACCACGAAATATTGCTTGCCAAAAGCGGTGGCATCGCGCTGCCGGCAAAAAAGGAAACTGCGGAGCTATTTATTTACGATTCTGATTTAGACAAAGATATACAATGGGTAATTGCCCAGAAACGATATAACATCTCCAGTCGGAAAAATATGTTTGCAGTAAAAAGCTGGAAAGCCCTGTCAAAAAATGTTTTGCAATACAAGAAAATCGGACATCTTGTGCTTTCTTTCCACTCCTACGGTGGTGGCCTGATTATTGGAGGCAATGTAAGAGATCTTGATGAAAAAAGCGTCAAGAAACTATTTACCAACCCGTCGAATGTAACAACCACACAAGTCGACAAAATAAGCTTCGATGGGTGCAATGTTGCCAACAAACCTCGCCGCCTGGCTAATTTTGCCAAATGGTTCGGTGCGAAAAGTGTTTCTGGTTACACTTGGTTTATCGTGGTGCAGAAATATTCGATAGAGATACCCAAGGGAAATGATGCATCCTCGATTAGAAAAGATCTCGCGCATTATCGAAAGTATGTCATCAGTACTCTGCCGGACGCCACGGCATTAAGCAATCGCTGCCGAACCCAAACCATCAAAGTTCCATTCATTTTGTCCTATGGCTCTGAAGATGGCCGAACCGTTCAATTCCCATTAAGACCGCGAGACCAAAGAACAATAAAGGCTTTGGATGAAGCTGCCAAAAGGAATATTGCCGCTGCAGGCGTCAATCAATTGCAGAAGGAGTACGATGACGCTGTTATTCAGGCCTTTGAACAGGTGACCATAACCTTCAAAAAATAAGCCCCCAAGCCAATAGAAATGAGGGATGATATCCAGTCAACAGGATGCAACGGTTTCGCCGTTTTCCCGTACCGTCATATTCACAAGTAAAGTTCGGGGGCACATCAATGAGGGTTGAAGATTGGATTGATAAATTAATTCTAGAAGTAGCTACAACCGTCACGTGAATAAATTTCGATGACTTTGTCCTTTTTTCAAACGAAGTGAATTTTAGTAAAGGGAATTTACGTCATGACGGAAGTCAAGATCGTTAAATCAGTGGGTGCATCACCTGCAGGTAATCTGCCACAGGATGTGCGAGCGATCCAGTCCCTGCTTCGAAGCGTTCGCCCACCTCTTTTTGTGTCGGTGACGGTCACCGGATCGATGGACAGCAATACCCGAAGTGCCATCTCCGAATATCAAAAACGCTTCATGACCAAGCCAGACGGGCGCATCGACCGGGATGGCGTCACGCTCATGCGCATGAATTGGGAACCGGTGGTTGATCAGGATTTCAATACCGCTAAACAGTGGCTCAATGTCGTCATCCGGCGATTGGGAACCGCAAATGACGCAGACATGAAACGCAAGCTGAAAAATGTGTTCCACATTGAGTTTGATTCGTCCAACGATGCCTCCAACCTGAATATACTGCTCAGTAGATATAAAACGTTGCTGCAGAGCTTCAATCAATTTATTCGCAGGCAATACCATCCCGAAAGGGGCCTCTTGCAGGCATGGGTCATCAAGAATGATCCAACCGGGACCATGCACTTTCCGAGAAACCACTTTAGCAGCAAGGTGGCAAGAAGGGTTGAAACGGTTATCCATGAGCGGTCCCACACGGTATTCAATATCGACCACAGTGGAATGGCAGGCGCCGGCGAGATAAACTTCGGGAATAATCCTGACGATGATAATGGATTGACATTTCAGCAGGCGATCGCCAACGCCTACTGCTATGGCTGGTTGTCGGCGGCGCTTCAGCCGGGTTATCGACGGTGAAGCCGAGGATGTCATCAGTGTTCCATCCCCACGACGATAGGAAATGGTCATAGAAGTTCATATATTTTTGTTAGGGGGGATTAAAAAAAATAGGCGTCTGAAAGGAGATAGAATCATATTACGATCTACAGACTGGCCGCCGAGGCCAACTGCGATATAAACCATCAGAATCGGTCCTCTCGGCCTTCAACAACGATTTCGCTTACCGGCTTTCCTTCTAAATCAATGCACTCTCGAAAGAAATCAGGCCAGTCGATATTCTGTTTGGCGCCCAGGGCGGTGATTATAGCAACCGGTTTGCCTCTTTTGGTGACAATGACCTCTTCTCCGGACTTTAATTTTCCTGAGGACCTCGGCAAAGTTTCTTTGAATTTCGCCGACAGTGGTTGTTGTTGCCATCTCACGACCTCGCACCTATAGTCTTAGCCGCCTGTGGCGGGACTTTTTCGACAGGATTAACAAGATTTTTTTCTGTTTTTACCCCAAACATTTTGTCTAAAATGGGAATTTCTAAATGTTACATTTATGCATATTATGTGCGTAATTTTTGGCTGTGCCAAGCCCTCTAACCATTGAAACACTTATACTATCTGGTTTAACCGACAGCGGATTCGAGCATGCAAGAAATCTTGATAGGCAACTATAAACTGTTAGAAGAGATCGGCCGCGGCGGTATGGGTATCGTATACCTGGGCGAGCAGGTATCCCTCAAGCGTCAGGTAGCCATCAAGACCTTGCCGTTGGAAATGGCCCATGACGAAGAATTCCTGCAACGGATTGAAAACGAAGCCAAGATCCTGGCCAAGTTCTCCAACCCGAATATCGTATACATTCATGATCGGGTTACCAAAGACGATGCCATTTACCTGATCATGGAATATGTCCCCGGTATCACGGTGGCTGATCGGCTCAGAGAGGATGGACCCTATGAGTTAAATGAGGCCGCTCGAATTATAATTCGCGTTGCCGTTGCGCTGGAGCACGCGCACAGCAAGGGAATTATCCATCGCGACATCAAACCTTCCAATATAATGATTCGGCAAGATAATGTCGTTAAAGTGACCGACTTTGGCATTGCCAAATCGTCAGAAGGCTCGGACATTACGCGCATACGCTTTACGCCGGGCACACGGGATTATATGTCGCCGGAGCAGGCCCGTGGCATGCGAGACATAGACGGAAGGAGCGATATCTACTCGTTGGGTGTCGTTTTTTACCTGATGGTCACCGGCAAGCTGCCCCCCTACCCGGTGCCGGACCGCCTGCCCTTTGTTCCGCCCCGCTACGAAAAGATTATTCTGCAATGCCTGGCGGAAGACCGATCCGCGAGGTACCAGACCGCTAAAGACCTCATCTATGCCATGGATCAGGCCAAGGAGGAAACCAGAAGGCGCAGTAAAGGCAAACATGCGGACGGGCGGCCGCCCAAAAAAAGGATACCGCTCCTGATGGGCGCATTGGGGGTCGTGCTGGTGATCGCGTTGGCAATCTGGCAAATGGACAACATCGGTCATTATTTCAACGGCGAGCCGGAAAAATTAGCGGTGGATGAAAGCCAGGATACCGAGATCAAATCGAAAGAACCACCGGCAGGAGGTATCGATCACCAAGAGACGACACCTTCGCCAGTGACACCGCCTTCCGATGATGCCTTGACCGACGTTACCACAAGCGAAACACTCGTAACAGGAGTAGCGGACGATGCCGGATTGGCCGACCCAACCCATGCAACCATCTCTGCTCCATTACCGTTGCTTCGATCTGCTACGGATAGAACCTACGAAATATTGGCCGAAATCGGAAACCACGCAAAGTTTGCGTCTCCCGAGCAACCCGAGAACGATTTTCGCTGTAAAAACAGGCATCCTCGATGCTGCCGTTGACAATTCGGACCTGGCGTTTTCAGTGAAAGCCCTGCTCGATCGGATGGACGTTGTCAAAAGGATCGACCAGGGCGGGTGCGATCTGCTTATCGTCTTGGATTCAATTTCAAAAAACGTCGTGCTGAGCAGCAACCTATATGGCGATGACCAAGTCGATAAGTATCAGGAAAGCTTTTATTTCGAGGACGACCAGCAGCTAGTTGCTGTGCTTGAGACGTTTATTCGAAGATATTATTGTTTCAATATCTTAGGGTCAATGAATCTTTTAAGGCCGATAAATGATGGGTTTGCCGCAGATGTCACCCTAAACGGTGGATCCGACGGGATGGTTAAAGTGGGCGGGTCGATTGATATTTGCTTGAATTCGAACCGTGATGCCTACACCATGCTGCTGAGTGTCAATTCGGAGGCCATTTATATGCTTTTCCCGTTAATCAGGGAAGAACACGTGCCCCTGGTGTTTCAAAAGCCGTATTGCACCGCACCCATGGAGGTGTCTCCACCAACCGGTTCCGAGATGATCGCCGCCATTCTGTATCTCGACAAGGCACTCTTGCCGGTTGAACGTTACCTCGCTGCTGAAGATCAGGTGATCATCGAACCGGCATCCTGGTCTTATGCCCCCCATTCATCAAACAGCGCCGTCGACTATTGTGAAAGCCTGTTTATCAGTCTCTATGCTGCGCCTTCTGACCAGTATTCGGTCATCAGCAGGTTTGTCAAAACATACAACTGAAACCATCGGTTCAATCTTTTGTTATCGACTATCCAATATCTATGTATTTTATTTCTTAATATGAAAAATTTTACTTAGACACTGCTACGTCCATCCTACCCAACCGCTACATAACAACCCGTTATCGTATAAAATTTATTGCCATCTCTGAATCCAATCCGAGTGCATGTTTCTTGCATATAAAATTGACTTAAGCCTTGAAAAAAATATCTAACGCTCTAATCCCACGCTCTCATGGCCTGTTGAATTCATCACTGTGAATTGAAGGCTCGGCCTTTTTCAATTTTGTGAAGAAACCTATAAAAGCATGAAAAAGGAAAATGACATGACCAAAATAATTTTACACCTGGCCCTGGTTTCGATTCTTGGGCTTTTAGGCACGACGCCGGCTTGGGCCGACAATTGCAGCGATGCACGGGAATTGGTAGAGGCGGCAACTGCAAAACCACCCTCAGCGAACACTGAGGAGGTGTTCCAGGAAGCGTTGAAGCAATGTCCCAACGACCCAATAATTTACCAGGCAATGGGCGACTATTACGACCATTGGTGGAAAAACGATATAAACCCTGAGAATCAGGCGTTGTACAACTACCTTGCCACCGAGTACTACGCGAAAGGAATTAAATCGGGGCAAGGCGAAGAAGTTAAAAACATGAAATACAAACTTGCCGCTCTGGAAAGCGGTACGGAAGAAATCACCGCTGTTGGCATCCGCAGTATCAAACCTGGTGCGCGATTAAATATTAAAGTTCTATTCGAGTTTAACTCATCGGAATTGACTGCAGGTGGGCAGGAGCAATTGGACATACTCGGACAATACCTGGCCGAAGGCAATTCTTCGCGGATCATTCTGGAAGGTCATACCGACATGGCCGGGGAGGAAGAATATAATATGGCGCTGTCAATTGAGAGAGCGGCGAGCGCCAAACACTATTTGGTTAGTCAGTTTAATCTTTCACCTGAAATAATCGAGATCCACGGATATGGTTTCGAGCGGCTGGCTGACGTCGTCGATCCATACAGTTCCAAAAACCGTCGTGTTCGTGTTAGAAAACTGCCCGCAAACTGATTCTGCGATGAGTGATGCCGTAGCAATCTATCACGAACCCTCGGCAACGCCGGGTTTGGAGTTCTCTGACTTTCCCGCAAGAGTAAACAATATGGTAAAATCGACCCTATTCTAGGAATTCACCATCTGTGACATCCAGAAAACTGAATGGCCTGCTATAAGGAGGACAAGATGCTACCAAGAATCATTTTCCCGGAGTTGCTTAACAGGATGACCGTTTTCATGGTTGGCCTCGCTTGCATACTTGCGACGGTTGGATGCGGCGGTGGTGGCGGTGGAACTCCGCTAACTCAAGAGGAAAATGTCACAGTCTCTGGAAAGGTTGGCGACGGGACTGCAAACTCTCCCCTTCCTGATGCCAGCTGTTTTTTTCAAGACCAGAACGGTATTGCATACGCATGGAGATGTAATGCGAGCGGAGAGTATGAAATCGTTTTACCCCCCGATGTTGAGGGGTATATTCGGTGCTCTCCCCAAGGCATTCCAAATCTTGCCCTTTCCAATTTCTTGAGCACAAATGGCCAAATAGGCGGCAACAAAATGACTGGCGAAGATGTAACACCGGCCAGGACGATTGTAGCTAATATTATTAAATCTGAGAATCCAGCCATTCCACAAGCTCGTAAATTAGAACTTTTGGACGAAATTAATTCAGGGCGGGATCCTCTAGCTATGGTCGCTGAGGTATCGACGCAAGCATTTGTTTCCATGTTTAAGCAGAGGGTGAATGTCAACTTCGACGGCGGCGGCGAAGGAGGGGGCGACGGTGGTGGCGTTGGCGGCCCTGCCGGTGACGGTGGAGATAGATCTCCAATTGTAAATGCCCGATGCGATTTTATCATCAGTAACGATATAAAAGGTGGAAAATATGCTTACAGCGCGGCCTTGGCCGATTTTCTTGACGACGGGAAGATAAGTCGGCCTGACCTGCAAGCTGTTAAGGATGAAATCAATAACCGTTACATCGGACGTGAAGCGGAAATCATGGCCGCATTTAATGCAATATTTCCTTCAGGTGTGGGCAAACCGTTTGTTGCTACAACCAACCAAAACGGAGAGTATTTTCTTGAAATCCCTCCCAATTTACCTGGGTACGTACGATGTTTCCCGCCAGGCCAAGAAGCGCTGGTCCTGGCCACCTATGTGCCTGGTCGGCCGGAAGGGGGCGATCTTCCCCCTCAAGAGGTAAATCCCGCAACGACGGTCTTCAGCACAAACATTGCCTCCAAGTTAACCGGCGATCTGGGCAGAACTAAACAGAATTATTTGGATGACATTGCCGGACTGGAAGTCTTCATAAGGGAAAAAGAGAGAGATGGCGTGAATATATCATTTTTCTCACTCTGCGAACCAGATCCAGTTACGGGACAACCACCGGATAACTGTAGCCCCAATCTTGCGGATACTGCGGATAATGATGTGGTGATGGTGGCTTTTTCCGCCACTACCCTTTTCAACAGCTTTTTTAAAAATGGTGTCAACGGCGATTATCTTGCGGCCCTTGAGAATCTCACCACGACGGGGAGTATTAATCCGACAGATCTCGAAGCATTGGGCATGCCCATCGAGCAGGCGGTGGAGCTGCAGGATAATGTTACTCAGGACGCTGCAACAGCTCTAGATACCGGCTTGGGATCAGCCTTGTCGGCGGCACGCATCGGCGTAACTGTAATTGACGGGGGACTCATAGAGGGCGCGGTGGTGGATATACAGGATCCCGGCCCCGGCATTACCTGCGAAAATTGTCCGGGGACAACTGACGCTGCCGGTCAGGTTACCCTCAACTTGAGCGCCGTCCCGCCTGCCGCTTCAGAAATCACTTTAGTGGTTTCAGGCGTCGAAGGCTATGAAGCAGCAAATGCAACCACGCAAGTTGTCGCATTTGCCACGGTTGATTTAGAGATCGCACTGACGCAGTTGGAAAACTCACCTCCTAACACGACGATCACAGGAGGTCCCAGCGGCACCATTACGGAGAATAGTGCTACTTTTACGTACACGGGTTCGGACGATATTACGCCTCCGGCAAGCCTCGTCTACGCAACCTATCTGCAAGGGCATGATAGTGGGTGGTCAAGCTTCAGCTCCGCTACCACACGGAGCTACAGTAACTTGCCCAATGGATCCTACACCTTCCAGGTTAAAGCGCGCGACCAGGCCGGAAGTGAAGATTCCTCTCCGGCCACACGGTCTTTCACGGTAAACTACACACCGCCCAACAATCCTCCTAACACGACGATCACAGGAGGTCCCAGCGGCACCATTACGGAGAATAGTGCTACTTTTACGTACACGGGTTCGGACGATATTACGCCTCCGGCAAGCCTCGTCTACGCAACCTATCTGCAAGGGCATGATAGTGGGTGGTCAAGCTTCAGCTCCGCTACCACACGGAGCTACAGTAACTTGCCCAATGGATCCTACACCTTCCAGGTTAAAGCGCGCGACCAGGCCGGAAGTGAAGATTCCTCTCCGGCCACACGGTCTTTCACGGTAAACTACACACCGCCCAACAATCCTCCTAACACGACGATCACAGGAGGTCCCAGCGGCACCATTACGGAGAATAGTGCTACTTTTACGTACACGGGTTCGGACGATATTACGCCTCCGGCAAGCCTCGTCTACGCAACCTATCTGCAAGGGCATGATAGTGGGTGGTCAAGCTTCAGCTCCGCTACCACACGGAGCTACAGCAACTTGCCCAATGGATCCTACACCTTCCAGGTTAAAGCGCGCGACCAGGCCGGAAGTGAAGATTCCTCTCCGGCCACACGGTCTTTCACGGTAAACTACACACCGCCCTTGGTATTTGATTTCGATACGGATAATCAGGGGTGGAGTAGGGCCGGTTTCTATGATGACGGATCACTCGACCAAATAGCAGGATACTTTGTCAATGTTCCAGTGGGATGGACGAATGGAATAATCTATATAGGCAGCAGCAACCTTACACTGCCCCCAAGTCCAAGTGGTGATGAATGGATCCATTGGGATTTCATTTCTCCTGATCTCAGCAATGATGTCCTTTGGAATGAGGCTTCATCGTTTTCCTATGAAATCTCTGGAGAAGATATGACCGGTTACTCAGGTGACGCAATCTTGGTTCAGACCGTTCTACATGTAAGAAAGCCGGATTTGACGGAAAGTTATTTCACAGATGGTCAGTTCCACCCAATAGCACTTGGAAGTAATGCAGGATGGACCACGCACAACCTCAGCATATCAAGTTTTCTGATGCCGGTAGGAACAGTTATACTCAACATAAATTTTAGAATATTTTTCAGGCCTTCGTCATCGATCGGCGGACATATCATGCTGGATAATGTCATACCAAATTAATGAGGGACAAAGAAGTATATATTGTCATAGCTCCACTGTGATAGGCGATTGAGTGGTAGAACGATTGGCGCAGCCCCATAACCAATCGGTCAGTGCACTGAAATTTTAAACCATATTTCGATTGTTATTCCGTCCATTGTAATAGCTTAGCAGCCGATAGCGAATACATTGAATCATAATTCTACCCAACATTCCGACACGTGGGGCAAGGTTTAGACAATATTGACCTCTCTTCATCGTTTGATGTTTAATTCAAGGAGGCGGTGATGAACCTGCAAAAACTGCCGCTAAGTTTTATGTTAAGTCTGATGATGATGTTTTTGGTTGAAGGCCAACCAAACACCGCTACCGGTGCGAATCGTAAGTCATTGCACGCAGCAACCATCCAAAAACCCGATAGTTCCCCCCTCCTTGTCCTCGAAGCCGGCGGCCACCAAGCACTCATCGGTACGCTGATCTTTACCGCTGACGGTCGTGAGCTGGTTTCGGTCAGCGACGACAAGACGATCCGGGTATGGTCGGTCTCCCCGGATGGCAGAAAGGCCGAATTGATGCGGACGATCCGCGGCCAGATCGAGGACGGCCGGGCCGGTCAAGTCTTCGCGGCGGCCCTGTCGCCACCGGATGAGAAAGGGCGTCAACAATGGCTTGCCGTGGGAGGACTTTTGGCAGGGCCTGCCGAGGACCGCAATGCCATCCGCCTGCATGACTTCGCCAGCGGTGAGGTGATGGCCCTGTTGCACGGCCACACCGACAACGTGCTCGCCATGGCTTTTTCTCCCTCCGGTCGTTGGCTGGCATCGGCAGGTAAGGATAAGACGATCCGGATCTGGGATATGTCTGCACTTGAGGGACAGCGCATCGATAAAACTCCGCTGGTGCTCACCGGCCATACGGACCGCATCACCGGGCTGGCCTGGTCGCCGGACGGCAATCGCCTGGCGTCGGCATCCTATGACGGCACGGTGGGGCTTTGGGACACCACACATATTGTTCAAGGAAACGTCCAACGTCCTGGAACGCTTGAAAGGACACACGGGTAAGGTGCGCTCCGTGGCCTTTCATCCGGATGGAAGCGTCTTGGCTTCGGGCGGCCAGGATCGTAAAATTCGACTCTGGCAGGCCAGCGACGGAAAATCCAGTGGGGTATTGGCCAGTGCTAGTCACCAACTTTCCGCCCTTGCTTTTTCTCCGGATGGACAGTTGATTGTCTGCCGGAAATTTTACGCCTCCAAAACCCAAACATCTAACGCTGTTTACGTACCCAGCGGGAAAGACGCAGCTTCAATTTAGCGGTCATGATAACCTGGTCATGGCCACGGCTTTTCACCCCAGCGGCCGCTGGCTGGCCAGCGGTGGAGGCGACCATAAAGAAATCCTGTTGTGGCGCGCCAATAATGGTGAGATCCTGTCCCGGCTCGAGGGCAAGGGCCGAACCATCTATGCTGTCGGATTTTCCAAGGATGGGCGCTACATCAGCTGGGGCCAGACCGCCAACTTTTCCTCCATCAACGACCGGGGACCTCTCGAACACCGCTTCGATCTCGAGAAGCTGGAGCGCCTGACCGGCGGGCTTTCAGATGTTGATGCCGTTAGGGCACAGGACAGCGTGGGCGACGTCTCACTGACGGTTCAAAAGGACGGCGATCAGCCGGATGCAGGTGAAAAAGGGATGGAAAAAGCTCAGCACGATCGAGCGGGGACCGAAGCGATGGCTTCTGGCACAGTGCCTACACCCTCACGCCTGATGGCCAAAACGTTCTGTCGGGCGGCCAAAATGGTGAACTCCGAGCTCTACACGCTGAATGGCAAAACCCGGGCCAGGCTCGATCGGCCACACCGGCATGATCACGGCCGTGGCCGTCTCGGCCGACGGCCGCTGGGCGCTGTCCGGCTCCAATGATCAAACCGTCAAACTGTGGAATCTGGCAGAGATTGGTGCGACGGACAATGCAGAGATCGGGCCCGACCCTCTCACTCTTCCCAACCGTCCGACGGCGAGTGGATTGCCTGGACACCGGAAGGTTATTTCGCGGCATCGGCCAATGGATCGCGCCTAATCGGCTACAGCGTGAACCAAGGGCTGCGATCGTACCGCCGCAGTTCGTGTCGGTCGACCAGTTGTACGATCGCTTCTATCGCCCGGATCTCGTTTATACCAAGCTGCATGGCGATTCCCAGAAAGCTCTGGCAGAAAAAGGAGGCTTCGATCGGCGTCAAGGAGGTTATTGCCGGCGGACTTGCACCGCGGGTCGCATTCATCAACCCAACCGCCGACACGGCGGTTGACCGACAGGTCGTTGATGTGCACGCAAATGTCATGGATCAAGGCGGCGGCATCGGAAAAGTCGTCTGGCGGATCAATGAGACCACCGTGGCCACCGATTCTTATGCCGACAGTTCCACGTCGCGCCTGGCCAGCGCCGGTCAAAAATCGTTGAAAACCGACTTGATAACGCTCAAACAGCAGTTCACACTCCTGCCGGGGGACAACACCGTCGAACTCGTTGCCTATAACCAGCGCAACGAGATCGCCTCGTCTCCTGCAGTTCTCACCTTCACGGTCAAGCCGCCTCCCCCTGCGCCACAACTCGTGGCCCAACCTCCACCCGCGCCGCCACCTATCATCAGTGCTGCTCCCAAGGTTTCACCGCCGATACCGCGACCTCCCGAGCCGGCGGCTGAACCTCCAACCGTGACGCCGCCTCCCGAACCAGCGGTTGCGGTAACGACTGTGAAACCGCCAGCGCCCGTTGTTGCTAAAGCCGAGCCACTGCCGTCCCTTGTTCAAACCAGCCCTTCTCAAACCGCATTATCCGCCATTCCTGCACCACCAGTAAAAGAGGCTGTCGCGACGTCTCCAACGCTTCACTTGCTGGTCGTGGGCATCAACCACTATCGCGACAAGGCCTTGCGGCTGAAATATGCCGTCCAGGACGGCCAGGCCATCGTCGACATCATACGCCAGACAGGCGCCCCGCTGTTTCACAAAGTGAGGGTGACCCCGCTGTTTGACGATCAGGTCACGCTAAAGGGGCTTGGACAAGCCTTTCAACGAGGTAAAAGAAACCATTGTCCCTCAGGATGTTTTCATGCTCTACCTGGCCGGCCATGGCGTGACGCTCGACGGTCGGTATTACTTCCTGCCCCAGGACTTTCGCTATTACAATGACGATGCCGTTCGCAAAAACGCCATCAATCAGGATCATCTCCAGAGTTGGCTGGCCGACATCCCTGCCCGCAAGAGCCTGGTGTTGATCGACACGTGCGAAAGCGGATCGTTCTCGCAGTCTATGGTGGCCATGCGCGGCATGGCCGAGAAAACCGCCATCGCCAAGCTCACGCGTGCAACCGGCCGGGCCACCATCGTGGCCTCCACGGATGAGCAGCCGGCCGCCGAAGGCTACCAGGGCCATGGTGTTTTCACCTATGTGCTCCTTCAAGGCCTGCGCCACGCGGATGCGCAGTATGGCAACCGCGACGGCTACACGGGCCTCTTCGAACTCGCCGCCTACGTGAACGACCAGGTCCCCACCATCACGATGAATGCCTTCAATTTCGAGCAGATTCCGCAAGTCCACATGGTCGGCACAGACTTTCCCATTGGGGTGGTTAGTATCAGCAAATCTTGACGGATTCGTAAAAAAGCCGATATCTGCGTTACGCTTCACCCCTCGCCACTGCGGAGTACCGTAAGTACGCTGCCTACGGCACCCGCGATAGCGGTATTCTCGGGATTGAAGATTCCCTGCGGGAAATCTTCGCCGTATAGATGACGATCGATTTCAAGTTCGCTCGCGAACCCCGCTCGCTTTCGCGGCTCGCAAGCCTTGATCTTGGCTTTTTTACGAACCCGTCGGAAATGCGACTTACGAGTTCATCAGTTTACCCATTGCTAAAGCCGGCTTCTAACCACATTTACTAAAACCCATCTCAACCATAAGGATCGGGGTTCAGGGCAAGGCACGCAACGGCGAAAAAGCGGAGCAGCCATGTAGGTTGTGAGCATATTGAGCCGTTTCATAACGCTGCCATTGGCACTTAGACTATTTTTGAGATAGGTTCGAATACGGATGACCTATGCAGGCCTCAACATTCCCCAAAGTGATTCAGAAAATACGGACAATCATTATTTTCGCAATGGCTGCCGGTACAGCCATTGCTGCAACCCATGGGCTGGCTGCTGACAGCGGCGCCAAAACCGATCTATGGTTGAGCAGTGAAACGAAGGGTCAAGCCTTAGTCATCGGCAACAGCCGCTATCGTCACATCTCACCGCTGGCCAACCCAGCCAACGATGCCACCGATATTTCAACGGCTTTGAGGCGTCTTGGATTTGAGGTGACCTTAACGGTCGATGCGACCCACAAGGCAATGGAGGATGAGATTTTAAAATTTGGCAAGAACCTACGCAAGGGCGGCGTGGGCCTGTTCTATTTTGCAGGCCACGGTGTCCAGGTATCTGGCCGGAATTATCTAATCCCCATCGATGCCAACGTTGATTCGGAATCAGACATCAAATTCGAGACGGTCGATGCAGGACGGGTACTGGGCAAAATGGAAGATGCCGGAAACGGTATCAACATCATCATACTGGATGCTTGCAGGAACAATCCATTCGCCAGTAAATTTAGGTCCGGAGATCGGGGCCTGGCAAAAATGGAAGCGCCTACCGGTTCGATTCTGGCCTATTCGACAGCACCCGGATCAGTTGCCGCGGATGGTGAAGGTAGAAACGGGCTGTACACCGCAAAACTGCTAAAATTCATAAATCAGGATGGGTTAAGCATCGAGGACTGCTTCAAAAAGGTGCGGATCGAGGTCATGGAGGCGTCCGAAAAGCGTCAAGTACCATGGGAATCCTCGTCTTTAACGGCAAATTTTTATTTTGTTTCACCCGAACAAGTCAACGTGGTAACCAAAGATAGCCGGCCTTCGGAATCATTTGAACTTCTATACTGGGAGTCGGTAAAGGATTCTAAGGATGTAAAACAGTACCAGTCGTATATCGATGCATTTCCAAATGGCGCCTTCCTCACCTTGGCGAAAATATATATCGAAAAATACGGGATTAAGGAAGCTTCTGTTGTTGAAAAAAAGATTGAGCAGCGTGAAAAAAACCAACCCACCGCAAAGTTGGCGCCAACCCATGAAAAAAATGAAATCGACAGCGTTAAAAAAACATTCGAATCCAGTCAAAAACTTAAACTCGCATTTCTGCCAAGTTTTTTTCAGAATTTGCAGTCTGTTACCATCAAGCACCAGTACGAATCGGTGCTGAATGGGATTGAAAAACAGGGCAACGTCAGTCTTGTATATTCATACAGGGATGACCCCGGTGCTGATAAATCGAAAATTTGGAAGAAAACTAAATTGTTTTCTTCTTCCGAGGTTGATGCTGCTGCAGTGGTGCAGTATTGTGCCGGGATAGACGCCGACGTTGCCTTAATTATGCGAAGTACAACCGAATATGATCAGATTCCGATTGAATTGTATCTTGTCGACCTAAAGGTAGGCAAGATAAGCTATCAGAAAAAGTCATATTCTATTTCCTATACACTGCTTGAAGAGATCGAAGCCCAAGTAATTAAATCGATTAAAACATATACGGATACCTAAATTGAGCGGGTTCAATTATGGCGGTGGTAGATTCTAAAAAAGGCAAACGACCCGAACATCACAACAAAATCGCAAAATAACATGTAGACGGATATTCAGATAACGGCGGGTTCCACGGGTCGGGCAATGAAAAAAGGGCTCCTATCTAAATAGGGGCCTTTTTTATCTCAAACCCATAACACACTGAAAATCAGGCTCAGCGGGCCAGCATGCGGGTCAGATCACGATCTTTTTCCTGCCACAGGCTGTTGAGCCAGTTCTGGAAACCCCGTTTGAACTGCGGGTCCTGAAGGTAGTCGCCCATCATTTCGCTGTCGATGGGCAGGGTTTTCACCCTGACTTTGATCTCCTTGACCCGCCCGCAGACAAAATCCCAGAAAGTGGCCGCACCCTGGGGATAGGCGATGGTCACGTCTACGATGTGCTGAAGCTTGTCGCCCATGGCCGCCAGTACGAAAGCCATGCCGCCGGCCTTGGTGCGCAGCAGATGGGTGTAAGGCGATCGCTGGCGGGAATGCTTATCGCGGGTGAACCGCGTACCCTCGACGAAGTTCATCACCGACACGGGAATGTTCCTGAATTTATCGCAGGCCCGCTTGGTGATCTCCAGGTCCTTGCCGATCAGGTGGGGATTTTTTTTGAGAAACTTTCTGGAGTAGCGCTTCATGAATGGGAAATCCAACGCCCACCAGGCCTGCCCCAGAAACGGGAACCAGAACAGCTCTTTTTTCAGAAAAAACTTCAGGAACGGAATCTTGCGGTAAAAGACAGTCTGGAGCACCAGGATGTCTACCCAGGACTGGTGGTTGGCCACCACCATGTACCAGCCTTTGGGATCCAGGTTGTCCAGGCCGCGCACATCCCAGTGGACGCCGTTGAACAGGGTCTGGATCAGGTTGTTCACCGCGATCCAGCCGTTGGCAATGGCGGTCAGGATCTTGCGGCAGCCGGTCTGGATCGGCTTGATGGGAAGCAGCAGTTTGATCAACGCCACGATGAAAATAGGAATACAGCAGGCCAGCGTATTGAGGGTATAAAGCACAAGCGAAAGTACGCCCCGTATCCCTTGAATCAACGATTTAAACATAATAAGCCTTCAGTCCTGGTTGGTTTGGAGATCGTTGGACAGTATTTTTAATTAAAAAGCGGTGTGGTGACAAGAAGGGGGCGGAGGGTTGACAAAAGTTTTACAAAAAGGAGTCGCATCCATGCCATATTCTTAGACAGCATCCATCCTGCCTGAAAAAGCTTGCTGGGGGCAGGCTTTCCTGCAGGGCATGGGGCAATTGAGGCAGGGTTCAAAATCAATCGGCCCTGTGGAAGGCAAATCGGTTGCCTGCCGTGTTACCGGGGGTAGCGCTGCCGACCCACCGTATTTCTCCTGACCGGATACCGGCTAACCGGCCAATTGTTCGGTCTCCCGGGCGGTTGCACTAGCTTCCAGATTCACACTTACGCGAAGCGCCTTGAGCCCCTGAACACCGGGAAGGTCTTCCAGGTCAATGGTCTCCAGATCCCCCAACAGGTGTTCACGGCGTTGCAGGTAGTCGATGTGGAGTCGGATATCCCTGCCTTCCTTGGGGTGAGAATAGACGATGGCGATCTTGCCCGGCTGGGTGAGGCGTTCCCGGCCACCCTTGACCATGGCTTTGTCCAGGCGGGATTTAATGATCTCTTGGCGCACGTCATAGGCACCGTCTACATCGAAGCGCTTTTCATCGTAGCGGAAGCGTATGGAAAGGGGCGTGTGGTTCACCAGAATCAGGTGACAGACGTCCAGCGGGACCTTCAGCTCCGACTGGATCTGCCGGGTATGCCATGCCAGACCGCAGGCGAGCTTGAATTGCCACAAGGCCAGGTTTTTCTGGAAAAACGGATTGTGTTTCCCTTCCGGATGCATGGACGCCCCCAGATAGATCACGTAGTCGATACCGTCGGTTTGGTGCTTTTCGAAATAGTGGGGAAAGATTTTCTGGGCTTCGACCTGTTCACGGTCTACATAGCCCGACAATCGCTCATTGAGTTGGGAGACGCTCTCCTCAAACGCCTTGCGCTTGCGATAGACGACACCCATCACCGGGTCCACCGCCTGGTTATACCTGTCGATGGCATGGCTGACACCGGGGCCGATGGCGCGCAATTCGTCAAAGCCGGGTTCAACTTCCCGCTGGAGAAAGGATGCGACCAAGCTTTCCGCTTCGGTGGATAGGCCGGCCTTGATTCCGGCGATGCGCTTGTCGATTCGGTAGCTGAATTCGTCAATCAGCGGCCAGGATTTGACTTCGGCGGCGCGTTGCATGATGGTCCCGGCCAGGGCCAACTGTTCGGTCAGGTCCGCCTGGATGCTCTGCACCCGGGCCTCCGATGAGCCCCGAATGTCTGCCTGACCGAACAACGGGATCACCCCCTTGAAGATGATCGGTTCCATTTCGGAAGGATTGTCCTGGCGCAACCGTTCCATGTGTTCCATGGCGGCATTGCGGAAGCGCCACTCCACGGATGGGTGGACGGCGGTGCATTTCTTTTTAATGACCGACTGAACCTCATTGTTCATGTCTTCCAGCCCCCGTTTCAGGGCCATGGAAAATAGAGGGACGATATGGCGCATTTTTTCGATGTCCACGGCACCTAAGTCATGGGGGCGATTGGACTTGACCCAAAATGTGCCGATTGCCTCACCGCCAAAATAGAGCGGTGCGATGAGCATGGATCGCACACCATGCTCCACGGCCTCCTGTTCGGCCGGACATAGGTTCGGCTCTTTGCTCAGGTCCGGAATGCGAAGGATCTCCTTGTGGTCGACGGCCTGGAGCCACACCGAATTTTTCAGATCGCTCATGGGGATATGATTGGAATTGGTGAACAGGCAGTTGGCCGCGGATGTGTGTCCGTCGTTGAGGATCAATACCTGGTCCCCCTGAACCGCGGCCAGGCTCGCTTTCAGTTCCGGTTGGCCGAACAGGGTGCGCAGGCGGCTCTGCAGCCGCTTGAAACCGTCGGCCGAAAAGATGGATTCCTGGCCGATCAGGTCGCGTTCCAGGGCAGATGTGATCTCGGATTCGGTGACGTCAACGGCACGCACAACGGTGAATCCCCGGAAAATGAACTCACCGGGGGGCAGCAAGGCGGTCAGTACCTCAGGGTTGGCAATATGCTCGATCACGCGCTCCCGCTGCTGCTCGGTCAATTCGCGTGGTTTCCCCACGGTTCCCACCTGAACAAATTGAAAATCGGGGGTGATCTGGAAATGGCGCTCCAGACCCGTCGTTGGATCGGTAACGATCCGGATAAGGGGACTGTTCACCCCCTGGTCGATGCCGTAGAGTCGCTTGAGGATGAGGGCGTAAGCACGGACGAAACGCTGAAAATTCAGGGTATTGTTCTCACCCTTGAGGCGTCCGGCGATCTTGCCCCGGCTGTCGTAAAGGAGTTCACGGTAGGCCGGCGTGCAATAGATCGTGTCGTGTTGAAAGGGGGTGAATGCACCACTGATCTCCGTTTCCCAGGTGGACGAGGGAAAGGCCACACTCATCAATGGCGAAAGGATTTCCGTGCGGCGGGCGGCCAAATCCGGCCGGTCGATATCTCCCGTCAATTCAGGCGTCTCCTGAACCCGTTTTTCATAGACCTCAAACATCTCAGCCATATGCGGACATTTTGGCGACACCTGCTGACGCCAGAAATCCAGGAGGGGATCGATGCTGAGAACGGTCCTGAAATCGTCTGGGGTAGGCTGACTGGTCATGCCTGTGCTCCTTTCAACCGCCGTGGCGTCGAGACGAATAGGGCCTGGCAACTGGCGGCCTGTGCGGTTACCGAATTACAATAAGCACAAAAGAAACAAAAGCCAACTCCGGCTGGCCCATGGGTAATCGGGTTGTTAAAATTATGTTCCGATAAGGGTTTCCCTTACAATGAAAAAGCGCCTCTCCCGTGGACCGCAGTCCGGGAGAAGCGCTTTTTGTCGGGTTTGTTGGTTTGGGTAGCAGGCGGCTAGTGGTGTCTGCGCCCCTGCGTTCCTTTGGATGCATCGATGGCGGCTTTAAGGATGCAATAGGTCATGCCGGCTCCGATGATGCCCAAGGCATACCAGAGGCCGCCCATGAAAACCATTCGGGTCGTTTCCCAGGTCCATTCAAAGCTGAAAGGAAACATCTTTATTCCTCCTTAAACGGCTATGCCTTAGCCGGTTGTAAATCCGGTGTGGATTCTGTTTCTGCTTCCACCGCTGCCGGCGATTCATCCTGGATGGGATTC
>CAVQUU010000010.1:0-64211 GCA_963716825.1 uncultured delta proteobacterium
CCGAGAGCGCTTGTGCGGGTGCGAGTGGTTTGGCCGGGTTGGCATATGCGCTAAAATATCGCCCCTCTGTTTTTGATGTGCGATGGTGGTGATCTTAGAGGCGTCCACGTCGATCCCAAATCGCCGCTCACTGAAGGCCAACCGATGGTCGTTATTTATGACAGCATACCGGCAGGGATTGGTTTCAGTGCCAAATTATTCGAACTTCATGTTGAATTAATGCAACACGCCCGCGAGGGATGGTTGGCACCTGCGGGTGTGCAGACGGATGCCCATCTTGTGTGGGGCCAGGGGGCGAGGAAGGTTCTGGGGGGAAAAAGGAAGCTTTAGCGATTTTGACGACGCTTATTTTAAAATTCTTCTTCATCCTCATACAGGGCATCCTCAAATTCGTCGTCTTCATCGTCCCATTCGTCGTATCCATCCAGATCCTCTTCTTCGGTTTCAACTTCCCACTCTTCATCCTCGTAAGGATCTCCTGTTTCGCGCGAAAGTCACACAACCCTCCTCAGGATCTAGATTTACAACGGTAGCAGTACAAATACCTTCATCAAGATAGATGCAACCAATGTAGCGGCAACGAATACGGGCCATAATAAATCTCCGGATTTTATTTTATGTTATTACGTTTTTCTCAAGATTTCAAGTAGCAATTCGGTCGAACTAACCAGGGCGGACTCGGCACGCTTCAAAAACATTGTTCAAACCTTCCAGGCGGTCTAACACCCGGCTGAGATGTTCCACATCGCGCACTTCGATGATCAAGTCAAAAATCGCGGTATTGCTGCGATTGACGTCAACGCGCACTTTGCTCATATTGATTTTTTCATCAGCCAGCAGGGTCGAAACATCTTTTAGTAATCCATCGCGATCATAAGCTTTCACCCGAATGGGGACCGGAAAAATATTGGTGTCATCCCCCCAAGAGACCTGTACCAGGCGTTCACGATCTTGAATACGGAGGATGTTGGGACAATCTGCTCGATGAATGGTAGCTCCACGTCCGCGGGTAATATAACCAACGATATCATCACCGGGGGTTGGATTACAGCAGCGCCCCATATTGGTCAGCAGCCCTTTCAGACCGCGCACGGCGATATCGCCGGTGGTTTCCTTTCTTTCCCGAGAGGTCCCGTCGATTTCCGGAAAATCGAAGAAATCATCTTTATCTTCATCACTGTCAATCAGACCTTTGGCAATCTTGCCAGCAGCGATATCGCCGCAACCAATGGCCTCAGAAAAATCATCGAAATTCTTATAATCAAACTTACGGGCAAGTTGTTCAAGATTGATATTGGTTAATCCAAGTTGGCGTAACTCTCTTTCCAGAATGGTTTTGCCCTGATTAATATTTTTTTCTCGAGCCTGAAGTTTAAACCGAGCGCCGGATTTTAGCACGGGCCCGTTGTGTTTGTACTAATCCTAAATGCGGGTTCAGCCAATCACGGCTGGGTCCGCCGCGTTTTGAAGTCAGGATATCCACCTGATCGCCGGTTTTGAGTTCATAGCTCAGAGGCACCAGTTTGCCGCCAACTTTCGCACCGCGGCAACGATGGCCGATTTCGGTGTGCACATGGTACGCAAAATCTATGGGTGTGGCACCGGCGGGCAAATCGATAATATCACCACGGGGAGTAAAAATATAAACCCGGTCGCCAAAGACATCAGATTTCATGCCATCGACAAATTCGTTCGCATCTTCGATATCCTGCCGCCATTCCATCAACTGACGCAAATAAACAACCCGGCGTTCGAAGTCAGGGTCATGATAGCCACCCTCTTTGTAACGCCAATGAGCCGCAATGCCGTATTCTGCACGTTCGTTCATTTCGCGGGTGCGAATCTGCACCTCCAGCGTCTTGCCATCATCGTACACGACTGCGGTATGTAATGACTGGTAGAAGTTGTCTTTGGGGGCGGCAATATAGTCGTCGAATTCCCCGGAAATCGGCCGCCATTTGGCATGGATTGCACCCAATGCTTGATAACAATCTTCCTTCGTATCCACGATAATGCGCACACCCCGAACATCGTGGACCATGTCGAAAGGCACACCTTTCCGGCTCATTTTCTTGTAAATCGAAAAAATATGTTTGGGGCGGCTCGAAATATCAGCTTTCAAACCTGCTTTTTCCATCACATTCATCAAACAAACTACAATCGAGAGCAGTTGTTTCTCACGCATCGAGCGGCGATCATTGAGATTTTCTGCTATTTCCTTATACATATCTGGAGCAACATAACGAATGGCCTGATCTTCCAATTCCCACTTCATTTGCCAGATACCCAGGCGATTGGCTAACGGGGCAAAGATATCCAGGGTTTCTTGGGCAATCCGCTTTTGTTTATGTGCTGGCATATGATCTAGCGTTCGCATATTATGGAGCCGGTCAGCCAGCTTGACAAGCACAACGCTTGGATCTTCAGCCATAGCCAGAAAGGTCTTGCGCAGTGTTTCTGAAGCCAAATCATAGCGGCGACTGCGCATCAATTGTTCGGCTTCTTCTTCGGGTAAAAGCTCACCACGCCGGAGAGCAATTTCGCGTCGCTCGCGCTCTTCAGGGGTTTCTTCAACGCGATCACTGCGAGAGACACGGGGCAGCGTGGTCAATTTAGTAACCGAATCGACCATCTGAGCGACTTCCTCTCCAAAATCACGGCGTAAATCATCCAAGGAAACTTTTGTATCCTCAACCGTATCGTGCAAAAGTCCCGCCGCGATAATTTTAGGTGGGACCAGCAAATCGGCCAAAATCGTAGCAACTGCCAGGCAGTGGGCTACATAAGGTTCTCCCGAGGCACGTTTTTGACCGCGGTGAGCATCTTCGGCAACCCGATAGGCACGCTCAATAAACTCACGGTCTTGTGGGGTGTAGAAATCAGGAAGACGTTCTAATAATTTTTTGCATCGCCATGAGGGAAGTATAACCACCTGCTGAGATACCAGCAAGGTTAAAGAAATCAAATATTGGTGATTAGTTTGACAATGTCACATTAGGATGGACCGGCCGCCTTACGGCGATGGCGCAGGCGGCTGGCGGTAGAACGGGAACGATTGACAAGATGTTTGATAACTTGAGATTGGGCTTCTTCGGGCGAGAGCTGCGGGAGAGGCATGACAGAACGCAACATCTCTCGGACATTGGCAGTGGACAGGGCTGGCAAGACTTCGACTTCAAGTTGCTGTACCAGTTCAGGGTCGCGCTGACATTCTTCGGCCCAGGAGAGCTTGGTGGTGGCGATAAACCACAAGGCACAGGCGGTCAAAGCGGTGTGATGCTCCCAGGCCAGATATTTTTGCGCCTGGAACTCATCCCAGCCTTGTTCCTCTTTGGCATCCTGAATGACCCGTTCGACGAAATAGCGTCCGCACAGCCATTCGGCCAGGAACTGCAAGGGTACGTCATGGGGCGCATTACCGAAGGCATAGGTGTGGTCGCCGTTGCGCTCGATGCGCATCACCAGCCATTCCTGGCGTGCTTCGTCTTGTTCTTTGTCCCAAGTCCAGACCAGACGGGCGGCGAATTGGTCTTCCAACACGCCGCGCTCATTGGTTCGGATGCGCAAAGATTGCCAGCGTGTCTCGGCAAGCTGCCCCACTTGCTGAACACGGTAAGAACGGATCCCATTCAAAACTTGCGCCTGTTGCGGCTTTGGGCCTTTTTTGCCTGGTTTGGGTTCTGGAATGCCGATGACGGGCTCTTCCAGGTACACTCGCAGGTTAGAGGGCACATCTGCCAGGTACAGCACACCATCGCCGTCCAACTCGGCGCGAAATTTGTGGCTGCGCCCGTACAGATCGTCACACAAAACGGCTTCAAACGGCATTCCTTCCGCCTTGGCGCGGCGGATCATCTTCAGCCCCAGGTCAGGCTTGGTCTCAAAGGCCTTGCGCTCTTCCGGAACCCCAACTTTTTTGCGCAGTTGGGCATATGCCTCTCCAAACCATTCTTCCGGCAAGAATATCTCTGCATCCACCAGGGCCCACAATGGCCAGGGCTGTACTTTCAAGTTCGCATACCCCAACACCACCGCTACCTGACACTCATCCACCTTGCCCATGCGCCCGTTGTACTGCCGCGACGCACCCACACTTTGCCCGCCCGCTTTTTCGTCAGCACTTTCATCCAGGATCAGCAGGCTGCCATGCTGCAATTCTGGCGTCTTTCGCACCTCTTCCCGGATTTGCTCAAATACGCCTGCACCAGACCACGGCGAATTCGACATGAAGTGCTGCAGCGCTTGCCCATCCGCTTTCTCCATGCTGTTGGCTATTCCAGCAAAGTTCCGATCACTCTCCATCGTCAATTGCCCACGCATGTACGCCAGCGCGTGTTCACTGGTATCTCTGGTCTGGGTCTTGAAACGCTCCTGGAAGTCGCTCCCAGTGTTCCTGAAGCTTTTCCCCAAGCGTCTTGATTCTCTCAACCGGTATTCCCCAGCGTTGGGGATCAAATAAATTGTTTTTATGCTCATTCGCTCGGTTTTACCACATGTTCGGGCTAATGTGACATTGTCAAATTAGTTAATCTGTCAAATCGCGCGGATACCACAAACCTAATAATTTCCCCTCGGTTTCATCTGTAAGTTGGTGCCAATAGCTGATCGGCAATTAAAGCCCCGGGCGGTTCCTTAGGGGAAATGGCCGTCATCGGCAACTTTTCTCGCACCGCCACCGTCAAATCACGCACCGATGTCACCCTGCTCACCCTGCCACGCAGACGCTTCGATCAGATCTGTGATCAACACCCGAAAATCGGTGTTAAAATCCTGAGGTCAATCGCTCGACTGCTGAGCCTGCACCTTCGGGACACGTCCCAGGAGTTGTTGGAACTTATATCACCGAAAAAGTAAGCCTCATTGGTTTGTCTCAATCCGCACTATGGATCAGGTCCATAAAAAAATCCGGATCGGCCGCTGCCATTTTGATCAGCGGATACATGATCGGCATCCGGGCACCAGAACGCCAAATTTTTATTGACATTTGGCCAATCATTTTTTAAATGGGTTACCCATTGACATATATGCCACATGACCTAGTTTTTCTTTTGACTGGAAAGCGATCCAATACAGGCAAGGCATGTTTAAAAAAACAAACCAGCAACGCATTTTCGAAGATCTGGTCGCACAGATCGAAGGGGCCATTCTGGATGGTCGCCTCAAAACCGGTGACAAGCTGCCGGCCCAGCGGGATCTTGTCGATATGTTCCAGACCAGCCGGGGACCCCTTCGCGAGGCATTGCGTGTCTTGGAGCAAAAAGGACTCCTGGAAATCAAGCGCGGGGTGCGCGGCGGGGCGGTGGTCAAGCTGCCCGGCATGGCACCGGTGGCGGAAAGCCTGGGCCTTCTGGTGCGCCACCGCGAAATCACCCTGGCGGAGCTCTCCGAATTCCGGGAAGGCGTCGAGGGCAGTGTGGCCGCCATCGCCGCCCAGCGGGCCACCCCGGCAGATATCCGCCAGCTCAAAGCACTGCTGAAACAGGCCAAAAAACATGTGGATGACGGCATCGAGGCGTGGGAACGGTTTTGCCAGGTGGACAATCGCATCCACGTGGCCATCGCCAAAGCCGCCGGCAACCGGGTATACGAATTTGTCCTGCGCATGGTCCACGACAACATCCAGCAGTACTATGAAGCCCACCCCCTGAAAGACCAGCCGTTCATGCAGGAAAACTATCAGGATCTGTGCGACATTGTCACTGCACTGGAAAAACAGCAGGCCACGGCCGTGCGCTCACTCATGCAAAGCCACGTGCGCCGTTTCAACCGATATATGAACAGCCAAGGAGGCAACCCATGAACACCCAACAATATCTCGATCTCGAAAACGAATATGGCGCCCACAACTACAAACCCCTGGACGTGGTCCTGACAAAGGGTGAAGGCGTTTGGGTCTGGGATGTGGACGGCAAAAAATACCTGGACTGCCTGGCTGCCTACAGTGCGGTCAACCAGGGCCACTGCCACCCGGCGATCATGAAAACCATGATGGCCCAGGCCCAGAACCTGACCCTCACCTCCCGGGCCTTTCGCAACGACCAGCTGGGTCATTTTTACAAGGAAATCTGCGAACTGACCCGCTCCCACAAGGTGCTGCCCATGAACAGCGGCGCCGAAGCGGTGGAAACCGTCATCAAGGCGGTGCGAAAATGGGGCTACCAGGTCAAGGGCATCCCCGCGGACAAGGCGGAGATCATCGTCTGCGCCAACAACTTTCACGGCCGCACCATCACCATCGTGGGTTTTTCCACCGACCCCACGGCCCGCAGCGGATTCGGCCCATTCACCCCGGGTTTCAAGATCATCCCCTTCGGCGATGCCGATGCCCTGGAAGCGGCCATCACCCCCAACACGGCCGGTTTTCTGGTGGAGCCGATCCAGGGTGAAGCCGGGGTCATCATACCACCGGCCGGCTACTTCAAGGCCGCCCGCGAAATCTGCGACCGTCACAACGTGGTGCTGATCCTCGACGAAATCCAGACCGGCCTGGGACGCACCGGCCGGCTCCTGGCCGAAGAGCACGAGGGCATCGAGGCCGACCTCACCCTGGTGGGAAAGGCCCTGTCCGGCGGGTTTTATCCGGTATCCGCCGTCCTGTCCAACAAGGAGGTCATGGATGTGCTGCAGCCCGGTGAGCACGGCTCCACCTTCGGCGGCAACCCGCTGGCCTGCGCCATCGCCCGCACCGCCATCCGGGTGCTCAAGGAAGAAAAGATGATTGAAAACGCCAGCGAAATGGGTGATTATTTCCTTGCCGGCCTGAAAACAATCCAGAGCCCACACATCAAAGAGGTCCGCGGCCGCGGCCTGATGATCGCCATGGAGCTTTTTCCCGAAACCGGCGGCGCCCGACCGTTCTGCTACAAGCTGGCCGACAGGGGTATGCTGTGCAAGGAAACCCATGAAAACACCATCCGCTTCGCCCCGCCCCTGGTGATCAAAAAAGAGGAGGTGGACTGGGCCCTGGAACAGATCGATGCGGTGATGAAAGCATAAAGGAGGATGACCCGTGAAACGCGATTTTCTGCATGTCACCGATTTTAGCGCCGACGAAATCCAGGCAACCTTCGCCCTGGCCAAAGAGGTCAAGGCACGTTTCAAACGGCGGGAGGACTACAAACCGTTCAAGGACCACAGCATGGCCATGATCTTCGCCAAGCCGTCGGCCCGCACGCGCATCTCCTTTGAAACGGGTTTTTTCCGCATGGGCGGCCATGCCCTTTATCTGGGCCCTTCGGACATCTCCATCGGCAAACGTGAGGCGGTCAAGGATATCGCACGGGTGGTGGCCCGTTACAACGACGTGATCATGGCCCGGCTCTTCGCCCACGCGCATGTGCTGGAACTGGCCGAATACGCATCGGTGCCGGTGATCAACGGGCTGACCGACTACAACCACCCCTGTCAGATCATGGCGGACATGTTCACCATTTTGGAACACCGCGGCCACCTCAATGACCTGAAGGTGGTCTACGTGGGCGACGGCAACAACATCGTGCACTCCTGGCTGCGTCTGGCGCAACGGCTGCCCTTCCACTTTGTCTGCGCCTGTCCGGACGACTATGCGCCCGACGCACAGACCATTGCCGACGCCCGTCAGGCCGGCCTGTCGGAGATAGAAATCAGCCACGATCCCAAAGCAGCCGTCAAGGATGCCGATATCGTCTATACGGACGTGTGGGCCTCCATGGGACAGAAAGATGAAGCCGAAACGCGCAAAGCGCGTTTCCAGGGGTTCCAGGTCAATGATGAACTGATGGCCGCCACCGGCAAGGCCAGCCTGTTCATGCACTGCCTGCCCGCCGAACGCGGCGTGGAGACCACCGACGCGGTACTCGAATCCGAGGCGTCGATCGTCTTCGACGAGGCGGAAAACCGCATGCATGCCCAGAATGCCATCCTCCTGAAAATTTGCGGAAAAGCCTGATGAAGAAAAAAGCCAATCAGAAGCCCGTGCTGCTGGTCGCCCTGGGTGGAAATGCCATGATCCAGAAGGGGCAGGCCGGCACCGTGGAGGAACAGTTCGACAACCTGAAGATCCCGATGACCCAGATCGCCCGGCTGTCGAGGGACTACCGGGTCATCATCACCCACGGCAACGGTCCCCAGGTGGGCAACCTGCTGCTTCAGCAGGAGTGCTGCGACACGGTTCCACGGCTGCCGCTGGAGATTCTCGTGGCCCAGACCCAGGGACAGATCGGCTACATGATCGAATCGACCCTGGACGAAGCCCTCATGGCCATGGGCGTCAACAACCAGCCGTTGGTCAGTCTGATCAGCTATGTGGTGGTGGATGAAACCGACAAAGCCTTCAAATCGCCCTCCAAACCGGTGGGGCCGGCATTCACCAAGGAAAAGGCCGCCACCCTGCCCTACCCCACGATCAAAACCCCCAAAGGCTACCGGCGCGTCGTGGTTTCCCCCAAGCCGGTGACCATTGTCGAGAAACGGGAGATCAGAACCCTGATCGATGCGGGATTCATCGTGATCTGCTGCGGCGGCGGCGGTATTCCGGTGGTGCGCGCCGGACGCACCTTCGACGGCGTGGATGCCGTCATCGACAAAGACCTGGCCAGTGCCCGCCTGGCCGAAGAGGTGGGTGTGGACCTGTTCGTCATGGCCACGGATGTGGACGGCGTGGCCCTGAATTTCGGCAAACCCGACGAGCGCTATCTGACCTCGGTCAGTCTCGCGGAGGCGGCCAAATATATCATCGATGGCCATTTCTCGGCCGGCGCCATGCTGCCCAAGGTGGAAGCGGCCATGCAGTTCGTCGGCGGCGGAGGGAAACGGGCGGTGATTACCCGGGTCGACCGCATCGTCGATGCGGTGGCCGGAACGGCCGGAACCGAATTCGTTAATCATTAAGGAGGACGCTCCCATGACTGCTTTTCCATTGGCGCACGTGATTGAGTCCCAGCAGTTCGACCGGGAACTGCTGGAAGTTGTTTTCCAGACCGCCGACCAGATGAAGGCGGACCTTTATGGTGAACGCCGCTTTGCCAAGTCACTGGAGGGCAGAATCATGGCCTCCCTGTTTTACGAACCCTCCACCCGTACCCGCTTTTCATTTGAAAGCGCCATGCTGCGTCTGGGCGGATCGGTGATCACGACGGAAAACGCCCGGGAGTTCTCCAGCGCGGCCAAGGGGGAAAGCCTCTCCGACTCCACCCGGATCATGAACGGCTACGCCGACGTGATCGTCATGCGCCACAATGAGGCGGGCAGCGCGGCACGGGCTTCGGAAATTTCCTGTATCCCGGTAATCAATGCCGGCGACGGCGCCGGCCAGCATCCGACCCAGGCCCTGCTGGACATGTATACCATCGTGGATGCCTTCCCGGGAAAAAACAGCCTGAAAATCGCCATGGTGGGCGACCTGCGCTACGGGCGAACGGTACGGTCCTTGTCTTACCTGTTGACCAAGTATGAAAACGTGGAGATCATCTTCGTTTCGCCGCCGGTTTGTAAGATGGAGGGGGACATCAAAGCCTACCTGGATAAATACAACGTTCCGTGGCGGGAAGAGACAGACCTGGCCAAAGTTGCCCCGGAGGTGGACTGCGTCTACATGACCCGCATCCAGAAGGAGCGGTTCCATGACCCCGAAGACTACAAAACGGCCGCCGGCAAATACATCCTTACCCCGGAACGGGTCCAGACCATGAAGCCGGACGCCATCATCATGCATCCGCTGCCCCGGGTGGACGAAATCCCCAAGGAAGTGGACGACGATCCCCGGGCACGCTATTTTCAGCAAGCCATGAACGGCCTCTACATCCGCATGGCGCTGCTTTACCTGCTGCTGAAAAAAGATTAACTTACACCACATATAGTGGCACAAATCATTTCATCCCCCCCAAATTGTGCTTTCCACTTTACAACCACCGGCCATGATGGTATCTACAATACCAGCGATCGCCCATTCCGGCGACCGCTTCTGGTATTTCACCGGTAATCAAATGGATCCATTACTATTTCGCCTTCGGGCGCAACAGCTGTTGCTGAGCCTCATCGAGCGTTGATCGCTGGACAGGCAAGCAGGAGCAGGCAGCGATGAAACTAAAAAAACTGGACATTGTCGGGTTTAAATCTTTTTTCGAAAAGGCCAGCATCGCCTTCCCCCCGGGCATCTGTGCGGTGGTCGGACCCAATGGCTGCGGCAAGAGCAATGTGGTGGATGCCCTTCGCTGGGTCATGGGCGAACAGAGCATCAAGCAGCTTCGGGGCAAGGACAGGGAAGACATTATCTTTTCCGGCGCCAGCGGCAAGCCGCCGCTGAACCTGGCCGAAGTCTCCCTGACCCTGGTCAACGACAACGGCAGCATGCCCGAAGCGTTCAGGGATTTCAGCGAGGTGATGGTGACCCGCCGGCTTTACCGCAGCGGCGAAACCGCCTACCTGATCAACAAGCAGCCCTGCCGTCTCAAGGACATCCACAACATCTTCATGGGCAGCGGGGTGGGCGCCCGCACCTACGCGGTCATTCAGCAGGGAAACATCGGCGCCATCACCGACGCCGGGCCCGACGAAAGGCGGGTCTTCATCGAGGAGGCGGCCGGCGTCACCCGCTACAAGATGCGCAAGACCGAAGCCCTGAGGAAGTTGAACGCCACCAACCAGAACCTGCTGCGGGTCAAGGACATCATCACCGAAATCGACCGCCAGATGGCCGGGCTCAAGCGCCAGGCCCAGAGGGCGGAGCGATTCAAAAACCTCAAAGCCGAGGCCCGGGAGATCGACATCCGGCTCATCCGCTACCACGATGCTGACCTGGGCCGTCAGATGGACGAAGCCGGCAACCTGCTCAAATCACTCAAAGACGAAGACATCGGCCAGAGCACCCGACTTCAAAAGATCGACGCGGCCATCGAAGCCATCAAACTTCGACGCTTTGAAAAAGACCGGGAGATCGCCTCCCAGAAGTCCCGCAAATTCGACATTCAGCGCAAGATCGACCGCATGGAGGCCGACCTGGCCCACATGAAAACGGACCGGGAGCGGCTGGTGCGCGAGGTCGCCGAACTCGAGGCCGCCAAGACGGATCTGTAGGCCAAAAACAGCACCATCGTCTCGGAGATCGAGGGGGTCCAGCGTCAGCACCAGGAGCTGCAATCCCAAATCAGTGAGATGAAAGCGACCATCGCACGGGAAAATACCGACTCGTCCGGCCTGCGCGGACGCATCGACACGTTGAATCGGGCGCTGGAAACCGGCAAGAACGATCTGATGAAGATGGTGGCCGAGGAGGCCCGGGTTAAAAACACCCACCAGAATGCCGCCAACAACCGCGAGAATCTCAAGCGCCGACTCAAACGCACCGACGAAGAAGCCGTATTGGCCGAAAAAACCGTGCGGGAAGCCACCGGTCGCCGCGAGGCCGCCGATGCCGAACTGACCCAGATAAAAAACGAAATCCGGGATCTGGAAGGTCGGATTGCGTCCTTGAAAAAGGAACTGGATGCCGCCATTGCGTCTCTGTCCGCCCAGGTCAAGACCACCCAGACCCTGGATATGGAGCGCAACAAGGCCCGCAGCAGCCTGGCCACCCTGAAAAAGATGGAAGCCAACCTGGACTGGTATAAGGACGGGGTCAAGGCCATACTCAAGGCCGCCAGACAGGAAACGCCGCAACCGGAGGCCACCCGCCCCACCGGTATCGTCGGGCTTCTGGCCGACGTGATCGATCCGACCCCCACCTATGAAACCGCTGTCGAAGCGGCCCTGGGCGAATCCCTCCAGTATATCCTGGTGCAGGACCAGCCCTCAGGCGCCGACGCCATCGGCTATCTGCAGCAAACCCAGGCCGGACGGTGCGGATTCATCCCTGTGGGCGGCATGCGCGCCGTGGACGATCGCCCGGACAAGCAACCGGAATCCGACCGCCTCCTGCTGAATCACGTCCGCGTCAAGGACGGTTTCGAATCGGTGGCCGGCGCCCTGCTTGGACATGTGGTCGTCGCCGACACCCTGGATGCGGCCCGGGAGCTGTTCAACCGCAACGGCAGGATACAGACCGTGGTCACGCGGGGCGGCGACCTGCTCTCCTACCAGGGGGTGATGATCGGGGGCAGCCCGGACAAGCTGTCGGGCATTTTGGCCAAAAAACAGGAAATCAAATCTCTGGCCGTGCAGTGCGACCGGCTTGACACCCAGGTGGAAGAGGCTCACAACCGCCAGACGGAAATGGAAATCCAGGTCCGCGGCCTTGAAAAGCAGCTGCAGGAAACCATCGCCGAAAAAAGCCATGCCGCCCAAGACGCCATGGAGGCGGAAAAGGCCCTCTACCGAGCCGACGAAGATCTGAAAAGCGCCCGGCGGCACCTGGAGATTGTCCGGCTGGAGCAGGAACAGCTCATGGGCGAAGAGATGGACCTGGACGAAGAGATCGAGCGCTACCATGCCCTGCTGGAAGCCATCGCCCGCAGCGTCACCGAAGCCCAGGAACATGTGGCCCGCACATCGGCCCAGATCGATGAAACCGCCTCAACGCTTGGAAGCCTTCAACCAGCGGATCGTGGACCTGAAGCTCAAACTCACCTCCGCCAGCGCCAACCTGGACAATTGCACCGGTACGCTTCGCCGCCTGAAAGATTTCCAGGCAGACGGAATCCGACGTCTCGAACAGCTCTCCCAGGACATTACCGCTAAAACCGAAAAAATCGAAGGAACCGATAAGCGCAACGACATCACCGGTCGGGATCTTGCCGCCCATTACGACGCCCTTAAAGGAGATAGACGGCCGGTTGGGCGCCGATGAAAAGGAGTTTGGTGACATCGATGCCCGATTAAAGGAGAATGACGCACAGATTTCCCGGATCCAGAACCAGCGCGAGGCGCTTCATCAGAAGATCCGCATGCTGGAAATGGATTTGGCCGAAAAGCGAATCAAGCGGGAAAATCTGGAAAACCGCTGCCAGGAATACTACCACTGTGCCATCGCCGAACTCGGCAAAACCGATGAACAGCCGGATGACACCGGCCAGCAGAACCCCGAGGATCTGGAAACGACCCTGGCCACCATTCGCCAGAAAATCATCAATATCGGCGACGTCAACCTGGAGGCGATCCGTGAATTCGAGGAGCAAAAGGAGCGCTACGATTTTCTGTGCGAACAGCGGGACGATCTCGTCAAAGCCATCGATGGGCTGCACAAGGTGATCCGCAAGATCAACCGCATCACCCAGGAGCGGTTTCTGGACACCTTCAACCGCATCAATGAAAAACTCCAGGAGGTATTTCCCGCGGCTGTTCGAAGGCGGCACCGCCCGCCTGGAACTGACCAATCCCAAGCGAACCGCTGGAGACCGGGGTGGAATTCATGGTTCACCCGCCGGGCAAAAAACTCACTCGCATGAGCCTGCTTTCCGGCGGAGAGAAGGCGCTGTCCGCCATCAGTTTCATCTTTTCCATCTTCTTGCTCAGACCGGCCTCCTTTTGCCTCATGGACGAGATCGATGCACCGCTGGACGACGCCAACGTCATGCGCTTCAACAACCTGATGAAGGTGATCGGCGAAAAATCCCAGATCATCATGATCACCCACAACAAAAACAGCATGGAGTTTGCCGATACCCTGTTCGGCATCACCATGGAACAAAAGGGGTTGTCCAAGGTCGTGTCGGTAAACCTGGACCGCGAAAACCACGCAAAGGAACTCACCGCCGCCTAACATCATTGATCAACGCATAAAAAGCCGGATTTCAGACGGCTTCGTAAAAAGTTCAAGATCAAGGCTTGCGAATCCTGAGGAATGAGGCGTACTTATGGTACGCCGCAGTGACGAGGGGTGAAGCGTAACGCAGATATTGGACTTTTGACGAAGCCGTCATCATTCAAGGACATCCATGGCACTCAACTGGTTTAAAAAGAAGAAGGACAAGCACCCATACAAAAAGCAACGGGCAGGCCCGATGAGGAAGCAGCCGGAGCGCCGCAGATTGATGACATGGCCGATGAGGCCATTCAGGAACCGGAAGCACCCGTCGACGGCGAGGTGATTGAACCGCAAGCACCGGCCGAACGGAAAGAGCACGCACCTGATCCACAGGAAGAAACGGTGTCGGCGCCGCCACCGCGGATGATACACCCGCCGAAAAAAAAGGCAAAGGCCTGTTCGCCCGCCTGAAGTCAGGACTTTCCAAAACCCGCAAAATTCTCACCACAGATATCGATGACCTGTTTCTCGGAAAAAAACTGGTTGACGACGACATGCTGGAGGAGTTGGAAGAGCTGCTGATCACTGCGGACATGGGTGTCCGGACCACCATGGACATCATGGAGCGGATCGCGGGAAAACGGTCGCGCATCGCCGGTGCCAAGGAATTGAAAGCGGTCTTGAAAGAAGAGATCCTGGCCTATTTCGAGGCCCTGCCAGCGCCTGTCCGAGGCTGCCGCCAAACCCCACGTGGTCATGGTGGTGGGCGTCAACGGGGTGGGCAAGACCACCACCATCGGCAAACTGGCCGCTCACGAGTCCCGCCACGGCAAGAAGGTGCTGATTGCCGCCGCCGATACGTTCCGGGCGGCGGCCATCGAACAGATTGACCATCTGGGCCGAACGGGCCGGTGCGGATATCGTCCGCCACAAGGATCATGCAGACCCGGCAGCCGTGGCCTACGACGGTGTCGATGCCGCCATCTCCAGAGGAACGGACATCGTCTTCGTCGACACCGCCGGCCGTCTGCACACCAAGGTCAACCTGATGGAGGAGATCAAAAAGATCCAGCGCACCCTTGCCAAACGGCTTCCCGACGCACCCCATGAAGTGCTGTTGGTGCTGGACGCCACCACGGGTCAAAACGCCCTGTCACAGGCCAAGATGTTCAACGAGGCGCTGGGTGTCACCGGCATCGCCCTGACCAAGCTGGACGGCACGGCCAAGGGCGGCATCGTGGTGAGTATCTGCAGCAGCCTGAACATCCCGTTGAAATATATCGGTGTGGGAGAAAGCGTGGAAGACCTTCAACCGTTCGACCCGAAGCAGTTCGTGGAAGCGTTATTTTAAACCAAGGAGGGTCCAACGCACCTGGTTCAGAAGAAAATATTGAACCCTTGACCCCTCGACCCCTTGAACCCTTTGCTTTTTCAGGTCCCGGCCATCTGGCGGCCGGTCTTCCGATACAGCTCCAGGCCGATAATGCCTGACTTTTTAATTTGGTTGGCCGATTCAAAGGCCTGAATGGTTTGCAAGGCATTGACCTCGATGCCGGGCACCGCCACAACCGGGCAGATGTACTGTGCCCGTCGATTCGTCAGCCCCGTCCCATGAAGATCGGTCTCGGTCAGGATGCCAAGCAGGGTATAATTGCTGGTCGCCCCGGCCAGCACCGATATGACCGACGGGCTGCACCTCAGGTTGTTTAAAAACAGGTCCAGTGGATTGCGGGCCCATCGGGTGCTGAATACCCAGCGGCTGATTTTCTTCGGATACCCGGTGAGCTGCCATTCCGAGGCCCGCCGGTTATTGATCACCGCCACGGCAGAAAATTCACAAGACAGGCCTCTGGCCAAGGTGGTATCACGGTTGTAGCTCAGATATTGCAGATTCTGGGTTTTATCGGGCATGCCGCCGATCACCAGCACATCTTTCAGCAACGGGACGTTCGGCTCCACCACCCGTGTCACCGAATGGATGAGCTCATCGATATAATTGTTTTTCAACCTGGCACCCTCCCGGTTCCAACCAATCCCACGTTGTGATCCAGTTCCATAGTCTTAACTGACATTTCACCCGACTATCCGTCAACTGCTTTTTATGCGCGCAAAAAAACCGCACCTCTTGTTTTTTCTGCGCATTCATTAAAGGTTTTTATTCTTTGACCGCCCCGGAAGGGGATCGCTGCCGTCGGATGAAGTCCACCGCCTGCCGGGCATACATCTGCGGATAGTGCTCGAAAATGTTGTGTCCGCATTTGGGAAAAACCAGCAGTTCGCCCCGGGTTGAATGGCGGTAGAAGTCAACCCCCTGTTCCACATCGAAAAAATATCCCCGGTCCGGGTACATGACCAGGATCGGACAGGTCACCTGCGAAATGGCCGGTCGGAGATCGAAAAAGCCGGTTTGGCCATAGCACCCGCCCCCTTTGGCACAGATATCGTAAAACACCCGCCCCCGGTCGGCACCGTGCCAGCGAATGTATTTTTTTTGAAGCGACGGAGCCAGGTCGTCAAAGGTTGCCGGCAACTTCTGACGGTTGAACGCCTGCATGGAAATAATACTGTGGCACAGGGTGCTGGCCGTGACGAGGGTTTTGACCTGACCCGGGAAACGAACGGCATAGTCCACACCCACGACCCCCCCTTCGCACTGACCGACGATGTGAAAGCGATCGATCCCAAGCAGGGCCATCAATTCGGCCATTGCCGACACGCTGTGTTCGCGGAAATGCTCATCCACATAGTAGCCGGCGAAGTCAGCACCGCCATCCGATCGACCGAACCCACGCCGGTCATATAACAGCACCTGAAAACCGGCCGCGACCAAGCATCGGATGGATCTCTTCCCACATCATGCCGCAGGAGAATCCGTTGTGCAGCAGCACGATGGTCTCCCCTTCCCCGTGGATCTCGTAGTACGTGTCCAGACCGTCTATTTTCACAATTGACATGGGTAATTCCTCAACCGCGCACTTGGCCGGTATCGTCAGCGTCCGCATCATCCGGGTCAGAAACAACCCGTCCAACAGTTAATGTTTAGCCTTCATGTTTCCACAAAAGAATTTGTTTTTGTTTATATTTCAAGAATTAACCCTACCGGACAATGATCCGATCCGAAGATGTCGTTGTCGATGAACGCGTCTTTTACCCATCCTTGCCGGATGATGTCATCGGAAACGAAAAAGTAGTCGATGCGCCAACCGGCGTTGTTTTTGCGGGCATTGAAGCGGTAGGACCACCATGAGTATTTCACCGTGTCGGGATAGAGGTGACGAAACGTGTCCACGTAGCCCATCTCGACGATGCGGTCGAGCCACTCGCGCTCAATGGGCAAAAAACCGGATCGCTTGGCATTGGGCCCGGGGTGCTTCAGGTCGATCTCGTTGTGGGCCGTGTTGAAATCACCGGTGATGATCAGGCTTTTTCCCTGCTTACGCAACCCGTCGGCGTAATCGAAAAAGGCCTGGTAGAAGTCCAGTTTGTATTGGAGGCGCTCATCGCTGGCCTGGCCGTTGGGGAAATAGACGTTAAACAGCGTAAATGCGTCGAATTCCAGTTCCACCATGCGGCCTTCATCATCGAACCGGGGCTTGCCGATGCCGTGGCGCACCGCCTTGGGAACCAGGCGTGAATAAGCAGCCACCCCGCTGTACCCTTTTTTGACCGTGGAAAAGGAAAAAGCGGCCTCGTAGCCATCGATGGCCTTCATGGTTCGGGTCAACTGGTCCTCCTGGAGCTTGGTTTCCTGGAGCCCCACGATGTCCGCATCCAGGCTGCGGATGGATGACAGGAACGCTTTTTTCATGACAGCCCGGTAGCCGTTGACGTTCCAGGAGATCAGCTTGATGGTTTGCTTGGGCATGGGTTGCCTCCTAATGTAGGCGTATCAGCGGTGGCGGTCAACCCCATTCTCTCGGGCACATGTCGGCCACCGGGCACCGGCTGCAAAAAGGTGAAATGGGCCGGCACAGCACCTGGCCGAAGGCCACCAGCAGTTCGTTGTAGCGGACCCAGTGCCGCTTGGGCAGTTTCTTTCGCAGGGCCAGTTCGGTCTTGTCCGGCGTCTTCGTCTTGACGTAGCCGATGCGGTTGCTGATCCGGTGCACGTGGGTGTCCACACAGATGGCCGGAATTTTGAACCCCTCCACGAGGACCAAATTGGCGGTCTTGCGGCCCACACCGGGCAAGGCGGTCAGTTCCTCCAGGGTATCCGGCACCTTGCCGCCGTAGCGGTCCAGCAATATCCGGCTGATGGACAGCAGCCGCTTGGCTTTGGTGGGATAGAATCCCACCGGGTAGATGAGCGTTTCGATTTCCCGCGCCGGCAGCTTCACCATCGTTTCCGGCGTCCGGGCCACAGCCAGCAACCGTTGGGCAGCCACACCGGTCACTTCGTCCTTGGTGCGCAGGGAGAGCAGGGTGGAGACCAGCACCTCGAACGGGGTGGCGCCGCGGTTGGCGATGAAGGTGATGATGGGCGGGTTCCACTGGCGGTAATTGGATTCGATGGCGGCTACAAACCGGTCGATATCAAAGGCGCGCTTTCGGGTCATCACAATCGGTTCTTTCCGGATCCATGGGAGAGATGGGGCGGCATCGGCATCAGCTTGCATCCATACACCGGCCGACCGTTCAGGTAAAGTCCCAAGTCCGGAATCTGCTTTTTTGTAAATCAACATAAATACAATAAACTTTACATTGACATTTACATTTTACTTTTTATAATGGGAACCGCAAACGCATCGATGCGTGGAGAGGCAAAATGGGACCCGAACTGACACCAGGACAGAGACGGCTTTTCGACTACCTGAAAAAAATCATCCAACGCACCGGAAAGGCACCCAGTCTCCGCCAGGCGGCCCAGGACCTGGGCGTGAGCCACGCTGCCATCTCCCAGGGCCTGAAGTTGCTGGAGCAAAAAGGGGTGGTGAAGCGCCAAGGCCGCTACAGCCGGACCCTTCACCTGATCAGCCCCACCGGCGAGACGGCGGCGGCCCAGCGGTGGCGGGAAGTACCGGTGGTGGGCCGGGTCACCGCCGGCCTGCCCCTGTATGCCCAGCAGGAGTGGGAGGGCGGCCTGGTGCTGGACCGCACCCTGTACCGCGGCCAACATCTTTTCGCCCTGCGGGTGCGGGGGGATTCCATGAAAGGGGCGGGTATCCTGGACGGGGACATGGCCGTGTGCGCACCGCGCCAGTATGCCGAAAACGGAGAGATTGTCGTGGCCCTGATCCATGGGGAGGAGGCCACGGTAAAACGGTTCTTTCTCCACCGGGACCACGTCGAACTGCGGCCGGAAAACCCCGACTATCCGGTCATGCACTACGGGTTTGACGAGGTGCTGATCCAGGGCCGGGTGATCGGGATACAGCGGGTGATGGCATGATGGAGATCAAAAACAATCCGGCCCACATTCTGGTGGGAACCAGCGGATACGCCTACAGCGAGTGGGTGGATGCCGGCTTCTACCCCCCGGGCACCGGCTCGGCCCGGATGTTGGCGCACTACGCCCGTGTCTTCCCGGTCACCGAGATCAACTATACCTGGTACCAGATGCCCAAGGCGCCGGCCGTGGACCGCATGCGCCGCAAGGCACCAGAGGGCTTTCGCTTTGCCGCCAAACTCACCCGCACCCTGACCCACGAGGTGGACGCCGACGGCTGGCCGGCCCAGGCGGCCCTGTATCGGGAGGGCGTCGCCCCGCTGGTGCAGTCGGGTCAGCTTTTGGCCGTGCTGGTGCAGTTGCCGCCCTTTTTCCGGCGCAATCCGGAAAACCGCCGCTATCTGGCCCGGCTGCTGGATGCCCTTTCCGGCCTGCCCCTGGTCGTCGAGTTCCGCCACGCCTCCTGGGCCACCGACCGGGTGTTCGCTTCCCTGAAAGAACGCCGGGTAACCCTGGCATGCGTGGACGTCCCGGAACTAAAGGACCTGTTCCCGCCCCTGGCCATGGTCACCAATCCGGATCTGTTCTACATCCGCTTTCACGGCCGCAATACCAGAGGCTGGCGGTCGGGCAACATGCAAAAGCAGTTCGACTACGATTACAGCAACGACGAACTGGCCCAGTGGTCCCGGTCACGCATTCCCGAAATGGCCCGGCAGGCAAAGACCGGCATCATTTTTTTCAACAACCACGTCCGCGGCCAGGCACCGAAGAATGCCCGGATGCTGATGGAACAGTTGACGGAGGACAGATGACAGAGAACAGAAGTCGGAAGACGGAAGACAGATCGCGGCTGGAAGCCGCTCCGACAATTCCCCAATTCCTCAAGCCCTTAATGCGGAATTTCGATCTCAGACTTCAGACTTCCGACCTGCGTCATCCGACTTCTGAATAATCATGGAACGATCAATCATTCACATCAATGTCGCCGACTTCGCCGTGGCCGTGGAGCGGGTGCTGGATCGCCAACTCGACGGTCGACCGGTAATCGTCGCACCGGAGGGGGCCGCCCGGGCCACGGTTTACGACATGAGCGAAGAGGCCTTTCAGGCCGGGGTGAGAAAGCACATGCCCCTGAGCCGGGCCCTTCGCCGCTGCCGGGACACCCGGGTGCTGCCGCCCCGCCCGGATCGCTACGGCCAGGCCATGGCCCGCATGCTGAAAGCCGCCCTGCCCTGCTCGCCCTTCATCGAGCCGGGTGAGGGGGACGGGCATCTGTTTGTGGATGCCACCGGCAGTGGCCGCCTGCTGGGACCGCCGGTGGATGTGGCCTGGCGGCTGGGCCGCCGGATCCGGCAGGACCTGGGCCTGATGCCCATCTGGTCGGTGGCCACCAGCAAGCTGGTCGCCAAAACCGCCACCCGACTGGTCAAGCCCCTGGGCGAGTACATCGTGGACCCCGGCGACGAAGCGGCCTTTCTGGCGCCCCTGCCCCTCTTTCTGGTGCCCGGCATCGAATCCAGCGACCTGGAACGATTGAATGATTTCAACATGATCCGGGTGTTTCAAGCCGCCACGCTCAGCGCCGATCAGATGCAGACCCTCTTCGGCCATCGGGGACGCTTTATCCATGACCGGCTTCACGGCATCGACCCCTCTCCCGTTCGCCCCGTGGATCAACCACCGCCGAGGGTCATCGAATCTCGGGAGTTCGGCGAAGACACCAATGATCGTTTGCAGATGGAACGCAGCCTGTACCGGCTGGTGGAACGGGCCGGCCGACAGCTGCGGCGCCAGGCCCTGGCCGCCCGGCGGATCGCCTTGGTTCTGGAGCACACCGACGGCGTCCGGCGGATCCGCCAGACCACGGCCACACCGGCCACGGCCAACGATTTCGCCCTCTTCGCCCATGCCCGGCGGGTGCTGGATCTGGCCTGGACCCGGCGGGTCCGGCTGCGGCGCATGACCCTGGTCTGCGACCGCTTGACCTATCCGCCGGCCCAGCGTCTGTTGTTCGAACCGGAACGCCGAATGGCGGAAAGACAGGACCGGCTGGTGGCGGCCATGGACCGGATCCGCCGCGCTTCGGCACCGATGCATTGGCCATGCGGACGCTGCGCACGCCTACGCCGGCGTCACGGCACGCGGTGAAGACCCGTCGATGACGTTTGACCCGAATCGACTGATTCCCCTCACCGTCCGATCCCACTATTCCCTCATGTGGGGCACCGATTCGCCGGCAGCGATCTGCCGGGCTGCCCGGCGCATGGGATACGACCGCATGGCCCTCACCGACACGGACAACCTCTACGGTGTGTTGAAATTTATCAGCGCCTGCCATGAGGAAGGACTCACCCCCATCGTGGGGGCGGAAATCACCGATCCGAACAAGCAAGACCGCGCCGTCTGCCTGGTTAAAAACGCGACCGGTTACGCCAACCTGTGCCGATTGATCACCCGACGCCACCGGGACCCAGCATTCGATCTGTCCACCACCCTGCCCCATCTGGCCGCCGGCCTGCTGGTGCTGGTCAGCCACGCCGGCCTGCTGACGGCCTGGCACCGGGCCGGGGTCCACACGGCAGCGGCCCTGCCCCGGCGCCCCCCATCCCCTTTCCACCCCCTGGTGCAGGCGGCCCGACGCCTGGACGTCCCACTGGTGGCCACACCGGGCAGCTTCTTTCTGGAACCGGACGGATTCGCCGTCCACCGCCTGTTGCGGGCCATCGCCGGCAACACCGCCCTTTCCCGGCTCGGCCCGAACGACACGGCCCCGCAAGAGGCCTGGCTGGCACCGGCCGAGGAATATCACCGGCGGTTCATCCATTGCCCGGAAGCCCTGGACAACACCTGCAAACTGGCCGAAAGACTGACCTTCACCGGTCCATCGTTCGGCTTGGTCATGCCGCCGTGGGAAGACAACGGAGGGCGCAGCGCCGATGATTGCCTGCGCCGGGCCGCCTATGCCGGTGCCCGGAATCGATACGGGAAGGAACTGGGCGAGGCCGTGGTGGAGAGACTGGAGCACGAGCTGGCCGTCATCGCCCGCATGGATTTCTCGGCCTATTTCCTGGTTGTACAAAAAATCGTGTCGCAAAGTCCGCGCACCTGCGGCCGAGGATCGGCCGCCGCCTCCCTGGTGGCCTATTGCCTGAACATCACCAACGTCTGCCCGGTGAAGCACAACCTGTACTTCGGCCGATTCCTCAACCCCGGACGAACGGACCCACCGGACATCGACGTCGATTTTGCCTGGGACGAACGGGACACGGTCATCGACGGCGTGCTCGACCGCTTCGCCGGCCACGCGGCCATGGTGGCCAGCCATATTCTGTTCCAACCCCGCATGGCCCTGCGCGAGACGGCCAAGGTTTTCGGCATGCCCGATGCCGAGATCGGCAAAATCACCCGGCGCCTGCCCTGGTTCTGGCAGCGGGACGAACTGGATGCGGGGTTGCTGAAAAACCTGCGACAGCGCCCGGAAACCCGCAACCTGGATTTCGTTCACCCCTGGCCGCAGATCATGGCCCTGGCTCAGCGAATCATCGGCATCCCGCGTCACCTTTCCGTCCATCCCGGCGGCGTCGTGATTACCCCGGGTTCCATCCACAGCTATGTCCCCATCGAAAACGCCCCCAAAGGGGTCCCCATCATCCAGTGGGACAAGGACGGTGCCGAGGACGCCGGCCTGGTGAAAATCGATCTTCTGGGCAACCGGAGCCTGGGAGTGATCCGGGATGCGCTGGCCAACGTAAGGACCAACGGCGTTGCCTTCGACGAAGACCGTTGGGTACCCGAGGACGATCCGGCCACCCGGGACACCGTGGCCCGGGGCCACACCATGGGCTGTTTTTACATCGAGAGCCCGGCCATGCGCCTGCTGCACCAGAAAGCCGGCAACGGTGACTTTGACCACCTGGTGGTTCACTCCTCAATCATCCGGCCGGCGGCCAACGCCTATATCCAGGAGTACCTTCGACGCCTGCACGGCGGCAGTTGGGACCCCATCCACCCACTGCTGGCAGACGTACTGGACGAAACCTTCGGCATCATGGTCTACCAGGAGGACGTCTCCCGGGCGGCCGAAGCCCTGGCCGGATTCTCCAATGCCGAGGCCGACGGCCTGCGGAAGATTATCGCCAAAAAAGACCGGCAGCGTCAGTTGGCCGATTTCCATGACCGCTTCATGACCGGCGCCGCAGCCCGGGGCGTATCCCCGGATCAGGCCAGCGCCGTATGGCAGATGATGATGAGTTTTTCCGGATACTCCTTCTGCAAGCCCCACAGCGCCTCCTACGCCAGGGTGTCGTTCCAGGCGGCCTTTCTCAAGACCCATCACCCGGCCGAATTCATGGCCGGGGTCATCAGCAACCAGGGAGGCTTTTACAGCACCTTCGCCTACGTCTCCGAAGCCCGGCGCATGGGACTGGTCCTTGATCCGCCGGACGTCAACACCAGTCTGATCCGCTGGACAGGCAGGGATCGGCGTCTGCAGGTCGGCCTGATGGCGGTTGGCGGATTGGGCCAACCTACCATGCAGAAAATCATGGGATGCCGGCAGACGTCCGGTTTCAAGGACATGACCGACTTTCTGGATCGCGTGCAGCCACATGAAGACGAGATCCGGGCCCTGATCCACTGCGGCGCCTTGGACAGACTGGCCACCGGACATTCGCGGACCCAATTGCTGTGGACCCTGGCCCGGTGGAAAGCGGATCAACGGCGGTCACCGGGCCAGGCCGATCTGTTCGCACCCCGGCGGGTCAGCCGGGCTGCCATTTCGCCGCCGGTATTCCCGCCGGAGGACGCCACGACGCGCCTTCGCCGGGAATTCGCCGTTCTGGGTTTTCTGTGCAGCCGACACCCCATCACCCTGTTTGCCGATGTCATCAAAACGATGCACACGGTGAAAGCCAGCCGCCTTCCAGGCCTGACGGGTCGGCGGGTTCGGCTGGCCGCCTGGCTGGTCACCGGCAAGGTGGTGCACACCCGCCACGGGGATCCCATGGAATTTCTCACCTTCGAGGATGAAACCGGTATCGTTGAGACCACTTTCTTTCCCGAGCCATACCGCCGCTTCTGTCACATGCTAGACCGGAATCGACCCTATCTGCTGGCAGGAAAGGTGGAAGAAAATTGGGGCGCCGTAACCCTCACCGTGGATCGGGTACAGGCCATCGAACGGAGGTTGTAGGTTGAAGCAATCAATCGTTTGGGGGAAATTTTATCAAATCAAACGCGATTGGGCATTTATTTGGAAATCCGTTTAACCGCCCGCTGCAGGGCACCGGTGATCTTTTTGGCCGGCCAGGCCGTCACCGACCAGCCGATGGCCAGAATCATCAGCCAGACCATCACTTCACCGCCCTGGCTCAGGTTCCGCCCCTGGGTCAGCATGGGGCCTAATAAAAAGGCGCAGACAAAACCGGCGGCAATGCGCCAGGTATCGTCTGAAAAAAGCAGATAAAAGAATATATAGGAGACGGTAAGGGTCGGTTTTCGCATGTTCACTCCTCTGGCAAGGATGGGTTCCGTTCGTTGAGTAAAAGCTTTTGGCCGCCGGGTCAAGGGCCTCAGAAAAAAATTGTTGCCCGGATGATACCCGATCCTGGATCGGCGACAAGACCCAGATTGACACCATGGCCCTTTTCACCTATTTTGAGGCGATGACAAACGGGGGGTCTGGAATGAATTTAACGACGAGCTTTAATAGGCTGGGTATCGGCCCGGAAACGGATGAAGCGCAGGCTAAACGCGCTTACAAGGCCCAGGTACGACGATGGCATCCGGATCAGTTCCCCGAGGGATCGGCCACCAAGACCGGGGCCGAAGAGCAGCTGAAGCAGATCAACATCGCCTATGCCCGCGTCAAGGCACACCTGGCCATGCACCGCCCGGACCCGACCGTCTCAGCCAGCGCCACCTCACCTCATCCGGGTCAAAGCAGCACCGACCGCCACGATATACCCGGCGAAAAGGCGAAAAAGCGCTCCTGGGTGGACCACCTGTTCGATGCCCTGAACGCCTATGCGGGGAACCGTACCGGCGAACCCTCGGCACCACTGGATGATGAAACCGATACCAACCGGCGAAAAACGTTTGAACAGGTTCTCGATGAAATGGCCGGCGGTGGCATCCCCCCAAAACTGAAGCGCCGACCGGGAAACCACGCTGCCACTGGCTGCCGCGTCGCTTCCGGCTACCGGCACGCTGGCCGCAAAGGTAAAACCGTGGGTACGGTGGGGGGGGCTGAAAGTCCGGGGCCGGTTAAACCGGTAAGCCGCGTCCGGGGAATCGGCAGAAACCGATAATGCTTTATCGTCCCAACGATTTCAGCAGCGCCACCATCAGCCGCCACACCTTTTCCACCGACGGCAGATAGAGCCGCTCAGACGGCGAGTGTGGATTCTCCATGGTGGGTCCCAGGGAGATCATATCCATGCCCGGGCACCGGTCGCCGATCACCCCGCATTCCAAGCCCGCGTGCATGATCTGCACCGTGGGTGCGGTATCAAACAGCTCCCGATAAAGCGCCGTACAGCGTTTGAGCAGTGGAGATTCCCGATTCATGGGCCACGAGGGATAACCGGTACCGGTTTGAACCGTGGCCCCGGCAAGGCGGCCCACCGCCTCAACCGCCAGGCAGATGGCATCGAGACGGGAAGGTACCGAACTGCGCTGGTTGGCGGTCACCGCCAATGCATCGTTGCATATTTCCACCAACGATAGGTTGGTGGACGTCTGCACCAGAAGCGGAAAGTCTTCGGCCATGTCAACCGGCCCGCTGTGCAACGCCGCCAGCAGGTTGACCATCACAGCCGTATCGTTTTCAGTGACGCCGCGTTGGCCTGCATTCACCGGCCCTTTTTTATCAATATAAACGCTCAACGCCGGATCCGCCGTCTTATATTCCTGTTTGATGAGATCGGCGACTGATCCGATCACCCTTTCCAGGGCATCAATCGAATCCCGGCGGCAAGCCACAAGCGCCTCACAGCCACGAGGGATTACATTCCTGCCGGTACCGCCCTTTAGCGCCACGAGTCGCATCGGTGCGACCGCCATCCCGGCACTCAGCAGGCGGGCCATGACCTTGTTGGCATTGGCGCGATGTTTGGCGATGTCCACCCCGCTGTGCCCCCCCTTCATGCCTTGGGCTGACACGCTCAGCAAGTCATCGTCCCCGTCGAGACGCTTGAGATCCAATGGTCGGTTGATGGTGGTGTTCCGCCCCCCCGCACACCCGACGACGAAGACGCCTTCGTCCTCTGAATCCAGGTTGATCAGGATTTTTCCCGACAGCAAGGATGGGTCCATCTTCAGAACGCCGGTCAGGCCGGTCTCCTCCTCCACCGTAAAAAAAAGTTCCAGCGGCGGGTGGGATACCTCCGGGCTGTCCACCAGGGCCAGGGCCAGGGCAATGGCAATCCCGTTATCCGCTCCCAGGGTGGTTTCCCCGGCGGTCAGCCATGGGCCATCCTGCACCATGCGGATGGGATCTTTGGAAAAGTCGTGATCCGAGTCGTCCTGTTTTTCACAAACCATGTCCAGATGGCCCTGAAGAATGACGATGGGCGCATGCTCAAAGCCGTTTGATGCCGGTACCTGCAGGACCAGGTTGCCGGCTGAATCCGATTTTACCGGCACCCCCCTGTCCATGGCCCATTGCTGCAGCCAGCGGGATATCTGCTGCTCCTGTTTCGAGCATCGCGGAATCTGGTTGATCTGTTCAAAATAATCGATGATCGTGCGAGTCGCATTGTCCACGGATAGCTCTCCTTGGTCACTTCAACCTGAATTGTTTGGGAATCTGTATCATACCATGGTTTTGATGGCCGATTCTGAGAAAAGAAGTTAAGATGCTAAAGAAAAAGCCGATATGCAAGCTTGAACCCAGTAACGAAAAACGGAAGGACGCGGAATCGCCCCATGAACACCAAACTGCTGATGATCATCGCCTTCTTGTTTTTTCTCTCCTGGAAAAAGGCCGCAGACAGCTTTCTCCTGTTCTGTGCGCTATTTGCCGCCGGCCTTTTCGTTTGTGTGTTCATCTACCGGGCGGAAAACACCCATTCCGTGGTCGACGATGATACCTAATCCGGATCAACCGGAAATAACAAATCACAAGCAGTAAATGTCCGACTTAGGGTCACGGAAATAAATAATGCCACCATAAGGCGCCGGCTGTGGGTTCGTCAACCAGGCGCATTCGCCGGCGCATATCGAGATATGTGCCGGTGGAGGGAACGCAGGTGACGGTCCTACAGGCAAGAAAGATGTGGAATTATTTATTTCCGGGGCCCTAATCATGTAATTAAACGCCAAGGTATTTCAGGTCACGCGTGTCTTTCCAGACAGTCCAGCACCGACTGGCAATTGCCGGAGGCGGTCACCAGCAGATGCTCTTCGATCCTTGCTCCGTTCAGGTAATCGTTGAGGTAGAATTTTTCGCCGCTGGCTTTAAACAGCTGCCCGCCGGCTGCCTCCACAATCATTCGCGCGGCTGCCAGATCCTGAAAGGATTCGTTGGCGGTAATGGCCACATCTGCGCGCCCCATGGCCACGTAGCACAGGTGAGCACCGGTGCAGCCCAGGTTTCTGATCTTTCCGGGAAACCGGGAAACATAGTACCGGTGGAATCTTGAAAAGGTGAACATCAGGCTTTCGTCGTCGATGGTGCGATCGTCGGTCATCCGGATGGGTTTTTCTCCCCAAAAGGCCTGCCCGCCTGCCCGGGCATGAAACAGGTCACCGGTGGCCGGCATATAGAAGGCACCGAATACCGGCCAGAAATTTTCCAGCAGCGCCAGGGACATGCCCCAGATGGGAATACCCGCCTGGTAATTGTCGACGCCGTCAATGGGGTCGAAGATCCACAGGTATCGCCGGTTGTCATGGGTATAGGTTGTATCCAACGCGTTGCTGGTGAACATCCGGTGATCGGGATAGTGGCTGTCCAACGCTTGCTGGAAGCACGTGCTGATCTGTAACTCTGCCCGGGTGACCAGCCCTTGATCAAATTTGGTCGCTCCCCTGCCCTTGCCGAAACTGTCCAATGCCCGTTGACCGGAACTTCGAATGGCGTCAATGGCAAAGGCTGTCAAGGCTTCGATCCCATGGATTAGCTCCTGTGTCATGTCACCCCCTGGTGGTTTAAGGTACGGTTTCGCGAAGACATATACAGCAGAATAAATTAAAAAAACCGACAAACCTCCGAAAAAGAGGGCCGGTTTTATCGCTTAGGGCATACCGGGTAGAATCATCCGGCAACAATACGACCGGAACAACTGCTGCCGGTGGTGGCAGGCAAACGCTCATATGCGAATGATCGGACAATGAAAAATGGAGCAGGCGGGTTTTGATTGATCATATCGCCGATGCTTCGCCAGGAAGATCTTGGCTTGCCGGCTATTTTTTCGACGAGGCATATCCATCGGCATACCATCCGCCGCCTTTCAGTTCGAAGCTGCAAGCGGAAAGTATTTTCTTGGCCTTATCGTGGCATTTGGGGCACTCAACCACTTGGGTATCCATCCGCACCAGTTCTTCGGTAATATGGCCACATTTGCACTTGAATTCGTAAACCGGCATCACGCTTTCCTTTCTGTGTCGGGCAGCGCGTGCAGACAGCTCGATTGCTCGCAATTGCCCGTTTTTGAGCCAACTTAGTTCCGTTTTGCTATCGTGTCAAGCCCCGATCGCAACTGTTTCCAATGCCGAAAAGAGCCTAAAAAATCGGCGGACCCGAATCGTTAACCGGAATCCGCCGATCGCATCACTGAACTGACAATGGTTATTTTCGTTCTATTTTTACCACCAGGTACCCTGCGTTGCGCCGCTTGACCAGCAGTTGAATGGTTTCGCTCTTCTCGTTCTTTTTCATCAACTGGACAAAGTCTTTGCGGTCTTTCACGACGGTGCGATTGATTTCTTTGATGATATCACCGGGTCGCACATCGGCCTCCCGGGCCAGGCTGTCATCTTTCACATCCGTGACCAACACACCGTTTTCCTTGCCCTCAATACCGAAACGGCGTGCGATATCTGAATCCAGGTCCGTGACCTCGATGCCCAGTTCGTCATTGTCCCGACTCTGGGTGGCCAGCGTCTTCTCATCATCGTCCCGTTTGGCCAAGGTTACCGTCAGGGTTTTTGCTTTGCCGTCCCGAATCAGGTCGACAGTTGTCTGGCTCCCCACCGGCGTGTTGGCAATCATGGCAGACAGTTCCCGGCCTGTTGTCACCTTTTGGCCGTCCACGGACAAAATAATGTCATTGACTTTGATTCCGGCTTTGTCCGCCGGATCCCCTTCGAATACCTGGGTAACCAGTACGCCCTTTTGCGCCTTCAGACCGTAATAGTCGGCCAGTTCCGGGGTAAGGTCCTGAATTCCCACGCCCAGCCAACCGCGGGTGACCTCTCCCTTGTCCTTGAGTTGATCGATGATGCCTTTGGCCATGTTGATTGGGATGGCAAAACCAATGCCCTGGCCGCTGGCGATGATGGCCGTGTTGATGCCCACCACCTCACCATCCATATTCAGCAGCGGCCCACCGCTGTTGCCCGGATTGATTGAGGCGTCGGTCTGGATAAAATCGTCATAGGGTCCCGAGCCGATGATTCGCCCCTTGGCACTCACGATGCCAGCGGTGACCGTCTGCTCCAATCCGAAGGGGCTGCCGATGGCCACCACCCAGGTACCCACCTTCAGTTTTTCTGAGTTGCCAAGTTCAAGGGGGTTAAGATTTTTGGCCCCTTCGATGCGAATCAGGGCAAGGTCAGTCTTCGGATCCCGTCCCACCAATTCTGCGTCAAATTCCCTATCGTCGGCCAGGATCACCTTGATCTGATCGGCGTCCTCGATCACATGGTTGTTGGTAACGATAAAACCGTCGCCATCGATGAGAAATCCCGAACCCAGGCTGCGCTGTTTGAAGTCGCGCTGTTGGCCATCTCCCTGAAACGGACCGAAAAATTCGTCAAATGGATTCCGGTTGCCCCCATGGGGGTTCCCAAAAAAATGCCGGAAGACCGGACTGCCGCCCTTGATGATTTTTACGGTACGGATGTTAACCACACCGGGCTTGGCTGCTTCGGCAAGTTCGCTGAAACTTTCCGGAGCCGAGAATGCGTGCACGGTGTTGACCGCTGGAGTGACTCCCCATAGGAAAGCTGCCGCGCCGAATAACAGAAAAAAGATAAAAAACGATTGAACTGCCTGTTTAGATTTGACCATGACCAACCTCCTGAAGTATCTCAAGTTAAACGCGTAATAGCACATCAAAATCAACAATCAAACTTTCACTGCACGTGAATGTAACCTTCAAGGATTACGGCAAGATGACTGAAAGATTACCAAATGGTAATTTTAAAGCGGGTGGCAGGGAGTGAGGGTAATCATAAACCGGATTAGTCGTGGACCGAGGAATCAGGCGGGTCATCGGTCGGCGATGCGACCAGTTGTTCCCGCAAAGCCATGCCGATCTGTTCCATGCGGTAGGGCTTTTTGATATAAGGACCGGCACCTAAACGCTGGGCTTCCAGTACACGCTCAGACTCGGAAAAGCCGCTGGCGATAACCGCTTTCTGGCCCGGAGAGATAGCCAGAATCTGACGATAGGTGTCAAGGCCGTCCATATCCGGCTCCATGATCATATCCAGGACCAGGATGTCCACCGGGGTCTTGCGGATGTATTGAACCGCTTCCTCGCCGCTGGCAACCGTATCTACCTGATAGCCCAGGCGTTTCAGCATGAAGGTAGCCAGATCACGCTGCTCCTTGATGTCATCCACGACGAGGACAGACTCACCGGCACTGAGGTAGCGATCGATGGAGAGGTCCTCAGCCTCCATTTTGGCAACCTGTCGGGTAATGGGAAAATAAAGGTCAAATACCGTCCCCTGGCCTTCGATGCTATGGGCGTCGATAAAACCGCCATGATCTTTCACGGTACCCCACACCACCGCCATGCCCAGACCGGTGCCGCTGCGGCCCATTTTCTTCTTGGTGTAAAAAGGCTCGAAGATCCGTTCCAGGTCCTGAGCCGAGATCCCGATACCGGTGTCGGCCACCCGCAGCAGCACATATTCACCTTCCAAAACCGTTTCGAATCCGTGCATCGGCTGGTCCACATAACAGTTCTGGGTGCTTAAGGTGATCTGCCCCCCGTCAGGCATCGCCTCGGCGGCGTTGGTGACGAGGTTCATAATGGTTTTTCCCAGATGTACCGAGGAGCCGACAATGTTGAACAGCGTTGGCGCCAGATCCGAATGAATCGTCACGCGAGGATGGAAAGATTTGAGCCGTGCCAGTTCAGGACTGCCTAAATAGTCCTGAACCACCTGGTTCAATTCAACCACGTCGGTAACGGCCACCCCCCGCCGTGCCAGGGTCAGCATATCCTGAACAATGGCCGCTGCTTTTTCGCCGGATTGTTTGATCGTTTCAACGATGATGCGTGTTTCGCTGCCCTCGGGAATGTCCATGAGGAGCAGTTCCGGATAGCCGACCAAACCCGAAAGGATGTTGTTCAGATCGTGGGCCACACCGCCGGCCAGCGTACCGATGGCCTCCATTTTCTGCGCCCGCTGCAGTCGCGCTTCAATCTCTTTCATCGCATTGATATCCGTGGCCACGGTGAGCTGGACGATACGGCCGTCCTCCCACACGATCGCACGGGCAGAGATAATGTACCAGCGGCCGTTGACCGGATTTTTATCTTCCCAGGAAAAGCTCTCACCGGGTCGGCCGTTTTCGTTCAGCAAAAGGTGGGTCTTGCACTGGTGGCAGGGTGAATCCAATCCATGAGTCGCTTGGTAGCATACTTTACCGACGATGTCGTCGCCGTAAGTCTTTTTCATGTGGCGGTTGGCCAGCAGAATGATGTGCGTTTCCATATCCGCCACATGGATATCCGCATCGATGCTGTCGAGGATCGATGCGAGTTGTTCGTGACTGGCCCGCACCCGTCCCTCGGCCTGTTTTCTCTCGAGGATCTCTTTATTCAAATCCCGGTTGATCCGCTGCAGCGCGGCGGTGCGTTCTTCCACCCGCTGTTCCAGCGTCCGGTTGATATTGTCTGTTTTCTCCTTCTCTTTTTCCAGCATGAAATTCAGGAAAAAATTTTTGCGATGCTGGGTTTCGATGGAGTAGCAGATGAGCATTCCCAAAAGATTGATCCCCATAAAATGGGCACCAAAAATCAACTGGATGACACCGGTGGCGTCCATCAGCCACATCATCGCCGCCTGGTAGCCGCCGATCACCAATAGACCGGCAATGGAGGCGGTAATGAACCGGGCATGGATAAACGTGTATCCGAAAAAAACGCAAAAAATGGTGCCTACCCCGTAAAAATAGGACTCGGGGGCGGGTGTGATCACCACCATGGCCACGTAGGCAAACCCGGTGACCATAATATAAAACCCATTGACGAACTGCCACAACCGGCGGTAGGCATCGGTATAGGAGAAGATCAGCCCCAGCAGAAACACGGGGCACACCAGCACATAGCGGATAAACCACAACTGGAATTTCTGTTCCGGAAACACATAGGCATCAAGAATACCGAATATGCTGAAAAAAAGAATTGCATAGAGCTTGCAGCGTCGCACATGTTCGATAGAGTTTGAATAGTATGCCTGTTTAAAGGGTTGTTCCAAGGATTGTTGAATGCCCGTAAAGACAAGGGTCAACGGGTGCAGGCTGACGCGAAGCATGCTGTAGGGAATGGCGACGTCAACTTTTTCCAGGGTTAAATTCATGGTTCACCATTGGTTTTCGCCGAACATAAGCAGTGTCGCGATGAAAGGAAAGGTGCAGATAGCAATGCATGGATTCGACGCAGTGCCACTTCTCAACTGGATTGCGACCGAGGTAAGCATAAAGTGAAGACGCTTCCAATCCCAAGTGAACTTTCGACATTGATTTCGCCGCCATGGACATGGGCAATGGCCCTTGCCAAGCTCAACCCCAGACCGAAGCCGCCGGTTGCCCGACTCTGGTCACATCGAAAAAACCGGTTGAATATCTTCGGCAGGTCTTCAGTGTCGATGCCGATGCCACTGTCTGTTATGGAAACGTTAATCATTTCAACATCCTTATCACGAAACCCACGAATGTCAATATTACCCGGTGACGGTGTATATTTGATCGCATTGTCCACGATATTGGCCACTGCCCGCTGAAGCATTTTCAGATCCCCTCTCACCATCAGCACATCAGGTATGTCGCCGGTCAGGGTAAGTCCCTTGTCTTCGGCCAGGGGGGCAAAAAGCGCTATCGCACCACGGACCACATCGGCCATGTTCACGGGTTCGAGGGTCACGTCTCCGGCACCGGCATCGGATTTGGAGATCATCAGCATGGTGTTGATCATATCCAGCAAGCGGTCGCACTCCTCGATGGTGCTGCCGGCCAGGGTCAGGTCATCACCACCGGAGGATGCGCCGGAAATGCTGATTTCCGCCATGCCGCGAATCCGCGCCACCGGGCTTTTCAAATCATGGGCGATATTATCGCCCATCTCACGCATACCGACAACCAGCCTTTCGATGCGGTCCAGCATTTGGTTGAAGGTCACCGCCAGGCGGTCGATCTCTTCATGACGCGCCATGATCGGCACCCGGCGGCTGAGGTCGGATTCGGAAATCTGCCGGGCCGTGCGGGTGACCGCCTCGACGCCGGAAAGGGCCCGCCTGGCCATGAACCATCCCACCAGGACTGCGGTCAGAATCAGCGCCGACATGGTGATGAGAAAAATTTTCTTGAAAATGGCAATAAAGGCCGTGTCGTTCTCCATGGAATAGCCCAGCTGCGCGACAACCCCCTTGCCGATGATCCCGTAGGCAATGCGAACCCGATCCGGCCGACCGGCAATGGTCAAGGTTTCATAGACCCGCGAACGGCCCTCTACCAGCTGGCCGACGGCATTCCGGTTGATCCCGATCTCCTGCCAGTAAGTCATGTTGGATGAAGAAAAAGCCACACCACTGGCATACAGCAGGCGGAAAAAGATCTTTTTCTCACCGGCCGCCTGGGATTCGATCAGTGCCGCGGATTTGACCTCCTCAAGCCCCTGAAGGTTGTAAATGGCTTCGAATTCGGAGATTTTATCGGAAAGTCGGCTGTCCAGGCGTTGCCTCAGGTTGGTGGTAATCAAGACATAGAAAAAAAGAAATGCCAAGCAGGAGGACAATGAGAAGATGATCCCGTACCATAAGGTCAGCCTGAACGAGAGGGATCGATGCAGTTTAATCGTTCTGGCGAAGGGCATACCCCACCCCGCGGACCGTGTGGATCAGTTTGTCTTCGAAACCCTTGTCCACCTTATCGCGGAGCCGGCAGATTCGAGCCTCCACCACGTTGGTCTGGGGATCGAAATGGTAATCCCAGACGTGTTCCATGATCATGGTCTTGGACACCACTCGGCCGGCATTTCTCATCAAATATTCCAGAAGAGAGTACTCCAGTGGCTGCAAATCAATTTTTTCCCCCCCGCGGAAGACTTCCCGCGTCAGCATATCGATCGACAGCTCACCGCATGACAATCGGGTGGGTTCTTTGGCTCCGCTGGCCCGCCTGATCAGCGCCTGCACCCGGGCCAGCAATTCCGAGAAGGCAAATGGTTTGCTCAGATAGTCGTCACCACCAATTTGAAGGCCCCTGACCCGGTCATCGATGGAACTTTTAGCGCTGAGGATGATCACCGGCGTCATCACCTTTTCGCGGCGCATTCGCCCAATCAAGGACAGACCATCCAATCCAGGCAGCATGATGTCCACAACCGCGGCGTCGTACGGTTCGCTGAGGGCCAAGTCCAACCCTACCGTTCCATCCACGGCATGATCCACCGCAAACCCTTCCGCCTTGAATCCCTTGCTAACGAAGGAGGCGATTTTTTGATCGTCTTCAACCAATAAGAGCCGCATTTTTTCTTCCCGTTTAACTGGATCGCAATTATCTTGACAAATTTGGTGGTCGCTGAAACATTGAGCCCATCTTAAATAGTAGTTGAAACTGGAAAAAAAATGAAGAAAAAAAAGATGATGTCCAGTTTAACTTTGGAGAAATGACGTACCTGAGACCTCAATTCTTCGGAAAGGATCATTTCAATGACGCTTCAAGATAAACTGAAAGACGATCTGAAATCAGCCATGAAGGCCCGGGACGAGGTTCAAAAAAATGCAATCCGGGTCGTCATGGGAGAAATGGCCCGTTCGGACAAAAAACAATTACCGGATGAAGAGATCATCAGAATACTCAAAAAACTGATTAAATCGGAGAAGGAAATGCTGGAAAAGAGCGGTCAGGGGTCGACATCTCCCTTTATCGCCATCATCGAGGCCTACCTGCCCAAAATGGCCACACAAGATGAGATTGGCCAGTGGATCGCCGCCAATATCGATTTTTCAGTCTACAAGAATAAAATGCAGGCCATGGGCACCATAATGGCCCACTTCGGTGCTTCCGCCGATGGTAATACCGTTAAGCAGGTGCTTCAGAATTTTTCCGCATGAAAGCAGTTTCAAAACAATCAATTCAGGATCCCCACCACCGCACCCGTCATGCAAGTGGCCAGCGTACCGGCCACCACTGAGCGTAAACCCAAGGCAACGATCTCGCTGCGCCGGCCCGGGGCCATGGTTCCCAAGCCCCCGATCATGATCCCCAAACTGCCGGGGTTGGCAAACCCGCACATGGCATAGGTCATGATGAGCATGCTGCGGTCACTCAGGGTACCCGGGGCCAGGCGGCTGAGTTCCAGGTAGGCCAGAAATTCATTCAAAATGGTTTTAACACCCATGAGGCTACCGGCCACCTGCGTCTCCTGCCAGGGCACACCCATGAACCAGACGATCGGCGCCATCACGCCCCCCAACACCCGCTGAAGGGTAAGCGGCTGCCCTCCCATGTCCGGAAATACCCCCAACATCGTATTGACAAGGTGAACCAGCGCCACCAGCACCACCAGCATGGCGACGATATTGATCAACAATTCAACACCTTGAATCGTTCCCCGGGTGACAGCATCCATACTGCCGGCATCCGGATTCACCACCACCAGTTGCCCACCGGTGGGTGATTCCGTTTCAGGGACCATAACCTTTGCGACGGTGACGGCAGCCGGAACGCTGATGATGGAGGCGGTGAGGATATGGCCCATGACACCGGGAATGGCATCACCCAGAATACTGGCGTATAAAACCATCACCGTTCCGGCAATGGTGGCCATCCCTGCCGTCATCAGGGTGAACAACTCACTGCGGGTCATCTTTTCCAGATAAGGCCTCACAAACAGCGGAGACTCGACCATGCCAACAAATACGTTGGCCGACACACCCAATCCTTCGGCACCACCCAGGCCCATGGTCTTTCGCAAGCACCAGGAAAAGCCCCTGACCACGAGTGGAAGGATGTGCCAATGAAACAGCAGGGCCGACAGGGCGCTGATTACCAGGACCAGCGGAAGCGCCCTGAACGCAAGCACGAAGGCAGCACCGGGATAGGTCTCTGCAAAGGGCAATGGGGCGCCGCCGAGGTAGCCGAAAACAAATGCGGTGCCGGCCGTGGTGGCCGCCTCCAGTGCCATGACCCCGTCGTTCAGCACCAGGAAAACTTGTCTGAAAACCGGCGCCTTCAGCAGAATCAGGCCGGTGATCACCTGGGCACCGATGCCCACGACCACCATTTTCAACGACACCTGTTTTCGATTTTCGCCCATCAGCCAGGCCAGAAGAAGAAAAACTACCAGCCCGGCCGATCCCTGAAATACCATGGATGTTGTCCCTGTCTTCCGCTAAGCGTTGCCGAAACCCATATATCGCGGATCCGCTTTAGGGTCACGGAAATAAATAATTCCACAATATGGCGCCAACTGTGGGTTCGCCATCAAGGCGCATCCGCCGGCGCATATCGAGATATGTGCCGGCGGATGGAACGCAGGTGACGGGCCAACAGGCAAGCAAGATGTGGAATTATTTTTTTCTGGGGCCCTTATCCGCCGTCCCGGATCAATACTTTCGCAATCTGGATATCGTACGCCCGATTCGGATCGAACTGACCGCGTTTCTCATACAGCACCTGGGCCTGTTGAATGGCATCATAGGGGACCCAGCCGTGATCATTCCAGACGCTGGCATCGTCTTCATTTTTCATTCTGAATTCAACATCCTTGTTTTTCTCGCGAACATACATGCGCACCCGCTTGTTCTCAGGAATGGGGTAGTAGTAGATACCGATTTTGTCTTTCATGCCGCTATTGGTCCTCCGATGATAGGGTCATGACCGTTTCCTACAATAGGCCCCTTTCCTTTAACACCAATGCGGCTTGCCCACCAAGGCGGGTAACCCGGGTCAGGGCCTGCGTCAGATGAAAGGCGGTCTCTTGGGGAACGCCGGAGTTGATCATCACCAGCGCCATATTGATCTTCTTTCCAATCTCATGCCAGCATCTGTCACCGGTAATCCTGCCGGCCAGATCCGATTCATCGGCAACCATATGGGCGAGCGTTTTAAGTAGGTTCAGTCCCTGCCGCCTTCCCGAACCGTCCATGGCTGCCACCTGGTCGGAGACCTGGCAGATCCAGATTAATCCCGACTTGACTTTCTCGCTTTGGGCGTAAGCCAAGATGGCCTGCTTGACGCTGATCCGTCGATCGTCATTTGTTTCCAGCGGTTCATCATCAGTCACGTTGGGTCCACCTTTTTACCAAATGGTATCGTGTTCTAACGAATATTTCACCTTTTTCAAAGTTTTTTCTTTTCAGAGATAGGGTTCTGAGATAACTTTTCAGCAGTCATATCATTAATCGACCCTCAACCACCCACAGGAGTCGTCCGGATGAGCGCGTGCAGCCGATTGAAGCACCTTGCCATGCCTGCAAAGGAATTTCAGTCTGGTGGAACACCCGGTGTTGCCAGCGAAACCCCTTTTGCCGAGCATCGTTCTGCCCAGGAAGTACTGAAGGAAAGGGATCTTCAGTTGTCCGCCATTATTCAGGCGTTTGATGGATTCGTGTATGTTTGTACCAAGGACTATCGCATCGAGTTCATGAACGAGCGATTGATCAAACGCACGGGATTTGACGGTACCGGGCAACTTTGCCACAAGGTCTTGCATCACCTGGACAAGGTTTGCCCCTGGTGCCGCAACGGCCTTGTATTCAAAGGGGAAACCGTTCGCTGGGAAGTGAAGAGCCCCAAAGATGGGCGCTGGTATTACGTAATCGACACCCCCCTGGTGCATCCGGGCGGATCCATTTCCAAATTCGGTATGATTATCGACATTCACCAGCGGAAGGAAGCCGAGGAGGAACTGGAAAGGCACCGGCGCAATCTGGAAGAACGGGTACACGCTCGGACCCGAGACCTGACGCTGATCAATGAACACCTGCTCAACGAGATTGAGGACCGAAAAAAGATCGAAAAAACGTTGAGAGAGAGCCAGGAGCGGCACCGCATCATTTTCGACGGCTCCCAGGATGCCATTTTCATCAGCGGCGCCGACGGCACCATCCTGATTTTCAACCGCAGCGCCACCCAGTTGACCGGATACCGACCGGATGAACTCAAAAAACTCAAAATTTTCGATCTTTACGCCAAAGTTGACCCCGAACGGCACAGTGATTTCTTTAAACGCATCTGGGCCGGTCAATCCATCTCCGGTGAGGCAAGAATCGCCAGGAAAGACGGCCGCACCATCTATACGGAATTCAGCAGCCGCAAAATTGTTATTGCCGGCAACGCCTGTGCCCATACCATTGCCAGGGATGTAACTGCCCGTAAGAAATCCGAAGCCGCCCTTCGCCGCAGCGAGGCAAAATACCGGGTACTGGTCCAGAACACCAACAGCATCATCGTACGCTATGACCCCTTGGGGCAGCATCACTTTTTTCAATGAATATGCCCGGAAATTTTTCGGGTTTCCCGAAGAGGAGGTCATCGGACGGAATATATTGGGAAGCATCATTCCGTGGCGGTCCTCCGAAGGGCGGGACTACCGTTCCCTGATGATGGACTTTTTGAAGCATCCGGAACGATACCCCACCAATGAAATCGAAAATATCCGTCGAGACGGTCGACGCGCCTGGATTGCCTGGACCAACAAAGTCGTGCGGGATAAAACCGACCGGATCGTTGAAATCCTGAGCGTTGGCGTCGATGTCACCCAGCGAAAACAGGCCCAGGATCAGGTGCAGTTTCTCACTCATCAATTGATTAAAGCGCAAGAGAATGAACGTCTTAAAATATCCCGGGATTTGCACGACCACATTGCCCAGGACCTGTCGACACTGAAAATCAGCTTGGAGACCCTGTTCAAAGACCAGTCGACCGAAACCAGTAATAAAGTTTCGCAATTGTCCGATATCCTGCAGCGGTCGATTGCCGCTGTCAGGGACATGGCCTACGATCTGCGTCCCCCCGGTCTGGACCAGTTGGGCTTAGTCAAAACCCTGTACCTGTATTGTGAGGATTTTTCCAAATCCACCACAGCGGAAATCGATTTCGCTGCCGCCGGCGTGGACGAACTCGAACCTGGAATATGAAACGGAAATCAATATCTACCGGTTGATCCAGGAAGCCTTGAACAACATCAAACGGCACGCCGACGCCAATCGGGTAACGATCCGGTTGGTCGCCTCCTCTCCGGACATCGTAATACGTATCAAAGACAATGGTAAAGGCTTTGACGTAAACGACCGCCGGAAACGGGCCCTGAAGGAAAAGCGCATGGGCCTGCAAAGCATGGTAGAGCGGGTTCGTCTGCTGCAAGGAAAAATCAACATCCAATCCAAACCCAACAAAGGCACCTATATTTTCATTGCCATCCCTCTGAAGGAGAAAACCAGTGTCTTCCAGGAAGCGCATTCTGATTATTGACGACCACCCGCTGTTCAGAGAAGGCCTAAAATCCATTATTGCCGGGGACCGTCATTTCACGGTCGAAGGCGAGGCCGGAGATTCACGCAATGGTTTTGCCATGGCCAAAAAGATCAAACCTGATGTCGCCCTGGTGGACATTTCACTGCCTGATGAGAGCGGCATGCAGTTGACCCGACGAATAAGGGAGGCCCTGCCTGACACCCGGGTGATGATTGTCAGCATGCACTCGAAGATCGATTACATCGTGGAAGCCTTCCAGGCCGGTGCAACCGGCTATGTGGTCAAGGAATCCGCCGCTGGCCGACTGGTTCAAGGACTCCATGCCGTTATTCAAGGTGAGTATTTTCTGGACAGTTCCATCTCCCACGAGGTCGTGGAGCGGCTGATGAAATCACCGGTCCGCGAGGCACGGGTGAGTGATACGGACTATGGCCGTCTCACTCCCAGGGAACAGGAAATAATGCGCATGCTGGCCGAAGGGCTCCCGAAATCGGAAATTGCCGACCGGCTTTGCATCAGTATTAAAACCGTCGAGAATCACCGGTCCAACATCATGAAAAAACTCGATCTGCACAGCGCCATGGATCTCGTGCGATACGCGGCCAAGCTGGGACTCATCGATATCGACCTGTGGAAAGAGTGAGCCCGAATGCTGCAAAACAACATGAACAGACTGCTTACTATTTTGATCTGACAAACAAATTATCGTTTTGACGCAATTTCCCGCCAGTGACGAACAAAGGATTGTTTAATATTGACATGAAGCCATCTCAACATCTTGTATTTAAATCTTCTCTTACCCCCAAGATTTCTCACTACTCGGGATTTTCTCCCGGGATATAGTAAAAAACCCTAAAAAAATGAGTCGAATGCCCTATAGACTTTTTTTTCTCTGCCGATAGTATGTGTACAGCAGAGAAAAGTTGATTGTCTAAAAGGGGTGGAGAATCGACTGACTCCTGCCGGCGTTTTCCATTTATGGGCAACATATCGAAAGGTTAACGGGTACCATGTTCTTTTAACAGCCAGTGATGGTGTGGCGCATGCTACGAAAGGAGAACAAAATGATATCTTCTCCATGCAAGACCTGCGAAAGAAGGAACGACCCGAAGGATGAGTGCCTGAAAGACTGTAAAATTTTGCATGACGTTCAGGAATTCCATCTGATAACCGCAAAAAGCATCTGTTACAGCGCCATTGACTGCACCGAGGAAAGCCGCTACCACATCAAATCACCATCTGCGGCCATGATGAGCACATATTAGCGTTCTTGCTGGCCGGTTTACGATAATCGGGCCCTGTCCGTGGCTTCCGTCTGCACCGGTTCACGGCTCTCCGTCCGAATATCGGCTGCACCAGCGACAGCGGAAAAAACGCCTGCGACAAGTGATTCTGGGCTGCTGATCTGCTTTTCAGGCAATCCGGAGCCTATATCCACCGACGTATTTGTGCCCATCGAAACAAACCGGGCCGTCGTTTTCTGATCAGCGGTACCGTCTTGACACCCCCTGACCTTTGACCAACATCAAAAGAGCTAACGATGATGGATCAACATCGATCTTCCGTTCCAGAAAACCAGAAACCGTTCCGTTCCAGCAGCCAATCCAACCAGACCGCAAAGGATGACATCGAAAAAAAGATTTGTCCCGCCGGACAAGTTGACATTATCGCCATGGTCCGGAGTCTGCAACGAACGGCAGGGATGACGGACTGTTTCAGAATGGGTAATGCAGACTGCGACATTATCGACTGCGACTGGCGCACCTATTGTCTGGGCGCGACGGCAGATCCCAAGAAAAAAGAAAGCCGACCAAACTGAAATAGACCGGTTTGAAGCCTTTTTTACCGGCATCTATCCAAGTTGGCACGGTGCAGGACGCCCTTTTGGAGGGGCTGACTGTCAATTGCCGGATGACCAGAATCGCTTCAGCTGGTTTTCCATTTGCCGCTTCCGATCCGGCCATCGCCATTGCCCACTGGTCGGGCAGCAGTCCCTGGTAAGTGGAGCGGCCAAAACGCTGGTCCACGAGCAGCAACGCGCCGCGATCCTGATCGGTGCGAATCACCCGACCAGCCGCCTGCAGCACCCGGTTGATCCCCGGGAAACGGTAAGCAAAATCAAATCCCGCCCCCCGCCTATCGAAATAGCCGCGAATCAGATCTCTTTCCGGGCAGATGGCCGGCAAGCCCACACCCACAATGACGGCACCACTGAGCCGCTCACCCACCAGGTCGATACCCTCGCCGAAAATCCCCCCCATCACGGCAAATCCGACCATCGTTTGATCGTTCTGCGTTGAAAAACGGTCGAGAAACCGGGCACGCCCGGCTTCGTCCATCTCGCGCACCTGCACCAGGACCTGGACATCACCCTCCTGTTTTTCAAATCGATCGACCACCATGGTCATGTATTCATACGAAGGGAAAAAGCACAGGTAGTTGCCTTTTTTGGGGTGGATGAAGCTCCGGACCAGGGCCACAATCCGATCGACGCTCTGTTCCCGCTGGGCATAATAGGTGGATATGCCGCTGGCAATGAGCACCTTCAGGTTTTTTCGGGGAAAGGGGGACGGGATAGCCAGCATGGCCGCGGTCGGTTCGCATCCCAGAATATCCCGGAAATAGGGTGCCGGCGTCATGGTGGCGGAAAAAAAAATAACCGACCGGGAACGCCGCAGGGCCAATCTCAGGTGGCTGGACGGATCCAGGCAAAACAGTTTGACCTGCAGGTCCTTGCCGGTCGCCTGACGGCAGGTCACATAGCTGTCGTCAAACTGATCCCACACCCGCAAAAACCCACTGGTCTCGAAGTAGCGCTCCATGACGATTTCCCGGAAGGGCGTCGATTGATTCTTGGCCAGCCACCGCTCCGACACCCGCAGAAAAGCACGCAACAAGGGTTCCAATCCTTCGGGCAATAGGTTCTCGGATTGAAAGCCGCCGGTTTCCTGAATCCTTTTTCGGGCATCGCGCATCCAGGTGTTGATCTTTCCCGCCGCCCGATAAACCGCTGGCAGGTGATTTTTCACCGCCCGCCTGAGCTCGAGGAAATCGCTTTTGCTCAGCTTGGCGGAAAACATGTCGCGGGAGCGGTCCACCAGATTGTGGGCCTCGTCTACCAGAAAGGCATAGGCGCCGTTTTCCTCATCGAAGAAGCGCTTCAGGTACACGCGGGGATCGAAGGCGTAGTTATAATCGCAGACAATGCAATCCGCCCAGCGGGAGAGCTCCAGGGAAAGCTCAAAAGGGCAGACCCGATGGGCGTGGGCCACGGCCTCGATGGCGCTGCGATCCAGATTGTCCCGTAAGAAAGCATCATCCAGAGCTTCCGGCAGTCGATCGAAATGACCTTTGGCATACGCGCATTCATCCGGATTGCAGGTGGCATCGGGACAAAAGCAGATCTGGTCCTTGGCAGTCAGGGAGACCCGCTTCATTCGAAGTCCCGCCTCCTGCAGGATGTTCAGGGCACTGATGGCTGAGGCCTTGCCGGTATTTCGGGCGGTAAGAAAAAAAATCCGGTCGATATGGCCCTCGGCGAGCGTCTTGATCGCCGGGAAGAGCGCTGCCATGGTTTTGCCGATGCCTGTGGACGCCTGGATGATTGCCTGACCGCCATCCCGGATGGTTCGATAGACGGCGACCGCCATGGTGCGTTGGCCGGTCCGATAGGGCATAAACGGAAAGCCGACTGAAAGCATGGCGGCATTACGAAGATGCCGCCACCGGACGAGGGTCGTGGCCCACTTCAGATAGCGGTCGATCAGTTCCTGAAAAAAAGTTTCCAGACCATCACGGGTCCACGCCTCGACCAGTTCCAGGGTGTCGCCGGTATCCAGATGGCAGTATGTCAGCCGGATGGTTACCGCCCCAAGGTCCTGCGCACTGGCCAACAGGTACGCATAAACCTTGGCCTGGCCCCAATGGCAGTGATCCGGCGCCTTTTCAATGGTTTTCAGATCGTTGGTGGTGGATTTGATCTCTTCGACGATGATCGTTCCATCGGATTCGATGACCCCATCGATGCGGCCGGAAACGACCAGGATCAGATCCGCCGTTTCCACTTCCATGGAAACCGGCACCTCCGCGCGATACCCCTCAGGCCGCTGTCGCTGGATTTTCTGATGGGCACGAATCCCCTCGAGGGGTCGCCCGGATAGGGCAAATCGCATATCCAGGTCACCGGCTCGGAGCACGACGTCTACCAGTGTTCTGACGGCGATTTGATGTCGTTCCTTCACGCGTGTACGCCCCTTCTGACCGCTTCTCCTTGCCATTGACGAAAACGGGCACTACTGTAGATATCGAAACACTTTTGGTCAAGCCGGCAAATCGTCACGGCTGTGTCCAGTGGCCGGACAAACAAGCAATGGGATCGCAAAGGGAGGGAAAATGGAATCAAGCGTGCTGGGAAATACGGACATCCGCCTGTCCCCGATAATCATGGGCACCTGGCAGACCGGCAAATCCATGTGGACGGGCATCGACGACGCGCAAAGCGAAAAGGCCGTCCAGGCGGCCATGGATGCAGGCATCACCACTTTCGATACGGCCGAAGTTTACGGCAACGGGCACTCGGAAAAAGTGTTGGGCAAGGCCATCGGCAGCCACCGGCATAAGGTGGTGCTTCTGTCCAAGGTGTTCTCCAACCATCTCAAATACGACCAGGTGATCGGTGCCTGCAACCGCTCCCTGAAAAACCTGGGAACCGACTACCTGGACCTTTACCAGATCCACTGGCCCCCGGGCGCCTTCGGTGCCAAGCCGGTGCCCATGGAGGAAACCATGAAGGCCCTGGCGGATCTCAAGGATCAGGGAAAGATTCGCGCCATCGGCGTGTCCAATTTCTCCCTCGATCAACTCAAAGCCATATGTGAAATCGGGCCTATCGAGAGTCTCCAGCCGCCCTATTCTCTGTTTTGGCGTCATGTGGAAACCGAGGCCCTGGCCTGGTGCCGTGAAAACCGGGTGACCATTCTGGCATACTCTCCCTTGGCCCAGGGACTGCTCACCGGCAAATTTGGTCCGGACCACCAATTTGAGAAAGGGGACCACCGCAGCAGCAACCGCCTTTTCCAGCCGGATGTCTACCCGCATGTGCAACAGGCCCTGGTCGCCCTTCGCCCCATTGCCGAAAAAAAAGGCATCACCATGGCCCAACTGGCCCTGGCCTGGGTGATTGCCAGGCCAGGTGTATGTGCCATTGCCGGTGCCCGGAATGCCCGGCAGACGGCCGACAACGCCAAAGCGGCCGACGTCACCCTGACCGAGTCCGAACTGGATGAAATGGACCGTATCAGCCGTCCGGTCACCGATCTGATCGACGATAATCCGGTCCAGTGGAAATGGTAGGAAAAGGGTTCCGGGTTCACCGTTCAGGGTTGATTGCTTCGCACTTTTTCCGCTCACGTTGGTTTGAGGGGTAATCTGACGGGAAAAAACACCTCTGACCGGTGAACGGTGAACCGATTAACCACGAGGTACGGAAAGGATGACCATGGTGAACGGGAACGACTCCCGAAAAAGCGCCCTGCTCTGCCCCGGCTGTCGCAAACTGGTCAGCGCCGATGAGCGCAAATGCCCCTATTGCGGCCTGCCGACACCGGGGTCCAGGTGGAAAAACAGCTTTCTCACCAGGGGGTTCAGCAGCGACGAACGGCTCATCAACACCATCATTGCCGTCAACGCCGCCATGTACCTGCTCTCCCTGTTGATGAGCGGTCGCGGGTTGAACCTGTCGGCAAACCCGATGAATTTTCTCTCCCCGGACAGCCAGGGGCTGCTCCTGTTGGGCGCCACCGGCGCCATCCCCATTGACCGCTTCCATCACTGGTGGACCTTGGTATCGGCATCCTATCTTCACGGCGGGATTCTTCACATCGCCTTCAACATGCTGGCCCTTCGCCAGATTTCCCCCCTGGTAATCGGTGAGTACGGCACCCATCGCATGATCGTCATCTACACGCTGAGCGGTGTGGGCGGTTTTATGGTCTCCTATCTGGCCGGCGTCAGCTTCACCATCGGTGCATCCGCTGCTGTCTGCGGCCTCATCGGGGCGTCGCTTTACTACGGCAAAAGCCGTGGCGGCATCTACGGTCAGACCGTCTACCGCCAGGTGGGTGGCTGGGCGCTGGGCATCGCCCTGTTCGGGCTGGTGATACCGGGTATCAATAATTGGGCCCACGGCGGCGGCATGGCCGCCGGCATCCTGATGGGACTGCTCATGGGATATCAAGAACGCAAAAAGGAAAATATGCGCCATCGCCTCCTGGGAGGTCTGTGCATGTCCGGCACGGCCGCCGTTTTGTTGTGGGCGGTGTTCACTGGCCTGTTTCAGCAACTATAAAAATTCTGGAATGCCTTCCCTATGCCGCCTGCACAGCATCCATCACCGGCAGCGGAATCGACATCGTGGAAGACGCAGAGGCGTTTTCTCGCCAGTTTCCCCTCGATGCCGGCTGACCGGATTCCGGGTCAAGCGCCAACGATTAGCGTCAACATGGCGCCCAGCATGACAACAATGATCATCCAGCAGCAGTCCACCACCCCGTATGCGATCTGTCTCATCTCCCTGTCCTTTCACCGTTGAGAAAAAGCAACCGTCTCACCAACGGTTGATCATGGTCGACAGTTTATCGCATGGGTGTGACAGATCCGGTCACAGGGGTGGTGTTTTATTTGGATTGAAGATTCCCCGCGGCAAGCCGCGGAAAATCTTCACCGTAAGGATGAATGTCTATTTTAAGTTCGCTCGCTAACCCCGCCGCAAGCGGCGAGGAATGCGCTCGCTATCGCGGTTCAAGGAGCGGGGCGTTGGGGGTTGGCGGATATCACTGCGAGGCTGAACAATAGTCAATGCGGCCGACAAGGGACTTTCACCCTTATGCTATGCGCCTTGCCTGGCAAACGAGAAAAGGGCAGGATGAACTGAATCAGCCTGCCCTCGACCTTTTTTTGACAACAATTATGGCATGAAATATTTTACACCGTTGGGCTTCAACGAGTAAGAAGGACGAGCCAGCCACCTAACCCCCATCCAGATTCCTTCCACCAACAGCCTATGGCCTTCATGCCTATCCACCTTTCCCTCACAATCCCAACAACCCCTCCCGGATCTTTTTATCCGCTTTTTCTCCCACATTGTAACGATAGTACATCTGGGCGAAGGTGTTTCCCGGGATGGTGCCCTTGACCTGACCCTGGTAGGTCAGCGTGATCCCTTTGCCGGGGACATAGACGGATTCGGAAGTCAATCCCGGTTTCATGTCCGCATCCAGCCATGATGCGTATTTGTCGATATCCGCGCGGTTGGCATCCACCAGGTCCTTGGGGTTGCCCGCCTCCATGAGTTCGACGAATCCTTCGCTGATCTTCTTGGCGGTGGCCTTGCTGGTCAGGTAGTGGGTGAGCATGTATTTGACCTGCTCGGATTCGATGACCTGTTTGGGGTCTTGGGTGGGGTTTTCCAGGTAAAGGCCGACCGCGTAAACTTTCACGAAGCCGAGTTTTTTGAGGTAGGAGACCCCGTTCAGTTTGAGGGTTTTGCCCTCGATGGTCTTTTCCGTGGGAAATTTTACCCCCAGGATCTCCACCTCGTCGGCGAACCCGATACCGGTAACCACAAAAACAAACACCATGACTATGGCACATACAAACAGTCTTCTGCTCATTCTTCTCTCCTTTGATTGTCAGCGCCCATTCGTTGGTGTTTCGATCGAAGGGCAGGTTTGGGGAATAAAACCGGATCAGGCCCTTGTTGACGTTGCCAGCATTGACTATCAAATTACAATAATTCAGGCAAAATGCAATCGTTGACTTTAGGAAAAGATGTTGGTGGTGAAGGACCTCAACCTTCGGTCAGTTCACCACCAGGGTCCCAATCAACTGTTTTATATCATCGAGACCTTCCTGCTGCAGCCACGTTTGCATGCCGTCGATGATCGCCATGGTGCTGCCCGGGTTGACGAAATTGGCCGTTCCCACCTGCACGGCCGTGGCGCCCACCATCATGAATTCCAACGCATCCGTGGCGTTCATGATGCCGCCCACACCGACAATAGGAATTTTCACCACCTGGGCCACCTGCCAGACCATGCGCAGGGCAACGGGCTTGATGGCCGGCCCGGAGAGGCCGCCGGTGACGTTGGCCAGTTTGGACCGGCGGGTGGACAGATCAACGGCCATGCCGGTGATGGTGTTGATCAGCGACAGCGCGTCTGCTCCGGCATCTTCGACCACCCTTGCCATGAGGGCGATGTCGGTGACGTTGGGAGAGAGTTTGACCATCAGATGTTTGGTCGTCTTTTCCCGGACGGCCTTGACCACCTCGTCAGCGATTTTCGGATCTGAACCAAAGGCCACGCCGCCTTCTTTAACATTGGGGCAGGAGATGTTCACCTCCAGTCCTTTGACGGCATCGAGGGGTTCGATGCGTTCGGCCAGCCGCGCATACTCCTCAACGGTCTTGCCGTATATATTGGCAATGATGGGCGGGCGAAGGGTCTCTAAAAAAGGCAGTTTGTCCTTGATGAAGCCGTCGATGCCCACGTTTTCCAGACCGATGGCATTGAGCATGCCGCAGTCGGTCTCGACGATCCGCGGGGGCGGGTTTCCTTTGGAGGGTTTCAGGGAGAGGCCCTTGACGATGATGCCCCCCAGACGGTTCAGGTCAATATAATGGTCGAACTCCCGGGCGTAGCCGAAGGTGCCCGAAGCGGTCATCACCGGGTTCTGGAGTTTCAGGCCGCCGATGTCGACGGTCAGGTCAGGTGCGGTCATAGGACGATCTCAGCTGTTTTTTGGGTTCGTGGTGTTTCCGCGTTGCCTGCCATTTTCGCACGATGGTATTGATGCGGGCCTCCAGGTTGAGCACATAGGCCGGCTCGGGTTGCCGAAGCCCGGATTTGCCATCCCACTCAACCGCTTTGACCTGCTTCATCACGGCCGGGATATGCCCCGTTTTCGGTTTCCAGAAACCGCTCGACCATATTGCGAAACCGGCGGCTTTGCACCAGGGATTCAGCCACATGCCGCCGGGCATCGCTGCCGGTGCAGGAATAGACATGGCCCAGGCACAGCGTTTCTATGTCCAGGGTGCTCAACCGCTGCATGGACTGGTAGTGGACATCGTAATCCACGAGGCAGTCGGTCACGATGTAGCCGGTCTCATCCGGTGTTCCCAGGGCTTCTGAAGCAACCAGCAGCTTAAGCTGGGGGATGGTATAGGAGAGAAAATCCCACGTGTGCCCGGGTGTTTCCATGGCCTGGACGGTGAGATCCGGTGAAATCTCAAAACAATCCCCCTCCTCTGCCGTCGCATCCACGCTGAACGATTCGAAGGTCGTGTCGCCCGGATCGACACCGAAATCAACCGCCATCCCGGCAGCAATCTGGTTGAGATCAAATATCAGCGAAATCGCATTGGGCCGGTCAAAGATATTGGCGGCCTTTTCCGAACAGACCACCTGCATCTTCGGGAACTGGATTTTTAGATAGGCTGCGGCACCGCAGTGGTCAAAATGGGAGTGGGTCAGAAAGCACCACGCCGGTTGGCGATCGCCCAGCACGTGCCGGATCTGTCGGGCATACACCGGTCCGAGAAAGGCCAGGCCGGCATCGAACAGGGCCGGCCGGTCACCGTCGACAAGATAGATCGGCACGGCCCGATGCCCCAACATGTGAACGCCGTCGGCGAGTTCCCCGATCTGGTCAACAACCATATTTCCTCCGCTGAAATTGCCGTGTAGCGATTGTCTGTAGCCGGGAACGCCTAAACCGTCGAAGAATTGCAGGATAATATAGACGAGTCAGGGTGATTGATCAAGATGGAGTTTTGGCCGGCGTTTTGACCGGGGTGTTAGCCAGGTGTCTTGTCGTCATGCTTCCACCGGTTCAGAATTTGTGCTAAGATTTATTCTTTAAAACGCTTGTTGGAGAGGGATAAATTCTCTTTTGTTCGAGTGAAAACTGCCGATATTCGGTTGATTTGAGAAACAGGAATGTCGGACCTATTGCGCGTTGAACAAGCCAAACCCAGACGTTTGCACCGTTGCACGATGGCTATCCCATAACCCCCTTTCCCTTTCAGGAAACAACATGAATATCACCGTTCAATACTGGCACTGGCTGGTGTTCGGCATGATCCTGATCATGGCCGAAATCTTCGTTCCCAGTTTCACCATCTTCTGGTTCGGGCTGGGCGGTCTGATGGTCGCCGGCCTGTTGTTGCTTTTCTCAGACATCAGTTTCACCTGGCAGCTGTTCATCTGGGCCATCGCCTCGTGTGTGTTCACCTTTCTCTGGTTCAAATTCATCCGGCCGATGATGACTGATCGAACCCGCGCGGGAATTGCCCGCGAGGCGGCCATCGGCGAAACCGGACAGGTGATTCGAGCCCCTGAAAATGGCCGTCGCGGCATGGTTCGATTCACCACGCCCCTGCTGGGATCGGATGAATGGTCGTTCATCTGTGATTTGTCGGTATCCGTAGGCGATCGGGTGACGGTTGCAGACATCTCCGGCAACACACTGGTGGTAAAAAAAGCATAAATCAAGCTCTCACCAATACATGTGGAGGAAAACATGGAAGGATTAATCGTTGTCATTGTCTTTGTCGTGCTGGTGATCGTTACCCTGGTTCTGGGCGTGCGGATCGTTCCCCAGGGCAGCAAGCACGTGATTCAGCGGCTGGGCAAATATCAAAAAACCCTCGGCCCGGGCCTGAATATCATCATCCCCTACATCGACTCGGTGGCCTACAAAGTCACCACCAAGGACATCGTGATGGACATCCCCTCCCAGGAGGTCATCACCCGGGACAATGCCGTGATCATCGCCAACGCCGTGGCCTACATCAATATCATCTCCCCGGAAAAGGCGGTGTACGGCGTGGAAAACTACCAGTTCGCCATCCAGAACCTGGTGCAGACCTCCCTGCGTGCCATCGTGGGAGAGATGGATCTTGACGATGCCCTCTCCTCCCGCGACCAGATCAAGGCCAAACTCAAGGCGGCCATTTCCGACGACATTTCGGACTGGGGCATCACCATGAAGACCGTCGAGATCCAGGATATCAACCCCTCCCAGACCATGCAGTCCGCCATGGAAGAGCAGGCCGCGGCCGAGCGTCAGCGGCGGGCGGCGGTGACCCGGGCCGAGGGCGAGAAGGCCGCGGCCATTTTAGAGGCCGAAGGCCGTCTGGAGGCCTCCAAGCGCGATGCCCAGGCCAAAGTCGTCCTTGCCGAAGCCAGCCAGCGGGCCATCCAGAAAGTCACCGAGGCCATCGGGGACAATGAGATCCCCGTGATGTACCTGATCGGTGAAAAATACGTGGAGTCGCTGAAAAGTCTCTCCATGTCGCCAAACGCCAAGGTGGTACTGATGCCGGCGGAAATTCCGACGGCGATAAGGGGGATCTTGGGAGGGCGAATAACATCGCGAAATGAACCCGTGGAGGTAATCATGCCCGAACAACCCCAGACAATCGAAAACCTGATGAAAGTCACCCTGACCATTCAAACCGCCGACGCATCAGTTGTGGATGACAGCAGTGCGCCATTTGTATTTATATATGGTGTCGGTCCATCTGGCATTACCCCGTTTGAAAAAGCGCTTCACGGAAAGGGGGTGGGCGACCGGATCAGATTGGACGTGACCCCCAGCACGCTTTGTGAAACCGTTGGCCATCTTGAACTTCCCTTGTGCAAGCCAACCGGCATCATGGCCCCTGTTTCGCTCGAGGTCACCGTGGTCGATGTGGTAAGGGCACAGGACCGGGAAGTGGTCAAGGCCATGGCAGCCGGTGGCAGCTGCAGCGACTGCGGCTGCGGCTGCGGCGGCCATTGACCCGCACCGTGACGCCAACCGGAGGACAATCGGCCGGTGTCGTTAAATAGGCATTTAAAAATTAATTTGGCAAGGATAGAGAGAGGAAGCCGCATCGTAATACGGTGACGACCGATAACGCCTCCCAAATTAATCGTCTTAAGGCCTATGGGCTTGATTTGTTTTCGGGAACCCCTTATACCTACTGGTGTTTCTGATGCAAATCACTTATTTACCAAACGCACCAGTCTGCCGCCCGGAGACCTTCATGTATCGTGACAACTATATTACCGCCCTGCGAACCGAACTGCTGGAGATGGTATCCGAGCAACTGACGCCGGTGGCCATGCGCTACGGCTACAGCGAAGTACCCTTGGAAACCAACATTAAATGGCGCCCCCAGGTCCTGGTGCTGGGCAACTATTCGTCCGGGAAATCCACCCTGATCAATGAATTTTTGGGAATGGCCGTCCAGGGTACCGGACAGGCGCCCACGGATGATTCCTTTACCGTTATCACCTATGACGAGAGTGAACCGGAGGGTGCACCGATTCGGGTCACCGATCAACGGGATGGCAAGTTCCTGCTCAACGATCCCGAATATCCCTTCGAGACCATGAAGAAACACGGCCAGCGGTTCGCCTCCCATTTCAAGCTCAAGAAGGTCAATTCACCGTTTCTGAAAAACCTGGCCATCATCGACACACCCGGCATGCTCGACAGCATTACCGAAAGGGACCGGGGATATAACTATCAGGACGTCATTGGCGATCTGGCGCAGATTGCCGACCTGGTGCTGGTGCTGTTCGATCCCCACAAGGCCGGTACCGTGCGAGAGGCACATACCAGCCTGCGGGACACCCTGCCGGCCAAGACATTCGAAGACCGGGTGTTATACGTGCTCAACCGCATCGACGAATGCGCCTCCATGACCGACCTGCTGCGTGTTTATGGCACCTTGTGCTGGAATCTGTCCCAGATTACCGGCCGCAAGGACATCCCCATGATCCATCTGACCTATTCACCGTCGGCCACTGATAAATCCGGTCGTTCCGAAGATCCTCAGGCCGCCTATCTTCACTTTCTGGAAAACCAGCGGGAGGAGTTGAAAAAAGCGGTGCTCCAGGCGCCCTGCCACCGGCTGGACAACCTGGCCTCCTTTGTGGAAACACATGGCGAAAGGCTTTGCCATTTCCTCGAGGGTATGATCAGCTATCGCAAGAAAGCGCGATTGTTCCGGGTGAAGGCGTTTTTCAGCGGATTGGCCGTTTCACTGGTCGGTGGGGTTGCCGGCGGGCTGGGCCTCATGGGCCTGCCACCATTTGCCGGCCTGGACCCGGTGCTCCAGATCACCGGCGCAGGTTTGCTGAGCGCCGTGATCCTCATTTTCTGGCTCGCCCTGGCGCAAAAATACCTTTACTCACGGTTTCTGAAAAAATGGTTGCGGCAACTGGACAGTCTGACCCCACTTCCCAACCAGACCCGTCGTGACAGCTGGGCCTCCATACGCGACCTGCTCTACGTCAACCTGAAAAACAGCAACGGTCGGTTTTCACTTTCGCAGGTATTGGGCGAACATGCCACGGTAAAACAGATCCACGACAGGGGATCCCGCGAAATCCGCGAGGCACTGAAAGAATTGGCCGGAATTGAAATGGATGACAATGCCTGGGCAGAAAAAGGAGCCGGACCGGTTCCCTACTGGGCCAATGCCGAAGCGTCCCCGGGCAATCGGTAGCGCTTTATGCAAACCGGTAATTTCTATCAGGAGGTCTGAATGAAAAAATCCCGTCTGGGCCCTGAAGCCCTGCTATTTCCAACCCCATCGGTTCTTGTCGGTGCCATGGTGGACGGTCGTGCCAACTTCATGACCGCCGCCTGGTGCGGTATCGCCTCGTCAAAACCACCGGCCATTTCCGTGGCCATCCGCGGTGAACGCCACACGCTTCAAAGGCATCCGCGCAACCGCTGAATTTTCCATCAATGTACCATCGCCAGCATGGTCGAGCAGGTGGATTTCTGCGGCATCTATTCGGGTCGCAAAGTCGACAAATCGACCGTTTTCGATCTGTTCGTCGGCGATCTGAAGCATGCTCCCCTGGTGGCGTCATGCCCGGTGAACCTGGAGTGCCGGCTGCGCCACACACTGGATTTAGGCGCCCACATCCTGATCGTGGGAGAGGTGATCCAGACCCATGTCAATGAGAGCTGCCTGACCGACGGCAAACCCGACGCCACCAAAGTGGATCCGCTGGTCTACTCAATGGGAACCGGAAATTATCATCGATTGGGTGAAGTCGTGGGCATGGCGTTTTCCATCGGCAAGAAAAAAAAGGGAGGTAAAAAATGAACGACTTCCATCCGGAACAAGCCTTGTGTGAAACCCGCAGGGAGTTTGGCGAGCACGGCGGCGTAACCCCATCCATATCCCGGTCATCCACGTTCACGGTGATGGACCCGGAAACCATGCCGGAGATCTTCGGCGGCATCCGCGGCCCTGAACAGGGGGGCTGCTTTCTCTATAGCCGGCACTTCAATCCGACGGTGGACACCCTGGCCCGTTATCTGTCAGCCATGGAGGGCACCGAGTTTGCCGTATGCACCGCCAGCGGCATGTCCGCCATCTCCTGCGCCCTGCTCCAGCTTTGCAAAAGCGGTGATCACATCGTATCCAGCGATACCATCTATGGCGGCACCCATGCCCTGCTGGGTGAACTGCTGCCGCCAATTCGGCATTACCACCACCTTTGTGAGCCCAACCGACACAGCGGCTTTTGAAAGGGCGATCACCCCGAAAACCCGCGTCTTATATACGGAAACCATAGGCAACCCGACATTGAAAGTGGCCGACATCCGCGCACTGTCCAAACTGGCCAAGGCCCATGGCCTTTCTCTGGTTGTCGACAACACCTTCACCCCCATGATGATCTCCCCGGCCCGCCTGGGAGCGGACGTGGTGGTCTACTCCATGACCAAGTACATCAACGGCGCCAGCGACCTGGTAGCCGGCGCCATCTGCACCACCAAGGCGATGGTCCACCAACTCATGGACCTGCATACCGGCCGGGTCATGTTGTTGGGGCCCACCATGGATCCGCGCATGGCCTACGATATCATCCAGCGCCTGCCCCACCTGGCCTTGCGCATGCGCGAACACTCCCGCCGGGCCCTGGCCATCTGCCGCCGGCTGGAGGAACTGGGCGTACCGGTCGTCTATCCGGGGCTGGATTCCTTTGCCCAGCAAAAGCTGGTCACTGATCTGATCAACACGGGCTATGGCTATGGCGGCATGTTTACCATCGACTGCGGCACCCGCGAACGGGCCGACGACCTGCTGGACGAACTCCAGAACAAGGAGGACTTCGGCTACATCGCCGTCTCTTTAGGATACTTCGATACGCTGATGTCCTGTTCCGGTGCGAGCACCTCGTCGGAAATCAGCCGGGAAGAGCAGGAGAAAATGGGGCTTTCTCCTGGATTGATCCGCCTTTCCATCGGCTACACGGGCAGCCTGGAAAAGCGCATCGAACAGATGGAGCGGGCGGTCAGGGCTGTGGGGCTGGTCAAGGGATAACCGGACAAGGGACGGCATTGACAGCAGAACGGAAAATCAACACCCGAAGACGGACGGGAAGCGGCGCTGGCCTTGATTCAGGGTGAATCAACCCTGACCCTGGCCACATCCGGTGAATCAGGACCTTGGTCAGCACCGGTTTACTTTGTATGCGTCAACGGCCGTTTCTACTTCTTCTCCTCACCCCAGAGCCGCCATATTCGAGCAGGCCATGGATTCAGGAAAGGCGGCCGCGTCGCTGTTTCACCCGGCGGGGTCATGGCAGGCCATTCGTGGTATCCAGATGGCGGGAACGGTGGAACGGGTTGATTCCATGGCACTTGTCGATCAAAGTGATTGCCGTGTATCTGAAGCGGTTCTCCTTTGCCAGGGAATTTTTTCCAGACGACCCGACACCGGACCTGGCCGCCTTTTTTTCACGGTTCAAGGCACGACTCTACGCGTTTACGCCAACAGCGGTGTATTACATCGACAACCGCTTCGGGTTCGGTACCCGGCAACGGATTGACTGGTGAACCTGTAAACGACCGCCGCCCCTCGCTTGCGCGGGAGGCGGCGGGATTATTAATGGAAGATATGGCCGGCAATGCTTGTCATGATTTCAAGAATAACAGTCATCGGATCAAAACATCAGTCATTTTTTTTGACATGCACATTATATGCGTTCACTTGTTGCCTGAACGCAGCCATTTCTTCTTCATAGCGATCAATCTTGGTGTTCAAAGCCGTCACTTTCTGATTATAGACGGCTTTTTCCTCGAATGAGGCCTTTTTGGGTGGAGCCTTGGCCTCAAGTTCGGCCTGTTCTGCCTGAAGAGACTTATACGTCTGGTTCAGCTCCGCCTGCATGCGGTCAAATTCCGCTATTTTCCGGGCCTTTTTTCCCTCCCAGGTGTCGCCGGACGGGAGCCTGCCTTGTCGGCACCGAAGCACTGGTCCGGGATTCGGGATTCTCTATGGATACCGCGGTCTTCGGTGGAACCGGATTGCTCTTCACCGATTGATGGGTGGTTACCCCTGGCCGTTGGTCGGGCGGGACACTGGCGAGATCATCCGTAAACCGCAGCACTCCGTTTTCATCTCTATATTGAAAATAGTCGCACCAAGCAGGCATCGTCCACAATACCACCATACCTGCCACCAGTATACTCCTGATCCATTTTTGCATTGGCTTGCCCTCGATTAATGGGGGATGTCCGAAATCAGTTCGATTGCCGTTACTTCACCTTTTTGGTTCAACTGCGCCCCCACCTGGTCATACTGGCTGACACCGGAAGTACTCGCCCCGCCGGCAAGCCGCAGTTTCGAGTTACCGATAACGACCCGACTGCTCTCGATCCGGTTCAGTGTTCCGACAATATCGAAATTGTCTTCGGGCCGAACGTTAACCGGACGGGCAGCCGATTCAGCGGAGGTGATGGAACGGATTTTCAAAAATCCATCGGCGGCGAGGCACCCTGATCCAGGCCACAGCCCGATTACCAGGATCAAGACCATGCATCGGGGGACCATCATAAAGGCTATTTCTTTTGATATTCATTTCTCTGTCTCCTTGTTTATCAGCATAAGCGATAGCGGCCCCTTACTGCCCGATCACCCGCCAGAAAAACATTCCCGGCATATTTTCCACCGTGTCAAACTGTTCGATGTTGCCTTGGGCATCCTGCCGATAGGCTTCCCCGCTGATGATGAGCAGGTCGTAAATGATTTTGGGGTCCGGATGCCATTGCGGAAAAATCGGTACCCCGTTGACATCAACCGTATCATTTTTGTCGATCTCCCGTCGCCGTTGACATCATAGGCGGGGTGATGGGTAGCGACCGCCCGAGATGGCACTGACTATGTAGGTACCCGAGGAACCACCGGCCTCACATGGGGAACCCGAAGGGATGGTCGATATCAGGATCGCAGCGCCGGCGGTCAGGGTGGGCTGCAGCAGCGAGCGCTCGCCGATTTCCGGAAGATCGATATGCCAGCCCATATGAATGCCGCCAGGGATAACCTTAAAGGGGTTGTACCAGTCCGGTTGGTTGTCGGTCAGCACCCCCCACTCCGAACTCTTGAATATGAACTCCTGCTCCACCAGGGTAATCCCGGCGCCCATATTGGACAGGGAACGGTCGGCGCCGAAGGTTCCCAGGTATTTGCCCTGGGCCACAGTCAGGCTGTCGGTTTCCTCCCAAATGGGACCCTGGTCCCAGATGCCGTAATAAGACTGCACGGTGGTATCGTCAAAGTCGGTGTAGTGAAGGTATTTGCCGGTTCCAAAAATCACCATCAAGCCACGCACGTCCACCTCTTCCACCTGACTGCCGTCCAGCATCACCTCCGGGGGGGCGGTGATGGGCTGGACCTCACCGTATTCGTTGCGCACAGTGATCAGCGGCATGGGGGTGGAGCCGCTCTTATGGGCAAAGGTCCAGTTGTCTTTACTTGCATCTCGCAAGTCGATTTTCCACATATTGCCCTTCAGGTCACCGGCATAAACATAATCCACATAGCCGTCCAGTTCCACGTCCACCGGTGCCGGTGTGGACATGCCGTTGCAGTCCGCCACGGTTCCGATTTCGGTGTCGAACCGTTTAATCTCGGTTCCGGTCAGCGCATCAAGGACATACAGAATGGCGTGTCCGTTGCCATCGGCAGTGTCGTAGCCGTTGCCGAAGATCACCACGTCACCTGCGGCTTTGGTGTTCACGATAAAGGCTTTGCTGAAGGAATACCCCATGTCGGGATCGGTGAACTCCCAAAGAACATCGGCAGCCTCCATGGCACCGGGCTCGGTCACATCCAGGCCGAAATAGCCCTTGCCGCCCTTGCCCAGCCCGCAGACCAGCACATCCTGGCTGCCGACCCTGGCAACCGCAGCGGTATTGTCCACATAATACTTGTGGATATAGTTGGGGTTGGACAGTTCTCCGAGGTGGTCGTAGACCATTCCGGGCACGTAGGCAAACTTCTCCACGCCGGTGCTGCTGTCGAATCCGTGCAGCATGCCGTCGTTGGCCCCGATATAGACCATACCTTTGTAGTAGGTCGGTGCGGAATGCACAATATCTCCGAGGGGATGGCTGCGGTTGCGCAGCAGGCCGCCCGATTCCACACTCTTGGAGGTGTCGCCGCGGATAAAATCGACGACATCGGCGGCGTCCGTAACGCCGGTGGGCGCATCGGCCACCAGGAGATCCTTCTGTGCGGTAGTCAGGTTGCCCTCCTCGAAAACGACACCGGCACCGTTGGCATAGGAAAGGATCGTGCGATCGTCCGCATCGGGCAGTTCATCACTGGCCTGCCAGATCGGCGTTTCGCTGACGACGCCGCTGATCACGTCCAGGGACAGGGCCGACACTTCTCCGAACCAGCTGGACGTATTGTAGGTGCCCTGGTAAATCACCGATCCCACGCTGAGCTGGATGGAGTTGGTGGCCAGGGCCGCCGACGCGCCCAGGCGGTTTTCGATGTTGCTTTGCAGCGCCTCGAGGGCCTCGTTCAACTCCTCGCTGTTGCTGGCGGCAATGAACGCGCCCCGCCCGTTGACCGCGGCATGGAACATGTCGTCGATCTTGCCCGAGTCAGAACCATTGGATCGGCCACGAAGCAGGACAGGCACCCACGGGGCAATCCGCGTAAAGGTCGGTGTTCAAGTCGCCGGTCACCCCGAAGGCCACGGTGTAGGTAACCATGTGCTGGTGGGTGGCCGGATCTGCTGACGAAACGCACAGGTTGTCTTCCAAATCGTCATTGAGATCGTCTTCGTAATAGCGCATGGCCACGTCCGCCAGGGTTTCGGAATAACTGTCTCCTAAACCGGCCCCCAAATCGCCATGATCATAATCGGTATCTGCATTGCCGTCTTCGTTGCCGACACCGGGATCGGTGGTCCCGTTGTAATACCCGTCGGTAAACAGCACGGTGAAGGCCTGCTGGCAACTGCCGCCCTCGTCCTCCGTGAAGTAGGGATAGGAGTTATCGTCCTGCTTGATGTATGCCGAAGAAGCCGGCTTCAGATGATTGCCCTTGAAATAGTCGCCGGCCTTCTTCAAGCCGTTGCGCAGCGGTGTCGAGCCACTGCTGTTCAGATTGTACAATGCGGTGAGCAGCTCCTCGGACTTGTCCTGGGTGGTTCCGTCCAGATTCACCCGCACCGGTTTCAGGATCTGCTCGTCGATATTGTCGTTGATGGAAATGATGCCGACGAAGACCCCTTCGATGGTGTTGATCACGTTGCCGATGGCGTTTTTGGCCGTCAGCTCACGACGCCGGTAGAAAGAGTACCAGTTGGCGAAATTCTGGCACAGCTTGGTCATAATCCAGCGCATCGCCGTTCCAGTCGGTCGAGATGTCAGCCGGCGGACTTGGTCAGTCATCCGGGTCAGCATGCCTGCGGTGACCACCTCGTCGTTGTCGTCGGGGTTCATCAGATCGACCAGATAGTATTCGATTTCATCGGTTATGTTGACCAGATAGACCGATTGTCTTCTTCGCTGCGGACGTAATAGTGGCGCCGGGCGATGTTGCTGATATTGGTATTCCTGGGGCACGAACCGCACGGCGTCTGCGCAAGCCCGTACCGGTATGCTGTCATGCCATGTTCAGAAATGGTGACCACTCCGGTTCCCGAAGAAAATTTGACATTGGTGGCAATTGTCGTCCAGGTATTACCGGTCAGTCTGCTGGTTGACGTGGAATCATCTACCGGACGAGGGACCATCGTAGGTCTGCGTATGTGCACGGCGGTGGATCTGACTGCGTAGTAGTGCTACCCAACGGGCTTCGACGTTGTAAGGTATCGTCGGAGTCCAGGCCGGTGGCGGTCCAGGTGGCGGTAACGGTTGCTTGGCTTCCATTACTGCGCAGGTACGTTGTTATCCTGTCCGTCGGTGGTTCTATCACCCCAGCCGGCGGAGAGCGCTGCAAATCCGCTGGCGTCGCTGTCGTCCACGATCACGCCGATGTCGTCCCCCCATTCGTGCCACACCGTTCCGGCGGCTCAAGTCAAAGTTGTTTGCCGTTAACCATAGGATTGGACCGCGGGCTGTCGACATTGGCGGGGCTCTCGAAAGGGGGCGTGTTATCGGGCCAGGGCCAGGGGGTGTATTCGACCGTCGGGTCGTAATACATGCCGTTGTACCCCGACCACTGGGACATCCACATCATTTCTGCTGAACTATTTTCCAGATTGTCACCATTTGAATCCGTTTTAAATAAATCATCCCCGGGGTCGGCAAAGACGTACTCATAACCATGGAAAACACCAGTAGGCTTCATTTGAAGGATCGACCATGGTCGACCAGTCCATGCTGCCCGAATCGTCGACCACGAACATGATCAGGCCCGGCCCCTCCTCTTCCATGGATTCCAGAGGGATATCCGCGATGTCCATGCATGAGGCGGCCTGGGCGACGGGCAAACCGCCGACCGGCATGGCCAGCAGCCCCACCAGGGTAAACACGAGCATTTTCAGTGCATATTTTTTGCGGTTGATGTCAGATAATTTCATACCTGTCCTACCTTTCGATAATCGATTGGTCCAACGGCGCTTTTTACCCGCCCCGTGATCCCGGGGCGGATGCCGTCGAACAAAAAGCCTACCACATCCGCTTGACGCCGATTTCCATGCGCAACATGCCGTTGCCGTTGTCGTTGCCGCCGGCGTCGGCGGAAACATATTCGGAAATAATACGGCCCTGGCGCCAGTTGGCACCGGCGCCGACCACCAGGCTCTCCCCCCCCATCGAGCCCAAATCCACCGGTTCGAATCCCACGGCCGCGTAGCGCAGGTTGCCGTTGGCATTCTCTCCCCGGGTGGTCGAGCAGGGGCAGGGTGTTGGCGTCACGGGAATTGGCCGCATCCAGGCAGCGCTGGGTGAAGGTGTTCTCGTACCAGATGGTGTTGATAAACTCCTCGGGATCGCCTGCGGCCGGCGTCGTGTTGTGCATGTTATTAAACCAGGCACTATTGGGACCGCCATTGGCAGCAAAATTTCCGGCATCCGCATCGGAAATCTGCATGAACTCCTGCAAACCCACCATGCAGGGCGGAGTCCAGAATGCTGATGTTCTGCTGGTGGATGCCCACATTGCGGACGATAAAATTTTCGGTCACCACCGAATCGGAGGAGACGATGCCCAGAACGGTCATGATGGTGAGCACCATCAGCACCAGGACAATCACGGAGCCCTGCTGGTTGTCCAGAACCTGCCCGGCGTCAACGCGTTCTCTCGGGCATCGGATGTTGTTTTGTCATTGGCGTATTCTTCATTTTCAGACCTTATTCGGTTGCGCTGGTTATAAGACGGCGATCATGTGGGTCGATCCGGGTATCGGTTTAAAGGTCCGTGGCGGCCCAGGTTTTTATGAATTGCGCCTGGGCGATCTCATCGGTCACCGGGTCGCCGCCCTGGGGGGTCACCACGACCGTAATTTCCTTGCACACCGTGTAATCCCCCGCCGGAAGCCCGGCCAGCACCGTTGCGGTTGTATCCACCTGGCCGATGGGGGTGTCGTCCACCACCTGCCAGTGTACCGTGTAGGTACCGTTCATCTGGCGGTCGACCTGATGGGCGAAACCGCCCCCGTTCTCGTCCAGATCCAGGGTAAACGTCTGGGTGGTCGCATCCTGGTAGAAAGGCATCGCTTTGAGCTGGGCCACCTGCTCGTCCAAAAGCGCCCAGGCTTCGGTCTTGCGGGCCACGTCACCGGTGCTCATCAGGGAACGGGCCTGGAGCGCGCCCACGGCCATCAGTCCGATGGAAAAAATGGCAATCGCGATCAGGGCTTCGATCAGGGTGAAACCGGATTGGTTGTTGAATTCGCGGGCAGTTTTCATGGCGTTGCGGCTCCTTTTTGCACGCGGCCTAATTGGCCATGTTGTAACAGGTGATGGATTTGGTCAGCAGCAGCCGCCTGAACGAATCGTCGAATGTCGCACTGGCAGGTCCGAATATCACATCACCTTGTAAATTCTGATAGTTGCCGGGTATCGGTAAAAGAATGCATGAACCCGCTGGCCGTCTCTCCGGAACGGGCCACGATGGCCACCTCGATGGTGCGGACCTCGGCCGGCGTACCTGTTATGTTGCCGTCCTCGTCCAGGTAAACAAAATTGAGTGCATCCACGTTGCGGGCCAGGGGCTGGGCGATTCCGGCAACACCGGTTGTTCTCTCCAAAATCCCACCATTGAGTGTATAGCTGACCCGTTCATTGGGATCGTCAAGGTCGCCGTCCGGCTCGAAGGAAGCGCCATCGCCGATGTCCATGGTAATATCCAGTTGATTGGCATCAGCGGTCACGATTCCCGCATCCGCCGTACGATTCGGGATCGCATCCGGCCGTTCGGATCTCGTAGGTCATGATCTCCAGGGCCGACCGGGCCGTCTGGTTCATGTCCGTCAACGCGTCCTGGGTGTTCTTACCCCGCACCTGAAGCTGATAGGCGGACACCACGGCAGCCATGACGATCGATACAACGGCCATCGCCACAAGCAGTTCTATCAACGTAAACCCCATGTTTTTTCGTTTGCCGATCATGCTTGAATCTCCGTATTTCCCTGGCATCATTGAATCCTGCTGCTGCCGGTAATGGCGACAACAATCTGGTTGGACAATCCGTTGGTATGCTGAACGGTCACCGTGCAGGGAGTGGCCATGCCCCGGTTATTGAAGTTCAATTGCCCGCCGTTATTGGCGTTGACCGTAACGCCGGGGGGCAATTGATGATTGACTAGCGGATTCACGACCGCAGCACCGGCAGTGATTGCCCGGGTCTGGGTGGTAAATGTATTGGTGCCGTTGAAAAACAGGTCCGTCGCCATGTTGCTCTTAATAGCCGCCATGCGTGTGCCTTCGATGGTCGATTTGACCTGGCGTACCGCAGCGCTGAACTGGGAGTTGTTGCGCCAAGAGATAACGTTGGGCACTGCAATGGCAGTTAAGATACCGATGATGGCAATGGTCACCATCAGTTCCATCAGCGAAAAACCGGACCGATTGTTCATCTTGAGAATCTTTCTCATTTGAATTGGCGAACATTCGAGAGCCTTAAAGCGTTCATGGAATTGTTGATCTGACTATCCCGCATGGTATTTCCCCCATGGTTGGTTTTAATATTGTGCTAACAAGTTTTATGCCACATCGCAAAACTCGAGGGTCACAAAAACGATAAACTCTGCTATCTTCCTTATATGATTTTATTAATTTCTAAACCAATTCGTTTTTAAATCTGCACATAATAATTGTGCCATGAGCTCAATTCTTAAAAGTTTTTAAGCATGATGCATGAACTATTAAAAATTTTTAATAGCCAATCCATCGGATTTTACCTATTCAACACCAGCTGCTGCTTAGGGGAATCCGCGGGATTGAAAAAAGTTTGGGACTGGGGTGGCTGAAGCTAGTGGATCGTTGAGATTGGATGGCGGGTCAATGCATCGGAAAGGGTCTTAAGAAAGACATCCTCATCCTTGGTCAGTTTGATGGTTACATCGACGACCGTCAGCGCCACTGGCCATTGTTTAACATGATCGATTTTTACAAAATCCTTTAATGTGGTCACCATTACATCCGCGCCTTTTTCGATGACTGTTGCGGCGATCCGGTCCAAATCGATGCGACCATACCGGTGGTGGTCTGAAAAGGAAAAGGTGTGGACAAGCATGCACCCTGCCTGTTCCAATGAATCGAAAAACTGGGAGTTGTCCGCCAGACCCGCAAAAGCGACGGCTTTTTTGCCCTTCAGTATGGAGATGTCCAGTGTATCATTGCCAATCGGCCGTCCTCGTCTGATCGGTATTTCTGATTATCGGATGGTGAGTGGTATAAAAAATCGGTTGGTGGCATAGCCCCGATGATAGATGGGGGGAGTGAGGGCCGTTTCGCTGCGGGTA
>CAVQUU010000011.1:0-133591 GCA_963716825.1 uncultured delta proteobacterium
CACTTCTGGTTGGCTTCGGTCCGCTCCGGCGCAGGCGGAAACCACCTTCGTCACCATCGGCACCGGCGGCGTAACCGGCGTGTATTATCCCACGGGCGGCGCCATTGCGCGTCTGGTCAACAAGGGCAGAAAAGACCATGGCATCCGCTGCTCGGTGGAGAGCACCGGCGGTTCCGTCTACAACCTCAACGCCATCAGAGCCGGCGAGCTGGACATGGGCGTGGCCCAGTCCGACATGCAGTATTATGCCGTTCACGGACTCGACCAATTCACGGATGCCGGCCCGGACAAAGACCTGCGCGCCGTCTTCTCCGTGCACCCCGAGCCCTTCACCGTGGTCGCCCGTGCCGACTCCGGCATCAAGGATTTTATGGACCTCAAGGGAAAACGCGTCAACATCGGCAATCCCGGTTCCGGTCAGCGCGGCACCATCGAGGTGCTCATGGGTGCCCTGAGATGGACCAATGCTGATTTCAAACTGGCCTCCGAGCTGAAAGCGGCCGAGCAGGCCAGCGCCCTGTGCGACAACAAGATCGACGCCATGGTCTACACCGTCGGCCATCCCAACGGCTCCATCAAAGAGGCCACCACCTCCTGCGATGCCGTGATCGTCAGCGTGACCGGCAAGGAAGTCGACGAACTGGTCGCCAAGAACGATTACTACCGAAAGGCCATCATTCCCGGCGGCATGTACCGCGGCACCGACACCGACACCCCCACCTTCGGTGTGGGCGCCACCTTCGTCTCCTCCGCCAAGGTGGATGAAAAAGTGATCTACGAGATCGTCAAGGCGGTCTTCGAAAATTTCGATGAGTTCAAGAAGCTTCATCCGGCCTTTGAAAATCTGAAAAAAGAAGAGATGGTCAAAGACGGCCTTTCCGCACCGCTGCACGACGGTGCCATCAAATACTACAAAGAAGCCGGTCTGTTGAAATAGTTCACCCGGTTGCCCGTGCGCGGCGTTTCGCTGCGCACGGGTTGTTCTTTGCAATTTTCAATTCTGCAGCGAGGCGGTTTCAGCGCATGCGTCGATATGATTGTCGAATTCCATCATGCGGCAGAAATCTTCCAGCAACAGCGGTTGCCCATTGCGCCACAAGGAGGAATCGTCACCATGGTCAAACTGAAAAGCAAAAGGGCGGTGCCAGTCGATCCAAACGCGTTGGTTGCCGAGACCGAATCTGGCGCCCGCAATCCTACCGGCGCGATTCCCAAGAAAATTCTCTTTTTCGTGCCCCTGATCTGGACGCTGTTCCAGCTCTGGTATGCCTCGCCCCTGCCGTTCCTGTTCAACTTTTTTGTGCTCAACGACACCGAAGCCAGGGCCATTCATCTGGCCTTCGCCATCTTTCTGTCCTACACCGCCTATCCGACCTTCAAATCCTCGCCGCGGGACTACATCCCGGTGCAGGACTGGGTCATGGCCATCGTGGCCGCCTTTTGTGCGTCCTACCTGTTCTGGTTTTACGAGGAACTGTCGACCGCCCCGGCGCGCCCACGCACATGGACCTGATCGTTGCCGTCGTCGGCCTGGTCATGCTGCTGGAGGCCACCCGCCGCGCCCTCGGTCCGCCCCTGATGGTGGTGGCCACCGTTTTCATCATTTACACCTTTGCCGGGCCATATATGCCCGTGGTGATCGCCCACAAGGGGGCCAGCCTGACCAAGGGCATGACCCACTACTGGCTGACCACCGAGGGGGTCTACGGGGTGGCCCTGGGGGTTTCCACCGGCATGGTCTTCATGTTCGTGCTCTTCGGCGCCCTGCTGGAGTCGGCCGGCGCCGGCAACTACTTTATCCGCACCGCTTTTGCCGGGCTGGGCCATCTGCGCGGCGGACCGGCCAAGGCCGCCGTCATCTCGTCCGGTCTGACCGGGTTGGTGTCCGGTTCCTCCATCGCCAACGTGGTCACCACCGGCACGTTCACCATCCCGCTGATGAAAAAGGTTGGCTTCTCCGCGGAAAAGGCCGGTGCCGTGGAGGTGGCCTGCTCCACCAACGGTCAGCTGATGCCGCCGGTCATGGGGGCCGCCGCCTTTCTGATGGTGGAGTACGTGGGCATCTCCTACGTGGAAGTCATCAAACACGCCTTTCTGCCGGCCATCATCTCCTATGTGGCCCTGGTGTACATCGTCCACCTGGAAGCCTGCAAGATGGGTCTCAAGGGCATGGAAAAGCCGGTGATCACGACCTTCCGGCAGAAAGTGCTGTCGGCGGTCATGACCTTTTTGTTCATCGTTATCGTGGGCGGGCGTCACCTATTACGGGCTGGGCTGGATCAAGACCGTTGCCGGCGATGCCACCATCTACATCGTCTGTGTCCTGCTGCTGGCCGCCTACCTGCTGCTGCTCAAGTTCGCCTGCCGGGTGCCGGAGTTGGACACCAGCAAAGAGATCGCTGAACTGCCACCGCTGGGTCCCACCGCCCAGGCCGGGTATTACTTTCTGCTGCCCATCGTGGTGCTCATGTGGTGCCTGGTGGTGGAGCGGTTGTCGCCGGCACTGTCCGCCTACTGGGCCACTATGCTGCTGATCTTCATGGTGCTGACCCAGCGGCCCCTCAAAGGTGTTTTCCGCAAGATGAAGGGTGAAGAATTCGCCTTCAAGGCGGGATTCAACGACTTGATCAAAGGCTTCGTCAACGGTGCCCGCAACATGATCGGCATCGGCGTGGCCACCGCGGCCGCCGGTATCGTCGTCGGCACCGTGACCCTGACCGGCATCGGCCTGGTCATGACCCAATTCGTCGAGTTCATCTCCGGCGGCAACCTGATGCTGATCCTGCTCTTTACCGCCGTGATCAGCCTGATTTTAGGCATGGGGCTGCCCACCACGGCCAACTACATCGTGGTTTCCAGCCTGATGGCCCCGGTCATCGTGGAACTGGGCGCCCAGAACGGCCTGATCGTGCCGCTGATCGCCGTGCATCTCTTCGTCTTCTACTTCGGCATCCTGGCCGACGACACGCCACCGGTGGGGCTGGCCGCCTTTGCCGCCGCCGGCATATCCGGGGGTGACCCTATCCGCACCGGCATCCAGGGCTTCACCTACGATATCCGCACGGCGGTGCTGCCGTTCATGTTCATTTTCAACACCCAGCTGCTGATGATCGGTTTGACCAGCTGGTTCCACCTGATCGTGGTCATCACTACCGCGGTGGCCGCCATGCTGGCCTTTGCCGCGGCCACCCAGGGCTATTTTCTGACCAAGAGCCGCATCTGGGAGACGGCCGCCCTGCTGTTGGTGGCCTTCACCCTGTTTCGTCCCGGCTTCTGGTGGGATATGGTGTATCCGCCGCTGGTTAAAAAGTCGCCCACCAATCTGGAAGAGATGGTGGGCGGCATGGCACCCGACTCCCGCTTGCGCATCGAGGTCAAAGGCGAGGATATGAATGGCAAAGCATACACCAAGACGCTGATGCTTAAGGTGGGCGATGAGGCCTCGGGAGTGGAACGACTGGTCGGCATCGGCATTGAAACCCGCGAGGAGGAAGGCAAGATCCTGGTGGATAATGTGGTTTTTTCCAGCCTGGCGGAAAAAGCCGGCATCGATTTCGATCAGGAAATCCTGAATGTCCAGGTGCCCAGCGACCGGCCGACCATGGAGTTAATGTACATTCCCGCGCTGATGCTTTATGGGTTGATTTGGTTTGTTCAGAACAACCGCAAAAAAAAGCAGAGAAAAGCGGCCGTTCCTGCTTGACAATGGGCAACGAACGATTTCAGACGCCAATCTGAAAACACGATCCGATTCATTCCGAACACCAGTGGCAGCTGCTGGCATGATATCATGCTGGTGAAACCTTTACCCGGGAGATCAGGCGATGTTTAAAAAAATTCTCGTACCCGTGGATATCGACTATCCCGATACCGCGGCCTTGGTTTATCGCAAGGCCAGGGCCATTGCCGAACTCAGCCAGGCCGATATTCATATAGTAACGGTGATGCCCGGATTTTCCATGCCCATGGTGGCCGCTATGGTTCCTAAAGAAGTTCGTCAGCAAGCTGCAACACGGATTCAGGAGGCCTTGGAGCAGTTTGTTGCCGACCATTGCGATCCGGGCGTGACCGCCAGTTTGCGAACCGGGAAAAACTGGGAGGAGATCATCAGGGCTGCCGATGAGTGGCAGGCGGATTTGATTGTGGTCTACCACAACCGCCACCGGGAGGTTAACGAAGTCTTCAGCCACTCCTGCTCCCAACGGGTCGCCGATCACGCCACCTGCAGCGTGCTGCGGTTGCGCAATGTTCAGTCTTCAACATAAATATCATCATTTTCAAGCCTCTGGGAGGAAACATCATGGCCACCCAGCCCAACATTGCCAAAGGCGTCAGGAGATTACTGAAACCGGTCGCCGTTCTTTTTGCTGTCGTGTTTGCGGCATCCGTTCCCCCGCCCGCATTGGCCGTTGACATCCTGTTCGGCACAGACTTGCCGGGCAGTTTTTCGCATTTTGTCGGGCGTGCGATTTGCCGGACCATTAACCGCTCTGGCGGAGATCTGAATTGCCAGGTGATTCCTGCTACCAGCGGCACCCACAACCTGACCAACCTGAACGGCGGATCGCTGGATGTGGCCCTGCTCGATTCGCGCCTGTTGTATGACGCCATGACCCGCAAGGGCCAGTTTCAGTTCCTGGACATCCGCTATGACAATCTGGGCGCGCTGTTGCCGCTATATCAACTGCCCATCCTGCTGGTCGCCCGCGTCGACGCCGGTATCGCTGGACTCTCGGATCTAAAAGGAAAGCGCATCAACATCGGCATCGCGCACACGAAGGTTCGGGAGGCGGTTGATTTCATCATGACGGCCAAGGGGTGGGCCAAACCGGATTTCAAGCTGGTGCAGGAATTGCCGGCCTCCCTGTCCCAGGATACAATGGCGTTTTGCCACGGCTCCGTCGATGCCATGGTGCATATCGGCGTGCACCCGGATTCTGCGTTGCAGCAGTTGATGGACCTGTGCACTGCCGCGCCGGTGGACATGGATGATGCCGATATCACCCGGGCAGTTAACGAAACGCCTGCCGTTTCACCGATAGTTATCCCCGCCGCTACTTATCCCGGCCTTGAAAAGCCGGTTGCCTCGTTCGGAACGACGATCCTGCTGGTTGCTTCGGGAAGCCTCGATGAGGATACGATCCTTGCGTTGATGACCATCCTGGCAACGCATCAAACCAGTTTGCAAAGCAAGCATCCCGCACTGGGCCAGTTTTCCGTGAAGCCATCCGATGCTCCGGACATCGGCATCGCCCTGCATCCGGGTGCGGCAGCCTATTTTGCATCACAGGGAAATTGACCGATCAACGCCCACCAGCTAAAGCCGTTTGCCTGAGGGAGGTTCTCAATTTCAAGCTTTCATGCCGCATTCGGCGCATGCGCCCGCTGTGGGTCCTGCCGTTGAGCCTGGCTGTGGCCTGCGCCACCAACTACGGAAGCCTGCAGCGCAGCAACGATGTTAGCAAAGCTTTCGAGCGCCACGAGGTCCTGGCGAACCACGCCTACTATGCCACCGGTCCCGAGGCCCGTCCCACGGCCATCCTGGCCATTCATCGGTCCTACACCCTTAAGCCGGGGCTGTGGCGGCCCGTTGACATGACGCCCGAGCGGTTGAGTCGGCTGGTAGACGCCATGACCGATCAGTTGGGCTTTACGCCCGCCATCCTGGGCGGGGTGATCGCCGATCCTGCGGGGAAACAGGCGGGGGTTTGGTATTCGTACTACAGTCGGACGACGATTCGATTTGAGACCGAAAACGTGATTGTCGTCAGCCTGCCCGCACGGGACAACGATCCGTTGTTGATGGATGGGGGTCGGTCTCCTGGTTTCCTTCGCTGATCCACCTTTTTCTATCGCAGTCATTAGCTGTCAGCCTTAGGGTCACTGCGTGGGTCTATGGACATGACCACTGATGAGGTGCTTTTCATGGGCACGAAGGCCACCTGGTCTTCCACTGCCACGATTGCTACTTTCTCCTGCTTTCTCAAATAGAGGCTGACCACGGCGAAGGCGCCGTTTATTAGAAACCAGAAGGCGAAAAGGCCAAAAGGGGAGCCCAGCAGGGTCATCACCCCGGAGGCCAGCAGGGGGCTGAGGCTGGCGCCGATGCTGTATGCGAACAGCAGGCCGGCACTGACGGCCACCGCCTCCTGCCCGCCGAATATATCATGCGCCCGGGCCACCGCGACCGGGTAGACGGCAAACATCAATGCGCCGAACAGTCCCATCCCTGCAGCCATTCCCCCAAACGAACGCGCTCCGACGACGAACATGACCCCGCTGGCAACCGCGATCGTGGACGCGATCACGGAGAGGACAACGGTGCGGTCAAACCGGTCCGACAGGGTTCCTACCGCCAACTGGGCCGCCAGGCCGGAGAACACCGTGATGGTCATGATCCCGGACAGTTGGCGAAGCGACAGACCGATGTCGGTGCAGACCACCGGTATCATGGCATAAAAGGCACTGTTGGTCAGGCCGGCGGCCATGCACCCGAGCATACCCAGCGGTGCCCGGCGGAAAATCGATATGAAATGGTAGGGCTTGGTTTCGGGCAGACTGGGGTGGACACCCTCGGTGGCCGACACCGGCACCAGGCAGAGGGCAAAGATGATTCCGGCAATGATGAACAGCGTTTGCCCCTGAACGTCCCCGACGTTGAGCAACTGCTGGCCGATGCCGATACCCAGGTAGGTCAGGGTCATGTAAATGGAAAATACCCGCCCCCGGTAGCGCGATTCGGTGCACTCGTTGAGCCAGCTCTCGATGACCATGAACAGTCCGAATGTCGTGATCCCGCTCATAAATCGCAGGGCCCCCCAGAACCATGGACTCAGATAGAGCCCGTGAAGCAGGGCTGTGGCGGTCATCGTGGCGGCAAACACGGTGAAGGCCCGGATGTGTCCCACCCGTTGGATCAACCGATGGCAGGTGAATGAACCGGTCAACAGGCCGGTGAAATAGCAGGACAGGACGATGCCGGTGGTACCGGTCGAGAAACCCTCCGCTGCCATGCGTGCGCTCAACAGGGTGTTCAACAGGCCGTTGCCGGTCAAAAAGACAAATGCGGCGGCAAACAATGCACCAAACGCACCCAGGGTGGTGACCATGTCATTTCCTTAAACCGAGGTTGACGATTCAAGACAATCTTTCAGCCCAAAAAAGAGACGACCGACAAAAGCAAATCTGGGCCAAATAAGCAATTCCTTTTTTATGCCTGGGCCAAGCGTCCTGGCAAGAACGTCAACGCGTCACGCCGGTTTGCATCTGCCAGGATGATGAATACTCTATTGGATAAAGCGAACCAGCTGAAACGAAAGGAAAAGACAATGAATGACATCAATGCGTGCAAACCCAAAATCATCATGGACCTTGAAGGCCTCAACACCACCAATGCCCAGGGATGCGTGGCCTGCGGCCGCAAGTTCAATCTCGGCGACACCGCTGTACTGGCCTGTGGTGCCTGGGGCAGCGGCTCGCGCTACATTCACGAAAACGAGGCCGTTTTGGACAGCCGGACCTCCCAGTATTTTGAACGCGGGTATTACATGAGCCTGAAGGCCGGTGCATAGGTGCATCGCGGCAATCGAAAAGGGTAAGGCTTGGTAAAATCGAGGCGTGCGGCGAACCGGTTTTTCTTTCAGTCGGCCGGGCAACAGGTCCATCAGATGGTGCACGCGCAGGTTCCGGTCGAGGGTGTCTCCCAGGATGTCCCGGTTGACCCGGCGGCTGATATCATCGCTGCGAAGCTCCTCCTGCGCCGGTCGTAATGGGTTAAAATCCGATCTAATTCATTACGATCCGCTACTTTCTGGGGGAGGCGTTCCAGCTTTCCGCGGGTGATCATTTTCAGGCCCGCCTGCAGATCGGAGAAAAGTCTTCCCGACCCCACCTTGAACTGAACCATCGCCGCCAGTTTGTTCAGCCGTTCGTGCCGTTCGATGGATCCATAAATGTACTTGTGAAACCGGAAAATGTCCATTTCCGGGGCGGCGATGCCGTCACGAATGGCCAACTGGCGAAGCGCATCCATGACCGCTGCCACGTCGATGCTGTTGGCGCACTGGCTGGAGCAGGTATGACACAACCCACGCAGAGCCAGATGATGTTGCACTTGAGGGCATCTTCGCCTCTGCCCATCTGAACCAGGCGAATGACCTGATTGGGCAGCAGATCCATATGCTGCGAGAAGGGACATCCTCCGCCGCAGGTCCATCAATGCCAGCACATGTTGATGTTCTGGCGGGAGACGTGGTTGATGATTTTCAAGAATCGATCCGCATGCCCATCGGCATGGACATCCGGTTCGAGGGGGCGGCCGTTGTCTGCCATGCGATATCCTTTAAGCTTATTGCTTCCATTCTGAGACGGACTTCGCACATCGTCGACCCGGTTGCTTTGACCTATATCAATTGTTCTGTCTGGGTTGACCCAACCGCCGCGCCTACTCGACAGGTTTCCAGTACCCTTCCTGCTTGACGTATCTCACCTGGGACGCGGGTACCCAGATCCGTTCCTCATGATCCTGTTCGTAGCGCCAGTGGTCACCCATCCACTCCTTCTTTACACCGTAGTCCCAATAACCGGGCTCGGTGCGCGTGTCCATGACAGGCGGCACCCAGACTTCTTCCGGTTCGGGGGGCGGTGCCGGCGTGACGGGAGGGGGGGGCACGATGATGATCGGCTGGATTTCCCGTACCACGGTCGTGCTGGCGGGCCACCCATAGCCGGGATGGCCATGCCCGGGCCTGCCGGGTTTATAGCCCGGATAGATCGGATGGGCGGGTTTGCCTGGGGACCCTGGATGAAACGGCAGCCGGGTCGGTAATCTGGAACGGCTGCGCATGTATTTGGAGGGGGGCCGGACGGATCGTTTCAACCGTTTTTGCCAATCCTGGGACTGGGGTTGCATGGTCGATCGGATGCTGGAGCGATGGTGCCTCGCGTTATGGCTGCGATCGGCAAACAGATCTGCAGGGGCAGCGAAAAGAAACAGAATCGTAATCCAAAGCATTCGTTTCATAACATTTCCCTTTCGATACGGTATGGCATCAAAAAAAGTAGGTCTCACCATGACCCAAGGGGACCCATTGCCGGAGAAGCCCTTTTTCGCCCAGCGCTTTTCCCAGATCCGCCGGCGGAAAATGAACCGGTTCGTCGCCCAATTGAAACGTGCCCCAGTGGGCGATCATCAGTTGTCTGGCCCCGATCTCCTGAAAGGCCTGAACCGTTTCTGACGGGTTCATGTGGCTGGGCGCCATGAACCACCGCGGCGCATAGGCGCCCATGTTGAAGATGGCCAGGTCGATGTCGTAATCGGCGGCCAGCTGCTCGAATCCATCGAAGTAGGCGCTGTCTCCGGAAACATAGATGGTCGGTCCACCGGCAGTTTTGATCAGGTAGCCGCCCCACAGGGATCGGTTGGGGCCGATGATCGGGTTGCGCATCGTCCAGTGGTTGGCGGGCAGAAAGGTGATCTCCCTGGCGCCGTCGCTGGTGTGTTCAAACCAGTCCAACTGGGTGCGGTGGGTCATGCCCACTGCGTTGAATTCCCTGTCGTAACCCAGGGGGCTGATCACATGGGTGCCGGGATTCAACGTCGCCAGGGACTGATGATCCAGATGGTCGTAGTGGCCGTGGGTAATCAATATATGGTCCGGCTTCGGCATGTTCTCCAGGTTGAAGGCCAGGGGCGTAAAATCCTTGATGAACCAGAAGATGTCGTTGAACACCGGATCGATCAGCAGGACACGATCCACATCCTTGATCAGCACGGTCGAATGTTTGATGAAGGTGACCGACACACCCCGATGGGCCTTTACCGGCTCCCAGTCGATGACGACGGGTGAAAGCGGCTGGTCGTCAAGGAAATCATTGTAGGTATTCTTGTGGAAAAGCTTCCAGGACAGCACCTGCCAGAATCGGCCGTCGCGCGGGATTCCCATGGGATTCGAAAAGATGCCCGATCCGTGATGCATCTTGCGTCGGGCCATTTCCCGCAGGCTGTCACCGTTCAGCGGGCGATAGTGAAGTCCTGCCGATGGTCCATTGGTGTCCATGGCCGCCTGCACCACCCGGGGCAGAAACTGGGCCGCCAGCAACGTCTTGAGTGCCGCTGAGAGTCTGCCCATGAACCGTCTCCTGGAGATGCGCTGATTCGGGTTAGTCATGTTTGCAGGTGTGTTGAACGGGTGTTGCTCCTCTGCTTATGGGTCGGTGGTTAACAGTAACCATGATCACCAGGGGATGCAACCGCATGCCGGTGACCATGGCGATCACTCGCTTTTGGTCAAGCACGAATGCGTGCGTTGACCGGTTACAACCGTCGATCGTCGTCGATGCGACCTACTGCTGCGTCTGAATATAGACATACCCGCCGCTGCCGTACCCGAAGGCTTCAAACACGTGATGGTAATCACAGGACAGCCCCTTGTAGAAGGTGCCGAAATCCACCTGATAGGGATTTTCCTGTTCGGGGTCCACATCGAGCATGGTGACCCGTTGGGTGGCTGAATCGTATGCGCCCACAGGCGAAATGTGGGGGATATTCAAGGTGGGGACGAGGGTGCCCTGATCGAAGTGCGTGATGATCAAGCCTTTGCCATGGCGATCAAAGTCCCGCAGACGCTTCTTTAGTCTTGCGCGGACAGATGATTTGGCAGGTGCATTTTTGGGTGTCTGGACGATATCGACGGTTCGAACCTTCAGATCATAGGCAGCGATGCTGTCCTTGACCACCTGGCCCAGCAGCGGCAGCGGCAGTCCGCGGCGTCCACGGTATCCGTCATCGCTCATGCGTTCTTTCCAGTGGCCGGTGGTCACCCGATCGAGGATGTCGGTTTGGCTGATGGGATGGATATCCTTGTTTTCTATGGACCTGATGGCGTTGATGCACGATACCACACTGGCCACCGAACACGAGGAGTCGTGAAATTGCTTGACATGGTATCGCCAGATAGCCTGTTTAAGTGGATTCCACTGGGGCTGGGCAGGGGTATGGATGGTTCTAACCCGGTCGAGTCTAAACGCACCGGTTCCGGTCATCCGATGAAAGCCATACCGGGTATAGAGGTAAGGGCGAATCAGGTTACGCAGCAGGTTCATTTCCATCCCTCAGGTGAACCGCGATAGCGAGCGCATTCCCCGCCGCTTGTCGGAGCGAAGCAGAGATCCCGAGCATCGGGCGGCGGGGTTAGCGAGCGAACTATAAATCGATTTTCATCCTTGCGGTGAAGATTCCCCACGGCTTGCCGTGAGGAGGGTTCAAAAAAGTAATCTAAAATATGCGCATTGATCGGATTCATTCAAGCATGTTGCCCAATTCATTGCCAGATCGTTGCCGGGTTTTGTCAATTATTTGTCACATCTTGTCCGGTATTCCGGACACATCTTTGCCTGACGACGATGCATTTTATGGCGAAAGACAGCACGGATAAGGCGTTGGGGACGACATCGATCAGTGGTATTATTTTTGCTTGTCTATCTTGGCTGTCTACCCAAACAAAGACCTAAAAGGAAGTGCCGCCATGCATCACAAACCGCTAAGGTTATGGATCCTCGTCTTTTCGGTCTTTCTCGGCCTGTCCCATCTACCCGTCCATGCCGCCGAAGAACCCTTTCCCCTTTACCCGGTCATCGATCCCAATGTCACCTTTTGGACGAATATTTATGCCCGCTATTCAACCACCCAGGCTGTCGTCCACGACAGTGTTCATCTGGATATCGTTTACGAGGTGATCGACCTTAAACCCGCCGACCATCCGGGTGCCCGGAAAACGAACCGCCGACGAATGAGACAGGCCAGCCAAAAGGTTGAGTCGATATTGAAGCGCCTGGCAACCCATCCGCTGGCAGAAGATACCGACTGCCGACGGGTGGCGGCGCTGTTTGGACCTGGGGCGAAGGCACGCACATTCAGCCATGCCCGTCATCGGGTTCGCTGTCAGATCGGTCAGCGGGACCGCTTCCAGGCCGGGCTGATTCGTTCCGGCGCATACATCGACCGGATGCGTGCCATTTTAAAATCCAACGGGGTGCCCGAGGATCTGGCTTATTTGCCCCATGTGGAATCATCCTTTAACACCAACGCTTACAGCAAGTTCGGTGCCGCCGGGATGTGGCAGTTTACCCGGTCCACGGGCAAGCGATTCATGACGGTGGACTATGTGCTGGACGAACGGCGTGACCCCATTGCCGCCGCCCAGGCAGCCGCAAGGCTGCTGAAGGAAAATCACGATCGGCTGGGCAGCTGGCCCCTGGCCATCACTGCATACAACCACGGTGCTGCAGGCATGCAGCGGGCCAAGGCCGCTCACGGCGACTATCCCGATATTTTCAGATCCTACAAAGGCCGCACGTTTAAGTTCGCTTCGAGGAATTTTTATTCCGAATTCCTGGCCGCCCGTCGGGTGGCATCCGATTACCAAGCGTTATTTCGGGCCCTTGGTCCTGAATGCCCCGATTCGATCAAGGACGGTGAGCCTGGATGGGTTTGCGGCATTCACGGATCTTTGTCGCCATTTCGAGGTCTCCCCGAAAGTGGCCCGGGCCATGAATCCAGCCCTGCGGCCGCCGGTGTTCAGCGGTCAGAAGTATGTCCCCAAGGGATACGTCCTGAACCTTCCCGCCCTCCCTGAATCAGACGGCATATCGTTGGCCGATATTCCTTCGAATTTATTCAAAACGGCTCAGAAACCCAGCCGGTTCTACACCGTTCAGCGGGGGGATACGGCCGGCAAGATTGCCCGCATGCACCGGGTGAAGCTGGACGACCTGATTCTGGCCAACGCTATGGATCGGCGGGCGACCGTTTATGTCCGGCAGACCCTTCGCATTCCCCAGGCCGGAGAATCGGTTCGCAGCGAAAAAAAACCCAAACCGCCAGTACCACGGGATCCCGTGGTACTGGCGGCGGCTGAGGAAAGTGCCTTCACCACGTCTGCCATCCCTGAGAGCATCCCTGTGGAAAGCGCTGCCGTCCGATACCGGCGTCCGGGGCCGTCTCCTGCCGACCTGCTGGCCATGGCGGAAATAGAACCCGATACCGCGCCGGAAGAAACGATTGCGCATGAATCAGGAACACAACCGGGCATTCTCGCCCATGTCGGATTTGCCCGGATTGTCCAGGTTCAAGCAGCAGCCGGTGGGCCTTGTACAGGTCGAGGTCGAGGAGACCCTTGGCCATTATGCCGAGTGGGCCGGTGTGCGTGCCTCCCGGATCCGCCGTCTGAACAAATTGCCCTTCGGACAACCGTTACTATTGCACCAGATGATTAAAATTCCGCTGGATGATGTGTCTGCCGAGGATTTCGAAGCTCGACGGTACGAGTTCCACAAGCGGCTGCACGAGGATTTTTTTGCGGCGTACCGAATCGGCGAACTCCAGCGATACCGGGTCCAGCCGGGGGACAGTTACTGGACCCTGTGTCGGGAAAAATTCGATCTTCCGCTGTGGCTGCTCAGACACTACAATGCCGGGGTGAACCTGGCTGCATTGAAAGTCCACCAGCCACTCATGATTCCCGCCATTGAAAGCCTCCTGGAAAACAGTCCGGAGGCGGCTGCCAGAGAGACGATACCGGAAGCCTGAACCGCAACGCCATGCCTGATCCCCGCTGTCTGCTGCGGAGCGGTTTCGATTCTGCTGCCGCACCGTTTATATTTCTCGTAGACCACCCGCCCAATCCATATGAAGATGCGGATACCCGGCCGTTCGCAGCTTGACTAGCGTGTGCAATCCCTTTATGATGCCTCTGACTTGATAATTGCCGGTTCCGATCAACATCTTTCAGGCCAACAGGCATTGCTTCCATGACCGATAAAATTCCGCTGCCGGCGAGGTTCGCTGCAATTTTTGTTTACAGTCGCCCAGTCCTGATTTTTGGCGGCATGATCTGCGCCCTGGCGGTCATATGGGGTCGAAACCCCGTGGTATATACCGTCGGGGTCTCCTTTCTGATTCTCTCAATGATTTTCGATCTGGTGGATGGCTGGTTCTCGGCCCGCTTCCGGCCCAACGCCCCGCTTGCTCCCCTGGCGGACCGGCTCATGGATAAGCTGGTCTATTCCATTATCTTTCCGGTTATCGCCGCCGGTATGATGTGGCGTTTGCTGGTGTCGGAGACAGATCCCACCCAAGGCCAGTTGATGCATGCGATCTTTGTCCTGGTGCTTTGTGTGACGGTACTGGTGCGGGACAGCTTTGCGTCCTTCATGCGCGGGTTCGCCATCCGCCAGGGCGTAGAGCCAGAGAGCAGCGAATACAACCGCATGCGCACCATCGTGGCCGCACCGGTCAGCGCAATGCTCTACGCATACGCTTTTTATATTCCCGAAGGACCCGAGTCCTGGATCTATTTTCGTATCTCCTACATGGGGAACCTTTCCCTGCAGATCCTGTTTTTCGTGGAGATTCTGTTTTTCATCATTAACCTGGGATCGATCGCCGGCTATTGCCGCAAATACGGTACCGCCTGCCTGGACGAGCTGTGTTTTGGAGACCAGGTGCTGCGACGAAAGATCCTGTCGGTATTTCCCAACGCCCTGACAGTCATGAATGCCCTTATGGGGCTCATCGCCGTCTTTTTTGCCTACCAGGGCCGGATGCGTGAAGCCTATTTTATGCTGATCGGGGCCGCGACGTTTGACAAGCTGGACGGCGCCCTGGCCCGCCGGTTGGGCCTGACGGAACCCCTTCCCGACGAACCGCCGAAGAAGAAAATCAACATGGGCAGCATCATGGACGATCTGGCCGATGCCATCAGCTTCTGCATCGTACCGGCCTGGATTTTCTACATCACCTTGAGCCAGTTTGGCGAGGGCCGCTTCGCCCACCTGCGCGTGGGCTGGGTCGCCGTTTTCTATGCGGGTATGGGTATTGGACGATTGGTCTACTTTACCCTGGACAAGGCACCGATCCCGGGTTTTTTCAAAGGATTGCCCACACCTGCGGCGGCCATGCTGGTCATGTCTCCGCTGGTGATCTTCGATCAAGCCCTGGTGCTCTATTCTCAGCGGATCCTTTTCTGGGGATTTTTTGCAACCGGAACCATGCTGTTTGCCGGTGTAATCATGAATCTGTACCCCATCCGTTACATTCACCTGGGGCGCACCATGAGCCGCCACCCCTGGTTCGGCCGCGTGAACATGCTGATGCTGACCATCAGCATGTTCACACCCGTTTTCGGGCAATTCTGTTTGGTCTACATGATCCTATATCTCCTCTCGCCGTTGTTCACCTGGCGCATCCAGCCGGAAGACGCCGCCCGGGAGCGCCGGCGGGAAACCATGTCCGAAGGCTGATTGATGGTTTCGCGCTAGCCAACCCAATAATTGGAGTATCACGATGGAACGTTGTCCCTGCGGAAGTGAAAAAGATTACTCGGATTGCTGTGGACCGCTGATCAAGGGAGAGCGGGCCGCCGACACCGCCGAAGCCTTGATGCGTTCTCGCTATACAGCCCATGCGAAAAAAGAATTTGATTATATTTTTGAGACCACGCTGCCTTCAAACCGCCAGGATGCCGACCGGAAAGGCACGGCAGCCTGGTCCCGGAAGCTGGACTGGCAGCGATTGGAGGTTCGGCATTCAGAAAATGGCGGCCCGGATGATTCGGTGGGCACGGTGGAGTTTTTGGCACGCTACCGCAAAGACGGCAAGGCGTTCGATCACCATGAAATCGCCGAATTTGTCAGGGAAGACGGCCGCTGGTATTTCAAGGACGGCCAGGCGCCGCAGCCGGTACAGGCCGTCCGTCAGGGGCCGAAAATCGGGAGGAACGACCCGTGCGCCTGCGGCAGCGGTAAGAAGTTTAAAAAATGCTGCGGGGCTTGAGGTCTGAGACCAGAGACCAGAGACCAGTGAACTGAAGCCGTGAACCCCGAACCACGAACCAGGACTGTAGGGGAGAGAATATGTTTATCGACCTGTTAAGATCGCGCCGGAGTATTCGTAAATTCGAGGATAGACCCGTTGAACTGGAAAAGGTTGACCTGCTCGTGGAAGCGGTCCTTCGGTCACCGTCCTCCAGGGGATCCAATCCATGGGAGTTTGTGGTGGTCAACGACCCTGCGATTATCAACCGATTATCAACGGCCAAACCTCACGGCGCCTCGTTCCTGGCCAACGCCCCACTGGCCATCGTGGTCTGCGCGGATCCGAAGAAATCGGATGTATGGGTTGAAGATGCCTCCATTGCCGCCATTATACTGCACCTCTCGGCCACCGACCTCGGCCTGGGCAGTTGCTGGATTCAGCTGCGCAAGCGCGATTACGATAACTCAAAATCCGCCGGTGAATTCGCGGCCGAAGTTCTGGGTCTGCCGGCAGAATTGGTGGTGTCCGCCATCATGGCCATCGGATATCCGGCCCAGCAGCCGTCACCCCACCCGAAAGCATCTCTCCAGGGCGACAAGGTGAGTATCAATCGTTACGGCAATAGAGAATGACGGATTCGTAATAAGCCCGATATCTGCGTTACGCTTCATCCTTCGTCACTGCGAAGTACCGTAAGTACTCCTCATTCCTCAGGATTTGCAAGCCTTGATCTCGGGCTTTTTACGAACCCGCCGGAAATGGGGCTTTTTTAGGCACGATCAAGAATAAGCCACCGTCTTTTCAACTGCAACGGCAGCCGTCTGCAGGCAAGTCCATACGCCAAGGTTCAGGCAGGCCCGAAAGCGTTTTCGAAGAGACCACGGATGGCTTTTTTACCGTCGTCGGTGAGATTCCGGGTGCCGGTGCCCGCAAAGGTGTTCTTCTCGATTTGCGGCACGCCTGCCGTCCATTTGCTGCCTTCCCAGGCAAACCATCCCCCGCGATCCTGATCATAGACATGCACCGGCCGGTTGAACAGCTTGGCCAGTTCCACGCCCCAACCGGTCCCTCCCTTGACCGTGTCATCCGGCTGAATCCAGCCCACGGCGATTACATGGTAACCGCTGTTGACCATGTGAAAAATAGTCTGGATCACCTTGCGAATCTTGTTGGCCTGGGCGAATTTGCGCCCCATGCGGGCCGACACGATCTCCATGCTCACGTTCCCCTTGTCCAGCTGTTCAGGTGTCAGCTCACGGACTCCGCGGGAACGTTCAATGCTGTGTCCCTCAAATGAAAAGTTGACCTCCTGGATACCCCAGGCTTCGGCCAGTCGGCCGAATTCGGATTCGGCACCTTTGTGACCGCCGCTGTAGAGGGTGATATGGGAACGATCTGCCATCATTTTCTCCTTTTGAAAAGGTGTTGGTGTTAAAAAAAACCCAACCTATACGAGCGGCTGGGTATGTAGAGCACTCTCAAGCGAAAATACCTCCGCCCGCCGTTTACCGGCGAGGTGAGATGGAGATAGTAAGCGCGGAATCGGGGAATGCAACCACGGGGAGCCTGTTTATTTAACATTTAACGATTTTCTAATGTAGGCAAATCCTGATCCCGGCAAAATCTCGATTGCAGGACCCCATCCGACGGTGTATTATTGTTGGGCTTCAGTCATTTTGGAATGAATGCGGTTATTGTCCCTTTAGCGTCTTATCGGAGGCGTACCATGTCGAAGTCACGAGACACGAAGAAAGATACCAAGAAAAAGCCTGCCCAGACCCCTAAAGAAAAGAAAAAAAACAAACAGGATAAGAAGTAGCCCCACAGCGCATATAAACCGGGATTGCCCGCGCAACGCCTTGCCTGCGGGCGGGAAAGCGAATTCGTCAACATTAGACGGCATCCCCGCTGAAGGTTGTCCATCACTTGCCGTGCGTGGCGGCTTCAATCGTCAACCGCTTCCCCCCTATGGTTCCGACAGGATTGTCTTGACCCGCCCCACCTGGCCGTCGGTCAGGCGCACCTTGATGCCGTGGGGGTGATGCGGGGAACGGGTGAGGATCGCTTCGACCGTACCCCGGGTGAGGTGGCCGCTGCGTTGGTCTGCTTTGCGTACGATATTCACCCCGGTGCCGGGGTGAATGTTTTTTCGATACTGGCCGTCCATTTGCCCGAGCCCTGTTTCACGCGATTAATTGCGACTGTGACGGTCCAAGTATTCCAGCAGGTCCGTCATGGCCTCGGTGGCATCCCGCTGCGATACGGTTCGACGGATGTCCACGATCTTCTTGAGTTCATCCTTCTCCAGCAGCAATTCCTCTTTTCGCGTGCCGCTCAGGCGGATGTCTATGGCCGGGAAAATTCGGTGTTCGGCACAATCGCGGCTGAGGACCAGGTCCATATTGCCGGTTCCCTTGAACTCCTGGTAAATGATGTCGTCCATCCGACTACCGGTCTCCACGAGAATGGTGGCGATGATCGTCAGCGAACCGCCGCCTTCGATATTCCTGGCGGCGCCGAAGATCTTGCGCGGTACTTCCATGGCGTTGGCGCCGAGTCCACCCGAGAGCGTCCGCCCATAGCTTTCCGTCTCGGCGTTGAAAGCCCGCGCCATGCGGGTCAGCGAATCGATGAAGACGACCGTGTCCCGGCCGACTTCCGCGCAACGCATGGCGGTGTGCACCGCCAGACGGGTCATTCGCATGTGCTGGCCGATGCTCTGGTCTGCGGAAGAGTAGAGCACATGGGCGTCTTTCAGGCCCCGCTTGAAGTCGGTCACCTCTTCCGGGCGTTCATTGACCAACAGAATAAATACGTCCATTTCCGGGTCATTGGCGGTGACCGAGTTGGCCATGTGGCGCAATAGGGTGGTTTTTCCCGATTTGGGCGGAGAGATGATCAGGCCGCGCTGCCCCCGGCCAATGGGGACGATGAGGTCGAGGGCCTGACCGGTGAGATCCGTCGGCCCCTGTGACATGCGCAGCCGCTGGTCGGGGTTGATGCTGGTCATGGTGTGCATGGTTTGGGTCTGTGCATACCGTTCCAAGGGCAGGCCATTGACCTGTTTCACAGCCGCCAGCTTCAAGTTCTGGTTGCCGGGATTTCCCGGTTCCCCCCGGCCTTCGATGAAAGTCCCCTCCCGCAGGCCGAATTTACTGATCATATACGCCGGGACAAAGGTGTCTTCCGTGCCGGCCTGATAATTATTATCGATGTTTCGGAGAAAACCGAATCCTTTGTCCAGTATCTCAAGGTGTCCACTTACCGGTTCCACTGGTTGACTCCCGGGTTTATTATTTTTCATGAGCGTCTTTGAAAGGCATGACATTGATGTTGTTGTGGGCAAAGGTGAATTCCATTGACGCAACAATCCTTTCTTAATAACTGGAATGCACGGCTCGTTCGGATTCGTCGAGTTGTCGGGGCCGGAAAGCGGATAGCATTGAAACGCGATCGTTTGCGCATCCGCCGCTGCTTGCGGCGGAACATCTTCAGAATGATTACCCTTGCGATAGTTGTCAAACCGGCGGGATTTTCGCTACATTGGTGCTGACGACGTAAAGATGTTGAAAATGCCGACTGAGTAAGGGTTATAATAGAACAGTTGAACGGCGATGACAACCTTAATCACAGGCCACCTGCCGATTGAGCCTTCAGGATGAAGCTGCTTTGCAATGAACAGGGGCCGACAATTATCCGTTGCCTGTGCTCCAAGCCCCGGCACCAGGCTCTGCACCGACACAACTACAAGCAGGAGTCCGACATGATTGACAGTGACCGTTTCGACCCCTTCAACAACCGGCTGTGCCGCAATGTCCGCAACGCGCTGTCGGAAAATTTCACGAAGGTGCTGGAACAAAAAAAGATGCAGCCGGTGCGGCGTGTTGCCGGCTTTTTTCTAAACGACCCGCTGCCGCCATATGTCCGGAAATATATCGACCAGCGCCTGGCCGCATATGAACAGGTGCTGGCGGATGTCCGTAACCATCAGCTTGACCATCCGCTGGACATTGCCGTTGCCATTTGGGACCAGCATCTTTTTTTTGAAACCCACGAGTACCTCGAACAGCACTGGATGACCGCCGACGGGGACGAAAAAAAGCTGCTCCAGGCCGTCATCCGGGCAGCCGGTGCATACGTCCACCTGGAGCAGGGGAATCTCACCGGGGCCAAGCGCATTGCCGCCAAGGCGGTCGCCGTGCTGGAGGTGCATCAGGACCAGTTGGCCCCCTACGCCGACCCCCAACTGCTTCTGGCCAAGCTCAGGTCCCTGGACCCCAAGCCGCCGATGCTTGCCGGAACTGCCGGACCGGAAAGTCGGTCGACGTAGACAACCGATCGTCCATGACGCCACTGCATCACATCAACCCCAGTTCAACCAGCAGTGCGTAGACGCCGGAATGGCGAAGGCGGATCCGGATAAACTCGGCGATGGTGGGCTGCCAGGGGCGATGACGCAGGGCCATTCCGGCTTCCCGGGGCAAGCGCGCACCCTTCTTGTGGTTGCAGGCACGGCAGCAGGCCACGCAATTGTCAAAATCGGTCTTCCCACCCCGCGACCGTGGAATGACGTGGTCCATGGTGATGGGTTTGGCCCTGGATCCGCAATAGGCACAGGTAAACCGATCCCGGGCCAGGACGTTTCGGCGCGAAAAGGGGACCCGGCCCCGGTAGACGCTTCTGACTACCTTGACCAGCACGGCCACCGCCGGCGCCCGGAACGTGCGGCTTACTCCCTGAATCACCCGATCCGAAAACTTCAGGACCCTGACTTTTTCGGCAAACATCAGGCCCATGGCTTTTTTCCAGTCCACCAGGCCGAGAAAAGAATAATCCCCGTTGAGCAGAACGCAGCTTCCGTTCATGGCGCCGATTCCTCTTCCTGGGTATAGATGCAAAAGGTGCAGGCGATGGGCGGAATCACATACCATTTGAGCATGGTCAGATCACGCAGTCCCTCCTGTGCCTGCCGGGACGCCGGTGTCATGAAATCCTCCTCAATCGGGTTGTCGCTTTGAAAACAGGAAAGGCTGAATCGAATCTGGAAAGAATGAGTAAATCGGTTTTACCACCGTTGTCAATATGCAATCGTTGCTGATTGACACCGGCGGTGGAACTTTTTACAGTGGCACATCAATACTTACATGCAGCCGGCGTTAAACCGACCAGACCAAGGAGAAGGATGATGGAGCGCTTCACGCAAACCCAGATGGACGACCTTTCCGCGTTCGTGGAGCCGGACCGCTTTTCCACCGGCCAATCCAACCGCGAGCTTCACATCAAGGATATCTCGCCACACCGGGGCAAACTACCCGCCGGCATCATCTGGCCCATGACCACCGGGGAAGTTTCCACCATCCTTACCTATACTTACGCACAAGGTATTCCTGTTACTCCATGGGGGGCCGGCACCAGCACCGAAGGCAACCCGCTGCCGATGCGTGGCGGTCTGGTGATGGACATGACCCGCATGAACCGGATCATTGCCATCCGGCCCCAGGATCTCCAGGCCGATGTCCAGCCCGGGGTGTTTCGAAAAACGCTCAACCAGCATACCGGCCGGTCGGGGCTTTTCTTTCCGCCGGACCCCGGCGCCGACGCTACCATCGGCGGTATGATCGCCAACAATGCCTCGGGCGTACAGACCATCAAGTACGGTGCCACCAAGGATTACGTGATGCGCCTCGTGGTCGTGCTGCCCGACGGGCGGGTGATTCACACCGGCGGAAAGGCTCACAAATCCTCATCAGGCTATGATCTCACACGGCTCTTCGTGGGATCCGAGGGGACCTTGGGGGTGGTAACCGAAGCCACCTTGAAACTGGCCGGTATTCCCGTCGTTCACCTGGCCGCGACGGTGACCTTCGACTCTCTGGAGGCGGCTTCGAAAACCGTTGCGGTACTCATGGGATCGGGTTTGGCTCCGGCGGCGCTGGAACTGCTCACTCCGGAACTCATCGCGCTGATGAACCGGGAAAAGGACCTGGGGCTTGCCGAAAAGCCGTCCCTGTTCTGCGAGTTTCACGGCATCAGCGAAGCAGCATTGAATGAGACCGCCGCGTTGGCCGAGGTGCTGTGCAGGGACGGTGGTGCCCTTGGCTTTAAAACCGGCGTCAAGGAACGGGAGCGAAAGGAGCTGTGGCGGGCTCGCCACGAGGCCTGGGAGACCATTCACCGGGCCTATCCGGGGCGAGAGACACTGATCGTCGACGCGGCGGTACCCATCTCCAGCTATCCGCAGATGGTCCTTTTTTCCCAGCAGCAGCTGGACGAAAAAAAAGCCGTGGGGTTTGTTTTCGGCCACGCCGGGGACGGCAACCTGCATGTGGTAATGGTGGGAGACCCGGCCGATGACGAAGCATGGGCGTCCCTTGAGGCGATCAACCACAACATCGTCCACCGGGCGGTGGAAGTGGGCGGAACCTGTACCGGCGAACACGGTATCGGCGTCGGCAAACGTCAATTCATGCAGCTGGAGCACGGTGAGGGCTATGAACTGATGAAGCAGATCAAGGACCTGATGGATCCCAAGGGGTTGATGAACCCGGGGAAGATGTTTTTATAGGCATCTTGGTGCCGGCCAGGGCGTTTTTGACGGCCTTGCCCAAGCTGTCGATCATATAGGGCTTTTTCAGGTATACGCCGGCACCGAGGCGCTGTGCGGTTTTTACCGTATCGTATCCCCGGATGGCCCGGTCCATATATAGGGCTTGGGTCGTGACGATGATATTGCCCGGGTGCCGAACGTGGGCGCTCAGTGGCACCCGTGGCATCAGGTGCAGGGCAATCAGCAGCCTGTCGAGGCTTGTGGTCGGCTCCCGATGAATTTCCTGGAACGGGTCGCCATTTATCGGGTTTCACAGGGAGTCCCTGATTGCTGCGAAGCCGGCGCCCTGTTGATTGGGGGGATACTCATCATTGCAAGCGGTGGATAAAGACCCATCAGGCGGTGAGGCAAGGGGCCTCGTCGGAAAAAAATGTAGCATATTCGAATAGATGTCAGTCTATGCAACAACCGGACAACCACGCATGGAAGCTGTGGACATCCAAACGGTAAGGTTGTCGGTGCTTTACTTTCTGGCTTTGCCGGCAAGGTATTCGATGGGGACCCGCACCACAGCCGTTTGGCCCATCAGACGGTCGATATAGGCGTCCCCGGCAGCAATGTGGTCTGGGGCATACTTGGCCACCAGGGCACGCAGTGCGTTTTTTTTCAACACTTTGTCTTCGATGACGTCGGCATTGCCGGATACCACCACGCTTTCGTAGCGGGTGGAGAATTTTTCGGGCAGCAACTCGGTCTTGCCCACCACACAGAAGGAGACCCCTTTGTTGGCGGTGATGTTTTCCAGCTTTTGACCTTCGGTGGCGCAGTGAAAAAAGATGTTATCTTCCATCACTACGTAATTCACGGGTATACCGTAAGGCTGATTTTTTTTGTCCGACGTGCTCAAAATACCGTACTCGCCGCGTTTCAGCAGCGCCATGGCGGCTTCGTCATCAAGCCGCCGGTCTTCCCGTCTCAATGGTTTGGTCATGGGTCCCATCCCTTATCTTATTCCCCTGCTAATGTGCATCTCATTGGGTCGGCTGTTCCTTATTGTTCGGATACCTTTTTTTGGTCTGGATTGCAAATCAAACCGGCCAATTAACAAAGCGCATGGTGAACGTGGTTAAAAAAAATGTTTAACCCTTGTTAAATATGATGTAGACTGACGCTACTTTCAAATGCCGTATCACATCCCATCGGGTCTGTGCATCGCATTGATAAACAGTTGGTACGGTTAATTCTAAAACTGTCCACGCAAGCGAAATTTTCCAGAAATCCTCTTAAGCATCATTTAATCGAGTGGTCTGAACCATTCACAAATTGAAACGCTGGCATGAACCTATCGGCTGCAGACAGAATTCTCGATGTTAACGGGCTGAAGACCTATTTCTTTTCGTCCAGAGGCGCCGCCCGGGCGGTAGATGGGGTTTCATTTCACCTCTCGGCGGGAGAGGTGCTGGGTGTCGTCGGTGAATCCGGCAGTGGCAAGAGTGTGACCGCCCAGTCGATCATGCGCTTGATACCCGATCCTCCCGGCAAGATCGTGGACGGTCGCATTCAATTCGACGGGATGAACCTGCTGGACCTGACCATGCAGCAGATGCGCCTCATTCGCGGTAATCGCATCGCCATGATTTTTCAGGAGCCAATGACCTCGCTGAATCCGGTCTTTACCATCGGCAACCAGATATCCGAAATGTTTATCCTGCACCGCAACGCCAGTCGCAAGGAGGCCCTGGATGCCTCCGTCGAGATGCTGGACCGGGTGCAGATTCCTGCCCCCAAGCGGCGCATCAATGAATATCCCCATCAGCTTTCCGGTGGCATGCGCCAGCGGGCCATGATCGCCATGGCGCTCTCCTGCGACCCGGAAATCCTGATTGCCGACGAGCCGACCACGGCGCTGGACGTGACCGTTCAGGCGCAGATTCTCGATCTGATGCTCAACCTCAAGGAAGATTTCGGTACCGCCGTTCAGATGATCACCCATGATCTGGGTGTGATTGCCGAAATGGCCGACCGTATCGTGGTCATGTATGCCGGCCGGGTGGTCGAGGAGGCGTCGACGGTTGAGCTATTTCGGCAACCGCTGCACCCCTATACGATCGGTCTGCTGAAGTCGATTCCCATTCTTGGGAGCCGGACAGCCGGAGAAACCAAGCGGTTGAGCGAGATCAAGGGGATGGTTCCCAGCCTGGTCGCACTGCCCGATGGCTGCAAATTCTGCGATCGCTGCAGCCGGGTCATGACTGTCTGCCGTGAACGGGAACCAGAATTGACTGAAGTCGCCAGCGGGCACCAGGTGCGCTGCTGGCTGCATGTGGAGCCACCATCGTCATGAACGAATCGCTGATCACCGTCCGGGATTTGAATATTCACTTCCCCATCAAACGGGGAATCCTCTCCAGGACCGTCGGGTATGTGTATGCCGTGGACGGGGTCAGTTTCGAGCTGGCCAAGGGAGAAACCCTGGGCATTGTCGGTGAGTCGGGTTGTGGAAAGACCACGGCGGGCATGGCGGTCACCCAACTCATCCCGATCACCAGCGGCATCGTGACCTGGAAGGGCCGGGACATGCATGAGTTGAGCCGGTCCGGCCTGCGCCAGTTGCGGCGGGAGATGCAGCTCATTTTTCAGGACCCCTATTCTTCGCTGAATCCCCGCATGCGGGTCGATGATATCCTCTCCGACCCCATGGATGTGCATGGCATGTTTACGGGGAAACAGCGCCGTGACCGGCTGGCTTTCCTGCTGGAAACGGTAGGTCTGGCCCCGGAACAGGGCCGCCGTTTTCCGCACGAATTTTCCGGCGGCCAGCGTCAGCGCATTGGCATCGCCCGCGCCCTGGCTTTAGATCCGTCGGTGATCATCGGCGACGAACCAGTCTCGGCCCTGGATGTTTCTATCCAGGCCCAGATCATCAACCTGCTCATGGACCTCAAGGCCAATTTCGACCTCTCGCTGATTATTATCTCCCACGATCTGGCCGTGGTGGAGTATATCTGCGACCGCATCGTTGTCATGTACCTGGGCAAAGTCATGGAAACGGCTGTTTACAGTGACCTTTACGGGGGGGCCAAACACCCCTACACCCAGGCCCTGCTTTCCGCCGTTCCCGTACCTGATCCCCTACGAAAAAAAGAACGCATCATACTCAAAGGAGACGTACCCAGCCCCATCGATCCCCCGTCCGGCTGCCGGTTTCACACCCGCTGTCCCGAACGGATGGATATATGCGACAAAGCGGTACCCGAAATGATTGATTTCGGCAACGGCCATCAGGCCGCCTGCCATCTCTACCCCAGCGCTGACGCGCAATGACAATCAAGTACTTATCAACTGATAAAGGAGGCTGCCACATGAAACGTATCGCATTGACCCTGATCATCGCCCTGCTGGCCCTGCCCGCCGTTGCGATGGCCAAAACCGAACTGGTGGTGGTGACCGACGCGCCACCCAAAGCCATGAACCCCCATGCCTATTCTTCCGATGCAAATCTTTCCTACATGTCCAACTTCTTCGACGGGCTGCTGCAGCGCCCCGCCCCGGACGGCAAGCTGTCACCGGCACTGGCCGTGAAATGGGAGCGGCTGGATGCCCTGACTTGGAAGTTCGAGCTGCGCAAGGGGGTCAAGTTTCACAACGGCAATGCCTTCAACGCCGCCGACGTCAAGTTCACCTTCGAGCGCATGAAGGATCCCCAGTATTCCAAGCTGCTCAACATCGCCAACTCCATCGCATCCATCGAAACGCCGGACGACTACACGGTGATCTTCAAGAATGTCAAACCGGTGCCCTGGTTCGCCGAGACCATGCACCAGAATTTCATCGTGGACATGGAGTCCTCCAAGGGACGCGATGACGGCGACTACAACACCAAACCCATCGGTACCGGAGCCTATAAGTTGGTAGAATGGGTCAAGGGCTCCTATGTGCGTATGGCCGCCAACCCCGACTACTGGGAAGGCGCTCCCAAATACCAGACGGTGGATATCCGACCGATTACCGAAGAGGCCACCCGCTTTGCCGCCCTGGCCGGCAAACAGGCTGACATCGTCAACGGGGTACCCGTATCCCTGATCGAACGCATCGAAAAGATGGCCCATGTAGCGCTGATTTCGCGTCCGGCCCGGCGCGCCATCTATATGGGGATGTCCAACAAGGCAGGCACCCCCTTTGCGGATATCCGTGTTCGCAAGGCCATTGCCCACGCCATCAACGAGGATGAAATCATCGACAAAGTCATGCGCGGTCAGGCCACGGCCACGGCCCAGGTGCCGGACGTGCCCACCGTCGGTTACCTGCCCGGCTTGACGCGGCTGCCCTATGACCCTGCCCTGTCGAAAAAACTGCTGGCCGAGGCCGGATATGCCGATGGCTTCGATATCACTGTGGCCGGCCCCAACGACCGCTATGTCAACGATGAGAAGATCTGTGAAGCCGTGGCCAAGTATCTTGCCAAGGTCGGCCTGAAAGTGAAGCTGGATGTGAAGCCCAAGTCCATCTTCTTCGACGAACTCACCGATTACAAACACAGCTTCTACCTGATCGGCTGGTTTGATGGTTCCTATGATCTCGGCCGCAGTGCCGAAAAGCTGTTGCACACCCCTGACAAGGACAAGGGCATGGGCACATACAACGGTGGCGCGTATTCCGACCCAGAAATTGACCAAATGATCATCGCGTCCTCCTCTATCATCGACCGGGCCGAACGGGAGAAAGCCCTTCAGGCCATCAACAAGAAGTCCGTGGACGATGTGGTCTGGATCCCGCTGCACTACCAGCAGGATATTTATGCGGTGGTCAAGGCTTCGGGGGTCCAGTTCACCCCGCGTCCGGATCAGTGGATTGTGGCCAAGGAAATCAAGTAAAGCCCATCCAGAAAGGGCATCTTTTGGCCCAGGCCTGCGTTCTCGCTCAGTTAAGATCCTCGACGTAGCGCTGCTACGCCTGCGGTTTCAACCTCGCTGCGGCCTTGCCCTGACCCAAAACCCACCCTCTCTGAACGGACATTGTCGTGTAATTAGGTAAATAAATTTCATTTATGAAAAGACACTAAACGCAATCAACAATCCGGGGCCGCTTCGGCGGCTCCGGTAAAAAAACCATGGCCACTTATCTAATCAAACGGCTGCTCCAGGGAATCGTCGTCTTGCTGGCGGTCTCCTTTGTCTGCTTCATCATGTTCCGCTACACCGGCGATCCGGTGATGATGCTGGCCGGTAAATATGCGACCCAGCAGGAGCGCGAGATGGTGCGGGTGTCTTACGGCCTGGACCGCCCCATTTACATTCAGTACGTCAGTTTCATCGGTGGCGCGCTCAAGGGCAACTTCGGTAAATCCTACATCAGTTCCGTGGATGCCCTGGACATGATTTTGGAACGTATGCCGGCGACATTGGAGCTGGCCTTTACCGCCATCTGCATCTCTTTCATTCTGGGGGTGGGACTGGGGGTGGTAGTCTCGGTGTGGCCCACTGGGTTGGTATCCCGGGTGATCATGGCCGGATCCATTGTGGGCATCTCCATCCCCACCTTTCTGATCGGCATCCTGCTGGTGATGGCGTTTTCGGTCTACATGGAGGTGCTTCCTTCCTTCGGCCGCGGTGAAACCGTTCAGATCGGATTCTGGCGAACCGGACTGCTGACGGTCGACGGCTGGAAACACATTGTTCTGCCGGCGGTCACCCTTTCCGGATACCAACTGGCCGTGCTGCTGCGACTCACCCGGGCCGGCATGCGCGAGGTGCTTTCCGAGGAGTACATCAAGACGGCCTGGGCCAAAGGATTGTCACCCTTCAAGGTGATTCTCAAACACGCCCTGCGCAATGTGTTGATCCCGGTGGTGACCATTGCCGGGCTCTCTTTCGGCGAACTCGTGGCATTTTCCATCGTTACTGAAACCATCTTTCAGTGGCCGGGCATGGGCAACCTGCTGCTGACATCCATTTTTGAAACCGACCAGCCGGTGATCGTCACCTACATCATGCTGGCGGCGGTGATCATTTTGACCATTAACATCCTGGTGGATTTGTTGTACGCGTTCCTCAACCCGAAAATCAGATACGAGTAGTACGCTTATGGCCGGCATATTGAAATCCCAGCACGTTCGTAACTATCTGCGGGACCCGTCCGCCCTGATCGGCAGCATCGTTCTGCTGATCTTTTTCTTTTGTGCGATTTTTGCGCCATTGATTGCACCCATGGATCCCTATGACTTGGTATCCGTAGATCTGGGCAATTTCCTGCTTCCGCCTGCCTGGATGGACGGCAGCCTGCCGGCCTTCCCACTGGGCACCGACGACCAGGGGCGCGGGATTCTTTCCACGATCATATACGGGCTGCGCACATCGTTGATTGTCGGTTTTTCGGTGGTGGCCATTTCCAGCGTTATTGGCATTGTTATGGGAATGCTTGCCGCCTACTATGGGGGCGTTCTGGATGCTCTGGTCATGCGTCTGGCCGATACCGTGTTTGCTTTTTCCACCACCCTGCTGGCCGTATTGCTGCTGGGGGTGTTTGAAACCCGGGGTGTCGTAACGGTAATCTTCGCCATCTGCATTGCCGACTGGGTCAAGTACGCCCGTACCATCCGCGGCAGCGTGCTCGAGATCAAGGACAATGCCTACGTGGTCGCCGCCCGCTCTTCCGGGGCCGGGGACTTTCGCATCCTTTTTCGCCACATCCTGCCCAACGCGCTGCCGCCTATTTTTGTGGTCATGGCCGTTGATCTGGCCGTGGTGATCATGTTGGAGGCGACCCTGAGCTTTCTGGGGGTCGGTGTACCGCTCACCGAACCGTCTATCGGCATGATGATTGCCATCGGCAAGAATTACATCTATGCCGGCATGTGGTGGCTGACCCTGTTTCCCGGCGCCACCCTGATTTTACTGGTGGTGGCCATCAACCTTTTCTCCGACTGGCTGCGGGATGAACTGAACCCAAAACTAGCCCGCCAGACGTAGGCGTCTCGGGACAGCGGATGTGGGCGGTGTTATCGGTCGTCGCGGTATTGTCAATACAGCTTCCTCCTTCTATCCTCGCCACATCCACTGACCCAAAACGCTAAATGATCTCACGGAAGCTGATATGAAAGCGTTTATCGAAAGCAGAAAAGACGATTACATCCGCGATCTGGAGACCCTGGTCAATATCGACAGCAGTAGCGACAACCTTGCCGGCATCGAGGCCGTGGCGCAATTTCTCATCCACCGTCTTGAGGCGATCGGTTTCTCTTCCCGTCTAAGGAACTTGGGGGACAGGCGGGTGCCCTGCCTGCAGGCTCGCAACGGCCCTGAAGATGAGACGTTCGACATCATGTTTCTGGGACACATGGACACGGTTTTTCCGACCGGTGAAGTCGAAAAACGACCCTTTGCTGCAGACGGCGACCGGGCCACCGGCCCCGGTGTCTGCGACATGAAGGCTGGATTGCTGGTCGCCCTGCATGTACTAGAGGCCCTTCATCACGATGGCGTGCTCGACCAATTGTCGATTGGCGTGTGTTTCAACGGCGACGAAGAAGTGGGGTCGGCATCGTCCAGATCATGGATCGAAGCCCATGCCCGCAACAGCCAACGGGTGTTCGTCTTCGAACCCTGCCGCCCAGGACACCGGTTTGTCCTGCAGCGCAAAGGGGGGGGCGGTTACACGCTCACGGCCAGGGGCACGTCGGCCCATGCCGGGGTGGAGCCGGAAAAGGGGGCCAACGCCGCCGTGGAGATCGCCCATCAAGTCATCGCCATTCAGCGGTTCAACGACCAGGCCGGCGAGGGTGCCTCGGCACAGGTGACCGTGATTCGCGGCGGGGAGAAGACCAATATCATTCCGGACGAGGCACGGGCGTCAGTGGATGTCCGCGTGGCCCGCAAAAGCGACATGGCGCCGGTCGAGGCGTTTTTTCAATCGCTGCCGGCGCACACCCATGTGCCGGGAGTTACGCTGACCGTGAGCGGCGGTGTCGGCCGCCCGCCCATGGCACCCGATGACCGGACGCTGGCGTTGTGGCGGTTGATTGAGGCGCAGGCGTCGAACGTGGGATTGAAGATCGAATCCATCGCCACCGGCGGCTGCTCGGATGGAAACTTCGCTTCCGCCCAGGGCGTTCCCACCATCGACGGCATGGGGCTGGTGGGTGCCAATGCCCACCGCCATGACGAATATGTGGCGTTGGGCAGCATTGTTCCCCAGATCCAGCTCATCGCTTCCGTGTGTAAGACGATTGCCCAAGAAAAGGCCTAAAGATGCAAGCTCAGCGGCTTCCGCTTGCGTGTAGGAGCGGCTTCCAGCCGCGATTATTTACTGGGATTGGAGAGACTCAATCGCTGCCAACCCCGTCATCCCTCCAGCTCGACCGTCTCCACCAGCACGCGGGCCGTACCCTGTTTGTAAAAGCCCAGCCGCTTGGCGGCTCCCGCGCTCAGATCGATCACTCGCCCTTCGATAAAGGGCCCGCGATCATTGACCCGTACGACGATGCTGCGCCGGTTGGCCAGATTGGTCACCCGCACGAAGATGGGCAGGGGCAGGTGTTTGTGGGCGGCGCTCAGCCCATCCGGCTTGAAGGCTTCGCCGTTGGCCGTCATGTGGCCGCCCCGCTGCCGGTAGGTTTCATTGCCGTACCAGGATGCGATGCCTTTTTCACGATAGGTCTTGGCCTGTGTCATTGTCATGGGCACATAGCGCTTGCCCCGGACCGTGTAGGGTGAAGCCTTGACACGGCCCTGGGCAATGGCCTCCTTGGGGGACAGGCCGTCGATGGTGTCGATGTCGTCATGGGTCAACGGCCAGGAGAGGGGCGCGGTAACTACGTCGAAGGTGAATTTGCCGACCGTGTAGACGGTGCTGCCGGCAAATTTGGTCACCTTGTATGCCATGACCACGGTTCCCTTGGCCAGACGGTAGGTGGTGCGTATCACGCCGCAGGCGGAAAGGATCAGACATGACGTGGCCAACAGGACGATACATAAACGCAATGGCCGATTACTTTTCCGAATAGGCATGATTTCAATAGTGATCACTGTTTTCTCAGCACCAGGCTGCCGATTGAACCGCGATAGCGAGCGCATTCCTCGCCGCTTGCGGCGGGGTTAGCGAGCGAACTGAAAATAGACATTCATCCTTACGGTGAAGATTCCCCGCGGCTTGCCGCGGGGAGGGTTCAATAGCCCGCGCCGAAAGAACAGATGACGCCGTGGTCGCCGGGTTTCAGATCCTGGTGGTAGAGGTGAAAGGCGATCAGCGAACCGGCCGAGGCGGTGTTGGCATAGCGATCCAGCACGATGGGCGCCTCATCGAAGGTGGCTTCGTGCCCCAGCAGCTTGCCACCGATATGCAGGTTCATGTTGATATTTGCCTGGTGAAGCCACCAGCGTCTGATGTTGGGTACGTTCAATCCATGTCGTGAGATATGGTCCGTCAAGTGCTGGACCGCCATTTCGGCCTGGTCGGAGACCGCCTCGTCCGGACGTTCCGGAATGACCGGGCGCATGCGGTCCACATCCAGAATCCCGTCCTTGATGTAAGCATAGCGCTGTTTGATGCCGGAGGCCTTTTCGATGAATTCCACCGAGCTGAGCGGTTTGGCTTCCCGTTCGCCTGCCGCGATGGCCGAAGCATGCTGGTCATTGTAGCGCTTGGCCCATTCGTTGTAGGCGCTCACCAGTTCGTCGTTGGTGATGATATGGTCGGGGGTCCACAGGCCACTGCCGCTGATGACAACCCTGGGGTGTGCTGAAGCTGACATGGCGATCCTTTGCAATCATTTCAAAATCGGTTGTTGGGGTGGCATCTTGCCGCGATACAAATTTTCCCAGAACGCATTCATCGCGGCTGGAAGCCGCCCCAACATGAAGATTGAACCTTTCGTTTCCGCCTTGCCATTACAACATAACCTTCAAAAACGCCACGGCAAAGGGCAGGTGGGGAAAGGTTTTGGTTTCCCCTTCTTCAAATCCCAGGGCCCTATAGAAATTCTTCAATCCGGCATCGGCGGCGATGATCCCGATGCCCACGCTGGAAGCACCTAATTTACGGGCCTGGCTGATGGCGTGACGGGCCAGACGGGTCCCGTATCCCAGCCCGCGGTGTTGCGGCAATACGGCCAGCCGTTCCATATAGACTTCCGGATAATGATTTTGAACTGCGTTATCGCTCGTCGACGTATGACGTATACGACGTCCTCGCTCTGCCTTGTCAACATCATTATCTAAAAGCCTATCGTCGGTCGTTGGCGATGGGTTTTCCACGCCGACACATCCGACGGCAGTGCCATCGGCAAGCAGGATGAAATAGCGCACCCCCCGCGCCAGATCCCTTTCAACCCATTTACGGGTATAATTGGACGGGTGCTTGGGGCAGTTTTGCGGGGTCAGTTCGAACCGGTCGGCCACATCGGCGAAGCTGTCGCGGATCAGCCTGGACAATTGTTCGGCATCCTTTAGGGTCGCTGTAACAATGGAATGTGGTTTAGATAAGGCCATTGAATTTCCCTTCAGCAACCTATTAAGCAAATAAATCACAATAGCCAAAAACCAAATGACAAATAAATCACAATGACTAAAATTCCAAACTTCATGATTCTGAAGAAAAGAATTTCAAATTCGCTAAAGCTTTACTAATTCTCGTTAAAACATTGCCAAAGGCGATAGCAAATACCCATGATTGCTAATAATTGTTGGTTTGTATCTTATTTGGATTTTGGTATTTGAATATTGTTCTTTATTTTGGTGCTTGCCATTTGTTGTTTTCGGCTCATCTGGTTAAGGCATTTTCAAAATCGTCGATCAGATCCTGCGTGTCTTCGATTCCCACGGAAAGACGGATCAGGGAGTCGCTGATGCCGGCCGCCTTGCGTTCCCCGGCGCTCATGCCCGCATGCGAGGTGGTGGCCGGCCGGGTGACCAGAGTCTCGACGCCGCCTAAGCTGGGGGCCACGATGGGTATTGTCACGCGCTGCATGAATCGCTCGGCGGCGTCGAGGCCGCCTTTCAATTCGAAGCTGACCATGCCGCCGAAGCCCTCCAGCAATTCTCTGGCCCGGTCATGGCCGGGGTGGTCGGGCAGGCCGGGGTAGTTGACCCGATCGACGGCAGGATGGGCGGCGAGGGTTTCGGCAATCATCTTGGCACTGCGGTTCTGGTGACGAACGCGCAGGGCCAGGGTTTTCATCCCCCGATGCAGGAGAAAACAGGCGTGGGGATCCAGGCTTCCGCCCAGGTGAATCAGCTTGTGGGCGATCTTCTTTACAAGCAAGTCCGTGCCGATGACCGCCCCGGCCACGATGTCCGAATGGCCGTTAAAATATTTGGTGCAGCTGTGCAGGGAGATGTCGTAGCCCCATTCGGCCGGCCGGAAATTGACCGGCGTGGCAAAGGTGTTATCGATCATGGAGATCAGGCGGTTGGCCCTGGAAAACTCGGCCAGGGCTTTCAGGTCACCCACCTGGATCAGCGGGTTGGTGATGGTTTCCACGTACAGGCCCCGGGTGTTGGGCTTGAGCACGGACGTCCAGGATGCGGGATCGTCGGCGTCGATAAAATCGAACTGAAACCCCAACGGAACGAAATCCGAGACGATGAAATCCTGGGTGCCGCCGTAAAGGCAGTTCTGCACCAGGATGTGGTCTCCGGGGGAGAAGAGGGCCAGCAGGGTCGTTGAGATGGCTGCCATGCCGCTGGCCGTCACCAGGGCGGCCTCGGCGTTCTCCAGGGCCGCCAACTTTTTGTGAAGCACCTCGTGATTGGGTGTGTTGTTCATACGGATGTATTTCAAATCGTCATAGCTGGACTGGCCGGCGTACTCGAAGGTGGACGACTGGAATATCGGCAGGCTCACGGCCCCGCAGATGCGCGTTTCGGGTTCTCCGGCATGGATCAGCCGGGTGTCGATGTGATGTTTTATATTGGCCATGGTGACTCCTTTGATGGTCCCAAGGGTTGAAAATCCCTATTTTATCTTTACTTTCTTTGCATCGGAATGAATTCATTAGCATGTTTTCTGCGGAGAGACCATGATCGAATCCAGTGCCTTCGGCGTCATGACCATCGATGGCCGCACCTACACCTCCGATCTGTTCATCTTTCCTGACGGACGTGTGCAGGACGAGTGGTGGCGGCAGCGTGGCCACATGTTGTGCGCAGACGACATACTTGTCCTTGCCGGCAGCGCGCCGGAGCTGATCGTGGCCGGCACGGGCACCAGTGGGCGCATGCGGCCTACGCCGGACCTCCACGCTTTTCTCAGGGAAAAGGGCATCGCCTTGATTGCCGAAACTACTCCCCGTGCCGTGCACACATACAATCAAAACCGCACGGCGGGCTTGACGGTCGGCGCCTGTTTTCATCTGACCTGCTGACAGGATAGGGTCTGACAGCCATATTGGCAAGGATTCGAATGTCGAACATAGAAAACACGAGTGATTTTGAGATGGTTTTGGAAATCCACAATGCCGGTGATCGCGTATTTCTCAGATCCATCCTGGATGCGGAAGGAATCGACTACTTTATTCAAGGAGAGACGGTTGCTCCATACATCTTTAATTCCGTGCCCATGCGGCTGATGATCAAAAAGGATCAGGTTGCGCAGGTCGAGGCACTTTTAGGAAACGTTATGCAATCCTCTGCATACGGTGGATTAAAAAGAATGATCGATAAGCTTTGAACTGCGATAGCGAGCGCACTCCCCATGGTTCGCCGCGGGGAGGATTCATTTTTTTGAAAATCATTACCTCTAATTTTTACGGCCATGGGTTCCATTCCAGGAAAACAACGCGCAGCAGATGGAACAGGGAGTATGCGATGATAAAGATAGCCGCCGTTTTCGGCAGCCCTCGCCGCAAGGGCAACACGTCAACCCTCTTAAACCATGCCATCGCCGGCGCTCGCGATGCGGGCGCTCAAATCACGGAAATCGTGTTGCGGGACTTGAAGATGTCTCCATGTCTTGAAATTTACGGCTGCAAAAAGTCAGGACGGTGCGTGATCAAGGACGACTATGGGGACATAGAGGAGCTGTTTCAGGGAATCGATGGCCTGATGCTTGCCTCACCCATTTTCTTCTACACGGTCAGTGCCCATACCAAGATTTTGATGGATCGCTGCAATTCCCTGTGGGTCAAGAAATACTGGATCGACAAGCAACCTTTTGGCCGGAAAAACTATCCACGCAAAGGCCTGTTCATTTCCGTCGGCTCCACCAACGGCAAACGCCTGTTCGACGGCGCGTTGCTCAGCGTCAAATATTTCATGGACGCATTGGATATGGAGCTTTGGAAACCCCTGCTTTTCAGGGGCATTGAAACGGAGGGGCAGATAGTAGAAGCACCTGGTTCCCTGGAGACGGCCTATGATGCTGGAAAGGCCTTGGTTCAAACGCTGGCGGATGGTGATCGCCCCGACGGTGACCAACCACTCCCGGACGATCTTCAATAATAGCGTGGCGGGTAATATGCCCCCCATTTGACGCTTCTCATCTGGGCAGACATGTGATCGAATCGGTCAGGGGCCAGGCGGTAGAGATTCAACAGATTATCCAGGGCCAGGCGTGGGGCATCGGTTTTAAACCACCGGATCTCGGGGAGTTTAACCAGTTCATCTGCCAAAAGCAGGTTTAACTTGCCGATGTGAACAAGATTTCTATTAATGGAAGCCATTTTCCTCGTAGTTTACTCGGCTATCGGCGGAAACGCCGTGGCCCGCGCAAATGCCATGGCAAAATCAGGTTCGGAGGCCAATTCCAGATAGCGGATGTGGTGGCACAGGCTGCGGGCTTCCGCTCTCAATTTTTTATCCAAAAGGGCCATGACCACACCCACGCCGGCCAGGTTGTCTTTGGGGATGACCGCTCCTCGGGCAACGGCCGGGGGTAACATGCCGATGGCCAGGGCGTTTTTCCAGTTGAAGCGCGCCCCGAAGGCGCCGGTGAGGAGGGTGCGTTCGATTTTTTCGATGCCGGCCTTGCGCATGAGAAATTCGATGCCCGTGGAAAGCGCCCCCTTGGCCAGCTGAATCTGGCGAACGTCTTTCAGGGTGACGGAAATATCACTGCCGGTGGCGGTTTGATCGCCGCCTGCGATGGTGTAATGGCGTCCGATGCCCGCTTTGTCGGAAACCACCCCGTCGATGGTTTCATCCAGCCGGCCGTTGGGCAGGATGGCCCCGATCCGGCGCAGGGCAGCGATGGCGTCGATGATGCCCGATCCGCAAATGCCCATGGGCTTGTTTTTTCCTTTATTTCCAAGAACGTCATAGTCAATGCGGCGGCTCTCTTCATCCGGCCATGCACGATGGATGGCGCCGGATACCGCTCGCATGCCGCAGGAGATCTGGGCCCCCTCCAGTGCTGGGCCGGTGGCGCAACTGGTGACCCACAACCCCTCCCGGTTGCCCAGTACCACCTCGCCGTTGGTGCCAATATCCACGATGAGGGTGATTTCGTCGCGTTCGTGGGGCCGGTCGGCCAAAATGGCGGCCATGCTGTCTCCACCCACAAATCCTGATACGACTGGCATGAGAAACACCGCAACGGCCGGATCGGTGACCAGCCCCAGATCTCCGGCGCTGAATGGCGGCGGGTTCAGTGTCAGGGGCAAATAGGGGAAAACCCCCAGCCCATAGGGATGAAGCTCGGCAAAAACCTGCTGCATGGTGGTGTTGCCGCAGACGCCCACTTCATCGATGTCGTCAACTGTGGCGCCGACTTGCTCCAGGCAGCGAGTCATGAGAAAATTGATGGCTTCAGCGGCCAGGTGTTGAAGTTGATCTAAATGCGCATCCTTTTCGTTGATGTGGCTGATGCGGCTGATCACGTCCTCGCCGAAGCGCCGTTGGGGGTTGACACAGGCGTCGGCAGCCAGCAGCGCGCCGGTCTCCAGATTGCACAGATAGCCGGCCACTGAGGTGGTGCCCAGGTCCACGGCGAACCCGAGGCTGGCGGTTCGCTTGCCTGCTAGGATGCGGCGCAGGCCGGTCTCTTCGTGCACCACCAGGGTGAAGGTTTTCAGACTGTCGCGATATTTGCCCAGCTGTCGTAAGGATGCGACATCGGCAGCCGAAGCGGCCGGTTCGCCCGTCTGCGCAGCCAGCCAGTCCAGCAGGCTTTCCGGCGTGTGGTCTGTTTTCAGGCCTGGCGAGCGGCCTTCAACGGCCAGGCGCCGGGTCATGGCATCCACCGCATAGCTGCCGGCGATGCCGGTTTTGCCACGTGTTTCGGAACTTTCAGCCAAGGTGTCGGGGATGGTGACCGTTCCTTTGCCGGTGGCCCTGGCCTGGCAGGCCAGCCGGGATCCATCGGCCATCTGATCCGGCGTGAGCACATCCAGTTCCGCTTGGGTGGGTGAAGAAAAATTCGCCTTGGGATGGACCAGGACGCGGCACTTGCCGCAGATGCCCATACCGCCGCAGTCGGCCCGTATGTCGATGCTATGAGCGGCACCCAACGTCTGCAGGGTTTGGTCTTCATTCAGGGCTACGTTGAGACCGGCCGGTTCGAAGGTGATCCGGCGGTTGTGGCTGATTTTTTCGGTGCTTGCAGCGCTCATATCCGAACGATTTTTCTTTTGACGGCTGCCGTCTGCCTCGACGATGGTGTCTGCGCGCCCGGTGACCCAAAAACATTCGCTGCCATGGGCTTTCACCTGGTCCGCTAACGTAAACCAGCCGCTGCTGCGTGCCGGCAGTTCCCGGGAAAGAAAGGCTGAGCGGACGTCCAGACGGTCACCGGCCACACGCCACTGGATGCAGCGGTAAGGCGTGAAGCCTGCTTCGTTTTTCGATCGGCAGCGGGTGGCGATGCCGCCGGTTTCGGCGGACCCATAGACCTCCACCAGATCCACGCCCGTTGCCTTGGAAAATGCCGCGCCGTCGGCTTCGGCCAGTGGGCCGGCGGAGGAAAAAGCCAGCCGCAGGGCGCCTTTTTCCGGTGGGTGTTCCCTGAGTGCCCGGTAGTGAACCGGCATGCTGACGAAAATGGTGGGCGACGTGGCGGCCATTTGTCTTTTGATCGCTTCGGGAACGGACGGGGTCTTTGCCACGACCCGGGCCGATGCCACCAGGGGTACCAGCAAAGAAAAGAGCAGTCCGTAAATGTGCAGGGCCGTGACGCTGGCCAGAATGCGGTCGCTGCTGTTGATCTTGTAACGATTTACCAGATAGTCCACTTCGCCCAGCAAGTTGCGAGGCGTCTTAGTCCAGAGGCGTGGGGTACCGGTGGATCCGCCGGTGCGCAGAACCACCCACGGCCGGTCAGCATTGGGCGTTTCGTCAGGCGCCAGGGCCTCCGCTTCGTCGTCCAGTTGTTGTGGCTCGATGACCGTAATCGTTGTCGGCAAGGGCGCTGGGGGTCGCGTGATGATTCGGGTGAAGCCGGTTCGGCGCTGAAGTTCGGCAACTGTGTTTGCTGAGAAGTCATCAGAAATCAGCAACTTCGGACCGTCGGCGAGTGTCGCCAGCAGGGCCGCGGCCAATACCGAGCGATCATCCGTACCCATGCATACCGGGGCCTTGTCGTCGCCGTCGCTGTTAAACGCCGCCCGAATCCGTCTGGCCATCCGGTAGAGTCCATCGTAATTGGTGCCGGGCATGGTGAATGCCTGACCGGGTCGATCCGGTCCCGACAATAGCCGTTGCATTCGCATCACCACCGGATCGGTCTTATTCTTTGCGTCGGTCATTGAATGAGAATTTCCTTTAGATGGTCACTTCGACAATCCATGCGTTTGATGGCGCGGTAAAAATCCACACGGTCGATTGGGCGCATTGATTCCAGGGTCGGCTGAGAGCGACAGACACCAATTGATTTCCCACTGTTATTACAGGCTATCGGTGGGGTCAAGGTGATTAACCGGTTGTCCACTTGACACCGTCCGATTATTTCACTACCTAACGGGTTCTCGCTTACGTCTATTGTCGAGATGTGATCGAATTGCATCTACCTGTGGAGATCCATGCATGCACGGCCCTACCCGTCCGTTGACCACTGTTGAACCCGGCTGTATCGCACAAAAATCCTTTTGCCCGATCACCGGCAGTGTTCCAGCATCGGCGCCTGTGGGCTGGCGCCGATGCTGGACTGCCCTCGAACGGTCCGCTCATGACCGATAGGCCAAATTCGCTGTTGCCAGACAAACCATCGGTAGTCTTCGGTCTGCTGGGCTGCCTCGCCGTCTTTGCCTCAGCCTTCTGTTTCTACTTCTCCACAGTCGTGATTCGTTGGTCCCGTGAGGTGGTAGCCATCGATTCCGCCTATTTCGCTTTTTTCCGATTCTTGCTGGGATTTGCGGTGGTCTGTGTGGTTCTGGGTATACGCCGGCAGAAACCGGCCCCCCGGCGCTACCATCTTCTCATCGGCCGCACACTGGGAAACTGCATTGCCGTGTATTGTTTTTACCAGGCGGTGCGCTACACATCGGTGGCCGAAGCCAATATTTTGAACATGACCTATCCTATCTTCGTGGCCATCCTGTCCTGGATCCTGCTGCGCCGTCAACGGGATCCGGTTGCCGTGGCCATGGTGGTGGTGGCCATTGCCGGGGTCTGGCTGATTCTGCAGCCCGGCCGCATGGGCTTGGGCGTCCACAGTCTCTGGGGATTGGGTTCGGGGATCAGTGCGGCCGTTGCCATTTTCTATTTAAATCTCAGCCGGCAGCACCACGATGCCAACACCGTTCTGTTCTACATGTTCGGCCTGGGATCGGTGTTGATGTTCCTTTTCTTCCGGCGACACTTCTTCTGGCCGAATGGCCGTGAGCTGTATTATCTGACGCTGTGCGGCGGGGCCGGCATTGCCGGTCAGTTTCTCATCACCCTGGGGTTTCGCTATGTCACGGCCGTGGAGGGCGGCGTTATCTCCTCAACTCGGATATTGTTGGCCGGCATACTGGGTCCATGGTTGGTGGCGGATCCTTCATTGGGAACGGCTGGATGGATGGGTGCCCTGCTGATCTTCGGGGCCAACGTGGTGCTTGCTTTTCGTAAAGGACGTTGACTCGACCGACTTTCTTGCCGGCGTATCACCGGTTGATTCCAATGATCCCCCAAACGGAAAACCTAGCCGATTTACCTGGGCCTGGCTACGTGCCAAATCAAATCCGTCCGGTTTCCGGAAGTCAGGCAGGTGAGTATTTCGAATCCGCATTTGTCGAGGGTGGCGCTGATTGCCGTTTGGCTGCGGTAGCAAGCCTGGCGTCCGCTTGCTCTGAGCGCCAAATGTGTCAGCTGCCGGGCCAAGAGGGGGCTGGTCGACGGGGGCAGCAGCGACCGCATGATCAGACGACCACCGGGAAGCAGGCGCTCATGGATGCGTTCCAGAGTTTTTTCCAACTCCCAGTCCTGCAGGAAGTGACTCAGGTCGAGCATGGTCGCCAGATTCAGCAGCACATCCATGGTCGGCAAATCGGGTGCGGATCCCCTGACGATACGCCCCCGATCGCCCAGCGCCAGGGCAGCCACCCGCACCCGCTCGGGCTGCGGATCGATGCCGTGGATGGTGGCGCTGGGATAATGCTCGGCCATCCAGCAGGCCGACACACCGTACCCGCAGCCCACATCCAAAATGTTGGCCATGTTGGTTTTTTTCGGCACCAGTGTCGCCAGTTCACTCAAAAGCGGGTCCCCCTGCTGCATGTAGCGGGCAAACAGGCCCGGGTAGGGCGCCATGTTGCGGTAGCGCCAGGCGATGCCTTCGGCGTCTGGGGGCGGATTTTCGAACCGTCGTTTCAACAATGGGGGCAGGATGAGCAGCGTGCCGACCAAGCAATAACCGATGCCGAAAAAGGATATCTGTCCGGCGCTATTCAACAGGTCGTGATCGGCGCCCCACAGTGCGGCAACACCCACCAGGGTGCAACCGGCGGCCATGAACAGTGCCGTTCGAACCACCGAGAAATAGGGATGGTCGAATCGCTGGTAGCGCTGGTATCCCCGGACCATGAGCAGGGGGTTGTTTACGCCCGCGCCCAATATGATTACCGACAGCAGCATCAGTGCAGTGAGGTTCAGGGGGCGGCCCAACATGCCCAGGGTGCCCAATGCACAAATAAAGGCGAAGGCCGGAGGCAGCATGGCTATGAACAGCAGGCCGATATCGGCCAAATAGAGCGTCAGCAGAAAGATCAGGCCTGTCCCGATGATCAGCAGCATCTCGATAAGCCTATCGCGCAGCCGTTTTTCAATGCATTGGGAGAGGCGTGCCGGATCGAATACAGCCGATATGTCGGATAGCCGGTCGTAAAATCGCTGGCTGTCAAAGTGCTCACGGGGGGTGATGCGGGTCACCTGGCGCCATCGGCCGTCGTTTCCGTCTCTATGGATACCCAGCAGTGTCTGTACGCTCGGCGAGATGGTGGTCGGGTGGGGGGAGGCGGTGGTGATCATGGTCAAAAACGGGTCAAATGCACCGTCGGCAAATCCCAGGGCCGCGCCTTCCCGATTTACCGCCGCGCTGACCATCCGGAACCGTTCTGCGGTCCAGAATTGGTTCCAGGCGGCCACATTTTCTGCGCTACGCCTGCGTCCGGGCCAGAACAGGGAGGGTGTCAACGGCTTTTCGATGCTGCCGGCGTGGGCTTCGGTTTCGAGTCGCTCCAGCAACTGGTCGTTTTTGGCCTGAAGGGCGGACAGGTCGTTTGCCTCGGTCACCAGGTAGACGCTGGAAGAAATATCACCCCACACGCGGGTGATCAATTCATCGGCCGCACGCGTTTCCCGGCTGACGCTGCTCATGGCTTTCAGGTCGGTGGCAATGTGGGGCCGGATGAAAAGGGCCAGCACCACTGCGGTCAACAGGGCCAACGCCAGTCCCGGCCAGCCGGCTGAAAAGAAACGTCCCAGGACCCGTGGAAAACGGCGTTGGGTAGGCGTCGTACGTTGCTGGTCGGCGGTGAGGATCCGGGGGAAGATGGTGTGGACGAACAGGCAGGAAATGCCGATTCCCATGGCAGTAACCCATCCCAGTTGTTCGAAAACAGCAACGCCGCTGGCGGCCATGACGCCGAAGGCACCGATGGCGGTGAGCACGGCCGGCAGCCCGATGGCCCGGATTTCACGGGAGGCACGCTTTGTGGCCTTTTTACCGCCATTGTCGACAAAGAGCATGTAGGCGATGCCGTGGTGTATGGTGATGGAAACCATCACGCTCCCCAAGCCCAGTACCATCATGGACATGCTGTCGTGGCTCAATGAGAAGACGAAAACGGCCATGACTGTCCCGACCAGTGCCGGCAGCAGGGCCAACAGTCCCGCCAGAGGATTGGAAAAGGCGGCCAGCAGCAGCACACCGATGCCTACCGTGGTCCACCATATGGCCCGATGTGCGTCGCGTTTAGCGATGGTTTGGTTGTCCAGGGTGGTCCGAAAGGCCCCTGCGGTGGTCAAGGTGATACCGCTGCCAATGTTTTGTCTCAGGTCCTCGTCCAGATCGTGGAAGAACCCGGTCAGGGTGCGCGCCACGGTCGTGTCCGTGCCGGAACCGGTCGGGGTGGCCAGGATCAGCAGATGACGGCGGTCGGCGGAGAGAAAACGGCCGCGGTGAATGGTCGTCCCGGGTGTGGGACGCATGGCGGCCAGCCGGGCGAGGATGATCTGGTGCAGACCCAGCGGGTCGGTGGCCAAGGCCGATGCCGGCTCGATGCCGGCCGTCCGGGTTCGGTCAGCCCCGCCCCTCGTCAGGGCTCGCCGAATTGCCTCGTCGGTCAACAACGGGGCGACCTGCTGCGCCAACTTCCCTGCGGTAAACAAGACAGGCAGATGATGACGGACCCGATCCGCCAGATCGGTAAGGCCCTGCTGCAGAGACGGATGTTGCCCGTGTGCGAACAGGTTGCTTTGCTCCATCCGGTTTTCGACCATTTCTGCGGCGGCGACCAGTCCTGCCGCATCCCCCTTGATGGAACCGAGGTCGATGGTGATTTGATTGGTGACGGGGCTGGTTTCGGTGATGCACACGCCGTCGGTAATCACCGGGTTGTCCGCGGACAGTGGGCCTGCCATGTCCGTATCGATGGCGATGCGGTTGAATGCGACCAGGAAAAGGATCGCACCGACCAGGAGAACCGCTGCCAGCGCAAACATGTTGATGGACGCATTCAGTCGCATGCGGATCGCCTTTTGGGCAAGAAACGAGTTCCTGAAAACAGACGGTGGATCACTATCGGTGGTTCCATCGGGTCTCTGTTGACGATCGCCGGCAGATACGGGACCCGGATGCACGATACCGGCGCATGATCCGGCTCATGGCGCGCTGCCGGTTACTTCTGACCGCCCCATCGTTCGCGGATGTTGCGATGGTGGCAGGCCACGATGAACAAGGCGGTCACCACGGCGCCGACGCCGGCCCGCCAATCGGTTCCCAAAGTGATCGTCGTTCCAGCGGCCAGCGTAATCACCATGGCAAAAGATGACAGAAACGGCGCTCGCCAGATCAGGTGGGCCGCCCCCCAAGCCAGGGTACCGACAGCGGCCCACACCGGTGCGATGGCCAGGGTGAAACCCAGGTAGTTGGCCACCCCCTTGCCTCCCTTGAAGCCGTGAAAGCAGGGAAAGCGATTGCCTAAAATCAGCCCGAGTCCCACCCAGGGCACCTGCCAGAAGGGCAACAGCGATTGGGCCACCAGGGCCACACCGACCGCCCGACCCATGTCCAGCAGCAGGACCGCCGCGGCCCAGCCGAGGCCTGCCTGCCGAAAGACATTGGTGGCACCGGGGTTGCCGCTGCCGTGACGACGCGGGTCGTCGCGACCGGCGAATCGAAATGCCAGGATGGAAAAATTTACCGATCCCGCCGCATAGGCTGCGGCAAACAGGACGATGAATGTCAGTAGGCCTGTGGCAGGCATGATTGTTTTTAAGCCAGCAGCGGAAAATGGTTAACGTACATGATGTCCCGGATCAAAGTGGCCATCTGATCACGGTCAATCCCATCGCGGGGGGGATATCTTCACCATCCATGGTTCAATTCGGGTCGGGTTCGGTTTCGCCTCAGGCCTTTTTGGGTCAATACGACGCCGGTACCGGCTGAAGAGCAATAGTCTTGAAGTGGCATGATTGTCAATCCTTGCCGTGATCGCTGACGGTAACCGATGACCCCTCAGGCAACAGTCGGTCGACCGGCCATTCTGCGACAAATCCTTGACAATTGATTGCCGAACGGGTCTATTGGTCTTCTATTTATTGCTTTTATTCCAACATGATGGGAGGAGCGATGGGGCTTAAGGAGCACGAATACATCAGGCAGACACTGGAGCGCTACACCAACTGCAAGTTGGAGGATTTTTGCAGCTACGTGCTGATCACCAATTTTCGCCAGTACATCAAAGCCTTTTCCGAGCAAACCGGGTGCGACATCCAAGAGGGCAATTTTCGCATCGTCAACGTACCGGCGTTGGACTGCACAATGATCGATTTCGGCATCGGCTCACCTCAGGCGGCCCTGGTAATCAACGGCCTGGCCTATCTGGACAATCTGAAGTCGGTGGTCATGCTCGGGATGTGCGGCGGTATCGACGACATCCTGGAAGTGGGCGATTTCGTGGTGCCGACGGCCGCGATCCGGGGGGAGGGAACCAGCCGCCATTACCTGCCCACGGAATTCCCGGCCCTGCCGGCCATGTCCGTGAACCTGTTGTGCATCGGTGCCGTCAAGGCGCGCAACATTGTCCCCCGCTGCGGTATCGTCTACACCACGGACCGCCGATTGTGGGAGTTCGATGAAGCGTTTGTGGACCACCTGCGTTGTCAGCGAATCCTGGCGATCGAGATGGAACTGGCGACGCTCTTCTCCGTGGCTTACCGCTATGAAGTGCCCATCGGTTCGATCATGCTGGTTTCAGACATGCCCTTGCAGCGGCGCGGCATCAAAGATAAGAAACTGCACGAGGAAATATACAAGAATCACATGAACATCCATCTGGAAATTGCCATGGATGCCGTTTCCAATCTCAAGGTCCGATGGCCGGATGTAGAGCGGCAATTGCACAGCGAGTGGTAATAGGCTTTAGGATAATGCTTTTGGGCTGCGTTATCGGTCTTCGCAGTATACCAAATACGGCTTCCTCCCTCTGGCCTTGCCAAAAACATTATCTTAACGCCTATTGGTGAGGCTTCGTGCCATTTCATGTTAAGCCGGCAGGATCACTTCCAGTTCGATCTTGGCGAAGTCGTCCTTGCGAAGGGACAGGTGGTAGCCACGCACCTTGATGTTGATCCTGTCATCGGCGGCCTCCACCTCCTCCAGCTCAATGACACTGCCAGGGGTGATGTCCAGTTCCTTTAGCTTGTCCACGATGGTGCCTTTGCCTTTGACGCGGATCAGTCGGGCGACCTGCCCCGACTCGAGGCTTTCCAGGGTGATCGTCTCCCGCCTGGCCTGTTGGAACTGCCGTTGACGTTTTTTGAGATCGTCCAGGCATCGGGTGATGGCGTTCTCACACCCGGACAGGGCATTGTCCTTCTCGCAGAACTGGCGAAACCCCCCGATCCACTCCTCCCCCCCCCGTGGGCATATCTGGATGAACTCCACGAAGCGCACCAACCGGTCGATGATGGTCGGCGAAACGGCATGCTCCATCTTGCAGGCGGTCTCTTCCGCCTCCTGCTCCTCCACATCCAGCACTTTGGTGAAAAAATCCTTGAGGATTTCGTGGCGGCGCACAATGTCCCTGGCCAGTGTCTCTCCATCGGGGGTCAGGGTGATCACGTCATAAGGGGCATAGTTGATGTGGCCCTTGTCGGCCAACAGCCGCAGTGCCCCGGTGACCGATGCGCTGTTGACCGCCATGCGAACGGCAATGTCCTTTGCGCGGGCGGCCTTTTTTTCGGAGACAATATGGTATATGGTCTCCAGATAATCTTCCATGTTGGCGCTCAGGCGCTTGCTTTTCGGCATGGTCTTACTTATTTTCGCTATAGTGGAAATACGGGTTTGGCCATCATTGCCGTCGCTGAAGGTCCAGCCCATGTGGCGCCCGATTTTCGCTGGAGTGTACACGGGTCTCCGAAAAAGTGTCAATATGATTTTGGAAGTCCTAAAAAATCAAGGCAGATTGATAATCTTGCCCGCCAAACGACGGGTCGCCGTATCATTTAACCCAACAAGGAGGAACCGATGACGGACAACAGTTCACTGGATATTCTTAAAAATGCGATCCTGCTGGAAACGCGGGGAAAAGCGTTTTATCGGACAGCTGCCAACCAATCCACCAACGATGACGTGAAGGCTTTTTTTGAAACCATGGCCGCCGAGGAGGTCCAGCACGTCAAAATCCTTTCCGATCAGTTCAAGGCGTTCAAGGAAACCGGTAAATTTAAGGCACCGGATACATCGGAAACGGGTACCATCTCTAACAAGGTGTTGACGCCGGAAGTCAAAGCGCGAATTGCCGCCGCAGATTTCGAAGCCGCGGCCATATCGGCGGCCATGCTCATGGAAGAGCGCGCCATCGCCCTGTACGCGGGTCGTGGAAAAGAAGCCCAGGACCCCGAAGAACAGAAATTGTACCGGTGGCTGGCGGATTGGGAGAAGGAACATCTGGAATTTCTCGCCGCCATCGATGCTGAGTTAAAAGAGCGGATCTGGAACGACAGCGGATTCTGGCCGTTCTAATCTTAGACGCCGCCAATGCTACCTGACGATTCCCCGGAGACAGCGTCAGTCAACGGGGGATCTCTTCCCTCCCTCTCTTTTCCCCATCAATCGTCTACCATTGAACCCACCCGGCTACTGTTGAAATTTTCCTGCACGGCCTTATTTTTCTTCCTGTAACATGTGATTGTGGGACTGCAGCAAAAGTGTTGAAAGTGGTGGTGCCAGCTATCTGTGTTCTCTACCCCACGCACCGCCTGTACTGAAACCACTGATACCCAACCCATCACCACAGGTGATGTCGATATATAGGAGGATGTTCCAATGGCCGAAAACAACAGTAACGACAGTGCCCAAAAATTTTTCACAGAAGGTATGCACGAATTCGCAAAAACCCGGTTCAACGAAAGTATAGAGTTGTTGACCCGCGCCATAGACGCCGATCCCAACCATACGCTGGCAGCCGTCAGCCGCGGGGCGGCATATCTAAAGCTGGATATGCTCGACCAGGCGCGGGATGATTTTGACCGTACAATTAAGATTGACCCGGACTATGCCCGTGGCTATCACATGCGTGGGCTGGTCAGCGAGAAACGAGGTGATGATCACACCGCCCTGGCCGATTTTGACCGGGCCATCGCTTTGAATCCGGACTACGGTGCCGCCTATTACAGTCGTGCAGCCCTTCACGCGAAGATGGCCAACACGGAAAAAGCCCAGGAGGACATTGAAATGGTGGCCCACCTGGGAAACCGCAACATGGAATCCTTCATGAATGAGAACAACGTCTGGCATACCCAGCAAATGCGGGTGGAGGACGCCATCGAAACCGAACTGCAGCGGTAAATGTCTTCGATAAAATCGCCTTGACTCGGTCGGCAAGTATGGGATAAGTTTACAGCAACTAAAAAAAGACGCCATGAAGGCGTTGCGGTAAACCAAAAATAGAACTCGTTACCAGGCCACGAAGGCATCGGCAGAAAACATTTATCTGACCTCGTCTCGCGGCCTATTTCATTTTCAGGGGTCGGAAAGCGACGGTATTTTAAACGGAGGTACGCGATCATGTGTGAAGCCAATGCCTATATGGTCAAAGACGATGAGGAAACCCTGCTCATGGAATCCGTCGACCTGGTGGAGCCCGAAGCCGACGGCACCTTCCGCCTGGTGGGGATATTCGGCGACCAGATTGTAGTTAAGGGAAAGATCAAGCGCATGAATCTTGTGGATCACCGCATTCTGTTTGAAGAATAAAAAACCAGCCCGCCATTTAATCAGCTGCGCTTTATAACTTCCAAAATGGGGGGTGCTTCCTGATTTTAAAATAGGTTCTACTCAAGTCGAGTGACCAACTCCGCAGCTGTTGAGCAATTCTCACCGCCGGCCGCTTCGATACTCCGTCGATAATTATAGCTGGCTCGTCCGCCGACCACCAGCGGGCACCCATTCTTCAGCAAATCAGACAGGCGGATGAGTTCGTCATGCATGAAGGCATCCCCGACGCGACAGGTGATGCTCAGGGCAATCATTTGCGGGCCAAGCAAGGAACAGGCAGCGGCGATCTCTTCAGCCGGCAGATTAAAACCTAAAAAGACCGGTTCCCATCCGTGATCCTGTACCGTAATGGCCACGGCCAGAGCGCCGAGGTAACAACACTGGCCGGCCGGTGTGGCGATCAGCAAGCATGGCTTTTCAGCGGCGTCGCCGGTAGGATGACTCAGCAAGCGGATGAGTTGTGCATGAATGACGACTGAGGCCAGTTGTCCATGCACAATCCGCAATGATCCATCCGACCACCTGTGGCCGACCTGTTCCATGAGTGGACAGAATATCTTGTCAAGCAAGGCTTGACGGCTGAAGGTTGCGGCTGCCTGTCGCAGTATGCGTTGCAACGCGTTGCCGTCAAGCATGGCAACAGCTTTTAAACTGTGGCTGATTATCTCCGTGGGGGCGATGCCGAGGGGCATTTTTGAATCGGCGTGAGTTGGATCGTCAGGTGGGGCGGTGGGTTTTGCCAGCTCGACCAATTGGGCCCGATCGAGACCGGCAATGTGGGATATGCTGTGGCCATTTTGGGTCGACCGTCTGAGCAGGACGAGGCGGTCGATGTCCGACTGGCTGAACAATCGGCGTCCGTTGGCCGACCGTTGCGGCGAAACCGCATGGTATCGGCGTTCCCATGCCCGAATCACATGGGTGGAAAGACCGGTGTGTAAACTGACAAAGCCAATCGGAAAACCAACCGGTCCGAGCATCGTGGCTACTCCGTTCAAGAAAAATGCGGCGTCACGCAAACGATCATTTGAGCGTTGAGCGCCCCGTTGGTCGTCGACGTTCCATCACGCACGAAAAGACATCTTGCCGATTGCTGGGTTCTGCCTGCCAACCCAGCCGCAAGCAGCGGAGCGTTTATCAACGTTGGCTGGCCCGCCTTCATTCGTCGACAAGCTTGGCAATGGCCAGCGCACATGCATTCACGGCTTCATCTGGCCCATCCAAGTTGACGATGTGATTTTCAAGATCAAAATCTACGATGGTACAGCCATGGTTTTCAACCGTCATCTTGAGCACATTCAAAAATGTTGCTTCATCCATAAAAGCTTTCCTTCCCATCCGTCATCCCGGGTGAAAACAAGAACGGCCGGTGACGAATTTTCGTCAATGTATTGTCAAACATTTGAGAACAATCTATTTGACTCATGCATGCCTGTCAAGGAGCAAGAGCCAGCGAACAGGACCATCTAAAAAATGGGGCACGGGGAACCGGAGCCCCCCGTGCGCGATCCAGGCAAAACCTTAAGGCCACTTGGTGTCGGCAGTTATCCATCCGTCTTCGGCCGTGGAATTTCGTATCCATCGGCTTCTTGAGTGGACAACAGGCCGCTCTCAAGGTCTTTTCCCTTCAGGTCGGTGTAGGCATTCGCCATGCCTTCGGGCGTGGTTCGAATGGGGAACTTGAAACGTTTGATCGTTCCGTTTCGAAACTTGCAGGTCCACATGACGTCTTCGGTCCCCATCATGGGCATGATGCTGCTGCCCAGGGGCACAAAGTCGGCATAGCCTCTCACCTCGATCGCTTGCGTCGGGCAGATCTTAACGCACGAAAAACATTCCCAACATTGGTCCGGCTCCTGGTTGTACGCCTTCATTTGGTTTGGATCCAGAACCATCAGATCGTTGGGGCAAATGTACATACATGCAGTTTTGTCCCCGCCTTTGCAACCATCGCATTTTTCAGCGATTACGAAACTAGGCATATACCCTCCTTGCCTGTTCGGGTTAAATGGGACGCTCATCGGCGGTGACTAAACATCCGCAGATGGCGCCATGATTTATGCCATGCCCATCATGGCACCTTTTTAAGATAGGTCAGCAGGCCCGTGTGTCAATGGTTTGTCTAGTTTAAGGACTCAGTTTGTTGGACAATCGGCCATCGATCGATGCGGACATCTCGTCTCCACAAAAGTCCATTAAAGACAACCGGCAACCGGTTCGTCTTATTCACCAGGTGCGGTTTCAATCCCGTATGCGGCAAAATCAAACAAGTGGTGCAGGCGTAACGATTTTTCACACCGACAAGCAAAACCGTATTGCAAATGTCAATATTGTGTTTAATATTCGTCTAAGTTTAACCTGAACAATGATGTGGCTTAATCACCTTACCGAAAAAATATGTGTGGTGAAAATGAACGATCGTCGCAACCGGCTAAGCGCCAAAAAACCTCGTATCGGGTTAACGGATCGGGATCTTGAATGCCTTTTCGAGACTCATGGCACATTTTCGGCCGCAGTGCTGGCCAGGCGGACGGGATTGCCCTATTTGCTGATCTATAACATCGTTCACCGGCGGGTGATGTCGGTGAGCCATCGGCATTACATGTTGCTTTACGGCCGACCTGCACCCCAGCAGGCGGCGCTGAAGGTGGATGGTGCGGGATTCAGGGCAATGGCTGAATTGTGGCTTTTTCTCAATGACGGACTCACCAGGGCCGACCTTTACCGTGAACTGTTTGGACTGGAATCCCATCAAAAAACCGATCACCGGATTTTCAATGGAAAGGTCAATACCGTCGATGCAAGAATAGCCTACATCATGAGGCAGAAATTTACCGATGCGGGTGTCGACACGCAGCTGTTAAATCAATGGCTGGACGAATTCGACGCGCTGCCGCACAGTGATTGGGTCCCGTACACCCGCATACGGCCGACACTGGTGTATCTGTGGGAAAAATTGGGCGTTCACCCCACATCAGTGTTGAATCAGTCCGTCGTCAAATACGAAACCGGAATCCTCAAGCGTGTTTCCCGGAGCACCGCTGATCGAATCGAGGCGTTAAAAAACAAAACGGAAGAGGAACTCCGGGAAGATGGAAAACAAGATACGGAGAAGATAAAGGAGTCTGTTATCGGTGGAAAACGCGGGTACACGCTTTATTCCGACATCAGGGACGAACTGCTTTTTTTATGCAGAACCACTCGAAGAGGGGCCAAATACTATCTGGGGCGAAGCCCTTGGACATATGAAAACGGGAGGGCCAAACGAATCGCCAATTGGAGAGCCCGGAAGATTCTGCAGGACTGCGATCGGTTCATCCGGCAGTCGCCGGCTATACCTCTGGCCAGTCTGCCGCAGTCGCGGCAATGGGCGCAGGTCCACCGGCTGATCGATGTCCTGGTGGCCCGAACCGCCCAACTGCTCTCCGATAAGGAGGGTATCGCTTTCGAAAAGCGCATCCTGCGACCGTCTCACACGCGGGTTGACTATAAAAACCCGTATTATGGCTTTACACCCTTCGACATGGCCTCGGGTGTGTTGGGCATGAAACGCAGGGCCTTTGACCTGATGGTGGCGAGAAATTGTGAAATCTTCAGGTCCGTGGGCAAATTCGCCCAACGCTGGTACCTTCCCGACCTGTATCTGCGTGAACTTTCCATGAAAAAGGATTTCGGATTGATCTCGGCCAAATATGAATTGATGGCCAAAGACGATCGCCGCCCGCGGCCCATCGATGCCTGCATGAACTAACCGGGACGGTAAGTCCAAGCACAATTATAGTTAAACATGCTATCAGGCCTTGGTGGCCACCACCCACAGATAGAGGTCCGCCAATTGGCGGGATGATTCGATTCTAAAACCGGTATTCTGCAGTGCATCGATAAATTGCGGTTCGTCGAAGCGGTCTTTTTGTGGATGATCCATGAGTCTGCCGATGAGCGGATGGGTGATGTATCGACTGAGGATTTCTTCGCAATAGAATTGCCCCCCGGGCTTCATTACCCGATGAATCTCGCCAAGCGCTGCCCGCCAATCAACAACGTGGTGGATTGCACCAAAATTAAATACGGCGTCATATCGATAATTGATCACCGGAATATGCCTTACATTTCCAACCCAGAGCAATGGCTTCCGGTTTTTCTCGTTTTGCCGCTGTTGAACCCGAGAAACCATCTTCGGATCCACATCAAACGCGTCTACGCTGGATACGTTGAATTGGTTGTAGAGAAGATCGATGGCAAAACCCGGGCCGCAGCCGACTTCCAATACCCGTGCCCCCTTTGCGGAACCACCCATTTCAAACAATCGCCGCGTTTCAAAATGGTCCTGCAGAAACCTGCGAAGGGGGCTGAGGATGAAGAGGCGCTCTAAAAAATTAAGTTGCATGTCGCCCTATCCTTTTATGTTCAGCCGTGCGCCATGAGATGGCTGCAACGATCGGATCATTTTCCCACCGGGATCATCTCCGGGCCAAGCAAGATGCGGGCCCCACTTTGGCGGGCGATACCCTTGAGCATATTGCGAAACACCCATTGATGAGCCGGGTAGAGCCCATACCAGTAGCCCAACCCGAACAGCCCCCGGGATAGGAATACCGATTGGAGCACCAGTTCGGTGTGGTCCGTGCGGGGTGTCAGCTGGAACAGCATCAGCGCGCCACCGGGCGCTTTCATGCGCGATTCGAGCACGAGTCGGCGGGGGCGATGGACCTGGGACACGCGCCAGAAGTGAAAGTGCTCATCGGCATCCAGACGCCTGGCGTGACGGCGAGTTTTTTTCAAACCGGGACCGCCGATGAATGTGTCCAGCGCCCCCCTGGCCCACCACAGCAGGCGGTTGCCGTAGTAACCCTGCTTGCCGCCGATGGCCTCGACGGTCTGCCAGACCGTCTCGATATCCGCTGCCAGCCGGATGCGAAAACCCATGGTCAGGGTCGTTCCGCCGGCATAATCGGCATCACCGCAGGCGGCCCATTCCGGCGGCCATCGGGTGTCGGGTGACAGGTCGCAGGCATCCTGCTCCGCCTGCGGCTGCCTGTCCAGGGCAATGCGCATGGTCTCTTCAGCGCGCTGCAGCGTCAGCGGGACCATTTCATGGATGCGGTTGTCGCGGCAGACGACCGGAATGCTTAAGCCCTCGGCCAAGGGGCGGGCGATGACCGACGGCACCGGGGTGACCAAATGGATCCAGAGAGAGCTCAGTCTGGGGGTCAGCACCGGTACAGGGAAAATGATCCGCGGCATCAGTCCGGCAATGTCGGCGTAGGTATGAATGAGGTCGCGATAACTGAGCACCTCCGGTCCGCCAATGTCGAAGGTCTCACCGATGGTCCCGGGTGATTCCAGGCAGCCGTGAAGGTAGCCCAGGACATCCGTGATGGCGATGGGCTGGCAGGGCGTGCTGACCCATCGGGGGGTGACCATGACCGGCAGACGGTCCACCAGGTACCTGAGCATCTCAAACGAAGCGCTGCCAGACCCCAGAATCATGGCCGCCCGCAGGCAGGTGACCGGCACGGCGCCCTCCCGGAAGATCGCCTCCACCTCGTGGCGCGAGCGCAGGTGCTTGCTCAGGTCCGGGTGGTCCGCATCACCCAATCCACCCAGGTAGATGATCCGCCGAACCTTACGTGACGATGCGACCGTGGCCATGTTCAGCGCCGCCGTGCGGTCGGCGTCGGCGAACCCGTGCTTGCCGGCGATCATGGAGTGGATCAGGTAGTAGACGACCTGGCAACCGTTCACCGCCTGTTCGACGGAGGCCAGATCAAGGGCATCCATGGCCACGATCTCCACGTTGGCGTGACCGTACCAGGGCCGGTTTTCCAATCGCCGCGGGTTGCGCGCGCAGGCCCTGACCCGGTAGCCCTTGGCGAGAAGCAGCGGCACCAGGCGGCCGCCCACGTAGCCGGTGGCACCCGTTACCAGGATGGGCCGGCTATCAACAGCAGCATCGTTATTTGCTTTAGCGTCCATTGGCGGTGCTCTCCCTTTCCGTATGGAGGCTCCCCGGCAGTCGCCGCGTGGCGAGTGCGCAGAAGAACGTCATTTTACCTGAACCTGCTCGCACCTTGTTGATACGTTTCGGTTCATTCAGCCTTGTAGGCATGGTCCTCGACAAGGGGGCTGACAAGAGGGCAATGGATCGGATAATGGTTGGTTGATGCGGATGCGGCGTTACTTTCATCCATGGAGCCACAAACAATCGACGCGAGAGGCGTTTACCGGTTCATGGCCTGACTGCCCATACGCATGCGACCAGGCCATAAACCGTGAAACGTGCAATCACCCGGCAATCGAAACCGGAGAGGCCTTGCCGATGTACTCCATGGTCTCTTCATACTTGCCGCGCATGTCGACGCTGCCTTGCTCCACCTCTTTTTTGATAGGACTCCAATCCGATGGGCACTCCGTGCGCAGCTGTTCCACCCGATTGCCCATATCGTCCATGAGCATGTTGAGATCTTGAATGTTCATGAGCATTTTCTCTTTTTCGGCCGTACCGAGTTTGTCGATTTTGCGCATAGCATCGTACATTTTTGCTTTCCAAGAAGTCATCTCTGCTTCCATTGCCGAACAAAAATCTTTAACTTCCATGTAATACCTCCCATTTCGTTTGTATTGTTTCTGCAGTTAACGACTCATATGATTTCACAATTGAACAGTTCGATCCATTAAATAAAGCGCGATCATGTCAGAATCAGATTTAGAAACCGATCTATAAGATTTTGAAGAATGTCCGAAATCACTGTCCAGTTGGTTGGTGGCCAAAAGATAAGCAAGATTACTAATCTCGTCAACGCGCCATCTGCAGAAATGTTTTTCGGTCGCCCGCGCTCAAACCAGACGAATGGTTTGAGGTCACTCTGATCGTCCATTCGTTCTGCGAAGATGACGCGTTTAAAACGTTTTGTACATCACTCATAATAATAAGAAGCGTGGCGCCGTGCACAATGTTAGCCGGTTGGCCGTATGATTACAGGTTAAAACCATCATTAACGGATTACCAAGCAATGGCTTCAAGCGTTTGTTGCCTGACTGTCCAAAAATTCCATCCCACACATCGCGCTAACTGGAACGTATCTTGATATTGAAGGATCAGGGTTCAAGGCAAGGCATGCAACGGCGAAAAAGCGCAGCATACAGGTAGTATGTTAGCATCTTGAGTCCTTTCATAACGCCGCTATGAGCACTTGGACTATTTTTGAGATATGTTCTGGTTAAGATCAGATCAAACCCTTGTTTCGCAGGGCATGGACAGTCAAGAACGTACACCACTGCCTGTCCGTCTCGCCCCAGGCACCGTCCGGATGCTGGCGCTGCGTCAAGCGAACAAATGCCCGTTCGAGTTGCCGGTCAGCATCGGGATGGTCAAGATGTGCCAGCGCATTCAGGGCCTGATAGAACGGAATACCCGGCCCCCAATCGCCCTGGGGGGTCTGGCGGTTGGCCAGCCAGGCTACCAGCAAGCCGGTCGCCGCGTGCGTGGCATAGCCAGGGTGAACCACGAAGGCCCGCAAGATATTGTGCAAGGCAGCCGGGTCCCGTTGGGCGAGGGGCGCAGCGGTTAAATCAGCGGCGATCCGATCATAGCGTCCGAGGACGGTCGGATTAGATGCCCGGCCGAAAATTGTCGCCAGAAACAAGGCGGCCGGCAGGATGACAAACTGCCGGTCGGCCGGGGCGAAAGGCAGGCCGCAAAGCCGCGCTTCGGAAACCGGTGTGGTTTCTTCTGCCCACCTGACAGCCGGCTCGATGGTCAGCAGCGCATCCAGGCTCTTGTCGATGGCCGGGTTGGACGTGCGTACCGTCAGATGCAGGCCAAACAGGCGCTGAATGGTTTCGATCGGCGAGCCGGACCACAGGCCGTCGTCGGATTGCCCCCGGAACAAACCAGACACCGTGGCATCGAAGTCGGCCTTCCAGCGCGGGCTGGACGCCTCCTGCAGCCACTTTTGCCGCGCGTAGAGACCCGGCGGTCTCCGGCTGGAACGAAATATGGCATAAGGCCAATGATGCAGTCGTATCGTCTTCATGCGGTTTCGCCGCTGCGCAGGGGCAATCTGCTGTGGATGGTATTCTTCAGGCACCGATGCCGCCGGTTTCAGCGATGCCCCCATGGCGGATGGCCGTGTGTTGCCTTGATCCTTCGCCGGGCATCGGTGATGCATCTCATTTGCGTCCACGCATGATCCATACTATAATTGGTACAATCGTGAAAAACAAGCCCCATTCGGAACCTGCCATGGCACACACGCAAGACCCAGTCATCATCGTTGGCGGCGGCATTGCCGGGCTGGCCTGTGCCCGCCGCCTGAACGGCCGGGGGGTGACGGTGCAGGTGCTGGAGGCCACCGGCAGGGCCGGTGGTCGCATCAAGACGGACCGCAAAGACGGCTACCTGCTGGATCGGGGTTTTCAGGTGCTGCAGACCGCCTACCCGGAGGCGCGCCGCGTGCTTGATTACCAACGCCTTGACCTGCGGCATTTCGCCCCCGGTGCCATGGTTCATATCCGGGGACGCTTTTATTCGCTGGCCGACCCCCTGCGAAGGCCCGGGGCACTGCTCGATACCCTCGCAGCGCCCATCGGCAGCTTGGCCGACCGCCTGCGGCTGCTGCGCCTGGCCCGTCGGGTCACCCGTGGGCCGCTCGACGCCCTTTTCCGGCGACCGGAATCGACGGCCATGCAGTTCCTGCGCGCCGAAGGCTTCTCCGAGCCCATGATCAGGCGCTTTTTCACACCTTTTTTCGGCGGCGTCTGCCTCGACCCTCAAATTCAGGCCTCCAGCCGGGTGCTGCAGTACGTTCTGCGTATGTTTGCCCGCGGAGAGGCGGCGTTGCCTGCCGGGGGCATGCAGCAGATTCCGCTTCAATTGGCTGTAGAACTGCCTGTGGCCTGCCTGCGAACCGGTGTGCGCGTGCGCCAGGTGCGCAGGGATGACGTCACCCTGGATGACGGGACGGTCATGCCGGCCCGGGCGGTGGTCGTGGCCACCGAGGCCCCAGAGACCGAAAAGCTGCTCGGTTTGCCCCACCCCGGCAGGTCGGTTGCCGAGACCTGCCTCTATTTCTCGTGCGACCAGGCGGACTGGCATCCATCCTTTCTCATGCTCAATGGTGAGGGCAGGGGGCCGATCAACAACATCGCCTTTCCCAGCCGGGTCTCTTCCGAATATGCACCCGCCGGAAAATCCCTGGCCTCCGTGGTCGTCCTCGGCAACCCGGATGGCGATGACGCCGCTTTGACCGACCGGGTGAGGGCGCAGCTGGTCGACTGGTTCGGCCCGCAAGCCGGCAACTGGGATCACTTGCAAACCTATCGAATCACCCATGCCCTGCCCGACCAGTCGCCGCCCACACCAAATCCGACCTGCCCGGACCCCCGGGTCCGGCCGGGGGTCTTCGTCTGCGGGGAACACGGCAGCCTGCCGGGCATTCAGTGGGCGCTGGTCTCCGGACGGCTGGCGGCCGACGCCGTGCTCGCCCATCTGGGCGATGCTCTCCTTTGACCCTTGACGTTGCCGGCTGACAATTGACTTCTCCATTACGATGATCATCGTAAATGGGTATGCCCGGTCAACCCGACCCACGCAAACAACCGCTACCCATCCATTCCATTTGCAAATGGGTTGTCAATGGAAACGAGGAGTTCAGTCGCCATGAACGCGCCGCCGGCAGCAATAGTAACACCTGATGCAGGGCCCCTGTCCATCCATGCCCACCGCCTGACCCGCATCTACACGGTCGGTTCGGTGCAGGTGACCGGTATCGACGGGATCGATCTCTCCGTTACCCGCGGCCAGTTGGTGGTGCTCAAGGGCGACAGCGGTTCGGGCAAAAGCACCCTGTTGTCTTTGCTGGCCGGGCTGGATCGGCTCTCCACCGGGGAGCTGACCGTGGCCGGCCACGACCTGAATCACTGCAGGGAAGCCGAGCTGACCGACTTTCGACGCAATACCGTCGGCATGATCTTTCAGGCTTTCAATCTGCTGCCGACGTTGAGCGTGCTGGAAAACGTCTGTCTGCCTGCACTCCTGGCCGGCCGCGCCTTCCGTGCAGTTCGATCCAGGGCAGGGGAACTGCTCGACTGGCTCGGCCTGGGCGACCGCCTCAACCACCAGCCGCGTCAGCTCTCCGGCGGAGAAATGCAGCGTACCGCCATCGCCCGGGCGCTGATCAATGATCCGGCCATCGTTCTGGCCGACGAGCCCACCGGCAACCTGGACTCACGCAATGCCCGCAAGGTCATGGCCCTGCTTTCCGATCTGAATCGCCAGTTCGACCGGACCGTGGTGATTGCCACCCACAGCGACCTGGCCGATGGATACGCCACCATGGTGCTCAGGCTGCAAGACGGCCGCGTGGCCCCATGAACGGCGCCATGGCGACGATGTCGGGCGGCCTGCGCCTGTTTGGCTGGTTCAGCCTGCGCCACCTGCGCAGCCACATGGGTCGGACCCTGGCGGTGCTGCTGGGAATTGCCTTGGGTGCGGCGGTCTTTACCAGTGTCCGGCTGGCCGTGCAGGCCACCATGGATTCCTATTCGCGAAGCATGGACCTGATCGCCGGCAGCAGCGACCTGACCCTGTTCCGCCCCGGCGGCCGGGTCCCCGACACGCTGGTGTCGTCGCTGATGCAGAATCCGTCTGTCCTCACGGCGTCGCCGGTTCTGTCTGCCTATGTCAGACCAGCCGACCATGAAACCCCCTTCCTGTTGATCGGTTTCGATCCCATCCTGGATCGCGATCTGCGAAGTTGGACCGTTCGGTCCCCGGGTGAAGGCAAGGCGGCTGATTGGGCGTCGATGATGACCCAGCCTTTTTCCTTGCTGATCGGGGCGAGGCTGGGCCAACAGTTCGGCTGGCGGGAGGGCCAATCGATCAAGCTGGTCCACTCCCGACAGACATCCGATTTCAAGGTCCTGGCCCTGCTGGATCCCGACGGGCTGGCGATGGTGGAGGGCGGTCGCATCGCCCTGTGCGACATTGCCACCTTCCAGGAATTCACCGGCCAGTTCGGCCTGGCGGACCGCATCGATATACGATTGAAGACCGACGCCGCAGCAGATGCCATCGACCAGCCTGCAAGCGCTGCTGCCCGCCGGCGTTGTCGTGCGGTCGCCCTCTGCGCTCAGTGAAAGCGGCCAGGGAATGATCCGGGCCTACCAGCTCAGTCTTACCTTTTTGAGTTTCATATCCCTTTTCGTGGGCATGTTTCTGGTTTACAGCCTGGTGGCGCTCAATGCCGCCGCCCGTCGGCGCGAGTTGGCGGTCATGCGGGCCACCGGTGCGTCGGGGCGGCTGCTCTTTTTCCTGTTCGTGGGCGAAGGGGCCTTTATCGGCCTGTGCGGGTGGCTGTTGGCCCTGCCGATCAGCAGCCTGCTGGTCAAAACCCTGTTGGCCGGTGTCAGCCGGACCGTCTCCGTGCTTTTCGTTCGCGTGCAGGTGGATGGACTGACCCTGGACCCCTGGGAGATTCTGCTCTCCTTTGGCGTCACCTTGACCGTGGCCGTGCTGGCGGCCCTGCAGCCGGCTCGCGAGGCCATGCGCGTGCCTCCGCGCGAAGCGCTGGACATCGCCCCCACCGCCAATATCCGGCCACAGCTGATCCGTCGCATGGCCCTTGGGGGCCTCGGCCTGCTGGTGCTGGTCTATCCGATTGCCCGGCTTCCCAGTCCGCCGTCGGTCTCCCTGCCCGGATACCTGGCGGCGTTGCTGTTGTTTGTCGGCTTCGCGCTATTGGCCCCCCTGATGCTGCAGCAAGTCGGCCGGCTGCTGGCCCCGCGGCTGCTTCATCTGGGCGGTCAGCCGGCCTTTTTGGCCGCCGCTTATCTCAAACAAAGCGGGGTCCAGACGGCCATTTCCGTGGGCGCGCTGATCACGGCGGTGGCCCTGTTTACCGCCCTGGTGGTGATGATTCACAGCTTTCGCAGCACCGTGGCCCTGTGGGTGCAGCAGAGCATCGCCGGCGACATTTACGTCCGCCCCAAACTGGCCGAACTGAACCGTTTCCGTGACCCGTTGCCGCCGCGGGTCGTGGCAGCGGTGCAGACACTGCCGGTGCCCGTGGAACTGGTGCCCATGCATCGCCTGGAATTGCAGGTCAACGGCCACCAGCACCTTTTCGAGGCCATGGATTACGACGCCTATGCCCGGCGCAGCCGATTTATCTGGATGGGCGGCGACATCCGGCAAATCGAAGCCGATCTGATCGCCGGCAGGGGTGTCGCGATATCGGAGGTCTTCGCCAACAGCACCGGTCTGAAAACCGGCGACCGCTATCGGGTCCAGATCGGCAGGCATCTGTTCGACGAACCGATCCTGGGGGTCTTTCGCGACTACCGTACCCGGGGCGGCGCGGTGTATTATTCGCTGACCCACTACCAACGGCGCTTCGACGATCCGACCTGGAGCGGCGTGCAGGTCAATTTAACCGAGCGCGGCCCCGGTCTGGCGGGCGCCGTCGACCGGGTGCGCACCTCGCTGCTGAACTGCTGCGGGGAGACGATCGAGATGATGGAGGGCCCGAGCCTGCGCCAGGCCGTCCTGCGCGTATTCGACGAAACTTTTGCCATCACTACGGTCCTGCTGCTGATTGCCCTGGTGGTGGCCGCCCTGGGGATCGCCACCACCCTGGCCGTGCTGGTACTCCAGCGCCGCCGGCAGCTCAACACCATCCGGGCCGTGGGCGGCAGTGCCGCCCAGCTGCGGCGCATGATTTTCTGGGAAGCGGGCCTGATCGTGATGGTCGGCCAGGCGGCCGGGCTGGCCTGCGGGTTCATCCTGTCGACCTTGCTGATCTTCGTCGTCAACCGGCAATCGTTCGGATGGACTTTCGTCTACCAGGTCGACTGGCCGGCCCTGCTGTCAGCCGTGCCGTTGATTTTCGCTGCGGCGCTGCTGGCCGCCCTGCCGGCGGTCAATCTGGCCTTGAGCACGTCACCGGCCATACTGCTGCGCGGAGGAACGCGTTAATGATTTGGAATCAAGGAAGGTAACAAAATGGGACGATGCAGGCATTTCAGCCGTTTTATCCGGATCGCGGTTCTTATTGTGCTTACCGCCTATGCGGCGGTGGCGGCGGACGACGGATTTCTGCAGGTCACCGGCCCCTGTCGGCTCTCCTTTCCCGCCGATCACGGCCCCCACACGGATTACCGCACCGAATGGTGGTATTACACGGGTAATCTGACCGACGGCGACAACCGCCGCTTCGGCTTTCAGCTGACTTTTTTCCGCAGCGGGCTGCAACCGCCCGGCAATCGCAGACAGTGGCCGGATCCGGCCTCGGCCTGGCGCACCGACCAGATCTATCTGGCCCATGCCGCGATCAGCGATATCAGCGGCGGCCGCCATCTGCAGGCTGAACGGATGGCCCGCCCGGTTCTCTCCCTGGCCGGGGCGGACCAGGTGGGTGGCATGGTAACCATCCACGTCCATGGCTGGCAGGCCGTCATTGCGCCCGAAGCGCATCGCCTGGAGGCCAGCGCCGATGCGTTTGCCCTGACCCTCGACCTGACACCGGACAAGCCTGTGGCCCTGCACGGCGACAGCGGATACAGCCGCAAAGGACAGTCGCCCGAGCGCGCCAGCTGCTACTACTCGTTTACCCGCCTGCAGGCCTCGGGCAGCCTGACCGTAGACGGCACCCGCCATGGGGTGCAGGGATCGGCCTGGATGGACCACGAGTTCAGCACGGCTCCCCTGCAGCCGGGTATCACCGGCTGGGATTGGTTCAGCCTGCAGTTGCGTGACCGGACCGAGATCATGATTTTTTTGCTGCGCCAACCGGACGGAACTCTGAATCCAGCCTCCGGTGGCACCGCCGTGATGCCCTCGGGGCGGACGCGGCAACTGTCGCGCGGCGATGTGCGCATCGAGCCGCTGTCGCATTGGACCAGTCCCCACAGCGGCGCCCGCTACCCGGTCGAGTGGCGGGTGGCCGTGGGTCCGCTGGACTTGGAACTGGCCTTGACGGCCAACCTGGACGACCAGGAGATGCGCACCCCGAACAGCACCAATGTGGTTTATTGGGAAGGCAGCGTCCAGGCCACGGGAACCCGCAGCGGAAAGGCGATCGATGGCGTCGGTTATGTGGAGCTAACCGGTTATGCCCGACCATTCGATGCGCCCATGTAAGCCAGGGATGCCTGTCGTAATTAGTCTTTTGGGAGCATCCTGGTAGGTCTGCGTCCTCTCAGCTTCCCGCCATGAGCGGGTCGGCTACCTTGGTCGCTAAGGCCATTTCGGATCGGCACTGACACGTGAGTCAAATAATTTGGTAATAAATAATATGGGTTAAACGATTGAAAGGTTTAATTTTCAGTCGTCAGCGGGCGGTACCGACGGTTTGGATAACTTCGGTAAAGTGTTTGCCGCAGCCCAAGACGCCCCCAACCACCGTCTTACCCCGGTTTGACAACGCGGGTCGTGTGGCTAGCTTAGCGCATTATTCACCCGAGCATACAGGAGGCGATATGAAAGCATTTACAACCACCATCGCACTAATCTTCATAGGGGTTTCGATGGCCGCCGCGGCCGGTAGCCCATCCGTCAAACCATCGGTTTCGAAAGATGTTCAGTATTACAACACGGGCGTCAAATTGATGCTGGAAAAAAATTTTTCCAAAGCGGAAAAGCAGTTCCGCAAGGCGATAGACCGTAACGAGCGCTTCGCCGAGGCCCACAACAATCTGGCCTACACCCTGCGTAAACAGGGTCCCGATCATTACGCGGAGGCCCTTGCGCATTACAATCGGGCGATTGAATTGAAGCCCAACCTGGCTGAGCCCTACATGTACCGCGGGGTGCTGCACACCCAGATGGGCAATCCATCACTCGCCTTGGAAGATCACGGCACACTCGTCAGCATGAATTCGCCCCTGGCCGCTGAGCTGCAATATGTGGTCGAAAACGGTCGCGAAAAAGAGCCGGAACAGTTTTTTGGCGTGTCCCGGAAAATGTGATTGTGGGGGTCAGGTGGGCATCGGCCGAGATTGGCAAGATGGCTTAGAAAAGACGTGGATAGAGAAAACCGCTTTGTTCTTGCGGATTCGTCAATCCTGCCATGCCAGTTGCGCCAACAATTATAAACCCTTCTCTTGGCGGTATCTGCCGTTCGCCTGGCGGTTGATCTGAACAGCCGGCGGCGGCTTCATGCATGACAAACCACAGTGGATGTACTATATTGGTTCACCTTGCTGAGTGAAGGCAGGCCTTTCAAGATTTGAACCAATACACGCCGTAAGGCCTCTGCCCATCCCCCCATCAACAGACACCTCATTGGCTAAAAGGAGAACGCATGGACATCATCGATGCATTGGTCGGCCACCACCAGGAACTCAGACAGCTCTACCAAGAGTCGGAAAGCAACCGGGACCGGTTCGTCGAATTTGTGCGCCACCTCGTGGTTCATCACACCATGGAGGAAAAGTACTTCTACGATCTGCTCCAGAAGATTGCCGACGCCCGTCACGATTCCCTTGAAGCGGTTAACGAGCATCATATCATTGAACTGATCATCAAGGACGCCGAAGGGTTCCCCAAGGATCACGGCGACTTTCCCATCAAGGTGGAAGGCCTCGGTGAATACACCACGCACCACCTGGACGAGGAGGAGGCGGAAATCTTTCCCATGGCGCGCGACCGTTTCAGTCCCGAGGACCGAATGACATTGGGCAAGCTTTTCCTTGAGGCCAAACGGAAACTGCTGGATATTGAATTGCCGGCGGTGCCTGCACAGGTCAATCAGCGGGCCATCGGCTCGAAACTGGTTCGGGCCAGCTCGCAAGGGCTCGGTATCGGCAGCTTGAAATAACGACCGTGCGCGATCAATTTTAAACACTTATCGAAATTGGAGGCATCATGGATATACTCAAACGAGAGTTGGCACCAATCCCGCAGCAGGCCTGGGCTGAAATCGATGCCCAAGCGGCAAGGAGCTTGAAAGCTATCCTTTCGGCCAGAAAACTGATTGACCTGACAGGACCCATGGGACCGGATTTTCCAGGTGTTCCCGAGGGACGCCTGGAATATCCGGACAATCAGCCACCAAATGGCCTGTCCTATGGCATTCACAAGGTGCACCACCTGGTGGAGACCCGTATTCCCTTCGAACTGGACATCAAGGAGATGGACAATGCCGTCCGGGGGGCCAAAGACCTCGATCTGTCCAACCTGGAATCCGCCGCTCTGGAGATCGCCCTGTTTGAAGAGAGCGTGGTTTACCACGGACTGCCCCAGGCCAACATCAAAGGGCTCAAACATTGTGCCGATCAGGAATGCCTGACCATTGGATCGACCCCGGAACAATTGCTCGAGGCCATCGCCGAGGGCCTGACCGTCTTCGCCGGCCGATCCGTCGACGGACCCTTCTCCTTCGTCGTGGGGCCGAAACTGTGGAGCCGAATGTCCGCCCACCTGCAGGGCTACCCGGTTAAAATGCAGGCTGAGAATATCCTGGGCGGCACGGTGCTGCTCAGCCCCTATCTGACCGGCGATTTTGAGATGGAGGCTTACATGGTTTCCCAGCGGGGCGGTGATTTCGAGATTATCCTAGGCAACGATTTGGCGATCGGCTATGACAGCCATACGACCAGCACCGTCGCACTCTACTTCACGGAATCCTTTACCTTCAGAATCCTCGATGCGGCCGGCGTCATTCATTATACTGCCCAGGTGTAGGTCACGTGTTACGACGGCTGCCATTCAACATAGAATGGCAGCATAAAGGAGGTCAAGCATGGTCGACAAAACAGAACTGTGTGAAAAAATACAATCCATCTACCCGGATATCGGTGAGTGTGGCATCGACATCAAGGTGGAATACGACGATGAAAAACATGCCACGGTTTTATATCTGCGCAAGGGCAACAAGGAGGTCAAACATTACCTGCCGGATGAAGACGCGGAAGCATGTATGGCGGGCCGCCAGTGCGTCGCGCTGGGTGTGGAGATCGCCCAGTTAAGGGATGATCGCTACCTCTGATGGTAACCACCTGAACCAGGGCCGATCCCACCCAGAACCATTTGCGAATCGGGAAACTGCGAATATAACCGGAAATGGCCAGTTGCGGCAGCAGGGTACCGGCTTGTCGAAGTGGCAGAAGCAGGCCGACATAGGCAGATGGGGCACCGATGGCGCTCAACAGCCAGGGCAGCACCAACTTGGCGCTGGCCACCTGTTCCGCCAATTTAGAGGCAGCGCCGTTGAGCACGTTCATGACGTAATTCTTGGGCAACGCGCTGCATTCGGAATTGGGAATGGCTGCGCAGGCCCGATCGTAGCGGTCGTCACCGCTCAAGATGACATAGACCCGTTCGAGGCGGCTTCGTTTAGAAGCGATCTTTAAATGTTACCCGTTTGTCGCGGTCATTTTCACCTTTCCGTCAGAGGCCAGATTCAACGACTATCATCGCTCGTGCCGACGCACTTTCCGGGCATGGCGCTTCAATTGCGATAGGTCAACACGATCCAGGATCGCTGCGTGGGTAGCGGCAAGGATCACTGGCGGGGCAAAACCGTTTTCCTCGGCTTCTTTCCATCGGTCGACACACAGGCACCAGCGGTCTCCCGGTTTGAGTCCGGGGAATCCGGCCGCCGGGTGGGGGGTGCTCAGATCGTTGCCCCGACGTTTGGTGAATTCCAAAAAGGCATCGGTCACTTGGGCGCAGACGCCATGCCGGCCAACGTCGTTATTTCCGATACGGCAGTCACCGTCGCGCAGAAAACCGGTTAATGGATCAAGGCTACATGTTTCAAGCGGTTCACCGAGAACGTTTAATGCTTTATTCGTCATCACAGCAGGACTCCTTATCGTTTTAAATGCTTTATACCATATGAGATATTGATCAGCACCAAAAACTTACAACATCCAGCGGCAGGCGCAATATGAAACGGATGACCGTATGATGACAGGTTGAAGCTATCACAAAGAGACCCTTTGCATCATCAGACATTGTCGATGCGTTTTTTTACCGGCAGGTTTAATGGGTCGACAAGGTCCTCCTTTTTCTTTATGCTGAGTTTAAAATACAGATCGACCTTTTCCTGGCCGCGTGCCGCTTCGCCCGACATCAAATGACGGATCATTTTACTGACAACCCTGTTGACGATCAACTGGCGCTGCTTGCCGGCGAGGTGTTTGAGTCGCTGGCCGTGCAGTTTCCGATCTGCATGGCCAGCGACGAGTTTCATTTTTTCCCTCAGGCCAGGGCCAGGGCGTTCGACTGGTCCCGCTGGGATGATTTTTCCCCGACAGGCCTGGCAGACGTTATCGGGAAGCTGACCCGATGGGAACACGACCTTAGGCCTTCAACCGTGCCACCCAACACCATCGGCCCACGCCATCGACGCGGCCATGCTGCGTCGGGTCATCCTCACGCTTCGCGACCAACTATCCGTTGTCAAGGTGCATGAGACGCAGCCCACCTTTTACCTGACCATCGTCGGCATCGGATTGGCGGAAGCGCTTGAAGCCGGATCCCAGGCGCTGGCGGCGCGCCTGAAGCATCTTCCCGAATTTCTCGACCAGGCCAGAAGAACCCTCAAGCACATCCCTGGCCTCTTTCGCGATCTGGGAATTGATATGCTGGTTAAACAACGCCACTGGTTGGCATCTCTGCAACTATTGGAAGCTTACCGGGCGCCCATTATCGATGCCTTCCAACGGCTGGATGGCCATCTCAGACAGATCCCGGTTGTCAAAGACTTCCGCCTGCCGACCACCCTTTACGAGCTTATCGCCGCTGAGCACATGGGATGTCTGCTCACACCGGACGAGATTGAACATGAGTTGACCCAAGAAATTGAGGAGACTCGGGAGATCCTTGACCAATCGGCTGCATCAATGGCACCTGGTCGCCCCTGGCAATCGGTCGTCGACGCGTTGTCCCGACCCCCGATGCCGTCCGGTGGCGTCCAACAGCTCTACCGCAACACCATATTCGAACTGGCTCGGCATTGCTCGTCACAGGGGTTGATCACAGCCGACGAGGTGAACCAATGTCCGGTCACGGTGCAGGGCATTCCGGATTACATGCGGCCGGTGCGCAGCAATGCCGCTTACAGCATGCCGCCGATCCATCCGCCCAGCAGCGGCACATTTTTTATCCTGGAGACCGGCCAAGGCGCCACGATCCCGGCGGATTACCGGCTGCTGACGGCTCACGAGACCTACCCCGGCCATCACCTGCTGGACACTGGCCGCTGGCGCCACCCACGACCGGTTCGGCGCCACATTGAATTTCCGATTTTCTATGAAGGCTGGGCCAGCTTTGCCGAAGAGCTGATGTTCGAAACAGGCTTCTTCTCCGGTCCGGTGGACCGCATGCTGATGGCCAAGCGGCGCTACTGGCGTGCTCTGCGCGGACAGATTGACTTCGACATTCATATGCACCGACGAACGCTCAACGAAGCCGCCGCTTTCCTGGCTGCACAGGGGATGGACGACGGCCGAGCCACAGCCATGGTCCGACGATACAGCTTGAAACCGGGTTACCAGCTGGCTTACACCATGGGGCGGCGCCGCTTCCGCCGGTTGCACGACGATAGTTGTCGAAAGGGAACCGATCCTGTCGCTTTCGCCCGCCGGGTTCTGGCCCAGGGGGAAATCGGTTTTAATCATTTAGCGCAGATACTGCAGCAAGGAGGTTAAGCGTGTCCAGTTTTCGCGGCTACCATTCGGAGTGGAATCTCGGCAGCCCCGGCGGTTGGGACTACCAACGCATGACCCAGGAAATCGCCAAGGTGGTATGGCAGAAAATCAACCGGGTCAGTCCCACCGGGGTTGACCTGAATTTCGACCATCCGCTGCTCTATCCGGTGGTCGGCTTCACCGAGATGCTGCTGGCCGTCCATCGCCGGCGGGAAGGCGCCAATCATGGTCTGCTGGCGGTGGTGGCCGAGGAGGAGACCCTGGCCGATGTCACCGAGAACATCAATCTGGCCAGACGGCTGGACGCCCTGGACGGGATTACCGGCATCCTCGCCGCGCCGCATGAATTCGAGCTGCATCATGGCCGTGTTTGCCATAATGGGCGGCCGGTGTCCCTGATCTTCATGGATTTCAACAATGACGTTTTCCTGAAGCTGCACCGCAAGCACGACTTGACGCCGCTCTACCAGGCCATCCGTGAGAACCGCATTCTGAATCCCCGCGGCACCGAACCGATCAATGTGAAAAGCATGTTTGAAGTCATCACCGGGTCGCAGTCTAAGCGTTTCCATCCGGAAACCGTGCGTCGAACGCCCTGGACCCGACGGTTTTTCTCCCGCCGTACCACCGGTCCCCAGGGCGAAACCATCGGGGACCTGGTCGAATGGACGCGGGCAAATTGGTCTCACCTCGTGCTCAAACCGGAGCGCGGTTATTCCGGCATCGGCGTAAAGGTGGGCGGGATCGGGCAGAACGGAGACGACGCCATTGAAACCGCCCTCACCACGGGGGGGTATATCGTTCAGGCGAAGGTCGCCCTGGACCTGTGGGGGGAAACCATGCCGGAAATTGACCGTGAACAACGGCAGATCGTACTCAAGGACCGCCAGACGGACTTTCGCTGCCTGATCGGGCCCGACCAGATTTTCGGTTTTCTGTGCCGCTATGGCGATGTGCCCACCAACGTGGGCAGCGGCGGCGGCGTTCAGCCCATGGCCATTTTAGAATCGCCCATGACGGTGCGCGAGGCTGTCGATCGCATCAACGGCACCATCGCGCAGATGGATGTCGGCGATCTGATGGCCATCGAAGATGCGCAGAACGCCCTGGCGCTGAAAGAGAAATTCACCTACCTGCTGGGGCCGATCAAGATTGCCCTGCGGCCTCGCATCATCACGGCGCAGCAGCTGGTCGACCTGGAGACTTACGGCCGGGGTATTTGGGAGGACAGCATCAAGCTGGAGCAAATGTGGTACGCCGGCGAACTGGATACATATATCGATATTGAAGAAGAAGAACTGGAAATCGCGCGCCTGCAGCCCTGGCGCGGCGGCCCGGCGATCTTCGCGGCGGATGGCCTGTTTGGTTTCGGCGCGCACCTGGAGGCGCCATGACCATCGATGTCGACCCTGACTGGTGGAAGACCCTTTTCGACGAGGTCTATCTGATGACCGATGCCCGCAGCATCGGCGACGCGGCGATCACGCGACAGGAGATCAACATCTTTACGTCGCTGGTGCCCATGCAACCCCACGACCGCATTCTCGATCTGTGCGGCGGTCAGGGACGACATGCACTGGAGCTCTGCCGGCGCGGTTTCCGTGATTGCACGGTGCTGGACTATTCTCAACCGCTGATCGACATCGGAAGACGCGATGCCGCGGACCAGGGCTGTTCCGCACAATTTATACAAGGGGATGCCCGCCATACCAGTCTGCCCCCCGAGACATTCGATCATGTGCTCATTCTGGGCAACTCACTGGGCTACATTACAGAGCCATATGCCGACCTGCGCATCCTGCAGGAGAGTCTGCGCCTGCTCAAGCCACACGGCTGGCTGCTGCTGGATGTCACCGATGGCGCTGCCGCATGCACGACCTTGGCCCCCCACGCCTGGCATGAGATCGGTGACGACGTGGTCGTTTGCCGGCAGCGGGAAGTCAGAGACGGCCGTATCTGCGCCCGGGAGATGGTGCTGAGCAAGGCCCATGGGATGATCCGGGATCAAACTTACTGTATTCGCCCATACACAGCGGAAGATCTGTCTGCGCTGGTCGCTCGCGCCGGTTTCAGCGACATCGCGCGTTATAGCGACGCGTCGGCCTTGAAGCGTGCCGAAGACGTGGGCTGCATGAACCAGCGTCTGGTCGTCTCGGCCCGTAAACCCTGAAGCCCAAACCAATCAAGGAAATCGAGGCGTCAGGGGAACCCACGCCTTTGCGGGGATTGATGACTCGGGCGGTGCTCAGCCTGACCGAGGTGTTTTCCGCCCCGCCATTCAATCGGTGGACCCACTTTCTCCTCGTGATCTCTCCCTGCTCATTTTGGGCGGTGGATACGGCCTGCATCCTGCCCCATGCAGCTGGTTGAAAAACCATATGCCCGTTTCTAACGGTTTCGGAAAGCGACCTGGGGGTTATACAGTTTATTGAACATAACCGAGACATTGGATTCCCGGTGGCAGGACATTGTCAGGGTCCGGTGTCTGCTAAATGGTCATGATTGAATCGACAAATAGTGGCGTCACTTGCTGCAGACATACGAAAAGAGAACCGAAGGGATTGACATGACGACCAACGCCAAGAAAATGAAAATTTTGGTCACAGGGGCTTCCGGTTTTATCGGTTATGAGGTATCCCGTCAGCTTTCGCGCGATGGGTATCGACCCCGGCTGATGATCCGTCAACCGGGCGATGACTGCGAGATCTGTCGGTTCGATGCGGACATCGCCCTGGCTGACCTGAGACATCCCGACTGCCTACGGCAAGCCGTCAACGGTGTCGACGGCATCATTCACCTCGGGGCAAGGGCGACCTTCGAATCATACACCACCTTGAAGCCATCCATCCTGGATGGGTCGATCGCCTTGATGGAAGCCGGTGTCGAGGCCGGGGTTCGCCGGTTTGTATACAGTTCAAGCCTGCTGGTTTACAGCGGCCAGGCAGCCCTCGTGACTGCCGATACCCCGGTCCATCCGGTGCTCGATTATGGCCGCATTAAGGTGGACACGGAAAAGCGGTTGTCGGCGATGGCCGCATCGGCGGGTGTGGCTTTCACAGCCCTGCGGCTGCCGCATGTATACGGCGTTCGAGATCTTTATTTTCGCCAACTGCAAGCCGGTCGCCTCGTTCTGCCGGGGCTTGGTAAAAACATCTACACGCACCTTCACGTCGCCGATGCGGCTGCGGCCATCATCGCCTGTGCGGAGCAATCCTTTTCCGGCATCCTGCCCATTGGAGATCGCCGGCCATCGACATGGGCCACCTTCTTGGACATCGCCAGGCGGCACTACCCAAATGCCCGCGTGCTCATGTTTCCCCAATGGTTGGCCCTGCTGGCCACGGCCCTGCTGACGCCCTTTCGACGCATTCGCCCCAACCCGGGTTTGGAAACACCGGGTGCCGTGCGCAGCTACAATTTCAATCTCGCCGTCGACCCCGACCTGCTGTGGCAGGATATTGGGTTGGCACCGCGGTACGGGACCATCTTTGATGGCATCCCCGCGGCGGTTGCCTCAAAACGAGATACAGACATCTTGACCACCCGGTTGAGATGAGAAAACAGGATGCGTGGAACGCTGCGATGCATCCAGCCTATTCAAATACGATTTGTTGGATAGCGAGATAATGCGTTATCTCATTTTTTTCATTGTGGATGGGGGCAATTTTCCATTGCATGATAAACTCTGAGCCATCCTTGCGATAATTGATGGCACGTCCATGGAATACCTTTCCATGGGAAATATCCATGTTCAATCGATCGATGACCTCCATGTCTGTTTTAGGCCCTTGCAAAATAGATGGAGATTTTCCCATCACCTCATGCGGTCCGTAACCGGTCAGCTCGCAGAACGCCGGGTTGACGTATATGATCGGATAACCCGGCCCCGCTTCGGAAATGATGATCGAGTTGTAGGACTCCTCCATGGACGCCTCCAACAGGCGCTTCATGATATAGCGATAGTTTTCATCTTTATCGAAAATCTCAAAAATATCATTTTCTGGGTTCATTTGCTTGCCTCCTTAAGGGATGTGGTTGGTTGGTTAGATTGGGTTGCTGAATGTTAAGTATTGGACCATTATTGGTAAACCTCAATTGGGGGCATGCGGTCAAGGAATCAAAGTAAGATCGTGTTGCGGCAATTGGATGGTACCATGCTTGGAACCTTACCATCGCCCGCGTTGGATCTAAGATATGTCCATGATCGTAACCGCCACATCCCGCACCTTATCTCCCCGCCGTACCTGGAGGTTGATGGGCTTGGCAATCTCGAAGGCCTGCATCATTTGAACGAAATCGGCCATGTTTGCGACCGGTTTTCCCTCCACGGCGACGATGACATCGCCCAAGATTTGCCTCCGGTAATCGATTCCCTCCAACCCGGCGCGTTGGGCTTCAGAATCGGGCATCACGCGGTCGATCACCACGCCGATTACGCCGAGACTGGCAGTGGTTTCTTCATCCAAAACAACGATTCCAATTCCCGGACGGGGGAACTTCCCTCTGGCAATTAATTGCGGGACCACCTTGTTGACCACGTCCACCGGAACGGCGAACCCGATGCCGGCCGAACTGCCGGAGCCGGATATGATTGCGGTGTTGACGCCAATCAACCGACCACTCGAATCAATTAACGGCCCCCCGGAGTTGCCCGGGTTGATGGCCGCGTCGGTTTGAATCACGCCGACCACATCACGCCCGGTGGCGGTGGGCAGTCGTCGATCGAGGGCGCTGATCACGCCGGTGGTCAGCGTGCGCGAAAGGCCGAAAGGATTGCCGATAGCGAGCACGCTTTGCCCCACTTGCAGATTGTCGGACCTCCCCACGGGAATCGGCTGAATGGTGGACAGGGGCCGTCGCAGTCGGATGACCGCTAGATCGTAATCGGGAGCGCCACCGACGTAGGTGGCGTCGATGGCTTCACCGCTATCGAGGCGTACCTGGACGCGTCGGGCGCCCTCAATGACATGGAAATTGGTCACCACATGTCCATTGCTGTCCCAGAGGAAGCCGGAGCCGGCCCCCTGGCGGACCTCGCGCGTCCCGAAGAATCCGGCCACCGCATTTTCGGTGAAGATGTACACCACGGACGGTGCAGCCGCGTTGAAAATAGAGATGGTCGTTTTTTCAATGTCCGCCAGGCTCCCCCGCGGCGTGATTTCTCGGGTATGGCTGTCGATCCGACGTTTTTCATCGGCGAGGCGATTCCAGAAGAAAAAACCCGCAACACCGGTCAACGCAATGATGATGAAGAAGGTGGCGCGGTTGATTCGTTGCATGGTTGGTGGACCTTATTTCCCGAGTCGTTTAAAGACAGCAAACGGCGCACTCTCCATAAACCTGACACGTTGATATCGATATAATGCGTTTCCTGTCAATGTCATGCCGCCATATCCTGTCCCGTCTTCACAGGCGCGGGGCTATCGTCTGTGATTTCGGCGTGGGTCACTGACTCGGCCAAGTCGATCAGCGCATCTCCTTCGATGACTTCGTCTTTGAGCAGCTGGCCGACCGTTTTAACCAGCAGCTCCCGGTTGGCTGCCAGAATCTGCAAGGCCACATCGTATTGTTCATCGATGATGCGTCTGACCTCCTCATCAATGGTTTTTGCGGTTTCATCGCTGTATTGACCGCCGGCTTCACCCACCACACCCAAAAGGGTCGGCTGCTGCTTGTTGGCAAAGTAAACCTGTCCCATTCGCTCGCTCATGCCATACTCCTTAACCATGCTGCGGGCAATATCGGTGGCACGGGAAAGATCGTTTTGGGCACCGGTGGAGATATCATTAAAGATCAGCGCCTCGGCCGCCCTACCGCCCAATAGCGTAGCGATGCGATTGTCGAGTTCGGTTTTGCGCATCAGAAAGCGGTCTTCGGTCGGCACCTGCATGGTGTAACCCAGCGCGGCAATGCCGCGGGGGATAATCGATATTTTTTGAACCGGATCGGTTCCGGGCAATGCCATGGCCACCAGCGCATGCCCCAATTCGTGGTAAGCGACGATCTCTTTCTCCTCCGAATTGATCAGTCGGTTTTTCTTTTCCAACCCGGCCACTACGCGCTCAACCGCCTCTTTCACGTCGGCCATACCGATACTCGCTTTGTCGCGTCTGACCGCCAACAGCGCGGCTTCATTGACCAGGTTGGCCAGATCCGCGCCGACCATACCCGCGGTCATTGCCGCGATTTTTTCAGGATCGATATCCGTCCCGGTTTCGACTTTATCCAGATAGATCTTGAGGATGTCCACCCGTCCGGTTTTGTCCGGGCGATCGACGAGTACTTGGCGATCGAATCGACCGGGTCTCATCAGCGCTGGATCCAATATCTCGGGGCGATTGGTGGCCGCCATCAAAATGACGCCCACGTTGGCATCGAAACCGTCCAATTCCACGAGCAGCTGGTTCAAGGTCTGCTCCCGCTCATCGTGACCCCCGGCCATACCGACGCCACGGGCTTTCCCCAGCGCATCCAACTCGTCGATGAAGATGATGCAGGGCGCCTTCTCTTTGGCCTGCTTGAAGAGGTCGCGGACCCTGGCGGCACCCAGTCCCACAAACATTTCGACAAACTCGGAGCCGCTAAGGCTGAAGAACGGAACCCCGCTTTCTCCGGCCACCGCTTTTGCCAGCAGCGTTTTTCCGGTGCCCGGCGGACCGACAAGCAGTGTGCCGCGCGGGATCTGCCCGCCCAAACGCGTGTAGCGCTGCGGCTCTTTGAGGAAGTTGATAACCTCTTCTAGTTCCTGCTTGGCTTCGTCTACGCCGGCAGCATCATCGAAACGAACCGAGACTTCATCATCAACGTATATTTTGGCTTTGTTTTTTCCGATGGTCATAAACCCGGACTGCTGCTGGAAACGACGCATCATGAATACCCAAAATCCGAAGAAGATCGCAATCGGAACCAGCCAGGACAAGAGGGTTCCCAAAAAATTGCTCTCGATCCGTCCTGAGTACTTCACATTATTCTCATCCATCAGTTGTGAAATCTCCGGGTCCACCCTGACTGTTCTGAAAAGTGCGTTCGACGCTGCGCCGTCTTCCGAGCCGAGCATTCGACCTTGAATTTCATTTTCTGAAATGGCAATTTCAGACACCTTGCCTTCCTTGACCGCTTTGACGAACTCGCTGTAGGGGATGTTTTTCACGGTCAGGGATCCCGCAATCATATTGTGCAGAAACAGAACCGCCCACATGCCGATGATCGCGTACCAAATAGAAAATCGATGTTGTTTTTTCATATCTACCCCCTCAAATGGTTGGGCCCGTCAATCGCTCAACAGGCCAAAGGCATCAGATCCGTATCACATTCATCGCCATCACCGATGTCCGTCGGGGAACCACTGTTATCCGGCTTTTTAGCGTCGGGCTGATCAGCGAACGCCTCGGCGATGGCTTCGTCAATGCGGTCCACAGTCACAAAGGTCATCTCGCTGCGGACCTCTTCAGGCAACTCCTCAACGTCGGAGTTATTCCGCTGCGGAAGAATCACCGTCTTCAGTCCGGCACGATGAGCGGCCAGCGCTTTCATCTTGATGCCCCCAACCGGGAGTACCCGGCCGCGGAGTGTGATTTCACCGGTTATGCCAACATCACTGCGAACCGGTTTGCCGCTGAAAAGACTGGCCAGCGTCATGACCATGGCCACGCCTGCCGATGGACCGTCTTTGGGCAGCGCACCGGCCGGGACGTGCACGTGCACATCCGAATGTTCAAAGGCAGCCGGATCGATGTCTAACTGATCCGCTCTCGTGCGAACATAGCTGAGCGCAATTTCGGCACTCTCTTTCATCACGCTGCCCAATTGACCCGTCAGGGACAATCGTCCTTTGCCCGGCATGCGGGATGCCTCGATGTAAAGAATATCGCCTCCGACCGAAGTTACCGCCAATCCAGTAGCGATACCCGGCACATTAAACGTTTCCGATCGCTCGGCGTCGAAACGCTCCTTCTTTAAATAATCACGTACCATCTGCTCCGTAACCACCACATGAGACCACCCCTTTTCGTTCAGCGCCACAATGCCTTTCCGGCAAATGGCGGCGATATGTCTTTCAAGGTTGCGCACGCCAGCCTCGCGGGTATAGTCGTGGATAATTTTCAAGACGGCATCCTCCACAAAGGTAACTTCATCATCCTCGAGACGATGTGACTTGAGCTGTCGGGAAATCAGGTGCCGTCGGGCAATTTCCAGCTTTTCAAGCGCCGTATACCCATCGATCTGGATGATTTCCATGCGGTCTCTCAGCGGACCTGGTATGGTGTCTAGTTGATTTGCCGTGGCAATGAAGATGACCTCGCTGAGATCGAAGTCCACATCCAGGTAATGATCACGAAAGGTATTGTTTTGCGCCGGGTCCAGGACTTCCAACAATGCGCTGCTGGGGTCGCCACGCCAGTCCTGACCGATCTTGTCGATTTCGTCGAGCATAAACACCGGGTTGCGGGTGCCCGCCCGCTTGATTGACTGGATAATTCGTCCGGGCATCGCTCCGATGTAAGTGCGACGGTGACCGCGTATTTCGGCCTCATCCCGGACGCCTCCCAGACTCATGCGGGTGAATTTGCGGCCCAGGGCACGCGCCACGCTGCGTCCCAGACTGGTCTTGCCAACGCCCGGAGGACCGGCCAGACACAAAATGACGCCCAGAGCGGTATTGTCTTCCGCATCGTTTTGCGCCCCTTCCCGATCCTTTACGAGACGCCTCACGGCAATATATTCGATCAGGCGCTCTTTGATCTCTTCCAAGCCATAGTGGTCTTCGTCCAGAATACGCCGTGCATCGGCAATGTCACCGCTGTCGTCGCTTAGTTGTCCCCATGGCAGATCGATCAGCCAGTCGAGGTAGGTCTTGATGATCGGATACTCGGCAGACTGAGGAGACATTTGCTGCATGCGTTCCAACTCACGGACCGCCTCTTTGCGCGCTTCATCGGGCATGTCTGAACCCTCGATGCGCTCGGCGTAATCGTTAGGCTCCGAGGCGGGGTCGTCGGTTTCGCCCAGCTCCTTTTTTATGGCTTCAAGCTGTTGCCTCAGAAAATAATTTCGTTGCGTGTTGCTCATTTTTTCTTGAACTTCAGACTTTATTTTTTTTCCGATGCTGAGCATCTCTTTCTCGCGCGACAGATGTGAAAGAAGCACACGAATTTTTTGAGATACGCTGTCGATTTCGAGTAACTCCTGCCGCACTTCTGTGGTCAAGTTCATATTAAATGTCGTAACGTATGCCAGCTGAAGCGGATCGTTGATGCGCGATATTGTCTCGGCGGCTTCTTTTGATGAATCGGGGGTCATCGTCAGCACTTCAAACACAGTTTCACGCAATTGGCGTTGCAGCACCTCCAACTCGATGCCCGTTTCCACGATCTCCGGGGCGTGAAGCACACTCGCCTTGAGGTGCGGGCCACCGGTTTGCCAGGTGGACACTTTGAACCTGCGGATTCCGTTCAACAAGGCGACCATGACACCCGCTTCATTTTTTTTGGCATGCAGAATCTTGGCAATGGTTCCCACCTCATAAAGTTGACCCGGCACGGGATGTTCGACCTCCGGGTCTTTGACCGTCAGCAGCCCAACCGTCCGATCCGCTTTGATGGCATCGTCGATTATTGATGCGGAGCTGAAGGAGATCATAAACGGCACACTCATCTGGGGAAATGCCACCATGCTGCGAACCGGCAAAATGGGTATGATGTCCTGAGCGTCGGTCTTTAGCTCAATCATCTCATCTTCGTATCTGTCTCTAACCTCATTTGTGTCTGTTTTCATAATAACCCCTCAATGTTTGGGTGTGATCGATGCTTCATAAAAAATAATAAACAAATGTTAAACATTATATTGACATTGGCAATTCTTTTTTTTATTGTCCTTTCATGAACGCCAAATCGACCTACACCATCAAATACGTTGCGTCGAAAACAGGGTTGAAACCATACCTGATTCGGAGTTGGGAAGCCCGTTATCAGGCAATCTGCCCGCAGCGATCCGACAGCAATCGCCGTTGTTTTACCGATAACGATGTCAAGCGGTTGAGATTGCTCAAGAAAGCGGTGGACGAGGGACATCCCATCTCCGCCGTTGCCAAAATGAGCAGCGATGAACTCAGCCGCCTGCTGGAGCGGGGCATGGCTTTGGTCAATTCTGACGCCGCCGTCGTTACCGGTATAGCATCCAGTCGTTTGAGCGACGGGGCAATGGCTGCGCAATTCGTCGAACGCGCGCTTTTTCATACCATTCGGCTGAACCCGGCGGCCTTGGAGCATGTGCTTAACGATGCGGCGGTTGATATGCCCCGACAATCTTTTCTGCAAACGGTGGTGTTGCCCCTGTTTGGAAAAATTGGTGAGCTCTGGCGCCTCGGTAAACTGAAGACCATCAACGAGCACATGGCATCGGTGGTTGTCCGTACGATTTTATGGGATATGCTGCGCAGCGTGAACTTGTCGGAGGCGGCCCCCCGAATCGTTGTTGCCACACCGGTGGGCCACTGGCATGAACTGGGAGCCTTGGCTTCGGCGCTGGCGGCGTCTGAATCGGGTTGGCGCGTCTATTATTTCGGTCCCAACCTCCCGGCCGAAGAGATCGCCTACGCGGCCAAAAGATTCAGCGTCAAGGCCTTGGCCCTGAGTCTCTGTCACCTGCTCAACGATCACCGCCTGAGTGGTGAACTGAAAAAACTCCGTCGTCTGGTCGGCAGCGAGTTGCCGATCTTTATCGGCGGGCCGGGGACCGAACCGGTTCGCCAGACCCTCGTTCAAATCAACGCGGTATCGGGTATCGATCTGGGTGGATTCAGGGAGAAGCTCGAAGCGTTGGCCAAGGAATGACGCAGGCAATCTGTATCGGTCATCTCGATGGGGGGTAGGATATGAAAAGGCCGTCAGCGGTCCTTCCGGCTGACGGCCTTTTGCTCTACTGGACCGGTTTCATGCCGTGCACCTCTGTAAATGCATCCCACTCATCGACGCCGACTTCGCCATCGCCGTTGGTGTCGATCATGTCAAAACCGGAGCGCCACTTTTCCACGTTGGGTGCGGTGAACTCCTCGAATGTCAACATCCCATTGCTGTCCGTGTCCAACGTTGTCATATCCCAAACCATGCTCATGTCCCCATGACCACCGTAATGGTGTCCGGCAAATGCGATGAATGGCACCGTCAAGGCTGCCATTGCCAGTATTATTACATATCCTTTAAAACTCATATTGACCTCCCAGCTCACTTTTGGAGCATTGTTGATGAAAAGTTAAACAAATACTAAACTTAAGATGCCATTTGTCAAGGGTGATCGATTGCACCGCGATGGCGAGCGCATTCCCCGACGCTTGTTGGCGCGAAGCAAAAATCCCGCTCATCGGGGTCGAAGCAAGGTGGAGATCCCGCCATCGGGGCCGCGGGGAGGGTTCAATTCGTATGGTCAGTTTTGATCGAACTGGGCCTCACAAGACGTTCAGCGCGGCCTGATAGGTTTCGGCCTGGGTCAACAAGTCCTGCTGCTTGTCGTCTTTCATCCGATCCCAGGTCCGAAACATCATCGCCACGCGCGGGTTGTTGGCGAGTTTTTGTCGATGGCGGTGGAGAAACGCCCAATAGAAGCTGTTGAAGGGGCAGGATCGGTCACCCGTATTCTTGCGCCACTGGTAATGGCAGTCATCGCAGTAGTCGCTCATCTTGTGGATATAGTTGGCTGATGAGACGTAGGGTTTGGTTGCCACCATGCCGCCATCGGCGAACTGGCTCATACCACGGGTGTTGACGATCTCCACCCACTGAACGGCATCGATATAGACGCCCAGATACCAGTTGTCGACTTCATTCGGGTGGACACCCGCCAAAAGGGCGAAACTGCCGGTGATCATCAATCGTTGAATGTGATGGGCATAGGCATGCGCAAGTGATTGGGATATGGCTGTGCGCATACAGTTCATCTGCGTGTCGGCGGTCCAGTAAAAATCCGGCAGGTCGGCCGTGTGATTGAAATGGTTCATCGTTGCATAGGCGGGCATGTGAGACCAGTAGATGCCGCGCATGTATTCGCGCCAGCCGAGGATTTGGCGTACAAAACCCTCCAGCTGTTCGACGCTCACGGTTGCGCCGGAAGTTGCCTGTGGTCGGGCAATGGCCGCCTGAATCACTTCCATGGGGTGGAGCATTTTGGTGTTCAGCCCGAAAGAGAGCAGTGAATGAAACAGGGACCAGCTGCCGGCTGTCATGGCATCCTGGTAAGTGCCGAAGTGGGGCAGCCGCTTGTCGATGAAGGTTGCCAGCTGACTCAAGGCCTGGTCGCGGGTCACGGGCCAGATGAATTTCTTGGGGTCAATTTCACCGACATTCGGCACCCCGCAACGGTCAATCATCGTGACGATATCGGAGACATCGTTGTCGAAAACAGTTGCCGCGGGAATCGGCACGGCGCCATCGTAGCGATTGCGATTGCTGTGGTCGTAGTTCCACCTGCCCCCCGCGGGTTTGCCATCATCCATGAGGATGTCGTAACGTTTGCGCATAAAGCGATAAAACGACTCCATCAGATACCGTTTCTTGCCCTTGAAGTGCCGGGCGACATCGCTGCGGGACGTTAAAAAATGCTCCGTGTCAACGACGGCCGACGGAACGGTCAGGCGTGACGCGAGGTCTGCCAGCTCGATGTCGAGGCGGTATTCGTCCGGTTGCATGTATTCAAAGCGATCCACATGCTGCGCCTTGATCAATCGGGCCAGATTGCGCTCGAAGGATTGTTCATTGTGTGGGTCATCCAGGCGAAGGTACACCACACGGTGACCTTGGCGGGAGAGGGCCGCGCCGAAATGGCGCATGGCGCTGAAAAACCCGGCTATTTTTTGAATGTGGTGCTTGACGTAGTCCGTCTCCTGGCGCACTTCCATGAGCGTGTAAATGGTGTCTTTACGAACCTTCTCGAACCAGCTGTGTTGCGCGTTGAGCTGATCGCCGAGGATCAATCGAAGGGTTACGTCTCTCTTCATCGGTGTCCCTCTCCAAATGTCTGGCGGCCATGTGCGGTTCAATCGCTGGCCGCGGGACCAGGTTGATGCTGGATGTGTCATTGACAAGCATGCGTGGTGACGAAAACCACCATAGTACAAACGCCGGTAAACGACCAGTGATTCCCCTCAGGTCGTTGAGAAAGGCCTGCGCGTTGTCTTTGCGGCTAAATCTCGATAGCCCGCCATATGTATTCTTTTCGAGCTGGTAGTATCTCGCCATCATCTTAACCGAAATCAGTCATCATTGCGGATTCATCTTGTACCGTTAGTTTGTAATGGAACCTGTGTATGTTTTTCGTCGTTAACTAACGGCACAAGGCTGCATCTAATTCTGACGACGATTAGAATGAACCGACAATTTTGAGTCGCTTTTTGAATTCTTGAGGAGGTTTAGAATAATTGAATTTTTCGGTATCTACACCGTCTTTTTCATAATCGCGTTCGCCGTTGGTTGGCGCGTCGCATCTTCAATGTGACGCGCCGAATCTCCTGCAGCATCCACATCTCGCCTCACCTTTTCGTGCATGATCCTGATTGTGGGGTATCGGCACACGCTGGAAGGTAAAAAATAGGATGATTGAACAGAAAAGAAGACAGCACCCCCGCTGTATGAAAGACACGGCAGTCAACTATCATTTCTTGAACCATTCAACACAGAATGAGGCGATCGCGCGGAATTACAGTCGTTTCGGCATGTATTTCGAGACACACCGTTCACTGTCACCGGGAACGATTATCGTCATACGCAATTACGGATGCAAAGATCCTGTCGACCCTGATCTCGCACCTGCATTCTGCTCCCAGGACCATGAGACCTCAGAAGCGTGCCAGGAACTAAAGACGCAAGTATTTGGTGAAGTCAAGCGTTGTGAGATGCTTGTGGGGACGACGGAGGAGCGCTTCGGTATCGCTGTCCGTTACATTGGGCCGGCAACATAATCCATTCAGGTGCGAAATTGCTATCCTGACAGTTCATTTAAAGCAAAAGATGAACATGCGAAGCCATTCGATCCTGCCGACAATCTCAAAACGCACCATGAATTTTCCTCCTCTTTTCTGGCAGCCTTTACCTTATCAGGTTGAGTGGGTTGCTATGGCTGGGTGCGATTACGCCGATTGGAGGAGCCGCATTTCTGGTTGGGTGGGTGTGTTTGGCATTGGCGCTTTGGAGAGCGTGAGCGAAGGGTATCAATCGCGTTGGTGGGTCAATGGCGCAGGCGACCAGAACCCTGTCTAAGATCCATGCTGCTTTCCGGCCTGCATCAGCAACCGGTCAATGCGCATCAGCGCCAGCCGGCAAACCAGGCCGTATCCAAGGGCCCAGACCGGCACGGTGAAGGTCAGCCGGCATCGATTCGGCCCAACGGATTCAACCCGGTGGCCGGTGGCCGGCACACCTGCCACGCGCCAGTCCCAGTACGATTCCGGTTCGAAGGATTCCACGACGAAGGGCACCCAGATGCCCACCGGTGTGCGTATGCGTCCCGAAGAACCGGCACGGACGAAGCGTTCAGTGCAATCGACCGCCCGCACAGACGGCCCCCAATGGTGCCAGGTATGCGTGTCCGTGATCAACCGCCATACGCGGTTGACCGGCGCCTCGAGTGATTTGGAAAAGCCGATCGGTGGGCACATGGTTAACCAATTTTCTGGTGAGCCGAATGGTCACACAACGCTTCAGTACCACATTTTCAGTCGCTCGGAAAATAATGCCGGACGAAGATAGCGCGAAACATCGATGTCTTTTTCGGCACAGGCCAAAAAAAGTCCTTGTCTGAATCCTGCGCAATTGGTTTAATGCCGGATAATATAACGATTCCAACCACAGGGAGGTGCTCGTGATCCATCAATTCGACACGGTGATCGTCGGCTCCGGCGGTGCCGGTCTATACGCCGCACTGGAAGCCAGCCAGCAATCCAAAACGGCGGTTCTCTCCAAGCTGTATCCCATCCGCAGCCATACCGGTGCGGCCCAGGGCGGCATCAGCGCCGCATTGGGCAATGTGGAGGAGGACAAACCCGAATGGCACGCCTTCGACACGGTCAAGGGCGGTGACTACCTCGTTGATCAGCAGGCGGCCAAAATACTTACCGAAGAGGCTGTCCAGGCCGTCTACGATCTGGAAAACCGCGGTCTGCCGTTTAACCGCACCCCCGAGGGACGCATCGACCAGCGCCGCTTCGGCGGGCACACGCGCAATTTTGGCGAGGGCCCCGTTCGTCGGGCCTGCTATGCGGCCGATCGAACGGGTCACATGATCCTGCAGACCCTCTACCAGCAGTGCATCAAAAACGAAGTGGCTTTTTTCGACGAGTTTCAGGTCGTGGATCTGCTCCTGGACGGGACCACCACCCAGGGCGTCGTGGCCGTGGAACTGGCCACCGGCGAGCTGCACGTTTTTGCCGCCAAGGCTGTCCTGTTCGCCACCGGCGGGTTCGGGCGCATTTTCAAGATCACCTCCAACGCCTACGCCAATACCGGTGACGGCCCGGCGGTATGCGCCCGGCGCGGGATTCCTTTAGAGGACATGGAGTTCTTCCAGTTTCACCCCACCGGCATCATGGGGCTGGGCATCCTGATTTCCGAGGCGGTGCGCGGCGAAGGCGGCATCCTGCGCAATCGGGACGGGGAGCGCTTCATGCAGCGCTACTCACCGACACTGCTGGATCTGGCCCCCCGGGACATCGTCGCCCGGTCCATACTGACCGAGATCCGCGCCGGCCAGGGGATCCGCGGGGATCGCAAGATCGACGACTACGTCCATCTGGACGCCACGCACCTGGGCAAGGCGGTCCTGTCCAGCAAACTGCCCGACATCACCGGCTTTTGCAAAACCTACCTGGGTATCGATCCGGCCGAAACGCCCATCCCGGTGCTGCCCACGGCGCACTATGCCATGGGCGGCATCCCCACGGATGTGCATGGACGCGTGATCATGGACAGTGCCGGGACCATCGTCGACGGCCTTTATGCGGCCGGTGAATGTGCATGTGTTTCCGTGCATGGGGCCAACCGTTTGGGGACCAACAGCCTGCTCGATCTGGTCGTGTTCGGCCGGCGGGCCGGTCAGCACATCGGCGGCTATGTGAAGCAGGCCGACATGCCCCAGCCGGACGCAACCGCCGCCGACCAGGCGCGTGCCTTTATCGATCGCCTCACCGACGGCTCATCCGGACCCCACGGCGGGCACATCACGGATGAGATGCAGACCACCATGATGGAAAAGGTAGGGATCTATCGCAACGAGAAGGAGATGCAGGCGGCCGTGGATGAGATCAAGGCCCTGCGGCAGCGCTACCGGTCCGTGCGCGTCCAGGACACCGCCAAGCCCTTCAACACCGACCTGCTCGAGATCATCGAGCTGGGCAACCTGCTGGATCTGTCGCTGCTGACGGCCGCGGCAGCCCTCGATCGCCAGGAGAGCCGCGGGGCTCACAGCCGGGAGGATTTCTCGGAAAGGGACGACGACAACTGGCTCAAGCACTCCCTGGCCTATCTGGAAGGAGATACGGTCAGGCTTGACTACAAAGCGGTAGACACAAGCATATGGGAACCCAAACCGCGCACCTATTGATCCCAAGGAGGCGATCATGAACATCATCCTCAACATCCAGCGTTACAATCCCGACGTCGACGACGCCCCCTATTTCCAGGAATACAACGTGGAGGTGGGTCCCAACCAGCGGCTGCTGGACGCCTTGATGCTGGTCAAACGCTTTCAGGACGGCAGCCTGGGGTTTCGCAAGAGCTGCGCCCACGGCGTCTGCGGGTCCGATGCCATGCGTATAAACGGCAAGGACGGCCTGGCCTGCAAGACCCTGGTCAAGGAGGTGGTCCAAAATGACGGCGATACCGTCACGCTGGAACCGCTCAGGTACCTGCCGGTTCAGCGCGATCTGATCGTCAACCAGGCCGAGTTTTTCAAGAAGTACCGTTCGGTCAAGCCGTTTCTGATCAACGACGAACCGGTGGCGGAAAAAGAACGCATACAGTCACAAGACGAACGCATGCAATTCGACGACACCACCAACTGCATCCTGTGCGCCTCGTGCTACTCGGCCTGTCCGGTTCTGGAAGACAATACCGATTTTCTCGGACCGGCGGCCATCGCCCAGGCCTACCGCTTTATCGCCGACACGCGTGATCGTGGATTCGATGCGCGCTTGGCCGTGCTGGATCAACCCGATGGCGTGTGGCCCTGCCAGAACCATTTCAAATGCACGCAATCCTGTCCGCGTTCCATTCTGATCACCAAGCGGATCAACCAGACCAAACGCCTGATCGAGAAACACAAGGAGAAGAAGGCCGACACTTGAGGTTGCTCAATGCGACGTCTCAGTGCGGCGTATCGAAAGAGTCCAGCAGCATTTCGGGATGATCGGCATCATCCCCTTTGGCCTCGGGGTGGCTGTTGATGAAACGGGCACAGGCGTTCCAGCGCAAGACGGCATCCTGGTTGTGCGGGTCGCAGCCGGCCAGTGCTTCACCATAGGCTTTCATGGCTTTGACGAACCAATCATAAGCCACGGTTCCTGAACCCGGGCCACCCTGATTGAAATGAAATTTGGCCCGCCGCTCGAATACAATCCCGGTGTAATAGGATTTGCAGTAGGCGCTGTCCAGCCGGGCCACGATGTCCCGGGCTTGTTCAAATGAGGGGTTGAGCCCGCTTTCGAAAAACTTGTCGGTCAATGCCAGCAAAAGGACGATCAAGGCCTCCTGATTGTCGGGGGCGACCGCCAGGATGTCCAGGCAGATGCTTTCCGCCCCGTCCGGTTCATTGAGCATGCGATAGCGTTTGGCCATATCGAGCGCGGATGGAACCGCTTCGGGTTTGAGGGTTTTCAGTTCGACCATATCGACCTCCCTTCCGGTTAAGTTGACAGCAGCCATCGATCACTGGGAACCATTAGTATACGAAGTATTCACTTATTTTCAAGAGGCGGTCACCATCCAATACCGTTTCGTACCGAAACGCCAGAGGGGCGCACACCCTGCTGCCATGCATCAATTGGCTCACATGGGTATCTATTATCGTGATCGGTTTCAGATGACGGCAAGGGGTACTTTGTATGGACATTGAAGACAAGCTGACCATACTGGCCGATGCGGCCAAATACGATGTCTCCTGCGCGTCCAGCGGCAGCCGGAGGAAGAACAGCGGCCGGCGGCTGGGCAACAGCGCTCCCTCGGGCATCTGCCATACCTACACCGAAGACGGCCGCTGCGTGTCGCTGCTGAAAATCCTTCTGACCAATGTGTGCATCTATGACTGCGCCTATTGCGTCAACCGCTGCAGCAACGATATCCCCCGGGCGGCTTTCACGACGCGCGAGATCGTCTCTTTGACCATCGACTTCTATCGGCGCAATTACATCGAGGGCCTCTTTTTGAGTTCGGGGGTCATACGCAGCCCCGACGACACCATGGAGCGGCTGGTTCGAACCGTGCAGATGCTTCGTGGTCAGGGGTTCAACGGATACATCCATTTAAAATGTGTCCCATTCGCCAGCCGGCGATTGATTCAACAGGCCGGGCAGCATGCCGACCGGCTGAGCGTCAATATCGAACTGCCCTCCGAAGCCAGCTTGATGCGCCTGGCACAGGATAAAACCTACGCCTCCGTGCTGACCCCCATGGGAGTGATTCGTGAAACGATCGCCGAGACACGGGCGGACCGCAAACGCCTGCGGCATGTGCCGGCCTTTGCGCCCGCCGGACAAAGCACCCAGCTGATCGTCGGCGCCAGTCCGGAGTCCGACTATGAGATACTGAACCTGGCCGATGGGCTCTACCGGCAGCAAACCCTCAAGCGGGTCTATTATTCGGCTTACGTGCCGGTGGGCGGATCACGCAAGCCACTGCCGGATCTGGTTGAACCACCGCTGCGGCGCGAGAACCGACTCTACCAGGCCGATTGGCTGATGCGGCTGTACGGCTTTTCCATCGACGAGGTGATTGACAGCGCCTCTCCCTGGCTCGATCTGACGATCGACCCCAAACAGGCCTTCGCCCTGAGGCATCCGGAACGGTTTCCGGTCGACATCAACACCGCCGACCGTGAAATGATTCTCAGGGTGCCGGGCATCGGATTGAAGTCGGCCAATCGCATCGTCCACCTGCGACAAAAAGGACGCATTCGATTGGAGCATCTGCGGCAGCTGGGCGCAATCGTTACCAGGGCCCGGCCGTACATCCGCTGCGATGGTTTACCGGCACGACAATGGCCGGTCGCCGCGACACGCATTCCCCCGCAAACGGTAACCATGGCATCACCGCCAGGGGGTACCGAGGCGTCCTCAAGCAGCGCAGGTCGCCGAGTATTTGAAACCGACGGTAGCTTCGAGGGGTTGCTCAGCGCGATCTATAGAGCCTACACAGACCCGGCCCTACCGGATGCCATTGAACCTAACGGCCGCGGCCAGAGGGGGCTGTTTGAACAACCAGTGACCATCAACACGGACCCGGTCATCGCTGATCGGGTGTGGAAGGGGCTTAAGAAACATCTGGGCGCCAAGCGCCGCCGCAAGTTGCTCGACGCTTTCCTGTCGGGCCACGCCGGGGTTGAGACCATGATTTACCGGCTGGTTGCAGATGCCATCGCCGCCCGCCGCGGCCGCACCGGTAGGACCCATCTGTCGACCTTCATTCAAATCGACAAACTCAGTCGTCAGGTACGCCTCGAGGCGCATCGCATGAAAGGCTTGATTCGGTTCGAACAGACCGGCGATGATGGCTACCTGGCCCTGGCAGACCCCCGCTACGACGTGTTGCCGCTGGTTCGTCGACATTTCGAATCGCGTTTTGCCGACCAGCGCTGGATTATTTACGATACGCGAAGAAACTACGGGCTTGTCTATGACGGCCGCCACACGCAGGCGCTTCAGATGGATGTCGCCGCCCTGACGGCGTCCTGTCGAAACGACCATGAACAGCTTTGCCAAACCTTGTGGCAGCACTATTATGCGGCCGTCAACGTGGAGGCGCGCAACAACCCCAGGCTGCACCTGAGCAAGCTGCCGCGCCGGTATTGGCAGTATCTGACGGAAAAGCAGCCCCTGAGGTTGCGCCAGACGCACGGCCGATAATGCCAACCCGGCTTGCATTTAGCTCCCAGCCATGGCTACGCCGGTAACGTCGAAAATCTTATGGGACATGGGGAGCGTCGGCCGCCGACCCAGTCGAAACGGATAGTGCCCATGAGCTCTCGCGCCACCCTCGTGCTTGCCAACCACCGCCCGGAAACGATTCCAGCGGCGCAGCGGCTGATGGCCCGCCACGACGCGGTCATTCTCGAAGAACCGCCCGACCCCCAATTTCTGCCCATGCTCAACGGGCAGGTGCCCATCGACACCTACCTCGAGACCCAGGACCTGGAGTATCCTGAATTCAGCCGCCGCATGGCCGGTGTCCTGCGCGAATGCCACCGGGCCGGCACCCGGCTCTATCAGATCGAGCCCTTTATCGACCATCTGCTGGCCATTCACGAGCGGTTCGCCGGCGGGGACGGTCCGTCGGACCTGCCGACCGGTACGGCCCTGCACCGGGTCTACCTGGCCGAACGGGAGGCCACCGCCGCATTGATCGACTTTTACAGCGTATCGACCAGCGGACCCTTGGCGGCCACCATCGAGGCGGTCAAGCGCTTCGCCCGCAGCGATGCGCAGCGATTTGCATTGCGGGACCGGATGCGGGCAGCGGCCATTGCCGACGTCATCGCCGCCCCCGGCCGTACCTATATCGAGGCCGGGCTGATCCACTTTCCCCTGTGGCAGGAGCTCAGGCGACGGCTGCCGACAGGCTACCCCCTTCGCGTGCATTTTCTCATGGCCGATGCCGTGCGATCCATGGGTTATCGCAGTCACCTGTATGGCCCCGGAGACCTGCTGACCCTGCATTACCGCTTTCACCCGCAGCGTCGATTTCAGGAGGAAGATCTTCTCGCGGCGCGTGCACTGATCTACAGTAAACTGATCGCCAAGGAAGAGATTATCGACGCCGACGAACCCTACCCGCACACCCGTGATGAATTGGAAGTGAGTGCCATGACGGCCCGACTCACCCTGACGGACTGTGGCCGCCTGTACCCGCCGATCCGACGGGCGTCCACGACAACGGCCCGTGAGATGGTGCGGCACTACCTGGGACTTTCGGGGAATCAGGCAGACCATCCATGAACACAGGGGAATTGCCGCGATGATCAAAGCGATGATATTCGATTTCGGGCTGGTTATCTCGACCCCGCGTCCGACGGTCTGCTTTCGCGCATACGAACGGGATCTGGGGATCGCCAGGGGCAGCATCAACCGGATCATGTTCGACGGCCCGGCCTGGCAGGACGCCCTGATCGGTCAACTGACCATGCAGGCCTACTGGCGTGCCATCGGCCCGTCCCTGGGCCTGACCAGGCAACGGGAGATCGACGCCTTTCAGCGCCGCTATTACGATGACGAATCCGTCAACCCTGATGTCCTGCGCCTGATCCAGCGGCTTCACGGCACTTACCACTTGGCGGTGCTTTCCAATCATCCGCCGGGCCTGGATCAATGGCTGAGCGACTGGGGTATTCGGAATCTTTTCGACGTGATTTATTGTTCCGGCGACGAAGGCCGGGTCAAACCCGATCCGGCGGTGTACCACGCCACCCTCGACCGCCTGGGGGCGCGGCCGGCCGAAGCCGTTTTTATCGACGATACCGCGGGACACGTAACGGCCGCGCGAGTGTTGGGCATTCACGGGATTGTCTTCAGCGATGCCCACCGTCTCGAAAGGGATCTGGATACCCTTTTGGGTGAGGGCCAGTCAGCTCATCTGCCACCGCGCACCATCGAGACCCCGTATGAAGGTTAAACCCATGGCGCATCAGAAGATCGCGAAAAGCATGCCCGGAGCCCTCCTCCTGGAAGGCGGTGCGGAGTTCGGTGGCAGGATGGCGGACCCCGACCGCCAAGCCCTGGCTGCTGCAGGCGGCCCAAACGCAGTGGTCGCCATCATACCGGCCGCAGCGGCACCGGACCACAATGCCGAACGGGCCGGGCAGAACGCGGTGCGCTGGTTTCGACATTTAGGCGCCTTGCAGGTCGAGAGCCTGCCCCTGGTCGACCGGATCTCGGCCGATGACCCCGCCATTGCCGACCGCCTGCTCAAGGCCCGGCTGATCTATCTGCTGGGCGGGTTTCCCGCTCACCTGGCCCATAGCCTGCAGGGCAGCCGCAGCTGGCAGGCCGTGCTGCAGGCGTATGGATCCGGCGCGGTGATTGCCGGCAGCAGCGCCGGTGCCATGGTGCTCTGCAGCGACTATTACGATCCGGCCGGGCGATGCGGTCTTCCCCGGCCTCGGACTGCTCGCACGCACCTGTGTCATCCCCCATCACGAGACCGTTGGCCGACGCTGGGTGCCCGTTCTTCAACATGCGCGACCGGATAGCCTGCTGATGGGAATCGATGAGGAAACCGGTGCCCTGACCCGTCGCGGCCAAAACCACTGGCAGGTATACGGCAAAGGGCAGGTAACGCTTTACCGGGAAGGCCAGGTGGCGGTCTTTGGCCCCGGCCAGACATTCCGCTTGGATGGTTGACGCAACAGCCACGCCAATGTGGGAAAACCGATCACACCCCTTCGAGCGAATCGGTCCAGGACAGTGAGATCGGGTCGGCCCACGACCCCTTGGGCGCTGCGGGATGCCGTCAGGCCGGCGGGGGGTTCGCGGCGATGACCGGGTTTTGACTTGCAATCCGAAATCCTCTATACTCATTTTAATTTCTATCCGGACTTAGCGGCATGGTCCTGCCAACCGATGACCTATCGGATCCGGCCATGGCGATCGCCCTGAAGCGCTCCCACTGCCATGTTCAATCATGAAAGGCCCCATGGCAAATCCTCATGGAAAAATAGTTCTTATGGGCTCCGGTGAGCTGACGGCCACCATGGTGGAGGTGCACAAGGGCCTTTTGCAGCAGTTGCCGGGAACACCCCGGGCCGTCTTTCTGGACACCCCGGCCGGTTTTCAACTCAACGTGGACCAGATATCGGCCCGGGCGGCCGACTATTTTCAGACCCGTGTCCGCCACCCGTTGACGGTGGCCTCGTTCAAGTCCAACACGCCCACCAGCGACTATGACCACCTTCAGGCAAACCGCGTGTTGCGCCAGGCCGACTTTGTTCTGATCGGACCGGGCAGCCCGACCTATGCCTTGCGGCAATGGCAGCAATCGCCCGTACCCGATCTGCTCGCTGACTGCGTAATCGCGGGTGGATGCCTGGTGGCCGCCAGCGCCGCCGCCCTGACCATGGGCCGCTTCACCCTGCCGGTGTACGAAATCTACAAGGTCGGCCAGGATCCGCACTGGATCGACGGCCTGGACCTGTTGGGCCGCTTCGGCCTGAACCTGGTGGTGGTGCCCCATTGGAACAACGCCGAAGGCGGCAACCACGACACGCGTTTTTGCTTTATGGGTGCCACGCGGTTCGATGCCTGGCGGCCATGCTGCCGCAAGGACTACCCGTACTGGGCCTGGACGAGCATACCGCCTGCATCCTGGACCTGGCCACCGATCAGGCCGAGGTCAAGGGCATCGGCGGCATCACCTTGCGAACCTCCGACGGTGCGATGACGGTGAAGAGCGGCGACCGTTTTGCCCTGTCGGTGCTGCGGGAAGGGTCGATCACACCCAATCGGATCGTTGAACCACCCGAATCGGAATCCGTGCCACTGCCGACGGATGCCAATCAAGCGTTCTGGCAGCGCGCGCACGACCTGGAAGCCCGCTTTCAGGCCGGCCTCGATCAAGGGGATGCGCGCGCCGCGACCAACGCACTATTGGCGTTCGACCGCCTCGTCTGGCAGACCCAACAGGGTCTGGAGGATGAGGCGGTCGTTGCCCAGGCCCGCGATACGCTGCGGGATATGATCGTTCTTTTGGGAAACCAGATGGCCGCCTCACCCAAACTTCGGGAGGAGCGCCTGGCCCCTCTGGTGGAAGCGCTGCTGAGTCTGCGCCAGAAGCTGCGCCGGGAAGCGCAATGGGACGCGGCCGACATGCTGCGTGCCGCCCTGAGCGCCATCGGCATTCAGGTGGAAGACACCCCGGACGGCCATCGCTGGCACCTGACATCGCCATAGTCGATGCAATGCCTGACAGCGGCCATCCATTCACCGAGGAATCGATAACCATGAAGCAACACCCCCAGCTATCCCTGCTGTTCGTCATGCAGGCATCGCCATCCGGGCCGGCGCCGTTGGTCGCCTATCTTGAGGCCATCCCCCACGTCCGTGTGGATGTTGAACCGGCTTTGCCCTCGAATCTGAGCGACTACGATGTCGTGATCACGCTGGGGAGCTGCGGCAGGGGCCGCCAACCGGGAATTGGAAGCATTTGTCCATCACGGTGGCGGTTGGCTGGCCGCGGTCGATGCCTCGCCCGATCCCCTGCCGGCCGTGCTGGGCGTGGTCGCCGAACCGCCCGGGCCCGAAGCTGAAATGCGCGTGCTGTTCGAAAAGGCCGATCACCCAATGGGCGCGCGGCTGCCGGATGCACTCTACCTGACCGGCCGCTACCAGGTGCTGACGCCCACCGCTGATGACACCGAAACCCTGCTCTATGCGGACTGGCACTACGCGCACACCCCGGTGCTCACCCAGCGCCCGGTGGGCCGGGGCCGGGTGGCCTGCACCACCCTGCAGGACCTTGACCATCCCGTGGTGCAGCAAATCTGCTACCGCCTGCTGGTCTATCTCGCCGGCCGCCCAATCACGCCGGATCCACTACGGCGTGGGTATTTTGGGTTACGCGCCCTCCGTGGGCCGGCTGCACGGCCTGGGTATCGGCGACACCGCGGGGCTGGAACTGCGCGCCGTGTGCGACCTGAACCCGGCGCGCTGCGATCAGGCCCGCCTGGATTTTCCGGATATCCGGATTCTGCCCACGGCCGACGCGCTGGCCGCGGCTGACGGAATCGATCTGGTCATTGTGGCCACGCCCCCCAATATCCATGCCGACAACTGCCTCCAGATGATGGCGGCCGGCAAACATGTGGTCTGCGAAAAACCGCTGGCCCTGAACCGCCGGGAAACCGATGCCCTGCAGACCCTGGCCCAGCAGCACCAGGTCCATTTGAGCTGCCACCAGAACCGCCGGTGGGACCCGGATTACCTTGCGATCAAAGAGAGCCTGAAACGAGGGCTCATCGGCGAGCTGTTCTACCTGGAAACCTTCGTCGGCGACTATCACCACCCCTGCGGGTACTGGCATTCGCACGCTTCCGTCTCCGGCGGCACCAGTTACGACTGGGGCGCCCACTATCTGGACTGGATCGTCAGCCTGATCCAACGACCGGTTACGGCGGTGATCGGCACGCGCCACAAACGGGTCTGGCGGGATGTGACCAATGCCGACCAGGAACGCATTCAAATTCGCTTTGACGGCGGCATCGAGGCCGAATTCATGCATTCCGACATCGCTGCAGCCCGCAAACCGAAATGGTATCTGCTGGGCACCCGGGGGGCGATCACCGGCTGCTGGCAGGAGGTGCAGACCTACACCATCGATAGAGACCATTATTACCGCCGCCACGATATCCCGGTTACCGAGATGACACCGGAGATGGCCATTTTCTATCGCCGGGCCGAGGGTGAGATCATCCGCATCACCCCGGCCGTGGCCGAGCGTGAGCCCTATTGTTTCCACCGCAACCTGGCCGACCATCTGCTGCTGGGCGAACCCATCACCGCCCCGCTGGCCGATTCCGTAAAGGTGGTGGGCATTCTGGAGGCTGCCGCCCGCTCCATGCGACGCGGAGGCACCCTGGAGGCGCTCGATGGCAGCTAAGGTTCAATGGGGCGTTATGGGCAACGCCACCATCGCCCGTAAATGTGTCATCGGCGCCATCGGTAAATCGCGCAACGGCAGCCTGCGGGCCCTGGCCAGCCGGTCACCGGATACGGCCCGCGATGTGGTCACGCGGCACGGCATCCGCGAATTGTACGGAAGCTATCAGGCGCTGCTCGACGACCCCGCGGTAACCGCCGTCTACATTCCGCTGCCCAATCACCTGCATCGCCCCTGGACCGAGAAAGCACTGGCCGCCGGCAAACACGTGCTGTGCGAGAAACCGCTGGCCTGCAACGCCGAGGAAGCTGAAGCGATGGCCGCCGCCGCCCGCCAGGCCGACCGGCTGCTCATGGAAGCGTTCATGTACCGCTTTCATCCCCGCAGTCGGCGCATCAAACAGATGGTCGAGCAGGGAGAGATCGGTGCAACCCGCCTCGTACGGGCGGCTTTTTGCTACCACATGGGCGCGGATGTCCTGCAAAGCGGCGTCAACGCCCGCCTGCAACCGGAGATGGGCGGCGGCGCGCTGCTGGACGTGGGCTGCTACGGTGTCAGCGTGGCCCGCTGGCTGATGAACGCCGAGCCGATGCGCGTCCAGGCCCAGGCCTCCTGCCACCCTTCCGGCGCGGACTGGCACCTGGTCGGAAGCCTCTATTTCGGTCCACGGCGCTTGGCCGTGGTTGAAGCCAGTTTCATCACGGCCCTGCAGCAGACCTACAGCGTGGTGGGCGATCGCGGTGCCATCGACCTGCCCCACGATGCGTTCATTCCCTGGGAAAAGGACGCCGGGTTCGTGCTGCGCGGCCGTGATGAAGAAACCGGCACCCGGCAGCCGATCGCCGGCGCTGACCAGTATCAGCTGATGGTGGAGCATTTTGCCGATGCCGTGCTGGGTCGCTCGGCACTGGCCTATCCACCCGAAGAGAGCGTCGCCAACATGCAGGTGCTGGACGCCTTGTCCCGGGCCGCACGGAGCGGCCGATGCGAAATCGTGTAACCGGCAACCCACGGCAGCCTCGAGGGTTGGAAAGTGGAAACGATCCCATGCGAAACGCAGCAGCGCCCTGCAGCGAGGTGCAGAACGAGACCCTGGAGAGCGTGGCAGCGTATTGGCAAGGCGGTGAGCACGCCTTGACATGGCACTGCCCGTTCGTTCTGCCGTCCTGGCTGAGCGCCTGGTGGCCGCTTGCCGCCGGGGATTGGTCACCGTATGTCTTGTCCGGCCACTGTCAGGGACAGCTGGCAGGCATTGCCCCGCTCATGCGCAAGGGACGCGAGGCCCGTCTGATCGGAGACGCGGATGTCTGCGATCATCTGGATGTGGTGGTCGCACCGCCGCATGCCAAGGCCTTTTGCCAGCGCCTGCTCGATGGCCTGTCCCGGGACGGCGTCCGACGGGTCGTCCTTTCACCGGTTCGCCAGGATTCGTCGGTAATGACCCACCTGATTCCCATGGCTGAAGCCCGGGGCGCCCGGGTTCACTGTAACCACCAGGCTCAGTTGTTCGCCATGTCCCTGCCCGACAGCTGGGAGGCCTATCTCCAGCGCCTGAGCGGCAAGGAGCGCCATGAGATCCGGCGCAAGCTCAGACGGCTTGACGAAGCCGGCCGGGTGGCCCTGCGCTGTATCAGTCACGGGGAGGAACTGCCGGCGGCCATGCAGACGTTTTTAACCCTCTTCAGGGCCAACCGGAGCGATAAAGCGACCTTCATGAACGACGCGATGACCGCCTTTTTTCTCCGCCTGGCAGAAAATCTGGCGGATCACCGTCTTCTGAAATTGTACTTTCTGGATCTGGACGGCCGGCCCATCGCAGCCACCCTGTGCATCGACGACCGATCCACGGTCTATCTCTACAACAACGGCTACGATGCGTCATTCCGGTCCCTGAGCGTCGGCCTGCTGAGCAAGGTGCTGACGATAAAGGCCAGTATCGACGACGGACGGCAGACCTATGATTTTCTCAAAGGTTCGGAAGCATACAAAAGGCGGCTGGGCGGACAACCGGTAAACGTGCACCACTGCGTGCTCGACATCGACTGACGGGAAGCGCCAGATGTCAATGCAGCCACTGACCCTTGCCATGCTCAGCATCCATTCCAGCCCCATCGGGGAGCTGGGTACCCGGGATACCGGCGGCATGAGTGTCTACGTCAGGCAGCTGGCCCTTGAGATGGGCCGCAATGGACACCAGGTGGATATTTTCACCCATCGCCGGCACGAAAGCGAACCGGAAGTGTCTGGACTTGGGACCCAATGTGCGCCTGGTGTCTCTCGACACTGCCCCAGGCCGTCCATTGACCAAAACCGAATTGTATGCCTGCGCCGGCGACACCATGGCAGCCATCGAGGCGTTTCGCCGCCGCCAGGATCGCGCCTATGATCTGATCCACAGCCACTACTGGATCTCCGGCCATGTGGGGCGCATGGCCCGGGCGCGATGGCTGCGGCCCCATGTGATCACCTTTCACACCCTGGGGGCCGTGAAAGCCGACACCGGTATCGGGGCCGCCGAACCCGCCCGGCGTTTGGCGGTTGAACGGGAACTGGTAAAGGACTGTCAGGGGCTGCTGGCACCCTGTGGGGGTGAAAAGGCCAATCTGATGCATTATTATGGAGCAGATGCAGCCAGGATCGCCATGGTTCCCGGCGGCGTTGATGTTGACCACTTTCGGCCCATGGACAAAACCAGGGCCCGGCGGCGGCTGGGAATTGACCCCCGTGTCGGCCTGCTGCTCTCCATCGGGCGACTGACGCCCCAGAAGGGACAGGACCGGATCATCAACGGCGCTGGCCCACATCGAAACCGCGATTGCCGGCCGCAGTTGATGGTGGTGGGAGGCAATGGAGACGGGGACCCTGAACGGCGACGTTTGCAGAAGCTTGCCGCCGCGAGCCGGCGTTCAGGAACGGGTAACCTTTTGCGGCAGCGTTGCCCACCGCGACCTGCCGGTGTATTATGCGGCGGCGGACATCATCGTGCTGGCCTCACATTATGAAAGCTTCGGGCTGGTGGGTTTAGAGGCCCTGGCATGCGGGCGGCCGGTTGTTTCCACCCCGGTGGGGGTGATGGCCGAACTGGCCCGCATGCAGCGACCCGGCATCATCGCTGCCGAGGGGTCACCGGCCGCGTTGGCCGCAGGCATCACCATTGCCGGGGATCGGGCGCCGGACTGGCCCGACCACCTCATTCGCCAGAGCGTCAGGGACTACAGCTGGACAAACGCGGCTGCGGCGGCCCAGGCGGCCTACCGGGCCGCCATGCAGGCCGACGCAGCCGTCCATGGGCGGCAATGAATGCCCGGCAATTCAACCATGCAGCCGATGGATTGCCCTCATCGTTGATCGGTAACACTCCCATCAAATTGCATCCGCCACCGGCCAATTCGGGCGGATGATGAAAGGATAACCATGAAACTGATCCTTCATGACACGATCCCGGACGCGCCGACACCGCAGCCCTGCGACGTCCTGGTGCTCTCGGCGCACCCGGATGACGCCGAATTCGGGGCTGCCGGGACGGTCATCCGCTGGGTCGACGAGGGCCGGCGCATCGTTTATGCCATTGCCACCAATGGTGACAAAGGCACCAGCGACCGCACCCTGACCCCTGAGGCGCTGGCCGCCATTCGCCGGGACGAACAGGCACGCGCGGCCACATCCATCGGCGTCCACGAAATCGTTTACCTGGGATACCCGGATCAGGGCCTGGAGGATACCCCCGCCCTGCGCAAGGACGTCGTTCGACTGCTGCGGGTGTTTCGCCCCCGCATACTGGTCACTTCGGATCCGTATCGGCGCTATCTCTGGCACCGGGACCATCGCATCATCGGCCAGGTGGCCATGGATGCCGTGTTTCCTTATGCCCGGGACCACATGGCCTATCCCGATCTTCTCGAAAAGGGCCTGGAACCCCACAAGGTGGCGGAGGTCTTGTTCTGGGGAACCGAAGACATCGACTACCGGTCGGATATCACCGACACGTTCGACCGTAAAATCAAGGCCCTGCGCTGCCACGCCAGCCAGATGAAGGAATTCAGGTTTTCGGACCCGGTGGAATGGTTGAAGGAGCGCTGTCGGGAGATGGCACAAGGTTCCGATTTTGAACTGGCCGAAGGGTTTCATCGGGTGGCCCTGCCGATGTAGACCCGCCTGGTGATTCCCATCCATGAGGTTGCCGCAGCTGCTGCCGCCGTCGCCATTAACACCCAAAAAAGGTGATAAACGCGTGTACAAACAATCCGAAGTACCACACAACGCCGCGAACACCCCCACCCCCGTCGCGCCGCCTGAAGGCCGCTTGGGGGTGCTGATTCCGGGTATGGGGGCCGTGGCCACCACGTTTATCGGCGGTGTGCTGGCCATTCGCCGTGGCCTGGGCAAACCGATCGGCGCCCTGTCCCAAATGGGTACCCTTTCGATGGACCGCGCCCCTTCCGAGGGCGACCGCCTGATCCGGGATGTGGTACCGCTGGCCCGGTTGGACGACCTCGTTTTCGGCGGGTGGGACATCTTCGATGACGACATGTACGCCGCTGCCGTCGATGCCGGGGTGCTGGCACAACCGACCCTGGATGGCATCCGATCTGACCTGCAGGCCATACGACCCATGCCGGCAGTGTTTGACAGGCGTTATGTCAACCGGCTCGACGGACGCCACACCAAATCGGGACGCACCAAAATGGATCTTGCCGATCAAGTGCGTAGCGGACATCCAGGCATTCAAAGCCGCCAACGGCCTTGCGCGTATGGTCATGATCTGGTGCGGCAGCACCGAATCCTATTCCCAGCCGGGCCCGGTGCACCAGACCATCAGCAGCTTTGAAGCGGGTCTGAAAGCCGACGATCCGGGCATCGCTCCCAGCATGATTTACGCCTATGCGGCGATTCAGGAAGGTCTGCCCTTTGTCAACGGCGCCCCCAATTTGACAGAGGAGATTCCCGCCCTGCAGGCCATGGCACAGCAACACCAGGTGCCTCTGAGCGGCAAGGATTTCAAGACCGGCCAGACCATGATCAAAACCGTTCTGGCACCCGCTTTCAGAGCGCGGCTGCTGGGGGTCGCCGGTTGGTTTTCCACCAATATTTTAGGCAATCGAGACGGCGAGGTGCTGGATGACCCACAGGCGCTGAAGGCCAAAGAGATCAGTAAACTGGGCGCGTTGGAGCATATCCTGCAGCCGGAATTATTCCCTGATCTTTACGCGGATCTGCATCACAGTGTCAAAATCAACTATTACCCGCCGCGAGGCGACAACAAAGAAGGCTGGGACAATATCGATATTTTCGGCTGGCTCGGGTATCCCATGCAGGTAAAGATCAATTTTCTTTGCCGCGACAGCATCCTGGCTGCCCCATTGGTATTGGATGTGGCCTTGTTTATGGACCTGGCGGCACGCTCCGGTTGGCACGGCCCGCAGGACTGGCTCTCTTTTTATTACAAAAGCCCGGTCACACCCGCGGGCGTATCGGTCGAACACGATCTGTTTAAACAACGCGAGCGATTGAATGCCAGGCTGAAACAGGCTGCGCAGGCGGCCGTTCGAAATACGGAAATGTATGCAAACCCCAAAAAAAGGAGACTTTCGAAATGAACCAACTGCAACCAGGAGATGCGGCACCGGCGTTCAGCGCATTGGATCAGCACGGCAGCAATGTCGATCTTTCCGATTTCAAGGGGCGAAAGGTATTTATCTTTTTTTACCCCAAAGCCAACACCTCCGGCTGAACGACCCAGGCCCAAGCGGTGCGGGACGCACTGCCCGATCTGACGGCTGCCGGCGTGGCCGTTGTTGGCATCAGTCCGGACCCGGTCGCTCAGCAGAAAAAATTCGACGACAAGCACGGCCTGGGGTTTGCCTTGCTCAGCGACAGCGACCACCATATCGCCGACGCCTATGGCGTGTGGGGCGAAAAGAAAATGTACGGCAAGACCTACATGGGGGTTGCGCGTTCGGCGTTTTTAATCGATGAAGCCGGCGACATCAGCGCCACCGGCTACAACATCAGCCCCCAGAAAACGGTTCCCACATTGAAGCAGTGGCTGGTCTGACGGAAGGTTGACCGCGAACTGCGGTTTGATTTTTACGAACCCGTCGGAAATGCGACTTCTTCCGAGGGCATCAAATTAAACCCGTGGAGAAAAAAGATGAACGCGCAACAGATAATGAACAGCGATGAATTCAAGCGCTGTGAGGCTTTTCACGGCCACGTGTGTGGCGGGTTGGCCATCGGCTATCTGGCGGCCAGGGCCGGGTTGGGCTGGTTGCGGGAAAAGCGGGCCTTGGACGAAGAGCTGGTGGCCATCGTGGAAACCGATGCCTGCTGCGTGGACGCCATCCAGGTGGTCACCGGCTGCACGTTGGGCAAAGGCAACCTCATCCTCCGAGACTACGGGAAGATGGGCTTCACCTTTTTCAACCGACGCACCGGCCAGGGGGTGCGCTTGGCCATGAAACCTGACACCTTCCGTGTCAATGAACGGCAGATCGAACTATTCGGGAAAACGCGCGATGGCAGCATCACGGAGGCGGAAAAACTCGAATTGGAAACATTGGGCATGCAGAGAACCGCCGAGGTGCTGGAAACCCGTGCCGGTGACCTGTTCAGCATGACGCCGGTTACCGCCGGCATGCCGGACAAGGCCCGCATCGAACCCGCCACACCCTGCACCCGCTGTGGTGAACCCACCATGGGCTCCAAACTGGCGTCGGTGGGTGGCCAAGCGGTTTGTCGGGCTTGTTTGGCCGCGGATTAACTCAGGCGGAAAAAAGGCCATCATGCCTCTTTTTTGGATATTCTCGGCATTTTCTCAAGAAAGATACCGATAGCGGGCGCACCATGCGTATTATCGGCGCAGGGAAGGCCTGATTGCATTCGTTGCCACGCCGGGGGCCAGCAAAAGGATCACGCCAGCCACCACCACCAGTGCGCCGGCAGTTTCGATCGGAGCCAGGGTCTCGCCCAGGAACAGGTGGGCATAGAAGACGGCAAAAGCAATTTCGGACATCACCAGAATGGATGCGATACCTGCTGGCAGCCGGCCTAATGCAAAGGTAAAAACGAAAAAAGCGAAGACGGTGGAAATGCCGATCAACCCCCCGAACCACAGGTAGGCGATGGCGGGAACAGGCGGGGGCAGAAGGCTGCCGGTGAATAACTGGCCAGGCAGCAGGATCAGGGAGGCGATGCCGAACGCCCAGGCAAGTGTCACCACGGCGCTGTAGCCGCTGCGTAACGCCTTGCCAAAGAGGCTCCACCCGGCGTACAGCGCCGGTACGAGAAAACCTACCGCAATGCTGGCAACGCTGACCTCGGGTGCACCAGCCTGGATGAGCCCGGAAACCAGAACCGTCCCCATGGCGATGATGATCAGCGAGAAGATCTTCAACCCGGTGAGCGGCTCCTTCCAGACCATCCGGGCCACAAGCAGCACCATCGCAGGCATGGCCGCCTGCTGAATGGTCGTAATGGCCGCACCGTTGAGCCGGTATCCCAGATTGAGCGCCACGTGAAAGACGCCCAGACTGACACCCATGCCTGCAATCACGGGCCAATCCGAGCGACGGATTTCCATGCGATTGCGTTGGGTGACTGTACCCAATATGAGAAAAACAACGAATGCGGCCGTATCTCGCCAGAATGCCAGCGTCAGGGACGACACCTGGTCGTCAACCATGATCAGCTTGACGAATATGCCTGACAAGGCCCAGCAGGCGGCGGCCAGCAGGACGGCGATGGTGCCGGTTATGGTTGCCTGGATGGTGCTGGGTTCGACAGTTGGCATACTATTTCCTGCAAGTTCAGCGTTGGACCAATAAGGCAGGCGGAACCATACTCTCCATGCGGCCTCAATTCAAGGGGAGCCTCCGGTAATGGCCGGGTTTTTCCGGGGTGTAAAAATGATCCATGGGACCATGTTCGACGTAGTGGCTGTGCCACCGGTTCAATGCATCCCGATCCAGTTCCACACCTAATCCGGGGCCTTCGGGAACGGCGATGACATTGTTGGTCTGGCGAAAGGGACCGCCTGTGATGACATCGGCGATCTGCCAACGGAACAGGCTCTGGCTGGGCTCGTGTATCCAGGGCATGGCCGCACTCATGTGCAGGTAGGCGGCCGTGCAAATGCCGGCGTCGCCGCTGTAGCACCAGAAGCCCACGCCCATGGCTTCACAGGCGCCGATAAAGCGAATGGCTCGGTTGATGCCGCCCAATACGGCAAAGTTGACCACGATGAAATCGGGAACACCCAGGGCCACCGCCCGGCGGATATCCGGGACATGGGTAGAGAAGGGGATAGATGAGTGCTGACGGTGCTTCGCCCAGTCCGGTCAATCCTTCGTCGGTTGCCACCTCCACGATGGCTTTGGATGTGCCGGGGTAGTAGCCGCCGGTCCAAAAAAACGGTGTTTCCAAAGGAATGTTGACCGGTGTTACCGTTACTTTGGTAATCTTCATCCGTCTTCTCCATTTATTTCGGCAATCGCAAGCAGAGCCCGTTGAGGGATAGACTTTCGGGCTTTGCGTTATGGTCCGATCGCGGCGGAAAGCCGCTATACCCATTTTCCTATTTTTTGCGATCTACTCATTTCCAGTTTGCCTGCATCTCGTCCAAGGTCTTTATGGTATCTGCCGGCAGTGGTTCCGGCCGATGCGCCATCTTTTTCAGGGTCACTTCCTGGAGTCGCTGCTCGAAGGTTTTGGCGCCGGCGTTCTTCCATTGGTCGTAAACCATGCGTTCGAAGATCTCGGAGTATTTTATTTTTTTAAAATTCTTGAGCGTGTGGGGATCCTGGAGGTAGTGGCCGCCTGGACCCACGCGGTGGATTACATCCAGGGCCAGGGTCTCTTCGGTCACGGGGATGCCGTGCATGTAATGGTTGACCGAATCGACGATGTCATGGACGAGCACCATGAATTCCGGCGAGGCCACGGAACCGTGATCCATCCAACTGCTGCAGTCGTGTACGAGACCCGATCCGGCCGTGGCGGCGGAGAGAATCTGGAGTGCGGCTTCGGCACCTGCCTGGGCGTCGCAGAACTTGGCATCCGTGGCGCCGGCAGTGCCGAAGAAGGGCAGCTGGTAGTTTTGGGCCATCTGGGCCATGGCGGCAGTCATCAGGCTCATCTCCACGGCGCCGTATGAGAAGATTGTCGAGCGCATGTCCATGATGGTGGTAAAGGCGCCGTAAATGAAGGGTGCCCCGGGCTTGACCAATTGATGGACCACCAGGCCGCTGAGGGATTCGGCACTGGCCTGGACCAGCGCCCCGGCAAAGGTGGACGGTGAACTGCCGCAGCACTGGGGCGCCGGGAAGTTGATCAGCGGGATGCGGTTTTCGGCGCAATACATGACTTTGTCGATGGCCGGGTCGAAATAGACCAGCGGCGAAATGGGCTCCGAGTAGTGTACGATGGTGGGCGCCGCGTCGAACTTCTCCTTGCCGCCGCACAAAAAGAGCGCCATTTCGTAGGTGTCTTTGACGCTGTTGGTGTCCTTGCAGCAAAAAACCAATGGTTTTTCGCAGTTCTCGAACACCTTGCGGGCGATGACCCGGTCGGCGATGTCCGCGGGCACGTCATCGGCCATGCCGATGGTCATGCACCACTGGAAGTTGGGCAGGGCGTCGCACAGGGCGGCGGTGGCGTTGACGTTGTCGCTGACGAAACGCGAGCGTTCGTGGGTGGTGGGGTCCATGTAGTCGACACAGTCCAGGCTGGGGCCGAAAAAGCTTTTGTCCCGCTCCAGAAATACGGTGCGCTCGCCGGTGCGCTTGGCCAGAACAATGCGGGAGGGAGCTTTGCGGATGGCATCTTCCACCAACCATCCGGGAATCTTGACCCGGTCGCCGTTGACCTGGGCACCGGCTCCGGCTAAGATCTCCAAGGCTTTCGGGTGCGTCATTTTGATGCCCGTGCGCTCGAGTACATCCAGTGTGGACATATGAATCTGCGCAATCTGTGCGTCGTTGACGACTTGAAGACGGGGTTTGAAGTAGAGTTCATCGGTGGTCATTCCCATGATTGGTCTCCTCTCTAATATCCGTTTGCGTGCTTGCGGTCACTATTGATCAGCTGCGGCTGACGCTGATTCCGCAACTTATGTGCCATCGCGTTCGCATGGATCGTAAAACAGCCAACACTTCTGATATTGTTTCCATAATAGACGTGATCAAGCCGTGTTGGCAAACTGGAAAAGTGAAAAAAAATTTGCTTTTGGAACATAAAAATAAAAAAAATTTGCAGCTGTAAAAATGTTTGACGTTAGCGTTTGAGGGAACAGGATTTATTTGGAAAGGTCTTCTATCCACTTGATGCAGGCAACACCAATGCCGTCTCTCGGCCAACAGGCGTTTGAAACGTCTTGACCGGCCTAAGCAAAGGCGGTAATCTTTTTTATATTTCGATCGTTTTCCCTTCACGCCGGATTGATTTGACGCAACTCCACAATATCCAGCAACACGGGTGTCAGTGCAGAATTTATGCATGTTGGCATTAACCGCCAATTCAAAGCGATTGACCCGGTATCCGCCCCCACCCACAGGAGATGACGCAATGACAACAGCCCACTGGCCCACCAAAAACTGGCCCGACGGCGTTCCCCACGAAATCGGCGAATACGACCAACCCCTGTTTCAGTTGTTGGACGATGCGGCACGGGACTATCCGAACCAGACCTACACCATCTTCAACGATGCATCCCGCACCTTTGCCCAGGTTAAGGATACGGCCGACAGGATCGCCGCATTTCTGAATGCAACGGGCATCAAAAAGGGCGACCGCGTGGCCATTTTCCTGCCCAACCTGCCGCACTACCCGGCCATCTTCTTCGGCATCCTCAAGGCCGCTGCGGTTTGTGTGACCTGCAACCCCTTGTACACCCCTGCAGAACTCAATTACCAACTCAAGGATGCCGGGGCCAAGGTGCTGTTTTGCATGGACCATCCCCAATTTTACCCCACCGCCGAAAAGGCCATCCAGGGCACCGATGTGAAATCGGTGGTGGTCTGCAACGTCAACTCCTACCTGCCCTGGCTGAAGGGTTTCCTGGGCGGCCTGCTGGGCAAGATCCCCCATGCCGAGCGTCACGCCACAGGGCATCTCATGTTCGACGACGTGGTGTCCAGTGCCCAACCCGCCCCGCCGGCGACGGCTATCGATCCACTCAACGACCTGGCGCTGATCATCTACACCGGCGGGACCACCGGGGTGCCCAAAGGCGCCGCCCTGACGCACGCCAATTTCGTTTATAATCTCAAGGCGCTGGATGTCTGGGCGCGGCTGGACTACGGCGATGGTGGGTCGTTAGAGGGGATCCGCAGGGGTGGTTATCACTGCTACCTGGGCGTGTTGCCCTGGTACCACAGCTTTGGCATGACCTGCGCCATGCTCTCCGCCTGCTTATCGGGAAGCCGTCTGATCTGCGTGCCAGACCCGCGTGCCGGTGACCCGCCCTTTACCGACGTACTCAAACTGGTGCAGAAGCACCGGCCGACCCTGATGCCGGCGGTGCCGACTATTTTCGTGGCGTTTGCCAACCATATTCTGCTGGATCAGTTCGACCTGACCTCCCTGATGGCCTGTTTCTCGGGCGGAGCACCGCTGCCCCCGGAAGCGTGCAAACAGTTCGAGGAGAAGACCGGCGCGATCATCTTCGAAGGGTATGGGTTGAGCGAAACGGCCCCGATAGCTACAGCCAATCCTTCTTTTACCGATACGCGCAAGATCGGGTCCATTGGTTTTCCCGTGCCGGGTACCGATATCAAGATACTGGACGCCGAAACCAGCCAGACGGAAATGCCACGAGGCGAAGACGGCGAGGTGGCCATCTGCGGCCCCCAGGTCATGCAGGGCTACTGGAACAAACCGGATGAAACGGCCGAGGTTTTCCGGGAGATCGACGGCCGTCGTTTTTTTCTCACCGGAGACATTGGTCACGTGGACGATGATGGCTACGTGGTCATCACCGACCGCAAGAAAGACATGATTCTGGTGGGGGGCTTCAACGTCTATCCCCGCGAAGTGGAAGACATCCTCTTCACCCATCCCAAGGTGGCCCTGGCGGCCGTCGTGGGGGTGCCGGATGCCAAGAGCGGCGAGGCGGTCAAGGCCTTCATTCAACTCAAACCCGGTGAGACGTGCACCGAAGCGGAGATCCGCGAATTCTGCAAGTCGAACATGGCCGGCTACAAGCGGCCCAAGAACATCGCATTCCGCGATTCCATACCGGTATCGAATGTGGGTAAAGTACTGCGCCGCGTGTTGAGGGACGAAGAGCGGCGAAATTGAACCCTCGCCGCGGCAAGCTGCGGGGAATGTTCTGCCTGAAACGGCAGTGCTGCGCAGCACCGTAAGGATGAAAGTCTATTTTCAGTTCGCGCGCTAACCCCGCCGCAAGCGGCGAGGAATGCGCTCGCTATCGCGGTTCAACCGGTACATCCGGATGACATCGGAAGAAACCGGTTTTTTAGCTTTCCGGTCATTTCTGCCAAGGCAGGAAGGGGGCAATTTGTGAGAAAACGAGCTTTTCAGGCGACAGGAATTCTAATGCTGGTATGCCTCATCATCACCGGCTGCAGTGGACTGCATGAACGCGCGACGGTTAAGGACCATGGGAACCAGACCAGAAATGTCATCCTGATCGTCGGTGACGGAATGGGGCCGGAACAGGTCGGGTTGCTGCTTTCATACGCCAGGCAGGCACCCGATACGGTAATCGAAGAGAGAAGAACCGCTTTTGACAGAATCATGGACGAGGGGGGCGTTATGGGGATTTCGCTGACCTACCCCAGTGGTGTTCTCGTTACGGATTCCGCTGCATCCGGGACCCAACTGGCAACCGGCCAGTTTGCCGGATCGGAGATGATCGGGGCGGACAAGGACGGCAATCCGGTGGAAACGATCCTCGAAAAAGCCATCAAAACGGGCAAGTCAACCGGGCTGGTGTCCGATACGCGTCTGACCCATGCGACACCGGCCGCGTTTGCCGCTCATCAGCCCCATCGCAGCTTGGAGAACGAAATTGCCGCGGACATGCTGAATGCCGGCCCGGATGTCATGCTTTCGGGAGGATTGCGTCATTGGATTCCCAAAGAGGCCAATGACGAGAACTCAGTCGAACGAAAAGAGCTGGAGCAGATGACGCAGGGTTCCGTCAAACTCAAGTCCAAGCGCACAGACAGCCGGAATTTGCTGAAAGAGGCTCAGGAAAAGGGTTATTCCCTGGCTTTTAACCGAGCCCAGATGGAAACGGCCCAAGGCAAACTGCTGGGCCTTTTTGCCTACTCGGCGATGCCGGATGGCATTACGGTGACCCGCAGCCAGAACAGCCCCGACCGAACCATTCCCACCTTAAAAGAGATGTCTGCCAAGGCGCTGCAGGTACTTTCTGAAAATGACAAGGGGTTTTTCCTGATGATCGAGGCCGGTCAGATCGACTGGGCCGCCCACAACAACGACACCGGGTTGATGCTCCATGAGCTGTTGAGACTCAACGAGACGGTCGATTATGTCTTGGACTGGGCCAACAATCGTGATGACACCCTGGTCATCGTGACGGCCGACCATACCACCGGTGGTTTCGGGATCAGCTATAGCGCCAACGACCTTCCGGTGGGCAGGCGACTGCCCGGTATCCTGTTTAAGGGACGTGAATTCAAACCCAACTATAACTTCGGCAATCCCGCGGTTCTGGATAAGATATACAGCCAGAAAATGAGCTATTACAAACTCTTTCGGGGCCAATTCGACCGCCTGCCCAAGGAGCAGCAGACGCCGGCCAGGCTGGCGGAACTGGTGAATCAATATACGGCATTCGCCATCAGCGAAGCGCAGGCCGCCGCCATCCTGGCAACCGAGGAGAATCCGTATTACACCGAAGGGCACAGCTCTCTGGGGACAAGGTGGTCCCCAAAATGGGTCCCACCGGCGCCTTTTTTGTGTATCAGACCGATGACAACCGGCAAAATCTGTTGGCCAGAGAGGTGGCGGCTGACCAAATGGTGGTCTGGAATACCGGCTCGCACACGGCTACGCCTGTGCTCGTTTTCGCCAAGGGCTCACCCGAGGCGATGGCGCCATTCGGCAATGTGCTGCACCACACGCAACTGGGCCGCTACACCATTGAAGCCGTCATGAACCAGTGATTCCGGCAAGCCGTTTTGCAGTTCCCGATCCAATCAACAGGGTGGTGATGAAACACTTGTATCCGGCAAAAAAGATTCTTTCGGCCAAGGCCTCCTGCAAGGGAAAAAAGACAAGCAAGAAAAAGAGAAAAAATTTAACAATCGAACCGGCGTCAACACAGAACAGTCGCTTTCTACACATTTCACCGTCTTCTTGAAAATGATGAGTGATAAGATGGGGTTATCGAATAAAAACTGGCGGGAACCGTTATCGACTGGATGTGTTGGATGCTTGAAAATCAGCCTGAGATTGCCGCAGGCTTGCACATGGCCCGCGCCATCCACCTGTACAAGGGTCGATCAGTTGTTGTTCCCGTTGCCGTACAGGTCGTCCAACACCTTTTTCAGATAGCTGCCTTTGGCTTTAAGCAGCTTGGAGCCACGGGTGATTTTACACAGGCTGATCTTGTGCTCGGCGGCAATTTTGCGCTGGGTCTTGCCTTCGTAGAGGTCTTTGAGCAGTTGCCAGCGGAGAGTCAGGGTGTCGATTTCGCTGGGCGTGAAAATCTCGCGGAACAGCACTTCCATTTGTTTGCGGTCCTCGGTCTGGGCGAAAAGGTCAATCAGTTCCCGGGTGGCGGTTTTCATGGAGATAGCCCTTTTGATACGGCAGGATGCCGTCGGGTTCATGCGTGTTTTATTCAAGCGCCCCGGCAGGGAGGTGTTGCCCAATTGTTTCCTGCCGCGACCACAGGGGAAAAAGAGCTTGATTTTGACCGCCCTCCTATATACTTAAAAGGCGGTCGGAAGCGTTTCTACATGACAGAACATAGAAAAAATCTTGTGGAAAGGAGAAGGAAAAAGTTTATGAAAAAGCGCTGCTTTGCCTTGACCGCCCTGCTCGCGATTACTGCGATGATCCATGCTGCACCGGCTGCTGCGTCAGATCCGATCCTCATCGGCATATCTAAAATTGTTGCCCACCCGGCCCTCGATGCCATTGAAAAGGGAATCCAGGAAGTGGTGAAAACCCAGTACCCCGATGCGCGGTTCGACCCACAGAATGCCAACGGTGAAATGTCGACCGCTTCGTCCATCGCCCAGAAGTTCAAGTCCGAGAATGTGACCCTGGCCGTGGGCATCGCCACGCCGACCGCCCAGGCGCTGGTCAATGCACTCAAGGACCGCCCGGTGATCTACAGTGCAGTCACCGATCCGGTGGCTGCGGGGTTGATCGGGTCGACGGAAAAAGGCGAGAAAAATGTGGCCGGCATTTCCGACATGACCCCGGTGAAAGCGCAGATCGAACTGCTCAATCGGATCAAGCCCATCAAGACGCTTGGGCACGTTTACGCCAGCAGCGAGGCCAATGCCGTCAGCCTGGCCACCATCGCCAGACAGGTGTGCAAGGAGATGGGCATCGAGTTCGTAGAAACGACCGTATCCAATTCCGCGGAGGTCAAGCAAGCTGTTCAGGCCATCGCCGGCCGGGTGGACGGCATCTACATCTCCAACGACAACACCGTGGTGTCAGCCCTGGCCGCCGTGTCCGCCGTGGCTAAAAAGTACAACATCCCGGTGATGTCTGCCGATCCCAGCAGCGCCGAAACGACCCCGGTGCTGGCCGCCTGGGGTTTCGACTACTACAAGATGGGCAAGGCCACCGGCCGCCTGGTGGTCCGTGTCCTCAAGGGGGAAAAGCCCGAAACCATCCCCACCATTTTCATGACCGATGCGTCGGACGTGGATCTGTTGATCAACCTGGATGTGGCCGACGAACTGGGCTTGACCTTCCCGGAAGATGTCATCGCCAATGCCAATACGATCATTGAGGATGGGAAGCTGATCAAACAATAAAGACTGATTCATCATGCTTGAAGGAATTTTTGTCGAAGGGCTGATATACGCGATTATGGCCTTGGGGGTGTTTTTCACCTTCCGTATTCTCGATTTCCCCGACCTGACCGTGGACGGCAGCTTCCCCATGGGCGCGGTGATTATGGCCACCTCGCTGACCGGCGGGATGCACCCGCTGACTGGACTGCTCCTGGCTTTTTGCGGCGGGGTGCTGGCCGGATTCGTTACCGCGGCCATCCACAATCGGCTCAAGGTACCCCATCTGCTGGCCGGCATTCTCACCATGACCATGCTCTACTCGGTCAACATCCGCATCATGGGCAACCGGGCCAACCTGCCCCTTTTACGCGTGGATACGATCATCACCCACGTCACCGCTGTTACCCAGGGCCTGATTCCGGCTGATTGGGCATCGCTGATCTTTTTCGTCCTGGTCATCCTGGCCATCAAGTTTGCCCTGGACTTGTTTTTCCATACGGACATGGGACTGGTGTTCGGCGCCCTGGGCAACAACGAGCAGATGGTCAAGGTCCAGGGGGTGAACCCGGCCACCCTCAAGCTCATCGGTGTGGGCCTGTCAAACGGGCTGGTGGCCCTGTCCGGTGCCTTCGCCGCCCAATACCAAGGCTTTGCCGACGTGAACCTGGGGCAGGGGATCGTGGTGTCCGGGCTGGCATCGGTGATGCTGGGCGAGTTCATCATCAAGTCCAACCGCATCGGCCTGCTCACCCTGCGGGTGATACTGGGCGCGATCCTGTTCAAGGCCATCATGTACCTGGGCAGATATTACGGCTACTACATCAACATGACCCCCAACGACCTCAAGCTGATCGCCGGTGTCCTGATCATTGCCTCCCTGGCCGTGACCAATTACCGCCGCATTCGCGGGAAGGCTGGAACCGCCGCATGATCCGCCTCCAGAACCTCAACTGCACCTTTCATGCGGGCACCCCCAACGCCAAGACGGTGGTTCGGGACCTGAACCTGACCGTGGGCGCCGGTGAATTCGTCACCATCATCGGCAGCAACGGCGCCGGCAAAACCACCCTGTTCAACCTGATTTCCGGCAACCTGTTGCCCACCTCCGGCAAGGTCTTCATCAACGGGGAAGATGTCACCGACCACCCGGAGTACAAGCGGGCCATAACCATGGGCCGGATTTTCCAGGATCCGCTTGCGGGCACCGCTTCCAACATGACCTTAGAAGACAATATGATGATCACCTACAAAAAGGGGTTCAAATGGCCGGTCATCAGCCTCAACCGCAAAATACGGACCTATTTCAAAAGCCAGCTGGTAAACTTGAAGATGGGTCTGGAGTCGCGGATGAAAGAGAACATCAATACCCTGTCCGGCGGCCAGCGCCAGGCATTGACCCTGTTGATGATGGTACTCTCCAATCCGGATATCGTGCTGCTGGACGAGCACACCGCTGCCCTGGACCCGAGCAACGCGGCCATCGTGATGGACTTGACCACCCGCTTTGTTACCGAACACCGCCTGACCACCATGATGATCACTCACAACATGAACCATGCCATTGCCTACGGAAGCCGGCTGCTCATGATGGATGCCGGTGAAATTGTCATCGACGTCTCCGGTGCAGAGAAAGCCAAGCTCACCGTGTCTAAACTGCTGGAAATGTTCTCCAATGTCCGCCGCCAAGCATTCGAGAACGACGAGGTGCTGCTGTCGGCGGGATGACCGTTGCCGGAGATCAGAGGGCAAACGATTGGATTTACGTTCAGCCCAGTGGCGCAAAGGATACGCGACTGAAGCGGCTCGCGCGATCATAAAATACGCGTTTACCGTTCTCAAGGTGGGTGGGCTTTTTGCCGGGCATCATCCGGAGAATGAAGCCTCACGGCTTCTTCTCATAACGCTCGGTTTTCGCTATACGCACGATGCGTATTATGAACCCACCGGGCTGCAGCATCCCTCCTATCTGATGGAAGCGGCGGATTATGCCCGATGACTGAATGGAAGCTACCCGACGCCTGCGATTTCGATGGGCGCACCGTGCGATACGGGATCATTGGCGATGGCCCGCCGGTAGTCGTGGTTCACGGCACACCCTGGTCGTCTTTCAATATGCGACATATCATCAAAGCCTTGTCCCAAGATTTCACTGTCCATTACTATGATTTGATCGGTTACGGCCAGTCGGATCAATCACCTGGCGATGTTTCACTGGGAATTCAGAATCAGGTGTTGGATCGTCTTATGGATTGCTGGCAGCTTGACAACCCATCGATCATTGGTCATGATTTCGGAGGCACGACGGTGCTTCGAACGCACCTGATCAATGGACGCGATTTCGACAAGATCGTGCTCATCGATCCGGTGGCGGTTGTTCCGTGGGGCTCGTCTTTCTTTCGGCATGTCCATGCGCATGAATCCGCCTTTGCCGGCGTCCCAGACTACATTCATGAAGCCATTGTTCGCGCGTATGTCCAGACAGCTGCCTTCAAACCCATCGATGACGCCACCCTGGATTCAATCCTCCGTCCGTGGACCGGGCCAGACGGAAAAGCGGCTTTTTACCGGCAGATTGCGCAGGCAAATTCAGGTTATACGGATGAAGTGCAACCCTTGTACGCCCGGATTTCCAAGCCGGTTTTGATCCTTTGGGGCCGTGAGGACACATGGATACCGTTGGAACGCGGCGAGGCGTTGCGCCATATGATCCCGGGCTCATTGTTGCACGTCATTCCGGATGCCGGGCATTTGGTGATCGAAGAGCAGCCCGATCAGCTTATGAAAAAGATCCATCCTTTCGTGAAAAAAGCCCATGAATACCTGACTTGATGCGAAGCATGGGGTGCAATTTCATCAGCCCGATCAAATCCGCTGAAAGGTCAGTCGGTCCCCCTAAATAGCCAAATCATACATTGCGTCGCTGACGCTTTTTAGACGGATATGGCTTTACAAAAAGTATTATAGTGTTACAATGTGGCACAGCGTGAAGCATCTTTGCAGGCGAAAAAAGGTTGCCACCATTGCCTAAACAGCCTGGCGGGGAGGATACGATTCCCCGTAGAGCCTTCTGATAGCTTTCAAATCTAATTACATCCACCTAATCAGCACCAATTTTCGGATCCTCGACTTCAATTGCGCGATCTGAAAAGTGCTGCCCGCTGTTTCGATCGGCAGGGTGACCTTTTTATTCATCCTTTGCTGCGCTGAGCGGCGTCGGTTAGATGGGTTTGATTAAAAACGCGCTCGCCTTCTTTCCATTTTCTCCTTAGAGGTTGGTTTTAATGCAATGCCCGAATTGCCATGCCGCCAATTCTGAACAAACGAATTCCTGCCGTGAATGCGGGGCCATGCTTACCTTGCTGTGTCCGCAATGTAAAATTGAAGTTCTGTCAACCGACAAATTCTGCAGGGAATGTGGATTAAAACTTAACCCGTCGAAAGCATTAACAAAAAAGCCATTGGCGGGAATGGGTGGGGAACGCAAACATGTTACTGTGCTTTTTTCCGATCTCTCCGGATATACAGCGATGTCTGACAAACTCGATCCAGAAGAAGTCAGAGAAATTTCCAGTCGTATTTTCGCAGAAATTGCCAAAACGATAGAAAAATATCAAGGTTTTCTCGAAAAATTCATTGGAGACGCCGTCGTCGCCATTTTTGGTTTACCGGCAGTGCATGAGGATGATCCGGTGAGGGCGGTTCGCGCAGCCATGGAGATTCACCGGTTGGTACATTCCATCAGCCCGGAGTTTAAGGCTCGAATCAATGAGCAATTGAGCATGCACAGCGGTATTCACACCGGCCTTGTCGTTACCGGAGAAATGATCGTTGAAAAAGGCATTCATGGCGTTGTTGGGGATACGCTGAATCTGGCTTCGCGACTCTCAGATCTTGCCAAACCCGACGAAATACTGGTCAGTGCCCAAACGAATAGTCTAATAGCTCCCTATTTTGAAACCCAACCGCTTCATCAGGTCAACCTCAAAGGAATCACCCAGCCCGTTAAACCTCACTTGATATTGGGTGAATTGAAGGTGAAAACCCGATTCGAGGCATCTCAGCGACACGGCTTCACAGATTTTATAGGAAGAGGCCAGGAACTTTCCAACCTTCATGCATGTTTAGAAAAAACCGTAGCTGGAAAGGGGCAGTTCGTAACTGTAACCGGTGAGGCCGGTGTGGGGAAAAGCCGCCTGACCTATGAATTTCGTCACCGCATCGATAGAAAGAAAATTACCGTGCTGCAGGGCCGTTGCCAGTCTTTCGGAAGCAATATACCCTATTTGCCATTTATTGATCTGTTGAAGCGCGGCTTGTCACTGAAAGAAGATGACAGGCCTTCAATTTTGGAAAAAAAAGCCATATCGAATACCCTTGCGATCGATGCCTCATTAGAACCATATCTTCCTATGTATTTGCATCTGCTGTCCATTCCGAGCGAAAACTACCCGCTTCCCAACCATCTGCACGGCGAGAAGCTTAAACGTTCCATCAGCCAGGCCCTGGCTGGAATAATACTGTCAAACGCCAACCGGAAGCCAATGGTCATGGTTTTGGAAGATTGGCACTGGGCTGACGAAGCATCGGATTCAATCCTTAAGCACCTAGCAAGTCTAATGGAGGCCTACGCGCTGATGCTGCTGGTCCTGTATCGCCCTGAGCATACGGCAAGTTGGCCCGATTGGAAATTCCATACGCAGTGCGCGCTCAAAGCGATGGGTTCCCAAAACACGACCCATATCATCGAATCCATTTTGAAAGTCAATGCGTTGCCGGATGGATTCTCATCTTTCATTCACGATCACACCGGCGGTAATCCTTTTTTCATCGAAGAGGTCTGCAAGGTATTAACGGAAGATGGATCTGTGCGAATTGCAGATCGAAAAATTTCCCTGTTACGTCCACTTGAGAAACTAAAATTGCCCGCCACCGTGCAGGCCGTCATCAGAGCACGACTGGACCGATTGGACAGGCATGTAAAAGAAACACTTCAACTGGGAGCGGTCATTGGTCGAGAATTCCCATTAAGCATTCTTGAAATGATATCCAAAGACAAGCACGCGTTGCCCCTCTCGCTTGAGGTGCTGAAATCTCAGGAGTTAATAAAACAGCTCCGATTCGCCCCTGACACTGAGTATATGTTCAATCATGTTTTAACCCAGGTTACCGTCTATAAGAGTCTGCTTCTCAAAAAACGAAAAGATTGTCACGCGTCCGTGGGCTTGGCATTGGAGCGATTATACGCTGGCCGTCTTGAGGAGCAGTGCGAAAAATTATCCTATCACTACGCCAACAGCACGAATACGGAAAAAGCCTTGTTGTACTTGAAAATGGCTGGAACCAAGGCCGCTCGCGTCCATTCCTTGTCGGAAGCGAGACGATATTTTGAAAAAGCATTATCGATGCTTGATGCAACCCAATTAGACAATGATCATCAGCAAACGTACATCGATCTTAGCTTAAAATGGTCTGAAATATCACAGTTTGTACCTTCAAATAAGATCAGGACAGCGCTGATACGGTCATTGGATTATGCGAAAAAGTTCGATAAACGGAACCGCATCGCTGAAGTATCATACTGGGTGGCTAGATTCGACTACATGCAGGGAGATTTTCTTGAAGCAATCCCCCAGGTAGAACAATGTATCAAATGGGCAAAGGAACTAAATGACCGTGAGTTGCTGGCCATCTCGTACACGCTTTTCGGACGTATCTGTTTGTATACCGGTGAGTTTGCAATGGGAGTCAACTACCTCAACGAGGGTCTGCAATTGATCAAGCCGTTCGAAAAATGGGATGACGTCGTCTATTCCACGGCCATCCTCGGGTTATTGCAAGGGCTGACTGGAAATTACAAAGCCAGTATGAAAGCGATCGCCAAGGCGATCAGAATCGCCCGAAAATATGAAATACCGACCTTTGAAGCCATGGCCTTTGGGTATCTGGGATCCATTCATTATTGGTACGGCAATTGGCACGCGACGATTAATAATTGCAGGGAGTGTTTTCGAATTTCCAAGAAACTGGACAATTCGTTGCCTATCATCTGGGCCACTTTTTTTAAAGGGGCCGCACGATTCAGTTCTGGGAATCGGGAAGATGGGCTGACGGTCATGGGGCAAGCAATCGAAATGATGAAAAAAATGGATTCTGTATTGGCCCTTCGTTTTTTTTACTCCCTTTTCGCCGAAAACTTGGCATTGTCTGGAAATTTTAACCGTGCTGAATCAACCAATGAGAAGGCGATGAGGCTTGCCCAATCCGGGCAAAAGTGGGGTGAAATCTCAAGCTACCGAACGATGGGAATTATGTCTGCCGCGGCGAGGCATCCGGACTGGCATCAAGTTGCCACCCATATGAAAAAGAGCATTGAAATCTCGACAAGGGTTGGCGCAATGACCGAACTTTTGCAGTGTTTATGGCTTTTTGCAGATCTCATGCAAAAGAAAGGAGATATAGACAGCGCAATGTCATATTACAGTCAAGGAAGGGACCTTGCTATCCACATTAGTTGTCATTTGCGCTGACCTTAAGCTTTTGAAACCCATGGTGTCTCCCAATATAGAAAGAACCAAGAAACAATAGACCCATAGGAACCTGATTAAAATTCAACCGCAAGCTGGGCCGTCCACGTGTCGTCCGTCTGGGCATCACCTTCGTATTTGTCATGCAGGTATTCCAAGGCCAGGTTGGTGTTTTCAAAGAATCCCCAGTTTAATACAGCACCCTAGTGGGATTCCGGCAACCATTCAGCCCCGCCGTCGTCCGATCCGCCATAACGGACAGCCAGTTCAATGCTGTCGATAATTGCCGCACCCAATTCCACATTCCAGGCCGATGGCCTTTTCGAGCGGTTCAATTCGTTTTTCGAGGCTTTTGACGCCCCCTGTTTTTTGCAGTTGCCGCATCCACTGCGCCACTCGTTTCCTGAGCGGATAGAATGGTTGGAAGTAAGATAAGCATAAGGAACAAACACAGGGCATTCTTTCTCATGCGACGATTTCTCCAATCTGGGCATGAATCAAAAAGAAAATCAATTTTCAACCAGTTGCCGATTTGATTTCTATTCGAAATGACTGAGTGGCCCGCGGATATGATCGACCCAAATGGCTACAAAATCGTCATATTCGGCGGTTCCTTTGAGAACTGGGACGCAGTCAATACCGGATTGGGAAAAGATCGATTTCCATGAGTCTGATTCCCCACCGGCCATATCGTTTTTAGCATGATCACCGGCAACCGACATAAAAGGCATCAGGTAGGCCTTATTGATTTTTTTCTGAAGCATCAGGCCTTTGATCATCTCAGCATCGGGATATCCCTCCACGGTGCCGACGAAGATGTTTGAATCCTTGAGCTGGAGCTGGAACATCAACGCGGCATAAAAGGCGTTGGCCGGATGGGGGGTGCCATGTCCCATCAGGACAACGGCGTCATTTTGTTTTCGGCTGTTGGGAATTGATTTCAAAATGGCATCTACGATTCGCTCCATATCCGCTTGTGTGGACATCAGCGGATATCCTACGATGATTTTTTGAAATCCGCCCATTACTTTGAATGCTCCAACGGTGCGGCGCAAATCGTGAAATTCCTCGCCACCGATGGTATGCAGGGATTGAACGGCCACGTGGGTAAAGTTTTCATCCTGCATCTTTGCCAACGCCACCGCCGGAGAATCCAGGTGCTTGCCCTGCTTGGCCAGTTTCTCGCGGATGATGTGCGACGTGTATGCCCAGCGGACAGGGACACCGGGATAGGCGGCTTTAACTTTTTTGTCAATATTTTCAAAAGAGACCTGGGCGGACGCTTCACTTGACCCGAATGCAACCAAAAGAATACCCACTTTTTTAGGTGCTTGGCTGCCATGGCCGGGAGCGGCCATGCTGTTTGCGGAAATCACAAAGAATACTAGACTCATCACTATTCCAGACCATCTTTTTGTTCTCACCGTATTCCTCCTCCTGGTTATTCGTTAATTTCGGATTTCATTTTCAAATGTGCTAAGCAGAATGATTAGGGTCCCCGGATGTATGGGCATGGCTTCCGAACGGGAAAATCAGACCGGATCAACCCAATACCGTTAAAATAGATAAAGCGATGAAGGATTTCCTGCCCAGAAATCCTCCATCGCTTTATCAGTTCGGGTGCGGCATTAACCGGCATAAAAAAAGCCCTTCATGCGGATATTGGCATGAAGGGCTGCACCCAGCTTTCTTGGCCCTATCGATATGTCACCGGACCCCTTCCATCGGGGGATTAACGGCATTTACCAAGGCAGGTCTTCTGGCTTTCGGATCGTTCTACTCTCTGCACCTTCCCGTTTCGGTCATACACGGAACAGTGGCATCTACAGATTTCGTCCCCGATTACAGCGGCGGGACCGCTCCCGATTCTAACGGGATTTCCTATCAAGCCCTTCCGGGCACCTTTGATTGGACTGCATATCCAAACTGATCGTTTTTGTCAAATGCTAAAAACTTATTTCCCGGATTGTTAGAGTGGCAGCAATTAAAAAATTCTTGGAGAAAATTTTCTGGAACGCACCAATACTTAATCGCAGGATTACCCTGGCAACGCATACCGGCGGCCATGACATTGCTTCACAATCGATAGGTTCGGATCATTCATGTGAATCATTTCGACGGGATTCATTACGAATGGCTGTGTTTAGAATTTTTGATGAGTTATCAGGCAGCCAACGCCCGAGCTAGCTCCAAAGCCTTATCCCCAGATACGATCACATCCGATTAGACTGAAGCTTATAGGAGATCCGGAAATTCGAATACAGATATCTTTGATTTAGTTTTTACTGAAATTATGACGAATCAAAATCAAAACAGCTCTCCAACCTGATCTGCAAAATTTGCCCGATCGGAAAAGCTATGATATCTTAAATTCGATCAAACCGATGATGATCGCAATCTATCTGTAGTGCGATTCAAAATACGTATTTAGACAACCAACATTATCAATAGGGTGGCAGCCAGGTCTGTATGGGTACGTTCAAGGATATGAACGAAGCCTATCTTAAGGTCATTGGTTCTGCCCCTCCAGCGCGGATTACAGTGGGGCGAGCAGACATAGCGCTCGGGGCTGCTGTTGAGATCGACTGCATTGCCTACAAGCGGAGGGAATAGAAAGAGAATCCATTCGGAGAAGTGACCTACCGATGCTATGGCCTTTTCTATTCTCGGCATGGCTGAGCCAATCCTGGAAAAGCGGACAATTATGAACTTTGACGACAAACCCACTGGATGGGGTGGTGCTCCTGTATCCCCGCCTGACCTCAACGAAATTCAGGCGGCTTCTGAACGATTGAAACACGTCGTTGTCCGCACTCCGCTTCTTCCACTACAGTCCTTCGATGAGGCAACCGATATCTTCCTCAAGCCAGAAATTTTGCAACCTATAGGCTCCTACAAGCTACGAGGTGTCTACAACTGGGCAGCATCGCTCACAACAGAAGAGCGAAATCTTGGCCTCAGCACAGTTAGTGCGGGTAATACAGCCATGGCGCTGGGGTACACAGCCCGTCTTTTCGGCGTTCCAGCACGAAGCTTACTACCGGATAGTGTGCCAACGTCCAAATTGGAGGCGATCAAACGATACAGGGTGGAGGCAGTTCTTTTGCCTATGAGCGAGCTTATCAACTTCATTTTCGAAGCACGCTGGGATGAAGAACCCTATAGCTTCCTCAATCCATGGGCCGATCAAAAAATGATTGCAGGAAGCGGATCTATCGGACTCGAGATTTTCCACGATATGCCCGAGGTCGAGACGGTTTTTGTGCCTGTCGGAGGCGGCGGATTAATTAGCGGCATAGGTAGTGCTCTGAAAGTGTTGAAAAGATCGTTGAGGGTTGTGGGGGTCCAATCCGAAGCCTGTCCATCTTTGCAAGCGACCTTCAATGCTGGTAGACCTACATGGGTTGATGCTCAGTCAACTATTTGCGATGGTACTGCTGTGCCATTTGTCGTTGACGAGATGTATCCACTGTTGAGGCAGGTCGTTGATGAGACAGTGCTTGTTTCAGAAGAGGCAGTTAGAATAGCGATAAAAAGACTTGCTCTTAGAAATAAATTAATCGTCGAGGGCTCAGGCGCACTGTCAGTCGCGGCAGCACTGGCTACACCGCATGAGGAGCGTGGTAAAACGGTGTGTATAATCAGTGGCGGTAGCATAGATTCTGACAAACTAATGGAGATCATCGCACTGTCGAATTGAGCACCTAATTTTAGCTATTATCCTGCTCCGGGTAGTGACGAGATTTTGGCCTGGTGCCGGCAACGTGACCCGCAACGATACTGGCGCGCGCACCACAGGAAGTACAGGATTTCCTGTTACCGGCGATCGATGACTATTACCGTGACAAACCACAAGGTGAGCGTGACGAGGGCATGCGTTCCTGTGGGCTGGTCGGGCAGACAATCATGTTAATGGCCCTGGAACTGGGCTACCAGAGTTGCCCGATGGATGGCTTCGATTACGATGCGGGTCGCTAAAATCATCAACCTGCCCGAAGACCATAGCATTGCGTTCATGATTGCAATTGGCAAGGTGATCTCAATCTATCTGACATTTATTATCCTAAACTCCACCCACAATATGTTGATGTCCACGTAGCGCATTTTCAATAGAGATAAAAATTTGTACTTATAGATTATTTGTTTTAATAATATAGAATGTACCTTCATTTTTAGATTGGAGATCCCTCCGATGATTAAGAAACCAACCTATGAAGAATTAGAGAAAAGGATTCATGAATTTGAGCAAGCAGAATCTGAGCGTAAAAGGGCGGATGAGGCGCTTAAGGAGAGCGAAGAGCGGTTGAAGGTGCTCTCTGAGGCATCTTTTGAAGCAATATTCCTTTCCGAAAAAGGCATCTGCTTGGATCAAAACCAGGCTGCGGAAAGGATGTTTGGCTACACCCGCGCTGAAGCTGTCGGCAGACACGGAACGGAATGGGTTGTACCTGAAGACCGTGAGCAGGCGAAAATCAACATGCTTTCAGATTATGAAGAGCCATACGAAGGGAGCGCCTTACGTAAAGATGGGGCCACATTCCCATGTGAAATTCAGGGCCGGAGGATAAACTACAAAGGTCGATCCATTCGAATAACGGCTTTGCGGAATATCACAGAACGCAAGCGGGCGGAGAACGAATTGCTGAAGAGTGAGGAAAGATACAGGAGAATATTTGAAAATCTACAGGATGTCTATTACGAAGCAGGCATGGATGGAACTATTTTAGAAGTCAGCCCTTCAATTAATAAATTTTCATTATATGAAAGTAAGGAGTTAATCGGGAAATCACTTTTTGATATTTATACCGATCCAAGTGAACGGGACGAATTTATAGAGCTAATTTTAGACAAGGGAATGGTTAATGATTATGAAATTAATCTGAAAGATAAAGACGGCTCCCAACACCCCTGTTCGATAACCACCTTGTTGATGAGAGATAGCCAGGGTAACCCTTTAAGGCTTATCGGTTCCATGCGCGATATTTCAGAAAGGAAGCAGGCTGAGGAGGCGCTGCGGGAGAGTGAGGATCGCTATCGTACGCTTGTAGGAGCCATTCCAGATCCGGTAGTCGTATACGATTCAGAGGGAAGAGTCACCTATGTCAACGATGCCTTTGTACAGGTTTATGGTTGGTCCCAAGAAGAACTGATGGGCGGTCAGATTGATTTTGTACCGCCGGAGGAGACTATTGCGACCCAAGAGGCCTGGAGGCGCACTTTAGAGAATGGAACTGTATTTTTTGAAACCAAGCGTTGGAACAAAAATGGAGATCTGCTGGAAATTCAACTTAGGACCGCCATTCTGCACGATCAGGAAGGTAAACACGTTTTTAGCATTGTTATTCATCGGGACGTAACCGCTTTAAAGCGAGCAGAGACGGCGCTGCAAAAGGCTCACGACGATTTGGAATTGCGGGTTGAGGAACGAACGGTGGAGCTTGCCAAAGCCAACGAGGAGTTGTGCGACAAGATCGCCCAGAACAAACAGGCGGAAAAAGATAAACTGGCACTCGAGCGGCAGGTACTGCATGCGCAAAAACTCGAGAGTCTGGGCGTGCTGGCCGGCGGTATCGCCCATGACTTTAACAATATCCTTATGGCTATTATAGGCAACGCAGACTTGGCGCTGGGCGAACTTTCACCCATGTCGACGGCGAAATGCAACCTGCAGGCGATCATGAAGGCGTCCAAGCGCGCGGCGGACCTGATTAGACAAATGCTCGCCTACTCAGGCAAAGGCCAGTTCGTAATCGAGCCGATCGACACCGGGGAACTTATAAAGGAATTGGCTACTCTAATAGAGGTCTCAACATCAAAGAAGGCAGGCCTCAAATACAACCTCGCCGAAAATTTGCCTTCCTTCGACGGTGACGTGACGCAAATCCGCCAGATTATCATGAACCTGATAATCAACGCCTCGGAAGCCATCGGTGACAAGGGTGGCCTCATCACTCTGTCTACCGGTGCGATGAATTGTGACCGCGCATATCTCAATGATGTCAATGAGGTCCTGCGGGCCAGCCTGGATGAACCGCTGCCCGAAGGTGTTTACACTTATTTCGAAGTGGCCGACACAGGCTGCGGTATGGACGCCGAGACCATAGAAAAGATCTTTGATCCGTTCTTCACGACCAAGTTCATGGGGCGCGGACTTGGAATGTCCGCCGTTCTCGGTATCGTTCGCGGCCACAAAAGTGCACTGAAAATATACAGCGAGGTTGACAAGGGAACGACGGTCAAGGTCCTTTTCCCGGCGAATGAGCTGTCCGATAACAGATTAACGGCTCGAAGGAAGAACGAAACTGAGGGGAAAAGCTGGCATGGAAGCGGGACAGTCCTGGTTGCCGACGACGAGGAGACGGTTTGTGCCGTAGGCAAACAGATGCTCGAACGTATGGGCTTCAGCGTCCTGACAGCAACCGACGGGTGCGAAGCGGTGAAGGTGTACCGTGAACATACCGACGAAATCGTCTGCGTTCTGCTCGACCTGACCATGCCCCACATGGATGGCGAAGAAGCCTTCCTCGCGATGCGGCGCCTCCACCCCGACGTCACGGTCATCCTTTGCAGCGGCTACAACGAGCAGGACGCGACCCAGCGCTTCACCGGTAAAGGCCTGGCTGGATTTATCCAAAAGCCGTACAATATGGCCGCGCTGAGGGAGAAACTGAGGGAAGTCCTGCGCGATGAACACGCCGCGCCGAACGGCAAGGGAGACATAGCATGAAAGCCCAACCGGCAAGTGAAGTTGTACGATTTCCAGTTTCTGTGCTTCCATCTCTTTCGTCAACCACTATGGGAATATCGGTTATTATCGGTTGTGCAATAGGTCGGTGAACTTCGAATAATGAAACCAATTGAAAATTTATGGCCACTTTGGATAACAAAAACAACATATTAGTTGTAGTCGGTTAAGCATGATTATCCAGCAGTCTGGCTTTTTTAAGGTGCTTCTGGCGGGTTCGAAATGATTCATCAAGGCTCTCGGTATGATGCGAACAAGGTTGGCAATGCTGTGAGACACCATTGCAGGTTGGATCAACACGAGGGTTTTAAATAAGTCCGGTCGTTTTTTGCCGCCAAGATCGTTCAGGTGGGGACGATAGCGTGGCCGATGCCCAAGATGGGTGACTGGTACCGCTGCTCGATGAATGCGATCAAGTCGTCAGCATAAAGCTGCCAGTCTCTGCGCTTTGGCGGCAAGCCTATGCCTGGCCCTTGTATCCTGATCCTTAATCAAGAATCAGGTGCACGTCGGCCTGCCACTTCATCCCAATTGTGGATTTTCCCTTGACTCGCATGGGTGCGTCTTTATAGTGTTTGCCGGGAAAAGCGGTTTCTTATCGACATGTTTATCATCCAACGGGAATTGAAGATACTTTTTCAGTCGGATTCGGCCGGCGCATTGATTATCGGTTAAAATCATTAAATTAGGAGATGAAAAATGACGACAAGCGACGCATTCGAAAAAAAGCCTCTCTGGTTGTTGATCGAGGAGAATATTCTTGCGCTGGATTCACAGGATCTCGCAGGGGAAAAACTGGAGCCATCAATCCAACGGGTTGCCGGTGAGCTGGACAAGTCAGGTTACAATGTTTCGCGTCACGGGGGAAATTTGCTTAAGTTGAGATGGGCGGTCGATAAAGCGAAGAAGGTCGGACGTCCCCTGCTGAAGGATTTCAACACAGCGATCACGGCCTTTACACTGCAGGACGTGGCTGATCCTTACATGGCCACCACCAAGCTTCTTGACGACATTGCAGAGACATGGCCGGAGCTCAAAAGTCCCGAGTGCAGGGCAGACGTGATTAAGATTGTTGAGCAGACAAAGCTCGATCTGCTGATTGCCAAGGCAAAAAACTTGTCCGGCGATGAAAGTATCCGACTGCTGATTAAGGAACAAGTGGATTCCCAGGTCATCACCAGCGCGTTGGAAATTTCAGATGAGAAATTGAAACAGGTGAGAGCTGAGATAAAAAAGGAGCTTGCAGAAAGAGCAAGGGTGGCAACCCTGCTTGAGGCGGTAGCGGACAAATCCGACGAAGCAAAGGTCAGGCACCTCTTTGACAATAACGTCTCCGTAGAATTGATAATTGAAATGGCCAAAGTCGATCAGGGCGTGATCGATGCTGCCAAACAGGCCATGGAAGAAGAGCTAAAGGAAAAACAAAGGCTGGCAGAAGAGGAAGCCGCAAAGAAAAAGGCTGCGGCTGCGGGGCCTGCGTTGGAAGATATACCCTCAGATGAGTTGATCGATTACATTGACTCCATCCGCGAAATTATGGAATTCAGTGACGAAGAGAAGGAAATCAGAATTATGTGCGAGCAGAGTTCCATCCCAAAGAGCCTTGTGGACATTGCTGTTTCTGAGCCTGACAAGCTGGATGAACTCGAAAAGAATGCGCAGGGATAAGGGGTATATTCGTGAACGGCTTCAGATATGGAGAAGCCGGAGAACAATGATCAACAAATGTTGCCCCCTGATTTTAGGGTCTATTTCGAATCTGTGGATTAAAAAAATTATTTCAATGACCTTGTATTCGTTGTAAAGAAAGATCAACCTTAAATCGGCCATACACAATAAATTGTGTATGGCCATTTTGGTTCAAGACGACGGACCTAGTCGATTGATTTTCAGCAGCCGTGCTGCGTTTTGCCCGCATACCATTTCCATGTCCTCAGGGCTCAAACCGGCATCGGTCATCTCTTTCAAGTACCGGTCGGGCTTGAGCAGGGGATAGTCGGTGCCCATCAGGATCTTTTCCAGTCCCACCAAGTCTTTGGCATAGCGGTAAATCCGGCTGTCGTAGAGAAACGGGGAGGCAGCGGTGTCGTAGTAGACGTTTTTCAAGGTCTCCTTGACCGCTTTTTTAAGCAGGTGGTAGAAAAAGAGTCCGCCTCCCCAGTGGGCCAAAACAATCGTGTTGTCCGGGAAGCGGGCCATGGTTTCGTAGATCTGGATCATGGTGTTGGGCGTCTTGCCCGGGTATAGGTGGCCTACCTCCTCGTTGGTGTGCAGCAGCACCGGCACATCATGCTTACGGCACATGGCCATGATGGGGCCCAGGCTCAGCTGGCAATCACCGTCGATGCCGCAGCCATAGAAAGCCAGTTCCCCCACGCCGCTCAGGCCGGCGTTTAGGCAGCGCTGCACCTCTTCGGCCGCGTCTGGATTCAAGCTGTCCACGCAGCACAGGCCGCGCAGCCGTTGCGGGTATCGGTTCACCGCTTCGATGACATAGTCGTTGTTCCGCCGGCAGGTGTCGGGGTTGCGCCAGGGAAATCCGAACACCACCGACATATCCACCTGTTGGTCGTCCATCATGTCGATGATGTCCGACGCGGATACCAGTTTGGATTTGGGGGATTCGTATAGCAGCTTGAATTCGGGTTCGGCATCGAAAAAACGATCCCGGTGATCCCGGATGTCAGCGGGGAAGGTGTGTACGTGAAAATCGATGATCATGTGTGGCTCCAATCAAAGCGGTTTTCCATATTGACTATGGGGCTTTTTCTTATACAATACAATCCGTGCTTGCAACAAACTTGACGGATTCGTAGAAAGTCCGATATCTGCGTTACGCTTCATCCTTCGTCACTGCGGAGTACCGTAAGTACTCATTATCCTTCAGGATTTGCATGCCTTGATCTCGGGCTTTCTACGAATCCGTCGGAAACGTGACTTTTTACGCGTTCATCAAAATTAAGCGTTCACCGCTCAGGGTTGTGGACAAAGGCAACATCGAGGATCCGAAGTCCTTAAAAATGGCCGCCTGCCCATCGGTGGACGGAACCCGGAACCCGGAACCCAGAACCCAGAACCCAGAACCCAGAACCCAAAACACGGTTTATATGTTTTTGATCGCCGGCGTTCAACCCAAAACCAGACGAGTGGATGATAACCCGCAACGATGTCCAGCCTGCGGGCTGGCACAGGCTTTTACCACCCGTGTGGATCACTACCTGAGTCTGTTTTTCATCCCCTTGATCCGGGTGAAACAGGGGGAACCCTTTTTATTGTGCGAAGCCTGCCAACGACCGCTGAATGGCAGTCGGGCACCCGTTAAGGAGGTGCCGCTGTCGGGCGCCTCCACCGTTTGTGTGGCTTGCAAAAGTGATTTCGACAGTTCTTTTAAATATTGTCCGTATTGTGGGCAGCGAGCTTAAGTATCAACGAGGTGTATATGCGTGTTTCCAGAAGGGTGATCAACGGACTGAGCCGTCGTGAATTTCTGATCATGACCAGCATGGCCGCCACCGGCCTGGCCGTGGGGTGTGCCACCAACCCCGTCACGGGAAAATCCCAGTTCATGATCATGGACGAAAAGCAGGAAATTGAAGTCGATCGTCGGTATGCGCCCATCCAGTTTTCATCCGACTATGGGACAGTCCAGGACCGGGCCCTGCAAAATTATGTTCAGGCCACCGGCAAGCGACTGACTGGCAATACCCATCGCGGCCATATGCCCTACAACTTCCACTGCGTCAATGCCAACTACGTGAATGCCTATGCCTTTCCCGGCGGCAGCATTGCCTGCACCCGGGGCATCATGCTGGATCTGGACAACGAAGCCGAACTGGCCGCTCTGCTGGGGCACGAACTGGGCCACGTCAACGCCCGGCACACCGCCGAGATCATGTCCAAAGCCCAGCTGGCCAATATGGCTGTGGGCGGGCTGGCGGTGCTGACCAGTGTCACCGTGGGGTCTGGCGCGGGGAACCTTGCCGGGCAGCTGGGACAGATGGGAACCGGCGCTCTGCTGGCCTCATACAGCCGTGACAACGAACGCCAGGCGGACAGCCTGGGGATGGAATACATGACCCGGTCCGGTTACGGCCCTCAGGGCATGGTGGGACTCATGGAGATGCTCAATAGCATGAACCGGCACAAGACCGGTGCCACAGAGCTTCTCTTTGCCACGCACCCCATGTCCTCTGAACGCTACCAGACATCGGTGAATCAAGCCACCAACGATTTCCGGCAGTACAGCGGCCAACCGCTGTATCGGGAGCGGTATATGGATAACACCGCAGGCCTGAGAAAAATCAAAGGTGCCATCAAGAAGATGCAGGACGGTGAGGAGGCCATGGGCAAAGAACAGTTCAGCCAGGCGGAAGGGCTGTTCAAACAGGCGCTGGACGAAGCGCCCAATGATTATACGGGGTTGCTGCTTATGGCCAAGTGCCAGCTGGTTCAGAAAAAAGACAGCGCGGCGGAGCGCTACGCAGACCGGGCCAAACAGGTCTATCCCGCTGAGGCGCAGGCATACCACATCAGCGGCATCTCCAAGCTGCGGGTTAAAAAGTACGCTGCCGCCTACGAGGATTTCAGCATCTACGAGCGGCGTCTTCCGGGCAATCCCAATACGATCTTTTTCCAGGGGTTGTCACTGGAGGGTATGCAGAAGATCGAGCCTGCGGCCCAGGCCTACAATGCCTATCTGCAGCAGGTTCGGCAGGGCAAAGAGGCTCAATACGCATATCAACGGCTAAAGGAGTGGGGCTACATCAGATAGGGTCTGATTCGTGAAACGCCCGATATCTGCGTTACGCTTCATCCCTCGTTGCTGCGGCGTACCAACCGTACGCCTCACGCCTCGGGCTTTGCAAGCCTTGATCTCGGGCGTTTCACGAATCCGCCTGAGGCAAGGCTTCTTTCGAAATATTATGGGATGATGGTAATTTTAATCCGTCCCAATATTGACGACTCGAGGACACATAAGCAGTGACGTTATGAACGATGCCGCTGGTTGTTTAACTGCCGGTCTGGAGCGCCACGTGGTGCTGGTGGCACCGGAAATCCACTGGAACACCGGAAACATCGGCCGCACCTGTCTCGGGGCCGGAGCCCGGCTGCACCTGATACGCCCGCTGGGATTTTCGCTGGAGAGCCGCCAGGTGAAGCGGGCCGGCCTGGATTACTGGGAGCCGGGTATCCCCCGGCATCTGGGACAGTTTCGACGCGTTCTGTGCGGCATTCAACCCCGTGGATGGTGAAATGGCGCTGTTCACCAAGGCTGGGGCTCGGGTTTTCTGGGAGATGCCGGCCCGCCGGCGGATGTTTCTGGTGTTCGGGTCCGAGACCGGGGGCCTTCCTGAGGCGATTCTCTCCCGATACCCCCGGGCCTGCTACCGAATTCCCTCTACCGGTGAGATTCGATCGCTGAACCTGTCCACCGCAGCGGGTATCGCCCTGTATGAGAGCATTCGAAGCGGAAAGTGAGATCAGGTGATTCGCTCATGCTGAGACTCATTCTGATCGGCCTGCTGTCCGGATTTTTCTTCAGCTCCACTTTTGTGTTGAACCGGATCATGAGCCTGAGCGGCGGTCACTGGGTATGGAGCGCCAGTCTCCGCTATGCCTATATGATTCTTTTGCTGACGGTCTGGCTGCTGGTGTTTCGTGGAACGGCTGCCTTTGCCCGCACCCTGGGCCTGTTTTTCAGCCATCTGGCTTTTTGGGTGGCAACGGGCAGCATCGGCTTCGGGGCGTTTTACGCCCTGATCTGTTTCAGCGCCGATTATGCACCCGGTTGGATCGTTGCCACCACCTGGCAGTTTACCATTATCGCCACGCTGGTGGTGCTGACAGCCTTCGGCCGTCGCTTTCCCCGGCGGATCTGGCGTATTTTCAACCATCGTCTTTGCCGGTGTGTTTCTGGTCAACATCAGCCAGGCGGGGGCGGTCGATCCAGCGGAACTGATCAAGGGTGCCCTGCCCGTGCTGATTGCCGCCTTCTGCTATCCCATCGGCAATCAGCTGGTGTGGGAGGCCAAGACCGGCCATGGCCGCTTGCCCGACCTCAGCGACCCAGTACTGGAACACCCCTTTGCCAAGGTGCTGCTCATGTCCCTGGGCAGCGTTCCCTTCTGGTGTCTGGTGGTAGCCGTGACCGCGCCGCCACCTCCGGTCGGCGGGCAGATCGTGAACACGGCTCTGGTGGCCCTGTTCTCAGGTGTGATGGCCACGAGCCTGTTTCTCTTTGCGAGGAACGAATCGAAAACCGGCAGCCAACTGGCCGCCGTGGATGCCACCCAATCCAGCGAGGTGATCTTCGCCCTGGCCGGGGAGATTCTGATCATCGGTGCGGCCCTGCCCAATCCCCTGGGGGTGTTGGGGATAGTGGTCACCGGTGCAGGGCTGGCGCTATTTGTCAGATTTCAGGAAACGCTGCCCGGAAAACCGTTCATTGCTTTCACAACGTTTACGTTTTAACAACCGTCCCTGCAGACAACCGAAAAGGAGAAACACCATGCTAACCCATCCCGTTTTCAACAAACGCCTTATGGCCCGTTCATCGGTGCTGGCGGCCTGCGCCTTGGCCGCCCTGTTTCTGGTGCAGTGCAGCGATGGTGACGGTTCGGCCATTTTTGTCATGGAACCGCTGCCTTACAGTCAGGATGCCCTGGCCCCCACCATCAGTGCGGACACCATGGGGTTTCACTACGATAAACACTACGCCGGCTATGTGAAAAAGGCCAATGAACTGACCAAAGGGACGGGTTTCGCCGGCAAGACCGCCGAAGCGGTGATCCAGACGACGGCGGGCGACGCGTCCAAAGCGGCCGTCTTTCAACAACGCCGCCCAGGCATGGAACCATGCCTATTTCTTTCAAATGCCTGAAACCGGAAGGCGGCGGCGCGCCGGAGGGCCTGTTGGCGGAGATGATCGATGCAGCCTTCGGCAGTTTCGTGGAGTTCAAGGCGCTCTTCGTCACCGCAGCCAAGGACCAGTTCGGCAGCGGCTGGGTGTGGCTGGTGCTGGACGAGGGAAAGCTGGCGGTGGTCACCAGCGCCAATGCCGACACGCCCCTTGCCCATGGTCTGATCCCGTTGTTTACCGTGGACGTGTGGGAGCATGCCTACTACCTGGACTACCAGAACCGGCGGGCGGATTTTGTCGAGTCCGTGCTGGACAACCTGGCCAACTGGGATTTTGTGGCCGCCCAGCTGGAGAAGGCGCTACCGCCCAAGGTGTAAGGATACGCGCGATGGACATGAAAACCACGACTGCCGAGTTTCTCGATGAGATCAGAAGCACCGCCCCTCTGGTGCACAACATCACCAACTTTGTGGTGATGAACCCGACGGCCAACATCCTGCTGGCCCTGGGCCTGCGCCGGTCATGGCCCAAAGCCGCAAAGAGGTGGCGGACATGGCCGCCATGGCCGGTGCCCTGGTGCTCAACATCGGCACCTTGTCGGAGCAATGGATCGAGGCCATGGTGCTGGCGGCCAGAGCAGCCAATCAGCGGGGCATCCCGGTGATACTGGATCCGGTCGGCGCCGGCGCCACCAGCTACCGCACCCATACCGTCAAGCGCATCCTCCATGAAGTAAAAATTTCGGTCATCCGGGGCAATGCATCGGAGGTGCTTTCTTTGGCCGTTGACGACGTGAAGACCAGAGGCGTGGACTCATCCTTGTCCCTGTCCGACGAGATCGTCGCTGCCGCCGGCGCCATCGCTCGGCAACATGGCTGTGTCGTGGCCATCTCCGGGGAGAAAGACGTGATCACCGACGGCGGTCGGGTGCTTCGGGTGGCCAACGGTGTGCCCCTGATGACCCGGGTGACCGGCCTGGGCTGCGGGCTGTCGGCAATCGCCGGCGCCTTCTGTGCCGTGGCCCGGGATGACCTGCTGGCAGCTGCCGCCGCTGCATTCGGCTTCTATGGGTTGTGCGGGGAGTTGGCCTTGGTATCAGCGACCGGCCGGGCAGCTTTTTCGTGGCCTTTCTGGATACGCTTTATTCGGCTGGCAGGGCTGAAATCCATAATCATTTGAGGATTGAATAGCCACTGTCAACCGGCATTGCGATACTTGCAGGAGACATGATCCATGAAATCGTGCAGAGAATGCAAGCACCAGGTGAGTGAACAGGCTGTCGCCTGTCCGGAGTGCGGGGCGCCGTATCCGGCCCGTGAGCGCTGGGACGGTTTTAAAAGGATCTTTAGATATGAACCCCGTTTTTCGAAAACGGCTGCTTCAGGGCGATCTCCTGACGGGTACGATCGTTACCCTGTCTTGCCCGCAGATCGCCGAATTGTTTTCCCGATCCGGTTTTGACTGGCTCTTCATCGATGGCGAGCACGGCTGCCTCTCCGTAGGTGACATTCAATTGCTGCTGCAGGCGGCCCAACCTCAGTGCCCTTGCGTGGTTCGTGTGGCGGCAAATAATAATCCGATGTTCAGCATCATATCGAAACGGTTCGGCAGGCGTGCCTGAAACGCCGCATGGCCCTGGGAATCTTCGGTGTGGATGCTGCCGCGGTGGTGCCCTTTATCAAGCAGGGCTATACCCTGAATGCCGTGGGGATGGACACCCTGATGCTGGGTCAATCGGCTCGGCGGGTCCTGTCTGAGCTGAAAACGTAAAGCCCCTACCGACAGTCAGCAGCCTGCATGGCCGCTCCCAAGTCAAAGGCAAGCCGCTGGTAATTGTCTGCAAACCGGTTCCAGTCCGGCAGTGTGTCTCCCTTGGCGGTTTCCATCACTGCCAATACACGGGTGACCGTACGTTTGAGTCGGATGCAAACGGGCATACGGGTGGCGGCATCGATGTTCCCCAGCATGGGTTCAATCTCCAACAGACGGGCGCTGGCCAGGTAATAGACCGCTGCAACGCTCTCCGGGGCCAGCTGGTAAAGCGTTTTAGCCGCTTCCACCAATCGGTCCAGGGTCTTTTCGGCTGTCTTACCGGATTGGTAGCCTTGCAGACTTCTCAGGGATTCGCAAAAGTTCTCCTGGTATTGAAGCTGAACGCCGGCAGCGTCCCAGGACAGTTTTAAGGTTAGTCCTTTTTTCAGTTCCTCGGCGGCGCAGGCGAAATTGACGGCGGGTTCCCTGCCTGATTTAGCCAGGCGAAAGCAGGCATCACCCTTGATCAGGTGAAGCTCGCCGCACCCGTCAGATGCCTTCTGGCACTTGATTGCCTGTGCGGCGATCCATTTATGGTCGCCACGCGCCGCATGCTGCTGGAATTGACTCAACTGGAGACTGACACAGCCGCAGAATATAAAGATAAGCGCAAGACAGGCGGCCAGTGCATGCTGCCCCCGCTTCAAGGCGGTTCGATGAACCGGTGGCCAGATTTGCGGCGTCATGCGCCCATGGACTGTTGATGTCGCAAGCGAAATGAATCTCCCGGGGTCAGGGCAACGGCTGGGGTTTTTGCCAGGATGGTACAGGCTGGTGAATCGGGTGTAGCGGAATGGAGAACAAGTGGAACTGGCCTATGCGTCTGTTGATAAACGACTGCCCCTGATAGGATGAATACCAATTTCACTAAAGTCTTGGCTTTCTCCGTCGCTCCCGGTGAATGGAAAACAATTTTTCGCTGATCGCGTCGAAAATGAATTCACTGGGGGCGATGCCTCTGGATTTGCAAAAGTCTTCGACGCGATCGTACAATGCCTTGGGAATGTCCGTGCAGATGCAGTCATCACCTGTCGCTTCTGATTTTTCACTCATCACATTGCCCTTTCAGGGGCTTCCCGGTTCTGCGGATTCAGTTCATGTATCGTGCGTCTGACAATATATAGCGCCGTTTACAATATCGTCAAGTTATAAGATTGCCGGAACGCGTTTGACGTCCACGCCTATTTTGATCTTTCCGTGGGGATACGATCATTATCCTGCTTGTCTACAAGCTGCAAATACGGAAGCCGAGGATGATCACCCGCCGTGCATCGTTTACATGTTTTCAGCAATGGTTACCGTTCGATCACCAAGCATATTCACGTAGCTGCCCATCTCGTTGTCGTACCAGCCGTATATGACGGCCTGGGTCACCGGCGCGCGAACGACCGTGTCCGTGAGCTTGCTGAGCACGGACTGGGAAAAGCCGGGGATGCTGGCCAGATCCAAACTCAGGTCTGCCGTGCGGGTGTGGGTTTCATCGCCCTCGATCACCGCCGCTGCCTGAGGCGAGCCCAGAATATCCCCGGAGACATTCTGCTTCTCTGTGTATTTCAGATAACCGTTGGGGTCCAGCTGTGCGGCCTGGTCGTAGACGGTGTTGAGCACCCCGCGGCGGACCGGTTCTTCGGAAGGGCTCTCCTGAATGCTGAGCACCAGGATGATCAAGTCTGCCGTGCGGGTATGGGTCACATCTCCTTCTATGACCGCTGCTGCTCGGGGGCGTGCCGAGGATGTCCCCGGAGACATTCTGCTTCTGAGTATATTGGAGATAGCCGTTGGGATCCAGCTGTGCGGCCTGCTTGTAGACACTGTTGATTACATCGCGGCGGACCATCTCCTGGGAGGGATTTTCCTGGATGCTGAGCACCAAAATGATCAGGGATCCGGAGCTGACAGGCACCCGTACCGACTCGGCGATGAAACCGATGTGCTCCATTTCGGGGATCACCAGTCTCAGGGCCTTTGCCGCGCCGGTTG
>CAVQUU010000012.1:0-91863 GCA_963716825.1 uncultured delta proteobacterium
CATGCGCGGCCTTTTTTGCTGCCGATCGATACCCGTCCACAATGGTGCCGATTTCCGGTTCGGTCGGGGGCTGGATGGCGCGCCGGTGGTCGGACAGGTCATGGCCGATGGCGCTTTGGGGTTGACGCCCGTCGCCTTGGGATTGGCCGCCGCACCGGCGTGGTTGAGATGCAGGCATGCCAACCGGTTTTTGGCATGAATCACATCTACGATTTTTTTCAGCTCGTCGGCACTTTCCGCAAGATGGATGCACAGTTGTTTGGGATGTTCCTTGCCCTCCACAGTGACCGCCACCGGCTCAATGATCAGCAGCCCCGGCCCATTTTGGGCAATTTGTCGATAATACGTCAGATGACCATCGGTCACATTGCCCTTCGGCGTGCCGTAGGCCGTTTTGATCGGTGGGAAGATAAACCGGTTTGAGAGGGTCAAATTCCCCAGGGTCATCGTTTCAAACAGTCTTTGCATGGTCTGTCTCCTTATCGTCGGCCATCGGTGCTTCCGACTTTCCAGGATTGCTTCGATTGAACCCTCCCCGCGGCAAGCCGCGGGGAGGGTTCACCGGAAGGATAAAAAAAAGCGATTTCCAGTTCGCTCGCTAACCCCGCCCCAAGCGGCGGGGAATGCGCTCGCTATCGCGGTTCACCAAATCATCCAATTTGTTCAATTTGATTAGATCAATTTTAATGCCATACTAGACCGATGAGGCATTTTAGGGATATGAACCGACGGCAGGCCGCCGGAAGTCGGCATCAGGGGGCAGAGATTAGCCGGTGAACGGGCAGCGTCATCAACGTTACATTTGCGCAGAGATAACGTAAGGTAACGTTACTTAACGGTTTTGGGTTGGTGTGTTTAAGGCAGGGGGATATGGCAGCTTGGGGTATGGTTCTGTGTCTTCGTGCTTCCGAAATCCTCACCCCAAGATACCATTATAGATGGGCATCAGTTGACGATGAACGGCGCCGGCATGGCTTTTCCGGAAAGGGCCTTTTTGATTGCATCATCAAGAACGCCCTGGGATACCATGCCGGTGATGGAATTGATGGCTTCTCCCCCTTGAAAGATCATCAGTGTAGGGATAGATTTGATGCCATAGCGCTCGGCAACGGCCGGGTGGTCATCCACGTTGCATTTAACAAAAACCATTTTATCCTGGTAGTTTTCCGCCAGCGTTGTAAACGCCGGCGCCATGGCCTTACAGGGACCGCACCAGGGCGCCCAGAAGTCGACGATAACGGGTTTTACCTGCTGGAGGACTTGCTGGTCGAACTGGTTGTTTTCGATTTCGGTGACAAACTCGGACATGGATCGATTCCTCCTTAATGGGTGTTTGTTTAAATCCCGCGGCCTTGAACCGCTGCATGATGATTTCATCCTTCCCCGCATGCTACAACATTTGTGCCAAAAAGGAGGAAGCCCCGACACGATGGGCATGCATGTCATCGTGCCGGGGCTCCAGGAGGTGAGAGTAAGGTTGAGTGAATCAAAATGGAGGTATTGATTGCTTACTCTGCTGTAGAACAAAGCAAACATTGTGCCAGCGTTTGCCTTGATTGGTTCAGTCACCGGTGAAGCTTGTATTTTTTTATCTGGTTCCACACGCTGGTCCGGGAAATACCCAGCAAACGGGCGGCTTCGGATTGGTTGCCATTCGCCCGTTTCAGGGCTTCGATCAACCGTCGCCGCTTGACGTCGTCCAGGCTTTCGTTGGGCGGGTTCTGAACCTCGCTGCAGGTTGGCGGGGTCGCGATGATCTGCGGTGGCAGGTGGTCGGCTTCGATCATGCCGCCGGGACAGCTGACAAAGGCAAATTCAAACGCGCTTTTCAACTCCCGGGCGTTTCCCGGCCAGGAGTAGGCCATCAGATAATCCATGGCTGTTTTCGAGATGCCGGCCAGCTTTTTTTCACTTTTCAGCAGGGTTCGGTTGAAAAATGATCGTGCCAGCATCGGAATATCCTCGATGCGTTCCCGCAGCGGCGGAATGTGAATGGGGATGACGTTGATCCGGTAATAAAAATCTTCACGGAAGGCCCCGTTGGCGATCAGGTCCGGCAGGTGGCGGTTCGTCGCCGAGATGATGCGGACGTCGACCGTGATGGACCGGTTGTCACCCACCCGTTCCACCACCTTTTCTTCCAGCACACGCAATAGTTTGACCTGGGTGGACAGCGGCAGGTCACCGATTTCATCCAGGAAGATGTCGCCGCCGCTGGCTGCTTCGAAACGGCCTTCGCGGCTTTTGTGAGCGCCGGTGTAGGCGCCTTTCACATGGCCGAACAACTCGCTTTCCAGCAGGGATTCGTTCAGGGCGGCGCAATTGACCTTCACGTATGGTCGGCTGCCGCGAGCGCCGGCGTCATGGATGGCCCTGGCCACCATCTCCTTGCCCGTACCACTTTCACCATAAACGATGACCGGGGCATCGGATTGGGCGGCGTTGGTGATCAGCTCAAACACCTGCTGCATGGGTGCACTGATGCCGATCATGCCGTAAAATCGGTCCTCGGCATCCAGCTCTCGGCGGTAGCTTTCGATCTGCGTCTCTTTGGCCACCAGGTCGGTGATGTCGGTCATGGTCTCCACGGCGCCTGTCACCACGCCGCTTTTGTCTTTTAGTACCGAGGCATTCTTGAGGATGTGAACGATTCGCCCGTCTTTGCGGGTGATGCTGCATTTCTGTTTCCTAAGGTGGCCTTTTCTAAACATGACGCACCAGTGGCAACCCTCTTCCTGTCGCGCGATTTCGCAGGACGTGCAGTTGAGCGTGGTGCATCGCTTCCCCACAATCTCGTGCCGGCCATATCCGGTGATCTCCTCGAACGCCCGGTTGACGGAGATGACAATGCCTTCCGGATTTACCACCATGACGCCGTCCTGGATCGTGTCCACAACGGATTTCCAGTAATAGTTCAGGTCAAGGCTGTTCATAATCAGGACATCCGTTCAATTCGTTAACAGTTTGCATGTCCAAAAAGTTAACACATGAACAGTCCCTTGCCAACGCATAAAAACGGTCAAGGTCTGTTTGCCTTGAAAAAACCCACCCGAATTATTTTTATCGCTTTGATATAATTGTTTTTTTAGTTTTTTTGACCCAGTCCTGTAAATGATGGCATTCGCATTGCTCTAAGGAAACACATCATCAAACTGGTATAAACCCTTTTTCTGAAACAAAAGAGCCACGCATGTTAACGTTTGATCTTCGCGATACCCTGCTTCCTTTTTCCCTGTTGCAGATCACCAATTTGTTCAGAGAAATGAAACCAGGTGAAGAGATGCAGATATTTGCAGGTGTCAGCCACATCGATGCCACCATTTTGAGAGACGTCATGCTGATACTGCCGCAAACGGATTATGATCTGATCGCCAAAGAGAACCTGGACGGTGATGATCCGGTCACACGGTTGAGGCTGAGAAAAAAGAAACCATTAACCACATACCAACAAAGGGGAGACCATCATGTCAGAAATTGATCTGAGTAAACTGGACGTGTCAAGTACCGTGGATGCAAGGGGAAGTGCCTGTCCCGGTCCGTTGCTGGAGGCCAAAAAGGGCATCGGCAAGGTAAAGGTCGGCGAAGTGCTTGAAATCTATTCCAATGACTCCGGCACCCGCACCGACATACCGGCCTGGTCGAAAAAGGTCGGCCACGAGTATCTGGGCGTCCTTGCAGCGGATGGCTACGACAAACACTTTGTCAAAAGAAACAAATAGGCGCAGGCATGACGATTGCTAATGAAAAAAGAGTGAATCAGGAAAAAATACTGATTCTGGCCACCGAAAGTTGCGCCTATCCGGGTGCGGATTCCGTGGGGCAGGCCCATTCGAGCTACCCCACGAACACCTACATTCTCAGGGTGCGGGCACCGGTTCTTTTTCCCGAACAGTTTTACATGGATTGTTTTAGAAAAGGAATTAGCGGCATTATCATCATGTCCTGCGGCGAAGAGTGCCCCTACGACGGGGCGTATAAGGCGCTCGCGCAACGCGTGGACCGGGTTTACAAGATAATGAAAGATGAAGCGTTGGACATTCGACGATTGCGTCTGACCGCTATCTGTACGGTCTGCAACCGGGCCTTTCTAAATGAGGTCAATCTGATGAACGACCTGGTCAATGAACTGGGACCACCCGTTGGAAACAAGAAACAAATAGGCAATAATCAAGTATATCCGGGTAGGAGGAATGAATGGACCCCACCCGAGTTCTATCGTTTGACGCACTGGTTGTCGGCGGCGGCATCGCGGGCCTGCAGTCGGCCCTGGATTTGGCGGATCAGGGGTTTCAGGTGGCGATCGTGGACAAGGATGCATCCATCGGTGGGAAAATGATCCGCTTGTCCAAGGTGTTTCCCACGCTCGATTGTGCCAGCTGCATCACCACACCCAAGATGGCCGCCGCGGCGCATCATGACAACATCTCTCTGTTTACCTATTGTGATATCGCTTCCCTGGACCGTCAAACGGACGTGATAACGGCGGCCGTCACCCAGCGGCCCCGCTATGTCGATGCGCAAAAATGCATCGGTTGCAGGCAGTGTGAATACAACTGCCCGGTTTACGTGGCGGATGAAGAGCAGGGCGGATTTTCCGCCACAAAAGCCATCTCCATTCCCTTTTCCAACGCCATCCCGCAAACGGCGGTGTTGGATGTTGAAAACTGCATGCTCTGCGGCAAGTGCGCCAAGGTGTGTCCGACGGATGCTGTCGACTATTTCCAGCAGCCCGAGACGTTTGTCATCCAGGCCAAAACGGCGATACTGGCCACCGGCTTTGAAATCACACCGCTTGAAAACAAGCAGCAGTACGGCAACGGCAACATACCCAATGTGATCACGGCCCTGCAGATGGAGCGACTGCTTGCCCCGCATGGTCCCTATAACCGTGTGTTGCGGCCGTCGGACGGCATGGAACCGGATTCCATTGCCTACATTCAGTGTGCCGGCTCACGGGACAAGAGCATGGGTGTTTCGTATTGCTCACGGGTCTGCTGCATGTATGCCATCAAGCAGGCCATGCTCCTCTCCGGGTCGCTGCCCCTGGCGGATATCACCATTTACTACATGGATATCCGCGCTTTTGGGAAAGGATACGAACAGTTCTATCAGAATGCCAAGGCCATGGGCATCGAATTTGTCAAAGGCAAAGTTGCCTCCATCGCTCAAGGCGAGAACGGTTCAGTCGCCCTGCGCTATGAAGCCCAGAACGGCGAGGGGGTTACCACGGCGGATCATGACCTGGTGGTACTCTCATTGGGGATGATTCCCGGATGGAACCCGCAGGGGCGTTTGTCCGGTCTCGGCGGATTCGGATCAATTCATTAAAACCATACAGCCCAAGCTGGCCCCCACGCTCACCGATATGGAGGGGGTTTTCGTCGCCGGTGCGGCGGCCGGACCCAAGGATATTGTCGATACCATCACCGAGTCGGGTGCGGCGGCCATGGAAGCGGCCAAGTACATGGAGCGGACGACGTCAATCCCGAAAAGCGGTGGCCTAGTCATTTAGGAGATGTCAGGAATGACCGACGAGAAGAAAAACAGCGACAACCCTAAGGATCAGGGAAAAGTAGGCGTCTACATCTGCTACTGCGGTGGAAATATATCGGACCACGTCGATGTGGAGACGGTCCGTGACCGGGTGGAAAAGCTTCCCGGTGTTTCTGTGGCGCGGACCAACATGTTCATGTGCTCGGACCCGGGCCAGGAGTTGATCATGGAGGACCTGAAAAACGGCACCGTCAATCGGGTTGTGGTGGCCTCCTGCGCACCTAGTCTCCATGAAACCACATTTCGCAACACCCTGATCCGTGCCGGGATGAATCCCTATATTTACGACCATGCCAATATCCGCGAGCATGTCAGCTGGGTCCATCACGGGCAAGCGGCTACTGACAAGGCCACCCGTCTGGTTTCGGCAGCCGCTGCCAAGGCCGAGCAGCTCATACCCCTGGAACCGATTCGTGTCGATGCCAAGCCCCACGCGACGGTTATCGGCGGCGGCATCGCCGGCCTTCGCGCGGCAAAGGATCTGGCCGATCGGGGGATCGCAGTCACCCTGATCGAAAAATCACCGTTTATTGGCGGTCAGCTGGCCTGCCTCGATCGGATTGCCCCCGCCGGAGACCATGCGGCCGATTTGGTGAAGGACCTCGCCGAACGGGTGCTGGCCGACGCCAAAATTACCGTTCACACCTGTGCGACCGTTGACTCCTTCGAGGGCTATGTCGGGAGTTTTAGGCTCGGCGTCCAAAGGCAAGCACCTAAATTCCCGCATGGAGACGATAAAAGCAAGGGGGGAAGACTGGACGGGGTCAACCCGGGCGACTATGTGCCTTTTTCCGGTGTCTACCCGAATCCGGTTCCTGCGGAAGCCGAAGCCTTCACCATCGAGACCGGCGTCATTGTGCTGGCCACCGGGTTTAAGTCCTATGTCCCGCGTCGCGGAGAGTATGGTTACAGGGATTTTAAGGAAGTCATCACCCTGACCGACTTGATCCAGACCCTGGCCGAAACTCCCGCAGCGGGAGACCGTTTGATAGTCAACGGCAGACCCATCAGAAGCATTGCCATGATTCACTGCGTCGGCAGCCGCCACATTCCCGGGATTCACCCCGAAGACGAGTCCGGAAATTTGAACGAGTACTGTTCCCGTACCTGCTGTTCGGCGACGCTCAATGCGGCCACGATGGTCCGGCAAACCTATCCCGGCACCAGCGTCTACGAGTTCTACCGGGACATCCGGACCTATGGCCGTGGTCAGGAAGAACTTTACAACGATGCCGCCAAAAACAAGGTGGTCTTTTTGCGATATGAAGCGGAAGACCCACCCCAGGTCGTTGAAAACACGGATGACGGTGACTATCCGCTGCGGGTCAACGTCAATGACACCCTGACCTTCGGCGAAGCAGTCAACGTGCCGGCGGACTTGGTGGTGCTGGCCACGGGCATGGAACCCACCGGCATCTCTGAATTGGTGAACATGATGAAACTGCCGGTGGGCACGGACCGCTTTCTTCTGGAGGTCCATCCGAAGCTGCGCCCGGTCGAACTGCCCCAGGCGGGCATCTTGCTCGCCGGTACCTGCCAGGCCCCCATGGATGTCGGCGAGGCCTGCAATGGTGCAAGCGCGGCGGCGGTCAAGGCGGCGGCGCTGCTGGGCCGAGGCTATGTGGAACTGGATCCGTTCGTTGCCGAAGTCGATACGGCCAAATGCAATGGAACCGGGTCCTGTGTGGATGCTTGTCTGGTGGAAGGCGCCCTGCGCATGGTGGAGACGGAGGTGGATGGCCATATGGTGCCGCGCGCCGAAGTGACTCCGGCGCTGTGTACGGGATGTGGTGCCTGCGTTGCGGTGTGCCCGCAAAACGCCATCGACATCAGCGGCTGGACCCTTAAACAGTATGAGGCCATGGTCGACCGGATCGTCGCCGACGTGGCGGCCTGACCCCTAATCCATATGACGTGAAACCAGGCAACACCTTAACTAAGAGGCGAGGCAATGCGTCAACCTGAGCCGGACAAACAAGCCAAAAAAGCAGCCATGAAAACGCTTCGTGAAGAGCGGAAAACCATGATCAACGCAGCTTCAACTAAAATGAAGCGCCAGAAAAAAACCATTCAGGCCATTTTGGATCAACTCAAGGATGGGGCGCAAACGGTTCCCACCATTGCCGCGGCAACCGGCGTCTCAACGGCGGAAACACTCTGGTACATGGCGGCCCTTAAAAAATACGGCGAAATCAAGGAAGCCGAAAAAGACGGCGGTTACGTTAAGTACCAACTGGCCAAGTGAAGGCATGATCGCCCCTGGGAGGAAGAAATGGCCCTGGTAAACCCGGAGTTTGCACAAGAACTCGCCAAACATGGAAATGATACGGCGCTTGAATGTTTCAACTGCGGCACCTGCGCGGCGATCTGCCCGCTTATCTCCGAACACTTTCCACGCCGGATGATCCGCTATATTCAGCTCGGCGCCAAAGATCGAATTCTTGAAAATGCCCAGGAACTCTGGCGCTGCTTGCACTGCGGGCTGTGCACCCAGACCTGTCCGCGGGGGGCGGATCCCGGAGAAGTCATTCTGGGGTTAAAACGCTTTGTTGTTGCCGACTGGAGGAGGTCTTAAATGTATGACCCCAAGGATATTATCAATCTGATTGCCGATAACGTGAGAAAAACAAAAAATCCGTTCGGCGTTCCCAAGTTCGCAATCAATAACTGGTGGAAAAAAGCCAATATTCCCCAAAAGGGAGATGCCCTTCTGTTTACCGGGTTGATGTACCAGTTCGTTCCCTACATTGAAAAATCCACGTCTTATCTGACGCGCTTTGAGGATACGCCGTGGGCCAACTATCTCAAGTACGGCAAATATGTTCCCAAACTACTGTCCGGATTGGGCCTGGCGGCGATCACCCCCGGTCGAGAGAAAAAGAAATTTAACGGCATCCTGATGGATATTGCCGAAATCCTGACCAAGTCCAAGGTGGACTTCTATTACGACCCCAATCTGGATGAATACAGCGGCGTCCTGCTTTACGATCTTGGCGACCAGGATAGTTTTGTGCAGCACGCCAGGGTTGTGGCCGCCAGGCTGAAACAAAACGGTATTAAAAAACTGATTACCGTGGATCCCCATACCACCTATGCGTTGAAGATCCTTTTTCCCAAATATACGGGGGAAAGTTTCGAGGTCCACACCTATTTCGAATTGTTGAATCTGACCTCGAAAAACGGCCACAAAAAGATTGCCTTACATGACCCCTGCTTTTATGGGCGATACTTGGAGTTGTCTGACGTGCCGGTCAATGTGCTTGCCAGCGTGGATATCGAATGCGCAACCATCAGAAATTCGGGGCTTTTCACCAACTGCTGCGGGGGGCCGGCCGAATCCATATCGCCCAAGCTTTCCAAAGCGGTGGGAGATCGGCGAATTGCCGAGCTGGACAAATCCGACGATCCCATTGTCGCCATGTGCCCAATATGTTTAGGAAACCTGAGAAATGCGGGCGCCGATGTGGAAGATCTGTCGACGGTGCTTGCCCGCCAAGCACAATAGCAGGCGCCCGTCCAAAAATAGAATTGAACCCTCCCCGCGGCAAGCCGCGGGGAGGGTTCACCGTAAGGATAAAAAAATCGATTTTCAGTTCACTCGCTAACCCTGCCGCAAGCGGCGGGGTTAGCGAGCGCTATCGCGGTTCAAATCACTAACCAAGGAGTCGGAAAATGGCTGAAAAACAAGAAAAGATCCTTTATGTGTGCACATGCGGAAAAGATCGATCAGAGACAGCCCATATGCCTTTTGTGCTGGCCAATGCAGCCTTGGCGATGGATATCCAGGCAACTATCGTGCTCAATGGGGACGGTGTTACCATCGCTCAAAAAGACTATGCCGACACCATGCCTCCCGGAGGTGGGTTCCCCCCTATGAAAGACCTGCTCGCCAGCTTTATGGAACAAGGTGGAAAGATGTGGGTTTGCGGTCCCTGTATCAAAACACGTGGAATCGACGAATCGGCACTTATTGACGGGGCCACCATCACGGCCGCAGGGGCGGTAAATGTGGAAGCCCTGGAAGCAGATGCAGTGTTCGTATTTTAAGTGTCATGGCCGTTTAATTTCTTTGAAACCGCTCACGGTTTACAGTTATCGGTGCACTTTTAAGAAAAACAGAAGATGGAGGACAACGATGGGGGTCTTCATTTGAGGATGTAGAAGGGTGCAAAAACGGTGAACCGAAAACGGTGAACAGATACGAAAAACATAAATGAGGCGTCGCCATGAATCTGGCAAAACCCAATTTTCCACCGCACCGAATAACCGATTTGATAAATCATAAAAACAGCGGCGTGTCGGTCGCGTCCAGGGTGTCTTTTGAAATTCTGCCGGTCGATTTCGCCCACCGCGACAACCCGTTTCAGGCCTATGTCTTCCTCAGCCGCTATGCGGGTGATATCGATGGGCGGGAATACGAGTTCAGGAAATGTTATGCGCGCGGCTGCCCCAACAACCTGTGCCCCCATGTTTCCCAAGCGGTCATGATCGCCAACCGCTATTTGCAGCGGGATTATCGCCGCCTGGAAGACTGCGGCATTCCAATCGAGAAACGCTTGTTCAGCTTGCCGGACATGCTGCTCAAATTCGACAACGCCCATCAGGCGTATGGATCGGTGATGGCCATTCACGATTACATCAATCTGGCCCGCGAAGGCAATGACGTGTCGGTGGAAATAAAACTGGAATACGTGCCGGCGGTTGAGCATTTTGCAAGCCACAAAAACGCACAAATCTTTTTAATGGCTGATTTTGAAATCACCTGCCTGGGCAAAACCGGCCATATCGAACGCTGCCTGGCCTGCTACCCCGAAAAGAGAGAAGAAGAAAAATCGGAAACAATGGAAATCGCCAATCAACGCTTGAAACTTCTTTATGAGGAGTTTGAACGCGCATCCGTGAAATACGGTGAAAGTTTTTATCAATAAAAGGGAGAATATTCATGCACGCCACCATTCAAAAACCCATTGAAGAAGTTGTCAATTATATCAGACCCGGTGAAAAGGTGTTCGTTGTCGGCTGCAACAACTGCGCCTGGAAATGCCACTCCGGTGGTGAAGGCGAAACCGAAAAGATGGCTGAACGCCTGACGCGACGCGGTGTCGAGGTCGTGGGCTATACCGTTCCGGGCCCCCAGGGGATGTCCCTGTGCAAACTGGACCATACCCGCAAAGTCCTTCGGGAAGATTATTCAGAACTGGTGGACAAGGCTGACAGCTTTTTGGTTCTGGGATGCGGACAGGGGGTTCACACGGTCATCGACGCCACGGACGGCGGCATGGTCCATCCGGGCTGCGACACCATTTTCGGCGGTGAAACCGTCTCCGAATCGGACATCGAAGAGTACTGCTCTTTATGTGGCGACTGCGTGATCGAATTCACCGGCGGCCTGTGCCCCATGACCCTTTGCTCCAAACAGCTCTTGAATGGCCCCTGCGGTGGCGCCGAAAAGGGTATGTGCGAGGTGGATAAAGAGCGGCCCTGCGGGTGGGTCTTAATCTATGAACGACTCAAGAAGCTGGGACGCCTGGAGCTACTGGATCCGTATCAAAAGCCCAAAAACCACGCCCGCTGGAGCCGTCCGCGCACCCTGAAAGTCAGCGACACCGAAGCCACCTTTTGCTCACAGGCCGGGAAGGTCACGGTCAGCAACCAAGACTAATCACCATCGGAAAAAAAGGAAATTATGCCATGAAATTAACCACTCTGTTCGATAAAGGCGAATTTGTTGTCACCGGTGAGGTCGGGCCCGATCAAAGGGGCCGTGAACCGTGACAAAAACATCGATCCCCTTTGCACCCAGGAGGCCAAATATCTGCAGGGCTGGGTTCATGCCGTCAATGTGACCGACAACCAGTCCGCCGTGATGCGGCTGGGATCCCTGGCCGCCAGCGTCGGTTTAAAACAAAAGGGTGTCGAACCCGTCTATCAGCTCACCTGCCGGGACCGCAATCGCATCGCCTTGCAGAGCGATCTGCTCACCGCCTATTCATTGGGAATCGACAATGTGCTGCTGCTCACCGGCGATCATATCCAACTCGGCGACCACAAGGAAGCCAAGCCGGTTTTCGATCTGGATTCGGTTCAGCTCATCGATATGGCCATGGGGCTGCGCCACGGCCACGATATCACCGGCAACGCCATCGAAAATCCACCGGACATGGCCTATGGCGCCGTGGTCAACCCCAATTTCGAACCGCTGGATCTCCAATTGATGAAAATGAAGAAGAAAGTCGATGCCGGCGCCGAATTTTTCCAGACGCAGGCGGTCTATGATCGCAGGATTTTTGAGACCTTCATGAACAAGGCGTCAAAATTGAACGTTCCCATCCAGGTGGGGCTGGTGGTGCTCAAATCCCCGCAGATGGGAAAATTCATGAATGCCAATGTTTCCGGGATCGAAGTCCCCCAAGTCCTGGATCGATGAAATCGGCAGCGTGGAAAAGGAAGACCGCAAGATGAAAGCGGCTGAAATGATGGGACGATTCCTGGCTGAGATCAAAGAGATGGTTCAGGGGGTACACCTGATGCCGTTGGGCTGGGCCGATATCGTTCCCAAAATTTTGCAAACGGCGCGGATTGCCGTTTAATCAGACTCCAGAGGTTAACCTACTTTTTATGGTCAGAAAAGGGACGTTCAAGAATAAATCCCTTTCAGCCTTTGCCCCGGGTAATGAAATAGTAGATCAGTCCGGCCACCAGCATGGAGGGAATCGACCCGCCGACAGGATATTTCATCAGCGCGATAATTTCGAAGGTCACAAATCCAGCCGCCCAGGCCACCGCTGCGACGATATTGACGCCTTTGAAATACCAGTACGGCCCGCCGACGGTGTCGATGGCCTCGATCTCCAATTTGCCTTTGCGCAGCAGGAAATAGTCGGTGAGCACCACCCCGAACAGGGGCATAAACATGGCACCGATAAAAAGCAGAAAGTTTTCATACTGTTCCATGGGAAACACCAAGGCCACCACGATGGACAGGATCCCTGCCATCCACATGACGGTGTTGGCCTTGATCTTTCTGGGAAATATTCATCATGGAGCAGGTGGCGGAATAGATATCCGGAAAATCGGAGGTAATCGTGGAAAATACCACCATGACCAGTGCCGGCACCGCAAACCCGATTTTTCCCATGGTCTGAAGGATCAGTGCGCCCGGATCCGTTTCGCCGGTGACCAGGGTGGCCATCAGCCCCAGCAGGTACATCCAGGAAGATACGATAAAATAGCCCACCCAGGTGTTCCAGAAGGCCGGCCCGCTTTTCTTGGCAAAGCGGGCGTAGTCCGCCACCAGGGGCATCCAGGATATGGGCATGGCGATCACCAGATCGAGGCCGATCATAAACGGCATCTGGTCGGCACTGGCTGCCGTCACCCCGCTGCCAAACTCACCAAAGGCGACCCAACTCATCAGGACAATCACCAGCAACAGGGCGATCACCGCTGTCGTTTGCAGTATTTTCCAGATCGATTTGCCGGTTCCCAGGGCCCACAGCAGGGTTCCCATGCCGATAAGCACGATCCAGAACTGGCTGGAAGCCAGCATCCCTCCGAAGGGCGCTCCCAGCATGGCACCGGCCCGGCCGCCGATGATCAGCATGATGGATGCCCAGCCGATCAGCTGGATGATGTTCAAGACCGCCGGCAGGTTGGAACCGCGGATACCAAAGGCGGGCCGGACCGAGACCATGGAGATGATGCCGTGCTGCGAGCCGATGACACCCCCCAAGGCCATAAAGGTGTTGCCGATCATGTGGCCCAGGATGATGGCCCAAAAGCCGGCCCAAAAGCCCATGGGGGCCAGAAAACCGCCGGCCCAGATTTCGGCCAGGGAAATCGCCACCCCGGCCCACAGGAGAAAATAATCGAAGCCGTTTAGATTTCTTTCCGAGGCCGGTATCGGCTTAATATCCATCTTTAATATTTATCAATCAGATTGCGGATAAAGGGCAGCAGGCGCGCCCGCATGTCCGGCCGGTCCAAAGAAAATGCCAGGTTGGCCATCTGAAAGCCGGCCTTGTTGCCGCAATCGAAACGGGTTCCCTGGTAGCGGTAGCCATAGATATCCTGGGTCTTGAGCAGGCGGGCCATGGCGTCGGTGATCTGGATTTCACCGCCGGCGCCCGTCTCTTTGCCTTGAAGGATGGTGAAAATTTCCGGCGTCAGGATGTATCGGCCGATGATGGCCAGGTTCGAGGGGGCCTCTTCCGGTTTCGGCTTTTCCACCAAACCGCGAATTTTGGTGATGCTGTTGACCAGCGGGTCCGCATCCAGGATGCCGTACTTGCTGGTCTCCTTCGGGTCCACTTCGACGACCGAAACGATCGAGGACTGCAGCTCATCGAACTTCTCCATCATTTGTTTCAGCACCGGTTTTTCCGCTTTGATTAAGTCGTCCGCCAGCAGAACCGCAAAGGGTTCGTTGCCCACGATGTTCCGGGCACACCAGATGGCATGGCCCAGTCCCAAGGGTTGGTTCTGGCGGGTGTAGATAATGGAGCCGGATTCGGGGATCAGGGAGTGAATCATTTTCAGCTGGGCGTCCTTGCCCCGGGCCATGAGCATGTGCTCCAGTTCACAGGAGTGGTCGAAATGGTTCTCGATGGCGTTTTTGCCGGCACCGGTAACGAAGATGATCTCCCTGATGCCGGAGGCATAGGCCTCTTCCACGGCATACTGGACCAGGGGTTTGTCCACGATCGGAAGCATCTCTTTGGCCATGGCCTTGGTGGCCGGCAGAAAACGGGTGCCCAGACCGGCGACGGGGAAAACGGCTTTTCTGACTTTCATGAAACCTCCGCGGCTAAAATTGATTACCGTTGGGATATTGTCATTTGGTTTTTGGGTATTGTGATTTACTTACTACCCCTTAGACTGGCTCCACCCAGCCCGTAGGGCCGTCGATGGTGCCGTACTGAATATCCTGAATGGTCTGGAAAAACTTGTGGGCCATCGGGCCGACCTGGCCGTCGCCGACGGTGATCACCTTGTCTTCGTATTTCAGTTCACCGACTGGAGAGATGACCGCTGCAGTACCGGAACCGAAGATCTCCTTCAGACTGGCCCGATGTGTGGGCGGCCATCACTTCGTCGATGCTGATTTTTCTTTCGGAGACCGTCATTCCCCACGATCGTCCCAGTTCGAGCACCGAATCGCGGGTGATGCCGGGCAGGATGCTGCCTGAAAGCATGGGCGTAATCAGTTCGTCGCCGATGACGAAAAAGATGTTCATGGCGCCGACCTCTTCCACATACTTCTGCTCAACGCCGTCCAGCCACAGCACCTGGGTGTAGCCGGCCTTGTGGGCCTTGTCGCCGGCAAGCAGGCTGGCCGCATAGTTGCCCAGGGTCTTGGTGTCGCCCACGCCGCCGCGCACCGCCCGCACATGCTCTTTGGTGACCATGATCTTCACCGGGTTGAACCCTTCGGCGTAATAGGCCCCCACCGGGCTGAGAATAATGAAGAACCGGTAGGTAAAAGACGCCCTGACGCCCAGGAAGGGGTCGGTGGCGATGATGGTCGGCCGGATGTAGAGCGAGGTTCCCGGAGCGCTGGGGATCCAGTCCTTTTCGACGGCGAGCAGCTGCTTGAGGGCCTCTAAGGCAAAGGCTTCGTCGATTGCGGGGATGCAGAGCTTGCGGTTGGACGCATTGAGGCGCCTGAAGTTGTCCTGGGGGCGAAACAGTTGAACGCCCCCTTGTTGGTTGCGGTAGGCCTTCATGCCTTCGAAGACCCCCTGACCATAGTGGAGGACCATGGTGGATGGTGCCATCACCAGGGGTGCGTAGGGCTCGATGCGCGGATTGTACCATCCTTTTTCCACGCTGTAGTCCATGTTGAACATGTGATCGGTGAAGATCGTGCCGAACCCCAGCTTGTTTTCATCCGGTTTGGCTTTCAGTTGTTCGGCTTTGGTGATGGTCACTTGCATGATGGCTCCTCCTCGGTGAATAAGACGGTCTCGGTCCGGCGTCCGGATCAAGGAAACTAAAATAAATTAGAACAGTTCAGGAACATTACAGGCAGAGAAACGACTCTGTAATAGGTACACTTATTTTTCCCATGAATCAATACAATCAATAAATGGACTGAGTCGTGCCGGCATCGAACAGATGCAGATGATTCAGGTTCATGCCCATGCGCAATTGCTGGCCGGCGTGAAAGATCCTGCGGCCTTCGCTTTTGACGATAAATGTGATGCCTTTAAAATTCATGTGCATGTGGGTTTCACCGCCGAGGGGCTCGACCACCTCTATCGTGCCGTCCAGCTTCCATTCCTCGGGATAGTCGCCGTTGCCGTTGTCCACGGTAAAATCCTCGGTACGCAGGCCCATGACCACATCGGTCTCTTCTCTGATCAACATGCCCTCCTTTTCAGGGAGGGGCACGCTGAGCTGGTCGTTGAGTCGGATCTTCAGGGTGTTGCCTTCGTAGACGATGCGGGCAGGAACCAGATTCATGGGCGGGCTGCCGATAAAGCCGGCGACGAAGGTGTTGGCCGGGTTCTGAAACAGCTCGATGGGTTGGCCCACCTGCTCGATGTGTCCGTCGCGCATCACCACGATGCGGTCGGCCAGGGTCATGGCCTCCACCTGGTCGTGGGTGACGTAGATGATCGTCGATTGTACCTTCTGGTGCAGCCGTTTGATTTCAGCACGCATCTGGGTTCGCAGCTTGGCGTCCAGGTTGGACAGGGGTTCGTCGAAAAGAAATACCGACGGTTTGCGCACGATGGCCCGGCCCATGGCCACCCGCTGCCGCTGACCGCCGGAGAGTTCGTGGGGTTTGCGGTGCAGCAGCTCTTCCAGGCCCAGGATAGCGGCCGCTTCGTTGACCCGTTCGAGAATCTCCGCCTTGGGGGTTTTGTTCAGCTTCAACCCGAAGCTCATGTTGCCAAAGACGTTCATGTGCGGGTAAAGGGCGTAGTTTTGGAACACCATGGCCACATCCCGGTCCTTGGGGGCAATGTCGTTGACGATGCGGTCTCCGATGCTGACGGTGCCGGATGTGATTTTCTCCAGCCCGGCCACCATGCGCAGCACCGTGGATTTGCCGCAACCGGAGGGACCGACAAGGACCACGAATTCCTTGTCTGTGATGTCCAGGCTGATGCCGTGGACCACTTCTGTTTTGCCGAATTTTTTAACGATGTCCCTGATAATGACTTTTGCCATGGATCGCATTTTCCTGATTTTGAGTGTTGTCCTGAAAAATGACCATGCTTTTCCGGTTCAAGTCAAGCACTCTTTGAACGGCGGCCGGTATTTTCTCAAACCCATTCAGTGCCGCCTTTCAATTCGTGGCGACATTTTAATAAATGCTTGACTCGTGAGAGGTAACCCATTACTCTTATTTTATCTCGGGGGGAGATATCTACTTTTCTTTCTATTTCATAGCGTTACATAAAATTGGGAGGAGCGTGCAGCCATGATGAAAAAACTCATGATGTTGATGGTATTGGTGATTCTGGCGGTTTTCGCTGCCGATCAGGTTTTTGCGAAACCCATTGAAATTCAATGGTGGCACGCCATGCGGGGTGCTCGGGGCGAAACCCTGAAAAAGATCGTGGATGCCTTCAACGCATCCCAGAAAGACTATGTGGTGGTGGAAACCAACAAGGGCAATTACGACGAGACGGTCAATGCCGGCGTGGCCGCCTATCGGGCCAAAAAGCATCCCCACATCCTGCAGTCCTTCGAAGTGGGCACCCTCACCATGATGCTCTCCGGGGCCATTTATCCGGTCTACAAGCTCATGGCCGATCAGGGCTACACCATCGACTGGTCCAGTTACCTGCAGCCGGTGCTTTCCTACTACGTGGACGAAAACGAGAACCTGCTTTCCATGCCGTTCAACTCGTCTACCCCGGTCATGTACTACAACGTGGATCTGTTCAAAAAAGCGGGCATCGACCTGCCCTCCAAGACCGAGCCGCTGACCTGGGACCAGATGGGCGATATTACCGCCAAACTGGTGGCCGCGGGCGTTAAAAAAGGCATGGTCACCTCCTGGCAGTCCTGGACACAGGTGGAAAACTATAGCGCCGTCCATGACCTGGCCTTTGCCTCCAAGGCCAACGGTTACGAGGGCCTGGACTGTGAACTGCAGATCAACAATGCCCAGGTGGTCAACCACCTCACCCGGCTCAAATCCTGGATGGCGGACAACCGCTTTTCCTACGAAGGCCAGAAGTACCAGGGACCCCAGGCCGCTTTTGTCGGCGGGGATGCAGCCATTTTGATGGAATCCATCAGCGGCATCGGCAATGTCAAGAAAAATGCCAAGTTTGCCTGGGATCTGGCCCCGCTGCCGGTGGAGGCCAGCATGAAGGAACCCCAGAACAGCATCATCGGCGGCGCCTCCCTGTGGGTCATGAAGGGTCATCCCAAGAAAGATTACAAAGGCGTGGCCGCCTTCCTGAACTTTCTGGCCCAGAACGATATGCAGGAGCTGTGGCACATGGAGACCGGCTATTTCCCCATCACCATCACGGCCTATGAGGACTTGAAGAAAAAGGGCTATTTCGAGGAAAATCCCTACCAGGAGGTCGGAATCCTGCAGATGACCCGCCGCAAGCCGACCAAGAACTCCCGGGGGCTCCGGCTGGGCTATTTTGTCCAGATCCGCAACATCATCAACGAAGAGATGGAGCTGCTCTGGAACGGCTCCAAGACGCCGCAGCAGGCCATGGACGACGCGGTTTCCAGAAGCAACGACAAGCTGCGGGAATTTGAGAAAACCTATAAGTAGACATTCCAAAAAAACAGCGATATACTCCTTGCGGTGCACCGGCCGATGAGCGATAACCTGCGCCGGTGCACCGTTAGCACCCTTGACACAGACACCGGCATTGACCACCCCAATCCATGATCAAACGATCCCATTTCACCTCCCGGACCCTGGCCTATCTGCTGATCCTGCCGCAGATCCTGGTCACCCTGACCTTTTTTTACTGGCCGGCCGTCCAGGGCCTGCTCCAGTCGGTCATGATCAGCGATCCCTTCGGCCGGCGCAGCCAGTTCGTCTGGTTCTACAATTTCATCAATATCTTTACCGATCCCCTCTACCTCAAATCCATCGGGATCACCCTCGGCTTCAGCCTGGCCACCGCCCTCACCAGCATCACCTTCGGCCTGTTTCTCGCCTCGCTGGCCAACCGGGCCCTGCGGGCCAAGGCCCTGATCCGCACCATGCTGATCTGGCCTTACGCCGTGGCACCCGCTATTTCGGGTATTCTCTGGCTCTTCCTGTTGCACCCGTCATTCGGCGTGCTGGCCTATTTTCTAAAGGACCGACTGGGCATCGACTGGAACCCGATGCTCAGCGGCACCGACGCGTTAATCATGGTGGTGATGGCCAGCGCCTGGAAAGAGGTCAGCTACAATTTCGTTTTTTTCATGGCCGGGCTGCAGGCCGTTCCCCATTCGCTCATCGAAGCGGCGGCCATGGACGGGGCCGGCCCCTTCCGGCGGTTCTGGACGATCACCTTTCCGCTGCTTTCGCCGACCTTCTTTTTCCTGATGGTCATGAACATCATCTACGCTTTTTTCGAAACCTTCGGGGTGATCCACACGGTTACCCAGGGAGGGCCCGGCGGCGCCACCAACACCCTGGTGTACAAGGTTTACCAGGACGGCTTTATCGGCTTGAACCTGGGATCATCCGCGGCCCAGTCCGTGGTGCTCATGATCCTGATCGTTACCATCACCGTGCTCCAGTTCCGCTTCGTGGAGCGCAAAGTTCACTATACGGTGTAATCGCTTTTCATGGTTGAACGAACCCCCATACTCGACGCTTTGACCTATGCGTTTTTGATGCTGGGCATCTGCATCGTGGGTTTTCCGATCTTCTATACCGTCGTGGCGGCAACGCTGCCCCTGGAGGAGGTCGCCAAGGTGCCCATGCCCCTTGTCCCCGGTGACCAGTTCTGGGTCAACGTCAACACGGCCTGGGAGACAGGCAATCTGGGGCAGCAGCTGATGAACTCATTTATCATGGCCTCGGGCATCACCATCGGTAAGATCGTCGTTTCCATGCTGGGCGCCTTTTCGATCGTCTATTTCGACTATCGCTTTCGCAAGGTGGCCTTTGCCGCGGTCTTTTGCACCCTGATGCTGCCGGTGGAGGTGCGCATCCTGCCCACCTACGAGATTGCGGCCAATATTTTCGGCCCGCTGCAGTGGTTCATCGACACCTTGCATCTCAGCAGCCTGATTCAGTGGTGGGCGGGCAACGATTTTGAAATCGCCTTGGAGTGGAGCCTGTTGGACAGCTACACGGGCCTGATTCTTCCCCTGGTGGCCTCGGCCACCTGCACCTTCCTGTTCAGGCAGTTTTTTCTGACCGTGCCCGAGGAGCTGTGCGAGGCGGCCAAGCTGGACGGCGCCTCGGCCATGATGTTTTTCCGCAAGATCCTGCTGCCCCTGTCCGTGACGAATATTGCCGCCCTGGTGGTCATCGAGTTCGTCTACGGCTGGAACCAGTACCTCTGGCCGCTGCTGATCACCACCAATCCGGACATGACCACTGCCGTCATCGGCCTTCAGCACCTGATCCCGCAGGCGGACGACATACCCTACTGGAACGTCGCCATGGCCGGTTCACTGCTGGTGATGATGCCGCCCATCCTGGTGGTGCTGTTGATGCAGCGCTGGTTTGTGAAGGGGTTGGTGGAACGGGAAAAATAATTTGCATCCCTGAAATTTCCAATTCAGCTGACCGTCGGCAAATCGTCGAAGAAATCGACGGCCCCCGTCTCCACTGAATACTCAGCCCCCGCAACAATCAGTTTATTGCTTTGGATAAGTTCCTTCAGGATATCCGATCCTTGTCGCAAATGATGGGTCGACGCGTGGAGTGGCCCAGGACCACGACAAGTGGTGTGCCGAAATGCGCTGCTGCAAATTCAACACTTCCAACCTGGGAGTGTCCAACGATATTGCCGGCTACGCGGATGACAAAAAGATCACCATGGCCCTCACCGATCCAAAAGCACCTTGACCATTTCGGCAAACCCGAACCCGCCCTCGGAACGGGTCACCCAGGTCGGCGATGCCTCAAGCTGAGCGTCGAAGGCACGAACATTGGCGACGCCCACGGAGTGAGGGAAAAAGCCGAACATGGGTGAATCGTTGGGCGAGTCGCCGCAGAAGATCACCTGGTCCCGCACTGCATCCATGTCCACCTTAAATTCTTCCTCGAACATCAATCGGGACATGGACAGTTTGTCATAGTCGCCGAACCACCCGTTTACGTGGATGGAGCTGATCTTGGCCGTGGCGCCATCGGCTTCGAAAATTGCCTTTACGGCTTCGACCGATGGCATGGGCAGAGCAGGCACGTCTTCGCAGAAATCGATGGCCAGATCCGCTTCCCGATAGGCCTGATCGGCGGCCACGGCGCAGCCGGGAACGCCGGCCAGCACCTTCTCGCGGATGGCGTCGAGCTTGGCGCGATCAACGCCTCTTTCTTCCTTTGACTTCCAGTAGCGTCGAATCATCTTTTTTCCGCGGCCATCGTAGCGAAAATAGAAGGCGCCGTTTTCTCCCACCAGTCCGTCCACCGGCCACATGCGGGCGATGTGGTCGCACCAGCCGGCCGGGCGGCCCGTAATGGGGATCACCCGGATGCCGGCCCGTTGGAGGTCCTCCATGGCGGCGAACACCACCGCCGGCAGCCGGCCCTTGATGGTGAGGGTGTCGTCGATGTCGGTGAGTACATAGCGGATGTGAGGCTTGGTTTTCACGGGAAAAGTGGAAATCGGGTTCATCTCTGATGACCTGCGGCGCTCTTAAGTTGATCGGACATGCGTCGAGCCTTTGGATGCCGGGGCGGCCTAAGCCCTCGACAGGGTGGGTTGATAACCACGCAATGTTGCAATTCCATTGAACTCAGCTCATTTATCCTGTATTTACATCCCATTCGTCCGTTGCCGGGGAATGGGGAGCCGTTGTTTTGCTAAATACAGGTGTAATATAGACTTATAAATGAATATCCATCAGTTGCCAACACCGTTATTTATCGCTCACCGGGGCTATAGTGCCTGTTACCCGGAAAACACCCTTGCCGCGTTCAACGGTGCCATCGATGCCGGCGCCCATATGATCGAACTGGACGTTTGTCTGTCCAAGGACCGCCACCTGGTGGTGATCCACGATGAAACCGTGGACCGAACCACCAACGGAACCGGTGCGGTCAAGGCGCTTTCCCTGGATCAGCTGATCCGATTGGACGCCGGCAGCTGGTTCGACCCGCGGTTTAACACGGAACGGCTGCCCACCCTGGCCCAGGTGTTGGATGCGGTAAACGGGCACCTGATGGTGAACATTGAAATCAAGCCCGAATCCTTTGAGGCGGACGGGCCGCCTGATGCCGTGGAGCGACAGGTATTGAACCTGGTGCGTGAGAAAAATATGCTCGATGAGGTTCTGGTCTCCAGCTTCGAATGGCTGATGCTGGAAAACCTCCGGGAACTCGAGCCGGGAATCGCTTTGGGCCTGCTTTCCGACGTTCCCGCGGATGAGCGCTTGCGCCACTGGTATCAGCGAATCAAGGGCTTCTCATGGCACCCGGACTTCCGGGTACTGACCCAACAGCAGGTGGACAGCCTTCACGATCTGGGTGCGCGGGTGTTTCCCTATGCGGTGGATGGCCGGATAGACTCCCGCGGGATGCTGGCCATGGGTGTGGACGGGTTGATCGTCGACGACCCCCTGCAGATGACAGCCCAGTAAGGAGAAAAACGATGGCCCGACCCGTGCTTTTGGATGTGGAAACGCAGATCGCGGTGATCACGCTCAACCGTCCCGAGCGGCGGAACGCCATCAACCAGCAGCTGCTCATCCGCCTCTACGACGCACTGGATGCGGTGACCGTTCGCGATGATGTCCGGGTGATCATCATCACCGGCAACGGACCTTCGTTCAGCGCCGGCCTGGACCTGGGTGCCATTGGAAAAGAGAACCTTTTCGACCCCCGGGGAGACGGCAGCGACCTGCCGGATTTGATGCGTGCCTGCAAAAAACCCATCATCGCTGCGGTCAACGGACACGCCATCACCGGCGGTTTCGAGCTGGCGCTGAATTGTGATTTTATCATCGCCGCTGAAAATGCGCAGTTCTCAGATACCCACGCCCGGGTGGGCATCCATCCGGGCTGGGGAATGACCCAGTTGCTTCAGCAGACCGTGGGTCAGCGCCGGGCCAAGCAGATCTCTTTTGCCTGCCAACCCATATACGCCCACACGGCACTGGCCTGGGGGCTGGTCAACGAGGTGCTGCCCCGAGAGCATCTTCTGGACCGCGCGAAAACCATTGCGGCCCAGATCGTTCAGGCCGATCCCCAGCTTCTGGGTGTCATTAAAACACTTATCGAGAACCGCAACCGCGGCCCACTGGAGCAGGCATTCGATAAGGAGAGAAGCGGCTTCAAGCAATTTCTCCGGGATAAGATCAGCAAATTCAAGCCCTCGTAAGCCTGCCTCAAAAGGTGCGCCCAGCGGCGGGTTTGGTCGAAATGGGGCGTTTTGAAGCTGGCTTTCGGGAAAGGAGTCGCGCCATGGGACGCTACCTGTTGCTGGACATCGGTGCCGGCACCCTGGACATGCTCTGCTATGACACCGACCATGAGCTTCACTACAAAGCAGTGGTCCGATCGCCGGTGCGGGTGTTGGCGGATGAGATCCGGCGGACCCGCGGCAATCTGGTGGTCACCGGAGGTGAGATGGGCGGCGGCCCGGTCTCCCAGGCTTTGATCGACCGCGCGAAGACGGCCGAGGTGGTGATGTCAGCACCATCCGCAGCCACCATCCATCACAACGTGCAGCGGGTGACCGCCCATGGCATTCGCGTGGTGGACGCGGCAGAAGCGGAGGATTTGAAGCGCGATTCCCGATTTCATCACATCCGCACCGGGGACCTTCAGCTTGACCGCCTGCAGTGCCTCGTCCAGGGCTTCGGCGTCCCCTTTGAATTCGATGCCGTAGGCATCTGCGCCCAGGATCATGGGGCGGCACCACCCGGGGTTTCTCACCTGGACTTCAGGCATCGGATGTTCACGGCGGCGCTGGCGCGACAACCGGTTCCCGAGACCCTGCTTTACCGTTCCGACCAGGTGCCGGAAGAGATGAACCGGCTGTCGGCCATTGCCAATGATGCAAAGGCCCTGACCACCGATCGGGTTTATGTGATGGATTCGGGGATGGCCGCCATCCTGGGTGCATCCATGGACGTGTTGGCAGCCAAGAAAAAGAGAATCCTCGTGTTGGATATCGCCACCTCCCACACCGTGGGTGCGGCTTTGGAAGCGGGGCTGTTGTGCGGCTTTTTTGAGTATCACACCGCAGACATCACGGCTGCGCGACTGGACCGGTTGCTCATGGACCTTGCAGACGGCAAGCTTTCCCACCGGCAGATTTTAAATCAAGGCGGCCACGGGGCATACCACCGCAAAGCCTTTGGCTTTGACCGCGTGGAGTTGATCCTGGCCACCGGACCCCAGCGGCGACTGGCCCTGGAATCCAAACTACCTATCGCCTTCGGCGCTCCCTGGGGAGACAACATGATGACCGGAACGGTGGGCCTGATGGAGGCCGTGAGGGTGTGTGAAGGGCTGCCGCCGATCACTTATCTGTAAAACGCATTTCTAAAAGGAATAGGCGTTTTATGAAGCGTGAACCGCGCTTCATGGTTCTGGATTGGCGGATGCCATTGATTTTATTGTTTAATCACCGATTAGGAGAAAACATATGTCGGTTCAAACACGCCAAGCAGTCATTGATGCTCACATCCAGAACGATGCCTTCGCCAGTTTTCTGGGCGCCTCCGTAACGATCGTGGCGCCGGGGCACAGCCGGGTCGCGCTGACCGTCACCGATCAGATGACCAATTTTCACGGAATCACCCATGGCGGCCTGGTTTTCGCCTTAGGGGACCTGGCTTTCGCCGCTGCCAGCAATTCCCGTGGGCAGGTGGCCGTTGCCTTGAATGTGAACATCTGTTTTCTCAACCCGTCCAAGGTGGGTGATCGTTTGTTGGCCGAAGCCAGGGAGTGCCATCTGGGTGGCCGGACGGGGCTGTACGAAATCACGGTGGTCGAGGAAAATACCGGCACCTTGATTGCCCGCAGCCAGGACCTGGTGTATCGAAAAAAGCAATGGTTTGTAGCACCGGAAGACTAAACACTTCCGGTTCCCGGAGGTGTTAAAATAATTGTGAGATGTACACGAACGCGACATCCCTGCTCTCGGGTGTCTCAAGAAAACGCATGATGCCTTCGGCGGTGTCAGGTCGCGGATGACCGATACCGATCGCGCTGCCGTGCTTCTGGGCGAGATTTCGAAGCCGTTTCATCTGCCGGATGACCGATGAAACATCCTGATGATTGTCCAGAAACAAATCCCTCTGTTTTGACGATACCCCCATTTGCCGGGCACAGGCGTAAGCCATGGAATGCCCGGTGGTCAGGCTGTCCACAAAAAACAGGCCGCGGTTTCTGACCGCGTCCAGGGCCTGTCCCATTTTTTGGGGCTGCTGGGTGTATCTGGATCCCATGTGGTTGTTGACGCCGACCACATGGGGCAGCGTGGCAATGTTTTCGGCCACCACCTGGTGAATGCACTCCGGCCGGTCGTCCACGAAGATGGCGCCGGGGCCCGGGTCCACCTCGGTGTCGAACGGTTCCATGGGTTGGTGGAGCATGATTTCGTGGCCTCGGGCATGCAGGGCCAATGCCGACTCGACGGACCAGCAGACTCGCGGCAGAACGGAAAAGGTAATGGGTATATCTGCTTCGAGAAATAGTTCGGCCCGATTGAGATTGAACCCGATGTCGTCGATGATCAGGGCGATGCGGGGAGGGTGGGTGACGGGAGAAAAAATTTCTGCTGAAACAGGGATGCGGGAACCGAACAAGCTGCCCATGAGAAATGCGGCGCTTTTTGCCAGAAAGGTGCGTCGATCCATCCTTTGTTGCGCGTTTCTCCGGCCTGCTGCCAGGTGGCCCACCCTTCTGGTGGGGTGCGTTTTCTGCCTTTTTTGAGATCGTTGAACCGTGATTGCGCGCACATTCCCCGCGGCTTGCCGCGGGGAGGGTTCTATCGATCTTGCGTGTTGACCTTTGTCTCCTTATACAGGTGGTTGCGTCTTCGATCAACCCTTAACACTATATATGGGTTTGTTGGGGATTTTTGATGACGCCGTCAGGGGCGTCCGTCCTTGTTCGCGCTGTTGGAAAAAATGCCGCTCAATGACGCGGTGAAGACGTCGATCGATCAGGCCACAAATCCGCCGTTGGCGCATATATTCTGGCCGGTGATCCAGCCGGCGTCTTCAGTGACCAGCAGGGCCACGGCATCGGCGATATCGGCCGGCGTGCCGATGCGACCCAGGGCCGCGGCCTGTGCGAAGCCCTTGATCTGCTCCCGGGTCTTGCCTTTTCTGAACAGCTCCGTGTCGGTGGGTCCGGGGGAGATGGCATTGACCGTGATGCCTCTGGGTCCCAGCTCTTTGGCCAGGACGCGGGTGATCTGGTCTACGGCGCCTTTGGTGGCAGCGTAGGGGCCGTATTCGGCCATCAATACCCGGGTCACCGATGATGAGATGTTGACGATGCGTCCGTCGTCGGCCATCCGTTTGGCGGCCATCTGGCAGGCAAAGAAAACCCCTTTGACATTGGCGGCAAAAATATCGTCGAATTCCGCTTCGCTCACCGAGGCAATCGGTTTGAATAGCCGGATTCCGGCGTTGTTGACCAGAATATCCACACCGCCGAAATCGTTGAGGGTCCGGTCAAAAAGCAGTTGTATGTCTCTGACCTGTCGCACGTCCGCTTGCATCGCAACAGCCTTTCCACCGGCTTTTTCAATATCCGACGCTGTTGAGGCCGCCGCTTTTTCATCGTTGACATAATTGACGACCACGGATGCCTTCATGGCGCCCAGCTTCAGGGCGATAGCCCTGCCGATTCCCCGGGAGGCGCCGGTGACAATTGCGGTTTTTCCGTTCAGTTTATCGATCATGTGGCTCTCCTGCAGATCGTGTCTCAACGATCAGTCTTGGTTGTTGATGGTTTGATGGTCAATTATCCTCCAACAATGAGACCGGGTCAACGATCGAAACCTGACCGGCGCGGATGGAGCGGTTCGACGGTTCAGATCCGATTTACCGGAAAACGATACTGGTCTGGGTGAAAGCCGGTCATGGGTTTCCATTCAGCGGAGGGGTTGACCTGAGAGGGAAACGGGTTGGCATCAACCGGGGCGTGAGTTACGGCGAAGTGTTCGACAGCGCCCGCCGGGCAGGTCTGTTCGGTGAAGCCTCCCCGCGGCCTGCCGCGAGGAGGCTTCAATGCAATGTAAAATGAGCGCCACGCTTTCTATTTCATCCCACCCTTTAAGTGGGTTCAGCCATCAGGCATTGGCCTGGTTCAATTCCTCCTTCGAAAAACCCTTGGGAACGCCTTCGTACGGGGTCCGTTTTTTATATACCAGGGTCTTCGGATCACGCATGCCCCTGAGAATATCGATGCTTTCCTTGTACCCCTGGTTGACCCGGCACATCTCCAGGGCCATGCCGACCACCTGGGCAACGGCCTGGACGAAATTCACGTCATTGAGGCCGAACTCCCAGGGTTCTGCCGTGTAAACCCTCATGCACCCGATGGTTGGTTCTCCGATGATCATCGGCACCGAGAGAATCGAGGCGATGCCTTCTTTTTGAGCGGCTTCGGGGTATTGAAGCCGCGGGTCGTCGTTGACATCGTAGATAGCCACCGGCTGGCCATCTTCCAGGGAAGAGGCGATGGAACGCATGGAACTCACCGGTCCCTTGTCCAGGTACTCCTTGCTCAGGCCGTAGCTGCCGGCAAGCGAAAGCACGTCACTCTTCTTGTCGAACAAGAACAGGGCGCAGCCTTTCACCTTCAGCGCACTGGTGACCCCTTCCACCGATATCAGTACAATTTCTTCGGGGTCCCGAATCATGGATATGGACCGGGTGATGCGGATCAGGCTCTCATAATTGATGATGGGTTTTTCCATGGCCACCTCCTTCGTGTTAGATGGTTGATGGGTGCCGGCCATCAATTTCAGGCGAAACGGAAGAAGAGACACCGGGAGGCGGTGTGCAGGGAGCGCGAAGCCGTGATGGGTTGCCGGTTCAGCGTGTCGGAAGAAGTAAAAGGCCGATGAGATGTTTTCTCGTTTGCGATTGCAAGGGTCGTTGTCGATCAGATGCCGATATCGAGTAATTTGATGGCTGGTGGTTAAACTATCCCACAGGTTGGCAGCCTTGGCAAGCGATTATCCGCGTTGGTATCTTGCCTATTCCATTGTGGTGCACCGGGACTACTATGGTCACGTGTAGCGGTATGGATGGTTAAAGGTCGACTAAAGACAAAAGGTGAATAATGATGAAGCAAGGATATCGTCTGTTTAAATTATTATGTATCTTTGCGTTGGTTGGTTCATGCTACACAAATCCAGGAAATCTGGATACAGACAAGACACCCTTATCTGAAGTGAGCAACAGGTTTGGAATGAAATTTGTTTTAATCCCGGCCGGAACGTTTACCATGGGCCGTTCACTGGAGGAAAAAGGCCGTGCTCGAGATGAGCGGCTTCACCAGGTGACGATTACCAGACCTTTTTATTTGCAAAAGACAGAATTAACCCAGGGGCAATGGTAGACCGTCATGGGTAATAATCCTTCCTCTTTCAATCGGAAGCACTCGCGCGAATCGGGGAGGAAGCATGAACGATTCTGCCAGATTCTGCCGGTCCGCGAATCGTATCCGCTATATGCCTTTTGATCACACCAATGACTTGGGCTTCCGCCTGGCCATGGAACCGTGGACACGCTATGCTTAACGGTAATCATTCGAAATAAAATAAAAAAATCAACTTCCTACCCTTTGCCGGACGACATCCTGTCAATGACCCGTCCCAATCTCCGTATGGCCGGTGTGCCCCCGTCGGACCAGTTGGCCGCATTCAGTCGGATGAAATTGCCGTAGCGGTCGCCCGTGGAGAAAAGATGGCCGGGGGTAATGGCAATGCCTTCCCTGAGCGCGGTTTTATAAAGCAATAATGCATCAATGCATTCGGGCAATTCGATCCATAGCAGGTAGCCGCCGGCAGGATCGGTCACACGGATATCCGATGGGAAAAAGCGGATTACCGCCCGTCTCAATTCGGCCACACGGTCCTGGTAGACTCGGCGAATCCGGCGCAGGTGCTTGCGGTAGCCCCCTTCGGCCATGAATTCGGCCACCGCCACCTGGGGCAGGGTGGCCGTGGCCAGGCTGGTGCTGTATTTCAGCCATGCCACCGTGGATCGATATCGCCCGGGTGCGGTCCAGCCCACCCTGAGTCCCGGCGACAGCGTCTTGGAAAACGAGGCACACCACAGGACCAGGCCTTGGGTATCGAATGCCTTGGCGGACAGGGGCCGTTTGGCGGAAAAATGAATGTCCCCGAAGATATCGTTTTCAATCAAGGGAATGTCGTGGGGTGCCAGCAGCTTGACCAGGGCTTTTTTTCGCTCATCCGGAATACAGCTTCCCAGGGGATTGTTGAAGTTGGAAATGACCAGGCAGGCCTGTACGGAATTGTTTTCCAGGGCAAAGCCCAAGGCCTCCAGGCTGATGCCGTCCCTGGGGTGAGTGGGTATTTCCAGGGCCTTGAGGCCGAGATTCTCCATGTATTGAAATACGTCGAAACAGATGGGCGACTCCACGGCAACGGTGTCGCCGGGGCGGCAGACCGCCTGCAGGCAGCTGGAGACCGCTTCCCCGCAGCCCGACGTGATGATGATTTCATCGGCGTCCAGCGTGCAACCGGCGACCACCGCGTGTCGGACGATCTGCTGGCGAAGGGGCTTGTTGCCGGGCGGCGTCATATATAAACCGGCACGATCCCCATGCGGCGGGCCGCAGACGCCATGATGCGGTTCAGCTGACGGGTGGCGGTGAGCTCCTGGGCTGGGTGGGCCGCGCCCAGCTGGGTCAACTTCGGGTTGAGGGTGTCCCGCAAGACGATCATGGTAATCAGCTCGCGCATACCGACCGTGCTGGGGTCCGGCTCAGGATCGGAGAGCGCCGGTTCGAGGGGCGCGCTGGGCAGCTGGTTGCTGACGTAAAACCCCGATCTTGGCCGGGGAATCAATAGGCCACGCGCCTCCAACAGGTAGTAAGCTTTGAGAATCGTGGTGATGCTGACCTTCCACTGCTGGCTCAATTTGCGCACCGACGGTGCCGCCGCTCCCGGGCCGAAAGCCCCCTCTTCGATCAGGCGGGTCAACTGGTCGGCGACCTGCTGATATTTCGGTGTTTTACCCATGCGCATGTCCTCGATTGAATGATTCCATGGTTTAAATCAGCACAATTGTGTTCTTTCACAACCAGTACAGACGCAAAAATATCATAACTGTACTCGTAACAAAACTCTATTTTTGTGGCTGTTATTCTTTTTTGAAAAATTGTATTCATGATGCCAGGGTAACGCAGGTTGCCCTAGCATGGATGGTTTGGGTCAGCAGCGTTGCTGATCGCACCGGCTGATAGGGTAAACCGCTTTAACGATTCTGCCCGGTGAAGGGCAGGGTGAGGAGGCAGCAATGAATCATCAACTTCTTGATACCGACAGCGCAATGGGCACCCAAAAGCGTTTTTTTCTTTCAAACCTGATCACACCGGACACAATTGTCGATCTGGCCGCCGGGCAGGGCTGGGGGTTAAAGGGAAAACGCCGGCAACAAACGCTGGTTTGCCTCCAGGGGAGCGTGTGGGTCACCCAGGAATGCGATATCCGTGACTACGTGCTCGAGGAGGGCGATGCGTTTCTGGTCACCCTACCCGGGCTGGTGCTGGTCAGGGCTCTCACACCGGCACGCATCGGCTACGCCGAAAGCATGATGAAGGAGCCCTTTAAGGGGCGTTTCAGCCAAACGGTTTTTAACTAAAGTTGTCGGTGGTCGTCGCCGGCATCGGCCTCTTTTTTTCGATACGCTTTCCGTACGGGGCACCGCGGCCATTCTGGTGGGCATGGTCGGGTCGGTCTTTTGGGCCGGGGTCATGATTTTTCTGCGAAAATCGCGCAATGGCTCTACCGCCATTTAATACCTCCATTTATCGGTCAGCGCGCGTTTTCAAATTGAAATGACTGAACCTGCATCATCGCGAATGGCCCGCCTCAGGGTGTCGAGCAGGCGCTGAAAAGGGCGCGGCGTGTTTTAGCGCCGCCGTTGGGTAGACGGCAACCGGGCAACGTGTGTGGATCCCTTCAATTGTTATCATTATATTAACAACGTTATGGAAACGTAAACATATAACTGTTTACGTTTCCATAACGTTGTACTTAGTCTATTGAAATATTAAATAAAAATTCTGGCATACGGATTGCTCTACCTGTTGGACAAAGCGGCAACTAACCAGCATCCGGACATGGCCACAAACTAACGATTGGGCTCGCATTGAAAGAGAAAGGCGGGTTATTATTGATCCAATCGAATAGTTGAAGGAAGGACATGCGACCGTTAGACGGGCACTGAAAATTATGCATATAAAAGGAGGTTGTCATGACCACTGAATCTGTTAAACTGAAAGGCAATGCATTTCACCTGGCGAATTCTGTCGACTTTGCTGACGATTCCGTCGTCAGCAAAACCCTGCTGAAGAAAACTACCGGAAACATCACCCTTTTCGCCTTCGACGCCGGCCAGGGCCTCAGCGAACACACGGCCCCTTTCGATGCGGTGGTCTATATTCTCGACGGCCAGGCCAGGATCACCATCGGCGGCCAGCCCCGCAGCGTGGGCGCAGGTGAAATGCTGATCATGCCGGCCAACATTTCCCATGCACTGCATGCGGAGAAGCGTTTTAAAATGCTGCTGGTGATGATCCGGGGCGAATAAGCGCTGCCCCGTCCATTGAAAAGATTGACATCTTCCAGCTACCCCCGTGAGTTAAGGCACTCGCTGGACTAATCAGCAAAGACAAGGAGGGACGCTATGTTTTGTTATCAATGTGAACAGACCGCCAAAGGAACCGGCTGCACCATCCAGGGTGTTTGCGGCAAACAGCCCGAGGTGGCCGCGCTCCAGGACCTGCTGCTCTATTCGCTCATGGGTTTGTCCCAGGTGGCGGTGGCGGGTCGCCAAGCCGGCGTTTCCGACGGGGATGTCAACATTTTCACCGTCAAGGCCGCCTTCTCTACCCTGACCAATGTGGACTTCGATCCGGACCGTTTCGTTGACCTGATCAACCAGGCGGTCAATCGGCGGGAAGGTTTGAAGGCCAAGGTTCAGGCGGCCGGCGGCAATGGCGCCTGGGCGGACGGCGCCGCCACCTTCCAGCCGAAAGCCACCCTGGACGGCTTGTTGGACCAGGCCGAGCAGGTGGGGTTGAAATCCTATCCGGGTGACAACCCTGACGTTCTATCACTGAAGCACACCGTGCTGTTCGGCATCAAGGGGGTCAGCGCTTATGCGGACCACGCGCTCGTTCTCGGGCAGGAAGACGACAGCGTCTACGCTTTCGTTCACGAAGGGCTGGCTGCCATTCAGCGCGACGACATGGGTGTGGACGAATGGGTCGCCATGGCCCTGCGTTGCGGCGAAGCGGCCTACAAGGCCATGGAACGGCTGGACGCCGGCAATACGGAGACCTACGGCCACCCGGTACCTACCCAGGTGCCACTGGGCTACAAGAAGGGCAAGGCCATCCTGGTTTCCGGGCACGACCTGAAAGACCTGGAAGAACTGCTCAAGCAGACCCAAGGGACGGGAATCAACATTTACACCCACGGAGAGATGCTCGCCACCCACGGCTATCCCAAGCTGAAGGCCTACCCCCATTTTTACGGCCAGTTCGGCACGGCCTGGCAGAAACAGACCAAGGAGTTCGCCGAGTTTCCAGGGGCCATTCTGATGACCACCAACTGCATCCAGCGACCCAAGAATGATTACAAGGCCAACCTCTTCACCAGCGGCATGGTCGGCTGGCCGGACATTCCCCACATTGCCGACCTGAACTTCAAGCCGGTCATCGACCGCGCCTTGGCGCTTCCGGGGTTTACGGAGGATCGCGTCGATCAGGAGGTCACGGTGGGCTTTGCCCGCAATGCTGTTCTTGGCGTGGCTGACAAGGTCATCGAGGCGGTCAAGGCCGGCCATATCAGGCACTTTTTCCTGGTGGCCGGCTGCGACGGCGCCAAACCGGGTCGCAACTATTACACCGAATTCGTGGAAAAGGTCCCCAAGGACTGCATTGTGCTGACCCTGGCCTGCGGCAAATACCGCTTTTTCGACATGGACCTGGGCGACATCGGCGGCATTCCCCGGCTGCTGGACGCGGGCCAGTGCAACGACGCGTATTCGGCCGTGCAAATCGCCACGGCACTGTCCAAGGCGTTCAATGTGGGGGTCAACGAGTTGCCCCTGTCGCTGATCATCTCCTGGTATGAACAAAAAGCGGTGTGCGTGCTGCTGGCCCTGCTTTACTTAGGTATCAAGGGCATCCGCCTGGGTCCGTCGCTGCCGGCGTTCATCACACCCAATGTGCTGGACACCCTGGTGAAAAATTTCGACATCAAGCCCATCGGAACGGCCGATGAGGACTTAAAGGCCATTTTGGGATAATCGATTCCGGACGGGCCGACTAAAAAAAAGGGGCTGCCCGCGACGATTGCGGCAGCCCCTTTTACCATTGGGGTTGCAGTCAGCGGATGTTTCAAAAAGGAATGTCGTCCTCTTTATCGTTCTGGTAGGGCTGCTGGGGGTAACCCTGATCCTGCTGGTAACCACCACCACTGCCGCCGCCTGCTGCCGGCTTGGAACCGCCGCCACCGCCCTCGCGGGTTCCAAGCATCTGCATAACGCCGTTGAAGCTATCAACCACGACTTCCGTGGTATAACGGTCCTGCCCGTCCTGCCCCTGCCATTTACGGGTTTGCAGTTTTCCTTCGATATATACCTGCCGTCCCTTGGAGAGATACTCCCCGCAGATTTCGGCCAGCTTGCCGAACACGACCACCCGGTGCCACTCGGTTTTTTCGCGCTTTTCACCGCTGTTTTTATCTTTCCAGGATTCAGACGTTGCTATGGAAAAATTGGCTATCGGTCTGCCGTCGGCGGTATACCTGATTTCCGGATCCTGTCCCAGATTACCCACCAAAATGACTTTGTTAATACCACCCGCCATAAGTTACCTTCCTTTCATTCATGGGCGCCGGATAGCAGCCCGTTGGTTTTTATCATCGTTTTTTAGTCAACCATGTCAACACTTTGCCGACAAGCGGTTTTTTGGCCTGGATGGCCGCATGAGGACACACCTCTAAACAACAATAACAGCGGATACACGTGTCGGTGTTAAAGCTTATTCCCCGGTCCGTGTAGGAGATGGCCTGGGCCGGACAATACTTCCAGCACTCGCCGCACAGTTTGCAGGCCTGGTTGTCCGCCACGGGCTGTTGAATGACGAACTTGCGCGTGAACCGACCCAGAACGTCCGGCCCCATGGTGATCGCGCCCAGTTCCGGGAATTGAAAGTCGTCCAGGATGTTCAGGTCGCCGTTGATATGAACGCTGCCGTCATACACGCCCAGGGCTCTGGCATTGCGCTGGGTTTCAAGGGTGTCGGGATTCAATCCCACCTGAAGGCAGACCACATGATCCACGGCGTGGGCGTTTTTTCCGCCCATCACCAACCCCAGTTCCCGGGGGGTGCCGCTTCTGCCCGGGCCCTGGCCTTCCATGGCCAGGATGCCGTCCATGATCGTATAGGCCGGACCCACGGCTTCGAAGATGCTCACGATCAGGCGCCCGAACATCTGCCGATCCACGCCAGTGCGCATGTGCCATTCGGGTTTTTTCAGGCCCACAATGCAGCCGAAGAGATTTTTTACCCCCAGGGTCAGCATCATCTGGGTGTGGGTCTTGAGCTTGGCCAGGTTGATCACCACATCGGCTTCCATGGCATCTTTGGCAATATCGATGCTGCCGAAAGGTTCTCCCACATCCACCGCGATGGTTTTTTCAAAGGGTGTGACCGTTACGTCGAGCCCTTTGAGCATCTCCTCGTAGCCGCCCTTTTTCAACAGTTTGGAAAAACTGCCCATGGCCGGACTGTCCGATATCTGGACGCGGGCCCCTGTTTCCAATGCGAATTCGGCGGCCGCCTTGACGATCAGCGGATGCGTGGTCACCGCCTTGTCAGGCGTAGCCGGGGATAGAAAATTGGGTTTGATCAATACCCGGGTGCCGGCCTCGATGGTCGGCCCCTCAGCGGAACCCAGCATCTCAAAAACGATGGGCCGAAGCACCTCGTAGTTGTACGTCGCTTGTCGGATATGGACGGTGGACATGCCTGTGGTGCTCTCTGGAAAACAGCGAAATTACGCTGATAATCGATTATTTACAAGCGATGGGGCGCCTGATAAAGTGCGCTCATTAGCGCAACTTAGTATTGATGCACCGGTTAATCAAGTCCTTTCCCCGTCCAGGGAGTGTCGCAAGCGATGACTGATTCATCCACTGTTTCAGTTAAACCGGATCCTGTTGACGACCGCGCATTTACCAAGCGGGTCCGCCGCCATGTTGCCGGCCGGATCCGAGAGTACTATGCAGTCACAGCCCTGGGCGTCGAGGACTTCTGCCGACAGGAGCTGATCGACCTGGACCTCGATGGCAGCGGCCTGTCTGTGGATACCGGCGGTGTGGCATTTGCCGGGCGGCTGGTGGACTGTCAGCGGGCCAACCTGCATCTGCGAACGGCCACGCGCATTCTTATGCGCATCGAGGCTTTCAGCGCCACCAACCTGCGCCGGCTGGAGAAAAAAACGGGCGATATCGCTTGGGAACTGTTTCTTCCAGCAGGGCACCTGCCCGATGTGAAGGTGAGCAGCCGCCGTTCGCGGCTCTACCACACAGCGGCCATTGCCAGGAGCATTCAAGACAGCATAACACGCCGGTTGGATGGGGCTGGCGGACCGCTGTCACCCGGTTTCCCCCAGACCCTGTATGTGCGTGCGGTGGAAGACCGGTTTACGCTCTCTCTGGACAGCAGCGGGGAGCCGCTTTATAAACGCGGCCTGAAAGCGGGACCGGCCCGGGCGCCCATTCGGGAAACCCTGGCGGCGGCCATGCTCATGGCCGCCGGCTACGACTCCCGACGACCTCTGGTGGATCCCTTGTGCGGGTCCGGCACCTTTTCCCTGGAAGCAGCCATGATGGCCAAACAGATGGCACCGGGCCTGAAGCGGGAGTTTGCCTTCATGGGTTGGCCGGCCTTTCGTGAAGACCAGTGGGCGTTTTTAAAGCGGGAGGCCGAATCGCACATGACGGTTTTGGATCATCCGCTGATATTTGCATCGGATATCGACGGGGGTGCCTGTCAAAGGCTATCGGGATTGATCCTCGGAAACGGGTTGTCGGATGCCGTCAAAGTGGCCCAAAAGGATGTGTTTCAGTGTGAGGCCAACCAGTATGGCGGTGGTCAGGGGCTGGTGACGATCAATCCGCCCTATGGCATCCGTATCGGTTCGGCCAACCAGGCGGCCATTCTGTTCAACCGCATTTGTCGGCACCTGGTGCAACGGTTCAACGGATGGGAGGTTGTCCTGATCGCCCCCCGGGATCTGGTTCGTCAACTGCCGTTTGCAACCAGGCGGCTGCCGCTATTTCATGGCGGGCTCAAGCTGACGCTGATCGTGGGAACCATCCAGTAGTGCCAATCCACAAAAGGCCACCTTTGGCGACGTGGCCGCCTATTCGTATGGCTCGAAAACGAATGTTTGGCCTCCGATGGACGCCTCGAGCATCAGACCGCCCTTGGCATGGATGAAAGTGGCCATTCCCTTGTAGTATTTACTGATGGCCTGATTGCCGGTTGACGGTCCGGCGCTTGCTCCGGCGGTTGAACCCAAGGATCCGGCGCTGGCCTGGGCACCGACAGTGATTGCCACAGCCGAAGCATTGAAGTCAAAGTTGAAGGCCCCCTTGGTAAATTCATCGTAAGCGCGTTGGTCCTCGAAAAAAACAATTTCGCTGAAGGCCTGCCCACCCAGTTGAAACCCGACTGTCATTTTGTTCAGCGCTGCAGTACCGGTGGCTGTGCCGCCGCGGTAGACTTTCCCTTTTCCATAAGTGGCACCAAAGATGATCGCACCTTTGCCCACCATGGGAAAAACAGCATAGCCATAAGACGAGTCAAAAAACGGTTGCACCGCCGGAGATTGTTTAAACAATGCGATGGTGTCGGCGTGGCTGTCGGCCAGAGCTGTTGAATAAGCGGCAACCAGAATCCCCAAAATGATCGGCAGGGTCATTAATCGAAAGCATTTCATATGGGCTCCTTTTTTATTAATGAATGACGTACGGGGGGGCTGAATTGACCGACCCAACCGATAATATCCCCTCAATGACACGTTGATGAATCACCTTTGCGGGGAACAGGCCGGGTGTGAAATACAGAAATGACATTATTTTAGCGCATTTTTCCAAAAATGCAATCCCTGGATATCCGTTCTACGATCTACGCTGGCCTGGGATCCCCATTATTTTGCTGGGACGGTCTTCAGCGACCTTTTTTTCCGACGGTTGATGCGCAATCAGGATTTCTTTTGCAGTTTGGCCCAGGCATCCCGCAGCGTAACCGTTCGATTGAAGACCGGGACACCAGGCTGCGAATCCTTCGTATCCACGCAAAAGTAGCCCATGCGCTCGAACTGGCAGAAGTAACCCGGCCCGGCATCGGCCAGGCAGGGTTCCAGCTTGCAGCCGCGCAACACTTCCAACGCCTCGGGGTTGAGGAAATCCTTGTAGGTTTTGCCGGCTTCTTTTTCGTCCGGGTTGGCCTTGCTGAAGAGGCGGTCGTACAGCCGCACCTCCGCGTCCACGGCGTGGGCCGCCGACACCCAGTGCAGGGTGGCCTTGACCTTGCGGCCGTCAGGGGCGTCACCGCCGCGGGTGGTCGGATCGTAGGTGCAGCGCAGTTCGATGACCTCACCGGTGGTTTGGTCTTTGATCACATCGGTACAGGTGACGAAGAAGGCATACCGCAGCCGCACCTCGCGGCCCGGGCCCAACCGGTAGAACTTCTTGGGCGGGTTTTCCATGAAATCGTCCCGCTCGATGTAGATTTCGCGGGAAAAGGGGACCTTGCGCACACCGGCATTCGGGTCTTCGGGGTTGTTGACTGCGTCCAGTTCGTCCATCTGTCCTTCGGGGTAGTTCTCGATGACCACCTTCAGGGGCCGCAGGACGCCCATGACCCGAGGCGCGCGCTTGTTCAGGTCTTCTCTGATGGTATATTCCAGCAGGGCCACGTCCACCACGCTGTCTCGCTTGGCCAGGCCGATGCGGTCGCAGAAGCTGCGGATCGCTTCGGGGGTGTAGCCCCGGCGGCGCAGACCGCAGATGGTGGGCATGCGCGGATCGTCCCAGCCATCCACGAATCCCTCCTCAACCAGCTGGATGAGCTTGCGCTTGCTCAGCACCGTATAACTCAGGTTGAGCCGGGCGAACTCGATCTGTTGGGGGTGGCAGGTCGTGTCCACATTGTCCAGCACCCAATCGTAGAGGGTGCGGTTGTTTTCGAACTCTAACGTACACAGGCTGTGCGTAATGCCTTCAATGCTGTCGGAAAGGCAGTGGGTAAAATCGTACATGGGATAGATGCACCAGGTGTCGCCGGTCCGGTGGTGGCGGGTCTTGCGGATGCGGTACAAGGTGGGGTCGCGCATAATCAGATTGGGGTGGGCCATGTCGATCCTGGCGCGCAGCACCCGTGAGCCGTCTTCGAATTCACCGGCACGCATACGTTGAAATAGGCTCAGGTTCTCTTCAACACCACGGTTGCGCCAGGGGCTGTCCATGCCCGGTTCGGTGAGGGTGCCGCGGTGCTGCCGGATTTCGTCGGCGCTCAGGTCGTCCACGTAAGCTTTGCCGGCCTGGATCAGTTGAACGGCATAAGCGAAAAGGTGTTCAAAATAATCCGAGGCATAGTAAAGGCGGTCATCCCAGTCGAATCCCAGCCAGCGCACGTCCTCCATGATGGCGTCCACATATTCCACATCCTCTTTGGTGGGGTTGGTGTCGTCGAAGCGCAGGTTGCAGGTGCCGTTGTAGGTGTTGGCCACCCCGAAGTTCAGGCAGATGGATTTGGCGTGGCCGATGTGCAGGTAGCCGTTGGGTTCCGGAGGAAACCGGGTGGCCACTCGGCCATCGTGTGTATTGGCTTTCAGATCTGCTTCGATGATGGTCGTGATAAAGTTGGATCCGGGTGTGGTTTCGTTCTCGGTCATCTTATTTTCCCTTGGCAGATCCATGCTGCCGGCAATGGTTGTCGGGTTTGTGCGGCGGCTGCGGAATTCACATGCCGAGCGGCCCTGAATATGGCAAAAAGCATAAAGGGTGTCAAACCGATATCCCGTGTGGACGGGTAAAATGAATGCATCTTGTGGTTGCTTTTTTCTACCGATAAACTACGGTATCGACATGAAAACATTGAGCCTTAACAGCCTATACCGTGTTAAACAATCAGTCGATGGGAAGTGCCCTTGAACTTTGTAGACCAGACCCATGATCAATTTGTCGATGCCTTTCGCCGACGATACGGCAAGGGCACCCACATGAGTACGCCGGTGTATCGCCATGTGATGAAAACCGGGAAAACGGCATTTCACGAGTTAGCTGCTTTTGCCGAATTGTCCGACCTGGCCGATCAATTGGAAACCGACCTGTTGCTGTCAACGGGCCGGCTGGTCAAGCGGTTGTCAGACGGGAATGTTGTTAAATTTGTTACCCGTCTGGTGGATGATCTGGACATCGAGTCGGTGGTCATCCCCATGTTCCGGCGCCACACCCTGTGTGTGTCCAGCCAGGTGGGATGCCGCATGGGATGCCGATTCTGCCGGACTGGCAAGATGGGGCTGCTGCGCAGCCTCACCGCGGCGGAAATCGTCGGCCAGGTGTTTGCCGCCCGGCACCAGTTGGGATTCGATATTCGCAACGTGGTCTTTATGGGCATGGGCGAACCGCTGGACAATCTGGACAATGTGATTCAGGCCATTCGGGTGCTGACGGATCAGCGGGGGCTGGACATTGCCCGTCGCTATGTCACCGTTTCCACCGTTGGTCTCACCGCCGGCATCGACCGTCTCGCCCGGCTAGCGGGTGCGCCGGTGAACCTGGCCGTCTCCCTCAATGCACCCACCGATGACATCCGTTCCCGGCTCATGCCCGTCAACCGGTCCATCCCCATGGCCGCGTTGCAATCGTCATTGCTCGGATACCCATTGGCCAAAAAATCCGCCCTGTTTATGGAGTATGTGCTGATTCAAGGCATCAACGACCGGCAGGAACATGCCATGGCCTTGGCGCGATACCTGGCGCCCATGACGGTCAAGCTGAACCTGATTCCTTACAACCCGGCGCCCGGCTGTGAATGGCAACCCCCGTCAGCGGACGCCTACGAACGGTTTCACGCGTGGCTGGTGGCGGAAAACGTGTTCGTTCGAAGGCGCGGTGAAAAGGGCGCCCGCATCATGGCCGCCTGCGGTCAGCTGGGCGGGAAGAACACGTCGCTCGACGGTTGACTGCGCGTTCAATCCTCATGGTTTTTGGCATCCGCTTGAGAAAATTTGATACAGCAGCACGCGGTACCCTTGAATAGCACCGAAAAAGCGTCTCCATACAGACCTTGACACGCGCAATCGTTTCTCTACTGACGGTTAGGCCAGCGTCTCCTGAAAAGGTGTCAGCCCCACCCGCTCGATCATTTTGCCTAAACGTTCGCCCTTCTTGGCATTTTCCTTGTAATACTGAACGCTTTTGTCGATGGCACCCAGGACCTGCCTATCGTCCAGTCCGGAAACCAGTTCCTGGGCGATGCGTGGCTCGGCGCCCACATTGCCGCCGATAACTATCTGCCAGCCATCCTTGAGGCCGATCAGACCGATGTCCCGCACCCAGGATTCGGAGCAACTCAGGTGGCAACCGGACACGGCCATCTTGAATTTACCGGGCAGCTCCAAGCTGTGATATTTTTTATCCAGCGTCATGCCCATGCCCAGGGCATCCTGTTTACCCAGGCGGCAATAGGTGGTTCCCGGGCAGGCCCGCACGCTGCGCACACACAACCCCACCGCGGCCCCCTTGTCCAGTTGCAGTTCGTTCCAGGCGGCATCGATGTGCTCCTCCTTCAACCCCACCAGGACCACCCGGGCTGCTCCGGTGATCTTGATCGCCTGCGCATCGTATTTTTCGGCCACATCGGCAATGGTTCGCAGCAGCTGAGGGGTGACCATGCCGCAGGGGATGTGCGGGGCGATGGCATAGGTCTCTTTGTCGCGCTGCAAAATGGCGCCTTTTTCTCCTAGTTTCAGCATTATTACCTCCTTAAGGGGCTTTCGGAATTATTAAACGCTAAACCCATTCTGGGGCTGGCGGCCAGTTGAAGAATTTATTCAGAGGGGTTGCTTTTGTCAAATGGTGTTCACTTTATCAACCGCCGCATGATAAGCGCAACCCACACCGCAAGAGTCATTTCATACGGGAAAGCGGGTATGAATGCAATCCGCATGATGCAACGGTGTTATCTGGTGCTGAAACGACGGCCTTCTCATCGGCGCCTAACAATTGCCTGCCATGTTCGCCGAAACCATATGCCGGGGACACCGGTGGTACCGCGGTAACCGGCATAGCCCTCCCAGCCGGCTGTGTGCTGAACTTTTTCAGGTTTCGTATTGACGCCGCGGCGGCCCGGGAATACTATAAAAAATAGTTCGATGTGTCTTTCTCAATATTATTTCCATATCTATGATCCCCCGATCAGGTTCGGCGTTGAACCGTGCAGCACGAAGCGTTGCAGCGGGTCAACTCTGCGTGATGAACATCGCATGTCTACAGGAGGAGAAAAATGAAAAAAGCAGCCGTTGTGTGTTTCGCCGCATCACTGGTCCTCGCATTTTCCCTGTCGTGCCAGGCCGAAACCCTCGAATTGCTCACCTGGGAAGGGTACGCCCCCAAGGAACTGATGGACAAATTCGAGAAGGAGACCGGAATCACGGTAAAGCCGACCTATTCGAATAACGAGGAGATTATTGCCAAGCTTCGGGCCACCCGCGGCGCGGGGTTCGATCTGGCCCAGCCCAGCCAGGACCGGATATCGTCGGTACAGGCCAAGTACAAGCTCTACCAGCCGATCGACTTTACTAAGGTGGACGCCGCCCAGATCGTTCCCTCCATGCTGGAGGCGGTGAAGAAAAACACCATGGTCGGCGATAAGAGTTACGCCGTTCCCCATGTTTACGGCACCTCCGGGCTGATCGTGAACCGCAAATATGCGCCGGATGCGTCAGACTACAAGGACCTGCTCAATCCCGCCTACAGTGGCAGGGTCAGCTATCGGCTCAAACGTCCCACGCTGATCGGCGTCGCCTTTTCCATGCAGCAGGATCCTTTTACGCTTTACGCCAATCCGACAAGCTATAAAAAGCTGATGGAACGGGTCGGTGAGAAGCTGATCGAGGGCAAGGGGCTGGTTAAAAATTACTGGACCAACGGGGACGCCCTGTTGCAGTCCATGCGTTCGGAAGAAGTCTTCGTGGCCATGGCCTGGGACAACGGCGGATGGAAAATGCATGCCGAAAATCCGGATATCGATTTCATTGCCCCCAAAAGCGGCGCCTTGGGCTGGATCGACACCTTCACCATTCCGGCCAAGGCCAAGAACGTCGAGGCGGCCTATAAATGGATCAATTTCATGATGAAGCCGGAAAACGCGGCAGTGTTCACCAATAAGGAAAAATACGGCACCGCATCCGCCGGGGCCATCGAGTATTACGATGCCGAAGTCAAAGCCAATTTCCAGCGTTCTTTTTCCAAGGCAGATATCGACAACATCAAATGGTATCCGCCGGTCCCGGCCAAGCTGGAGTCCATTGAAGGGTTGATCTTGGATAAGGTGAAGGCCGCCAACTAGCGCGTGTCCATCCAGAGATGGCATCTTGAGGCCCGGATCTGCGTTCTCGGGTTATTGAAATCCTCGACGTAGCCGGGCTACGCCTGTGGTTTCAATAACCTTGCGGCCTTGATCTGAGCCTCAACCTACCTCCTCTGGACAAACACGATGCAGACGCTGATCAGACCTCAACGCTGCAACGATAAGGTGGAAAACCTATTAAATAAATCCGCCGTGTCCGTTTCGGACGGGAGGGTCCCTGAACTGGAATGACGAGTTTTTTGCTTCCAACGCCCTTATTTACGACACTTGGAAAAATCGAAATGCGATTGATATGGTGATAGACCTGTCCGTTGAATCGGTAACCAAAACGTTTAGCGATTTTACCGCCGTGAATGAGGTCTCCTTTGCGGTGGAGCAGGGCCGCTTTTTTTCCATTTTAGGTCCGTCGGGCTGCGGGAAAACCACACTGCTGAGAATGATTGCCGGTTTCATCGAACCGACCGGGGGGCGAATTCTGATTCGCGGCAGCGACATGGCCAACCTGCCGCCCAACCGCCGGCCGGTTAACCTGATCTTTCAGCACCTGGCCCTGTTTCCGATGATGAACGTGGCCCAGAATATCGCCTTCGGCCTCCAGCGGCGCAGGGAGAAAAAGTCCGATGCCGACAGAAAGGTGGCGGACATCCTGGAGCGGGTGGGACTGCCGGGGTTCGGCAGCAAAAAGATCGACCAGCTGTCCGGCGGGCAGAAACAGCGGGTGGCCATTGCCCGCTGCCTGGTGTTGGACCCTGCTGTGCTGCTGCTGGACGAACCCCTGGGAGCCCTGGATCTGAAGCTTCGCGAACAGATGAAAGTGGAACTGAAAAAGCTGCAGGCCCAGGTGGGGACAACCTTTATCTACATCACCCACGACCAGTCGGAGGCGCTGGTCATGTCCGACCATGTGGCCGTGATGAACATGGGCCGGTTCGAACAGGTCGACACCCCCCGCGTGCTCTACGCCCATCCGAAAACGCCCTTCGTAGCCCGGTTCGTGGGGGACAACAACGCCTGGAACGGAACCGTGGCTGGTCAGCGGGATGATTTGTGCACGATCAAGACCGCCGACGGCCAGACCTTCTCCGCCGGCGCTGAACCGGATCTGAAACCAGGTACCCCAGTATCGTTTTTTATCCGTCCCGAGGCCATCATCATTGCCCCGGAATCCGGTTTGGACGATTTCAACCGGCTGACCGTGACCATCAAGTCGATCCTTTTCGACGGGGCCAACAGCCGACTGCTGGCCACGCCGCTGGACGGCGATGCGGAACTGATGATCGCCCTTCCCCAGAACCGACAATACGATCACCTCGTTGCCGGGGACCGTGTCGACATCGGCTGGAACGCCCGCTCCGCCAGCTGCTTCAGGGTCTCATGAACGCCGCCCGATCCCGCATCACGCTGCCGTTCCTGATCTTCGTCACGCCTGTGCTCATGTGGCTGTTTCTGCTTATCGTCCTGCCCCACATCGACCTGCTGCTGATGTCCTTCCGGATCGAAGACGATGCCGGAGTCATGGTGTGGAGCCTGGTCAACTACCTGAATTTTTTCGACGAGCCGGTCTACTGGCGCACGTTCGCGCGCACCGCTGTGTACGCCATCCTGACCACCGTGATCACCTTTGCCGTGTCCCTGCCGGTGGCTTTTTACATCACCAAGGTGGTTTCGCCGCGTTTCAGCGGTTTTCTCAGCCTGCTGCTGCTCATGCCCTTTTGGGTCAGCGAACTGGTGCGGGTTTACGGGTGGATGATCCTGCTCCGCGAAAGCGGCGTCATCAACCACCTCCTGCTTCAAGCCGGGCTGCTTCAGCGACCCGTGGAAATGCTTTACAACGACATCACCATGGTCATGGGCCTGGTATACACCTCCATGTTGTTTATGGTGGTGCCGTTGATATCGGTGCTGGAAAGTCTGGACGACAGCCTCATCGAGGCGGCCTATGATCTGGGGGGAAATGTTTTTTCGATTGTCACGCGGATCATCATCCCCCATGCCATGCCGGGCATCGTGTCGGGTGGAATCGTGGTCTTCATGCTCACGTTGGGCAACTACCTCACCCCCAACCTGATCGGCGGCAAGAACTCGTTGTGGTTCACCGAACAGATCTACAATCAGTTTATCGCCAGCTTTAACTGGAACCAAGGTGCAGCCTTCGGCTTCCTCTTGCTGATTCTCTCTTCCACGATCATCTGGATCGGGCTCAAACTCACCCGCCAGAAACTCAGCCAGGTGGTTCAATGATCCGTTCGCTGCCCAACACCAGATCCTACACCCTGGGCTTCAAGCTCTACGTCATCCTTTTTTTCGTGTTCCTTTTCGCCCCACTGTTCATCACCTGCGTGCTGGCCTTCAACGACTCCCAGTTTCCGGCGCTTCCCTGGAAAGGATTCACCCTCGAGTGGTTCACTGCGGATCTGCCGGAGCGGGTGGGCATCTTTCACGACTCGCTCAATCTTTCCGCCATCGTGGTGAGCTTCAAGGTCGCCTTCTGGGTGTCGATCTTTTCGACCCTTGTCGGCACTTGCGGTGCCTTTCTTTTCGAGCAGGAGAATTTCCGCTTCAAGCAGGCACTTTACTTTCTCATGCTGGCACCCCTGGTGATCCCCGGCGTGATCCTGGGCATCTCCATCCTTCTGTTCGCCAACACCCTGGGGATGTTTTTCGAAAACACCTTCAATCTGGACGTGTCCCTTTTCCGACCGGGGTTCTGGCTGGTGGTGTTGGGCCAGTTTTCTTTCATATCGACGCTGGTGACGCTGGTGGTGTCGGCCCGGTTGAAAAAATTCGACCACAGCCTGGAAGAGGCGGCCCTGAATCTCGGTGCTACCCGGCTGCAAGTGATCTGGCACATCACGCTCAAGTTTCTACGCCCCGCCATCATCGGTGCCTTTGCTGTGGCTTTCCTGATGTCTTTCGAAAACTTCAACACCACCCTGTTTCTGGTGGGATCCCAGTCCACCTTGCCGATCACCCTCTATCTTCAAGTGCGCGACGGTTCCACGCCCGTCATCAACGCCGTCTCCTTTCTGCTCATCGTGGGCACCTCCATGCTGGCGGTCGTCAATCTGACCTTCAGTCGCAAAAAAGAATAGGGCTAGCCTTCGTGCGGGTCAGGGATATGATCCGTACACGGGACGCCGGCCTGGCAGAGGCCACAGGCGAACGTGCTGATGCCATAGGTCTCCCGGATGAAGGCGTTCATCTTGACGTTGGTGTACTGCTTGCAGCGTGTTTTGTCATGGCCGGCTTTGCTGATGGCCTTTACCGGGCATCGGTTCATGCATTTGCCGCAGGTGCCATGGGAATAGAAAAGGCAGTAGGCGTGACGATTCGTATAGGGACGCGGACTCGGGGCGATGGACACCCGCGCGACCACCGAACCTGTGCGCATGGCTTTGCCGACCGGGGTGATGAGTCCGTCACACAAGCCGAAGGTGCCGAGCCCTGCCGCATATGCCGCATGTCGTTCAGACCAATTGGAGCATGGGGCGTAGGGCCCTTGGCTCGATTTGCTCCAGTATGGCGCCAGCACCGGGGCCACCGCCTGGATGCCGGCTTCCGACAGCTCCGCGACGACATGCCGGCGCAGCGCTTCGTTGAAGTGTTCGCCATGATGCCTGAGGTAAACCCATCGCTCGGATGGCCGCTTCGCCTCGGCGGCCTGATCATGGCGGGTGTGCGGTGTGGACGGAAGCACCCAACTGATCACCGTCAACGCGCCAGGCGAAACGGGCGCTCCTTCCGGAAACGCCCGGTTAAAAATGTCGATGGGTCGGAGATAAAAATCGCCGATATGTGACACGTATTCGTCGTACAAGGGATCGCTGCCGGTGGAAAAGCCGACCAACGGCGGATCAAAAGCCTTTTCGTCGGCAAGTGTGTTCAGGGTGTTTTCACTCGATGACGCCACAAAATGGCCAATGATGGCCGTTATCCAGGCTCCCCGGTCGGTTTGCATGGGTTTCCCTTCGTTTTTCCGATTTACACCACCCCGTGCCGGCGATGCACAAGTCAGATATTTCCGGATGCCCGTTGCCGGCATGTGGCCGTGTCATCCCACATGAATGACGATCTTCCCCCGGGTGTGTTTGGTTTCCTGCTGAACATGGGCCTTCCGGATTTTCTCCAGCGGGTACACGTTGTGGACCACCGGCCTGAGAACACCGGTCTCGACCCATCGACGGACCTGTTCCAGGTCTTCCCGGAGAGACTTGACCAACACCAGCCGGGCCTTTCGACGGGAGAAAAACCGGGTCAAAACCACGCTGAGAAACACATGCGGCCGAATCACAGTTGAAACCCACACCCCCCGGTCGCTCAGTATCGCCTTGACCGACCGGAAGGGCCGGTTGCCAAAAACGTCGAAGAAGATGTCGAATCGCTGTCCGGGGACGGTGATGTTCCCGAGACGGTAGTCGATGCAGTGGTCGGCGCCCAGGGCAGCCAGATAACCGTGATTGTGTCGGCTGCTGATGGCCGTTACCCGGGCGCCCATGATTTTAGCGATCTGTACGGCCATGCTGCCGACGCCGCCGGAGGCCCCGTTGATGCAGACCTGCATGCCTGCCGCGATGCCGGCCCGGTTGCGCAGGGCCTGCAGTGCCGTCAGCGAGACCAGGGGAAGCGCCGCGGCTTCGTCGAAAGAGATCCCGGCCGGTTTTTTGCAGAACCGGCCGGCCTTGACCGCCACATATTCGGCGCAGGCACCCCCCTGCCAACCGTCCAGCATGCCGTAGACCGCTTCACCCACTGACGTATCGGTCACGCCTGTGCCGACCTGGGCCACTTCTCCGGCAAAGTCGAAACCGGTCAGGATGGGGAAAACGCTGCCGGTGAAGCGCTTGAAGCGACCCTTGCGAATGAAGGTGTCTTTGGGGTTGATGGCCGCCGCACGCACGTGTACAAGCACTTCGTCCGCCCGTGGCCGGGGGTCAGGCACGTCGTGAACGGCCAATACGTCTGGGGGCCCATAAGCGGTTATCGTGGCGGCTTTCAAGTTGATTGTCGCTTCCTCAGTTGGTCATGCGCTTCGGTTGCAAAGTAGATTCCCCGCGATCGTGAACCCCAATCCGAATTATCAAGATGGCTTTCGGTGCTACAGCCGTTGGCCGTATAAAAATATAAGTTCATATTAGCGTTTCTTTCAACATCTGGAAAGGACCCTGCTATGGAATATTGGAAACTCAGGTATCTGGAACCCGGAAAACGCCCCCGGGCCATTGGCAATCTCAAAGCCCTGCGCCGGTTTCTCGACGCGCAATTGCCCAAGCGTACCGCCCAGGAGACCCTGGTCCTGGGTACCTGGAACATCCGCAACTTCGACAACAACCACTTTGGCAATGGCCCCCGTCTCGAGGAGACCTTTTTATACATCGCCGAGGTGATCTCCGGTTTTGACGCCATCGCCGTCCAGGAGATCTGCCGCGATCTGCGGCCGCTGGATCGGTTGATGTCGATCCTTGGAGATGAATACCGGTTCATTCTCACCGGCGTCACCGAAGGCAGTTCAGGCAACCAAGAGCGCCTAAAATTTATCTACCACCGCGACAAGGTTTCCTTCCAGGGCATTGCCGGTGAGGTTGTGCTGCCTGAGAAGCTGCTGATCAGCGATGTGGAAGTTGCGCTGGCGGTTAAACTCGCGGTCATGGACGCAGAACAAAAGACGTGGGAGGCCAAAAAACCATCCAAGACACGCACGAAAGAACTGGCGTCCTTGGCTAAAAAAACGCCGGCACCCGACAAATCCGTGCCGAGAAGCGCCTGTGCGAAGCCTACTATCTCGACGCGTGGCGCACGTTCCAAATGAGTGACCACCTGCCGCTTTGGGTGGAAGTGGATGTGGATTTTGCATAAGATTATCTGGACACCTTGTAAGCTGCCGGAATCAATAGTTTCAAACGCCCGTCAGCGTCCCACGCCATCATGATGGAGGCTATTCAAAAAGACCAGAACTGCGTGGTCGAATAACCTACACGTATGCGCGGTGAAGGTCGTCGATATACCAGTTGTCGGCGGGGACAGGCTGTCAGGCGCCATCCAGAAGGTATGGCAAGCCCCTATCTGTTTGCAGTTCGATCCCTGAAGCATTGCCGCCGGTATAATAGCGGCATTGCCGGCAGAAAGGGTCGTCCTTGTGTGCCGGCGTTCGGCATTTTCTTCTGGAGTCGTCGATGGCCTGATCAATGTTGAACCGCGATAGCGAGCGAACTGGAAATCGCTTTTTTTTATCCTTCCGGTGCTGCGCAGCACTGCCGTTTCAGGCAGAACATTTCCCGCGGCTTGCCGCGGGGAATGTTCAATTTAAGCTGTCCGGCCCTTTCTCCTCTGGGTCAGATTCTTAATCAACCGTCCGTAGGCACACAAATTAACTGAAAGAATGCTTACGCCGAAAGCGATCTGCATTCCGCGCGTCAATCCTGCCGGGTAGATCAGCGGCATCACATAGTGGTCGATGAATCCGCCGTCGTATCCAACTTGATCGGACAATTGCCGAAAATGCATCTCAAGATGTGTCAACGGACAGATCCACCCGCCAAATGCAATCAGTACGCCCCACAGCGCACAGGGAAGGTGCAGAAATGCAAATTTGGGCCATCTAACGACGAGTAATCCACCCAGGGCAGCGAACACGATGAAACCCAAGTGGGCGAGGACAATGATATCTGCGGCGATTCCTGCAATCATGAGGGTTCAGCGGCCCGATTCGCACCTATAGTTTTTCAGAGGCCTTGTTGATATCGATGATCTTCGTATTGCCGGCATAATCCTTGGTCTCATAACGGGTGAGGCCATGCAATTTGTCGGTGATGTCGCGCATCCGTTCAATTTGGGCGGCGAATTTGTCAATATAGGATCGCGCTTCATGGCCATCCAGTTTCATGGCCATTAACTCGGTGTAGCCCGAGATGGCCTGCAGGGGCTGGTTGAATTCGTGACAGACAGCACCGGCAATCTCCAATACCCCTTCCAGTTTCTCCTTTTGCATGCGGTTGTGGGCGGCACGGTTTTTTTCGGTCAGATCCGAAAGGACCGCCACGCTGCCGCTGAGTGTGCCCTGGCGATCCATTACCGGGGCAAGGCTGAAAAGATAATCCCGGCGCTGTTTGTCGGCGCACTGCACCAGGGCTTCGAAGGTGTGAATGCCGGCTTTGTCGATCATCTTGTATTCTTCGCGCTGGTAGGTGGCGGCGAGGTCGGCCGGAATTTGATCGGGCATCTCCATGGGGCGTTTGCCGATGATGCGGTCCCGGGTCAGACCTAGAATCTGTTTGGCGAAAACTTTATTGCATCCCTGGTAAACCCCTTCTGCGTCCTTGAAATAGATGGGGTTGGGGATGGTGTTCATCACGGTGTCCATCAACAAAAGGAAGCTGCGCAATTTCTCCTCGGTCTGTTCCCACTGGGCTTGGTTTTGTGTGTACTTTTCTTCCTGGCCGATCGTTTTTTGATTGATTTCCAGAAGGGCGTGTTCAAGCTTCTGCATCTTTAGATTCTGAAGCCGGTATTGATGAACACCCCATGCACCCAGACCTACTATCAGAAGAATCAAAAACCAAATTGTGATGCCCATAGATGGGTTCTCCATTTGTCAGATGAATAAAGCCGCTTCATCATAATTTTTTTGCATCGATCGTGTGATGTCCTGGCTTCTTCTCGGCAACGGTCTGCCTGCCGGGATGTTTGGGCCGGCAACGCCACCTCTGGTTGGTTCCTGGCTGTATCCGTCAAGATCACGGGCAGGGCTCAGCGACTGAGCACAATGCGATAATGGGCCTTACCGCTTCTTAATCTTGTGATCGCCGCGTTGACGTCTTCAAAGCTGAACGTCTCGATTACCGGTTTGATGTTGTGAAGCGCGGCAAAGTTCAGCATTTTGGCAATGGTTGCAGGGCTGCCAACCGGGGAGCCGGATACCGACCGTTGAGCCATGATCAGTGAAAACACACCGATATCCAGCGGATCCAAGGTCGCACCGACAAAGTGTAAACGGCCGCGGGGTTTCAGTGTGCCGAGGTACAGATTCCAGTCCAGCTTGACGTTAACCGTGGAGACAATCAGGTCAAAGCGACCGGCCGCCGCCTCGATCGCTTTCCCATCGCGGGAATTCAGCGTATCATGGGCTCCCAGGCCCAAGGCTTCTCTTCTTTTGTCTGGGCTGGAGGTAAATGCAGTCACTTCGCATCCCCACGCATTGAGGAACTGCAGCGCCAGATGGCCCAGACCGCCGATGCCGATCACTGCCACGCTGTCGGTGGGTTTGATATCGAACTGGACCAGCGGATTGAAAACGGTAATCCCCCCGCAAAACAGGGGGCCGGCGGATTCCAGGTCGATACCATCCGGGATGGGAATCACACTGTTGGCGGCCGCACGCACCTTGTCGGCAAAGCCGCCATGATGGCCGATGATGGTCGCCTGTGAGTTGGCGCACAGGTTCTGATCGCCTGCGTGACAAGGCGCACAGTTATTGCAGTAGCCGGCATGCCAGCCCAGCCCCACGGACTGACCGACCGTCAGGTGGTTGGCGTTTTCTCCGAGGTTGGCAATCGTCCCGACGACTTCGTGACCGGGAACAACGGGGTATTGGGCATTGCCCCATTCATTGTCGATGACGCTGAGGTCGCTGTGGCAGATGCCACAGGAGTGAACATCGATTTCCACCTCATGGGGTTTTAGTTCACCCGGATCATAGGCGAAGGGTTCGAGTTTTCCCTTGGGTTCAGATGCGGCATAGGCGTTTATCATGATGGATCTCCTTGTATCAGAGCGTTGGTTTTAGCGTTTTCTATGCGGTTGCGATTGGGATTGCACCGATTGCATTCACTATGAATGAATGAATAAAGAATAACAATCATCATGGCACATGCAATTCCGGCCAGCGATACGTGCAGAATGGATGGGGCCAAAATCAACGGGAGGAAGCAGGGCAGTTTTTCATCGGGCGTGTTCTTGCTGAGCTTGGTCGGCTGTCTGTAATTCTCCTTGTGCATGCGGTTAGTGATGGGATTCCACCACGTTTTAAATGGCCTCTACCAGCGCCCTGCCCAGTTCGCGGGTACCGGCATGTCCACCCATGTCACGCGTCAGGCGCCTACTTTCTCGAAGGATGGTTTCAATGGCTTCCATCAACGTGTCGTGTATCCTGGGATAGCCCAGGTGCTGCATCATCATCGCTCCGGCCCAGACCGTACCAATGGGGTTGGCGATTCCCCGGCCGGCAATATCGGGGGCGGAGCCGTGCACCGGTTCGAACATCGACGGGAAGATCCTTTCGGGGTTGATATTGGCCGAGGGAGCGATGGCGATCGTACCGGCGCAGGCGGGTCCCAGATCGGAAAGAATATCGCCAAACAGATTGGAACCGACCACGACATCGAAATACTCGGGCATCCGCACGAAATTGGCAGTCAGGATATCGATATGAAATTGGTCTACGGAGACCTCGGGATAAGATTTTGAGATCTGTTTTACCCGGCTGTCCCAGTAAGGCATTGCGTGAAAGATCCCATTGGATTTGGTGGCTGAGCTCAGATGACGGGCAGGCCGGCGTTGAGCCAGATCGAATGCGTACCTGAGAATTCGGTCGGTGCCTCGCCGCGTAAACAGGCTGACTTGGGATACGACCTCATGCTCGGTGCCTTCATACTGAATGCCGCCCACCGAAGAGTATTCGCCTTCGACATTTTCCCGGACCACATAAAAATCGATGTCACCGGGTTTCTTGCCCGCCAACGGGCAGGGTACGCCATCGAACAGCCGCACCGGGCGCAGGTTCACGTACTGGTCAAAGGCGCGCCGGATGGGTATCAGCAGCCCCCAGAGGGAGATGTGGTCCGGTACGCCGGGGAAGCCGACCGCACCGAGATAGATGGCGTCGAAATGGCGCAACTGGTCGATCCCGTCTTCGGGCATCATGCGCCCCGTTTTATGGTAGGTCTCGCAGGACCAATCGAATTCGGTCCACTCGAATTGGACGCCCTGCCTGCTTCCGGCGGCTTCCAGGGCATCGATTCCTTCAGGGATGACTTCCTTGCCGATGCCATCTCCCGGAATGACCGCAATCTTTATGGGATTCATGCTTGAGACCCCTTGTTTTCTGTTTTGCTGGTATGCACCAATCAATTCTCGCTTTCCATTTTATTTTAACAACGGATCTGATGGGATAAGAGAGATCTGAAATCTCGGACCTAATAAACGCTACATGATTTTCCCCTCTGTTTCAAGGAAATGGCGCGACCATTTTACATTCGGCCAAAGCATCCCTATTTTTCAATCAAGCTGGTTTGATGGAATCCTAAAAAGTGACAAACAGCGTAACTCCCGCGGAAAGGTGAGTCTAAAAACCAGCTGAAACCAGTGGATCTGGGCTTTCGCGGGAATCACAAAGAAGATATATCACAGAAAGGAAGACGCCATGGGTGAGATTATCCATCAGTCGCACATCACGATTACCCGCGAAAAGGGACCCACGCGCATCGCCCACATACGGGGATTCGATAAACCGGTTTATTATGGTGTGCACGGCGGGATTAAGAAATTTTACAATGTCGATCCAGAAGAGGAACACGCCGCCACTTTGGACCATCTGGTGGGCGCGGTGGGCGGCTGAATGATGGGCACATTGGCCGCGGTGCTGGCCAAAAAAAAGATTCGGACTTTTCAGGATCGTTACATGGCGACGGTCACCGGCGATATCGAGGATGTCAACGGTGTCTTGAAAATCGTACGCATTAACGTTCACTATCATTTGAAACTGCCGGCGGACAAGCGCGCGGATGCCGAGGATGCATTCAACAATTACATTACGCTGTGCCCGGCCGCTCAGAGCGTGGTCGAGGCGATCACGATTACGCATGAACTGGAGATGTTGGACGACGCCTGATCTATTCTGGTCGTAAACGAAAACGACCAACTACCAGATGTAGTGGTCGGACTTTCGGTTTTTTGTTCGATGCATGTTACACCCTAAAACGCTTCAATTACATGGAAGAGGTCTGAATGAACGCGTTACAACGCCAGACGTACCCGCCAGGCCAAAAGCCCACAAATCGCTCTCAGTGGGATTCAATGCCGGATCCTTGATGTATTGGATGGACGGGGTAAGGGCCAACTCCCGGGTCAACTGATAGCGCCAGAACAGTTCGGTGGTGTACTGGTCGTCTGCGTCGGCGAAAGAGATTGGGTTGGGTTTGCCCCAGTTGAAGCCGACTCCGATGATGCCGCGCATGGGAACCGGCTGATAACCGAGTCCTACCGAAAGCGACCTTTCCAACAGGCTGCCACTGTCTTCGGTGTAACCACCCCGGATGAAGGGTAGCCATTTGTCCCCGATCCATTTCTGCCAGGAGGCGCTGAGGCCCCAGCCATCAGGGGTGCCATTTGCCCTCGAACCTGTACTGCTTCCAGTACAGGTTGGTCAGGCGTCCCTCCTGATTGCTGAAGGGCGACTCGAAGATACCCGCGTAACCGCTTTCAAAACCCAGTGCACGGGGAGGAATATCCGCGAACTTGTGGCGGTGCTCCTCCTTCCAGTTCAAACTACCCCTGTTGGGGCCGCCGCGGTCGATGATATCCCAGAAACCGAAGAAGCGCACCATGCCGCCGCTGGCACGGTCTTCACCGGGACTGTCGCTCACACCCATGAACAGGGCGCTGTAGTCGATGCTCCAGTTGAACCCTGTTTTTTCGGCCACCCCATCCCGCCAGCTGCGTAAGGGCGCCAGCAGCCGTGACCCGTAGAGTGGGGTGGCCATAAAAGACCGTATAGGGACCATCGGCCAAGGTCTTCTCGATCGCTGCAAAATTCTGCTCATTATCCCGCTGCCAGGCCGGCTTGTGGATGAAGACAAAGGTCCTGCGAACCTCGGGGTTAGCAGCAATCGCTTCCTTATTATTACCAAACCAACATGTCATGAGAGGGGGGAGCATATGAGACAAAGGACTCTTAAAATCGCCTTGGTAATTTTTTTGGTTGTATTTGTATCCGTGGCCCACGCCGAGTGGCGGCCTGAAGAAGCGCCAAAAACGGTTCCTGACATTAAAGTGTTATTCGCCCAAAAAGCTGATTTGGAAGTGGATCGTGAGATGCGATCACTGGAATGGCGTTGTGTCGGGCCGTTTGTTGGGGTTCGTGGTTGCGGTGTGGCGATGCACCCAACAGACAAGAACCGATTTTATCATGCCCATTCGTCGGGGGGTGTTTGGATGACTGAAGATAACGGTCTTTACTGGCTGCCAATTACAGACGGGCAGATCAACGTGGGGCCGGTAGGTGCGATCGCGCTGGCCCCCAGTAATCCGGATACCATCTGCATCGGAACCGGTGAACCACAACTCCGCGACTGTTCCACATGGGGTGATGGTGCCTACAAGTCAATTGATGGCGGCAAGACCTGGAAACAGCGATCCGGTACCAAGGATGACTTTCACGATATGGCGTTCGACCCGAAAGACCCTGACCGCATGATTATCACGCACGACGGCGGTGCGATGGTTACACGGAACGGCGGGAAAACCTGGTCCGGTCCGTATACCCAACCCAACCAACAGGTCTACCGAATTAACTGGCATTCACCCATCGTCATTGATCCCTTTGACCCGGAAACGCGCTATACCGCCGCGGAGGTGGTGTTCCGCACCAAGGACCGTGGACAGAGCTGGGAAATTGTTAGCCCGGAGCTGACCAAGGATGATCCCGAGAAACAGCAGCCTGGAGGATCGCCGTCATCTATGGAGACATCTGGGCAGGAGGCTTATAACACAATCCATCGGATGGCGGCTTCCAAAGTTAAAAAGGGTGTACTCTGGACTGGTAGTGATGACGGTCTGGTGTACGTTACTCAGGACAACTGCAAAACTTGGCAGAATGTCACTCCGCCTGACATGCTTGAAGATTCAGATGTATACGAAATCTAGGCTTCACCCCATGACGCCGGAGTGGCTTACGTCGCAGTCAGCCGTTCCCGGACGGCAAATGATTTTCTGCCTTATCTTTATAAAACTACGGATTACGGTAAGACCTGGACTAACATGAGCAAGGAGGTTGGTCTAAATCGGATGAGTTGGGACATGAACTATCCAGATGTGATCTCTGTGCCCGGCAAGCCACCGGCAGGGATTGTTGTGGAGGCAAAACCCGGAACTTTCACTGCTAAGCTGACGGTAGATGGCCATTCACAAGAACAACGTTTTGAATTGCGGATGAGTCCCAATGAGACATGGACCCAAGCGGATGCCGATGCCCGTTTCGAGTTGTGGTGGCGCATTCGTGATATATTCGAAAGGGCCAACACCAGCATCATCGCTGCTATGGAATTATCCGAGGAAGCTGGAAAAAATTCCGAAATCGCGAAGTAAGCTGCAACATTTAGCGGCAAGCTGCTTTATACAGTCGAAAAGAGGCTTTTTCTATGAAGCCGTTACAACTGTGATTCGATGGGGAGCAGCCCCATGAAACCGATGCCGAACCGTCGCCAGAAGCCGGTGTAGGGATCGACGGAAAAAGTCTTCACTTCTCCATCAACCATACCGTGCCACCGGATCCCTTCGGAGCCATTGGCGTTTTTCACCAGCTCCAGCCGGAAGGCCGCCTTCTCGGTGACGGTGTCAAAAACGGCGGTCATGCCTTCGCCGATTTTTGGCGAATCGATCACCACACCGATCTCGGTGTTGTGGACCACCGCCCGGGGATCGAGGTTCAGGGAGCCGATAAAAACCTGCTGCCGGTCGAAGACGAAGGACTTGGCATGCAGGCTGGCCTTGGACGAGCCGCCGGTGCCCTTTTTTTCCTTGCGCTGCAGGCGGGTCAATTTTTTGTTCATTTCGTACAATTCCACCCCGCCGCGCAGGAGCGACTTGCGGTACTTGGCATAGCCGGCGTGCACCAGACCCACATCGTTTGAGGCCAGGGAGTTGGTCAGGATGCGCACGCGCACACCGCGTTCGGCCAGACTGACCAGGAAGGCTGTTCCTTTCTTGCCGGGGACAAAGTAGGGCGAGAAGATAATCAATTCATCCTGGACCCCTTTAAAATAGGCTTTCATCTGCGGGGCCAGGTGGTACTCGGTCTTGTCCGTGTCGTGGAGGAGCTTCTCCGGCTGGTCGTAAACGACGATCCCGTCACCCCAGTCATAGGCAACCTGTTTTTCCCGGATCTTGTCAGCCAGATTCGAATTGCGCAGCGCCTGCAAGTAAGGTGAATTTATCTGCTGAGCCACAAAGTCGTCCAGCTGGCCGCGCAGACGTTCAATTTCTTCAGGTGTCGGTGCTTTGCCCCTTAGCACGGTTGCCGGGTAGGCCAATTCGCTGTTCCAATAGCGGTCAAACGCGGTGGAGACCTCTGCTACCACTGGCCCGATAGCCATAACGTCCAGGTCCGCAAAAGCAAGGTCCGGGTCGGCGTCAAAGTATTCGTTGCCGATATTGCGACCACCTAAAATGGAAACTTGATTGTCCACCGTAAACGACTTGTTGTGCATGCGGCGGGTCACGGAGCCCATGCGGGTGACGAGCTGGAGGATCCGGCCCGATTTCCGGTTGAATGGGTTGAAGATGCGCACTTTCACATTGGGATGACTGGCCAGAACGACCGCACCCAGATCCTTGCCGGACATGCCCATGTCATCCACCAGCAGACGCACGCGAACCCCCCGGTCGGCAGCTTTGAGCAGTTGATCAGTGAACAGACGCCCCACCAGATCGGCGTGGTACAGGTAGTACTGCACATCGATGCTACGTTCGGCATGATGGGCCAGAATCGCCCGGGCCACGAAGGCGTCCAGACCGTTTCCCAGCAAGTGGAATCCGGATTTTCCCGGATGCGCCGCAGCCCGTTTGATCACGTCCTCGCCAAAAATTGTATCTGCGGTATCGGTGTAAGCATAGGATTCCGGTTGGTCGACATTTTCCGGAAATGTGGCGCAGTTGGCAATAACAAGGCTGATAGCGACTAACAAGTATAACCGTGTGCCTCGCATCATTCTCTCCTTGACACGTTGGGCCAAAGACAGGGCCTCGTATGTTCCTGTCCAGAAATTTTTCCACCAGGGTTGTCAGTTGAAGGCATCGATCCGGTGGAGAGTTATGGTTTCTTGCCGCATGGGGTGGATGGTAAAGATTGGAAAGAGAGCGCACCGGGGCGTGGTTATTTTCTATTCGACCGACAGGGAGAATTCCACGAGACCCTTCTCGCCATCCGCAGCGGGTTTGATTTGAACCGGTTTGACTTGAACGCGTGCCGCATCGACACCGGCCTGCTCGATCAAATAGGTGCTCACCTTTTCGGCCCTTCTCTGGGCGAGTTTCTCCAGGCGTTCGTCGTCGACGGCTTGGTCGGCAGCAGGTTCCGCCGGTGTTTCATCTCCGGACGCCGAGACATCACCGGGCTCGGCTTTGCCGGGTGATTCTCCCATAATGGCAGCCCCGTCCATCCGCCGGTCGGCGGTTCCCACGATGCCCAGGGTCAGGGCGTCTCTCTCCTTCAGATAGGTTGCCAGGGCGTTCAGCTTTTGCGTTTCGGGTTCCTGCAAGTCGGAAAAACCGAAATCGAATGCAACCACGCGCAGGTCTTCACCCGTGAACCCGTCGATGTCCGTGATGGCGGCAAACGGGGCGCTGCCGGCCCCCTCGATGGTTCCCGTGAGTGAGCTTTCGATGGCTTTGGCGAAATCAAATTGGGGGTCCTTGACATTCCCGGCCACCGGCACTTGAAGTGTGATGCGGCCATTGCTGTCCTTTAATAGCGTCACCCCGAGCTTGATGGGCAGGTTGGGGGCATCGGGGCTGTCGACTTTTTCGCCCAGTTCCAAGCCATCGATATAGATAAAATTGTCGCCCTTCACGGTATCGTCGTCTACCTGGTATTTCAGGTCCGTATGCAAGGTCCCTTTGTCGATCTTGAACCCGATGAACTTGCCCGAGTAAGGGGAAACCGGTTTCAACGCAAAATCCTTCAACGACACATCCACCCTGCTGTACTGCAGGGCATTCATCGGGTTCATCTGGCCGGCGCCCTCGATGGTGGCGGTCTGGTCGATGCTGCCGTTGAGTTTGAAATCGGCCCGGGCCGACGGGTCAGAGGATAAGCCCTTGACCGTGCCGTCGCTGATTTCCACGTGTGTACTGAAGGAAGGCGAGATGGACGCATCTGCAAACTCCCCTGTAAACTGCTCAAGCCGAACCTGATCCACACGCATCGGCATGGGGCCCTTGAACTGCAGGATCAGGAAATTGACCAACCGCTGCAGCAGATTCTCCTTGCCCTCTTCCTTTTTCTTCTCAACGGGGGCGAAGGCGCTGACCACATTGACTACGCCGGCTTGGTCGATGGTGACCCTGGCATACGGCCGGTCGATGAGAACCTCTGACGCGTTCAGCTTGTTGGGAAGCAGATCCAACGCGATCCCACCGGCCTTGAATTGCGCCAGGGTGATAAAATCTTCAGTCTGGACGCGGTCCTGGATCTCCAGTTCGTCGACGCTGAAATCGCCCTCGTACTGGATCTGCGGCTGGGCGTCCTTGCCCCGATAGCGGATGCGGCCCGTGGAACTGGCGGTGCCGGCCGCGATCTGGGCGTTGACCGCTTCGTCGACATAGGGTTGAAACGACTCCAGGCCAATCTTCTCGGTAACGACCTTCACGTCCGCCTGCAGCGGAGCGATGCCCGCTTTCCCGTTTACCTTGACATGCCCCGCCCGGTTGATCTGCATGGCTACGCCGACCGTGGCCTGGGTGCCTTTCTTGGTGGAGAGATTTTCCACGATAACATCGATGTCATCGACCGACATTTTCGCCGCGTTGGTCAGGGTCCGGTCTTCAAAAGCCAACCCCCAGTTGGTTACCTCCATTTTCTGGAGTGTCACCTGCCACGGTTGAGCGGGAGTCGTTTCAGGCTCGGGTTCGTCGGCAGCTTCTTTTTTCATCAACTTTTCCAGATCCGGCAGAAACAGTTTCTGGAGGGCGAAGGTCCCGTCAGCCGCCAGCCACGACTTGATTCTGGCATCCGCCGTCTGAATCGATGCGACATTGATTTCACGGGCCTTTACATCGGCACCGATTCCCTTGACGGCCAAGGCGGGCAAAGCAATCAGGACATCCTGCTTACCCCTTTCCACCAACTCAAAATCATTGAGTTGATAGGTGCCGTTTTCCAGCCGGGCGTTGAACCCACCATCATCGCGGGCCACCGTGAAATCGCCGGATGCACCGGTTGAGCCCTTCACGATCTGGAAGGAGACGTGCTCCTTGACATGCTCCCAGAAATGGTCGAGCCGGGCATCCTTCATGGCGTAGCTCCCCTGAACCCATACGGGGGCGACGGTGAGCTTCCCGTTCAGCTGATAGTTCCCGCCGCTGGGCCCGGTGCCATCGAATGTATAGGTCCCCTGGTGGTCCTTTGCGGTGCTCAGGTTATCCACGGTGAAGGTATTCAGGGCAAACGTTTCGCGAATCGGATTCTTTCCGGTCAGATCGTCCAGCGTGAACTGCCAGTCTTTGACTTCAACCTGATTGACGGTCACCTGCCACGGGGACGAATCGACCGTTTCGGTGGCGGGCGCTCTGGCCGCCTTCATCTCCTTCAATTTTTCAATATCCGGTTGGAACAGGCGTTGCAGTTCCACCGACCCATCCTTGGCCAACCCCGATTTGAATGCGGCGCCGGCGGTTTGGATCCGATCGACGACCATCTCCCGTGCCTGCAAGTCAGTGGCGAGGCCTTGCACGGACAAGGTCGGCACGGCAATCAGCACCTCTTTTTCGCCGTTGGCAGCCAATTCGAAATTGTCGAGCATGAAGGCGCCGTTTTCCAACCGGGCATTGAGCTGACCGTCGGTGATCGCCATCGTATAATCAACGGATGCTCTCGCGGTGCCGTTGAGGATTTGAAAGGAGACGAGCTCTTTGATGTGTTCCCAGTAATGGCTGAGTTTGGTCAATTCCGAGGAGAAATGCCCCTGGATCTTGAGCGGATTGAGTGCGAGGGTGCCATGCACGTCGAAGGTTCCGCCGATGGGCCCCATGCCGCCGAATCGATATTCTCCCTGGCGGCCTTTCAGGGTGCTCAGATTTTCCAACGTAAAGGTTATCGGGGTGACGACTTCCTGGATCGGTTCGGCGGCAGCCAAATTCGCCACAGTGAATTTGCCATCGATCACCTCAAGCCTGGCCACGATAGCGCGGGGCAAACCGTCGTCTGGATCGGGGGGCGGTGCGGGCTGGCTGAATTTGGCAACCAAGTCGTCAATGTTCATTTTCCCTTCGGGCAGCAGTTTCAGCACACCAAAAGGTGCCGACAGCCGGACGTCCCTGACCGTTCCGGCCCATCTGAATAGCGATGAGAGCTGAACATTCACGTACAACGCTTCAAAACCGGCGAATGGTTCGCCGTCGTTATCATGGACCGTCAGGTTGGATGTGGTGGAGGAGAGGACCAGCGGATTGAGTTTGATCGCGCCGATGGTGACCTTGCGGCCCAGCAGACCGGAGAGCTGCTCCTCCAGCTTGGGTTTGAATAGTGGAGGAACGATCCAGAAACCAACGACGACATAAAATACAAACAGTCCGGTGGCGATCAGCCCGATTTTTTTAGCCAATTTGATGCGTGCGTTTTTCTTATCCAGATCATCTGTCATGATGATCATCCTTTCGCTGCGCAGCGTATCCTGCCGGTCCGGCCAAAAGTTAAGGCAAGCATAAACGGCTAATGGTCTCGAAAAAAGTCCAGCTACCGCTCCCTTCCGAAAGGAGAGGTAGCTTTCGGACACGTTAAGATTCTTCTAATTGATCCCTCCGACGGCAATTTCGACCCGCCGGTTGAGCTGACGGCCCTCTTCCGTGGCGTTGTCGGCCGCCGGATTGAGCTCGCCATACCACTGGGTCACAATCCGATCCATATCGATGTTGAACTTGTTCACAAGGTAGTCTTTGACTCTGGAAGCCCGCCGTTCGGAAAGCCACAGGTTGTATTCCTCACTACCGACGCTGTCGGTAAAGCCTGCTGCGACCACAAAGGCTGCCGGGTTTTTCTGCAGGTAATCCCCCAGTATAGCCAGTTTTTCATTGTATTCACCGCGGATGTCGGAGCTGTTGAAATCGAACAGCATGTCATCAGCAACGACTCCGACCACCTCGGTGGTAGGGATCAGGCGTTCATAGGCGGTGGTCCTGACGATGAACAGCGCACCGGACGTGTATTGCGGGTTATCCAGAAACGTCGCCAGCGGGATGACCCGCGAGCAGGAGTTTATTTGGGCCACCGCGTTTACGACCTGCTTTTCAGCCTGCTCGTCGGCGCTGCTGATCAGGTAAAAGCAAACATCCTTGTCCTTGACGATTTCCTGGGCAATCTGCAGCGGTTTCTTGGTTCCGCGGACCTGGCTGTATGTACCGTCCGTGAACATGAAGACCACCGTCTTGCCGCTCAGGCCGGCAACCACATCGCGCAGACTGCTGAGTCCCTTCTGCATCATGGTCGGTCCCTTGCCCTCCGCCGGCAATTGATCGATGGCGGCGGCAAACGCGTCAGGCTTAAAGGCCTGCATGGCGTAAACTTCCTGGTATTTACCTGATGGCGTCGTGTAAATATAGAGGCCGGCCGTATAGCCCAGATCGGGAAGTTGAGCAACACGCTCCTTCAACAGGTCCTTGGTGGCCTGGATCCGACTGATGCTCTTGCCGGGCACCATTTCATTGGCCGAACTGGAGGCGTCGAACAAAATGATGAAATTGTCCGCAGTCTTAATCAAGTCGGTCTCCGTCACGATCTCCTTTTCCATCATTTCGCTGGTGATAATCTGGAACGCCTGTGCGTCGGTGGTTGCCCAGACGGAAACCAGGCAGGCAAGGGCAATAAGGGTAAATAGTGCTTTTTTCATGATGATTCTCCTTTATCTAATGAGTATTGATAATAACTGCAAACGTGGTGCGAAAAAAATCTCTTATACCTTACAGTAAGCGTCGCCGGAGGCGTATCGGACTGAAATGGGTACTCACTGGCTCTGGATCAATGAGCAAAGCGATGGTGGGACAATTTCGAGACAAATATAACTACCAGGGCTAAAGTTGTCAACAAGGGGGGGCTTGGCTGGATCAATGCTCAAAAGGACCTTGATCGCGGTCAACCGTTAAACGGTTTTTGTTTTGAGTCAGGTGTCGATGGTCACAATACCCAGATAACCATCCACGGTGAGACGGTCGCCGGTATGGATCAGGGCGCTGGCGTCGGCCACGCCGGTGACGCAGGGCAGGCCGTATTCGCGGGCCACAATGGCGCCGTGGACCAGCATGCCGCCGCGCCGTTCCACGATGGCCGCGGCCAGGGGCACCACGAAGGTCATATTGGGGTCGATGGCGTCACAGACGAGAATTTCACCGGATTTGAACTGGAAGAGGTCGTCGACCGCTGAAATCACCCGCGCCTTTCCCACGGCCAGACCCTGGCCGGCGGGCTGACCGATGAGCTGGCGGGCCCGCATGACGAAATCCCCGTCGACGGTGTCAACCGTGGGCAGGGTCAGACCCGGCCGGCCTTGATGCTGGACCGGTTCGTCGATGGCCGCCTGTTCCTTGACGATACCAGGGATGGCGGAAGGGTCCGACAGAATTTTGACTGCCTGTGCGGGTGTGAGGGCGTTTACATCTACCCGGTCGAGCGCGCCGATGCGCCGTTTGGCCTCGTCCACAACTTTAAGCAGTTGAGCTTCGATGCGCGCCAGGACGATATTGTCGTTATCGCGCAACCGATAGCTGGATCTTCCAATTTCCAGGAGTTGGCGGGCAAACGCACGTCGATCTTCGGGAAAGCGGTCGACAAATTCGTCGGCCAAGGCGGTGATGTCCGGCCGCCCGACAGCCGCCTTGGGTTCGGCTTGTTCCGCCATTTCCAGCAGCAAGCGGATCAATCCTTCGCGGTCTTTGAAAAAACGAACCGCTTTGAAGGTGAGATCTTCGTAGCGTTCCAGAAAAGCGTTTACGTGTGTTGAAAATTCTGCGGTCGCATGATCCGTTTCCCCGGAGGAGAGTCCTTCACGCAGCCGTTTGTCGGAACGGATCATTCGGGCCAGCTGGCGCAGTTCCCGATTGCGTTCCATCCCGGTCATGCGGGTTTCCCCCAATAGGGCGGTGAACGCATAGGGGTCTTCGGGGTTGACCAGGTCGTTGTAGACCTGGCCGAAGAGGCGCGCGCCATGGGCAAAGGGGATAAAGTCGCGCCAATAGACATCCACCCAGTGCCGATGAATGCGCATGCGCATTTGGATGGCTTCGATGAGTTGGACGTCCGAGAGTCCGGCCGGGTCGGTTTGCGACAGCGCCCGTGCCTCGGCTGCCATCTGGGGCAGGAGTTCATCTTCGATGCGGCGGTGCAGGGCCTTCAGGTTGTCGAAGCTGCGCTTGAGGCTCAGATACCAGGGGCGCTTGTCACCGGCGGACCAAGGGGTGCCTTCGGCTGCGCTGTCCCGGGTCGTGGTCACCGGCCGGCTCTGGAGCAGAAAAAGGTCGTCTCCCCGGATGGTCCACTCCGTGTCCTGAGGCCGTTCGAAGGTTTTCTCCAGGGTCATGGCCATGCCAAATACCCGGTCCAGGGAGCCCTCATCCAGCGGGGGTGCGTGTCGTTCAGCTTCCGCCAGCGGGATCGAGGTGACGCCGCCGTCCACCGGCCGCAGGGCCTGTTCCCGGACGGCCGGCGTGTGGCTGATTAATTTGCCGGTACGGCGGTCCAGCGTCCAGCGATCCGGTGCGATGGTGCCGTCCACCAGGCCTTGATTGAGGCCATAGACCGCTTCCACCACCGCATGGTCGGCGCCGTCGGGACTTCTCGAAAAGGCCACGCCGGAGCACTCGCCGGCCACCAACTCCTGAACGATCACCGCCATGGCGCTTTTTTGCATGTCCATGCCCAGCTCCTTGCGGTAGAGCAGAGCGCCGTCGGACCACAGGGAGGCCCACACCAGGCGGATGTGCGTGAAGATTGCATCGAGGCCGCGCACATTGACGAAAGATTCGTGCAGACCGGCAAAAGAGCTGCCGGCCCGGTCCTCTTGGGGCGACGAGGAACGCACGGCTACCGCGCGGCCGGTAAATCGGGACTCCAGTTCCGAAGCGAGCGTTTCTCTCAGATGGTCGGGGATGGCGGTGTTGAGAAAAAGGTTGCGGATGCGCAGGGCCATGTCCCAGATCTCTTCCCAGCGCATTTCTGCCAGGGGAAGCCGACCCATCTCCAGGCCGATACGTGTGCCCAGGTCGGTTGAGCGGATGAAGTCTTCGTATACCGTGGTGGTGACGCACAGGCCGTCGGGCACCGTGATCCCGCTGCGCATCATCGTGGCCAGGGCCAGGGCCTTGCCGCCCACCAGGTGCCGGTGATGGCCTTCGATGCGGGCAAATGAAAGGATGGCGTTCATGGCGGTACAATCCGATCCTTCTGGATTTCTAAAATGGTAACGTCCTGGAAATGGGCCACCACATCGTAGCGACCGACGGTTACCTCGATAATGGCCGTGTTGGGAGAGGTGGCAAAGCCGGACATGTGGGGCTGTTTGGCCAGGTATACCGCCCGGGCGACCTCCAGGCGATCCGCGGGTACTTCCTCGGCGGTACCGGATACCGTCACGGCGATGGACTGCCGGATGTCCGTGGCCATGTTCGAACTGTTGTGCACCAGCAGAGAAACCGACGGGTTCTGCTTGAGGTTGGCAAATTTGCGCGTGGCCCGGGGGGTGCACACGAAGAGGGTTTTCAGGTCGTCACTGGCGGCAAAGGCCACCAGGGTGGTGTGGATGCTGTCGCCGGAGCGGGTCGCCAGGACGGCGAAGTACTGCTCGGCGAAGAGAATGGAGAGTCTCGCTTTGAGCTGGTGGATGTCTTTCACCTGTTGTACCTCCGGAGGAATGTCTGGTTGTCAAATTTCCAGCGCGATGAGATCCGCGTATGTCTCCCGCCTGCGTGCCAGCGAGGCACGGTCGCCATCGACGATCACCTCGGCGGCCCGGGGCCGGGCGTTGTATTGGGAAGACATGGTGAAGCCATAGGCGCCAGCGGAGAAGACGGCCAGGTATTCCCCGGGTTCCATCGTGGGAAGCTGGCGGTCCTGGGCCAAAAAATCGGAGCTTTCGCAGATGGGACCCACCACGTCAACGACAATCGTCTCACGTGCTTTGGGAGTTACTTCTCCGATGCGATGATAGGCGCCGTAGAGAGAGGGCCGTACCAGGTCGTTCATGGCGGCATCCACGATAACGAAATGCTTGGCGCTGGTTTTTTTGGTGTACAGAACCCGGGTGGCCAGAATACCGGCATTTCCGGCAATGGCCCGGCCCGGCTCCAGGATGACGGTGAGCGTCCGGCCAGCGATGGTGTCGGCAATGGCCTGGCCCAGTTCCGCGGGCAGGGGAGGCGCCTCTTCGTTGTAGGTGATGCCCAGTCCTCCGCCCAGGTCGAGGTATCGGATTTCAACGCCCGATGACTGAAGCCGGTCGGCAAAGGCGAGCAGTTTTTTCAGGGCTTCCACAAATGGCCCGATCTGGGTAAGCTGGGAGCCGATATGGCAATCCATGCCCACCGGTTCCACAAAAGGGGTCTCTTTGGCCATCAGATAGGCACCGGTAGCCTCGAGCATATCCAGACCGAACTTATTTTTCTTGAGCCCGGTGGAGATGTAGGGGTGGGTCTTGGGATCCACGTCGGGGTTGATACGGATACTGATCCGCGCCGGCCGGTTCATCTCTGCGGCGATGCGCCCGATGTGTTTGAGCTCCTGGGCGGACTCGACGTTGAACATGAGAATGTCGGTCTTCAGGGCTTCCCGGATCTCGTGCTCCTGCTTGCCTACGCCGGAGAAGACGATTTTGCGGGGATCGATGCCGGCCGTCAGGGCCCGGTGCAGTTCTCCCCCCGAGACGATGTCCACGCCGGCACCCAGGCCGCCCAGCAGGCGAAGGAGACTGACATTGCCGTTGGCCTTGACCGAAAAGCAGGTCAGGTGATCCATTTCACCCAGAGCCGTGTCGAAGGCCTTGAAATGGCGCTCGAGCGTTCTTTTTGAATATACATACAGCGGCGTTCCGAAGCGCTCGGCCAATTCCTTGACGCGAACCCCTTCCGCCCAGAGTTCTCCGTCACGGTACTCGAAATAGTCCATGGTTTTCACCTTTTGCTATGATAGCCCATTGATGCGGGTGCTTGTCCTTATATTAACACAGCGTTCACCGGGAAAACAGAGGGAAGCGGCCAGAAAGGGCCGTAAAGGGGTGAGCCGGTTGTTTGAGGAATCGATTTTATAGAATTGATCTGATTCACTCTATGGTTACACCCGCGACAGGTCGCAGCACCCTTTCTCCGGCAGGTCGGTCCGGCCCATGAGAAAGATGTCCACGGCACGTGCCGCCTCACGTCCTTCGGAGATGGCCCAGACGATCAGGGACTGGCCACGGCGGGCGTCTCCGGCGGCAAAGACGCCGGTCCGTGAAGTCATGTAGTCGTTGCCGGTGCTTAGATTGCCCCGCGCATCCAGGGCCAGATCAAGTTGGGCCACAAGGGTGCCTGGCTCCGGGCCGGCAAATCCCATCGCCAGGAGCACCAGGTCCACCGGCCAGGTTTTTTCCGATCCGGGAATTTCTTCGAATCGCACCGGCTGGCCGGCCTCCTCGGCCCATTGCACCTGGACTGTCTCTATGGCCCGCACCCGGCCGGTTTCGCCGATGAATCGTTTGGTGAGTATGTTCCAGTTCCGGCTGCCGCCTTCCTCGTGGCTGCTGCTGGTGCGCAGGCGCATGGGCCAGTAAGGCCAAGGTTGGGATTCCGGACGGTCTTCCGCCGGCATCGGCAGCAGTTCGAAATTGACCACGGAGGCGGCCCCCTGGCGGTGGCTGGTGCCGATGCAGTCGCTGCCCGTGTCCCCCCCGCCGATGACGATGACATGTTTACCGGCGGCATTGACCGAAACCGTCGTTGCTTCGCCGGAGACCACGCGGTTCTGGCCGGTAAGAAAATTCATGGCATAGTGGACACCGTCAAGCTCGCAGCCGGGGATGGGCAGGTCCCGGGGGCGGGTGGCGCCGCAGCAGACGACCAGTGCATCGAAGTTGGCGCAAAGGGTCTCCCCGCTAAGGTCCACACCGGCCTGGATGCCGGTTTTGAACATGATGCCTTCCTTCTCCATCAGTTCCAATCGCCGATCGACGATCTGTTTTTCCAGCTTGAAATCGGGGATACCATAGCGCAGAATCCCGCCTGGCCTGGCGTCCCGTTCAAACACGACCACCGTGTGACCGGCGGTGTTGAGCTGCTGGGCGCAGGCCAGGCCGGCAGGACCGGAACCGACCACCGCCACCGTTTTGCCCGTGCGTCGAGAGGTTGGTTGCGGACGGACCCATCCCTGTGCGAAGGCGCGTTCGATGATGGTCTTTTCGATCTGCTCAATCGTCACCGCCGGTGCGTTGATGGCCAATACGCAGGCCTCTTCGCAGGGGGCCGGGCAGAGGCGGCCAGTAAACTCGGGAAAGTTGTTGGTGGCCATGAGCTGTTTGTAGGCCGCCTCCCAGCAACCCTGGTAAACCTCGTCATTCCAATCTGGAATTCGGTTTCCCAGGGGGCAGCCGGCATGGCAGGTGGGAACCCCGCAGTCCATGCAGCGGGCGGCCTGGTCGCGCAGTGCCGCTTCAGGAAAGGCCCGGTAGATCTCCTTGAAATCCCCGATCCGCTCTTCCACCGGACGCCTGTCGGGCAGCTGCCGGTCGTGTTCCATAAATCCCGTGGGTTTGCCCATGGTATCTATCCCTCCTCTTCAGCCAGCCGGGCCAGGGCCTGTTTGTACTCCCTTGGTATCACCTTGACGAATTGTTCTTGCATGAATTCCCGTGCTTCGAGAATCCTGCGGGCCCTTGTGCTGCCGGTGAACGCCCAGTGGGCTTCGATGAGGCTGAACAGTTCAGCTTCATCATCGCCTGCCACGGGCTCGAGGCCCACCGATTCCTGGTTGCAGCCAAACTGCCGGAAATACCCGTCCGCGTCGTCCAGCACATAGGCGACACCGCCGCTCATGCCGGCAGCGAAGTTCCGGCCCGTGGGGCCCAGCACCACCACCCGGCCACCGGTCATGTACTCGCAGCCGTGGTCTCCGACTCCCTCCACCACGGCCGTGGCGCCGCTGTTTCTCACACAAAAACGCTCGCCGGACCGGCCGCAGATGAAAGCCCGGCCTGCCGTGGCGCCGTAAAGGGCCACATTGCCGATGATGATGTTCTCCTCGGCGGCAAAAGCGACACCGTCCGGCGGCCGGATGGCCAGCACGGCTCCGGAAAGGCCTTTGCCGAAGTAATCGTTGGCATCCCCCTTGATACGAACGGTTATGCCAGGGGCGCCGAAGGCAAAAAAGCTCTGGCCGGCGCTGCCGGCTGCGCTGATTACGATGGTATCGTCGGGCAGTCCTTTTTCGCCATAGCGTCTGGCGATTTCATGGCTGAGGCGGGTTCCCAGTGTGCGCCGGACGTTGGTGACGGTCAGGTCGATGTTGACCGGCAGGCCGTTTTCCAGGGCCGGCATGGCTTTTTGAATCAGATCGGCATCGGGCGGTGTTTGTGTATCGTTCATCAACCCCTTGGGGATGCACAGCCGCAAGATGTGTTCCGGTGGGACGGGCAGGTGCAGGATGGGGCTCAGATCCAGGCCGCGGGCTTTCCAGTGATCCAGGGCGGGATTGATGTCAAGCCGGTCCACCCGACCGGACATCTGATCAAGCGTGCGAAAGCCCAGCCGGGCCATGATGGCGCGCAGGTCTTCAGCGATGAAGCGCATCAGCCGGATCAGGTGCGCGGGTCTGCCGGTAAACTTTTTTCTCAGCTCAGAGTCCTGGGTGGCGATACCCACCGGGCAGGTGTTCAGGTGGCACACGCGCATCATGACGCAGCCCAGAGCCACCAGGGAGATGGTGCCGAAGCCGAACTCCTGGGCGCCCAGCAGACAGGCCACGGCCACGTCATGGGCGGTCTTGAGCTGGCCGTCGCACTCCAGCACCACCCGGTCGCGCAGTCCGTTTTGAATCAAGGTCTGCTGCGCTTCGCTCAGCCCCAGCTCCCATGGCAGGCCGCCGTAGCGGATGGAGGTGAGCCCCGAGGCGCCAGTGCCACCCACTTCACCGCTGATCAGGATTACGTCGGCACCGGCCTTGGCCACGCCGGCAGCAACTGTGCCCACCCCCACCTCGGAGACCAGTTTGACGTTGACGCGGGCCTTGGGGTTGGCGCACTTGAGATCGTAGATCAGCTGGGCCAGATCCTCAATTGAGTAGATATCGTGGTGGGGCGGCGGCGAAATCAGACCTACGTAAGGTGTGCTGTGCCGGGTGGCGGCGATCCATGGGTAGACTTTCTCTCCGGGCAGCTGGCCGCCTTCGCCGGGTTTGGCTCCCTGGGCCATCTTGATCTGGAGTTCCACGGCGTTGGATAGGTAGGCAATGGTGACGCCGAAACGGCCCGAAGCGATCTGCTTGATAGCACTGTTGCGCCAGTCGCCGTTGGGGTCGGGGGTGAAGCGGTCGGCGTCTTCGCCGCCTTCGCCGCTGTTGCTCTTTCCACCGATGCGGTTCATGGCAATCGCCTGGGTTTCGTGGGCTTCCCGACTGATGGAACCGTAAGACATGGCACCGGTCTTGAACCGTTTGACGATCTCGGTCCAGGGTTCCACCTCGTCCAGGGACACGGGCGTATCGGCCGGCTTGAATTCAAACCGGCCGCGGATCAACCCTTCCTCCCGGTTGAGCTCGTGCACCGCCTTCCGGTACTTCCGCCAGGCCGTTGCATCATCCTGGCGCACGGCCTGCTGGAGCAGGGGGATGGTGGCGGGGTTGTACTGGTGGGCCTCGCCGTCCCGGCGCCACTTGTAGCGGCCGCCGGGGGTAAGGCTAATGTCCACTGCTGCCGTTCCTGATTCAATCATGGTCCAGCGGGCATCGATTTCCTTGGTGATCGTTTGCATGTCCGCCCCGCCGATGCGTGAGACGGTGCCGGGGAACCAGCGGTCCGTTACCGATGAATCCAGGCCCACGCACTCAAAAATCTGGGCGCCGCGGTAGCTTTGCAGGGTGGAAATGCCCATTTTTGACAGGACTTTGAGGATCCCTTTGTTAACGGCGTCGATATAGCGTGTGCGAGCTGTCTGCGGCTCGGTGCCGCCTATCCGACCCTCATCGGCCAGCCGGTCGATGGTGGCCAGGGCCAGCCAGGGAGCGACGGCTCCGGCACCATAGCCCAGCAGGCAGCAGAAGTGGTGAATCTCCCGGGCCTCGCCGGTTTCGACGATAAGGCCACATCCGGCGCGCATGCCTGCGGAGATGAGACCGTGGTGTACGGCAGCGGTAGCCATCAGGGCGGGCATGGGCGCATGGCCATCGGGAATGTCCCGGTCGGACAGGATCAGCAGTCGAGCCCCCGCTTCCACCTGCCGGACGGCATAGCGGCACAGGGCCTCCAGGGCGCGGGTTAATCCCGGTCCACCGTCGATCTGGGGCCAGCAAGTGGACAGGTTTGCCGACTTCAGACTATCGTGTTCCGATGCACGGATGGCGGCCAGATCTGCCGGTGTGAGGATGGGCTGCGCCAGGCTCAGCTGGCGGCAGTGCAAGGGCGTTTCGGCGAAGAGGTTGCGCTCCCGCCCAATGGTGCTGGATAAGGACGTGACCAATTTCTCGCGGATGGCGTCCAGGGGCGGGTTGGTCACCTGGGCAAACAGTTGGCGGAAGTAGTCGTATAGCAGGCGCGGCCGCTTTGAGAGAATCGCCAGGGGGATGTCGTCGCCCATGGACCCGGTAGGCTCCACTCCTTTTTGGGCCATGGGGCCCAGGATCAGCTTGAGGTCTTCGGCCGTGTAGCCGAAGTGCTGCTGGTCGAGCCGAAGGTCGTCACCAGACGGCGCCGGTGCCGGTTCTCCCGGAGGCAGGTCGGCCAGGTGCAGCTGGTTCTCCTTCAGCCATCGGCCATAGGGCCGCCTGGCAGCGATGGCTTCCTTGACCTCGTCGTCATGGATGATACGGCCCTGTTCCAGGTCCACCAGGAACATGCGGCCGGGCTCCAGGCGTCCTTTGACGGCCACGTTGGCCGGGTCTACCGGCAGCACGCCGGTTTCCGAAGCCATAATTACCCGACCGTCCCGGGTGACGGTGTAGCGGCTGGGCCGCAGGCCGTTTCTGTCCAATACGGCCCCTACACTCACACCGTCGGTAAAGGGAATGGCTGCCGGGCCGTCCCAGGGCTCCATGAGGCAGGCGTGGTAGGAATAAAAATCTTTCTTTGTCCGGCTCATGGTGCGGTGGTGCTGCCAGGCCTCGGGAATCAGCATCATCATACACTGGGCCAGGGGGCGGCCCGTGTGCAAGAGCAGCTCCAGGGCGTTGTCCAGCGTGGCCGAATCGCTGCCGCCGGGGGTGGAGACCGGAATGAGGTCGGCCATGTCATCCCCGAAAGCGCCAGCGCGGAACAGGGGCTCCCTGGCCCGCATCCAGTTGATATTGCCCTGCACCGTGTTGATCTCCCCGTTGTGGCACAAGTAGCGGAAGGGTTGGGCCAGGTCCCATGAGGGAAGGGTGTTGGTGCTATAGCGCTGGTGGACCAGGGCCAGGGCGCTGGCCATGGCCGGGTCACTCAGGTCTGGAAAAAACGAGGTCATCTGGTCCGCCAGCAGCATGCCCTTGTACACCAGCGTTCGCGAAGAGAGGCTGGCAATGTGAAACATGGACGCTCCCGGGTCAAACATCCTGCGGATTCGGTTTTCAGCGGCTTTGCGTGTGAGAAAAAGCCTGCGTTCGAAGGTTAAGGTATCCCCGCCGGTGTCATCCCTGCCCACAAAAGCCATTTGGATCACCGGCATTACCCGGCGAGCCAGGTCGCCGGCCGCATCCGGATTTACGGGCACGCCTCGCCATCCTAAAAAGATCAGTCCTTTCTCTTCAGCAGCAGCCGACAGCGCCGCCCGGGATGCCTCGCGCAGGTTCTTGTCCGACGGCAGAAACACCAGGCCGGCGGCATAATCCGGTTCGGCCGGGAGGTGAATGCCTGTCTCCCGGGCCGCTTGCTGCAAAAAAAGGTGAGGCTTCTGGATGAGGATTCCGGCGCCGTCACCGGTGGTTTCGTCGCAGCCGCATGCACCGCGGTGGGTGAGGTTCACCAGTATCTGCAGGGCATCCTGGACCAGTGCGTGGCTTTTACGGTTGTTAATGTCGCAGACCATGCCCACGCCGCAGGCGTCATGCTCGAATGCCGGGCGGTATAAGCCTTTAAACGATGGTCCTTTTACTGTCTTGGAGCATGTGGTCATCTGCTTCTACCGTACTTTCTTTTAAGTCATGATCGAATAAAAATAACGCCTGGGTTGGGTCCTGCAATGGATATACCAGTTATTGTCGATGCGTGGCGTGCTTCGTAAGGTGTTTGATTGATTGGTCGGGCATGCGGATCCATAGTTAGATCGGTTTGCGTAAAACGGATATTATTTACAATATTGTAGATATTTTCGATCATAAAACACATTTTTGTCAATGTCGGTGAGAAATGATTGAACCCTCCCCGCGGCAAGCCGCGGGGAGGGTTCACCGTAAGGATGAAAGTCTATTTTCAGTTCGCTCGCTAACCCCGCCGCAAGCGGCGAGGAATGCGCTCGCTATCGCGGTTCAATCATAGCTGGTTTCATGCCTGATACTGAACCCGGTACAAGACATGCATTATGCTATCCACTCAAACCGAACATCCCAGGATATGAAAGGCTCGAAACACCCATGAGCGGCAAACGGCAGGACCTGCTGAACATGCTCTGTGACTTGAGTGACCTGTCCGCACTGGTCACCGGCAGTGAAAATATCGAAAATTTTCTCCAGCGCACCGTGGCGCTGGTTTCCGGGCATCTGAAAACGCCGGTGTGTTCCATTTACCTGTACGACGAGACGGCCGACGAGCTGGTGCTCAAGGCCACGGTTGGGTTGAATCCGGAAGCGGTGGGCCGGGTGCGCATGGGCTCCGGTCAAGGGCTGGTGGGTACGGTGATGGCGACCCGCCAACCGGTCTGCGAGGGACACGTCAGCATCAACCCGCGGTTTCGCTATTTTCCGGAAACCGATGAGCTGCCCTTCGAATCCTTTCTGGCCGTACCCATTCAAAAAGGGGTGGTCAAGATTGGCGTGCTGGTGGTCCAGCACACCGTAGCGGACTATTTCGAGACCAGTGACGTCATGGCCCTGAAAGCCACCGGTGCCCAGCTGGCCGCGGTTTTGGAGAATGCCCGGCTGCTGATGGATCTGCAGCGCATGTGCAGCGTTCCCGAGCGACCGGTGTGCAACCTTGGATTCATCAAGGGGCAGCCCGCCTCCGGCGGCTTCGCCTTTGCCCGAGCAGCGATCTGGGGCAGGAGCCACGGTCGCCTGGTGGCCGAACCGGCGGTGGTCGACAGCGGAAGCATGGCCGACTTTCGGCGGGCGGTCAAGAAAACCGGTGAACAACTCGACAGCCTTCAGCAACGATGTGCCGAACGGTTGCCGGAAAGTTCAGCCTTGATCTTCGCAGCCCATTTCATGATGCTCAAGGATCCCAAATTTATCGACCGGATGGCCGAGCAGATCGAAAAGGGGGATCCGGCAAGCCGGGCGGTGCGCGAGGTGGCCCGCCATTACCTGGACCTGTTTGCCGACAGCCCCCATCCTTATATCCGTGAAAAGGTGAGTGACATCGAAGATCTGGCCGGCCGATTGCTGAACAATCTGGCGCCGCCGTCAACGGAGGGTAACGGGGACACCAGCAACAGGGTGGTCATTGCCCAGGCGCTTTACCCATCGGAACTGCTCAAGCTGGCCGCCGAATCGGTGGCGGGCATCGTGCTGGCCAACGGTGGGGTCACCTCCCACGTAGCCATCATTGCTCGTTCCCTGAAAATCCCCATGGTGGTGGTCCAGTGCCCGGAATTGATGCACCTTCCCGAGGTGACGCCGGTATTGGTGGACGGTGAGGTGGGCAATGTCTATGTGGATCCATCGGCGGCCATCATGGCCCGTTTCGATGCCCGCAATCAGGCCCGGCAGCAGGTAACCGCGCATCAGCCATCGGCTCGGGTGGGTACCGCCCACACCAGGGACGGTACACGGGTCGATCTGCCGGCAAATATCAACCTGCTGGGCGAGCTGCCCCTGGCCCGGGAGATGGGGGCGGCGGGCATCGGCCTCTACCGGACCGAATTTCCCTTTCTCATTCGGCCGTCGTTTCCGTCGGAAACCGAGCAGTACCTGGTCTATCGTCAGGTGATGGCGGCCATGGGCGACAAGCCGGTGGTGTTTCGCACCCTGGACATCGGCGGCGAAAAGACGCTGGCCTATACGGACTCGGTCAATGAACCGAACCCGGAGCTGGGCCTGCGGTCCATCCGTTTCACCCTGGCATACCGGGACATTTTCGAGCAGCAGGTTCGGGCCATCCTGCGAGCCGCCGCCGGAAGGGATTCGGTGGGGATCATGTTTCCCCTGATCTCCTCGGTGGACGATTTTTTGCTGGCCCGTCAGGTGGTGCGCGACTGTCTGGATCGGCTCAAGGTGGATGGCCTGGACCATAACGATCACCCCGCCATCGGCATGATGGTCGAGTTGCCCTCGGTGGTGGAAACCATGGCAGAGTTTGCCGCAGAGGCCGATTTTTTTACCATCGGCACCAACGACTTGGTGCAGTACATGCTGGGGGTGGACCGCAGCAACAAACGGGTTGCCGACTACTACCGGCCCGAACATCCCTCGGTGCTCCGGACCCTTGCCCGGATGGTGAACATCGCGGCCGATCATGGCAAACCGATCAGCGTCTGTGGGGAAATGGGCCATGATGGGGCCATGATTCCCTTTTTGCTGGGTATCGGCATCCGACGACTGAGCATCGACCCCCAGTTCATGCCCGCTGTGCATCAGTGTATTGCCGGCCTGGCCATCGATCCATGCCGGGATCACGCACGGATGCTGCTGTCCGCAGGCAGCATCGATGCGGTTCAAAAAATGCTGGCCGAATTCTGATACCCCTTCAGAGCGAGCATTTTTTCCGGCATTGATTCATTCTGTCTGATGGGTATAGAATTCAGCTTGACTGCAGATGGTTCCCAGTCTGGCCGATGTGGTCTATCAGTCCGGATCGCTGGGCCAGCGGCTCGAGGTATTGAAATGACGGATTGCGCAAGATGGATCGGCGTCTTGAAGGGGCTAAAAATCAGACTGAGCTGTTCTACACCCGTTTGGGTGCCATCAATGCCGAAAATTTACAGAGTTACCAGTTCGTTTCCGGGCTGATCCTGCTGTTCGAGCGGCCCATCAAGGTGGGAGACCTGATCCAGCTCAACGACGGCCAGCAAGGCCGGGTGCTCAACCTGAGACGGCGGGCTACCACGGTGCAAACCTTGGACAGGGCCGAGATCGTGGTGCCCAACGGCGACCTGATCGCCAGCCCGGTGACCAACTGGACGCTTGGTGACCGCAGCATGTGGCTGACCATACCGGTGGGCGTGGCTTATGGCTCCGACGTGGAGACGGTGATGCGGGTGCTGATGGCCGTCGCAACGGAAAGTACTCAGGTGCTCAAGGATCCACGGCCTATGGTTCTCTTCCTGAATTTCGGCGACAGCTCGCTGGATTTCCAACTGCGGGTGTGGGTGGCCCATTTTAACGACTGGCGCATCATCCAAGGCAACCTCATACGTGAAATTGACCGGCGGTTTCGGGTTGAAGGCGTGGAGATGCCCTTTCCCCAGCGTGACTTGCACCTGCGCCGCGCTGACGGCAAGGCGGCGGACCGCTTGAAGGGCGACCCATCGGCCCCGGCGAAACCCGTATCCGTTGGCACGGCGTCGGTGCCGGAAAGCGAATAGCCCATGAACCCGACTATCGACCTGCTCAAATCCCACCGTTCGATCCGCAAATTCACGGACCGGCAGGTGGATGATCAAACCCTGACCGCAATCATCGCGGCAGCCCAGTGTGCGGCCACGTCTCACTTTGTCCAGGCATACACGGTCATCCGGGTGCGGGATAAGGCCAAGCGGCAGGCCATCGCCACGCTGGCCGGCCCCCAGGTCTGGGTGGCCCGGGCACCGGTTTTCCTGGTTTTTTGCGCTGATCTAAACCGGCTGGAAGCCGCCTGCGGCATGCAGGAAACGGCCATGGAAAAGGGCTGGGCCGAGCAGTTTGTCACCGCCACCGTCGACGCGGCACTGCTGGCCCAGAATGTGCTGATTGCCGCCGAATCGCTGGGTATGGGGGGCGTATACATCGGCGGCATTCGCAACGACCCCCAGACGGTGTGCCACCTGCTGGAAATCCCCAACCAGGCCTATCCGGTGTTCGGCATGTGTCTGGGTTGGGCGGCCCATGATCCGCCTCCCAAACCGCGGCTGCCGGTCGATGCCGTGCTGTTCACGGACCGTTATCCGCAACAGCATGACACCGACATGCTCGCGGAATATGATCGGACTACCAACGACTACTTCCTGAACCGCAACAGCAACCTGAAGGACGAGACCTGGACCCACCAGATGGCCGACCTCATGGGCCGGGTGATCCGGCCCCAGATGAAGGCCTTTTTGGAGAAGAAGGGGTTTTTCCTGAAATAGACTGGAGTACCTGTCTGTAAAGCGATAGAAGCCAAATCCTACGTGGATAGATACGGAATAATCGACGATATGGAGAATAATAAACATGATGTCACTCAACGATAAAAAACTACTTCGCCAACAGGTGTGGATCAATGGCCAATGGGCTGATGCCCGATCCGGTGACACCATCCCGGTAACCAATCCAGCCGACGGCAGCACGCTGGGCAGCGTGCCTTCCGTTTCTGAAGCGGAAGTCCGCGAGGTCATCGCCGCGGCTGACATGGCACTGCCGGCCTGGCGCCGTCTCACGGCAAAAGATCGCTCCGAGACGCTCTTCCGATGGTACCGCCTGATGATGGATCACCAGGATGACCTGGCAGTGATTCTCACCAGCGAGCAGGGAAAACCCCTGGCCGAAGCCAGAGGGGAGATCGCCTACGCCGCCGCTTTCGTCCAGTGGTTCGCCGAGGAGGCCAAACGAGTATACGGCGACACGATTCCTGCGGCCGGATCCGACCAGCGCATCATCGTCATTCGTCAGCCCGTGGGGGTGTGCGCGGCCATCACGCCATGGAATTTTCCGGCGGCCATGATCACCCGCAAGGCGGCGCCGGCCCTGGCCGCCGGCTGCACGATCGTGGTCAAACCGGCCAGCCAGACCCCGCTCACGGCTCTGGCCCTGGCCGAGTTGTCCCAGCGGGCGGGAATTCCTGCCGGCGTTTTTAATGTGATCACCGGGTCGGCCGGCGAGATCGGCGGCGAAATTACTGCCAACCCCGTTGTGAGAAAACTCAGCTTCACCGGTTCCACCGAGGTGGGGCGAAGGCTCATGGCCCAGTGCGCGGGCTCGGTCAAGAAGGTTTCCCTGGAACTGGGCGGCAATGCCCCGTTTATCGTTTTCGACGACGCGGACGTGGATCAGGCCGTACAGGGGGCCATGATTTCCAAATACCGCAATTCCGGACAGACGTGTGTGTGCGCCAACCGGCTTTTCGTTCAGGCGGGCGTCTATGAGGTGTTCTCAGAAAAATTGGTGGCGGCGGTGGAAACACTCAAGGTGGGCAGCGGTCTGGATCCTGATGTGCAGCAAGGCCCTCTCATCGACGCGGCGGCCCTGGCCAAGGTGTCCCACCACGTCGACGACGCCATTTCCAAGGGCGCCAAACTGCTGATCGGGGGAAAGCCCCATGCCCTGGGCGGCACCTTTTTCCAGCCCACCGTGCTGGGAGATGTGGCTGCCGACATGACGGTGGCCGCCGACGAGACCTTCGGCCCGGTGGCGCCGCTGATTCGCTTTTCCTCTGAAGCGGATGCCATCCGCATGGCCAACGACACACCCTACGGCCTGGCGGCCTACTTTTACGCCCGGGACGTGGGTCGGATCGTCCGTGTTTTCGACGCCCTGGAGTTCGGCATGGTAGGCGTCAATACCGGATTGATCTCCACTGAAGTGGCACCCTTTGGCGGGGTGAAGCAGTCGGGCATCGGCCGGGAGGGGTCGCGATACGGCATGGATGAGTATCTGGAGATCAAGTACATCTGTCTGGCCGGCCTCGAAAGCTGACGGCATCCTAAAAAGCACAATATCTGCGTTAGGCGAATCCCTCGTCGCTGCGGCGTACGTCATGTACAGCCTCCTTCCTCGGGATTCGCAGGCCTTGATCTTGTGCTTTTTACGATACCTTGTCGAGCAAGTATTCCCAAGATTTAAAAAGGAGGCCAAGGACGATATTGGAAGAAATGGGGCGTTTTGAGATTGGCGTTCTCATTTTTTTTCTCTTTCCTCGGTCACGCAGTAAATGCCCTTGCCGGTCATGCCGGGCCGGAAGCACAGGTTGTCCGACAGGCAGCGGGCCCGTGAACGGTCACCGTCCTGCCAGCGCTTGATCAGGCCCGGTTCGCGAATCAGTGGCCGGGACATGGAGAAGTAATCGGCCACTCCCGCATCCAGCAGCTGTTCGGCCACACCTGGGGAGCGAATGCCGCCGACAAGGATCAGCGGAACGTTCAATTCCTTCTTAAAGGAGTGGGCCGCATCCTTGAAATAGGCTTCTTTTTCTTCGTTGTTGATGTTGGGGCGACTGGGAGAGTGCTTGCCGCCGGTGAGCAGGCCGCCGCTCAATTCGATGGCATCCAGTCCTGCCGCCACCATCTGTTCGGCTGCCTGAACGCTCTCCGTTACTGTCAAGCCGCCATCCGAGAAATCCTCACAGTTCATTTTCACCAAAAGGGGGAAATCCTCACCAACGACTTGTCGGATGGCACGGATGGTCTCCACATGAATACGAACGCGATTGCCGATCGTCCCTCCGTAATCGTCGGTTCGCCGGTTGAACCAGGGTGACAGAAACTGGCTGAACAGGTAGCCATGCGCGCTGTGCAGCTGGATGCCGTCGAAGCCGGCGGCACAGGCCCGTTGGGCGGCTTCCGTATAAGTATTTTTCAGGTCCTGGATGTCGGTCACGGACAGTTCGGTCCGTGGCGTCTGGGCCAACCCTTCGAAATTCGATGCCACTACGGGCGGTGTGCCAATCGCTTTTTCCAGGGCAAAGTGGCCGGCATGGGCCAATTGGACCACGATTTTGCCGCCGGCTGCATGGACGGCAGCGGTCATGGATTTGAGACCGTCGATCTGGCTGTCTTCATAGATGCCCAATTGCCAGGGACTGGCCTGACCCTCTCGGGTGACATAAGCGTGACCGCTGATTATCAGGCCGACGCCGCCTTTGGCCAGGGCCACCATGGTGTCGGTCAATTGAGGGGTGACCCGCCCCTTTTGGGTGGCCATGCCTTCCCAGGTGGCGGACCGGACGAATCGGTTGGTCAGGTTCATGCCGTTGATGGTGCTGGTGTCAAACAAATGTTTTTGGGTCATCTTGATCTCCTTAAAAAAGACCCATCACCCTGTCCCTCTCACCAAAGGGGCGAGGGGACGTTGGCATTGCCTTGGTTCATCTAAGAGACGGTTCAACTTTACCCGTCTCCCTCTTCCATGGAGGGGAGAGGGCCGGGTGAGGGGTGTTTAGGTTCAGTTGTTGTTGAAAAAACGGTCATCCCGAATTGGATAGCGAAATGGTAAGCGTCTCACCATCCTGGGCTACCGGATAGGTCTTGACCGGCTTCTTGGCGGCCCCACCCACCGGCTGGCCGTCGTAGGTGAAGGTCGATTTGGAGACGCTGCAGCACTGGATGGTGTTGCTGCCGGCGATGGTGTCGATGCGCCGGCCCATGTGGGTGCAGCGGTTGGCGATGGCGTGGTATTGTCCATCGTCGCCATGCAAGACCAGCAGCCGGGGGTCGAGCCCCTTGCCCTCCAGGCGCACACCACTGCCGGGGGTTTTCAGTTCCGGCATCCGGGGCAGGTCGATTCGAACGGATCCGTTCTGTACAGACCATGCCTGCGGATTGCCGGGAAGCGGGGTTTCACAGATGCCGAAAATTCGTTTCAGAAATTTCATTTACTGCTCCTGATTTGGAGTTGTCCCATTCATTTCTTCGAGTTGCTAAACTTCAATAAGGGTAGCTCTTGGTTCAGGACAAGGCCGCAGCGAAGTTGAAACCGGAGGCGTAGCAGCGCTACGTCGAGGATTTCAGCTGAACGAGAACGCCGGCCTGGGCCGATAGATGCCCTTTTTAATTCAACACTAAGCCGCCTCCACCCGACACGGCACATACCGGTGAAGCGGCGTGGCGGCCAGCGGGTCCCGGTGGGTATTCTGGGTCAGCCGATTCACATTGGCCCCGGTAACCCTGCCCTGGTAATCGAGCCCGAAACCATGGGGCATGACCACATGGCCGACCCTGGCACGCGAAGAGACTTCCAGTTCGATGGTCTCCCGGCCGGCCGCGGTGATAACCTTCACCGGTTGGCCGTCGGCAAGCTTCAGCGCTGCAGCGTCATCGGCATGCATGGCCAGGGTGCAGGCCCGACGCCCCTGGTTCCATTCGGGATTGCGCATCAAGGTATTGGCATTGGTGCGGACATGGCGACCGGCCATGAGAATCAGCGGAAAGTCGGGATCGGGGGCCAGGGCTGCGGCTTCCCGATCGGGACTGAGGTCTGCCATCCATGCGTCCATTTCAGGGACATGCAGATCAATCTTACCGCTCGGCGTCCGGATGGCGGACATATTGGCCGCTGCATCCGATTTGCCCAGCCACAAGCCCTCGGGGTGGTCCATGACGGCCTGGAACAGTTTTTCTCCGAACCCGGCGCGGGGATGCAGGCCGGCCAGGGGAACCATGCTGCGGTTCCTGACCATCGACTTGACAATGGTCGGCAGTTTGCCCGGAGCCGAGCCTATGGATTCCGCCCAGCCGTCCATGGCGAACCCGGCCCGCAGGGCGTCTTTTCTCAACCTGTCCGGTGCGGTGAGAAGCAGTCCCCACAGGGCGGCCAGATTGCCGGATCCCAGCGCCCGGCCGAGGGTCTTGGACAGGATAAACGGTATGGATTTCATCAAGCGGGGGGTGGACCGGGCCAGGGTCATCAGCTCAACCGCAAAGGCGAAACGATCCTTTTGGGAAGCCTGGTAAAGGGCCTCGGGAAGCGTGGGAATCAACCCCATGGCGTCGGCGATGCGCGTGAAGATCTCTCCGCACTCCAGGGGTTCGCCTTCGGGTTCAATGAGCGGCCGACGCATCTGGAAGTAAATTTCCGGCCAGGTCCAGGTGAAGAAGGTGCCGTCCCAGGACTCGTAGCCGGAGCGCGCCGGCAGGATGTAGTCTGACAGCCGGGCTGTTTCGGTCATGGCCAGTTCGATGGTGACCAGCAGGTCCAGGCGTTTGAACGCCTTTTCATAGGCGGTCGTGTCCGCATAGGAACGCAGGGGATTGCTGGCGCAGACGATCACGGACCGGATGCGGTCCGGTTGGTCGCTCAGGATTTCTTCGGGCAGCACGTTGGGCGGCGAGTAGCCCATGAGGATGGGAAAATCGGTGGTCACGGTGCGCCATTGTTTGGGATCCCGTTCGTCGGTGTGGGAACCGATGGGTATGAACTTTCCCGGGATGACGTTGCCGCCAGGCACGCACAGACGCCCGCACACGGCCAGCAACAGGTTGTACAGACAGGATGTCAGGGTGCTGTGGCGGTTCATGTAGACGCCCAGGTCGGTGTGCAGGCACCAGCGGCGGCGTCCCAGCTCACGGCACAGGCCGACCACCGGCTCGACGTCGAGGCCGCACACGGCCAGCGCGTCGCCCACCGCCATGTTTTCGAAGCAGGGGCGGACCCGGTCGAAACCGGTGGTGTGGGTGTCGATGTAGGTCCGGTCTTCCCAGCCGTTTTCCAATATGATGGCGATCATGGCCCTTACCATCAGGGCATCGGTTCCCGGCCGAACCGGCAGGTGGATGTCGGCGAGGTCCGCTGTTTTGGACTGCCGGGGGTCGACCACCACCAGCAGCTTGTCCGGGTTATTGGAAAATTCCTTGAGTACCAGGGGCGCCCGGGGCATCTGGTGGCTCTCCATGCCGTTCCAGCCCACGGCCAGCAACATCTCCGCGCGCGCCTCATCGGGGATGTGAAAATCGGTTTGCCGGCCGGTCTGGCGGCCGCAGGCCCAGAAGTAACCGGTGAGTTCCTGGGCGACGGCGTTGTAGTGGTACTGGGATCCCAGCAGTTTCATCAGCGTGCGGCCGAATGCCGCCTCGAAGTGGCACCCCTGTCCGCCGCCCCCCATGTAGGCATAGGCGCGGGGGCCATGGTCTTCAACCACTTGGCCGAGTTTCTGGGAAATTTCACCGATGGCCTGTTCCCAGGAGATGCGTTCGAAGCCTGAGGACGTGCGTTTGAGCGGATGGGTCAGCCGGTCGGCGTGGTGCTGGTGATGAGCCACACTGAGCCCTTTGCGGCAGGCGTAGCCCCGGCTCCTGGGATTGGCCTTGTCCGGCCGCACCTTGATCATTCGGTTGTCGGCCACCTGGACTTCCAGCCCGCAGTTCTGGGCGCACAGCACGCAGCCGGTTTTATGCCATCGGGCCATGGCCGTCTCCTTACATCAGCCCGCGTTCCTGGGCGATGTTCACATAGGTTTCAAAGACATTTTTCGGGGGTACATAATGGCTATCTTGAGCCTTTTGTTTCAGCAGCATGGCGTCGGTGGGACAGTCGGTGACGCACAGGCCGCAGCCAATACAGCGTTCCAGGTTGACTTGTGCGGATTCGTCAACGGTGATGGCGTCCATCTGGCAGCGATCCACACAGGCCTCGCAGGCGATGCAGGCCTCTTCGTCCACCTGGGCGTAGTAGTTGGTGTGAACCAGCTGGGCCGGCTTGTCCATGGTTTTCAGGTTCTTGAGAATACCGCAGCAGCAGCCGCAGCACATGCAGATGTTCATGGACTTCTGCTGATTGCCCGGCTGAAGCACCAGGCCGGCATCGACGCCTTTTTTTACGAGTTCCAGGGCCTCTTTTTTGTCGATTTCGCGCCCCAGGCCGTTCTTTTCGTAGTAGTAGGCCCCGGCGCCAAAGGCCAGGCAAACCTCCATGGGCTTGTCGCATCCCTTGCCGATCATTTTCTGTTCTTTGCGGCAGATGCAGGGCGACACCACGATCTTGGATTGTTTATTTATGATCTCTTCGGCCGCTTCGAAGGGCATGATCGCCATTTCGGCTGATACGCTCTTGGCCACCGGTACCACGCGCAGCTGTTTGGTTTTTGTGCTCAGCCAACTTTTTTTCATCAGGGTTGGCATGTACTCGTTGACATCCCGGATCAGATCCTCGTCCAGATCGTTGAGGTGGTATTCCCAGATACCCACGACGAACTGGGCCGCGCTGTATAAGGTGTTGTCTCTTTTAGAGATGCGAAAGATCAGCCCTTTTTGGGCCATTGCCTCTAATGCATCCCCCAATTGCGCTTCATTCGAGCTTACGCGGGCGGCAATACCCGCCACCGGTTCGGGCATCATGGTCAGGGCCGTGGCGATTTGCGCCTCTTCGGGGGAGAACAATCGCTTGAGGATGCGCATTTCAACACCCGAATCGGTGCTCGGGTAGCCTGCCGGAAGGTTGTCCAGGTGTTTGGCCAGTTTTTCGTAGACATCGGTCATGGTCGTTTCCTAATGTGTTTTGAATTATACCGTGCGGTATATGGTTGGGTTTTCTTTATCGTACGCATGTCGTCAATCATCTTTTCAGCGGTGTCGATGGCGTTGAGCATGTATGATTCCTCGCCGGTGACTTTGGACAGAACGCTGCCGCCCTCCATGATGGCGATGAGGATTTCCGCCATGTTTTGTGCTTGGGTGGCCGCATCGATAACGCCTTCGGATTTTCCCTTTTCGATCAGTGTAACGATGCTCTTTTTCCATTTCGCCAGCACATCCATGGCCATTTTGCGCAGCACGGCGTGGGTGTCGTCAGCCTCCACGGCAGTGTTGAGAATAGGGCAACCGCCATAGGAGAGGATCATGCGGTAGACTTTGCGGAAACCGCGGGGGTAGGCCAGCAGCTTGTCCAGGGTCGGTCCTGCAGCCTTGAGCTCCTTTGAAAAGAAATCGAAGATCAGGTCGATGTTGTGCTGGAAGGCATGCACGGCCACGTCATCTTTGTCCTTGAAGTTGCCGTAAATGCTGCCTTTGGTCAGGCCTGTGGCCGTGGTCAGGTCAGACATGGAGGTGCCGGCATAGCCCTTTTTGTTAAAAATGGGTGCGGCGGATTCGATGATCAATTGCCGGGTGCGTCCGGATCGGGGGTGGATGGCGGATTTCATGGATACTGTTCATATACCAAGCGGTATATCAAGTCAACCGTGATTTTGCAGTGGATCGGTTAGCGGGTGTTTCTCTAAGGATATGTATTGGGTTGTGCTCACTCAGAAAGAGTAGCTTTTGGTTCAGGACAAGGCCGCAGCGCCATTGAAACCGAAGGCGTAGCAGCAGCTACGTTGAGGATTTTGATGGCGGGAGAACGCCGGCCTGGGCCGAAAGATGACCTTTCTGGATGGGCGCTATGTATAGCTGGTGTCGTCCCAGCAGTGAGTGCACAACCGTTCCTTGGGCAGGCCGATGGCCGCCACCATGTCGTCCATGCGCTGGTATTTCAAGGTGGTCAGGTGCAGCTGCGCTCTTATTCGGTCGATCATGGCCAGGTTTTTTTCAGAGCCGTGACGGGCGTATTCGTCCAGATGTCGATCCTCTTGCCCTTCTATCTTTTTGATCGCCGTCCGGCCAGCCAGGTCCAGGGTGGAGCGGGAGGTAGAGAAATTGAGGAACTCGCAAGGATGGATCAGGCAGGGGCAGGCCGGCCGCATGTGAACCTCCTTGGCGCCGTATTCGAAAAGGATTTGCACGTTGTCGCGCAGCTGGGTGCCCCGAACGATGGAATCTTCGCAAAAGAGAATGCGCTGACCGTCGATGAGCTGGCGAACGGGGATCAGCTTCATGCGCGCCACCAGGTCGCGCATCTTCTGGTTCTGGGGCATGAAGCTGCGCGGCCAGGTGGGGGTGTATTTAACGAAAGGACGCCGGTAGGGCAGTCCGCGCTGGTTGGCGTAACCGAGCCCGTGGCCGATACCCGAGTCCGGAATGCCGCCCACATAGTCGACGAAGACGTCGTCATTGTTGGCCAGGGCCGCACCGCAGCGGTTGCGCACCTCCTCCACGTTGATGCCTTCGTATTCCGAGGCTGGGTAGCCGTAGTAGACCCACAGGAAGGCGCAGACCTGCATACGCTCCCCTGGGGGCGCCTGCTGCTCCCAGCCGTCCGGGTTGATCTGGATCACTTCGCCGGGGCCCAGGCAGTGATCCACGTCGTAGCCCAGGTTGGGAAAGGCACAGGTCTCCGAGCTGACGGCATAGGCACCATTGCGACAGCCAATGGTCAGGGGGGTCCGGCCCAGCCGGTCGCGGGAGGCAAAGAGGCCCTGGTCGGTGAGCAGCAGCATTGAGCAGGAGCCTTCGATGGCCTCCTGGGCGTTTTTGATGCCCTCCACGAAATTATCGGCCTCGCAGACCAGCATGGCCACCACTGCGGTGGGGTGCACCTCACCGGCCGTGGTGTCGGAAAAGTATCTTTTGCGCTTGAATGCCCGCCGGACCAGGACTTCCTGGTTGTTGATCTTGCCCACGGTGACGATGCCGAAGGTGCCCATATGGGAGCCGACGATCAACGGCTGGGGGTCGGTGTCGCTGATGACACCGATTCCGGAGCGGCCGTGGAAGCGGTTCAGGTCCGGTTCGAACTTGGTGCGGAAATAGCTGTTTTCGATGTTGTGGATGGTCCGCTGGAATCCGGTTTCGTTGCAGACGGCCATCCCGCCGCGGCGGGTGCCCAGGTGGGAATGGTAGTCGGTCCCGTAGTAAAGGTCGGACACACAGTCCGATGATGAAACAACGCCAAACAATCCGCCCATATGGCTCCCCTTTCCATTGGCTCTGATCCATGCGAAGCAGGCTTTCCGAACACGGAAACAGAAAACGATCCAACAGGAATGAATAGTTCGAGGTAGATTAAGTGGTACTGAAAATCAAGGTAAATATGTCCGCACGATAAAGGCCCGCTGGCGGGTTAACCGGCGGATGGTGACCGTTTTTGCATGGCAACGGCTGCGGTTAATGCGATCAGGCCCACCCCATCGGCCCAGTACTGGGGCCAGAACAGGCCGGCGGCGGCGATCCAGAACAAGATCGTCTCCGGCCATGTGGCCCGGCGAATGAAATAGCGCTCGATGGCCGAGGCGAAGGCGATCAGCCCCAGCATGGTGGTGATCATGGTCCATACCACCTGCCAGTGCAGCAGTTCATAGCCAGTCCCCATGCCCAGCAGGGGGCGGTAGGCCATGATGATGGGGATGATGTAGAGCCCCTTGGCCAGCTTCCAGGAGGTAAAGGCCGTGCGCATGGGGTTGGCGCCGGCAATCCCGGCGCCGGCGAAGCTGGCCAGGCTCACCGGTGGGGTCACGTTGGCGTCCTGGGAGTACCAGAATACGATCATGTGGCTGACCATTAGCGGTACGCCCATGTCCAGCAGGGCCGGCCCGGCCAGGGTGGCCAGAACGATGTAGCTGGCGGTGACCGGCAGGCCCATGCCCAGCACCAGGGACGCAGCGCCGATCAGCAGAATGGCCAACGCTTTGATTCCGTAACTCAGATCGAGCACCAGGCTGGAAAATTTCAGCCCCATGCCGGTCAACGTGACCATGCCCACGATAATGCCGGCGGCGGCGCAGGCCACCGACACCATGATGGCGTTTTTGGCGCCTTTTTCCAGCGCCCTAACAATGCTCTTCAATTCATCGAAGCCAAAGGCGACCGCGGTGTGTCGCTTTTTTCCCGCCTCCGTGATTGGCGGCGCTACGGCCCAGCGAACCGTATTGGCGGCCAGGCTGGCGACCACCGTGCTGACGACGGCCACGAAACCGGCCATCATGGGCGAGTAGTTGTTGACCAGCACGTAGACCAGAATCGCTACGGGAATGATGAAATGCAGCCCTTCCTTGACCACCTTGCCCACCCGGGGCAGGCTCTCTTTGGGTTGGCCCACGAGACCGAATTTTTTGGCCTCGTAGTGGACGAAGAAAAGCACGGTCACGTAGTACATGATCGCCGGCACCAGGGCCACTTTGATGATGGTCAGGTAGCTGGTGTTGGTGAATTCGGCCATGAGAAAGGCCCCGGCACCCATGATGGGCGGCATGAGCTGCCCGCCGGTGGAGGCGGCCGCTTCGATGGCCCCGGCCACATGGGGCCGGTAGCCGACTTTCTTCATCATGGGAATGGTAAACGATCCGGTGGCTACCACGTTGCCGACCGCAGAGCCGGACACCGATCCCATGAAGCCGGAGGCCACGACCGAGGTCTTGGCCGGGCCGCCGGAAAATCGGCCGGTGAGGGCGTAGGCCAGTTCGATAAAAAAATTGCCGCCGCCGGTGGATTCCAGAAAGGCGCCGAAGAGGACGAAGACGAAGACAAACGTGGCGGCCACGCCGATGGGCAGGCCGAATATGCCTTCGGTGGTCAGCCACAGGGTGGTGGCGATCCGTTCGATGCAGTAGCCCTTGTGGATGATCAGTTCGGGCATCCAGGGCCCGAAATAGGCATAGATCATCGCTATCGAACAGATGCCGGCCATGATTACGCCGATGACCCGCCGGCAGGCTTCCAGCACCAGCAGTGTACCGATGATGCCCACCATCAGGTCTGCCGGCAGCCAGTCTCCCTGGCGCTCGAAAATTTCGGTGAGATTGAGGCAGATGTAGGCGGTGCAGTAGATCGATGCGGCAACCAGCACCCAGTCCATGACGACCCAAAGATTTAATCGATCCTTGCGTGCGCTAGCGAAAGGCGGTTTGAGCAGATAGGTCAGCACCAGAATAGCCCCCAGATGAATGGAGCGCTGGACCAGCGCCGTCAGGGTGGCAACGCCGGCGGTGTAAAGCTGGTAGAGGCTCAGGCTCACCGCCACCACCAGCACGATTTTTGCCGTGACGTTCACCAGGGTCGGGTTTGACTGGTGAGGCAGGGGAACATCCTGTTGGGCCATGGAACGTTTGCTCTCTCTTGACGGGGTATTTACCTGTTGGGGAACGGCGTCGTCTTATGAGGGAAAACCTGCCGCCATCCGCGATACAGCCATGGCACCGGTGTTGCCGAAAACTGAACCGCCACATGGGGTGCCCGCATGCTCAGGTTGGTCCGGGTGCCGCGCCAGACGATCGTGTGGTCTACACCGGGGCTGCCGATGCGCAGAACAAAATCACCGGTGGGCATGTGCATGTTTTCAATCACCTCGTAGGGTCCGCGTGTGACCATGCGTCCCACGCCCGGCATTTTGCCCATGCCCGCACCGAACTTCAGGTAGCGCTCTTCTTCAATGAAAATACGCCCCGCCGGGTCCAGGCTGTGCGTCTCCCAGATCGGGGCGTTTTCAACCGAATGATAATAGTGAATCGTAAAGCGTTCACCGGGCTCCAGGGGCAGCACCAGCAGGGGTGCCCCCCCTTTGACCGGTGTGATACGAAGTTCCAGCCCGCCTGGCAAAGCCAGTCCCAAGATCAGCAACAGTGCCGGGCCGATCCCGATTAGCGCAATTCGCCAGACAGGCTTGGCCGCCATTTTTCTCAGGGTCGCAGCTTGTCCGGCACGGCGATGCCCTTTTCCTCCAGATATTTGATCGTACCCGGGTGCAGCGGAATCGGCGAGTATTTCACCGCATTTTCCGGCGTGGTGTAGGCAGCCGATGGATGAATTTTCTGCAGGTAGTCGTTGTGTTCGAAAAGGGCTTTGACCAGCTTGTAGACCATCTCTGTATCCAGTGAGGCCTGGCAGATCATCACGTTCCACACCCCGATGGTGGATACGGGCTTGTCGATGCCGCGATAGACGCCGCCGGCCAGCTCCACGGCCGAATAGGTTTCGTTGGCCGACAGAATTCGTTGGGTCTGCTCCGGCGAAAAACCGATCATGTTGATCTCGTGGGTGGTGGCCAGATCCAGGATGCTGCTGGTGCCGGGCCCCACCGACCAGACACCGACATCGATGGTGCTGTCTCGCAGGGCATTGGCATTTTCAGTAAAGGATAGGCGGCTGTCTCTGTAGCTGTCGGGTGCAATATCCAGGGACTTTGAACACCGCTTCGGCCATGAAGTTGGTACCGCTTCCCGGGCTTCCCGTGCTGATGCTGCGGCCTTTCACCTGGGTGATGTCGGTAACGCCGGTGCTTTTCAGTGCCACAATCTGCAGCAGGTTCGGGTACATGATGGCCATGGAGAGGATGTCATGCTTTTTTCCCTTGAACTTGCTCAATCCGCTGAAGCCGGCCACGGCCACATCACCCATGACCTCGCCGACGACCGTTTCGCCCTTGTGGGCCAGCTTGACGTTTTCCACACTGGCACCGGTGACTTCGGCCACCGCCTTGACGTCCTTGACATACTTGGACCAGATTTCAGCCACCCCACCGCCATAGGGATAATAGATCCCACCGGTTCCTCCGGTGCCGACGCTGATAAAGGTGGTTTTGGCCAGGGCAGGCGAAGCGATCCAACCGGCGACGAAAATGAACAGTACTGCGATGCTTATGCGTTTCATATCAGAGACCTCCCATATAGTTTTTAGTTCCTACTGACTCATGGTCTTGACCATCAGCACGATCGATTTGGGTCCACAATCCATTCCGCTGACCGGGTAGACAAAAGAGGCGGTTTGTCCGGGTTCAACCAGCCCCCCCTTGGTCGTGCGCGGGATGAGCCCCCCCACCGCCTTGCCGTTGTCCAGGAAAATATTGACCCGGTAGCGCTGCGGTTGATCACTGATGTTTTTTAGCGATACATTAAAGTGCAGGGTGTCACTTCCCTCCCATTTTTTCAGGACGCATGAGAAGTCCGCCAACTCCGCTTCCGGTGCGATGGTCTTCTCTATCTTACTGTCAGCAGCGCAGGGAAAGACTTCTCCGGGTTTGGGTTTGGGACCGGCGCAGCCCACACAAACCAGGCATGCCAGGACCGCGATGATTCCCAAAAATCCTACGACGTGCTTAAATCGCTTCATGGTTCAATCCTCCTTAGCGGGTTGTTGGGTGAAAACCAAAAGCCTGTTATCAATGCCCGGATGGGGCATGTTTGCGGCGCTGCTGATCAAGCGCTGAATGAATAGCGGAGACGGATCATGCTGGGTGTGGTGTAAGAGAAAATAAACACCTGCCGATCGATAATCAAAAGACCACAGGTGCTTTTTTTTGTCAACTGTCAGCCTGCATGGTGAAAGCGTTGTCTGCAGTTGATCGGTGGGGGTGACAGGGCGAAGGTACTATCTGATGGCGCGGTTTTCTGGTGGGTTGCAGGCATGGTGGCCGGCAACCACTTTTTTCAGAGCAACAACCTTCCAACCGCCACAATAGCCATTCCGACGATCATGGCCAGCAGGAGGTTATTGGTTTTCCAGGCGCACAGGGCGGTGGTCAGGGCGGCAACTCCCCCAAGCATACCGGCGGAAAAAATCCCCGGGGCCACCAGGGAGAGCAGTATGGTTCCGGGCAGGGTCTCCATGAAACGCTTGAACCCGCCGTTTTTGGGCAGGCGCTCGGCCAGCAGCAGGCCTCCCAGGCGTAGGCTGTAAGTGGCCAGAGCGGCCCCGGCAATGGCCATGGCGATGGTCAGATCGCTGGGTGTGGCGAATGTCATTTTGTCTTCTCCGTAATGGGTCTTACAGAGGCTGTCTCCGGAGGCGTTGCGTGGACCTCTTTTCTCGATTTGAATACCGACGGTAGTGCGGGAATCGATGCCCCGCCTATGCCGCCGATGACGATGTACCATTTTCCGGGCAGCCACCGCTCGGCAACTACGGCCAGTATGGCCGCCGTCGCCCACGGAACGATGTCGCTTTTTCCCCGCCACATGCTCACCGTCAGGGCGGTAAAGACCGCTACAAAGGCAAAGTCCAGGGCAAACCGCTCCGGATGGACCACCAAGGCGCCCAGTTGATGGCCCAGCAGGGTGCCCATGGACCAGACGCTGCACAGGCAGATGCCGCCGCCCAATAGAAAACCGGTGGTGGCGTCACCATGGCGATACGCGGCCATGGTGACCGCCCAGTTTTCATCGGCGACCAGATGCATGATCCCAGCCTTGTGGGCCAGGGATTTACCCTGGAACAGGGGATCCAGAGAGGCGCCGATGAGCAGGTAGCGCATGTTGATGATCAGCACGGCCAGGGTCATTTCCACCACGGGCAGGGGCGGTGCCCACATCTCCACCATGACGAACTGGGCAGAGCCGGCG
>CAVQUU010000013.1:0-72840 GCA_963716825.1 uncultured delta proteobacterium
AATTTTGTTATCTAAACTCGTTTTAAAACCGCACGTCCGTGGACCTGATCCCGGTGCTTTCATTGGAAAGTCGGATTCAGGGGTGAAGCGGGCGAAGGAAAAACCAACCCAAAGGAGAAAACAATGGCTTACGTAACAATGAAAGAACTGCTGGAAGCCGGTGTCCATTTCGGTCACCAGACCAAACGCTGGAACCCCAAGATGAAACCGTACATTTTTGGGGCCCGAAACGGCATTTACATCATCGACCTGCAAAAAACCGTGAGAATGTTCAGGGATGCCTACGACTTCATCGTCGACACGGTCAGCGTCCGGTAAATCGGTCCTGTTCGTGGGCACGAAGAAACAGGCCCGCGAATCCATTTACGAAGAGGCCAACCGGGCCGAAATGTTCTATGTGCACAACCGCTGGCTGGGTGGCATGCTGACCAATTTTCAGACCATCAAAAAAAGCATCGACCGCCTGAACTACCTCAACACCATCGAAAACGACGGATCCATCAGTCTGTTTCCCAAAAAAGAACGCCTGAAACTGGGCAAGGAACGCTCGAAACTGGACAGCACCCTGGGCGGTATCCGCACCATGACCAAACTGCCCGGCGCCATGTTCGTCATCGATCCGGACAATGAAGCCATCGCCGTGCGTGAGGGGCGCCGCCTGGGCATCCCCATCGTGGCCATCGTGGACACCAACTGCGATCCCGACTTGATCGATCACGTGATTCCCGGAAATGACGACGCCATTCGGGCCATTCGACTGGTTACCTCGAAAATGGCCGATGCCTGTATCGAGGGCAAGGATCGATACAATGAACGCCAGCAGGCAGAAGCAGACAAGGGTGAAGTGGAAACCGAACTGGAGAGCGCCGCGGCAGAACTCAAGCCCGGCGAACGGAAAGTGATCTCCGATGGCACCGACGGGCCGGTGGTCGAAATTATCCGCAAAGGCACCGCCCCTGCCGAAAATATTGAACCGACAGAGGAAGCCGCGCCCACAGCAGCCGCGCCCACAGAAGCCACATCCTCAGAAGCAGAATCGACGGGAGAATAATTCACATGTCAGGTATCAGTGCAGCAATGGTCAAAGAACTCCGGGAAAAGTCCGGTGCCGGTATCATGGATTGTAAAACAGCCCTGGGCGAGTGTGACGGTGACATCGAAAAAGCCATCGACTTCCTGAGGAAAAAAGGAATTGCCACCGCAGCCAAACGGGCCGGCCGGGCCACTTCCGAAGGCACCGTACAGTCATACATTCATATGGGCGGCAAGATCGGCGTCATGGTGGAAGTGAACTGCGAAACCGATTTCGTGGCCAAGACGGATGATTTCAACGAATTTGCCAAAAACCTCGCCATGCATATCGCCGCCACCAATCCGGTGGGCATCGTTCCCGAGGACGTCCCCCAGGCGGTGGTCGACCGGGAGACGGGAAATCTACAAGGCGCAGGTGCTTGAAATGGGCAAGCCCGAACAGATGGTCGAAAAGATCGCCGAGGGCAAGCTGAACAAGTTTTTCAAGGACAGCTGCCTGATGAATCAGCCGTACGTCAAGGAACCGGACAAGACCATTGCCGACTACCTCAACGAAGTGATTGCCAAAATCGGTGAAAAAATTACCATTAAACGATTCGCCCGATTTCAGATCGGAGACGGAATAGCGTTGGCAGCCAAATATCAAACGGATCCTGCTCAAGCTGAGCGGTGAAGCACTGATGGGCGATCAGGGCTTCGGCATCTGCTCCGACCATGCTCGCTTACGTGGCGGAGGAAGTCCGCTCCATCGTTGACCTGGATGTGCAGATCGGCCATCGTGGTCGGCGGCGGAAATATTTTTCGCGGCGTGGCGGCCAGTTCCTTTGGCATGGAGCGGACATCGGCCGATCACATGGGCATGCTGGCCACGGTACTCAACAGCCTGGCCTTGCAGGATGCGTTGGAGAAACGGGGCATTCAGACACGGGTGCAGACGGCGATCTCCATGCATGAGGTGGCCGAACCGTATATCCTCCGCCGGGCCTTGCGGCATCTGGAAAAAGGGCGGGTGGTCATCTTTGCCGCCGGGTACCGGAAATCCCTATTTCACCACCGACACGGCTGCGGTTCTGCGTGCCAAGGAAATTCATGCGGAGATTTTGCTCAAGGCCACCAAGGTCAACGGTCTGTACGACGCCGATCCCGAGCGCAATGTCGACGCTCGGTTCATCAAAACCATCAGTTACATGGAAGTGCTTGAAAGGCAGCTGCGGGTCATGGACATGACGGCCATCTCCCTTGCCATGGACAATCAGCTGCCCCTGATGGTGTTCAACCTGAAAGAAAAGGGAAACATTCAAAAGGTGGTCAGCGGAGAAGAGGTCGGAACCCTTATCGGCGGGTAGTCTTCCCGCCGGCTGAATCCGATTGGTCCGCATACTACTAATGTGGCAATTAACCATACTAATGTTTGTCATTCCGGCGAAAGCCGGAATCCAGAAATAGACTGGGTGCCGGATCAAGTCCGGCATGACGCGGTTGGTAGCTTTGCTTGACGGAATAATAATCCCGTTCCAACGAGGTGCTGAAATCATGATCGAAGAAACACTTCAGGAAACCAAAGACCGGATGGGCAAAACCATCACCGATCTTAAAAACGAGCTCAAGCGGGTAAGGACCGGACGGGCGTCGCTGTCTCTATTAGACGGTATCCGGGTGGACTACTACGGCACGCAGACCCAACTGAACCAAATGGCCTCGCTGTCGGTACCCGAAAGCCGCCTGATCGTCATTCAACCATGGGATGTTTCCGCAATCAAGGAGATCGAAAAGGCCATTTTAAAATCCGATCTTGGCCTGACCCCGTCCAGTGACGGTAAACTGATCCGCATTGCCATCCCGCCGCTGACCGAGGAGCGCCGCAAAGAACTGGTCAAGGTCGTCAGCAAGATGTGTGAGGAACACAAGATCGCCACACGCAACATCCGTCGGGATTCCAACGAACTGCTCAAGGGCTTTAAAAAAGACGGCGACATTTCGGAAGATGATGCCTTCAAGGCCCAGGACAGCGTCCAGAAGGTCACCGACGAGTATATCAACCGCATCGACGAGATATACAAAAACAAAGAGAAAGAGATCCTTGAATTCTAGTTCATCCTCTTCAACGCGGAATGAACTCGACCCCGACCGGATGCCCAAGCACATTGCCATCATCATGGACGGCAATGGCCGCTGGGCCAAAAAACGCTTGCTGAACCGTATCAACGGGCATGAAAAAGGGGCGGACGCCGTGCGGACCATCGTGCAAACCGCCCGCAAGCTAAACATCGCTGTGCTTACCCTCTACGCTTTCTCCACCGAAAACTGGCAGCGACCCCAACCTGAAATTTCCGGGCTCATGCTGTTGCTTCGGCGCTTTTTAGCCTCTGAACGCCAAACGATGATCGACAATGAGATCCGGCTCAACACCATCGGTCAGATTGACCGTCTGCCCAAAGCGGTCCGCGACAACCTCAAATCGGTCATGGATGCCACTTCCACCAATCAGAAGATGGTCTTGAACCTGGCCCTCAGTTACGGGGCCCGCGCGGAAATCGTCGAGATGGTCAAACAGATCGCTTCCAAAGCCCGGCAGGGTGCCGTCGATCCGGATGCGATAACGCCCGAGACCGTTGCCGACCACCTTTACACCCGCGGGATGCCGGACGTGGACCTGTTGATCCGGACCAGCGGTGAAATGCGCATCAGTAATTTCCTCCTTTGGCAGATCGCCTATTCGGAAATCTTTTTTACACCGACCCTCTGGCCCGATTTCGGTGAAGATGAATTCGTTGCGATCCTCAAGGATTACCAGCAACGGGAACGTCGTTTCGGCGCGGTACCTGCATCAGAATAGAATAGGCTACAGTCGGTTAAATATGAACTTCGTGTTTTTACGATGCCATCAAGACTTAGTGCTCGCAATTTTTTGTTTACGGCCTGCGCCTTTTCAACAGCACCGGTTTATCCGGGTTAGGATAAAGCACCCCCATGCACCTGAAACGCTGGATCACCGGAATTGTTGCCCTGCCGATCATCTACCTGCTGGTTTCGGCGGGCGGTATGGTCTTCGCCCTGTTGATTGCGACCGTCAGCCTGGTGACCCTGTGGGAGTATTACCGGGCGGTTTTCAAATCAGGCGGCGTTGGTCCCACGCGACTGATTCCGCTGCTCGGTCTCTGCCTCTCTCCGGTTATCGTCTGGTCGGTTTACCGGGGCACAATGAGCCATGCGCCGTTGATTCTTGCCGTGGATCTGATCGTCGTGGCCGGGTTGACCCTGCCCCTTTTCAAGCACGATACCCAGGCCCCTCACCTGGTGGCCAAGCAGGTGTTGGGGCTGGTTTACATTCCTGTTTTTCTGTCTTTTTTGGTCCTCATTCGCTTCGGCGAGAACGGCGCCGGCTGGATTTTCTGGATCCTATGCATCGTTGCCGCCGGTGACACCGGGGCCTTTTATTCTGGCACCTACCTGGGTCGCCACAAGCTTTGCCCCTGGGTCAGCCCTAAAAAAACCATTGAGGGCAGCATGGGTGGGCTGACCGCCAATGTCATCGTTGCCCTGCTGTTTAAAATGCTATTGCTGCCTTCGCTGGCGGTCCTGCCATGCATTGCCTTTGCATTGGTGATCGGCATTGCCGGACAGGTGGGGGATCTGTTTGCCTCCGAATTCAAACGATCGGCTGGCATCAAAGATTCCGGGACACTGCTTCCCGGACACGGGGGGTTTCTCGACCGGCTGGATGCCCTTCTGTTTGCCTCGCCGCTTGCCTATCTGTTGAAAATCAGTATATTCTGATCGGAATTGTAAATGCGGCGATAGAGACACGACGACTATGAAATCACTTTCCATACTGGGTGCAACCGGCTCTATTGGCTCCAATGCACTTGAAATAATAAGACAATTCCCGGATCGGTTCACGGTGAACGCGCTTACGGCCAAGACCCAGGTGGCAGCGCTGGCCCGGCAGATTGTCGAATTCACCCCCCGGTTGGCCGCCGTGGTCGACGCCGATCATGCCCGGCAATTGAAGGCGCTGCTGCCGCCGACCATGGACGTGGAGATTGTCTTTGGCGAAGCGGGGTATGTCGAGGCCGCCACCTGTCCGGAAACCGACATGGTACTGGGCGCCATGGTGGGGTCGGCAGGATTGGTACCGACCCTGGCCGCCATCGACGCCGGTAAGGACATCGCCCTGGCCAACAAGGAAACCCTGGTCATGGCCGGCGCCATCGTGATGGAGAAAATTGCCCGCCGTGGCGTCAAACTGATGCCCGTGGACAGCGAGCACAGCGCCATCTTCCAGAGCATGGCCGGTCATGGGCACAATGGGATCCGCGAGATTCTTCTGACTGCATCCGGTGGCCCGTTTTTGAAACGACCGGCGGCGGAATTCAGTGCCATCACCCCCCAAGACGCTTTGCGACACCCCAACTGGTCCATGGGCAGCAAAATTACCATCGACTCGGCGACCCTGATGAACAAGGGTCTGGAAGTGATCGAAGCCCGGTGGCTTTTCGATGTGGACTATGCCCGGATCAGGGTCGTTGTTCATCCCCAGAGCATCGTTCATTCGATGGTCTCCTACCAGGACGGTGCGGTGATGGCGCAGATGGGTGTGCCGGATATGAAAGGAGCCATTGCCTACGGCCTTTCCCATCCCCAGCGGTTGCCGCTGGATGTCCCATCGCCTGACTTTGCCAATATCGGCCAGCTGACTTTCGAAGTGCCGGATCAGGAGCGCTTTCCCTGCCTGACCTTGGCCTATCGGGCCGGTGAACAGGGGGGGACCCTGCCTGCCGTGCTCAATGCCGCCAACGAAGTAGCCGTGGCCGCGTTTCTGGAGGACCGGCTGCCGTTCCTGGGAATTTACCCGATCATCGACCAGACCCTCAACCGTCATTCCGCAAAAACTGGCCCGGACCTCGGCCAGCTTATCGAGGCGGACCGTTGGGCCAGAGAGACGGCCCTTGCGCTGATCCGCCGGCAGGAGCGTTAACGTATCGCCTATGACCACTAATATTTTTGCCTTTGTCGTCGTTCTCGGCATTCTGATTTTCTTCCACGAGCTGGGCCATTTCCTCGTGGCCAGGCTGTTTGGCGTCGGTGTAGAGAAATTCTCACTAGGCTTCGGGCCGCGCCTTTTCGGCAGAACCGTGGGGATGACCGACTACCGAATTTCCGCCATTCCGCTGGGGGGCTTCGTCAAGATGGTGGGCGATGAACCCGATGCCGAGCTGGCACCGGAGATGATACCTTACTCCTTCACCCACAAGCACGTGTTCAAGAAGATCATGATTGTGGCGGCCGGTCCGTTTTTCAACCTGCTGTTGGCGGTTATCATCTATGCCGGCTTTTTCTTCTTCATCGGTACCGAGGATATCCGCCCGGTCGTCAACCATGTGGCCAAGGAGAGCCCGGCGGCCCAGGCCGGTCTGCAGACCGGCGATGTGGTTGTGGCCATCGACGGGTCGACGGTGGCCTCCTGGAGCGACATCAATCGGCTGATCGCCGACGGCCAGGGCCGTGCCGTGCGTATCAGCGCCAAACGTGAAGATTCTTTTTTCGATGTCTCGGTCGTCCCTCAGACCAAGGTGGCCAAGGATATTTTAGGGGACGATGCCCCCTACTACGATATCGGTTTTTCCGGACTGGCGCCCTTAAAGGCCGTTGTCGGAGAAGTCGCCGATGGCTACCCGGCCAAAAAGGCCGGCATGCAACCAGGGGATCTGATCGTCGCCATCGACGATCAACCGGTAGACAGCTGGAATACGATGAAAGCGATTATCTCCCAAAGCCATGGCGAGCCGATGAAGTTGCGGGTCGTCCGCGGCGAGGAAACCCTCTCGGTCGATATCGTACCGGTTCTGTTCAGTGAGGAAAACGTGCTTGGGGAGAAGGTGGACAGTTACCGGATCGGCATCTCCACGCCGGGCATCGATATCCCCGAGGCCGACCGCATCACCATCAAACGGGGTCTTGTTGAGGCGGTTGTAGAGAGCGTGGATCAGACCTACCAGATCTCCCGGCTGACCCTTTTGAGTATCGGCAAGCTGATCAAGGGAACGGTCTCCACAAAGACGTTGGGCGGTCCGATCATGATCGCCGAAATGGCCGGTCAGCAGGCCAAAGCGGGGTTTACCAACCTGATCTTTTTCATTGCCGTGCTGAGCATCAACCTGGCCGTGCTCAATTTTTTGCCTATTCCGGTTCTGGATGGCGGGCATCTGATGTTTTTTTTCATCGAGGCGGCCATCCGGCGTCCCATCAACGTCCGCATGCGCGAGATCGCCCAGCAGGCCGGTATTTTTATCCTGATTCTGCTGATGATTTTTGTCTTCTACAATGATATTATGCGCATATTTTCCAGCTGAGGGTTCGAAACCATGCCGCAACGAATCGAAATCACCTTGAAAGAGCAGCTTCTTGACGCAGAGGGGCAATCCCTGCGCCTCAAAGCCAAGAACTATTTTGACATCGATCTGCACCAGGTGCGCACCGTCCATATTGTCACCATCGATGCAGATCTGACCGCCGATCAGGTTGAGCGGGCGCGCACGGAGATATTCACCAATCCGGTGACCCAGGTGTCGTCCCTGCAGCCGCTGGATGTGGATTTCGACTGGATCATCTGGGTCGGTTTCCGTCCCGGTGTCCGGGACAATCCCGGCGCCACCGCCGTCGAGGCGGTGGAAGACCTGTTGCGCCTGCGGCTGAAACCCGGCCAAGCGGTCTATACGTCAAAACGGTATTGCCTGAAGGGCAGCGGCGTCACCTGCCAGGATGCCGAAAAAATTGCCGGCGAGCTGCTGGCCAACGACATCATTCAGCAGTGGGCGGTCTTTGACCACAGCCAGTGGGACCCGGCCGTCGGCATCGGGTATGTCATTCCCAAGGTGATGCTCGACCATCAGCCCGAAGTGACGACGCTGTCCATCGACAGTGACGAGACGCTGACCCGGCTCAGCGACCAGCGCAGCCTGTCCCTGAACCCCAGGGACATCCCCACCATCCGCTCCTATTTCCTGAAGCCGGACGTGCAGCGGCAACGCCGGCAGGTATCCCTGTCAGACCCCACGGATGTGGAACTGGAATACATCTCCCAGGCCCGCAGCGATCACTGCAACCACAACACCTTTGGCGGCCGGTTCCACTACCTGGACGAGGAGACCGGAAAAACGGAGACCATCGACAGCCTGTTCAAGACGTTTATCGAAGGCCCCACCCTGGCCCTGAAGGCGCAAAAGCCGTGGGTTGTCTCCGTGCTGTGGGACAACGCCGGCGTGGGGCGTTTTGACGCGGATCACCACTACGTGATCACCGGGGAAACCCACAACTCGCCCTCCAACATGGAAGCATATGGCGGGGCCATCACCGGTATCGTGGGTATTTACCGGGACCCCATGGGTACCGGCAAAGGTTCCAAACTGATCATGGGCAGCTACGGCTACTGCGTCGGGCCGCGTGATTACGCAGGCGATCTAAAACCGCGGCTGCACCCCCGCCGCCTGCTGGACGGGGTGATCGAAGGGGTGCGCGACGGCGGTAATAAAAGCGGTATTCCCACGCCCTTCGGTCAGGTGATGTTCCACCCCCGATATCTGGGCAAATGCCTGGTCTTCGTGACGGCGCTGGGCATCATGCCGTCCCAGATCAACGGCGAACCATCGGATCAGAAGACCATCCTGCCCGGTGATTTGGCCATTATGCTGGGCGGTCGGGTGGGCAAGGACGGCATTCACGGGGTGACGGCCGCATCGGCAACCTTTTCGGCCAACACCCCGGCAGGTCATGTTCAGATCGGCGACCCGTACACCCAGAAGAAGATGCACGACTTTCTGCTGGATGCCCGTGACGAAGGGCTGATCCGCTTTATCACCGACAACGGCGGCGGCGGGCTTTCCTCTTCCATCGGCGAGAGTGCGCTTTTTTCCAATGGGTGCGATATCCAACTGGAAAAGGTGCCCCTGAAATACGACGGTTTGGACCAATGGGAGATCTGGATCTCCGAATCCCAGGAGCGCATGACCGTCGCCATCGATCCCGCGCATCTGGATCGTTTCATGGCGCTGAGTCGTCAGCATGCCGTCGAAAGCAGCGTAATCGGCACCTACACCGATACCGGGAAGCTTCATATCACCTACAACGGGGCCACCTGTGCCTATATCGACCTGGATCTGCTCACATCGGCCTTTCCCCAGTGGGAGTTCGAGGCGGTCTGGCGACCGCCGGCCCTGCGCGGCCTGACCGAGCCAGTGCTGGGCATTCCGGAGGATTACACGTCCCTGGTTCTGGATATGCTGGGACGGCCCAACATCTGTTCCAAGGAGTGGGTCTGCCGCCAGTACGACCATGAGGTGCAGGGCACCAGTGTGATCAAACCCCTGGTCGGCACCGGGCGGGATGTACCCTCCGATGCGGCCGTCATTCGTCCGGTGCTGAGCTCGCAGCAGGGCCTGGTTTTCTCACAGGCGCTGATCCCCATGGTTTCGGCCATCGATGCCTATCACATGACCGCCTGCACCATTGACGAGGCCGTGCGCCGGGCTATCGCCGTGGGTGGCGATCCGGACCATCTGGGCGGCGTGGACAATTTCTGCTGGCCCAATATCCAATACGATCCGCTGAAAAATCCCGACGGCGAGCATAAAGCGGCCCAGCTGGTGCGTTCGTGCCGGGCACTCAAAACGATGTGCCTGGCCTATGGTATTCCGCTGCTGTCCGGCAAGGACTCCATGTACGTGGACGGCCACCTACCGGGCCGTTATGGTGAAACCCACAAGGTTTCGGCGCTGGAGACGCTGCAGTTCTCGGTTACCGGCGTGATCCAAGATGTGGGCCAATGCCTCACCATGGATGCTAAAGTCCCCGGGGATCGGGTCTGGGTCGTCGGGGTCACCAAAAACGAACTGGGCGGCTCGGAGTACTATGAGCACCTGGGCCATGTGGGGTTGAACGCCCCCATCGTCGACCCCGATACTTTTGCCGCCCGCTATCGCACCATGGCAAAAGCGGTCAAAAAGGGGCTTCTGGCTTCCTGCCACGGCATTTACAGAGGCGGGCTGGCCGTTCATCTGGGCCTGGTGGCCATGGGTGGCGAGGTGGGCCTGACGGTGGATTTGCGCCAGGTGCCGTCGGAAGGCATCGACCGGGACGACACCCTGCTGTTTTCGGAAAGCGCCGGCCGGTTTATCGTTACCGTGGCGCCTGACAATCAGGACGCCTTTGAACGGCTGTTTGCCGGGCATCCGGCAGCCTGTGTGGGAGCGGTGACCGAGGCGCCGCAATTGAAAATCATCGGCTCCGATGGTCAGTGCCTGGCAGCCTTGACGGTTGAACGGATGAAGTCGGCTTGGAAAGGGCCTTTTGAGGATCTGATATGAGCAAAAAACCGAACGTACTGGTGCTGACGGGTTTCGGCCTCAACTGTGATCATGAAACGGCTTATGCCTTCGAGCTTGCCGGGGCCGCGGCCAAGCGGGCACACATCAACGCCCTGATCGCCGGCGACGTGCGTCTGGATGATTTCCAGATTCTGGCCTTTGGCGGCGGCTTCAGTTGGGGCGATGATCATGGCGCCGGGGTGATTCAGGCCCTGCGCCTGAAGACGAACATCGGCGACCGCCTGCTCGATTTCGTGGCTGCCCAGAAGCTGGTCATCGGCATCTGTAACGGATTCCAGACTCTGGTCAACCTGGGACTGCTGCCGGGGATCGATGGGGATTACACCCGGCGGTCCGTGGCCCTGACTTACAACGACTGCGGTAATTTTCGTGACCAATGGGTCCGCCTGAAGATCGATTCCGACTCGGCATGCGTGTTCACCAGAGACATGCAGACCCTTGAGCTGCCGGTCAGGCATGGTGAGGGAAAGTTCTATGCGCCAAGCGAAACACTGAGAACACTGGCGGACAGCCACCAGATCGTCCTGCAATATGCCATGCCGGACGGCCAGTCGGCCAAGGGTGCTTTTCCCCACAACCCCAACGGCTCCCTGGCCGATATTGCCGGCATCTGCGACCCCAGCGGACGCGTCTTCGGACTGATGCCGCATCCGGAAGCATACAACCATGTCACCAACCACCCGGATTGGACACGGCAGATGGAAAAGAACAAAAGGGCCGGGAAGCGTGGCGGCAGCATGCGCGGGGAGGGGATTCGCATCTTCGAGAACGCCGTCACGTATTTCAGTTCCGCTCCGTGATGTAACCATGCAGCCGGCCGTTGCTCCGGACGGTGACGGTCCGTTGATTTTTCAGCCGCACCAACACCTGCCCGGAACCTGACTGCTTCCGGGCAGGACAGGGCAAACTCACCCATGAATCCAAACAAGCGCCTGACCCGCCATGTGAATCGCCTGCTGATCAGATCCACCAACTGGATCGGTGATGCCGTCATGACGACACCGGCGGTTCGCGCTATTCGGCATAACTTTCCCGGCGCCCATATCAGCCTGCTGGCCAAGCCCTGGGTTGCGCCGGTGTTTGACCACAGCCCCCATGTTGACGAGATCATCGGCTTCGAGGCCAATGGCCGCCACAAGGGCTTTAACGGGACGATCCGCCTGGCAAGGGATCTGCGGACGTACCGATTTGATGCCGCTATTTTCCTTCAAAATGCCATCGAAGCGGCCCTGATCGCATTCTTGGCCGCCATCCCCAGCCGAATCGGATTTGACACCGACGCCCGGCGACTGTTGTTGACGCATCCGGTGCGTTGCACCAAAGCCATTAAATCCATCCACCAGACCGGTTATTATCTGAAGATGCTCGAAGGGGCCGGCCTGGTTACCGGTTCGCCATCCCTTGAACTGCACGTGGGGGCCCAGGACCGACATGAGGCGGAGCAGATTCTATCGACCCATGGCATCACACCCGGTCACCGGGTGGTCGGACTCAACCCCAGTGCGACTTTTGGCCCGGCCAAACAGTGGTTCCCCGAGCGCTATGCCGCCTTGGGCGACCATCTGCAAAAAGACCTTGATGCCACGATTGTGATCTTCGGCGGGCCGTCGGACCGGGCGCTGGGTCAGACCATTTCAGGAATGATGGCGGCCCCGGCTATCGACCTGAGCGGCCGGACCAGCCTGGGCGAGGCCATGGCTTTGATCGATCGTTGTGATGGCTTTGTCACCAACGATTCGGGACTCATGCATGTGGCCGCCGCGCTGAACACTCCCCTGGTGGCCATTTTTGGCTCGACCAATTCAACCACCACCAGCCCATACAGCCCGACCAGCCGGATCGTTCGCGTACCCATCGAATGCAGCCCCTGCATGCAGCCGGTCTGCCCGTTGGGCCACATGAACTGCATGAAATGGGTAAGCGTGGAAATGGTGTTTGACGCGGTAAAGGGCCTGATGTGAATATTCTTATCGTCAAGCTCAGCGCCATCGGCGATGTGATCCATACCCTTCCGGCCCTCAACGCCATCCGCGCGCACTATCCTGGGGCACACATCACCTGGCTGGTGGAAGCAGCGGCGGCCGACCTAGTTGTCGGCCATCGGGCACTCGATCGTGTCCTGATCTCGAAACGAAAATCATGGATGCGTCAGCTTTGGGGAGCGGGCCGATGGGAGACGCTCAGAGCGGTTCGGCAATTCCTTCACGACCTTCGAGATACCCGCTATGATATGATCATCGATTTTCAGTCGCTGCTCAAAAGTGGGGTGCTGGTCTGGCTGGCCCGCGGAAACCGAAAAATCGGATTCGACAAAGGCATGCAGCACCAGGAGCACAGCTACCTCTTTTTAAACGTACGCGTGCCGCCGGTGGATATGGAGGTGCATGCCTTGACCCGGGGGTTGATGCTGTTAAAGGCCATCGGCATCCCAACGAGCAGCGTCGTCTATGACATCCCCGTGTCCGAGGCTGATCATGCTGCGGTTGAGGCTTTATTGACGGGCCAGCAGATGTCCGGCAACCGTCCGCTGGTGGCCATCAACCCCGTGGCCTTATGGGAAACCAAACTCTGGTTCAACGATCGATTTGCGGCCCTGGCGGACCGGTTGGTATTCGAATGGGATGTTGAGGTGGTGTATACCGGTGGCCCCGGTGACCGAGGTGTCATCGATGAGATTCTTTCGATGATGACGGCACCGGCGGCCAATCTCGCCGGATGGACCACGTTGAAGATGCTGGCGGCCCTTTACCAGCGGTCGGCATTGCTGGTGACCACCGACACCGGCCCCATGCACCTGGCGGCCGCCATCGGCACCCCGGTGGTGGCCCTGTTTGGTCCGACTGCCCCGTGGCGCACCGGCCCTTTTGGCGACGGTCATCAGGTGGTCCGCACGGCCCCTGCGTGCAGTCCCTGTTTTAAACGGCAGTGCGATGAACACCGCTGCCGGTGCATGTCGGACATCAGCGTACAAATGGTCTACAATTGCGTAGGTCAGATATTGAGCCAAACCGTTGCCGGAAAACATCAAATGATTCAGATTGGCCCATGGACCAATAGATACCGACAACTGATATCCAAACAGTGGAACCAATGAAATTCTTCGAAGTCTATCGCCAAAAACCATTAAAGATTACCAAAGGCGATCAACAGGTAAGCGGTCCCATAGAACGCATTCTGCTCGTCCAATTGGGCGATATCGGCGACCTGGTGCTTTCCATACCCACGATTCGATCGCTAAAGGAGAATTTCCCCTCGGCACATCTCACTGTTGCCGCCCGTGATAAAGCCAGCGATCTTGTCAGCCTCTGTCCCTGGAGCGATGACGTCCTGGAAATTAAAAAGGAAAAATTAACGCCCGGGGATTGGGTCGGGCATCAATACCGCTTCTTTCGCGCCCTGCGATCCAAGCAGTTTGATATGGTTATTGATTTGCGGACGGGGACAAGAGGCGCGATATTGACTTTCCTGAGCGGTGCCCGCATCCGCATGGGGTTCACCGCATTGGAAGAAACTTGGCGCAACCACCTGTTTACCCATCTGGTATATCCGCCGATGAACATGCCGATGCTGCACATGGCCCATTATCATTTACTGCTGTTAGATAGATACGGGTTCGACGTGAATCCACAATGGCCCAGACTCCGCATAGATGAAAAGCGTGCCAGAAATATATCGGATTTGCTCAACAGAGAAAATGTGCCTTTAACGATGCCACTTATCGCGATCCAGCCTTTTTCATTATGGCGCTATAAAGAGTGGCGTCCAGAAAAGTTCCGACAACTGGTTCAATGGATCCTGAGCGTTTTTCCTGTCGGGGTGCTTGTCTGCGGGACCCGTTCTGAACGTTCGCGTGTCAAGCGGATGATAGACGGCATCCCGGCCGGCAAGGTTTTCAATATGGCCGGCAAAACCACTATTTCTCAATATGCGGCCTTGCTGGCACGTTGCCGTTTGTTCATCGGCTGCGATAGCGCCGGCGTTCATATTGCCTCAGCCGTAGAAACCCAGACGGCAACCATTTATGGGCCATCATCACCGAAATCATGGGCACCAAGAGAAAACGGGCATGTGGTCATTCAAAAGGCGATGGATTGCGTCCCCTGCCGAGAGAAGGGGTGCCACGACAGTGGCCGGAGCGAATGTCTGGAAAAGCTGTCGGTGGATGAGGTTGTCGCAGTGGTTGAACCTTTGATTGCCGCTTGGGGTGTGACATAAGCGTTACGAACAAAGAAATACCGTGAGACCGTGATCCTTTGCATGTAGTTTTTCAATATTCATGATCTAACCTAACCGGAAAGAAAATATTGGGATTATTCAACACGCTGAAAAAAGAGAAATGGCGCGGGACGTTAACCATAGGGATTACAACCTTTGAACGACGATTTGAAACTTACTTCGTGCCGCTAGTCGAGCAAATACGCGGTATGGATGTTGAGATAGAGATCGTGGTTGCGGTTAACGGTGAGCATCAACATCGATTCTCTGAACAATATCGAACCGCCTTGCTGAGTTTTATCGCTGGGCAGCCGAATCTTTTCCCGATCGTTTTCCCACAGTTTCGTGGTTTGGCTAAACTGTGGAACTCAATCATCGTCAACGCGTCCCATGATCATATTCTGATTCTGAACGACGATGTGGCCATACCTAAAAGCAATTTTCTTGAGAAAGTCCGCCAAGCGCTGACGCGCAGCCAGGGAAAGTCCTTTACCATAAATGGGTCCTGGTCCCATTTCGTCATCAGCCGGGAGGAGATCGATCAAGTTGGCTATTTTGATGAGCGTCTGTTAGGGATTGGTGAAGAGGATGGGGACATGACCTGGCGATACATTGCGCTTTACGGGCGCCCCATCAAGGACTATTCGATTTCTGGCATTTCCAATTTCTCGGAAGATACCATGAGTGAACAGCCGGCGAACATCGCCTGCCATAGTGGCGGCAAATACAGCCAATTCAATCGTTCCTTTGTTTACCAATCAAAGTATCAGGAAGATCCAACGGGAATCAAAGGTATGTTTGATGTTCCCATGTCCAACAATGACCCGGGGCCACAACAATACCCCCATGAGCGGTTTTATCGAGACAACCGCGACAAGCTGTAAACGATGGGAAACAACATTAAACAGGTCACCATTGTAAAGGATTGGGATTGGCCGGACTTGCGGCGGCAGACACCCAACGGGGATGGCATATGGGACGGTATCCACTTTTCAATGGACGATGCTGAAGTGTGCGACGCCCTGGTCGTTCTCAATAATCGTCTGGAGAACTCATTTTCGATCACCGTAAAAGGCAACAACGTCTGGGCGCTGATGCAAGAGCCTTATGTTAAAGGCGTCACCGACTGGATGGCTGAAAAGCACGATGCCTTTGATAAAGTCTTCTCTCATTTTATGCCGCAGCCGACCGATAAGTATGTTCGTTCTCATCCGGCAATTCCTTGGCATGTCAACTTCACCTACACTGAACTGGTAAACCTGCCGGTGGTAAAAAAAAGCAGACCATTATCGTGGATTGTGGGCAATGTTAAAGACTTGCCGGGTCACATCAAACGGTGGCGGTTTCTTGAAGTATTGCAGCAAGATCAATCCATCGATATCGACCTGTTCGGAAAGGCAGTACGGTTCATTGAACATAAAAATGAAGGCTTATTGCCGTATCGATACGCGCTGGCTGTAGAGAATACATGCACAGCAGACTACTGGACGGAAAAAATAGCCGACTGCTTCCTGACTTGGACGGTGCCCATTTATTACGGTTGCCCCAACTTGGAATCCTATTTCCCGCCAAAGGCCTTTATTCGCATCGATATCGAAAAACCGCAACAGGCCTTGGCGCATATCCGAGAGGTGCTGGCCAACGACGATTGGGATGCCCGCGTGCAGGCGCTGGCCGAGGCCAGGGATCTGATTTTGCATCGATATCAACTTTTTCCGCATATACGCGCGATGATGACAAAATACGCTGACGACAATCATTTCGACCGGCGGGTAACCATACCGGCCTATCGACGGAGTCCCAAGGCTTATGTACGCCGTCGCCTTTATAAGTTGAAAAAAGCGTTTGGGTTGATCTAACGCAAAATAAAATTTCGAATTATTTCTGATTAATGCAGGAAGGATCCATCGCATGAAGGTTAGCATCATCATCTCTTTTTATAAGCGAATATCACACCTCAAGTGCTGCTTGGATGCCCTGGTGGACGCATCCGGCTTATTTGATGAGGTTATCGTTTCCGATGACGGCTCCGATGCGGCTACCGTGGATCGGGTAAAAAACCTGATTTCTCAATATCCTTTTTCGATTCACCACGTCTGGCAACCCAAAAAAGGGTTCAGGGCAGCTGCAGTTCGTAACAATGGCGTTCGCGCAGCCAATGGCGAATACCTCATTTTCCTCGACTGCGACTTTTTAGTGTTGCCGGATACGCTTAAGATTCATCTGTCATCTGCCCGTCCCGGAAAGTTCCTTTCCGGAAATTTTAAAATTTTGTCGGAATCCCAAACCCAGCATATTTTCGACAAAGGACTCGTTCAGGAGGATATTGTACGTCTGTATAATAGCTTGCCTGAAGACAATCTGAAACGGGATCATTTTAAATTTATTACACGCACATGGCGTATCAGGCTCGGTCTTGCCAGTCCCAGAAAACAGGTTCTTGGGGGGCATTTCTCCATTAATCGTAGCGATTTTGCGAAGGTGAACGGATTTGACGAAAAATTTGTCGGCTGGGGGGGAGAGGATATCGATCTGGGCATCCGCTTGGTCACCAGCGGGGTGTACGGTCGATCGGTCATTCGATCAGCCCGGGTTTTGCATATGTGGCATCCGAGGGAAAAGAATAGTGAGGACTGGAAAAAAGGGGCCAATATGGATTACTTCAATCGCAAGCACATCAAGCCGGTATGTGATCTCGGATTGAAAAAATTGACCTGATTTTTTCAGTCCAGCCGATTCATTCGCCACAGAACGGCCGTAATTGAAAATATCAAAAATAAAATTGTCTCGGGGATTGTCGAAAAAATCGGTTCGAGATTGCCTTTTACGAAAAACATCGCCAATGCGGCCAAGATGCAATTCGCCCATTTCCTGATAAAATTCGTATGACCGCGTCTAATAAGTTGGATCAGCATTTTGCAACAGACGGCAAGCACCATGATGTACAGAAAAAGCCCGACCAAGCCTGTTCTGACAGCTATGTTTAAAATCATATTGTGTGGCCAATTGAAATGTTCATCCGCTAAACGATACTTTTCAGGGACCCTTTCGTTGTAAAGATCCGGAGATATCAACTGATGGTTTGCCATCGAGTTTATCCCGAAACCAATTCCCATTATCGGGTAGTCTTTGATAACTTCCTTGGTTATTAGAAAGAGGCTGATGCGGTGACGGATGCCCCCATCAACATGTAATCTGTTTTTTACCGGAGACAGGAAGATAACGAGTATTAACAAAGACAAGAGGATAAGAAGCAACTTCCGCTTACTATAGAAAAGGATTGGAATAACTAAAAGCATCGCAACAAAATTGCTGCGGGTCTGTGTCAAAACCGTAACGAGGAGCATCGGTGACACCATGAACAGCAAGGCTGCCCGCAAGAAGCCTCTTTTCTCATCCGGGTATAAACGTGTTGCTAATATCATGGCAAACAGGGTTACTACGCCGATGAGGTTGGTCGGTGTTTCAATCAGCTTCAGGCCAAAGCGGTTTCCCGGGGAGATGTCCAATATGAAATATTCATAAAAGAGCGCCCCTATGGAGAATAAACAGGCTGAGGTTATTATCGCCCATGAGAGCGCTTTTATCTTTTTTTCGGTGTCGATAAGATTGATGACCAACAAATAAAGAAGAATATATTTCAGAAAGTGCGTCAAATAATCATGAAGACTATAGGCTTGGTCTAGCGCAAAAAAAAGACCGATCAGGGACCATGTGCCAAACAGCAATACTGGATATACCAGTGGTGAATAAAATGAGATTGCAGTTCGTCGGGTGACCGATAAAATAAAAAGAATACCTGCCGATCCATAAAACGTGATTTCGGTGCCGGCGGTTGTGATCGCCAGTGGGAAAAGGAAAGTGAATGCCAATAAGAGGAGATAAGCAACCGTTTTATATTTTCGATCACTGTTTTGATCAGTCACGTTAAACATGTCATTTCCTCATATACGCTGCTGACCTTGTTAACCATCACATCCCAGGAATTGGCTTTGCGCGGTGTCAAACGCGTTGGCTCCCATCTGATGGCGAATTTCCGGTTGGATTAGGCGGTTTATTTTTTCAACTACGGATGCCAAATCTTCAGCATCGACGACAAACCCATTGCAACCGTTTTGAACGACATCCCTGGCCCCCACATTCCGGCTGATGATCACCGGTAAACCCGCTGCCATGGCTTCAAGAATCACCAGGCCAAACGTATCGAATTGGGACAAGAGAATAAAGATATCACTGCCCAAATAGATCCGTTCGATATCCGATCGGACTGGCCCGGCAAAGGCCACCTGATCTCGGATGCCCAGCGAATCAGCCAATTGACGGTATTTATGGATGTTTCCTTTGCCGACCACCAGCAATCGAATGGTTGCAGCCAAGTTTGAACGGTTCACCATGCTCATGGCCTTGAGGATAATATCCAATCCTTTGATTTCGAAATTCATACCGACAAATAAGAGTACGATATCTTCAGCGTCCCATCCATGCTGCTGCCTTAACGCCACACGGCAATCGTGCTTGTCCCAACGCAGAAAAGGTTTTACTTCAATTCCTGGAGAAACGACCTTAATGCGGTCACCAATTCCATCGAATGCCAGATTCAATTTTTCCGCCGTGATGCTGGAAACAGCTAATAAATGCTTGCATTTTGGGTGGTCGATAAGTCTTTTTTCAATATTGGCCAGCGTATGATCAAAGAGGCCCATAACCTTTTTATGGCGAACCTGTTTCACCCAAATGGGGTGCGGAATGCCGTGAACCGAGTATACGTCAGCTTCCAATATACGCTCATGGGTGTGGATGAGGTTTACGCCCAAACGATTGATCTTTTGGCGCGCAAAAAGAGCAAAACTCAGTGGAGCCATAAATCGCGGAAAAGCAAGGATCGGCACATGATGAAAATGGATCCGATCCGAACCTTTGCGCCATCGATTGGCAAAGACATGGATTTCCCAGCGCTGATCCGCGGCGATACGCTCGGTCAGTTCGTAAACCAGCTTTTCGCCGCCGCCGACCAGCCCGTATTTGGGCACGACGACGGCAACACGGATAGTCTGGGCATTTTCTACCGATCTATCGTCCATCTGCACTCACTGTTGTCCTCCCCAACGTCGATTTCATCTGGCCATCAGAATAAACCGCTGTCAATGCGCGTCTGAATGCCTCCCGGTCACATTGTTGGGCAAACGTTTGGGCAGCGTCCAAGTATCTTTGCGGATCGGCACTCAGTATCTGTTCTGCCATACTGAGTGCGTTCTTTAATGCCTGGGTATTCCCTGAAGCGAAACAGATGCCTAAGCCCTTTGTACGGACCCGGCGCGCGATGAGCCCTTCGTCTGAGGCGACAACCATTTTCCCTGCCGCTGCGGATAGCGCCAGGACACCGCTTGAGCCAAAGTGGCCCACATAGGGCAGCAGCACAATATCGCTGGCAGCAAAGCAGGCGTGTTCTTCCGCTTTGGATACATAACGGTTAAACACCGTCGCATCTCCCCGTTGGGATAGGTTGCGCATGCCATTGGCGATCTCTTTGTCATCTGACAATTGACCGGCATATAGCAAATGCCATCGTTCCGGACGGGTTGACGACAGCATGGCACGAATACCAGATGTAAACCTTTGCGCCGCGTGCCGATGCCATAGTGGAGCAGGACCAATTTGTCGGGAGAGATGCCCAGGCGGTCCCGTGCTTGGGATTTGGACATCGTTAAAAGGTGCCGCTCCATGTGTCGGGCAAGAAGGTCAGTCCGGCACGGGCTTACCGTCGGTGATGCCTGTCGTAGAGATATTCATCCAGCAGACAAACCCGATGGAACCATCCGCGTTTCGCCAAACGGTTGAATCCGATCTGTTTGAGGATGTTACCGACGGGCCACAGGGGGTTAGCGAGAAATCGGGGCCTGAAATAGACACCGCTAAGCTTGCCCTGCAGAGGGCGAGGAGGCAACACACCCACCGATGCACGTCTCAGCATGGATGAGGCGATATCATCCAGATTATTTACAAACGCTTGATCAGCTTGGCTTTGCACGAAACAGCGGTTGAGGGCTGCTAATTTTGAACCGCCTTTTATACGGCGATCTGAATCGAAAATCGAATTGATCGAGACCTGATTCAACAGATCACCCAGATGCTTCTGATACCGTTCCATGGCCTGATCGCGGCCGTCTATGGCAAGGGTGAGACGGTGACCTGAGGAGAGAAAGTCTTCCGTGATATAACGCAACCAACTCAGGTGATGGCCCTCGAGTCTCGGTTCAAAAATAAGAATGTGCATGGCTTTATCTTCTCGGCCAGGATTCATAGGGGCGGGTTTTCCAGCGCTGATGAACCCAGAACCATTGATCCGGAAATCGTCTGGCATAGATTTCGATGACCCGGTTGTACATCTGCGTATTCAACTCCACGTCTTTTCTCGCATCACCGGTCCGGATGGTGGGCAGTTCAGGTCCCACGACCGCTTGAAACCCGTTGCCTGTGCGGATCAAAAAAAGCGGCAATACCGGTGCACCGCTTTTCAGCGCCAACATCGCCATGCCATTGCTGGTGCAGGCCCGGTGATTGAAAAAGTCTGCAAAAACACCTTCATACCAATCCACATTCTGATCCATCAACATGGCCACTGGGTAACCATGCTTTAAGCGCCTTGTAAATCTGCCGCATGGCGCCGCGCCGGGTGGCAATCGGCTTGCCGCCGAAGCGGGAGCGATTCTCTTTGAAAAAACGGTCGAGAAACGGCGTATCCAGGGGACGGTAGACGATTCGAATCGGATTATTGACGAAATATTCGACAATGGTCAGTAACTCCCAATTGCCGAAGTGAGCTGTCAGAACAAGGAGGCTTCTGCCCTTGGCCATGGCGTTGTGATAATCATTGAGGCCATGGAGGGTGACATGATCGGCCAGCTCTTTATCGGATAAATGGAGAGACCAGCCGATTTCAAAAACCATGTGAAACAGGTTTTCAAAGACGCGCCGGGCAATGACATGGATCTGGTCAGTCGTGCGTTCACGGCCCAACGCCCGCTGAAGGTTATCCAGGGTGATGCGGCGGTGCTTGCGGTCCACGACAAAAAGGAACCGACCGAGCAAAACGGCACAGCGTCGGCGCATGTTGTTGGGAAACCGACCCAGCAGGCGCAGCAGTCCTCGGGCAATATGGTAAAGCAACTGATCTGAAGCGCGCATTGGATCCGGTCTCATCTGTTTACGATTTCTGATTTGAACCGCGACAGCGAGCGAACTGAAAATCGATTGTTTATTCTTGCGGTGAAACCTCCCCGCGCCTTGCCACGGGGAGGCTTCAAAAATCATCACCTGGCATTGCGCTGCCGAACACGGTCAATGCGGCTACACTCACGTGAGTACTAACCCGGTGGCGGACGATTGGGCGGCAGGGCTGATGGATGGTCGATGGGTGCAAAGGATTGTCCCGCCTCCCAGGCTTTGGCGTGCTTTAAAAAGACGTAACCCGATGAGACCATGGCAATAATGAGTCCAGGCCAGCCGTCCAGAAAGCCTTTTTTCCACAGGTAACATTCCAAAAACTTTCCAAGGGTATGGGGAATGCCGCCCAACAGGAATAACGCACCGGCGCCACCGCGATGCCTGGCATATACATCGGAAAACTGATTGGCCGTGTTGACGTGGTCGGTGATGTTCCGATAGACCCGGTGATGAAAGGGGGATTCGAGGGCCTGAACATGGCCGTCGACTGCCAATCGTTCGTGAATGCCGTCGCCGACCCATTTTCCCGCACCGCTGCGAACCAAGCGAACCTTGCGGTCCGGATACCACCCACCATGTTTGATCCAGCGTCCCAAATAGTATGATAGACGCGGCATGGAAAAAGCGACCACTGATGGCGGCGCTTGGGCGATGGCCATTTGGATCTCCTCGGCCAACGCATTCGGGACATATTCGTCCGCATCGAGGTTGAGAATCCACTGTCCCGTGGCCTGTTCCAAAGCAAATTGCTTTTGCTCGGCATAGCCTGCCCAGGGACGGTGGATGACCCGGGCACCTGCCGATTCGCACAAAGATACCGTCTGGTCGGTGCTGCCCGAATCCACCACGATCACCTCATCGGCGAAGGAACTATGGCTCAGCAGGTGACCGATGCGGTCGGCTTCATTGAGCGAAATAACCACGATGCTGATGTTCATCTGAAATTCAATCCCCAGGATCAGATGCCACTGCAGGGCTGCTATTATTAGCAAACTGCATGTCGTGCAGCTTGGCATATTCCCCTTTGGCAGCCAACAGCGAACCATGGGTGCCTTGTTCCACGATTTGTCCCTCCACCAAGACGATGATTTGATCTACCTTGGCGACGGTGGAAAGCCGATGGGCAATCACGATGGTGGTTCTGCCTTGCATCAGGTTCTCCAGCGCTTTTTGAACCACGGCTTCGGCTTCGGAGTCCAGGGATGACGTGGCTTCATCCAAAATGAGGATGGGCGCATCCTTGATCAATGCTCTGGCGATGCATAAACGCTGTTTCTCTCCTCCGGAAAGCCTTCCGCCCAGTTCACCGATCATGGTGTCGTACCCGTTGGGAAAACGGAGGATAAAATCGTTGGCAAAGGCAGCCTTTGCTGCGGCGACGATCTGGTCTTCCGTGGCCTCGGGCCTGCCATAGGCGATATTGTCGCGAACCGTCTCATTAAACAGAATAGGCTCCTGAGTGACAATGGAGATCTGACGGCGAAGGTCAGCCACGGCAAATTTGCGAATATCGATGCCGTCGATGCAGACTTGGCCGCCGGTGACATCAAAAAACCGGGGAATCAGATTGACCAGGGTGCTTTTTCCCCCGCCGCTCATACCCACCAAGGCCACTACCTGGCCCTGGTCGACCTTAAGATTGATCCCCTTGAGCACATCCTGATCGCCGTAGGTGAAATGAACGTTTTCAAAGCGTAGGTCGTGGAAGCCGGTTTGAATGGCTTGGGGCGTGACAGGGTCATTGATCTCGGACGGGGTCTCGACAATATCGAAAATACGATCGACTGCGGCCAGCCCCTGCTGAAGTGAGTTGTTAAAATTGGTCAATTTCCTGACCGGATCATACAAAAGCAACACGCAGGCCAGAAAGCTCATGAACGTGCCCGGCGTGGTCGTGCCGTCAATCACCTCCGATCCGCCGTACCAAATGATGAAGGCGATCCCCAATCCGCCGAAGATTTCCATGATCGGTGAGGAGAGCGAACGGATGACGACCCCTTTGATCTCAAGGTTGAACAGCCGCTGGGCTTTTTCGAAAAAACGCCGCTTTTCATGGGCCTCCATGCCAAAGGCCTTGACAATCTTGTTGCCGGCGAAGGTCTCATGCAAAAACGCGTTCATTTCGCCAATGGCCTCCTGGCAGCCGGTGGACACCCGACGGACTTTGCGTCCCAGGATAAAAACCGGCCAAAAGGCCACCGGCAGGACGATAAAGGCGAGGATGGCCATGCGCCAGTTGAGATATAATATCACGACTGTCAAACCGATGATGGTGGAGACGTCCCGCAGGGATCCGGTGACGGCTGAGGAGACCATGGCTTTGAGGATGCTGACATCATTGGTGATGCGCGACATGAGCGTGCCGGTACGTTCTTTTTGAAAAAAAGCCAGGGAGAGCTCTTGTATCCGGTCGTAAAGCTGAATGCGCAGCCGGCGAATGATATCTTCGCCGACATAGTTCATAAAGTATTCCTGGCCGTAGCCGGCCAACCCTTTCATCAAAAAGACGGCGATGACCAGCAGGGGCAGCAGCAGCAGGCCGGTTGTGTCACTGTTGACAAAGATGTCGTCGATGACCGGTTTGATCAGGTAGCCCATGGCAGTGGTGGCGCCGGATATCATCAAGCTGCAGCCAGCAGCCAACATCAGACGCCCGCTGTTTTTTTTGATCAAGGACAAAATTTGCCGATGCCGATCCTTGATTTCTATCCCGAAGAAATGTTTCACATGCGTTTTCCTTGTTAATAAGCGTTCAGGGGTTCAGCGTTTATGGTTTACCGTTCAGACTCCGGCCCCGCTTTCAACCGCCAGGTTTACAGGCCGGCGTGTAGTGCTTGCGTCTCGGAGCGCCATAGACCATATGAGTTCCGCTTTTCGGTCAACCCTTAACCTTTGAACCCTGAGCCGGTGAACCCATGAACGGCCACTTTCGTGCCCGGTATTTATCCCATGGGAGGCTTTTTGTAAATAAGGCGGTTGAAAGTGACCGGATTGATGGTCAATGTGAAAGAGAAAACCGGGATGGGCTTTTGGGATTGCCATTGCCAATACAAATTCGGCATTATATAAAATGTGCGACGTGCCTAAAAGTGGCGTCCATGCGCTGACCTTGTCGTATCCTTCAGGCGGTCCTGACGGCAAATGTCCGGTCCCGCAATTGGCGACCATCAAAATGAAAGCAAAATCATGGCCTACCAAGAGATTGACCTTTCTACCATCAAGACCTACCAGGCATCGGCACGGGCCTCCAAGGTAACGACGGCGCTTGAAGGCCGCCCCATGAGACGCGGAATGCGCCTTTCAGCGTTTTTGGAGAGTCTTCCCGCCGTCTTGAAAGCGGATGAACTCAAGGCCGTTGCCCGGGCCGTGGTGGATGCCAGACGCTTGGTAAAGCCGGTATTGGTCATGTTCGGCGGCCATGTCATCAAAACCGGCTGTGCACCCGTGCTCGCCGGCCTGGCCGCTGACGGCTTCATCACGCATCTGGCGTCCAATGGCGCCGCGGCCATACATGATACGGAACTGGCGCGCTTCGGCCACACCTCCGAGGACGTGGCCTCCCAGTTGGAAGACGGCTCTTTTGGTATGGCTGCGGATACGGCCCTTCTGGTCAACAATGCGGCCAAACGGGCTGCCGCTGGCCAGGAAGGGTTTGGTGAGGCGGTGGGGGCCCTGCTTATCGAAGAGAAAGCACCGCACCTCCACCGCGCCTTGATCGCTTGCGCCCATCGCTTGAAGATTCCCTATACCCTTCACGTGGCCGTTGGCACCGATATCGTCCACCAGCACCCGACGGCCAGCGGTGCCGCCATCGGTGAGGCCTCGCTGAGGGACTTCCGCATTTTTGCGTCCACTGTCTCCAAACTGGGGGGCGGCGGGGTGGTGATCAATGTCGGCAGTGCGGTGATCATGCCGGAAGTCTTTTTGAAGGCACTGGCCGTGGCCCGCAACCTGGGATACCCGGTCAAGGGTTTCACCACGGCCAATTTTGACATGATTCAGCACTACCGCCCCGGCGTCAATGTGGTCCAGCGGCCGGTGCTGGCCGGCGGCCGCGGTTATGCGATTACCGGTCACCACGAAATCATGATTCCGCTGCTAGCCGCAGCGATTTGTGAATACGCGGAAACCGGGACCTGATCCAGGACAATGGAAAGATGCTGCAAATCGATCCCGTGTATGCTATTTTCGGGACCATGGAGATTGACGACCTATGCTGAATACCATGATCGACGCGCATGTCCAATGCCTGCAACACCTGAAAACCATCGAACCGGCCTTGAAGCGGGTGGGCGTCGTGCTTTTGCAGTGCCTGCTCGGCGGCCGCAAGATCATGATTTGCGGCAACGGGGGAAGCGCCAGTGATGCCCAGCACTTTGCCGCCGAGATCGTGGGTCGGTTCGAGAAAGAACGACGGGCCTATCCGGCCGTGGCCCTCTCTACGGATACGTCCATTCTGACCGCCGTGGGAAATGACTACGGCTTCGATGAAGTGTTTGCCCGCCAGGTGGACGGCCTCGGCCGACCGGGTGATGTCCTGCTCGGCATTTCCACTTCCGGTGGCTCGGAAAACGTGATCCGGGCCGTCAAGCGGGGCAAATCCCTGGATATGCAGACCGTTGGACTGTTGGGAAAGGACGGCGGCGCCCTTAAACGCATGGTGGATCAGGCGATCGTGGTGGACAGCGCCACCACGGCCCGCATCCAGGAGATTCATATCTTTATCCTGCACTATTGGGCCTGGCAGATAGAGAGCGGTTTACCCCAATTCCCCGGAGATCAGGTGTGAGCGCCAATCCCTCCTATAACCATCTGGCCGGTCAACTGGCCCATAGCAAAGTCCTTGTCGTCGGAGATCTGATGCTGGACTGTTACTATTGGGGCGATGTGCGCCGGATTTCTCCGGAAGCGCCGGTGCCGGTGGTCAAGGTGAAAGTCAATGAGAAAACCTTTCGACTGGGAGGGGCGGGAAACGTCGCCGCCAATCTTTCCGGGTTGGGATGCACGGCCGCCGTTATCGGACTGATCGGACAGGATGCGGCATCGATCCAACTCCAGGATCTGCTGGCCGCCGCCAACATACAGGACCAATGCCTGGTCGATGCCAGTCGCCCCACCACCACCAAGACACGGATCATGGCCAGCAAGCAGCAGGTGGTGCGGCTCGATGAAGAGGACGGCAGCAGCATCGGTGAACAGACGGCCGACCGCGTCCTCGAGGCGGTCGAAGCGATGCTGCCCGTTGTAGATGCCGTCATTTTGTCCGACTACGGCAAGGGCATGTTTGATTCTATTGAATTCATCCAGGCGATCATTCAATCCTGCCGGCGAATGAATCTCCCCGTTTTTATCGATCCCAAGGGCAGGGATTGGAATCGCTATGCCGGTGCCACCTGCGTCACCCCCAATACAGCGGAACTGGAGCTGGCCGTTGGCACCGAGATCAAGGGGGAAGGCGATTTAATTCCCGCCGCCCGGGATCTTCGACGGCGCTTGGGCCTGGATTGGATGCTGGTCACCCGGGGACCCAAGGGCATGGCCCTGTTCGGTGAGGATGCATCACCGTTGATGATTGCCGCCCGGGCCAGGGAGGTGTTTGACGTATCTGGTGCCGGGGACACGGTTATCGCCACCTTGGCGGCCTGCGTGGCCACAGGGTTGCGCTTTGGCGAAGCGGCTGGCGTGGCGAACACGGCTGCCGGTATTGTCGTGGGTAAACTGGGTACGTGGGCGGTCCGCTGGTCCGAACTGGCCGACGCGCTGATGGTTGAAACAGAAAAGAAGCCGGCGTCGACGCTGTGGAAAGTGGCCGACGTCGAGGAGGCCTCGTCACGGCTTTTTCGATGGCGGCAGGCGGAGCAGCGGATTGTCTTTACCAACGGATGTTTCGATCTGTTGCATCCCGGCCATGTCAGCCTGCTTCACCAGGCCCGGCATCTGGGGGACCGGCTGATTGTGGGATTGAATACGGACGCGTCCATCAGACGGCTCAAAGGGGAGCAGCGGCCCATCCTTCCGGGGCACGACCGGGCCGCCATTCTCAGCGCGCTCGAGGACGTCGACATGGTGGTTTTTTTTGATGAAGATACCCCATTGAATCTCATCGGCCAACTCAAACCGGATATCCTGGTCAAAGGTGCGGATTACCGGGTTGCTGATGTGGTCGGCAAATCGATCGTCGAGTCCTATGGCGGCCAGGTTCGTCTGGTGGATATCCTCGAGGGGCACAGCACCACCGCCATTGCCCGCAAACTGTCGGCGAATGGGAACACAAAAGAAGAAGGAGTAAACAATGGCCATCAACCAGGAACTGCTTGACATCCTTGCCTGCCCCCAGTGCAAAGGGGAAATCCGCCTCAACGACGCCGAAGATGGGCTGATCTGCGAAGCGTGCCGGCTGGTTTACGAAATCCGGGATGACATCCCCATCATGCTGATCGAAGAGGCCAAACCCCTTAATCCATGAGTCTGCCCCAGCCTCCTACGCCAGCCAAACTGATTGTGGGTTTTTTCGTCAAGGAAAAGGCCCTTGCCGAGGGTATCGCACAAGCGTTGCAGGACCGGTTGGGTCCCGTCGACATGATCAGCACCTGGCTCAATTTTGATTTCACGACGTATTATGAAAAGGAGATGGGTGCACCGCTGAGTCGCCGGCTGGTCGTTTTCAAAACGCTTGTCGAGCAGACCGAACTGGCCGCGATTAAGCGGATGACCAATGCGCTGGAACAAACCTTCCGGCGGCAGGGGCAGCGCCGGGTCAATATCGATCCGGGATATCTGCTGCCCGAACGGTTTGTTCTGGCCACCGGAAAAAACTTTACCCATCGTATTTACATTGGCCAGGGCATTTATGCGGACCTGACACTGATCTATCAGAAAGGTGCCTTTCGCACGCTGCCGTGGACCTACCCCGACTATGCCGACAAGCACCTGATTGACTTTCTAACCCTGGTCCGGAAAAAATATTTGCTGGATCTGAAGCAAGGGAAACAACCATGATCAAAAGCATGACCGCCTATGCCCGGTCGGAAAATCAGACCGCTCCCTACACCGTTCGTGTGGAGGTGCGTTCCTTCAACAGCCGGCATCTGGATGTGGCCTTGAAGCTCACCCACGGTTTCGAATCACTGGAGGAGCGTATAAAAGGCATCATCGCCGCAACCGTGGCCCGCGGACGGGTGGATATTCGGGTGCAGATTCACGATGCGTCGGAGGCGGGCATCGCCTTTGAGGTCAATCTGCCGCGGGCCCGGGCTTATTGCGAGGCCTTGACCCAATTGAACCACGCCTTGGACCTGACCGGCCAGACCAGCATTGAATCGGTCCTGGCGGCGGGTGGCATGATCCAGGCGCTGGAGGTGGAAAGAGACATGGACGCCGTGTGGCCGCAATTGGAACCGTGTCTGAGGACGGCCATGACCGATCTGGATGCCATGCGACGGGTGGAAGGGGAGAACATGGCCCGGGACTTCCGGCAGCGTTTGGACGCCATCGAGACCATGTTGGAGGAGATCGGCGACCTGGCTGCACAGCTGCCGGAAATGGTTCGGCAGCGGCTGAAAGAGCGCATCGAGGCGTTGACCCACGGTGTCGTAGAGATCGATCAGACGCGCATTGCCCAAGAGGCGGCCCTGTTGGCCGACCGGAGTGATATCTCCGAGGAAATCGTGCGGGCCAACAGCCACATTCAGCAGTTCAGGGCACTGATGGAAGACGACACGCCGGCCGGCAGACCATTGAATTTTTTGCTCCAGGAGTTCAATCGGGAGTTTAACACCATGGGCTCGAAATCGGGTAAGGCCACCATGTCCCACATCATTGTGGCGGTGAAATCAGAGCTCGAGAAACTGCGTGAGCAGATCCAGAACGTGGAATAGCATTGTGCCGGCCGAATGGGTTGCCTGGTCACCGATGGTGGCGATCCTTTCAGCGGCCGCATGAATTGGGAAGGGAAGGGGGATGGAAAAAAAACTGCTGAACATCGGCTTCGGCAATACGGTCGTGGCCGAACGGGTGGTGTCCATTGTTTCGCCCAGTTCGTCGCCCATGAAGCGGCTGAAAGATGAAGCCCGTAATGAAAGGCATCTGGTTGACGCCACCCAAGGGCGCCGCACCCGGGCTATTATCATCATGGACAGCAACCACATTGTGCTGTCCGCAATCCAGTTCGAAACCATCTCCCAGCGTTTCGAAGACCTGACAACGGAGAAGTGATCCCAGATGGCCAATATGATGTCGACTGACGAGCATGATGGGCCCAGGCATGGCGCTCGGCTCTTTGTGGTCTCTGCGCCATCGGGGGCCGGGAAGACCACGCTGTGTGATGCGGCCCGCCGGCACCTGCCTGATCTGGTCTATTCAGTCAGTTCGACCACGCGGGCGCCCCGTGACGGGGAGCAGGAGGGCAGGGACTATTTTTTTGTCACCGAAGCGCAGTTCCGCGAGGGTATCGACACCGGGCAATGGGCGGAATGGGCCAGGGTCCATGACAACTATTACGGCACTTCCGCCCGGTTCATCGAGGATCATCTGGATGCCGGCCGGGATGTCCTGATGGATATCGACGTCCAAGGCGCCGCCCAGATTTTGCGACGCTACCCGGATGCGGTCACCATTTTCATCATGGCACCGTCCATGGCAATCCTTCGCCAGCGGATCACCGCCAGAGGGCTGGACATTGGTTCGGTGATAGACAAACGCATGAAGAACGCCGAAGCCGAAATTGCCTGCCGGGGGATGTACCGGCACGTGGTCGTCAATAATGACCTGGACGCGGCCATCGCCCGATTTGTGTCAATATTGACGGATTCGTAGAAAGCCCGATATCGGCGTTACGCTTCATCCCTCGTCACTGCGGAGTACGGTAAGTACTCCTCATTCCTCGGGATTTGCAAGCCTTGATCTCGGGCTTTCTACGAATCCGTCGGAAACGTGACTTTTTACGGGACCATCAATATTAAAAGGCGGGGCAGCTTGACATGGCCGGATCAGCCAAAAAACGACGGTCGGCGCCGGACAGCCGGGAGGTGCTGTACGGATTTCACCCGGTCATGGAGGCATTGACCGCCGGACGGCGAACCATGTATACATTGATGGTGGACCGGACGGCCCTTTCCGATCGTCAGACCCGGGTTGTCGAACTGGCGGAAAAACGGGGGATCTCCTGTCAGACGCTGACGCCCGTCCAGATTCGCGCGGCCTGCGGCAGCGACCAGCACCAGGGCGTTGCCGCCGCCGTGTCCCCCCTGCCGACGGATTCAATGGAATCGATCGTCGCCGACACCGGCCGGAACGATGGCACCAGCCTGCTGGTGCTGCTGGACAGTATTGTGGATCCGAACAATCTGGGCGCCATTGTCCGCACGGCGCACTGTGTGGGCGCCGATGCCCTCGTGGTTCCCAAAGATCGTGCCGTCGGGGCGATACCGGCCGTATCCAAGGCCTCCGCCGGCGCCCTTGAACACACGCGGTTGTGCCGGGTGACCAATCTGGTCGGGACCATTCAATGGCTGAAAAAAAGGGGCGTCTGGGTGGCCGGCCTTTCCATGCAAGCGGATCAGACTGTTTTTCAGGCGAACCTGAAAGGCCCCTTGGCCCTGGTGGTGGGGGGAGAGGAAAAGGGCCTCCGTCCACTGGTCCGGCAGCATTGCGATTTCCTGGTTTCCATTCCGCTGCGAGGCCGCGTGGATTCGCTCAATGCATCGGCTGCCGCCGCCGTCGTGCTCTACGAAGCCTTCCGGCAGCGCCAGCTGGCGGGGTGACGATTTAATTTTGAATGATGAATTTTTGATTCTGATGGTGGATGGAGCCATTTTATATATCGGCACAAAACCACAGAATCCCTTAATTCAAAATTAAAAATTTAGAATTTATCATTGGGTTTTAACCCAGGAGGAGCGCCTCATGGCAGTTGCAGAAAAGATTAAAAAAAACAGTGACGGCAGTCTGAACGTTCCGGATCATCCGATCATTCCCTTCATTGAAGGCGACGGCATCGGGCCCGACATCTGGCGGGCGACCCGGTTGGTCATCGACGCAGCGGTTGAAAAAACCTACGCCGGAAATCGACAGATATCCTGGATGGAACTGCCCGTCGGGGAAAAGGGGTACGAGGAAACCGGCAACTATCTGCCCCAGGAGGCGCTTGACGCCATTGAAGCCAACGTGGTGGCCATCAAAGGGCCGTTGACCACGCCCATTGGCAAGGGGATACGGAGCCTCAACGTGGCCATCCGGCAAAAGTTGGACCTGTATGCCTGCGTTCGTCCGGTGCGTTATATCGAAACGGTTCCCAGCCCCATGAAACACCCGGAAAAGATCAATATGGTTGTGTTCAGGGAAAACACCGAGGATCTGTACGCGGGCATCGAGTGGGCCTCCGGAACCGATGAGGCCAACACGGTGGCTGATTTTTTAAAAACGAAAATGGGGGTCGAGCTGCCGCCCGCCGCCGGCATCGGCATCAAGCCCATCAGCCCGGCCAATACCAAGCGTTTGGTGGCCAGCGCCATTGTTCACGCCATGGAGAACGGTTTTCCCAGTGTCACGCTCATGCACAAGGGCAATATCATGAAGTTCACCGAAGGCGCCTTTGCCCAGTGGGGCTACCAGGTGGCCAGGGAGCGGTTTGCCGACCGGACGATCACCGAGGCGGAACTCTATGACAAGTACGATGGAAAGGCACCCGACGGAAAGGTGGTGATCAAGGACCGGATTGCGGACATGCTGTTTCAGCAGGTGCTTCTGCGACCCGATGAATACAGCGTCATCGCCACGCCCAACCTTAACGGCGACTATATATCCGATGCCCTGGCCGCCCAGGTGGGCGGGCTGGGCATGGCGCCGGGGGCCAATATCGGCGACGTCTGCGCCGTGTTCGAAGCCACCCATGGGACCGCCCCGAAATACACCGGCCTGGATAAAGTGAATCCCGGCTCCCTGATCCTGTCCGGCGCCATGATGCTCGATTACATGGGGTGGAAAGAGGCGGGGACCGCCGTTCGCGATGCGGTTCAGGCGGCCATCAAGGACCGTCGGGTGACCTACGATTTGGCGCGGCAGATCGAGGGCGCTCAGGAAGTGAAATGCTCCGAGTTTGCCGCCGCTATCGTCGCACAGATGAAATAGGACGTTGCATGCTGAGCCAAACGAGGCTGACGGGGGTGCTTAAACGGCTGTTGCACGGTATGGGTGACGCCCTTTTCCCAGCCACCTGTCTGGGTTGCGGCCGGCTTTTTCAGCATGACACCGCAACCCCGCCAAAAGCCCATCCTACCGGTTTTTCCGCTGCTATGGCCCCTCACTTTTGCTTGCCTTGCCGAGACCGCTGGACAGCGGTGGCATCCCCGCTGTGTTCCCGGTGCGGGCTGGTATTCAACAGCCGTGAGGGGGATGATCACCTTTGCGGCCGATGCCTGGACCGACCCGGGCCCTTTTTCCGGGCCCGCGCCGCCGGTATCTATGATAACACCCTGAAAGCGGCTATCCATGCGCTCAAGTTCAAGGACAAGGTGAGCCTGGCCATTCCGCTGGGAAGGCTGCTTTTCGATACCTTCCGGCACTATTGGACGGCCGGCGACATCGATGTGGTAGCACCGGTTCCCCTTCACCGACAACGATTCCGCCAGCGGGGATTCAACCAGGCCTACCTGCTGGTGAGACGGTGGGCGCTGCCTGAAGATACCGTCGTCATTCGTGACCTGCTGGTGCGCATCCGGGCCACGGCCCCTCAGACCGGGTTGGACCGGCAGCAGCGGCGGATCAACATCCGGAAGGCCTTTTCCGTGAACCGTCACGGTCAAAGCGCAGGCAAGCGGGTACTGCTGGTGGATGATGTGTTGACCACGGGTGCCACCGCCGATGCCTGCACGGATGCCCTGATCCGGGATGGGGCGACACGGGTGGATGTGTTGACTTTGGCCAGGGCACTGTAGTTCTGTACGTGTCTCATCCAGAAACGGCATCTTTTGGCCCAGGCCGGTGTTCTCGCTCTGCCGACAATCCTCAACATAGCGCTGCTACGCCTGCGGTTTCGACATCGCTGCGGCCTTGGCCTGAACCAAAAGCTACCATTTCAGGAAAGACATCAATATGGCACTTTTTCGTTATCTAAGGAGGACCAATTGTTTCTGGTAAAAAATAAGCAAAACTATCTGTTTCAATTCCTGCCGCTTCCTGCATATCCCGGGACTGGTCCATGCCGTTGTGTGCCGAACGGGGGAGGGGAGCCGGCCGCCATTTGACGGCTTGAACCTGAGCCATGGGGTGGGTGACGATCCGGCGGCAGTCACGGCCAACCGGAACCGGTTGCGGCAGATGACCGGTGGCATTCACGTATTCACCCGGCAGAATCACGGCACATCCATCCGAACCATCACCCGGGAAGCAGTCAACCGTGGGGAGTCGATTCAAACGGAGCCGGTGCCGGCCGATGCGCTGATTTCCGATGTGCCGGGTATCCGGCTGTTGATCCAAACGGCGGACTGCCAGGCGGTGATGCTTGTCGATCCGCAAAAACGGGTGGTGGCCAACATCCACTGCGGCTGGCGGGGCAGTGTGGCCGACATCATCGGCCGCACGGTCTTGCGGATGGTTGCCGAATTCGGTTGCGATCCAGGGCAGATGACTGCTGCCATCGGTCCTTCTTTAGGGCCCTGCTGTGCCGAGTTCGTCAACTTTAAAGATGAGATTCCCCGGCAATTCTGGTCTTTTCGGGTGGGCGCGTACCATTTTGATTTCTGGCGCATCAGCCGGCATCAGTTGACCACGGCCGGCCTGGTGGACGACAACGTGCACGGCCCCGGCATATGCACCCGATGCAATCCCCACCTTTTTTATTCCTACCGGGCGGCGCGGGAAACCGGTCGTTTTGCCGCGCTGATCGGGTTAGACATGGGTGCGTAACTGAATCCTTTTTTTAGACGGATTCTTAAGAAGCACGAGATCAAGGCTTGCGAATCCCAAGGAATGAGGTGTACATAAAGTACTCCGTAGTGACGAGGGATGAAGCGTAATGCAGATATCGGGCTTCTTACGAATCCGCCAGTCGGAGAAGGAATGATCGAACAAGACACCATCGTACGGTGGAACCAGCCGGCAGCGCCGGGCTACTACCGCATGGGACTGTCCTGCGCCACCGGTTTCGACACCGCAAAACCCGGCCAGTTCATCATGGTCCGCACCGGCACCGAAGCCACACCCCTGTTGCGCCGCCCCTTTTCCCTGTTGGGGCTGATCCGGGAAGCGGATCGTGTGACCGGGGTCGAGATCCTGTATAAAGTGGTGGGAAAGGGAACCGAACGGTTGTCCAGATGCCGGGACGGTGACCGATTATCCGTCATCGGGCCGCTGGGAAACGCATTTTTAGTGCCCGAAAACTGCCGCCAACTGGTCCTCGTGGCCGGCGGGGTCGGTGTGCCGCCCATCCGCTTTCTGGCCCAGTCGATGCTGGCGCGGGAGGGCAGTCTCAATCGCTGCGTGGTATTTGTCGGTGGCCGGACCAAGGATGACCTGGTGTGCATCACCGAATTCGACCTTCCCGGTTTTTTACTGGACGTGTCCACCGATGACGGCAGCCAGGGGAATCAGGGGATGGTGACCCGCAGCCTGGAAAAGGCGCTGGATGCCGGTCCGGCGGACCTCATCTGCGCCTGTGGCCCGCCGGGGATGCTCAAGGCGGTTTCCGCCATTGCATTGGAACGCGGTATTCCCTGCCAGGTTTCCATCGAGGCCATGATGGCCTGTGGGATGGGCGCTTGCCTGGGATGTGCCGTGAAAGTGCGGGACGACGACGAACGCTACCGGCACGTCTGTGTGGACGGCCCGGTTTTCGATGCTCACCGGCTCTCCTGGTGATGGGTTTCGGCGCTTTGGATCCACTTTGAGATTGACTTGAATCCCGAGCTGTGTTAGACGCAAACATTCCGATCAAGGCCTGATCTGACGCCACTTTGCGGTCGGAGAAGGGTCGAATCCCATGAACAAAGAAACGCGAACGTGGATACGAGATTTGGCTTATTATTCGAGCCTGGGTTTCTCGGTGTCACTCTCCATTTTTATCGGACTTGGGATCGGGGTGTATCTGGACAGGCGCTTTGACACGACACCATGGTTGACGCTTGTCTTCTTGGGGTTCGGCATCGCCGCCGGATACCGCAACATCGGCCTGGCAATAAAAAAAAGCCGCAAACTGTGACCCGCATCGGCATAAAATTGTCTACAGTGAAACCTATTCAGCAGCGCTTGCTCACATTCGTTACGCGATCCAACTGGGTGCTTCTGGCTGCGGTCAGCCTGCTGGGACTGCTGGCGGCGACGCCGGCATTCGCCCGGGGCATCATTTTCGGCGGGCTTATCGTCACGATCAATTTTCACCTGCTGGCCCATACCCTCAACAAGGCCCTTCGCCCGAAGCGGCTGACGTCCCCCAACGTGGTTCTGATCAAATACTACATCCGATTCATCGTCAGCGGCGTGATTATCTTTTTTCTCATCAGCCAGCAGATGGTGAACCCCATCGGTCTGTTCATCGGTCTTTCCGTCGTGGTCGCCAGCATCATCCTGGCCACCATGGTTGAGCTCAAAAAACTATTTTTCAAGGAGGCGGTCTAAGGATGGAGCATCCCTATCTATTTTTCGTGAAGATTTTTGAAGCGATCGGGCTGGGGCATTTCGCCCACACATACACGCATGTGGTCTACTCCTGGGTTCTCATGGCGATCCTGATAATTGCCGGCGCCCTGGCCACCAAAACCATCTCCATGATACCGGGAAAAGCCCAGAACCTGTTTGAAGTGATCGTTTCGGGCATCGAAGAGTTCATGGTGGAAACGGCCGGTGAAGAGGCGCGATGGCTTTTTCCCCTGGCGGCCACCCTGTTTCTCTACATCTTCATCGGTAACCTGATCGGGATTATCCCCGGATTTTTTCCGCCCACCGCCAACCTCAACACCACGGGGTCCTGCGCCTTGGTGGTGGTGGTGTTCACCCACATCATCGGCGTAAAATACCATGGCGCCGGCTACATCAAACACTTTATGGGGCCGGTCTGGTGGATGGCGCCGTTGATCTTCATCATCGAGATCATCGGACACCTGGCGCGGGTCCTGTCGCTCTCTTTCCGTCTGTTCGGCAACATGATGGGCCACGAGATTGTTCTGGGCATCCTTTTCGGCCTGGCCGGTGCCTTCTTTGCGCCACTGCCGATCATGGCCCTGGGTATCTTCGTTGCCTTCGTGCAGGGATTCGTTTTCTTTCTCCTGTCCATCATTTACTTCTCCGGGGCCATGGAACACGCCCACTGATGGGGAAGCGTAAAAAGAAGCCCGTCGATTCGCTGATACGGATCAAGCCCATATCGGCGAACGGCTTACGTTCAATCGGTTTGGGGTAACTGGAAGAAGCCCTAATTATCAATCTTTTAAAGGAGGTAGTGTAGGATATGGAAGCTCAAGCATTGCAGTTCTTCATCGCGTGTGTGACAGCAGCTGGTTTTGGTATCGCAGTGGCCGCCTTCGGTTGCGGCATCGGACAGGGCATGGGCCTCAAGTCCGCCGTTGAAGGTATCGCCCGGAATCCTGAATCTTCCGGTAAGGTCACCGTAACCATGCTGATCGGTCTGGCCATGATCGAGTCGCTGTGTATTTACGCACTCGTCGTGTCTCTGATCCTGATCTACGCACATCCCCAGGCAGGCGCCATTGCCGCGCTGTTCGCAAAATAAGTCCATACCTGCCACAGCAGAACATGAAAAGGGCCGCTGCTTGATTGCTGCGGCCCTTTTCCATTTGAGTTAACGATAAACTCAGAACCCAGAACGTAGAACCTTTTTAAGATACCGACCGGTGTGGGACTCGGCCACCCGGCAGATGGTTTCCGGTGTGCCGGCAGCCACCACAACCCCGCCGGCGTCGCCTCCTTCGGGTCCTAAATCGATGACATAATCGGCGGTTTTGATCACATCCAAATTGTGCTCGATGACCACTACCGTATTGCCCGCATCCACCAGACGATTCAGTACCCCTATCAGTTTGCGGATGTCGTCGGGATGCAGTCCGGTGGTGGGTTCGTCGAGTATGTAAAGGGTGTTTCCCGTGCCCCGTTTGCTCAGTTCCCGTGCCAGTTTGATCCGCTGGGCTTCGCCTCCGGAGAGTGTCGTGGCCGACTGGCCGATGGGGACATAGCCGAGTCCGACATCCACCAGTGTTTGCAGTTTGGACCGTATGACATCGATGTTTTGAAACATGGCCAGGCACTGGTCGACGGTCATGTCCAGCACCTCGGCGACATTCTTGCCTTTATAGTGGATTTCCAAGGTCTCGCGGTTGTATCGCCTGCCCTTGCAGATATCGCAGGGGACATAGATGTCGGGTAGAAAATGCATCTCGATGCGAATGATGCCGTCCCCTTCGCAGGCTTCGCAACGACCGCCGCGAATGTTGAAGCTGAACCGGCCGGGTTTGTAGCCCCGCATTCTCGCTTCAGGGGTGCGACTGAAAAGGTCCCTGATCGGTGTAAACAGGCCGGTATAGGTGCCGGGGTTGGATCGGGGCGTCTTGCCGATGGGGGCTTGATCGATGTCGATGACCTTGTTGATCTTCTCAAGGCCGGTGATCCGCTCATAGTGGCCGGCCAGCAGGTTGAGCTGTTGAAGGCTGCGGATGGCTGCCCGGTAGAGGGTCTCCAGCACCAGGGTGGATTTGCCCGAACCGGAGACACCGGTGACGCAGGTGAACACACCGGTGGGGAAGGACACGTCGATGTTTTTCAGGTTGTTCTGACGGGCCCCGACAATGCGGATTTCGCCCTGGCCGGTGGGCCGTCGTTGGGCCGGCACATCGATTTGCAGTCTGCCGGAAAGATATTTGCCCGTCAGGGACTGGTCGTCTTTCAGCATCAGGGCTGGTATCCCTTGAAAGACCACATGGCCGCCGTCGATGCCGGCACCGGGCCCCATGTCGACAACGTGGTCTGCGGCCAGGATCGTTTCTTCGTCATGCTCAACCACCAGCACCGAATTGCCCATGTCCCGCATATTCATCAGCGTACCCAGCAGGCGCTCGTTGTCGCGTTGGTGAAGGCCGATGCTCGGCTCGTCCAATACATAGAGCACGCCCGTCAATTTGGAGCCGATCTGGGTGGCCAGGCGGATTCGCTGGCTCTCTCCACCGGACAGGGTGTGGGCCGGCCGGTCCAAGGTCAGATAGGAAAGGCCCACATCATTTAAAAAGGCCAGGCGACCGGCAATCTCCTTGATGATTTTTTCGGAGATCAAGCCGCGTTTGCCATCGGGCCGGAAAGCCTTGAAAAACGTCTGTAGATCGGTGATGGATCGGGCGGTCAAATTGCCGACTGACTCTCCGTTGATCTTTATCTGACGACTCTCCCTGCGCAGTCGCGAGCCCTTGCAATGGGTGCAGGGTGATTCGGCCATGTAGTCGCTTAGGGCGTTTTTCTCGGCTGACGAATCCGCTTGGGCATACTGCTGCCGCAAATGCGGGATAATCCCCTTAAATGGTTTCGATACTTTTTTTCTGCGACCGTTTTCATGGGTGGTAAAGGGGATTTGCTGGTCGCCCGAACCATACATGAGCACCGTTGTGAACGCCTCAGGAAGGTCCCGGTAAGCCGTATAGATATCCACGCCGTAAAAGGCGGTGAGATCTTCCAGAAACTCCCCAAAGGTTACTGAGCGGCGATGGGCCCAGACGGAGAGCGCTCCTTCTCTTAAGGAGAGTTCGGGGTTGGGGACGACCTGCAGGGGCGAAAAGCGCTTGATCGTGCCCAACCCATCGCACTGCGGGCAGGCGCCGTGGGGAGAGTTGAAAGAAAAACTGGCCGGTGACAGTTCCGGATAGCTGACGCCACAGCGTTTGCAGGCGGCGTTCTCACTAAAGTGCAGGGCCTCTTTGATCTCCTCCATGCGATTGCCGACAAATGCCACCTCCACCTGTCCTTCGGATCGAGCAATGGCCAGTTCCATTGAATCCGCTAAACGGTTGCGGATTCCCGGGTTGAGAATCAGCCGGTCGACCACCACATCGATGCGCGGGGAAAGGGTGTCTGAAAGATCGACGGCAGTGTCCAACGCGTGGATCTTCCCATCGATGCGCACCCGGGCAAACCCATCTTTTCTCAATCGTTTTAGCAAGCTTTTGTAATTGCCCGCCGTCTCTTTCGCAAGCGGTGCGAGAACCATGAGCCGGGAACCTTCGGGCCGTTCCATGACCGCTTCCACCATTTCGTCGATTGTCTGGGCAAGGATGGGTTGGCCGCACTGGTAACAATGGGCGATTCCGGCCCTCGCGTAAAGCAGCCGGATAAAATCATAAATTTCGGTTACCGTGCCCACCGTCGAACGGGGGTTGTGGATGGCGGTTTTCTGCTCGATGGCAATGGCTGGAGAGAGGCCTTCGATCAGGTCCACATCGGGTTTTTCAAGCCGCTCCAGAAATTGCCGGGCATAGGTGGACAGCGATTCCACATAGCGTCGCTGGCCCTCAGCATACAGGGTGTCGAAGGCCAAGGTGGATTTGCCGGAGCCGGACAGGCCGGTGATCACCACCAGTTGGTTGCGGGGCAGACGCAGGCTGATGTTTTTCAGATTGTGCTGCCTGGCCCCTTCAATGGTAATTGCGTCTATGGTCGTCACGGAATCGGTTGGGTCGATGGGTCGAGGTTCATGATTGAAGCGCCCTGCTGGCTATGGGGTGCCTTTGCGGTTCAGCCATCGGGCCTGGTCCGCTGCCATGGTGATGCTCAGCAGCGGTAAGTTCGCTTTCATTGTTTGGTCGGTCCATGATTGTCGGGTTGAAGAATTCAGCTATCATACTTAGCCGATCCGGGTTTGTAAATTCATTTTAAAGCAATAAAAACGTAAATCAGAGAAAAAATAAAAAAATCGATGAAAAACAGAGTTTACGAGTTTGTTGACACATTGTTGATAACTCCCGATCTGCTTAAAATGCTTATGGAAAAATCATGGGTTTGAAAAACCTTGTATTTCGAAGCAGTTGCTCGGTAAAAACAAGATAACTAATAGAAAAGATTATCATAAAAAATCTTTGTGAGCATCGTGTTAGCAATTTGATTAACCGACCGTCTTCAACATTGACTTGGAACACCCTATTTTGTAGATAACTCGCCAGTCGTCGAATTTTGCGGCCACCTTTCTGAAAACCTCAGATAATTAACCAACAGCCTCATATTTTAAACCCGTAGTCGGCTGTTTCATCAAAGCTTGGAATCAACTGTAAATGCTGCTGAAGGGAATTTATTTTTTAAATGGACCAGATATGGATGTCAGTGAAATCTCTGCTTAAGGAAAAACTTCCCGGACACAGCTACCGAATGTGGATTGATCCCATCGAATTCAGCGAAAATGAAAACGACGCCATGGTGCTGGCTTGTCCCAACCTTTTTTCTAAAAAGCGAATATCCGACAATTATGGCCAAATGATCGAAGACGCCGTTTCCATTGCGGCGGGCAGGGCCTTCAAGGTTCGCCTGATCGTCGGGCCAAGCCAAGCCACAGCGTGCAAAGAGATAAAACAGGACCGGCAGATGAAACTGCCGGACATCGATTCGCCAACCCGTGGTGGCCGACTGCTCAGAAAAGACTACACATTCGATCAGTTCGTCGTCGGTAAAAACAGTGATTTTGCCTACTCTGCCGCTCTGTCACTGGCAGCCAGCAACCTGGGAAGCCAGAACGCCCTTTACCTGCTTTCGAAAACCGGCCTTGGAAAAAGCCACCTCTCCCAAGCGGTGGGGCACCACATCTTTCAGACATTCCCCAATGAGCGGGTCTATTATATTACGGCCGAAGACTTCATGAATGAGATGACCGATTCCTATCGCAGCAGCAGTATTCATCGATTCAAGGAAAAGTACCGCCAGAACTGCGATGTTCTGCTGCTGGAGGACGTTCACTTCTTGAGCGGAAAAAACGGGACTCAGGAAGAGCTGTCCAATACGCTGGAGTCATTGATGAATGCCAATAAAAAAATTATATACTCCAGCAACTACCTACCATCGGACATTCCCAAACTGAATGACAAACTCAAATCCCGGCTCGGCTGCGGCCTGATTTCGAAAATTGACGCTCCTGACTACAAGACTCGTCTTCGAATACTGAAGAAAACGGCTTTATCCAGTGGGTACGACATTCCCGAAGCGGTCTTGCAATATCTGGCATCCGAATTGACCGAGGATGTGAGGCAGTTGAAGAGCGGATTTATCGGTGTCGCCGCCAAGGCATCGCTGCTTGGATCGGATGTGGATTTGGCGCTTGCCCGAAGCGTCGTAAAAAACATCGTTACCTCACGAGAGGGTATCACCCTGGATTCTATCAAGCGGCTGGTTTGTAAGTATTACAATGTCAGCATTGTGGACCTCACTTCTCCCTCCCGGCGGCAATCCATCGTCCGGCCGCGGCAGGTGGCCATGTACCTCTCCCGGCAATACACCGACCATTCTCTTCAAACCATCGGCAGGAGTTTCAACCGATATCATGCAACGACCCTGTATGCCCTGAAGGCCGTGGAAAAGGGCGTCAAGGAAAATGGTCCCTTTCAGAAACACGTCGAGTTTTTGTCCGAGCGTTTGGAAAAAGGAAAGATCTGACTCGGCAGGAAACACCATGGCGACCGATCCGATCAGACAGCAACGAAAGGACCCCTGTGGCAACCGAGTGGGTGCTTAATTCAATTGGCTTTTATAACCATGCTGCTGGCTGAAACCAGCTCTTCCAACATCTCAAACCGTTCATTCTGATCGTTCTCAATGGCGCAACGCAGGCTCAGGGCACACCGCTGGCGGCATATCGGATCGGTTTTCCGATATCTGCCGAAACAGCCCAAGTACTGATCAAACGAGAGTTCCATTTCCTGTTCCGATAGTGTATGCAAATCCTTTTACTCCAGTAAGTTGAGAAGTTCATCATGGATGAGGCCGTTGGTGCTGACAATTTCATCCTCGTCGATAGCATAGGGGGCACCCGAAAAAACCGTGGTTCGGGCACCGGCTTCTGTGGCCACCATAAACCCGGCAGCCGTATCCCAGGATTTGAGATGCTGCTCCCAGAAGCCGTCAAAGCGGCCGCTGGCGACGTAGCATAGATCCAGGGCTGCCGATCCCAGTCGTCGGACCCCCTGGGTGGCCGTCAGGCAACTGCCGAAACGCTCCATCAACGGCCCGAAAATGGTCTGGTGATCGTAGGGAAAACCGGTGACCAGCAGGCTGTCGGCAAGTGTGGGGGTGTTGGATACGAAAATGGGCGTTCCGTTGAGTTGGGCCCCCTGGTCCTTGACACCCACGAACAGTTCGCCCAAAAGGGGCGCCAGGACGAATCCGGCCAAGATGTGGTCATCGACCGCAAAGGCGATGGAGACACAGAACAGCGGCAGGTTGTGGGCAAAATTGGTCGTGCCGTCCAGCGGATCAATGATCCATCGGCCACCGCTGCCTGCATGTGTCCCGCTCTCTTCTGCCAGGATGGCGTGGTCGGGAAAGGCCTTGGCGATGGTGTCGATGATGGCCGCTTCGGATCTGTATGTCAGCTTCGGTCACCAGATCGATAGCCCCTTTTTTACGGACCGATCGAAGTTCGCCGAAATGCTCCTGGAGAACCTTGCCGCCGTTGCAGGCAGCAGCGATTCCCACCTGTTTGATCCGTTCAATGTCCATAAGAGAAAATATTTACAAATATTTGGTACATTCTGTCAACTGAATTGTCGGGGTAGATTGAACCCATCCCAAATATAGAAAATTATTTCGGTTTCCTGCCAGTTTAAGCGGTGTTCCCATACAGGTGTTCCACGGCGGCTTCCATCTTTTCCGACAGGGGCTTCAGCGTCGATCGGTCTAATGCGCTGACCGCGATGCCATCCAGGCGCTGGATCAGACCATCACAGATTTCCGGATCCACCCGGTCCATTTTGTTGAGCACCCGGATCGTGGGAATGCCGCACAGGTTGAGTTCGGCAAGGATCGTTTCAACAGAACGGATCTGGTCCGGGTGGCGTGGATTGCTGATGTCAATGATGTGCAGCAGCAGATCGGCGTTTTCCAGCTCTTCCAGTGTGGCCCGGAAAGCAGCCATCAGCTCCTTGGGCAGATCCCGGATAAACCCGACCGTATCGGTAATGATCACCTCGATGTCCCTGGGAAACCGCAGGCGCCGGCTGGACGGGTCCAGGGTGGCGAACAGCTTGTTTTCGGCCAGCACCCGGCTGTGGGTCAACTGGTTGAGCAGGGTTGATTTTCCCGCATTGGTGTAGCCGATGATGGAGATGATGGGCAGGCCCTTTTTGCTTCGCCGACTTCGCTGCTGGCTGCGGTTTTTCTGAACGGTGGCCACTGCCTGCTCAAGGCGCCGAATGCGGTCTCTGGCCCGTCTCCGGCTGATTTCAAGCCGGGTTTCCCCCGGACCGCGCCCGCCGATGCCGCCGGTCAGCCGGGACATGGCGGTATCCTTGGTAACCAGTCGGGGAAGGATATATTTCAACTGGGCCAGCTCCACCTGCAGTTTGCCTTCCCGGGTCTGGGCCCGCTGGGCGAAGATATCCAGGATCAATTGCGTCCGGTCGATCACTTTGATCTCAGTGCGGTCGGCGATGGAGCGAATCTGGGATGGATTGAGTTCCTGGTCGAAGATGATCAGTGTCGCACCCCGGTGAAGCGCCATGATGGACAGTTCGTCCAGTTTGCCGCTTCCCATGAGAAAACGGGGATTGGCTTTTTTCCGTTGCTGCAGTACCGTATCAATAATGCTGATATTGGCAGTACGGGTCAGTTCCTCCAACTCGTCCAGTGAATCGACGGCATCTTTTCGGGGGCCGGTGAAGACGCTTACCAGCAATGCGCGTTCGGACCCCACCTGGCCGCCGCCGGTGTCGGTCTTTTTTCGGGCCAATTCGGCTTCGAGCGCCTGGATCAGGTTCAAGCAGTCGATTCCCGGCCGGAAGGGCGGGATCGGATCCATGATCTGGTAGGGGCTCGATTCGCTTGCACCCGGAAGGATATGGGCCCAGTGGATCAATGCCGGTGCACCGGTTTCAGTCATGGTGACAACTGCCATGAGATCCAGTCGCAGGAGAGCCAGGTCGGTCAGGTCGTCCTGGGTAAGGGGTGTTTCGGTCAGATGCGTGTGGACGCACCGGAGCCCCCGCAGACGGTCCGGTGCCAACCGGTAATCCTTCAGATCAGGGATAACAATGCGGTCCACTTCTCCCATCAGGGTTTGAACAATCTTTCCGCTGCGGTCGATGAGAAGGCCGATCTGTCGGCTGGTTTCAGCAGAGAGGGCGCATAGGTCTCGGCACAATTCGTGGGAGACGATGGCCTGGGGGGGAACGCGTCGTCGGCTTAGATTTTCCAACCGCTTGATCTGGCTGGCTTTGAGTCCCAACAGGTTGCCGAAGATCTCTTTCATTCAGTGGCCAGGTTTTCGAACCGCGTGTAGGATTTCAAGAAGGCCAGGGGGGCCATGCCGGTGGGACCGTTTCTCTGTTTCGCCAGAATGATTTCCGCCGTGCCCCGGTGGGGGCTGTTCTCGTCGCGGTTGTAGACTTCATCCCGATAGATGAAGGCCACCAGGTCAGCGTCCTGCTCCAAGGCACCGGACTCCCTCAGGTCCGACAATTGGGGACGTTTGTCGCTTCTCTCCTCCAGTTTCCGGTTGAGCTGGGACAGCGCGATGACAGGTATGTTCAGCTCCTTGGCCAGAATTTTCAGCGAACGGGAGATGTCCGATATCTCAAGGTCCCGCCGTTCGATATTGGCGCTGCCCCGCATGAGCTGAAGATAGTCGATGATGATCATGCCCAGGCCCTTGTCCATTTTCATGCGCATGGATTTGGTCCGAATGGACGTGGTGGAAATATCCGGTGAGTCATCGATAAAGAGGGGGGCTTCGGTGAGCCGACCGGCAGCGTCAGTGATTCGGTTCCAGTCTTCCTTGTTCAAAAAACCGCTGCGGATGCGGGAGGAATCAACCCGGGCCTCGGCGCAGAGCATGCGCATGGAGAGCTGCTCTTTTGACATTTCAAGTGAGAAGATGGCCACCGGCACGCCGCCTTCGATGGCTGCATTGCGCGCCATGTTCAGGGCAAAGGCTGTTTTCCCCATGGCCGGGCGGCCGGCGATGATGATCAAATCGGAGTTTTGAAATCCGGAGGTGAGCGCGTCCAGCTTCGAGAAACCGGTGGTGACACCAGTGACCAGCGCCCGGTTGCCCTGCCGCTCCTCTAATGCGTCGATGTTGGATTCGATAATTTTGCTGATGGGAAAAAAAGCCTGCTTGGTCTTTCCTTCGGAGAGCTCAAAAATGGCGCTCTGGGCAAATTCGACGACACTTTCGACTTCTCCACGGTCTTCAAAACACCGATTGGAGATGGTGTTGGAACGTTCAATGAGACGTCTTAAGATGGCTTTGTCGTGAATGATCCGTGCGTAGTGGTGCGCATTGACCGCCATGGGCACGGCATCCACCAGCCGGGCCAGGTAGGCGGCCCCGCCGATTTTTTCCAACTCGTCCTTTTCCCGAAGCAGGTTGCTCAATGTGACCAGATCTACCGGTTCGCTCTTGGCATAGAGCGTCTCTATGGCGGCAAAGGTAATCTTGTGGGCAGTTTTGTAGAAATCATCGGCAGACAGGATCTCGAGAATGTCAATGAGTGTGCTGTTGTCGATCAGAATGGCACTGAGAATCGATTCTTCGGCCTCGATGCTTTGGGGCGGAAGTTTATGGAATGCGGGGTCTTTGGGTACCGGATGTTGGGTGTTGGGCATGAACGATCAACTTTTTGGATAAACACCGGGAGTCTTTTGCCGCCTAGGCTCAAGAACTCCCGGCAATCGGTTATCAATCACGCTTCCTCGGGGACGACTTCCACGGTGATTTCCGGCTTGATGCCTTGGTATACGCGGATGGGAACCTTGAATGTGCCGATGTTTTTAATTGGTTCATTGAGCAGCACCATCCGTTTTTCCACCTCGACATCCTGTTTCTTCAGGGCGACAATGATGTCTCGAACGGTTACGGAACCATAAAGCTTATCCGCTTCGTGGACCTTTGACGCAATGGTCACCATGACGGCCTCAAGACGGTTGGCCATCTCTTGGGCGAACTCTTTTTCTTTTGCAATCTGCAGCTCGAATTTGGCCTTTTCCTGCTCAAGAATCTTGCGTTGCTGGGGGGTGGCCGGAACGGCTTTGCGCTGGGGGAGCAGGTAGTTACGTGCATATCCGTCCGCCACATTGACTTCGCTTCCGATGATGCCCAACGAACTGATGGTTTCCTTCAAAATTACTTTCATGCTAAACCTCCAAAAAAAAGGACCGCCTGGATTTTACGCGGGCAGGTCCGGTTCACCCTTATTGGTGTCAATTTTTCTAAAATTGATCCACATGTCAAATAGCCCGATGCAGATGATTACCAGCAGGAATAGTTGTTGCAGAGCGATCATCATGTACAGGACCACCCGAATGACCCGGGGCAATTTCTTTTTTTCAAAGAAAAACGAAACGATGGCGATCCCCTGGATGAAATAGATCGTCAGCAGCACCAGCAGGCCGTTGACGCCGATCAGCCGGATACCCGTTACGGGCAGAAACATGATCAGGCCGCAGCCGATGACACCCCATATCAGCGGTTCGGGCGCCCGCCACCGGTTGAGATGGCCGAAGTCCGGAAAAGAAAGGCCCCGGCGCTGCATGATCGGCCGTGCGGCAATTACGTTTGTCCAAGCCACGAACAGCGTGGATGCGGCGGCCAGTGATGGCAGTATCCGCACCAGCACGAATTGAATCTGGTCGAGGGAACCCGAAATGGTGTCAATGGTTTCCTGCGGGATGCCAATACCTTTATATAGGTCAAGGGACAAGGCCAGGTTCGTTGCCACGTAAGCTGAAACCAGGGTGTATATTCCCGTGTTGGCGACCATGCTGTAGAGCAGGATACCTGCCAGGCCGGCGCCTAACACAATGCCGCAGGCGGCCACGACGGTCATCTCCACGGAGAGCTCTTTTTCGAACATCTCGCTGATGGCAAAACCCAGAAACATGAGCCCTGAAAAAAAGAGGATGTCCATCGTCAAACCACCAAAGACAAGGCCCATCACCGCGATGGCCACCAGCGGGACGATCATGCCGCGGCGTCTGCCCAGTTTAGCCCGGTAAAAAAGAATCGGCAGGGGAATGAACATAGAGAAGAGAAAGCCCACCACCGGCATAAAGACCGACACGGAAAAGATGACGAGGGTAGCCATTACGCCGGTAGCGATATCTTTCGATACTTCACTTTGAAATGGCAACGGCACCATCCGCTTCTCCTGGTAATAGGCGTTCTTGTCCCGCCGGTTAAGCTTGACCGGCTACAGGTCAACGTTCCCAACGTATGGCAGCAGGGCAATGGTCCGTGCGCGCTTGATGGCATGGGTCAGGGCTCGCTGGTGTTTGGCGCAGGCACCCGAAATTCTCCGAGGGATGATCTTTCCTCGTTCGGTGGTGAAATACTTCAGCGCTCGGGGATCCTTGTAGTCGATAATCAGGCTCTGGTCTGCGCAGAATCGGCAGACTTTGCGCCGGTGGAAAATTCTTCTTTTCTTTCTTCGGGGGCGGGGTTTTGAAACGGCCATGGGTTACTCCTCTTTTTTATGCTTCGATGGGTTCATTGTTCTCGGTTGGTGCTTCAGTTTCAACGGTTTCGTCAGCCTTTTCGGCTGCCGCCTGCTCCGCCGTCGCCGCCTGTTCGGCCGCTGCCGCTTTTTCCGCCAGATCCGCTTTGATCACGTCGAGGTCAGCATTTTCATCCAGCAGGACCGTCATGAACTTCATGACTTTGTCGTCAATTCTGAAAAACCGTTCCATCTCCTGAATCAATGCCCCGTCACCGCAAAAATCCAATCTTACGTAGTGTCCCCGGTTTTTTTTCTTGATGTCGTAGGCCAGTTTCTTGGTGCCCCAGTCATCCGTTTCGATCAGAAACCCATCGTACTGGGGAATCAGATCGTTTAGACGCTCGAAGATCGGCGTTTCTGCCTCCTTCGAGAGGTCGGGGTCAATAATCACGATCGTTTCGTACCGCTTCATAAAACCTCCTTGTGGCTTCACAGCCCCGGCCAAGGGCCGGAGCAAGGATGAGTGATTCCATTGGAATCAACAAAAATTAATACAAATATCATCAACTGAAAAAAACTGTCAAGAGCTTAGTCACAAATCACAGGGCTTCCATCGGTGGCGGTGGGTTTTTGCCTGGCACCATAAAAAAAGGGGCGGCGTTACCGTCCCTTGTAAAATATCGTTGGTGGGCCGTGAAGGAATCGAACCTTCAACCTACTGATTAAGAGTCAGTGAACGCCGAGCTTCTAACCTCCTAAAAAATAATAAATATTTGAGTTTATGTCGTTTTATGGCTTCCTTATTTTGGCTGATTTTATACCCTTTGTCATATTTTGGAAAAAAAGTCCCACACAAAAGGCCTCAATCACAATGATTTTTACAATTTTTTTCAACAACTCAAACGGCGTTCTTTTAGGCATGGATCAACAAAAATGCAACAATTATTTTTCATTACACTACCATTTCTTTTTCTTTATAGTTTTGTCTGATGAGCCGGAACAATTTTAATGTGCGGATGGACTATATTTTTGCAAAATTCAGAGGACAGTAGCCTCAATAGTGGAAACAATTACTATAAAATAAACAGGCTATGACCAACTTGGGACCCTTGAACCTAACTGAATCCATGGTCGACAGCGGCGCGGGGATGAAGGCCTGCCAGGACTTTGCAAGGCGCTGGGCGAGAAACTCGGCTCTTAAACGGGGATTTTTAAAGCAGATAGGCAGACAACCGTTTCATATGAGAAGGGTAAAGCCTCCCCTTACTGGACACCCCTCACCTCAAGCGCTCAATACAGAAGAGTTCTTCTATTCTTATGTTCTACTTTTTATGAGATTTTGTTAATAGCCTCCTGCAAGCTCTTCATGCAATGACCTTTAAAATGGACCCACACGTAGATTCCCTGCTGAACTTTGCCTATTAAATGGTCACCTACCCTGCTCATGATCGAGGTGGAGTTCCCTGGCAAACGCAGCGACACGGATATCGAACCGAAAGACAGCATATTGGCCCGGTAAAAACAATCTGGCTACTGAAGCTGGGAAAGCGCTCGGATATAAAAAAGACATCGCAATCTCTTTCTCCGATCTGCGGTTTTAGGAGGCGCTTCGGATTGTTCTAAATTTTGCGTTTAAAAACGAAAATCGATTTTCAACGGCCTCTGGGAGGTCCCAAAATGATGAAAAACGAGTATTATACATTCATTGGTGAGGCGACCCTTGATAGACGGAAATACAACTTTATTTGAAATCAACGGTCAACAGACATATAGCAGTAAGCACACGATTTACAAACCGGGGTGTACGAACTGGCTATTTGATCACAATTTGATATTTTACCACTCCAGTATCATCGATTTTTTTCGAATTTCGGGTGAACCTGGTTCCGGAATTCCGCTCCCCTGATTGCCCCCGTATCAGGACCAAAATGACATTTCCTGTCTGAAACGCATTCCAGAAACCTTGCATGCCGTGCAATATTCCTCTATTCTGACCTTCCAATTATTTCTTCATTTAGTTTAGAAACTTAAACGAACAGGGACACCCACATGGCAGGAAAAACTGTTGGACTGTGGTTTCCGAATAACGATCGACGTGATTTACGTTTTTTTGTGGGACGGACATTGATCGGTCTGCGCTGGATGGTGATCTGCCTTTCGTTTCTCGTCAGCACGGTTCAAATGGTGGCGGCACAGTCTGCGTTGGAGCCGGTCATACCATTGACCGCCGAAGAGCAGACATGGCTTAAAGCTCATCCGGACATCACGCTCGGCTATACCGATGTTTTTGAGCCGGAAGTCATAACCAATCCGGACGGCAGCCATCGCGGCATTCTGGTTGATTTCCTCGATGAGTTGAACCGGCGACTTGGGACCCGCATCCGGCTGCGCATCGATCCTATCCCCGAATTGCTTGGGAAGGCACAGAAAAGGAAAACCGACGGCATTGTGAATATCCTCCCTGAGTACGCCGACAAACTGGGCCTGTTGAAAACTGAGGGCTATCTGACCGGCTATGGCGCGGTCTTCACACGTAAGAATATGGTTTTCGATCGCCCCTCTGACCTGGCCGGCAAGAAAGTCGCTATCGTAGACAAAGTCATGTTCACCGAACAGATTGTCGAACGATACGGAGCCGGCGCAACCATCCTGAAAGTCAATGATGCCCTGGAAGGGCTGCAACGTGTTGACAGGGGCGAGGTGGATGCCTTTCTCGGGGCTTCCATCAATGCCTATTTTCTTTCGAAGTACCAGCTTTTCGGGTTGGCACTCCAATACGTGTACTACAACATTCCGTACACAGGCGGCATGGCTATCCGGCCTGATTGGCCCGAGCTTGTTACGATTCTGAACAAGGGAATTGCAAGTTTTTCGAAAAACGAGATCGATGCCATCGTGGGAAAATGGATCAGTGTTCCGGAACCATATAACCCGCTTGAACTGACTGAAGAGGAGCGCGCTTGGCTGAAGGATAATCCACATATTAGCGTTGGAATTTTTTCAGTTCCTCCATACATGTGGGTGGAGGATGGACAGTCCAAAGGTTACCTGGTCGATATGATGCAAAGCAGTACCAAACAGACCGAGATCTTACCAGAATTTCATGTGAACCCTTTGGCTGAAACGTTATCAAGAGTCAAAAACGGACAGTACCATGCAGTTCTTGGTATGATTCATAGTAAAGAACGTGCCGGATTCATGTATTTCTCGGAAAGAATCCTGGACATGCAGATGGCCATTTTTTCCCGTGCCTCACGTTCGGAAATAAATGATGTGGCTTCTCTGGAAAACAAGGTTATCGCTTCCTATGAAGGCTACGGTTTTGAGTCGGTAATCAAGAAATATCTGCCCGATGCGAAATTCATCAGAGCTGAGGATGTAGAGGGAATGTTCCGCCTGGTAGCCTCGGGTGAGGCAGACGCCGCCATACAGGAGTTACACTCAGGTGAATTCATTTTGCGGGAGGGCTTCATCAATGGTGTCAACCGTAAGGGATTTTTCGATCCTCCTGGCTTGCCAACAACTACGGGGTCTGAATTTGGTGTCAGCAAGAAATTTCCACTTCTTAATTCGATTCTTAACAAGTCTTACCATGCGCTTCCAGAGAGTGAAAAGAATCGGGTTTGGAGAAAATGGTTTGCCGATGATACAGAGCGATTAATCAAGAAACAAATACAATTGACGTCCGAAGAACAGGCCTGGTTGCGGGAGCATCCAGAGATTCGCTTAGCTTTTTCAGCTGATTACCCGCCCGGCCTGATTGTGGATGAAGATGGAAACGTGTCAGGCCAATTTAAGGATTTGATCGACCTTTTGAATCAGCGGTTGGGTTCGAATTTCGGTATCACCGTTGCCGAGATAAAAGCCGTCCGCGAAATGGTTGCGAACAAAGAAGTTGCGGGTCAATTGGCCCTGATCGCAGGCAATGGTGCCCGTCGCGGACTTCTGGAAACGCGCGTTCTCTGGGAAACCTATCCGGTCATTTATGCACCAAAGGACTCTCCGATGAAAATCAACGCATTGGAAGATCTGAAAGGCAAGGCCGTTTCAACGCTTAAGGGTTCGCGTTATGCTGAAAAAATCCTGGCGCCATACCAAGACAAGATCGACATTGTCAGGACAGATACCATTGTCGAAGCGTTTAGGTTACTGTACGAAGGCAAGGTTGATTATATGATCGGCCTTACCAGCCAAGCCTATTACTTTACAAAAATGCGGTTCCTTACATTGGAACCTGTTTTTGTCATGACCGACCGCCCTACAAAGATTGTGATGGGTGTTCGCGACGATTGGCCGAAACTCGTTGAGATTCTGAACAAGGGGCTGAAATCCATCACGGAGGATGAGTGGGTTACCATTAATGATAAGTGGTTAGGGACACCTGACGTCATCCGCCCACAGCTGTCTCTCACCCTGGAAGAACAGGCCTGGATCGATCAGAACCACAAAATCCGGGTGCGAGTGGCCAACTGGCCACCTTTCCTGATCATCAAGGAGAATGATCCACCCCAGGGGATTGCCATCGAGTATCTCAAGCTGGTCGAAGAACGCACCGGGCTTAAATTCGAATATGAGATGGCCAAGCAATCGTTTGCCGAATTTCTCGAAAGCATAAAACTTCACCAGGGGCCCGATATGACACCGCTTATCGCTCAATCCCCTGACCGAGAGCAGTACCTTTCCTTCACAACGCCTTATATTTCCTCGCCCTATGTCATTTTCGCCCGGCAACAGGAAGGGGTCTTAATTGATATAAACGGTCTTTCCGGTAAGACACTCGCCGTGCCCAAAGGCTTCGTCATACAACAGCTTCTGGAGAAGGATTATCCTGAGATCAGGCTTGTGCTGTTTGAAAATGATGAACAATCATTGCTCGCCTTGTCGAGCGGGAAGGTGGATGCCTATATCGGCAACCTGACCGTGGCCAGCCATCTCATCCAAAAACGTGGGTTATCTAATTTGCGGGTGGTCGCTCCCGCCCCCTATGGTGACCATGTTTTGTCCATGGGCAATCGCAACGACTGGCCGGAATTGACCACGATAGTTGACAAGGCGCTGGCGAGTATCACCGAAGCGGAGAAAACGGCCATCCGCGACAAGTATGTCGCGCTAAGGTATGAACCGGGACTGAACAGAGCGATGGTGAAAAAATGGATCCTGATCGCCTGCTTCGGTGCGTCGGGCGTGCTGCTCTTTTTTGTCATCTGGAACCGAAGTCTGGCCAGCAGGGTCCGTCACCGCACAATGGAGCTGGAAAATTCAGCTGAATCCCTCAAAACAGAAATTGCCGAAAGAAACAGGACGGAAGCGGCGTTGCAGAAGTCCAGGCGATTTACCGACAACCTGATCGAAACCGCCAACGTGATGATCGTCGGATTGGACGACAAGGGCACCGTCAACCTGTTCAATCCAACCGCGGAAAAAATCACCGGCTATACCGTCTCCGAACTCCAAGGGAAAAACTGGTTTGAGCTTCTGGTGCCCAAAGAACGATACCCTCAGGTTCATCTGGAGTTTGCCCGCCTGATGGCCGGAGGGCGTGCCCAAATCCTTTCAAAACCCCATCTTGACCAAAACCGGTGAAGAGCGGGTGATCTCCTGGAGCAACAACGAGATCAAAGAAGGCGATCAGATTGCCGGAACGCTTTCTTTCGGCATCGACATTACCGATCGCAGCCGAATGGAGGAGGCCCTGCAGGAGAGTGAAGAGAAGTTCCGTTATCTCGTCGAGCAGTCCCCTCTTTCCATACAGGTGTTTGACCTGGACGGGCGGATTGTCCAGGTCAATGAGGCATGGAAGGTATTGTGGGGTATATCCGAGGAACGGCTGCCTGAAGTTTTCGAAAAGTATAATGTTCTTGAAGACGAAGAGGTAAGGGAATTGGGTGTTCTGCCGTTGATTGAAAAGGCTTTTAAAGGTGAGGGTGTCACCCTGCCCGTTATCGACTATGATGCATCCACTACTTTGGAATCCCTGGAAATAGGAAGCGCTGAAGTTAAAAAGCGCTGGGTTCGGGTCCAGTTCTATCCGATAAAGAACACCAGAGGAGAGGTGGTCAGTGTTGTCGGTATCGAGGAGGACATCACCAGTAGCATACAAGCAGAGCAGGAAATTTTACAGTACCAACACCGACTCAAGGCCCTGGCCTCCCAGTTGACTATCGCCGAGGAAAAGGAACGGCGCACCATTGCCGCCGACCTGCACGATCATGTCGGCCATTCGCTGGCCCTGGCGCGCATGCAGTTGAATGGCATCCTGGAAAGCGATTCGGATCTGGAAAGAAACATCCTGGTCAAGGATATATCCAATATCATGCTGCAGGCATTGCAGGACACCCGTAGCCTGATTTTCGAACTGAGCTCGCCGTCGATGAACGAAATCGGCCTGGGGGCCGCCATCTCCGAGTGGTTGGAAGAGCAGATCGAGAAGCGGCACGGCCTGAAAACCGAGTTCAGCGACACCATCGAAAAAGAACACCGCAAAGCCCTGGACGACAACGTGCGCGCCCTCCTGTTCCGCAATGTGCGCGAACTGCTCACCAATGTGGTCAAGCATGCCCGGGCCAAAAAGGTATCGGTGTACTTTAAAAGAAAACGCCAACGGCGTAACAGTCGTTATCGAGGACGACGGTACCGGCTTCGATCCGGAGGCGGTAAAAACCAGGAACGGAAAACAGGGCGGCTTCGGTCTGTTCAGCATCCACGAGCGCATGACCGATCTGGGGGGGACGTTCGACATCCAATCCGCACCGGGAGAGGGCTGCCGGGTGGTGTTGACGGTGCCGGTGGAGAAAAGAAGGAAAAGCGATAGAATTGGAGCGATGGAGTAGTGGCTGGAGGAATGGATTGAACGGGTTGAACAGATTGAACATCCAACGGACACTGATTATGGAGTGATGGAGTGATGGAGTGATGAGGAAAAATCGTAATCGTGGCTACAAGAAACTGATTGTTTGGAATGATGCGATTCAGTATTATGTTTCAACGTGCAATGTATTTCGGCAATTACCATATGACTTGAAGCGTGTTGCCTCCCAGCAGATTGCATCTGCCGACTCGGTTCACCGAAATATTGCCGAAGGTTACTGTCGCCGTTCCATAAAAGAATATCTTAATTTTCTCAATATCAGTCTGGGATCATTGGGAGAATCTGTCTCAGGACTCCATGCATATGCAGAATCGAAACAGATATCCAAAGAACCATTCGAAAAACTGGATTCTTTGGCCTACAAACTCGAAAACGGGCTGTTAAGGCTTGTGGAGAGCCTGGAGAAAAAACGTGATCGTGGAGACTGGATTGACAGCCTGGTTGTCAAAGAGAGCAATGCAGAGTATGGGAATGATTGAAAACAAATGCGGGCCTGGATTTTTCCAATACTCCAATACTCCAGCACTCCAATACTCCAGTTTGATGATTTCCATAGCATTTGCGCTTTGACCGGCGCAAACAAACACCAAGGAGCAACCATTGACCGCCAGAATCCTCCTCGTCGACGACCACCCCGTTTTCCGCCAGGGGCTTCACCACCTGCTCGCCAAAGAGAAAGACCTGATCGTTGTGGGAGAAGCCGGCGACGGTCAGATGGCCATCGAGCAGGTTCAGCAAAAAAAGCCGGATCTGGTGGTCATGGACATCAACATGCCCAATCTGGACGGGATCGAGGCCACCCGGCAGATTCTGTCCAAGGCACCGGAGACCAAGGTGGTGGCCCTGTCCGTGCATTCCGGCAAACAATTTGTCCGGGACATGATTCAGGCCGGTGCGGCGGGCTACATCCTCAAAGAGAGTATCCCGGAAGAGATGGTCGCCGGCATCCGCACGGTGCTGGCCGGAGAGGTATACCTGAGCCGGTCCATCTCGAAAACCCTGGTTTCAGACTACAAGGCACTGGTGTCGGATTCCGAGACCGAGACGAACGAATCCACCAAGGTGATTTTGTACACCAAGCTTCACCGGCCGCCGATCTCCGCAAGCATCATTCCCAGGACCAGACTGATCGCAGCCATAGAAAACAGTGTGCACAATCCAATGACCTTGATCGTCGCTCCGGCCGGGTATGGCAAAAGTATCCTGGCCAGCGGTTGGCTCGAGGTTTCGCAATTGAACGGTGCCTGGGTGTCTCTGGATGAAGGTGACAACGATCTGAGGGTGTTTTTAGAGTTATGTGATCGAAGCCATTCAAAAGGTGGTTGCAGGCCATGAACTCAAAACCAAAGCCTTGGTCGTGGGGGGCAGACTGCCGTCTGCGAAGGAAGTCGGCCATTATCTGCTGAACGATCTGGAACCCTGCTCTGAAAAGTTTGCTTTGGTGCTGGACGACTATCACCTCATCCGCAATGAGGCCATCCACGAATTTATCACCGAACTATTGATCCATCCGTCTCCGGCAATGCACCTGGTCCTGGTTACCCGTCGGGATCCGCCGCTGCCCCTGACATCGTTGCGTGCACGAGGGATGTTAGCGGAAATCGCCCAGGCAGATCTTCGTTTTACGCCCGCGGAAACCCAAGCGTATCTGGAGCGGTTTCTGCACATTACCATTTCTGATTTCACTGCCCGGATATTAGAAGAAAAAATGGAAGGCTGGGTGACCGGACTGCATCTGGCAGCTATCTCAATGAGGGACAACTCGGATCAGGAGCAGTTGATAGACGGCCTGCAGGGCACCTCGCTTTTCGTCCAGGAGTACCTGCTGCAGGAGGTGCTTTCCAAAGCGCCGACGGCTATTCGCCGGCATCTTCTCCAGACCGCTATTTTGAGCCGATTTTGCGCGCCGCTGTGCGACGCGCTCATGCCCGACGCACCTGACGATTCTCACGCCGAACCACAGGCCAATGGCCGGGAATTTGTCGATTGGCTGGTCACCAGGCACTTTTTCATCATTCCCCTGGACACAACCGGCCGATGGTTTCGTTATCACCACCTGTTTCAGCAGCTTCTGCAGGACCAGTTGAAACGGACATCAACGTCCCGAAGAAATTGACGGACTGCATTCCCGGGCGAGTGATTGGTTGGCGCGAAACCAAATTATCGAAGATGCGATCAACCATGCCATTGCCGCAGGAGAACCGGAGAAAGCCGCCCGGATCGTCGAAGAAAACCGGCAGCGGGTGTTGAACGAAGACAGGTGGTATGTTCTTGAAACGTGGCTGCCCATGCTGCCCGACGATGTGATCCGGCAGCATCCGGGGCTTTTAATGGCCAAAACGTGGCTCCTGTATCATCATTTCAATATTTCGAAAATTCCGCCGGTTCTCGATGCGGCTGAAGCACTGTTGGGTGATCCCCAAGATTATCAATCAGATGAAAAACCAGATGATCGATCAACCCAGGGCGAGATCGATTTCTTTCGTGGCTATTTTTACTATTTTCAAAACGACGGGACGGCAAGCCTGAAGCACCTCACCGCTGCCCGGGAACGGGTTCCTGAAAACCATCAGGAAATTCGTGGCCAGATTGAAATCCTGCATGGGCTGGCCATGCAGATGCAAGGTCAGCAGGAAACCGCCCTCGACCAATTGAACAGGTTACTTGACCGTCCCCAATGGGAAAAAAGTGTCGCCCGGACACGCATTCTGGTAACCGTGGTATACATCCAGATCATATCGGGCAATTTGAATCAGGCGGCCGCCGCCAATAACCGACTGCATGACTTCGCGGTAAAAAACGACTATGCCTATGCCAAGGCATGGAGTGTGTACCTTTCAGGCCTGATCCACTTTTACCGCAATGAACTCGAAGACGCCATCGATCGTTTCAGCCAGGCCATCGAGCAAAAACATATCCTGCACACGCGGGTCGTCATCGACAGCATGACCGGACTTGTTTATGCCTATCAGGCTATCGGAAAACCCGATATGGCCTTAGACATGCTGCACAGCCTTTCGGATTTCGTTGATGCAATCAACGACCCCGCAGGCGGCATGATTGCCGAGTCATGTCAGGCAAGATTGGCGATCATGCGCAGTGACCACAAACCTGTCCTGGAATTTCTGCGAAGCGATTCACCCCCTGCCGAGAATATGGTCTGGTGGCTCGAGATTCCGGCCGTGACCTACTGCCGGGCCCAGATTGCCCATGCATCCGACCCGCGTCTTGAACAATCCGAGGCCAGGCTGCGTGAACTCCTTCAGCTGAATCAGGATAATCACAACACCTGCCACATGATTCAGGTCCTGACCTTGCTGGCCCTGGTCTGCAAACAACGAAATCGCGTTAAGGACGCCCTTAGCCTTCTTGAACGAGCCGTCGACCTGGCGGCCCCGGGTGGTTGGATCCGCCCGTTTGTCGAAGCCGGCCCGCCGATGGAACAGATGCTGAAACAGATTCCCGAACCGAAGGTGTCGGTTGATTTTATGCAGCAACTCTCGGCCGCTTTCGATGAAGATCGGACCGTACCGGAGGCTGCCGTGCATCCTTCAACACCTGACGAGCCGCCCATCCGCCCATCCGCCCCGGCGCAGCCCCTGGTCGAGCCGCTGACCAACCGTGAACTGGATGTCCTGGAATTGCTCTCACAGCGCCTGCAAAACAAGGAGATCGCCGATAAGCTCTTCATCACCACGGAAACGGTTAAAGGCCACTTGAAAAACATCTACCAGAAGCTGGGTGTCAGCAACCGCCGCCGGGCGGTCGAGGAGGCCAAGCGGCTGAAACTGATTGCAGTTAATTAAATCTCGGGCTATGCCCGAGCGACGCGAAGAGGTTCTGACCGGCCCGGAGAGACAATAAATCAGCAAATGATTTTTCGAACATCGAACACTGAACATCGAACGCCGAACGTCGAATGATGAGATCGCTTCGCTCCGTCATTTTAAAGACGAAATTTTTGATTTGCAGTTCCTTGCCAATAAAAGGGACCCGTAGTTTTAGAACGATAGAATTCCTTATTCGAAGTTCGATGTTGGGCGTTCGATGTTCGACGTTGAGTTGTTTTTATCTTCACCACTCCACCACTCCAATACTCCAATACTCCAATACTCCAATATTCCAATATTCCAATATTCCATATCAAGCGTTCCCTCATTTTCTGTCACCTGGACACGGACACTTGGCTTCTTTTTTTTCGTTCGATGTTTCCCGCCCTTCGTTCGACGTTGAAAGTTGGATGTTCGATGTTGGACGTTAATCCCTTATCCCCCTTCGAACCCTGAACCTTTATCCCTTTCAACGATGAATGCTTAACGCCCGCCGCTTGCCCAGTGGATCATCTTTCATAAAAAATTGTTGCGCCCACTAAAGATTATCATTAACATATGACCATATCGATCATTATGATTGATATAATCATACGAGATATCAAACCCTCAAAAAATAGACGGCAGTGACCGGAAAAAGGAGGTCGATATATGAGCGAGTCCGTATCTGCGGTCGAGGCAAGGCAGAAGTTAGGCGAGCTCTTGAACAAGGTGGCCTTGATGCGCAAAGAGATCATCATCGAACGGGCGGGCAAGAAAATCGCCCGATTGACTCCCATGGGACACCAAACATCCCGCCCCAGCGGCAAGCTTGATTTTCGTAAAGCTGCCGGACTTGGCAAGGAAGTTTGGCAAGACACGGACGTTGACACCTATCTGAAAAAGGAACGGAACGAATGGGTTTGACGTTGAAATCCGGCGATATCATTTTTCTTGACACGGCGCCGTTTATCTATTTCTTCGAAACGCATCCGGATTACTCCCCGGCGCTGGAGGTTTTTTTCGATCAACTATACGAAACGGGTGCCCAGGCAATAACCTCCATCGTGACCTATATCGAATTGACCACCCAGCCCGCTCGAAAAGGCAATCGCCAACTGGTGCGCAAGTACCGCGACTATCTGTCAAACTCACAAAATTTAAGCCTGTTTCCACTTGACATGAACATTGCCGACCATGTTGTCGAACTGCGGGCAACCTATAACTTCAGGACGCCTGATGCCATTCAGATCGGCACTGCTGTTGCCTGCGGTGCCGATGCCATCATTACCAATGACAAATCATGGCAACGCTTTGAAGAGATAAAGGTTGTTCTGGTTGAAGATTTATAAGGAACCGGTCACTCACTGTTCAATTGCATTCATCTCCATCAGACCACGCCTCCATCACTCCACGCCTCCATCACTCCACCACTCCACCACTCCAATACTCCAATACTCCATCACTCCATATCAAGTGTTCCCTCATTTTCTGACACCTGAACACTGACACCTGATACCTGACACCCGAAACCTGAAACCATTCGAACCCTGAACCATGAGATTCCTGGCCATTTTGCCCTGTACTCCAAATCAGACTTGACTATTTTGGAGTACGAGATAAAATAGCCACATGCGCTATATTTCTGCCCATGTTCATAATGATCTAAAAAAGAAAATGGTTTTCGTTGGCGGTCCACGTCAAGTCGGTAAAACTACGATGGCCCAGGCGATTCTGAATGCGTCAACGCAAGGCGGACGATATTTTAACTGGGATTACGACGAAGACCGTCGCGACATCCTCAATAAAAGATGGCATGACCGCAACAGACTGCTGGTATTCGACGATTTGCACAAGTATCCGCGATGGAAGGGCTGGTTGAAGGGAATCTACGACGTATCCCATGAATATCATTCTTTTCTGGTGACGGGCTCTGCGCGGCTGGACGTATACCGGCGCGGGGGTGATTCGCTGATGGGTCGTTATCACTACTGGCGCCTTCACCCGTTCACCCTTGACGAAATACCACCCGGAATGACCCCCGAAGATGCATACGGCCGATTGATGACCGTAGGTGGATTTCCGGAGCCATTCCTGGATGGCGACGAAAGAGAAGCCCGGCGGTGGCGGAAGGAGCGCTTCGACCGGGTCCTGCGCGAGGACATTCGGGATCTCGAACCCATCCGAAATATTCAGCTATTGGGTTTGTTTGTGGATGCGTTGCGCCACCGTGTGGGCGGGATGATCACGCTTTCCAACCTGGCGGGTGAAATTGAAGTCTCACCCAAAACTGCCAAAGCATGGCTAGAATTGCTCGAACGAATGTATCTTGTATTTGCCGTGCGGCCATACTCACGATCTTTGCCCAGAGCAATTTTAAAGCCACCCAAGGTGTTTTTTTTCGACAATGCCGATGTCATCGGCGATGAAGGTGCCAGATTCGAAAATCTGGTGGCCACCCACCTGTTGAAACGACTGCATTATCTCGAAGATCGTGAAGGGCACCGTTGCGAGCTGCATTATCTCCGCGACAAGGAGGGGCGCGAGATCGATTTTGTCATCCTCAAAGACGGTGCCGTCCAGGAATTGATCGAGGTCAAGTTTGCAGAAGAAAACATATCTCGATCACTACGGTACTATGTCGAGCGGCTGCGCCCCCCAAAGGCCACCCAGATCGTGGCGATGCTAAAACGGCCATACAGCAGCGGCATCATTTCCGTTGTCGACCCGCTGTCGTACTTCAGTGGTGCTTTCTACGGTTAATGGCCCCCCTTGACATCAGTCAAATTCGTTAGTATTAAACGAATATGACTGGTATAAAACGCAACTTGGAAGCCAAAGTTAACTCCCTCCTGAATTATTTTCCAGTTGTCATCATTTTAGGTGTCCGGCAATGCGGAAAAACCACCTTAGCTCAAATGCTGCGCCCGGAATGGCGTTATTTTGACCTGGAGCGCGGCCGGGATTACGATTTTATTACCCGTGATTTAGAATTCTTCTTCAAAGAACATCCCCACTCCATCATCATCGATGAAGCCCAACGGTATCCTTCCCTGTTTCAGGAGCTCCGCGGCATTGTCGACCGCGACCGCAGACGGAAAAACCGATTTTTGTTAACCGGTTCCAGCTCTCTGGATTTGATTAAGAATGTTTCGGAGAGCCTTGCCGGACGTGTGGGATTGGTGGAATTGGGGACCCTGAAAAGCAATGAACGCCACGGATTGGATCTTCCCGATTTTTATCAACTTTTTCAGGATCGACTGAATCACGGGACCGCTGAATTTATCAAAAGCCTCAAAAGCCACCTTTCTCATGATCAACTGATGGAGATGTTTTTAAAGGGGGGATACCCTGAGCCGCTTTTGGCGGAGGATGTTCATTTTTATGACAGCTGGATGGAAAACTATGTCCAGACGTATGTTCAAAGGGATATCAGAGCCCTTTTCCCAAGGTTGGATATAGTAAAATACCAGCGGTTTGTTTCCATGTTGGCTGCGCTAAGTGGAACCATTCTAAATCGTTCACAAATCGGACGATCACTGGATATTTCCGAGAAAGCGATACGGGATTATCTTCAAATTGCCGCAGGCAGTTACATCTGGCGAAATATTCCCAGCTACGAAAAAAGTATCAGCAAATCGGTCGTCAAAATGCCAAAAGGCAACATCCGTGACAGTGGCCTGGCTCATTTCCTCCAGGGGATCACACGGCGGCGGCAGCTTTTGACCTACCCCCAAGTGGGTGCCACCTTTGAGGCTTTTGTCTTTGAGGAAATCATCAAGGGAATCCAATCTACCACCCTGAGCAATTGGCACTATTATTATTTTCGGACTAAAAATGGTGCTGAAATCGATATGATCCTGGAGGGGCCGTTTGGAATTCTGCCTATCGAGATCAAATTTGGCAGTACCGTAACTCCCCGCCGGTTGCAGTCTTTAAAATCTTTTGTAAACAAGAACAACCTGCCACTGGGAATTGTGGTAAACAATAGTGATGAAATCCAACTGGTGGCAGACCGAATCATCCAACTGCCCGCAACCTATATTTGACCACAGCTGCACAATTTTTCAACAGCCGACGTCCAAGGATAAACATCCAATGGAATTCCAGTAGATTGGAGTGATGGAGTACTGGAGTACTGGAGTACTGGAGTGTTGGTAAAAACGACCTTCAGTAACCATTGTCTCCATTCCAGGGCTTCATCGCTTCATCGCTCCATCACTCCACCACTCCATATCAAACGTTTCCTCATTTTCTTGTGAAACTTCAATACCCGCTATTAAATTCCTGAACGTCCAACATTGAACATCCAACGTCGAACGTCGAATAAGGTATTCTATCTTTTTATATGATCAGGTGGAGCGTAGCGATCTCAGTATTCGACGTTCGATGTTCAACGTTGGATGTTCGATGTTTAATGTTCATCATTATCCCCCCTCTATTTTCCCCCCTTTTCGGGGGTCGTCTATAGCCATTGGCCATTATACGTTCAATCCACTCGATGGGATAAATTTGACCTCGAAAAAAGGAGTTAATCCAATGGCACCCCAAATAGGTAAAGGCATATTTTTGATGTGTACGGCATGCCTCATTCTATGTATGACCGTGCTCTCCTGGGCCGCTGAAACAGCGGTCCCCCCGAGCACCAATCCAGCCAATCATGCCATCTTTCCGGCCAAGGGACAGGATGCCAACCAACAGATGCAGGATCAGCTGGCCGCGTACAATTGGGCCACCCAGCAAACCGGATGGGACCCGTATAAGGCGCATGCCAAACTGGTGGAACAGGGCCATGCAGCCGAACAAACCGCCGAACAGGCCAAGGGGGGCCTCGTCGGCGGCGCGGCCAGGGGGGCCCTGGTCGGCGTTGCCATCGGTGCCATTGCCGGTGATGCCGGTAAAGGGGCTGCAATCGGTGCGACCGCCGGCGGCCTGGCCGGTGGCATGCGCTCCCGGAGGACGCAACGTGGTGCCGAAGCCACCAAAGAGCAGGCCATCGAGGCCTTCAACGGGCAGTTTGCCCAATGGGACAAGAACTACGTCGCGGCCATGGAGGGGAAAGGGTACTCGATTAAATAAAGATTTAACATCGAACGTTGAACGTCCAACATTGAACGTCGAATGTGGATGTCGCTTCGCTCCAGCTTTCTTAAATCCGGCATGACGAAGTTGGTGCTGTCATTCCCGCGTGTTAACCAATCGGCAGGATACCTTATTCGGCGTTGGACGTTCGATGTTCGATGTTGAACGTTCATCTTTTATGATCCTGAACTCAAAACCCTGAACCTGTTCCCCCCCTTTCCATCCGTTCCATACAAAAACCCTCTTTTTCCCCCCTTTTCGGGGGTCGTGTAAATCGATCGACCAGTCTAATTTCAGTATACACAGGTTGGTGATTCCATCAGGCATCGAAAAACAACAAGGATGATGGCATATGGCTCCTATTCAAAAGATTGGAAAAATAAATTTCGAAAAGCCGGGCAAATACCGCATCAATGTCAAGGGGCGGTTGGACGACTGCTGGTCCGACCGGCTGGCGGGTATGCGAATCACCACATCCGGTTCCGACGATGAGGCGCATGTGACCTCGCTGGTTGGCGATCTTCGCGATCAATCCCAGCTCAGCGGGGTGCTGAACAGCCTGTACGAACTGCACCTGCCGATTCTGCTGGTCGAGTTCCTCCAGGACAAAAATGGGGCGGAGCAGGGCCTGGATTGATCAACGGCAACGGGGCATACGAGGCTGGTTACCAGCCAATGACCACCGCAACCAATTATGTATATGGGAGGAGACAGGAATGAAGACGTTCAACTTAACCATACGATTGCTTGCGGCAATCGTTGTTCTCAGCCTCACCGCATTTCACGGCGATGTCCGTGCGGACGACCAGGCCGCCCTGGCCCAGGCCGCCCAGAACCCGGTGGCCAACATGATCAGCCTGCCGCTGCAGAACAACACCAACTTCGGCGTCGGGCCGGGCGACGACACCCAGAACATCCTCAACATCCAGCCGGTGATTCCCGTCAGCCTCAGCGAGAACTGGAACCTGATCACCCGCACCATCGCCCCGGTCATCTACCAGCCCGAAGTGGTACCGGGAACCGGCAGCGAGTTCGGCCTGGGGGATATCAACGCGACCCTGTTCTTCTCTCCGGCCAAGCCGGGCAAGCTCATCTGGGGCCTGGGGCCGGCGTTCTCCTTTCCCACGGCCACCGACGACGTGCTGGGCACCGACAAGTGGAGCGCGGGACCATCTGCCGTGGCCCTGACCATCAATGGTCCCTGGGTGATCGGCGGTCTGGCCAGCAACCTGTGGTCCTATGCCGGCGACGATGACCGGGCAGACGTCAATCAGTTCCTGTTCCAGTATTTCATCAACTACAACATGGCCGACGGCTGGTATCTTTCGTCGGCACCGATCATCACGGCCAACTGGGAGGCCGACAGCGGCAACCAGTGGACCATCCCCTTCGGCGGGGGTGTGGGCAAGATCTTCAAAATCGGCAAACAGGCCATGAATGCCCAGATGCAGGCCTTCTACAATGTGGAAAAACCGGATGGCGGCGCCGACTGGAGCTTGCGGCTGCAGCTGCAGTTCTTGTTTCCGAAGTGATGGTGCGATGGAGGAGAAAGAAATGGAGTAGTGGAGTGATGGAGCAATGGGAAAGAAAGCAATGGAGTAGTGGAGTTATGGAGTAATTGGACCAAATTACCCAACTACTCCAATACTCCAATACTCTCAATACTCCAACACTCCAATACTCCAATACTCCAATACTCCAATGTCATATAACCCCAAACCAATCCCGGAGGAACACCCATGAAACCGCAGTCCCTAATCACCGCCACCCTGGCAATTACTCTATTGATGACGGCCAGCCTATGTGTTCCGGTTTACGCCGAACAGGGAAAGAGCCTCTTCGTGCAAGCTGGAACAGAAGCCAAGCAGGGCTGGAAGGACTTCAAACCGGCGCCCGACAAGATGGAGACCCGGTTCGGGAAGCTGGAATTTCCCGGTGGCTACCCGACTGAGAAAACGGTGCAAGATGTCTACGATGAGCTCGATCTTCAGCGTGCAACGCAGCTGTATCTCGACATGTATCCCGCCCTGTCCATGCGCGGAATGATGATCGGCACCGTACGCGATTACGGCGCAAAGAGCAGCTCGGATATTTCTGTCACTGCCGACCGACTGGATTCCAAGGCTATGTGGCTGACCGGTAATACGGAAAGTATCTATGCCATGATTGTGTTTGACCTTAAAGTAGACGGACCTACGGTTTTTGAAGCCCCCGAAGGGTTGATGGGACCTGTAGATGACGCGAACTTCCTGTTTGCTTTCGATATTGGCCCCACAGGCATGGACAAAGGTAAGGGAGGAAAATACCTGATTCTTCCTCCTGGTTACGAGGGAGATGTGCCGGACGGCTATTTTGTATTTAAATCGCCAACCTACCGTCTATTTTCCTTTGTTCGCGCCAACGCGGAGGTTGTCGGAACCGGCGAAAAAGCGATGGAATTCTTTCGCAAGAACGCCAAGGTCTATCCATTAAAAACCGGACCGCGCAAGAACACGTTCACCAATGTTTCAGGGGTGCCGATCAATACCCTGGTTCCCGAAGATGCCAGCGCGTTCGAATGGATGCATGACATCATCAACTACGAGCCGGCCGAAGCCTTTGGCAAAGAAAAGCTGGGACGTCTGGCGTCCATCGGCATTATCAAAGGCAAACCATTCAATCCCGACGCCCGCATGAAGAAGATTATGGAACAGGCAGCGAAAGAAGGCGTGGCTATGTCGCGGGTAATTGCGTTTGATTCGCGAGTCGAAAACGCGAAAGTGTATCCCGGTAGAGAATGGGAAAGTCCCTATATCACCAATAACTCAACTTTCTATCAGGACGATTATATAAATCTTGAGGCGCGTACGACGTTTCATTTTACCGCTGATGGGATTACGCCAGCTATGGCGGCGCAGATGCCTGAAGGTCTTGGCTCAAGGTATCAAACCACATACAAAGATAAAGACGGTAATTTCTTTGACGGCAATAAAACATACAAACTCAATGTACCACCCAAGGTTCCCGTAAAGCTTTTCTGGTCAGTGACCGTTTACGATACATATACTCGCGCTGTAGTTCAAACTCAGCCTTATCCAAGTATTAGTAGTCAGCAAACACCGGCTCCTGTTGTAAATAAAGATGGTTCTATCGATATTTATTTTTCCGTTAAGCAGCCGGAAGGTGTTGAAAAACAAAACTGGGTAGAAGTTGTCCCCAATCAAGGATTCTTTGTCTACATGCGCTACTACGGCCCACTCAATGCGTTCAATGACAAGACGTGGGTTCCAAATAACGTGGAACTGGTGAAATGAAATAGAAAAAATATGGAAAAATGGAGTGATGGAGTAAAGGCGTAATGGATTGAAAAAATGGGTCTTCCCAATACTCCAGCACTCCACCACTCCATCACCGGACCGACCAGCACGCTTTAAGGTGAAACAATGAAACATTCAATCGGCAGTATCTCTTCCTGGAAGTTAACCGTTGGACGTTCGATGGTGGACGTTAATTGGTTAACGCTCCTCACCTTGATGACCCTCACCCTCCTCCTGGCCGGCTGCGGCACGGTTCAAATTCGCAACCCGGTGCCGTTATCCGTCCAACAGGAGCCGACGGTCCTCGGACGCTCCGATCTGCGCTTCTGGGGCGACGATATCCCGCCGCAGATCGAGGAAAAACTGCGGACGATGACAACGGCGCAGATCCAATCGGATTTTCCGGCCCTGTTCGGCCGCCCGCACAACTACCTGGCCATATCCGGCGGCGGTTCCGACGGGGCCTTCGGCGCCGGGCTGCTCGTCGGTTGGACCGAGGCGGGGAACCGTCCGAAGTTTCAAATGGTCACGGGGGTCAGCACCGGGGCACTGATCGCGCCCTTTGCCTTTCTGGGACCGGCCTACGATCCGGTTTTAAAAAAGGTCTACACAACCATTTCGACCAAAGACATCATGCGTGAGAGGCCCTTGATGAAAATCCTGGGTTCCGATGCAGCCGCCGATTCCACGCCGCTTTTAGCAACCATTCAACGCTACGTCGGCGACGATATTATCGCCACGATCGCCTCGCAGCACCGCACCGGGCGACGCCTCTACATCGGCACCTCCGACCTGGATCACATGCGCCCCCGGATCTGGGATATCGGGGCGATTGCCTCCAGCGGGCAGCCCGGTGCAAAGGACCTGATCCATCGGATCATGCTGGCGTCGGCATCCATTCCCGGCGTGTTTCCACCGGTGCGCGTCACCGTCGAGGCACAGGGTCTGTATTACGATGAGATGCATGTGGACGGCGGGGTATGTTCCCAGGTGTTCGTCTACCCGGCAGCCATGGATTGGGGCAGCCTGCTGGAGCGGCTGGAGGTTCCGGGCCCGGCCACTATTTACGTCATTCGCAATTCGGCCCTGAAGCCGGACCATCAAGCGGTTGAACCCAAGCTTGCCGCGATTGCCGGGCGATCGATCTCCTCCCTCATCCGCACCCAGGGCATCGGCGACCTGTACCTTATCTACATGTTGTCCAGACGCGACGGGGGCAACTTTCGTCTGGCGTACATCCCCGACGATTTCGATGAGATATCCAAAGAACCCTTCGATACGGCATACATGAACAAGCTCTTCGATCGCGGGTACACCATGGCCCAGGACGGTTATCCCTGGGAGGACACGCCGCCCGGGTGGCGCAAGGCGGTGGGCGTGGGGAAACAGATAAAAAATTGAACGTCCAACGCTCAACATTCAACATCCAACGTCGAACGAAAGACAATCATGCGGAACACTCAGCCCAAATTTAAACATCAAACGATAAAAGTATGATCGATAGAATTCCTTCTTGGAAGTTGAGCCTTGAACCTTCGATGTTGGACGTTAATCTTTTCTTCCATCAACCCAGAACCCAAAGTTACATGGAGGTGAACCATGACAGCAAACAAAGATGAATATTTAAAGCAGATGAAAACCCAGTACGACGACCTGAACTACCGCTGGAGTCGCGAGCGCGACAAGTTCGAGGCAGGCCTCCAGCACACCAGCGCCGATGCAAGAAAAGAATTTGAAGCCAAACGCGAAGAATATCGCAAATTTCGCAGTGAATTGAAGGAAAAGATCGTCGATCTTGATGTGGCCAGCGATAACGCCTGGGAAGATTTGAAGGACGGTGCTGAGAACTCCTGGAAATCACTGAGCAAGGCCTTCGACAAAGCGACTTCGCATTTTAAAAAGTAAAATCAAGACACATCGGGTTCAGCGTTCAGAGTTTCTGGGTTCGAGGAATAACCAAATCGATTCTATTCCTTCAACCCTGAACCCCGAACCCGGAACATTGAACCCAGAACCACGATAAAATAAAAAAGGATGTGGCGTTGGTGAAGTGAGAAAAAACCGAACATTCAACGTTCAACATCCAACAGTGAACGAAAAGAATAATGAAGGAGAGGAGCGACATCCTTCTTGAAAGTTGGAAGTTCGATGTTGGACGTTCATCTTTTAACTCCTTCAACCCTGAACCCTGAACCCAACTCAGAAGGAGAACTAAAATGAAGAAAAAAAGCTTATTTTCTCTTGCTCTGGCAGCACTGTTGGCCACCTGCTTGGCGACGAACGTCTGGGCCGCGCCGCCCAAATATAAGATGACCACACAGATTCCGGAGAATGTCATTACACCGGACAAGATGGAGACCAGCATTGGCACGCTGGAATTTAATGACGGATTTCCTACGGAAGAAACAGCCAAAAAGGTTTGGGACAACCTTGATTTTGTTCGAGCCGTGGAAGCTATGATTATGACGACACCTGCGGCTTCGCTGGTAGGGTTCCGTAGAGGTATCCGCGATTTTGGGCCGGACAATGAAACCATGATTATCTGGGAAGGTCGCCTGGATCCTAGAGGTTTACTGCTAACAGGTAATACGACAGTGATTTATAGCTTTATGTGGATCGATCTGAAAGATGGACCCATGGTAATGGAGACACCACCCAATGTGCTCGGAGTCGTCGATGATTTCTGGTTCAGATATCTTACCGATTTTGGTAATGCGGGAGATGACAAAGGCAAAGGCGGTAAGTATCTTCTTCTACCACCTGATTATAAGGGTGATATCCCCGAGGGATACTTCGTTAAGCAATCCAAAACCTATGGCCATTGGCTGGCAATGCGCGGTTTCATGACCGATTTCAACGCAGATCCGGTTGTTAAAAACATGAAAGACCATTTTCGTATTTACCCATTAGGGGACAAGCCAAAAGAAGTTAACTGGGTGAATTTGAATGGCAAGTTTATCAATACCCTTCATGCTTCGAATAGTGAATTTTTTGCCGAAGTCAATCAAGTGGTTCAGGAAGAACCTAATTCGGCTTTTAGTCCGGAAATATTGGGAATACTTGCTTCAATTGGAATTGAAAAGGGAAAGCCTTTTGCACCTGATGCACGCATGAAAGCAATCCTGGATGATGCCGCAAATGTGGGGAATGCTACACAGAGAGTTATCCAGTGGAATGCCCGCGATGATAGTTTTGCCGCATATCCCGGCAGTAAAACCTGGGAGCCCGGTTTCGCTGGCGGAAGTCATGAGTTCCTGCGTGATGGCGTTCGACTAATCAATGAGCGTGAGCGTTTCCATTTTTATGCCACAGGAATTTCACCCGCGATGGTGAAACCTCTGGTAGGGCAGGGCTCTCAATATTTGGAAGGACTTCGTGACTCGGACGGCAATCGGTTCGATGGGGCCAAAACCTACAAACTGCACATCCTGCCCGACGTTCCCGCAGCTAATTTTTGGGATGTAACGATTTATGATATGCAAACACGATCGCTATTACAGACCGACCAGCCATTCCCGGGCGTAACAAGTAAGGACAAGGCCGTAATTCAAAATGAGGACGGTTCATTCGACATCTATTTTAGTCCTGAAAAACCGGAAGGCGACGTGAACTGGCTGCAAACCATACCAGGTAAAAGCTGGCACGTACTCTGGCGGATTTATGGCCCAACTCAGGTTTGGTACGATCAGACATGGAAAATTAGTGAGATCGAACTGGTTGAGTAGTTCAAGATAATAAGCGGGGCGGGTTAAAACTCGCCTCGCCAAAAAATTACGGAGACTCGACGATGAATTTGAAATCACTAACAACGCTGGCTGTCAGCGGATTGATGATCATCTTTCTGGCAACCATCTCGGCGGCGACTGAAAAACCCAACGTAGTACTCATGCTGTCAGACAACATGGGCTACGGTGATTTAGGAATCTATGGCAGCGGTGGTGAACTTCGTGGTATGCCCACGCCGCGCATTGATCAACTGGCAAGCGAAGGGATGATGCTCACTCAGTTCTTCGTGGAGCCAGGCTGTACACCAACCCGCGCGGCTTTGCTGACAGGCAGATATTCTCAACGTGCAGGATTGGGAAGTATTATTATTGCCGGTACACCCAGCACACTTCAGGATAGTGAGGTGACTCTTGCCGAACTGTTCAAATCAAAAGGTTACGCCACTGCCATTGTGGGTAAATGGCATCTTGGTGAAGAAAAGCAAAGTCTGCCGATTCACCAGGGCTTTGATGAATACCATGTTGGGATTTTACAAACCACCGACGGTACATTGTATCCGGATGGTATGCGTAGAAGCGGTATATCGGAAGCAGAAATTGCCAAATCGCACGCCGCTATCTGGGAATCAGAACCCGGAAAGGATGTGTTGAAAAAGGTCCGTCCCTACGATCTTGAATACAGGCGGCATATCGAAGGTGACATAGCGCAAGCCTCCGTGAAGTACATCAAAGAACAGGCAAAAGAAGAGAACCCATTCTTTCTTTATGTGGGATGGTCACATGTGCATTATCCGGCCTTGCCTCATCCCGACTTTGAGGGGAAATCGAGTGCCGGGCTTTTTGGTGATGCTGTGATGGAACTTGACTACCGTACAGGACAGGTGCTTGACGCCATAAAGGAGGCCGGCATTGAAGACAACACCATCGTCATATGGCTTTCCGACAATGGACCGGCCACAACCCAAGGGTCCAACAACGATTTCTTAGGCAGTTCAGGCGGACCGTTCCGTGGAGAGGTTGGTGATGCACTTGAGGGTTCACTGCGCGTTCCGGGCATGATCAAATGGCCAGCAAAGATCAAACCGGCAAAGAGCAACGAGATGGTAGCTATCCACGACTTCTACCCTACATTGGCCAAAATTATCGGGGCCAAAGTACCAACTGACCGTGCCATTGATGGCGTCGATCAGGGTGATTTCTTCCTAGGTAAAAACAAGCAGTCAGCGCGCGAAAGCCTGATCACGTTCATGGAAGGCGAGGTTGCTGCAGTGCGCTGGAAGCAGTGGCGTATTTATCCAAAGCAATTCATTGCATCTGCTGGCAACCCGTCCCTCATGGGCGTTGGCGGCTATCGTGCCGAGGGGATGGGTTATCCTTCTATTTATAATATTGCCCGTGATCCACGGGAACAATGGAACCAGGTTGCAGTCTCTGCCTTTGTGCTCGGACCGTATATGAAGATTGTGGGCGAATACCAGAAGTCACTGGAAAAATATCCCAATCCACCAGCCTTCAGCATGACAAAATTTGCGAAGTAACGGGGGCAAAAAAGCATTGTAATGCTGCGCCGGGGATTATCCTTGGCGCA
>CAVQUU010000014.1:0-157494 GCA_963716825.1 uncultured delta proteobacterium
AGCTGGGATCACTGGGGAAATATATTGAGACGGTGCGCGGGGTGGGCTACCGGTTCATGGAAAACTGATGAAAAAAGATACGTTTGATCTACAAGCTTTTCCCATCTTATCTGCTGATTACCCTGCTGTCGCTGATTGCTGTCAGCTGGTATGCATTGAGTTTTACCCGCCAGTTCTACCTGGAGCGAACCCAAGTAGATCTTGAAGTCAGCGGGCGACTGTTGGAGAAGCAAGTGCTTTCCCTGCTCTCTCCCCTGGACGAAAAGTTGCTGGATTTGCTGTGTAAGCAGGCCGCTGCGAAGACCATCACGCGTGTGACCGTGATTCTTCCCGACGGGCGGGTGGTGGGTGATTCAGAAGAGATGCCGGCCAATATGGACAATCACCTTGAGCGGGCGGAGATTCGCGCGTCATTGACGGGCGATGTCGGTGTAAGCATCCGTTACAGCGACACCATTGAACAGGATATGATGTATGTGGCGATTCCGATGGTTGCCGACGGAACTGTGGTTGGTGTGCTGCGAACATCCCTGGGAATAAACGCCATCGATGAGCGTATCGGTACGATCCGGTGGCGCATTGCGTTGGGTTCTCTGTTGGTGGCTTTGCTGGCTTCGGGGATCAGCTGGTTCGTCTCCCGGCGGATCACGCAGCCGTTGGAAAAAATGCGCAGGAGCGCCCGGCGGTTTGCCGACGGGGACCTCGTTCATCGTTTGGCGCTTTCCAACATCCGGGAGTTTTCCGACCTGGCCGAGACCATGAACCAGATGGCAGAGCAGCTCCAGCAGCGCATCGACGAGATCGACAGTCAGCGCAGCAAGACGGAAGCGGTGCTCTCGAGCATGCGCGAAGGGGTTATCGCCACCGACATGGACCAGCGGGTGATCAGCATCAACCAGACAGCTGCCAAGATGTTCGACATCCCAACGGAATCGGTTTTCGGTCGCAGTGTCCTGGAGATCATACGCAATCACGAATTCCAAGAATTCTTGGACCGCAGTCTGAGTAAGGGAGAGAGCGTTGAATCGGATATTATCCATTACAACGACGGGGAGCGTGTCTTCAATTTACAGTGCACTCCCCTGCTTGACGCCCTGCAAAAACGGATCGGTGGGCTGGTGGTGATCAGCGACGTGACCCAACTGCGCCGGCTGGAAAACATGCGGCGCGATTTTGCCGCCTCCGTTTCCCATGAGATCAAGACGCCGCTGACCGCCATCAAGGGCTTCGTCGAAACGCTGTGCACCGGCGATCTGGACGATCGGGAGGGTACCTGGCGATTTTCGACCATCATCGACAAGCACGTCAACCGGCTAGCCACGATCATCGATGACCTGATGCAGCTGTCGCGCATCGAACGGGACGACGAGATCCAGCAGATCGGCTTGGAGCGCTGCCGCATCGCGGATGTGGTCAACACCGCCATCGGCCTCTGCGCCGAAGGCATCCACGACAAGAGCATCGATGTGCAGCTCTCCTGCGAACCGGACCTGAACGGCTATTTCGATGCCGCCCTGCTGGAGCAGGCCGCAGTAAACCTGTTGGACAATGCGGTCAAATACAGCCCTGAGAAGAGCGTCATCCAGATCGAGGCGCTGACCGTTGACGATGAAATCCAGATTCGTATTAAGGATCAGGGCATGGGCATTGCCGCCAAAAAACATCTTCCGCGCCTGTTTGAACGGTTTTACCGGGTGGACAAAGCGCGTAGCCGCCAACTCGGCGGTACCGGCCTGGGGTTGGCCATCGTCAAGCACATCGCCCAGGCCAACGGCGGCAGTGTGAGCGTGGAGAGCGAACTGGGAAAGGCAGCACGTTTACCCTGCACCTGCCGGTTAACTCGAATTCAAGCCGAATCCGCGGTTAAATCCGCAGGCCTCCTGCAGGCAGAACTAATATCCTTCCATTAGGCGCTTTCAGCACTAACAATTCCATACATGTTCCATGTTTGATTAAAAGCCGCTTCGAAGGATCGGTCTTCCATGTATTGTCTGGCGGCCCTTCCCATGTTCAGCCGTCTCCGCGGATGGGTCGCCAAGGACAACATCGCGTTGAGGATCGATTGGACACAATTCGCTTTAACCACTAATCCGGTCTTTCCAGGAAGGATATTTTCGGCAGGCCCGCCCCGATCGGTGACGATCACCGGGATTCCCGACGCCTGTGCTTCCAGCACCACGTTGCCGAAGGTATCGGTGGTGCTGGGGAAGACGAACACATCGCTGGATGCGTAAGCCTCGGCCAGATCCTCCCCTTCCAGTCGTCCGGTGAACAGGCAAGGCAGGTCGGCGGTCTCCCGCTTCATCTGCTCCATATAGGGGCCCTCGCCGACAATGGTGAGCAGTATCTTCCCTGGCACGGATGAGACCAATTGACGATATGAATCGGCCAACAGGTGGAGGTTTTTCTCTTTGGATACCCGACCCACGAAAATCAGTTTGGTGGTCTGCTCATCACAGTGCCACTTCTTGAAAAAACCGTTGCGCTTGATCGGATGGAAACGCTGCGTATCAATGCCGCGCGGATAAACCTGAATTTTATCGCTGCTGATTCCTTTTTCAACCAGTTCATCCTTGGTGCTCTGGGATGGTGCGTAGATCAGATCCATCTGGTCGTAATACCAGAGCACGAATTTCCAAGCCATCTCTTCCATGAAGCCGCTGCCGGTGAGAATTTGCACATATTGGGGAATCGCCGTGTGGTAAGTGCCGGAGATGGGCACCTTCAGGAAGCGGGCGATGGCCAATGCCGCCAGGCCGATGGGTCCCGGCGTCGCCGTATGGATGTGGTTGAAGCCCTGCCGGTGGCAGTAGTCGAGCATTTCCAGCAGCGGGGGGTAAAACAGCGTCTGCTGCTCGTATTCCGGTAGACTGTACGTGCCAATGGGCTTGAAATGAATCACGCCTTTTTGCGGTTTCCGGTTCTGACCGTCACAGGTGATCAGGGTATAGCGGCGGTTGGTGGCGGTTGCCAATTGGACCTGTTGCTGGAGGGTCAGGGCAACGCCGTTGATCTCGTAGAACGTGTCCGTAAAATGGGCCACGTGCGTCTCATTATGAGGCGTTGTATCGGCATTGGCATCCGGTTGTCCAAACCGCCGCGAGATGCGCATGCCCAGGTCCCTTCCCATGGTAAACTGGGAAAAGGCGACGAAGTAGGGTGCCAGCAAACTATATAAACCGCCCGCCGAGCCGATGGTGTGGAAGATGTTGAACACGTTGGCGCCGGAAAGATGATCCAGCAAATGGTTGCCGAAATGGACCATGATCCGGCTGGAGAGCCGATTGACGAATTCGAACCACTGATGCTCGAAGTTCACGGCCGGGTTGGCATCGGGCGCGGGAGCGGCCAGGAATTCCGGGTTCTCATCGATGAGCTTCTGCGTCTCGTGGCGCAGGAGGGCGGCCAGCGAATCCGACAGCGGGTGCTCCACCCGCCGGCGCTTCTGGGCGCGCAGAAAAAAATAAACCCGGGAGAGCATCCCGGGTTGTTCGACACGGTCTGGCGTCAAGGATTGGTCCAAGAACCGGATCAGCGGGTCCTTGGTGGAATAGCGCCCCAGGTTGAACTTGTTGCGAAAGAACTGCCAGGCGATGCTGTAGAGGTTGTGGGCCATTGTCTGGGGCGAGGGTGCCGTGGCGTGCACAGCCACCCGGCCGACTGCAATGGCCGACAGCGAGGTGTCGGCATCGTGCGTACCAATGAATTCGGTGAATGTTCTGGCGATATTCAGGGAACTGTGGTCATCGGAACCACCGAAGAGCCTTTTCTGGTGGGGGTTTTCAGACACCGGAAGAATATCGTGTTTTTCTGCCAGGCGCTGGATGACATCCGGGGTCAACCCGTTGAGAATGGACCTGAGCGTCTGGTTTTCGCGACTGTTGCGCGCGCCGTTCAATTCAAAATTCTTGAAAAGCAGAAGCAATTGTTCGAAATGGTCCGGCGTCAGGCGGTCATTGACCGCATAGAGGGGATGGGCGATGACGTTGAAAATATTCTCCTGATGAAAATAGGCGGTCAGCTCGAAGATATCCTTGCGACATGTTTGGATCTCCAAATGCTGGGCTTCACTGATATCCAAGGCCAGCACATGCAGTTTGCAGCCGTCTTCCGGAAAATAGCTAGTGACTTCCTCGCTGATGAAGGTTCCCGGCAAATGGGCGATCTCCAACACGCCCCCGATGCTGTTGTGGTCGGTGATGGTCACATGGGTCATCCCCCGTCGTTTGGCTATATCATACAACTGCAGGGGTTCGGTGAAGCTTTCGGGGCAGTCGATTTTCTTAAGAATCCACTGGGATGGGCGCTTGGAATACTTTGAGTGCACGTGCAGGTCGATTCGCATCGCCGTTCCTTTCTCTGATGGTTACGGCCGTCGTCGTCCGGCGGTAGTTGGACAACTGCCGTTGGCAGGCCGATTTCGCGTTGGTCGCCTTATGATCATGCACGTATTAGCCAACGGTTAAGAAACGGATAGTTTTTGATTAAATCGGCAGTATTGGGCCGGCGGGGATTATTCTGCGGTGCTTGTATTGTAGGCCGAAAACCAACTTAATTTCTGAAAGTCCGGCGGCCGGCGGCCATTGAACAAACCGCAGGCCCAATAATAGAACAAATCCCCGGCCCATGTGGCCAGTGCCCCTGGTTCGTCTGCCAACCGCCGAATCAGGCCCAGCGGGTTGGAAAAGGTCTCGAGCAGGGGACCGAACAACTCCGAAGGGTCACGAAAACATTCCCAGTCGCACTGCCGGCAGGCATTCGGCCGGCACCGGATTCAGCTTGTGCCTGTCCAGATCCCACAGGCGGCCGAAATCCTCATTTCCCCGATAGCCGCACGGGTAGGTATGTCCATCGGCGGCATTGACGAAGAAGAAATCGACACCGCCGCGGCACCCATAGGTCGACCGTTCTGCATGCTTGGGACTGTATTGACGGATCAGAGACTCCAGTGAACACATGGGAGAAAAAATGCGAATCTTGGATCGGAACCGTCGAATGACCGTGATCAGGGCCTTGAACAGGGCCCGTTTCTCCATGGGAGAAAACCGAACGATCTCCGCCACCGTCGTCGCGGCATACACGGCACTGAGGCCCTGATCACATTCCGGCACATCGATGCTCATGGGATAGCAGGTGTTGGCCATGGTAAATCCCAGATCGATCGCCCGCTGGTAGAACCGTTCGAAGGCGCTTACGATATGAGGAGTAAAACCTGTCCAGATAGGCCCTGTCCGAGCCGAATTCTTTCCGATGCAGCAATCGGGTTCCGTCTCCACCCACATTGCGGTTGATGCCCAGGTTGACTGCCGGGTAGATTCCGGCCTGGTGAAAGATGGGCAGGGCCTTGGCGATGCCGGCCACCACCCCGGGAAATCCGCGCATCGCGTCGTGGACATGGTCCACGGCTGAATCCAGGCTGATCCAGAAATTGCGCAGGGGCGAATCGGCAAGTTGTTCGACCATCCGTGAAACACGGTCTTCAAACCCTTTTTTCTCAGGGTTGGTTAACATGAAACCGTTGGTCCCGGTGCGGATGAAGGGGATGCCCGCACCGCCTGCATAGCGGATCAGTTCAACCAGGCGGGGAAGATCAAGCAATGGTTCGCCGCCGGTAAAAGAGATGGCCTGAACCCCCCGGCAGGCGGCTGCATCGATCATCCGCTTGATTGTGTCTGTTTCCAAAGTGGACCGGCCAAAAGATTCAGTCACGCGCATGCCGCACTGGGGGCAGCGGGCATTGCAACGGTCGGTGATCTGAACCACCACCTGTCCGGGAATACGATTGCTTAAAATGGATCTGAAGACTTGACTCAAGACATTCGCTTTCACTTCGGGATTCGTGTTGGCGCTTCCTCAACCGGTCAAGTTTCTCAATAAGTGCTTCCCTTTAACCAGTCCATTGTTTCCAGCGTGTTAGATAATCATTTGTTTTGCGTTACCCTTGATGAACCCTCGACGCTTTGACCCCTTCATTATTTAACCAATTTCTAACTTGCTGATAACATGAATCTAATCAGCGTTACTTAGTGTTTCAGCCGTCAATAACTGGAAGAAATAAACCGACGTTGATCAACGCAAGGATACGCCGATGTCCGATGAAATATTAAGCAGTTTGGTTCTGTTGGCTTCCATTTTTTGCATTGCAGCCAGCTTTTACTTCTCATTTTCTTGACCGGGAGCGACCCGGGATAGAAGGGAAGCATGAAAAAGGTGAAATGATTAAATTAGCCGGTAGAACAGCTACGTCACAGAAAAAAATTCAATCCCCCTGTCCCGTGCCACATTCCCAGGCGGCCAATCGGTTTAAATTGATTCAACTGCTGGGCATCGACACCGCGACCCCGGAAGGGTTGGCCCGGACCCTGCCCTTCACCCCGTCAGACACCACGGCGGGCGCCGAAAATGAATACCAGACGGCGGTGGTGGGCGATCGTTGCCGGGTGGACCTATCCCGTGAAATCGAAGATTCCGGATTTTTCAGAAACCTGAGAAAACGGGCCCTGCGGGGCGACACGCCCCGCTCCACCGTCACGGCCTTGGAAGCCTTCTTGTCCGATAATGACAGCCGGGTATGGGAGAATAGTTGGGTCCGTTTGCCCATAGAGGCCCTCACTCCGTTTGCCCGCTCTGTATTCAAGGATGACCTGCGTTCCGATAAAAGCTGCGCCGGCAGCCCTCAACGAAGCGATGTATGCCAATTTTCAACGCGTACCAACGGTCGCGAGTACCTTCGCATTCCCATCAGCTACCTGCTGAAACTGGCCCTGGCCGATGCCGTCGGGGAACCGTCCGTTCATGCCACCATCCAGGAAATCGGTCATTCGGCCATGAACCATTTTCTCTCGGACAATACATCGCCGGAGACCTTCTCCTTCCATCCGGTTCTTATGGACGATCAATCCGGCAAGGGACAAAGTCTTTCCCGGGAGACATCCCTGCGTTTCCTGCTATCGCAACTGCTGATTCAGTATGCCAACCGGCAGTTCGGACTGATCGACAGCGGTCAGCAGGCGCTCCTCTATTTTGCGCCCCATCCCCCGGTGCGCCAGAAGCGCCTCAACAACCTGATTTCCGACAGTTTCTATCGATCTCTGTTTATGAGCCCCTGCCTGTCCGGCTGGAATGACGGTGAGGCCAAGCATCGCTACATGCACCTGTGCCACACGGTGCTCTCACGAAGCCAACTCAATGCGGTCATCAAGCTCAGGGAGGCAGGCATCATCGCCAACAACCTGGTGGTGTTGCCCAACACCTCCAACATCAGCCTGGCCAACAACGGCACCCACATCAGTTTGGGCAGTCGCAAACTCAGCCGTCTCATGCAGGACCCTGGGTCAGGTTTCGGCCCCCTGGAGGAAAAGCACTACGGGGACCTGGCCATTAAAATTGTGGAGCATTTTCTGCCGCTTTTCGTGGGCACCTATTCGGCTGCACCCTACCGGATCGACTTCATGGATTTTCACCCGGAGCGGGTCCTGGGGTTTCTGCCCCACGAACTGGATTTCACCCACTTGAGGATGCTCTGGAGAAGATGGAAGAAAAAGGCCAACCTGAAGATTCTGGGCCGCAGCGTCACACCGTTTGGCCCGGAATGGCTAGATCGGAAACTTTCCCGCGGCTTCGGCCTCAAAGGGGATGTTGTTCCGGATTTCAGGCTGATCGATTACCTGGTGGCCTTGATGGCCACCGACGAAAGCCCTGCCCTGGACGGCTGCCCGGGAAACGATTCACGGCTGAAAAAAGACCTGGGAGACATGGGGGTCTTCGACCCCTGCATGCCGCTTTACATGCTCTATCGGGCCCGCTGTTTTCAGACCATGGGATTCACCGGATTCGAAGGCCGCCATTACAGCCTCTTTGAAAACCTGGACCGGGACATGGGACACGCGGCCACCCTTCAAATGCTGATCACGGCGCTGGCTTATAAATATATCTTTACCGGAAGCATCACCCATGCCGACATCCCCGACCATCCCTTCGTCGAAAGCGAGCGTCGCCAGATATTTTTCGGGGCGGCGGCCGGCATCCCAACCTTCTATGTACGTACGGATACCCCCAACCGCCTACTTGCCCGGATGGTCAAGCAGACCCGCGATACACGATCCAGCCGGCGGTATACCGGATACACACGGGTTTGCATTGCAGATTATCAACGGACGCTGATCCGCCTGTTGAAGGACGATGCCCCGGAATTAATCGAGATGGGCAAGCTTGACGAGACGATCCGGGATTTGAAGGATCGCATCGATGTGGCCGGCAGAAACAGCGTGGCCGACAGGCTCACCCGGCGCATATGCGAGGCGGCCGGCGTCTCATCGCCCATGGCCTTGACCAGCGATGAATTCAATACCGCCGCTGAGATCTTTTACCGGGAACGGCTGAAAAAGGAGCAGATGGGACAGGCCCTTGACATCTGGTCCGAACAGGTCCGGCAGCTCGATGGCATGCCGGCCTGGCGCAGCGGCCATTTCAACCAAGCCCTATTTGCCGTGCTGAAGGGCAAGGATGCGTCTGCTTTCATCTCCACGGCGCGGTCCTCCGTCATTGCGGAAGAACTTCCCCTGGGCGCCATCACACGCATGATCCACCTGATGCTGTTGACCTTAAGCCACATGAAACGACAGTCTGAAGTCGCGCAACCGGAGGTATGACAGGTTGACCAGCCCGCCTATTCCCCACCAGTACATCGAGAGAGAGACCGCCCACGTGGTGACGGAACACCTGATCGCCGATCCGCTGATCAACCACCTCTATTCGAGGGCCAGGGAGAACGTTCCCCTGTTGTTCAAGGCGGCGACATCCCGGCGCATGTCTGCCATCCTCGGGTATCTCAATTTTGACATGCCGTTTCCCAAAAGAGGTTTGAACAACGCCAGTCGAATCAGGGCCATGGGAATCGACCTGGCCGAAAGCCTGGACAAACCGCAAGACCTGAACACGGCCCGCAAACTGTTTGAGCGCAAAATCCGGTATTGGCAATGCCGACCCATGCCACGGGGAGCAGAACGGATCGTTTCTCCGGCCGACGCCCGCATGATTGTCGGATCCTTCGACCGCCACGACGCCCTGTTCCTGAAGGAAAAATTTTTCTCCTTCGAGGAACTGATCGGCGAAGACAAAGCCCAATGGACCGCGGCGTTTACCGGTGGGGATTTCGCCATTTTCCGCCTTACACCGGATAAGTATCACTTCAACCATGTGCCGGTTTCGGGGCGGGTAAAAGATATCTATACCATCGACGGCCCCTGCCATTCTTGCAATCCCGGCGCCGTGGTCTCCATGGTAACGCCGTTTTCCAAGAACCGCCGGGTGGTCACGGTCATCGATACGGACGTACCCGGTGGTACGGGTATCGGGCTGGTGGTCATGATCGAAATTGTGGCCATGATGATCGGCGACATCGTTCAGTGTTACAGCACCCATGGCTACGACAACCCGCTGGACCTCGCTCCCGGCATGTTTGTGGAAAGGGGCTGCCCTAAAAGCCTCTACAGGCCCGGGAGCAGCGTCGACGTGTTGATCTTTCAGCGGCATCGTGTGGTGTTTTCCGCTGACATTCTGGCCAACATGCGCCGTCGGGACGTGACTAGCCGCTATACGCTGCACTTCCGATCCCCGCTGGTGGAAACCGATGTCAAGTTGCGCTCGGAGATCGGGCGAAAGAAATGATAAGAAAGGAGAAGATTCATGGACCAATTGGCTATTCGTATCGACATTGGCTTTTACTGTCACCGCTTTACATTTGGTGCTTCAGGGCCCTGCCGCGGGAACGCTGGCAGATCATCTGTGCCATTCCCATTCGCAAGATGGCTGATGGATCCTGGCAGGGTATAAACTTGACTTACTATGGCCTTTTCAATGCGGTCTCCCTGTGTACGGCGGTTTCGCTGGTATTTATTCTCACCGGTGCAGCCGGCATCGGGTTCACGATTTTTGCTGCCGTTATCACCGTTCTGCTGGCCTTTTGCCTGCCCGCATCACGGATGATCGCCGGCTGGGTGGAAAAGAAACCCAACACCTTCAGTATCGGCGCGGCCTCGTTTCTGGGGATTGTTTTGGGCCCATGGCTGGTGTTGTCCATGGAGAAGGTCGCCGGACGGTGGATGGGTATCGATTTTGACACCATGGCGATGATGTCCGCCCTGATGATCGGCTACGCGCTGGGCGAGGGCATCGGCCGGCTGGCCTGCATCAGCTTCGGCTGCTGCTACGGCAAGCCCATCGACCAGATGCCGCAGTGGGTCCAGCGTTACCTATCTTGGGCGACGTTTCGGTTTACCGGATGCACCAAAAAGATCGTCTACGCCCATCACCTGGAAGGCAGACGGATCTTTGCCGTGCAGGCCGTCACCGCGGTGCTTTACAGCGCAACGGCGCTGATTGGGACGGTGTTGTTCCTCAACGGCATTTTTTCCTGGGCATTTTTCGTATGCCTGTTCGTCACGCAGGGCTGGCGATTTCTGTCCGAATTCCTGAGATCCGACTATCGCGGTGACCGCAAGATCAGCATTTACCAGATCATGAGCCTGCTGACCATCCCCTACGGCCTGTTGATTCCGTTTCTGTTTCCAACCTCCGGCCAATTTGTCGATCTGATGAGCGGACTTCGCGCAATCTGGAATCCTGCGGTATTTCTCTTCCTTCAGGTTGCCTGGGTGATCATGTTTCTACGAACCGGCAGGAGCCAGGTCACCGGTTCGGCACTCTCTTTTCACGTTCATTCTGATCGCGTATGAATAGCTGCACGGGTGTTCATGGTTACCAGTTTCCGCCTTCCACCCGCTGTTGGCTCCTCTGGCCCCTTAACCCTGGAAACCATTGCTCCCCGAAGCATTATTCGAACGGACAACCACTCGTGGACATCCAACACATTAAACAAGCGGCCCTGACGATCTACAACCGGTTCATCGAACTAAAGGGGGCACCGCGCGAAATCGCCCTCGGCTTTGCCTTGGGCTTGCTGATCGGCATGACCCCTTTTTTCGGCATGCATTTCTTCTCATCGCTGTTGCTCGCATCCCTTTTGGGGTGGAGCAAGATCGCCGCATTGGTCGGCGCAAACATCACCAATGTGCTCACGGCACCGCTGATCTATCCGGTCAATTATTGGGTGGGTGTCAAGTTGGTGGGGTTCTCTAAGGAGATCGACTGGTCGTTGGCCCTCGATGTCGCCGATGTGTTGGCCTTGATGCAGCAGTCGCCGTTGATCCTGGTCGACCTGTCCATCGGCGGCATCATCCTTGGCATTCCTCTATCTGTCGGCGGCTATTTGATTGCCTTCAGACTGATCTGCCTCTACCGCAAACGGACCTTGCCGATCGCTGCCGACCAGTGCTCGCGATAAGACCGAAGGCACCCATGCCCATAAACCGCTTAAGCAGCTCGATCGCCGTCTCAATCAAGTCCGCGATCGCGCGCTTTCGGCTAATCGAATCCTAACCGACCGCTAATTCTTTGCGAACCCTGGTTTTGCACAAGAGATCGAGTTGCAGCCGATCCATTCAGACAGATCTTTCAGACCGAGAGGATTCAGCATGTATATAAACGGACAAGAACTGGGGGTCAGAACCCCGAGAGAGATACGAAAGGCGGCATGGCCGTCCGATGATGGGGGGGGACCGTACAAAAACGGCAAATGTTTTGTGAAATGCATTTGCCCCAAATGCACGACTCACCACCGCATCTACATGCGGTGGGCCGGGCGCGGTATACCGCGCAAGTACTGCACGACCTGTCGACCGCAGGTTGCCGGATACGACGAGGCCGCCATTCATGAGGCCGCTGTCTCTTTTGTCGGTCACTCCAGAAAACGAGGGCGCCGTAATGAAGTGGAATGAAATTCCAAAAACCAATTTTACAATGATGAAAAAGTTCACCCTGATAATGGCATTGAGCGTTACTGTTTTCATGGCCGGAATGACCTGCCTGATCAACAATCCCAATGACCAAATATCATGAGGAATGTATCTGCATTAACCCAACTGCAAAAAAAGGAGGTGATTATTAAGAGAAACTCTACCGGTGGAATGAATTTGATACTCAAACGATTTGAAAAACATCGACCCATAAAGGAGAAATCAGATGGTGAGGAAGAACAAAACGTTGAAGGCAGTTCTGGTTGCTATTGGTGTAACGATTTTCATGGTCGGCGGCGCAGGCGCTGTCGAGGGCATTGACCTTAAAAATTATAAAAACGTGATCGTCCTAATTCCCGATGGCTGCGATGAAACCGTCCAGACCGTAGCCCGCTGGTACAAGGGTGAGGATCTGCAAGTGGACAAGATGGTAGGCGGCGGTGTCAAGGTCCACATGGCCAATTCCGTGATCCCCGGTTCGGCCGCTGCAGCCACGGCCTTCGCCACTGGCCACAAAACCACAGTACGGTTTCTGGGCGTGGGTCCGCGAACGGATGACCTGCTGACCGGTTTCGTGCCGACCGCCGAACCCTATGCCCCGGTGGCCAGCATCCTCGAAGCGGCCAAGCTGGCCGGCAAAGCCACTGGCCTGGTGGCCACCAGCCGCATCACCCACGCCACGCCGGCGGCCTATGCGTGCCATATCCAGGACCGCGGCTGGGACAACGACATCATGGAGCATATTGTTTATAACAACCTGGACGTGGTTTTCGGTGGCGGCGCCCGGCACCTGATACCCGAAAATACCTCTTACACCACCTCTTTCGGTGACGTCTGGAGCGGCAAACGAACCGACGGCGAAAATCTAATGGATGTGTTGCTGAATCGCGGTTATCAATTTGTCGACAGCCAAGACGGCATGCATGCCTTGTCCGAGGGTCCGGCCTGGGGCTTGTTCGATGACAGTCACATGGAACCGGATATCGACCGTCAATACTTCCATCCCACCCAGCCCTCGATTGCCGAGATGACCGCCAAGGCCATTGAACTGCTCTCTCAGGACCGCGACGGTTTCTTTTTAATGGTGGAAGGTTCACAGGTTGACTGGGCCGGCCACAACAACGACCCGATTTACATGACCACCGACTTCCTGGCCTTCGACGAAGCCGTGAAGGTCGCCTGCGATTTCGCTGACGAAAAGGGTAAAACCCTGGTTATGGCCTTCCCGGACCACAACACCGGCGGTATGAAAATCGGCCACTATTACACCGCCATGGGCTACACCGAGACCACGATCGAGGATCTCGTCGATCCCCTCTTGGGCATGACGATTACCTCCGTCGGACTCGCAGCCATGCTTGAAGACAATACCGATGATGCTGAGCTGATGGACAAAGTGTTCGAATACTGGAACCTGACCATCACCCAGGATGACGTGGATGAAATTCGTTCACTCGAGCCCTCAGTCGGCTTGGCTTACGCCCTGGCCCGTGTTCTGAGCAAAAACTATACCGTGATCGGCTGGACCACCCACGGCCACAACGGTGAAACGGTTCCCTTCTGGACCCACGGCGCAAAAAATGTCAAGGTCGGCATTATCGATAACACGGACCTGGCCACCATGGCGGCCGATGCCATGGACGTCGATCTGAACCGGGCCACCAGGAAGCTTTATGTGGATCTCGACACCGTGACCAAGGACTATGTGATTGAAGACGACGGCATAGGGAACATGACCCTGCTGATTGCCGGTGCCGAACTGCCGATTAGCAAAGACTATATGGAAATTGTGAGGAGAAACGGCAGGAAAAAGATTGTCAAGCTCCCGGGCCTCACGGTTTATGCCCCGGAGACCGGTAAGGTTTACGTGGCCAAGAAAGCCCTGAGAATACTTGGCCTCTAATAAATGATCGTCACAAAACCAAGAAGTTAATAAGAGGCGGCCCTGTTTTTTGGGCCGCCTCTTTGTGTGCAACCATCGATTTGACTGTGTATTTCCTCCGATGGTGTCAGCTGCCAAAGCGGACGGGATAGAGAAACACCGTATCAATATCGTCCCGGGCCCAGCCAACGAAATCGGTGTCCATTATGAAATCGGATACTTTCCTTAAAAATGCGTCCGATTGAATCGCCGTTTCCGCAATGTTCACTGCGATGACCTCTCCGGTATATTCCACGACGACCCGGAAGATAACCGTACCTGCCTTCAATTGCGGATCCTGGATTTTTTTCCGATTGAACAGAACCTGCCCGTTGCAGACCACCGGTACCATATCGCGGATAATACTCGCCTTCGTTCGCGAACCCGCCACGATGGTCAACCCCTCAACCTCACGGGGAGTATGGGCCATGCAGCGCCGGGGATCAAAAGGCGACTTATGGGCATGCGGCGCACAGGCGCTAACCGCAGATAGAAGGCTAAACGACAGCACAACCAGACATGGCCACCCATGCATCTTGCCTGACCGATTCGAGTGTCTGCGCAATTTGTTTGATTCCTTTCATGATGTGTGAGGCAATCGGATCCATCCCAAGGTGCTCGGACCAAAGATTGCTGTTAATCAGCTTTTTGTGAGTTTTTGATTAGAAAAGAACGTCCTTTTGCGCAAAATCGAGGCGCTTGAGAAGATGGTGGCATCCCGGGCCGCCCAGTTCGTCGACCTGTCAATAAAGAGTGAGTTGGCCTACGAAAAGGTTCAGGATATCGCCAACCGGGCCGTTACCGCTGCCAGGAGAGAGTCCTATTCGGCCCCGCTTCACCATTCGGCCACGGTGAGTCGTGATGACAGCCAGTCTTGATTGGCTCGTTGGACGGTCATTCGTCAATGGAAAAATAGTAGTCCTGGCATGCCTGGCATATGGACGATATGCTGTATTCAAGTTTCGAAAGAGGCGTTCGGAACGACTTGGCGGGTCGATTGCAGATTTTACACACATGGTTGTGTTTGGCCGCATAACTTCTCATAAGAACCTCTTTATCGGACAAAGCACCGATCAACTCTTCAATTCTATCCATTTTCAATACTCCTTAATACAATTGAACTGACCTCGAATACGATCGGCCATTGGCCCATCATCCGGGATTAACAGTGAAAATGAACAGCCCTGCCGGTCGTGGGGGTGTCCGTGGTGAGCGGGTATGACCGCAGAGCCGTTCATCAGGTAAAGGAGGGAGACGTTATATTAACGGTTCCGGGCGAAACCCGGACCGGATATAGGCCCAGTCCAATGCAAGCAGTCTGCAGCAGAAAGATTGGATTTTGATTAGGAGGAGTTTAAATTTTCATTAGGTCGCGAATTCATTCAAGGGGTGTCCGACCCACCGGGTTGACCGGTATGGCAGGCCTTCCCCATCTCTAGCAGCCGTTTCACGCTTTGGGCGGCAAGAAAGTCGAAGGTTTTTAAAAAGGCCACTGCACCGGCCAATACGATGAATCCTGCAATTGGGTATTGAATATCCATGTCTGATGCAATCCGCTCCTGATTGAGTTAGATCGCAGGATGACATGCCAATGTTAGTAAATGATTAGGACACTGTGCTTTTTGAGCTGCTCCAGTTGCCGGATGGCCACATCCGTAATTGGAGAGGCGTGAAAGGGTTTCACTACTCTATTATACTGATTTTTATATATATTTTTTATTTTAAAAATAATGGCAATGAATTGAATGAGTTGGCCAAAAATCGGTCGAGTTTACCCTTGGAAAATCATTTTCCTAACATTTTCCTAACAATTCAGCGCTACCTTGAGCGCGTCTCAGCAGTGAGCATGGATGTCGTCAGTCGAGCGTAACGGCTGGTATCGAACCATTTTCCAAGCAGGTGGAATTGTCATTCAAGGAGCCACACATGATATCAGAAAATTGTAGCATCGAAGAGTTCGTGGAGACGGTAAAAGGCAGGGAGACCTGGGAAGTGCTTTCCCTGGCAATTGATGAAGCCACCCGGGCCGACCGCATGTTCATCCGTCTGCATCAGCACACCGACAAAGCGATGCTTTGCGGTCAAACCTATTCAAGACACCTGAAGCAACTGATCAATTATTTGCGGTACTCGGTGAAACCCCGACGCCCCAACAACAAGGTCTACCGCCTTTACATGGTTCATTGGGGAAACGCATGAATCCTCCGCTTTTGCAGAACCAATGTCATTTATGCTGATTTTCTTCCGCAACATGGATATCCGACTGAATTATTGAGGATTGGTATGCGTACCCGATATTCCATCGCTTTGATGTTAGCGACGGCGTGCCTTTGTGTTGGAAGTGGGTTATCGCCCTTTGCTGCCATGGACCCATCGGAGGAAGTATATCATTACAAGGAAGCGACCGGCAATTCCGTCAAAGCGGTGGCGTGGAGACTTAACAAAGGAAAAAACTTTGTTATCACCTATTCTTCTCAGATCGAACGGCATGTTACCACTACCGACCCCACTTATGACACCCGTTCCTGGCAGGTAACTGCCGAAAACGGGCAAACCAATTTTTCGGCCGAACGCATCGGCCAAACCATCCTTGTTCGGGGGACGTTCAAGGGAACGCCGATTGACAAACTGCTCGAGATTGACGAAAGCCCATGGTATCAGGCCACATCCCTTTCCCTGCGCCAACTTGTCACATCCAGGCGATTCTGAACGGGTTTTCTGGACCATCCGGATGGACACCCTGACCGCACACAAAATCAGAGGCCATCAAAAAGGGCATCGAATTCATTGAATCGGGTGGAAGCCGGAAGGCACTGCTGCGGATCCGGCTCACCCTTTCTGGCCTATTGGCGCCCTTTTGGAAAAGCGACTACTGGTTCGCGCTCCCCGAAGGTATCTTCTTTCGTTTTAAAGGCCCCAGCGGACCTCCGGGTTCACCAATGACCATTGTGACCCGCACTGAAGGTTGAAGGCGTTGGCCGCCCAATTAATAGGGATCAGACCTGATCTCACCGTTATCCTCTGCACCGGTATCAACAAAAAAGCCTCTGGAAATGGGCATTTACGCCTTTATCGAGCAACCGATCTTGCAAAGTGAAATGGCCCTGGTCGCTTGCCGCGTCCTGGTTGGCTGAGCCCATCTTCAGAACAAAAAATGTCACAGAAATTGAATCTTCACCGTAAGGATCAAATCGATTCCTGGTTCGCTCACTTAGAAGTTTTTCTGAAAAAATAATAAACAGGTGGACTATGAAACAATTCAAGAAAAAATTATGCGGAAATTGGTTAGCGGCCGCTGATGCAATCCAAGATGAGGATGATCGCCGAGGCTCAGGAAGAACGAGATCCGTTAACAGCCTCTTGTCCATGTTTCTTTTGGATTTCTGCGCATTGTTCCCCATTTACGAAGCCTTGGTTCAATGCGATCCCGTATTGCAATTCTGAAAACCCGGGGCACCTGCTGCGCAACTCCTTGGATAGATCCTTCCAAACCATTGGCCAGCCTTTAGTTTGCAACTTGGGTATCAATCCTGACCGGTATTGGTGAACAATATCACAAGCTGACTTTTCGAGGTCTTGTTTAGCAGTCATCTTCAGGACCTTTTCTTTTTCCTATGGAATGAACTCATTTAACGCGCGCACCGGTATCCCACTGCAGTCATCATGTTTTGGTAGATTGAGATTACGGGATTATTGTTAGAATTGTATTAGGACAATGATTCCCAGCTTACGGGAAAACGATGCGCATAAGCGAACTTCGCAGCCCTTTTCCCCGATCACATCAGCCAGAAATAGTGCTTGAACCGCGATAGCGAGCGCATTCCTCGCCGCTTGCGGCGGGGTTAGCGAGCGAACTGGAAATCGCTTTTATATCCTTCCGGTGCTGCGCAGCACTGCCGTTACCGGCAGCACATTCTCCGCGGCTTGCCGCGGGGAGGGTTCAATTTGTTGAAGGGGATGCCCAAAAAGGGTGCGGATCAGGCAGGATCATCGGACAAGCCTGTTGCCAACCGAAATGATTCACAGTCGGTGCCGGTATGGCGGGATGCTAATTATCGAAGGCAACAGGCAGTTGCGCAGTATAATTCAGTGGGGCGTGGTTGGCAAGGAATGACGGCGCTTGAGCAAATCCGCGATGGGGTGGGTTAATCTCTGCATTTCTGACGATGGTTCCGGCATGGGTAAATCGGATTCGTCGATTGACCGGAGGCAGTTCGGGAACGATATCCTTCGGGTTGAACACGTTGAACACCGGGACACGGGCAAGGGTTTGGGCAAACTCAACATCCCCGATGCGTGGGGCCCCGAAGGTGTATACTGCGCATGGCGGCCGTAGTGATGCCGCCAGGGTGGCCAGCGCACCGCCTAAGCTATGACCGGTATAATACAATGGTTTCTCAATGACTTCCAGCGCAGAAGCAATGGGGTCCCAAAGCTCCATGAGAATATTCATAAATCCTCGGTGGACGTTGCCGCCGGCAGGCCACTCGCAGGCAACCATGTCCAGGTTGGACAGCCAGTTGGACAGACGGCCGGTAGTTCCACGAAACACCAGCGCGGCAAAGGCCCCATCACCGGCCTCCACGGTCTCTATCAGGGCAGCTTGAGTGGTGGGCCCGCTGAAAAATCGGCGCTCAATCAGACCAACACTTTCCAGGAAGTCGTTTCGCGACGCATGGCCCAGTGTGTCAAACCCTTCCGAGGCGTCTTTTCTATAGATCAGTCTACAAAGTTCGGACAACCACCAGGCATTGACCGGAGTGAACCCTTGGGCACTCGCCTGAAATCCAACGGGGTGATCTGCCGTGAAAAAATCATCGGATGCCCCCGGTCTGAATACTGCTTGCCAAGTGTGGTTGTAAGCCATCGTAACGGATACCTTCTCTTTTGCTGGTGCTCATCCCCAAAATCATACCTGTATCACTTACAGCGGTGTTCACATTTTAATCAGGGGGAATAGGGGCGTCAATCACTTTGTTAGCATTTGGTTAGATAATAGTTACTCTGGCGTTATATGAGCTAAGGGCCCCGGAAAAAAATAATTCCACATCTCGCTTGCCTGTGGGCCCGCCACCTGCGTTCCATCCGCCGTAACATATCTCGATATGCGCCGTCGGATGCGCCTTGGTGACAGACCCACATCCGGCGCCATATTGTGGAATTATTTATTTCCGCGACCCTAATTCGGAAGCAACGATTCTGAATAAAAGTAACTGAAGCGAGGGTGTATTTGTGGGGCAACCGGCGTATTGAGGGTTGGCTTCATATCAAAAAAGGATCCTTGTCCAGTTTGCCCTCAAGAATACATCATGACGGAAATTTAAATCGATTTTTCAATCAATGGATGGTCTGATCGTTCCGTTGCAGGAGGAGTGGGGTAGTGATTAAGAAGAGATTAGAGGATGAATGAAATATTGATAATCGGAAAGTACGTTCTGGCTATCACATAAAAATGGACCCTCCCGTGGTTTGCGGTTACTTGCCAAAGTCATTAACCAATTGAAACGTATACTAATTCTAAGCACCACAACATATGGGTGCGGCCGAATTGGCAGTTCGGTGCAGATTACATCGGGAAAAAGAATCTATCACAGAGATGTGACGACCTGAGATTTATTGAGATCATCTTTGATCACATACGATTACAGATAGCATTCTTCTTGGATGTTTGGTCAAGTGAATCAAACTTTTCGAATTCAGCGATCCACCCGTTCTTTCAGCTCCTTCCCTGGCTTAAAAAACGGCAACTTTTTCGGTTTGATCTTCACCTTTTCCCCGGTTTTTGGGTTACGCCCGGTGTATGATCCGTATTCCTTAACGAAAAATGAACACAATCCCCGGATCTCAACACGGCCTCCTTTTACAAGTTCATTAGCCATTTCATCGAAAAATATTTCCACAACGACGGCAGCTTCGGGTTTGGTCAGGTCGGTGGCGTCCTTCAATGCCTGGATCAGTTCAAGCTTGTTCATACGTTCAATGCTCCTGAAACAAGGTTTGATATTGAAATGAAAGGAGGGGGATCAATAAAAAGGATACTCCTGTAGGGAAAATTTTGTCAAGAAATTAGTTGGTTATAAAAGATTTTGCAACTCGCGAAATAATATCCACAGAGATCCCGGATTCGTGCTACAGGCACCCTGTTCCGGGCAGCACCGATATTTCCTTTTGAAAAAGCATTTCTATTTTCCTGCCTCCCAGCATCCATTCCACTCGCCCTTAAAATCATTTTAATCCACTGTTATTATATATATTAATTGATGAATAGGAAGGGATCCCAACAACCATCTTTATTTCAAGGAGGCACTTATTGGAAATATTCAAACCGGCAATCACCATCGCACTCATCGTATTAGCGGTCATCGGCATCGCCTACGTCATTTCCGTTTTGCCCCAATCCATTATTTGGGCTGTCGTAATTCTGCTGATTGGATCGTTCATTTATCTCGGAAATCGCAGCTGCTGAAACCATGAATAAGAGAAATGAAACCGCACCCATGATCAATCAACTCATATTGACCGGCAACCTCGGCAACGACCCAGAAATCTTTTTCGACCAATCTGGGAATCCAGTCACATCATTTTCCCTGGCATTCAATTCAGGCCGAGAAAAAACCGGCTGGATCAAATGCGTATGCTTTAACAAGAATGCCGAGGTTGCAGAAAAATACCTTCATTCTGGGGCATGGCACATCCATTCAGAAAGATGACAACCCGGAAACTAAGAAAGTTGCTGAAAGATGACCGGCAACGAAACCGGCATTTAACCGAAGCACCTGAGCAGTCAGATTCAATCCCACCGGTTGTTCTGCCATTAAGAATCAACCCGTCCCAGTCCCAACACATCAAGAATATTTCTGATTCCCGTTAGCACACAACCTGAACTCATAAACCGTAAATAAGATCATTGCCGGGATAAGTGCATCTCCCGCATCAAAACCCTATGGAGAAAATATTGTGCAGAAACTTACTACCCTTGGCAAAGTTTTCGACCGCGTGGATGAATTGTCCGCGGGCTGCTATGATCTGAACATCGATGTGCCGGACATTGCTTTCGATAACCTGGATCTGCTTCGTATTGCTGGTGAACCCCATCCGGTCAGGCCCGTAGCACAACGCTCTATTTCAAACCGTCTTGGCATACCGTATCCTTATCTGCGGCGGTGTCCACCCGATGTGCAGGCGCTTAATTTGAATCATTGGATCAAGAAGGAAAAGAACGAAAAGCTCCAGTTCCGATTCGATGGGCAGGATGTTCGGGCGCTGTTCACGACCAAATACATTCCGGTGGATAATTTCGAGGTAATGGAATGTTTGGATTCCCTAAATTACGGGCCAGATACCGAAGTGCAATGCCATCTTGACCCTGAATTCATGTCATTGAGCATACCTGATGGGAAACAGGCGTTCGATATCAACGGCGACAAATTCAAATTGGGTATATCCATAATTTTAAAAAAGGGTTGTCACGGATTTATTCAAAAACCTTTCAACCTCGAACAGCTGTCCCGAAAGATGCGTGAAACACTGTATCGTTAAGCTATGCGTAACTACCAAACGACCGTCCCTGCTGTTTCTGCTGTCTATCCCAATGGCATGGGGTCCATAGCGCTTGTGTTTCCATCTATCAAAAATGCGCTGCGGCCGTTTCAGGATTCGGCCAGGGCAAAATAATCAACGTCACCGCATTCCCCCATCCCAGAGTTCATCCTCAGACACTTTCTTGTGATTCCGATATTTCGGGTCGCTCCGCGAGGTATTCAGTCGAGGATCCCTGGTGGTTTTTTAGATGGTGCGGAATGGATGGTCATGTTTTTGGCTGAATCCGTATTCGTTATGAGATGGTGATTGGTGTCATTTCTATATAGGCAAACATGGTTTTTAGAGACAGTCCTTGTACGATATTCACATGCAGCGTGGAATTGGTAGGATTGAACATTAGCGAAATCATGTTTACGTTCGGTCTTCGAAGAATCGAACGATAAACATCTATTTAAAATTTGGAGAGGCAACATGTTTCGCAAAAAAGATACCGGTGAGTCACGACAACTATTGGATGGAATTAGTTTAACGACCCTGGTTCACGGTGATAAGACACTGATGGGCCAGTTCAAAATAGCTAAGGGCTCTGCAATCCCAACACATTCCCATCCCCATGAACAGACTGGAATTATGATCTCCGGCAAACTGCGCTTCATTGTCGACGGTGAAATTAAGGATGTTGAAGCAGGAGATAGTTGGTGCCTACCGGGCGGTGTCGAGCATTCGGCAGAGGCTCTGGAAGATGCGGTTGTTATTGAGGTCTTTTCACCGGTTCGCGAAGATTACCTACCCTGAAAATTTCAATAGTATGCTCTTAAGCGATGCAATTGCGACCTGTTGCCGTGGGTACCATGATCGGTCCATAAAAAAGGAAAAAATCACATGATCCCCAAAATCATCGGCATAATATTCGGTCTCCTGGCAGTGGGAATCTTCGCCTGGAAATTTAAAGAGACGCCCCTGTGTCGACCATGAATCATGTTGCCGTCTGGGACTCGGCGTCGGGTACGCTGCATCTTTTGTGGTAAAAAGGATGATTTGATAGTAAGGGTGGCAGATCAAAAAATCGTTACAATTAGTTCAAAAAACAGATCATATTTTGAAAGTTACTGAAAGTTGATGTCTCTTAACCATTTGGAATACAATGAATTAAATCGATACATATACGATCTCATAAAATTGGTGGCTCGCCTGCTAAGCGAGTGGGGGGGGAAGCTTCCACCGAGGGTTCGAATCCCTCTCTCTCCGCCAGTTTATACCATTACCCGATAGCCCGCTGGTTCTGCGGGCTATTTTTTTGGCCGGGAGGATAGAGCCGCCATTGTTCGACTGTTGCCATTTTTTTTTCCCCCATAGTCAACCCGGTATGCAGATAACATCCGCAGATATAAAGCCGGCGGCAATATTAGCCATGTGCCTGCTGTTCACCGGTTTTCTGGCATGTGCCCTTTTCGGGATCGTACCGAAAGCCCGGGCCGCCGATTCCATGGTTGATCAGGTGCAGGCCATCATCCGGGCCCGGCTGGATGGGGACCCGGCCACGATCTCCCTTTCCTGCCAGGGAGAAATGATCTGCGGCATCCAGATGCTGCCGTTGGCCTACCGCGACAGAAAGCATCTACCCCTGTGGATCGACGCTTCGCTTCGCCTGGAAAAGGCGGAGGCGTTGATCGAAGCCATCGATCGTGCCGGGGAAGATGGACTCTTGCCAGTTGATTACCACCAGGATGCCATCCATGAACTGCTGGCCGAAGTATGCGAGCAATCCTCTTCGGCAAGCCCGACCGCAGTCTCTCCCGAATTGTGGGCGGACCTGGACCTGATTCTCTCCGATGCCTACCTTTTGTATGCTTCCCATCTGACTGCCGGGCGGGTAAACCCCGAAACCCTGCACACCGACTGGAAGATCAACACGGGCGCCGCGAATCTGTCAGCCTCCCTTGCCAGCGCTGCCTCAACCGGCGATATCGCGGCTGCGTTGAAACGGTTGCGGCCGTCGCGCAGCGGGTATACGAACCTTCGCAACGCGTTGGCCGACCTTCGCAGCCTGGCCGCTGCCAACGGTTGGCCGGCACTGGATGTCAGCAAAACCCTCATGCCGGGCGATAGCAGTTCTGCCGTTGGCGATCTTCGCCGCCGGCTTGCCGTAAGCGGGGACCTTGGCCCAATGGACCCCGATGAGGATTCGCTTTTCTTCGATGGCACGCTTGCGTCCGCGGTGAAGCGCTTTCAGCAGCGCAACGGATTGAAGGCAGATGGCATTGCGGGGCCAAGCACGATTGGCATGTTAAACATTCCCGTCGAACAGCGCATCCGCCAGGTTGTGGTCAATCTCGAACGATGGCGGTGGCTGCCCCATGATCTGGGAACCCGGCACATCATTGTCAACACGGCCGATTTCAATCTCAATGCAGTGGAGAACGGCCATGTGGGTTTACAGATGCGGGTGGTGGTCGGTCGGCCGGCCAGGCGATCGCCGGTGTTCAGCGCCAACATGACCTATCTGGTGGTCAACCCCCACTGGAATGTGCCCACCTCCATCGCTATTGAAGATATCCTGCCCGAACTTCAAAAAGATGTTGCCTACCTGGCCCAGCGGGGTATCCGCGTGCTTCAAAACTGGGGGATAGACGCATCGGAAGTCGATCCCACCACCGTTGACTGGCATGCCTACCATGCCAACCGTTTCCCCTTCAGGCTTCGCCAGGATCCAGGGCCCAATAACGCCCTGGGCCGCATTAAATTCATGTTTCCCAACCAGTTTGCCGTCTACCTGCACGATACACCCAACCGCTCCCTTTTCAAACGGGTTCAGCGGGATTTCAGTTCCGGCTGTATCCGGGTGGAAGCACCCTTGCCGCTGGCCGATTTCGTGCTGGCAGGTGATCAACGGTGGCCGCCGATTGCATTGACTGAAGCCATTGAAAAAGGAGAAACCCGAACCATCCGGCTGAACCATCCGGTTCCGGTCCACCTGTTGTACATGACAGCCTGGGCGGACGAAACGGGTGTGATTCAGTTTCGCAGCGACATTTACGACAGGGACCGTGATCTCGATCGCGCGCTTAGCCGGCGAAGGCCCAACCCACCGCCTGATTTCGTTGACTATCCGAAAGACCGGCTGCGCCGGTAAACACAGAAAGACTAAGGCCACCATGGAGATGAAAACCATCCATCGTGGCCTTTTAATTGTTAAACGAACGCACGGGCTGTCGGCCCCCTACCCGTTCCAGGTTCGAAACGCCCCGGTATCTAAGTGGACAAAATCGGATCGGGGATAGTAGCCGACGCCGCCGAATTTCAAATCCAGGCAGGCTTGCCGAAGCTTGTGGGTATCGCACCCGGGCAGACGTATATCGATGGCGCGCCCCAGCATGTGATAGCTGAACTTGGCCACACCGGTGCTCTGTTTACGTAGCCGGGCATTGGTCTGGGGGGAGCGGTAACCGGAGATGATGTGAAAGGGAGAACAGCCGCCCAAGCGTTGGCTCACGGTAAAAAGCAGGTCCATCAGTCGGGCATCCATGTCTTCAATGTCACCGGTGCGGTGATCCCTGAGGATGCGGTTTATCTGTCCCATGGCACCGGGGCAATAGGCACCGTTTTTATAATAGCAGACACCGAGGCGTTCCCCCGTGTGCGTGTTATAAAAAGAGAGGGAGCGGCGGGTGCTGTCCGGCAGCAGGGCGGACCATCCTGTTGCCGGCACCAGGCAGGTCGCCAGGAAACCCGTGCCGATTTTTTTTATAAAATGGCGTCGACTGCAACTACCCATGTTTATCTCCGCATTTCAGCATATTGAACGTGATTCGATCATTAACCAAGTTGTCGGAGATAAAAGCAAAAATCGTACCTTAATGTTGAAGTGGGCGGAAAATTCAGGGGCATGGCCATCAAAAAAAATTAACATTCGGATATTAATTTATATTTTATCGTTATGGATTCTCCTTTTCGCGATATTGCCGATTGATTATGGCGTTCATTTGCGGCTGTGACGTACACATATTGTCAACCAATTGACAAAAAACGGGACGTCAAACGATCCGCTGGAACTGCTTTTCCAGGTCTTTAACGCGCCATTGGATCCAGATGGGTCTACCGTGGGGGCAGTGCGACGGATTGTCGCAGGCATCCAGCTGTTCCAGCATGGCCTTGATCTGCGTCCCAGTGAGTTGCTGGTGGGCACGGATCGCATTGTGGCAGGCCATGACCATGAGGCATTCATCCAAAATCGTTTCCATCTCGGCACCCACACCGATTTCCGCTGTTTTTTCTACGAGTTGGGTAACCAGCCCCGAAATGCCAGAGCTGTCAAGCAGTGTGGGCACGGCCTTGACCACGAATGTGTTCCCGCCAAAAGGCTCAATCTCAAGCCCGAATCGGTCCAGTTCCGGAGCCAGCTTTTCCAGGATCTGGGTTTCACGGAATCTCAGGTCGATGGTTTCGGGCAGCAGCAGGCGCTGGGCAGTGGGTCGGCGTGCGTTGGACTGGCGCTTGAGCTGTTCGAAAACGATTCGTTCGTGGGCCGCATGTTGATCGATGAGCATCAAGCCGTCTTGGGATTCACAGATAATATAGGTGCCCTTGTACTGGCCGATGACGGTCAGGTCGGCAAAAAACCGCTGTTTCCACAGCGGCGCCTGGTGGGCTGGTTTTCCGTTGCAGGCCGTGGGGTCGATCGGCGGGGCCGGGGTATTGACGGGATCTGCAGGCGGCAATGGCGTCTGCCTGTTGCCTTCCCCGGCCGCCAGGGCCGATGAAACCGATTTTCGGTCCAACGCGTCATCCACCTGGGTGCCCGAATGGTCATGCGGGGGCGGTATTTTGTATTCTGCATGCAGCTCGGACACGGTTGCCGGCCCTTGAGCCAATTCGGTACTCCTGGGTTCATTGGCTTTCCACCGGGTGGGATCGGATTGCCTGAGTGCGTCGGCCACGGCGTCCCGCACGGTGTCGTGAACCATTTTCTGGCGGACAAAACGGATTTCGTGCTTGGTGGGATGAACATTGACGTCTACTTGGTCGAAGGGAACCCTTAAAAACAGCACCGACACCGGATACTGTCCTTTCATCAACCGTCCGGTATAACCGGCGAACAGGGCGTGTTGAATCACCCGGTCCTTGACCCAGCGACCGTTGACGAACAGATAGATGCCGCGGGCGGTGGACCGGTTCATGCGCGGGGAGGCGACCCACCCGCTGATTTCGATATCCGCGGTGGCCCGATCAACCGGATACAGCTCCTTCTTGATGGCCGCCCCAAGGACATCGGCCACCCGATCCATGGGTTCTGCGGCCGGCGCCCAGCTTTTCACGATCCGGTTGTTATGCGACAGCCTGAATTGAACGGTCGGCCGGCACAGGGCCATGCTGGCAATGGTGTCTGCAATGTGGCCCATCTCCGTGTCGATGCTTTTCAAAAACTTACGCCGGGCCGGGGTGTTGTAGAAGAGGCCGGCCACGCTGATCAGGGTGCCGGGAGGGGCACCCACATCGGAGACGTTATTGATCCGCCCCCCCGCCACCTCAATCTGAGTACCCACATCGGCGTCGGTTTCCCGCGTAACGAGGGTGAACCGGGAGACCGAGGCGATGCTGGGCAGCGCCTCTCCCCGGAATCCCAGGGTGCGGATGGCAAACAGGTCCGGATCGGTGGCAATCTTGCTGGTCGCATATCGCTCCAGGCAGAGCAGGGCATCGTCCCGGCCCATGCCCTGTCCGTTGTCCGATACACGGATGAGTTTTCGCCCGCCCTGTTCAATTTCGACGATGATCCGGGTGCTGCCGGCATCGATGGAATTTTCGACCAGCTCCTTGACCACCGAAGCCGGACGCGCCACCACCTCTCCGGCAGCAATTTTATTGGACAGGATTTCCGGAAGGATTCTGATTCTGGTCATTATTTTTAGACGACTGGGCAATCTCTTTGAAACTGCGCGCTAAATACTCCGCCTCCATGGGGGTCAGGTTGAATTTCAGGCAGGCCGCCTCGATGAGTTGCTGTCGGCTTTTGGGTGACCCCGCCTTTTTTTCTTCGGATATCCACTGGACTGCTTTTCTCAGGCTTTCGCCTTCGGGCTGTATGGTCATGCAAACCTTCCTTTTGGCGACCTCGATCACAAGGGCGGCCTTTTATCCTTGATGTTCGCCGCCTTTTCGAACTGCCGGGCAATTTTAAAAAGCATCGGTTCGTTAAAATGGCGGCCCATGATCTGCAGGCCGATGGGCAGACCGTCGTCGGAGAATCCGCAGGGGACCGATATCCCCGGGATGCCGGCCAGGTTGGCCGACAGGGTGTAGATGTCCGACAGGTACATGGTCAGCGGATCGTCAAGGGTTTTGCCGATGGGATAGGCCGGTGTGGGTGCCACCGGGGAGACAATCGCATCGCAGGATGCAAAGGCGGTTTGAAAATCATTCTTGATCAGCGTGCGAATCTGGGAAGCCTTGCCGTAGTAGGCATCGTAGTAACCGGCGGACAGGGCATAGGTACCCAGGATAATGCGACGCTGCACTTCCGGACCGAATCCTTGCGACCGGGTGCTGCGGTACATCTGAAGCAGATCGGCCTGCGACTTGTCGCGGAAACCGTATTTCACGCCATCGTAGCGGGCCAGATTGGAACTGGCTTCACTGGGGGCGATCACGTAGTAGGCGGCCACGGCATGATCGGTGTGGGGCAAAGAGACATCGATGCATCTGGCGCCCAGCGATTGGATGGTTTTCACCGCCCGTTCCATAGCCGCACCGACCTGAGGATCCAACCCCTGGGCGGCGCTGTATGCTCTTGGGGATGCCCACCACCACATCCGAAAGACCGTCATCGGCAATGGCCGCAAAAGTTGGCACCGGTTCGGGGACGGAGGTGGAGTCTTTGGGGTCGTGACCGGCAATGGCGTCCAGCATGATGGCACAGTCGGTCACCGTTTTGCCCAACGGACCGATCTGGTCCAATGAAGAGGCAAAAGCCACCAGCCCGAAACGGGATACCCTGCCGTAGGTCGGCTTGACCCCCACCACGCCGCAGTGGGAGGCGGGTTGGCGGATGGAACCGCCGGTGTCCGAGCCCAGGGCACCCAGGCACATGTCCGCCGCCACAGCCGCGGCCGACCCGCCGCTGGAGCCTCCGGGGATGCGATCCAGATTCCAGGGGTTGCGGGTGGTCTGAAAGCCGGAGTGCTCGGTGGTGGAACCCATGGCAAACTCGTCCATGTTAAGCTTGCCCACGATCACCGCGCCGGCCTTTTTCAATCGGGAGATGACGGTGGCGTCGTATGGCGGGATGAAGTTTTCAAGCATCTTCGACGCACAGGTCGTGCGAAGGCCTTGGGTGCAGATCAGGTCCTTGATGCCCAATGGGATGCCGGTCAGGGGTGCCGTGTCACCCTTGGCCAGGCGATGGTCCGCCGCTTCGGCCTGGGCCATGGCACCGTCGGCATCGACGGTCAGGAAAGCACCGACCTTGCCGTCGACCGCCTCGATGCGGTCGAGGACGGCCCGGGTCAGTTCAACAGAAGCAATTTCCTTATTTTTCAGCAGGCCGCTGGCCTGTTCGATGGTCAGTTCATGCAGTTTCATGGCATCCGTTCCTTGCGGAATTACGGCCGGGTAAAACGACGGCCAATTCGTCAATGCAGCGTCAGAGTACCTTGGGCACCACAAAGGCACCGTCTTCCTTCTCCGGGGCATTGGCCAGAGAAGCCTGTGGGTCCAGATGGTCCTGCGCTTCGTCCTCCCTGAATGCATTGGTCAGGGTGATGGCATGGGAGGTGGCAGGAACCCCGGTGGTATCCACCTGATTCAAGGTGTCCACATAATCGAGAATGGTGCCGATCTGGTCGGCCAGCCGGTCGACGTCCGCGTCAGCGATATCCAGTCGGGCCAGGTGGGCGACGTGCAGGACTTCCTTTTGGGATATTTTCATTTTTCTACCTCGGCATCAATAAATATTGAATACGGTTTGGGTTATCGTTCAACCAGAATGGGATTTTTCTGATTTCGGGTCAACCGCGTCCATGTCCGCTGTTGCCTGTTCACGGTCCGTGTAGCGGCCCACCCGAACCCGAAACCAGAGTCCTTTACCGGGAATGACAATTCTCGACACGTAGGCAGGATACCCGTCCTTTTTCAGATTTGCAACGATTCGCTCGGCGGCTGCCCCATCCTTCAGGGAAGCCACCTGAATGGTCAGCTTGCCCGTGGTTTCGACAGCTGCCGGAAGGGACGACGGCGCTTTCTCGAGCGTCGGTTTGTCCGGCACCTTGGATTTCTTGGCCATGGTGGCGGTTCGCGACTTGTGGGGCGGTTGAACCGATTCGGAAGCTTCTGCGCGGAGCGGGGGTTCAGCCGTCGACACCACCGGCGCAGGAATCTGAACGGCGGTGTCCAGCCCATCTTTTTTCAGGGCTTCGTAAAACTCCAAGGGCGCTTTTTCATCTTCTCCCCGGATGGCTTTTTCTACCGCTTCCCGCTCCTTTTTCATCATGGCGTCACGCAGGGCGGCCAGCTCTTCTTGCAGCGCCTGGGTGTCGAAATGCACGGGGGCCGTTCCCCGGCCAACCAGCACGCCAAGAACGAACATCCATGCCGCAACGAAAAAGACCAGCAGGTATCGCCCCCAGGCGATCCGGCGTTTTGACGCGGTGGCCTTGCCCTTTGTCACAGGTTTGTTCCGTAAACGTTCACAGGTTCGACGTCACCGTTCTGGGTTTGCTTTCATTCGTTGACCTTGCTCGTAGGCGATAGGCTGTAAGATGAAACCTCGAATCGCAGGGTGAGTGCTTCCGGCATGTAATCATTCACCGGATCGCGTTTATTGTAAATGGTCACGCTGGTTGAGGTTTTTGGTGCACGTTGAACCCTTGAACCCGTATGCCCTTGAACCCGTGACGCCTACATGGCGTCCGGCGCCGACACGCCCAGCAACGCCAGTCCGTTACGGATCACCTTCTGAACGGCCGAGATCAGGTAGAGCCTGGCCCGGGTCAACTTCAGATCGTCTTCACACAACACCCGGTGCCGGTTGTAATAGGTGTGAAAGGCAGCGGCCAGGGTCATCAGGTAGTAGGTGATGCGGTGAGGTTCCATTAACGCCCCGGCAGTTTCAACGGTTTCCGGATAGCGGGCCAGGGCCTTGATCAGTGCAATGTCCTCCGGTGTTTCAAGGGCTGACAGATCCGATGGCGCAAACCCGCTGACATCCAGCCTGTCGCTCTCAGCCTTGCGATGGATGCTGGAGATGCGCGCGTGGACATATTGGACATAGTACACGGGGTTGTCATTGGTTTTTTGTTTGGCCAGTTCCAGGTCGAAGTCCAGGGAGCTCTCATAGTGGCGGGTCAGAAAGATAAACCGAGCTGCATCCCGGCCGACCTCCTTGACCACGTCGGCCAGGGTAACGAACTCACCGGCCCGGGTGGACATGGCCACGGGCTGGCCGGCCCGCAGCAGGTTGACCAGTTGCACCAGCAGGACGTCGAACTGGTCGCGATCGTATCCGGAGGCCTCCACGGCGGCTTTCATTCGCGGGATGTAACCGTGGTGGTCTGCCCCCCACACGTCGATCACTTTTTGAAACCCGCGCTCAAACTTGTCCTTGTGATAGGTGATGTCCGACGCGAAATAAGTGGTCTGGCCGTTCTGGCGAACCACCACGCGGTCCTTTTCGTCGCCGTAGTCGCTGGTCTTGAACCACAGGGCACCGTCTTTCTCGTAGATCAGTCCCTTCTCCTTGAAATCACGGATATCCCCCGCCACCTTGCCCGAATCGTAGAGGCTCTGCTCCGAGAACCATTGGTCGAAGGTCACCCCGAAATCCACCAGGTCGGCCCGCATACCCGCGGTAATTTTCTCCGCCGCATACCGGGCGCAGGGCATGATGGCCTCCGCCTCGCTTTTTTCAAAAAGTTCCCGGCCCTCCCGTTCCAGCAGTTCCCCGGCCAGGTCCCGGATGTAATCACCCTGGTAGCAGGTGTCGGGAAAAGCGACGGTTTCCCCCAGCAGCTCTTTTCCCCGCAGGTAGACAGACATGCCCAGGGTCTGTATCTGTCGGCCGGAATCGTTGATGTAATACTCTTTTTGTACGTCAAAGCCGCAAAAAGAGAGGATGTTGGCGGTGCTGTCCCCCACGGCACCGCCCCGGCCGTGGCCCACGTGAAGGGGGCCGGTGGGGTTGGAACTGACGAATTCGATCTGGATGCGGGTCCCCTTGCCCAGGTCGCAGCGACCATACTGGTCGTCCTGTTCGTGAATGGCGGCCAGCACCGGGTACCAGGCGGACGGACGGATGAAGAAATTGATAAACCCCGGCCCGGCGATTTCCGTACGGTCGATGATGCCCTTTTTGTCATCCAGATGACCGATGAGCGTTTCGGCGATTTTTCGCGGTGACATGCGCTGGGCCTTGGCCATCTGCATGGCCATGTTGGTTGACAGGTCGCCGTGGCTGTCGGCCTTGGGTTCTTCCAGCACCACCTCACAAAAATCAGAAGAGGGGAAGATGCCTTTTTCGTGAGCGGCCATTGCTGCCGCCAAAATGGTTTCCTTGAGCGCGTTCTTCATTAATGAATTCCTGACGGCTGATTGATTTGGACGGGTCAGCCGATGCGGTATGGTCAAGTTGATGGTTGCCGTCATCCGGCAACGGCGACTGCCGTCGGGCACACGCCTTTTTCGATAAAGTCCAGTTCATAAAGAGTTTTCCGATCCAAGTCAAGAAGGTTCACCCCGACTGCAGGATGCTTGTACGGGGTGTTTTTGACAGGCAAAAACCCATTGGTTGGGGAAACCCGTGGCAAAACCCGTGGCGAGGTCCCATGAAGGATCCAGACCCTTTTTGGGCAACATCCTGTCTGCCATTTGATGGCGGGCTTGCAGAATTTGGCCTTTTCCCTTGCATATCCATAATTTCCAACGTATTTTATTTATCTGCTGGACACTGCAACACAATCGTTTGGATTCTGGCACGACCAAAAAGGTTTATCATTATTATGAATGTGAGTATCTGCAAGCAGCGGCAGAAGCTTGCCGTTGATGTTGATGCGGTGTGCCGTCTGATCACTGCCACCCAGCTTCCCTCCGGTGAAATCCCCTGGTCTACGGGAGACAAGACCGACCCCTGGGATCATGTGGAGGCGGCCATGGGGCTGACGGTGGGGGGATATCTGGAAGAGGCGCGACAAGCCTTTTTTTGGCTGCGCAGCATGCAGCTGGCCGACGGCAGCTGGTTTGCCGCTTATCGCAGAGGCATCCCCGAGGACCGGACCCGCGAAACCAACATGAGCGCATATATCGCCGTGGGCGTATTTCATTACTGGCTGATCACCGGTGATCGCCATTTTCTGGAATCCATGTGGGACACCGTACGACGCGCCATTGACTTTGCCGTCGGCCATCAGCGCGCCAACGGAGAGATCTGCTGGGCGATCAGCCCCCAGGGCAAGGTGGACCCCATGGCCCTGCTCACCGGATCCAGCTCCATCTACATGAGTCTGAAATGCGCCATGGCCATTGCCGACGAACTGGGCATGGCCGTCATCCCCTGGGCCGCTGCATATAAGCGTCTCGGTGATGCGATCTGCAATCGGCCATACCTGTTCAACATGACCAAATCCCGATTTTCCATGGACTGGTTCTACCCGGTGCTGTGCGGCGCCGTTACCGGTGAAATGGCCGGCGGACGCATCAAGCGACAGTGGAAGAAATATGTGGTGGAAGGTTTGGGGGTTCGCTGCGTCTACGACCAACCCTGGGTGACGATCGCAGAAAGTTCCGAATTGGTGCTGACCCTGGCGGCCATGGGCGATACGGAAAAGGCGCTCATCATCTTCAACTGGCTGTCGGAGCACGTATTTGATGACGGCTCCTTCTGGTGTGGATTCACTTTTCCGGACATGACCCGGTGGCCCGAAGAAAAAATCACCTGGACCAATGCGGTCGCGCTGCTGGCAGCCGATGCGCTGTTCAACCTTAGCCCCGGAGGACGGCTGTTCAGCCATGCCTGGTGGGCTGAAACCGGATACCCCGGTTGACGGCCGGCCATCCGGCACATGGATGGGTTAGTTGCGTCTGTTATGGTTAAAGATCATCGCCCCTACGTTATCAAAAAGGCATACCTGAAGTTTCAGAGATTCTATGCCCGCCACTTTCTGGCCCCCCAACTCGAGCACCTGGGAAGGGGGTTCACTTTCATGCGTCCCTGGCATGTAGAGCTGTTCGGTGCGCCGATCGCCATCGGACAATTCGCCACGGTCATCGCCACCCCGGATAAAAAAATCCGGCTGTCGGTATGGCCGGACCAAGCGGGCAAGGGACATATCACCATCGGCAACTACTGTCTGATCTGCCCCGGCGTGAGGATCAGCAGCGCCGCCGGCATCACCATCGCCGACAACTGCATGATCGCCAATGGTGCCTACCTTACCGATTCCGACTGGCACGGGATCTATGACCGTATCTCCTTTGGTAACGCCATACCGGTAACCATCGAAAAAAATGCCTGGATCGGGGACAGCGCCATCATCTGCAAGGGCGTGACCATCGGCGAGAACAGTATCGTGGGCGCCGGGGCCATCGTGGTGGATTCGGTTCCCGCCAACTGCGTGGCCGTCGGCAATCCGGCCCGCGTGGTCAAACAGCTGGACCCGGAAGAGTCCTTCACCACCCGCGCCGAATTTTTCTCCGACCCGGCCAAACTCTCCCGGGAATTTATGGCCTGGGAGCAGGCCATGCTCCACGGCAACACCCTGTTTGGCTGGCTGCGCCACCTGCTGTTTCCCGCCAGAGGGGATTGATGTCTGACGCAACGATCGCCAAAGCGTTGATTGCCGTCCTCATACCGGACGGCGGGCTACAATTGGAGTGGGATGCGGCGGACGGAAAAATCAGCAAAAGCCGCCGGCTGCTGCAGGATGAGCTATATCGGTGCTTTGAGACGGAGACTGATCGCTGGCTGCTCAGCCTCGGGTTTTCCGACACGGATGTGCCGCTTTCCCCATCATTGTCCTATTGGCGGGATTTTGCCGGGCACTTCACCCGGGAGCTGATTCGAACACCAGATCTTGAAACCCTGCGCGAATCGATCCGCCTCGACCTTCCACCGGATGATATCGACGCCTGGCTGAATCGGGCGCCCATGATGACGGGCATAGACTACCTGGATGCCGACCGGCTGGCACGGGTCTGGGAGATGCTGCACGCGGCCTGGCGCGCAGCCATGCAAGTCCATGACGGGACGGTGGCCGCCTTCATCAAGGCATCCAGCCCGAAAGCCCATCTGGTGGGGCGCATCTTTTTCCATCTGGTGGAAAACAAGGATGCGGAGCATCCGTTTGCCTTTCTGGCCACCTATTCCACGCGGCTGAACCCGGAGGGCGAATCCCGGCATGTGCCGCTGAAGTTCGCCCTCCAGGAATTTGCCGGCAACCGGGAAAAACTGCTGGAATTGATGGCCACAGTTCACGAGGCGGCCCGAACATCGGCGGTGCTCGGCAAGCTACTTACCGCCGGCAGCATCTTTCAACCGCTGGCCTGGACGGCCAAGCAGGCCTACCTCTTCTTAAAGGATATCCCCGTTTTCGAAAAGGCCGGCATTCTCTGCCGGATTCCCAACTGGTGGAAAGCCGGTGCCCCCCGCATGACCCTCAATCTGCAGTTCGGCGCCCAGAAACCGTCGCTGGTGGGCATGGAGGCACTTCTATCGTTTAACGCCGGCCTGCTGCTGGACGGCGAGCCGCTCTCCAAAGAAGAGATCCAGCAGCTGTTGGCCCAGTCCGAAGGGCTTGCCTTTATCAAGAACAAATGGGTGGCGGTGGATCCGGAAAAACTGCGGCAAACCCTGGCCGCCTATGAAAAGGCCGAACAATTGATGGCCGGCGGCGGACTCTCCTGGCTGGATGCCATGCGCCTGCAGATGAATCCGGGGAAGCTGCTTGGCGATGCGGAGGCCGAACCCGATGAGGTCAGCGTATCACACGGCCAGTGGCTTGCCGACATCATGCAGAAGTTGCACGATCCCGGACAGCTCCAACATATCCTGACCGACGGGAATTTCAGGGCCCGGTTGCGCAAGTACCAGCAGACCGGATTGAACTGGCTCTGGTTTTTGCATTCCCTTCGCCTGGGCGCCTGCTTGGCCGATGATATGGGGCTGGGCAAAACAGTGCAAGTGCTGGCCTTGCTGAACGTTCTGTACGCATCCAAGGAGAGACGCAAAGACCGCAAGCCGGCCAGTCTGCTGGTGATCCCCGCCTCTCTGCTGGCCAACTGGGCTGCCGAGATCCGGCGTTTTTACCCGGATCTCTCTTTTTTCATCGCCCATCCGGGCATGCAGTCGTCGGACAAGCTTGCCGATGGGAACAAAGACCTGATCAAGGATTGTGATCTCGTGATCACGACCTACGCCCTGGCCGGACGGTACCAATTTTTACAGGAACATGCATGGCATTACCTGATTCTTGACGAGGCCCAGGCCATCAAGAATCCGGGAACCAAACAGACCCGGGTCATAAAAAAATACACGGCGCAGAACCGGCTGATCCTGACGGGGACACCCATTGAAAACCGCCTGTCCGACCTGTGGTCCCTGTTTGATTTCCTGAATCCCGGACTGCTCGGCACGGCCACTGAATTCAAACGGTTCGCCAAGGCATTGAGCCGGAATCAGTCAAAGTACGGCAACCTGCGGCAACTGATCCGGCCCTATGTTCTCAGACGGTTGAAAACCGACAGAACCGTGATCCGCGACCTGCCGGACAAGATCGAAATGAAGACCTACACCGATCTGACCCAAAGGCAGATCGTGCTGTACCAGCAGCTGATCAGCGGCCTGGAAGAGGTACTGGCCGACAAGGAAGGGATGGGGCGCAGGGGCCTGATTCTGTCGTCCCTAATGAAAATGAAGCAGCTGTGCAACCATCCGGATCAATATCTGGGCAGCGATGGCTACGCGGAAGGCGATTCCGGCAAGTTCGCCCGCCTGCGTGAAGTCTGCGTGACCATCCACGAAAAAAGAGAACGGGTGCTGGTGTTTACCCAGTTCAAAGAAATCATTGACCCGTTGTGTACGTTTCTGGCAGATATTTTTCATCATCCGGGGCTGTTCATCCACGGCAGCGTGCCGGTCAAAGCCAGGAAGGCCGTGCTGGGCCAGTTTCAGGGGGAGACGTATGTGCCATTCATGGTGCTATCCCTCAAGGCTGGCGGCGTGGGGTTGAACCTGACCCGGGCCAACCATGTGATCCACTTCGACCGATGGTGGAACCCGGCGGTCGAAAATCAGGCCACGGACCGGGCCTTCCGAATCGGCCAGAAAAAGAACGTCATCGTCCACAAGTTTATCACCCGCGGGACGGTTGAAGAGAAGATCGATCTGATGATAGAAGCCAAAAAGAAACTGTCGGAAGACGTCATTGCCGCTGTAAACGAGGATTGGATCACGGAGATGAGCAACGACCAGGTGATGGATTTATTTCGACTGTCGTTACCAAAACCATAGGGAAATGGATGGTTATGAGCTACTTTCAATATCCCCGATACGTTTCGGTTAGCGAGAAACGGGCACGGGCTGAAAAAAAGATCCGCCAGCTACGAAAAAAGAATGCGGATCTCGCACCGGTGATCATCGAGGGCCGCACCCTGGCCAGGACCTGGTGGGGCCAGTCATGGAACGCCAACCTCGAACGCTATGCGGATTACCGCAACCGGATCGAGCGCGGCCGCAGCTATGTGCGCCACCTGGCGGTTCTCGACCTGCGCATCGACAAGGGGGCGGTGAGCGCCCTGGTGCAGGGATCGCGCAGCAAACCCTATGCAGTCGACATCAAGATCGAGGCGTTGCCGAAAACGAACTGGGGCAAGATAATCGCCGCCTGCGCGGATCAACTGGATTCGCTGCAGGACCTTCTGGCCGGACGCTTCCCCAAGGCCCTTGCGCATCTCTTCATGGCAAAGGGCAGCGGCCTCTTTCCCACCCCCGAGGAAATCCAGTTTTCCTGCAGCTGCCCGGACTGGGCCAGCATGTGCAAACATGTCGCCGCCACGCTCTATGGTATCGGTGCACGCCTAGATCAGGACCCGTCACTCTTTTTTATGCTGCGCCGGGTCAACATGGACGACCTGATCGCCAAAGCCCTCGAAGAGACCACCGGCCAGTGGATCCAAAAGGCGGAAGACAATACCCAGCCGACGATTGCCGAGGCGGATCTCGGCAATGTTTTCGGCATCGACATGGATGCGATGCCCGATTTCGGGACAATCACCGCCGAGGCTGCCGCGATACATTCAGTCACGGATAAGCCCAAAAAAGCGGCCCGGCCACCCCAAGGCGCATCCCGCAAGCAACTAAAAACAAAAGCAGTGGATGAGAAGAACCAAATTCTGGATCTGGTGCAGCGGGCAACGAACGGAATCAAGGCGGTTGAATTGCACCAAAAAAGCGGCATCGCCATCATTAAAATCCGCAATGTCCTTTATCAGGCGCACCGTAAAGGCGCTATCGAGAAGGCCTCCCGGGGTGTTTACCGGGCCAAGGCGGCCCAGCCAAAACAGCTTTCTGTAGCGGATCGTCAAGTAGCCGTTCTGGCGGCTGTCAGGGCCGCCCCCAAAGGCATCCGGGCACCCCAGGTTGCCGAGGCCACCGGTCTCCGCTTGGCCACCGTCCGGCCGGTGATGGCCCGTCTTCTGGCAGAAAGTGCGATTCGGCGAGTCTCACGCGGCGTGTACGGGCCACCATCACCAACCCGCAAAAAAAAGTCGACAATCGCGACCGGGGCGATTTTATCGATGATAAAAACCCATCCCAAGGGTGTCGGCATTGCCGCCCTCAAAGAACAGTCCGGTTGCGAGGAGAAGCAACTGCGAAATATCATCTTCCGCCTATTCAAGTCGGGAAAAATCCGCAGGGCCGGGCGAGGTATTTATCTTGCCGCTTCGGAAAGAAAATAATGAGGCAGGATGCCGAAGGGGGGGCGGGCAATCAATAGATTGCCAGCATGCGCAAACGCTGAGATAAACGATAGGTTGGAATATTGGTAGCACCCCACCGGGCACCCTGTGGGGGTAGTAAAGCAACTGCTTGCCTCGGATTATCCACAATCTTCCGAGTATCAAATTTTGAGCATAACGCAGATATCGGGCTAAATAGCCCTTTATGGATGGGCACGCTCTATTCAACGGCAGACCGCCGCCGGGTCTCACTGCGCTCAGGAAGGCCCCTTGGGAACGCCGGCAATCAGCGAACCCATGCCCGGACCGGTCATGAACCGGTCCGGCTCCGCTTTCACCGCAATATCCCGTTTTTTACACCGGGGACATACCGGCGCAATCTCATCGCCTTTGAAGGTCAGGTGCACAAAAGTGTGCCCGCAAGCGTTGCATTGGCACTCGGTCGTGGGCATGGTCGGTTACCCCGCTTTCCGGAGGGCATCCGCCGCCGCTTTGACGACTTCATACAGGTCCACTGGCCCCATGCCGTGGCGCTCGGCAATGTTGCGCAGCGATTCAGAGGCCTCGGCAGAGATGTTTTTTATTTTCAGCGCAGCCAGGAGTTCCTGTGGATCCAGACCGTAGGTGCTGCAAAATTCTGCCAGGGTCAACCGGCCGGTACCCGGTGGGGGTGAATCGGGCAGCCCTTTGTTGCCGGAATCCGCCTGTTCCTCTATGGCAGCCATCACCGCGTAAAGGGCCTTGGGCGTGGTCTTGTTGATGGCGGCCAGTGCTTGCAGGGTCTGTTTGCCATCGGTCACCTGCAAACCGGCTCTCTGCAGGCGCTGCAAACTTGCTACCGGGTCGATGTCCATTTTTTTGGCAAAGGCGTTCAGTGTCGAAAGTTCGGCATGGCCGTAGGGCGGCTCGCCGTATTTTTCAGCGCCTGCATCCTTGAGTGCCGCGTTGAAACCCAACACCCAGGAAAAGGGTGGTACCATGAAAAGGGTCCCTGACACTGTCAACACACAGACCACCAGGGCCACGTTAAATGCGGGCGTGAAGACCTTCATCTGTTTGGCCCGATCCTTTAGGTAAGCCATGAGCGGCTTCCAGTTGTAATAGATATGCAGGCCCAACGACAGCAGGAAAAGCAGTCCCACATTGATGTGAATGTCGCCCCACTGGGTCTTGGTCAGGCCCCCCATTCGCCAGTCCGCCCAGTAGGCCACCCGACCCTGGGGGACAATATACAGGATGATGCTGGTGATCACCATCAGGATAAACGCCAGGGTGGCGGTCAGGGAGGTAATTTTTCTCAGGTTCATACGCTTCAAGGCTCCGTTGGATGACTTTAAATCTTAATCCTCTGCCGGGAAATGGGCACTATACTTATGAGACCAACCCGGTCGTTTCGTTACAGGGTGCCAGCATCGCCGGATCGCGGTCATCGACGACATTCCGGCAATCCCGGCCATGAACCAACAACCGCCAATCCTCGCGGCGTATGGTTTCAACCCGCCCTACCGGGCGGTTTGCCGAGAGAAAATCGGTGAAAACTGAAAAAGAGTATTCCGCCGACAAGGGCGGTACTGGCACTGAACAGGAACAGCGGTGCGCTGTTGCCGGTTTCATAGAGAGCGCCGCTGACAAAAAAACCCACCGTGAGCCCTAATCCATAGGTCACGGCATTGTTCAATGCCTGCCCCAGGGTTTTCTCCGATGCCGGGGCGAGCTGATCCATGTAAAGGATGCCGGCCATGTGAAAGGCGCCGTATGTGATCGCATGGAGCAGCTGGCTGGCCAGAATCACCATCGCAGACTGGGCGACGTACAACAGGCCCCAGCGCAACACCGCCACCGCAAAGGATACAGCCAGTATCCGTTTGATGGAAAAACGGGCAAACAGCCGGGGTGAGTTAATCATCACGACCACTTCCGCCGTGGACGCCAGGGCCCAACAGACCCCGATAAAGCTGCCGCCGTGCCCCAGCTGGGCCAGGTGAATGGAAAAAAATCCATAGTAGGCCCCATGGCTCACCAGCATGAGAAACGCACACAGGAGAAATACCAGGGTGTGGCCCGAGAACAACCGCACGGCATCTTGGGGTTGCGCCTGCCGTTGTGAACGGATTCGGGGCATGCCGGTGGCGGTCATGGCCTGGGCGGTTGAGATGGCCAGGACCAACGCAATGACGATCCCCACGGTATACCGGTCAATCATCTTTCCAGAAATAAGCACCACGGCAATGAATGCGATCGATCCCCACGCCCGGGTGCGGCCGTAGCGGTGTTTGGTTTTGCCCAGTACGTCCATGGCAAAGGCTTCGAGAAATGAGATAATCGGCGCGTAAAAAGCACCGTAGACGATGGTGAGGACCAGCATGAACCGAAAATCGGTGGTGAAGAGAAAAAGCGTCCACAGGGCGGTACTGACAAAACTGCACAGGATGTATATGGGACGGCGGAAGCCCTTTCGGTCCGCCAGGATACCCCAAAAAATGGAAAAGAGAATCAACACGGCTGAGCGCACGGCGGACAGGCTGCCGATCTGAAAACCGGTAAAACCGAGGTTCAGGCAATAGAGGTTGAAGTAGGGCAGAAATACGCCCATGGCTCCGAAATAAAGGAAATATTGGATTCTGATGGTGTTTTTTTCGCTGATCATGGACAAACCGCAAATGTGGAAGATGACACTGTTGATGATCCTGGCATCATATCCATTCTGGTGGGAAAGGCAACGCCTTTCCCCATCTGCATTGCCGAGAGATAATGGTCTGTTGTACTGAAATGTTGACATAAATCGAAAATATGCGCATCATGACACGACGTTGATGGTTGCCTGCCGTCGCCTGTTCCCGGAAAACAGATCCACCCAAAAATCGTTGCCACCAAGGAGGAAAAAATGAAAAATAAGGCGAGAAATCCCATTTGGATTTCCATGGTGATTGTCGGTCTTGCCTTGACCGGTTGTGTTCAGTCTCAGATGGCCGGCTCCGCGGTTGCCCTCGATCAGAACAAGGCCATGATGGACAACCCGGTGGAGTTGGTCAACCAGCTCAGCAGCGATATTTCCAAAGCACGCATGGCCCAGCTCAACATCCTCGCCCCCGAGGGATTCAAAAAAGCGGAGAGGGCTTTTTTCAGCGCCCAGGAGGATCTTGAAAAAGGCAATGAGATCGCCGATATCCGCAAGGCCGTCATGGAATCACGCGGTTACCTTCAGAGAGCCGAAGAGATTGCCACGATTTCACGAACAACCCTGGCCGACACCCTCAAGGCACGTGAAATGGCCCGAAGTGCAGGGGCGGCCAAGTTCGAAAATGAATACCGTCGGGTGGAAAACGACTTTCTGGACCTGACCCGGGCCATTGAAAGGGACAATCTCAGTTATGCCCAGAATAACCGGAGCAAGGTGATCGAGCGCTACCGGGAATTGGAAGTTCGCGCCATCAAAGAGGAGACCATCGGCGAAGTCCGTGCGCTCATCGCCCGGGCCGAAGCAGCCGATGCCCAAAAAATTGCCCCCCTCTCCTACGGCCAGGCCGTGGATCAGATCAACGCAACCGACGCATTCATCTCGGCCAATCCCTATGCCAAGGAAGAGATGCACGCCATGGCCCGGGAAGCCCTGTTTAAGGCCAAGCGGCTGGTGGTGGTCACCGAGCAGAGCAACCGAATCAAAACCATGAAGCCTGAGGCAATCGTCCTGCTGGTGGAAAAACACCTGCACACGATATCTGCCGCGCTCGGCGCCCAGGACATGCGCGACCAGGCATACCAGACCCAACTGGACAATATCATCGGGTCGGTTAATTCCCTGAAAAGCGACCGCACGTTCATGTCCGAGAGGAATCAGGTCCTGCTGACGGAGATGGAAACACTCAAGGCTGACGACCAGGCCCAGATCGACGCCCTCAATGTGCGCGTGGCCACCCTGGAAGGCAAAACCCGGGAAGACCAGATGGCCAAGGAGCGCATGGCCAGGGAGCGCATGGCCGCGGAGCAGCGTCTGGCAGCGGAAAGGAAGTTCAGCCAGCTCTACGTGGCCGTCCAGGATTATTTCGAAAAGGATGAAGCCGAGGTCTACAAACAGGAGAACCAGCTGGTGCTCCGGCTCAAGGCCATGCGCTTCCCCGTAGGGAAAAGCATCATCATGCCGGAGAACTACGCCCTGCTAAGCAAGGTGCAAAAAGCCATCCACACCTTCGATGACCCGCGGGTGATCGTAGAAGGCCACACGGACACCACCGGTTCCGATGAAGTCAACATGCTGCTCTCCCAGCAGCGGGCCGAGGCCGTCCGCGAGTACATGATCGCCAATCAGACGCTGCCCCCAAACAGCGTTTCCGCCGTGGGCTACGGTTCCGAGCGCCCCCTGGCCTCCAATGCCACGGCCGCGGGCCGGGCCATCAATCGACGAATCGACATCCTGATCATCCCAGCGGCAAAATCCATATGATCGGCAATGTGTTTATTCATCAGATCAACAATCCATCAACCCAAGGAGGTTTCATGAAAAAAGTACTGATCGCCTATGTCAGCCGGACGGGAAAGACCGAATCCATGGCCAACTACATCGCCGAAGGTCTTCGGATCGCCGGACAGGAAGTGGATGTCAAGAAGATCGCATCCATTGAAAATGAAAAAGGCGTCGTCGGATACGACGGTTATGTGTTCGGCTGCCCCACCTATCACAAAGACATGACCAGTGGAATGAAACAATTCCTGTTCAAGGCGGAAAAAGCCAACCTGACAGGCAAGATCGGCGGTGCTTTCGGCTCCCACACCCATAGCGGTGAGAGTGCACCCATGATCTTCGACACCATGCAGCACGTTTTCAAGATGGATATGACCAACCTGGGGCCCCTGAACCTCACTGAATCCATGGTCGAGGGCGGCGAAGGGATGAAGGCCTGCCAGGATTACGGCAAGGCGCTGGGCGAAAAACTGGGCTGATCGTATCATCGGCGCTTGAGAACGGCGGTGGGCTGGCAGGATCAACACACCGCCGTTTGTATACCCAGCCTATCAACCGGGAGAGATTATCGGGTGGTCCGGCCTCATCGGGCGCGAGACCCTCTCCGCCACAGCCCGCTGCCTGGAACTCACCATCCTCAGCAAAGAAGCAAGCACAAGCGTTTGACAACCGCCATGTTGAGGCTAGATCAAATGTTTGGTGGCCTTGTAGAGCGCTGGGCTGGTGCAGACTTCGTAGTATTTACGGTGGGTCACGTTCAGCTGGCTGAGATCCTTGGGGTTGACCGCGGGCACGTCGGCTGCGCGCAACACCAGGCGTTGGTATCGGCCGGACTTGGTGGGAAACTTGCCCGTGTAAAGACGGACCTTGTCGATCTGAAGGGCGGGAATGTTTCCGTAAAACTGCTTCAGGTCGATCTCCTGAGCCAGCTTGCGGAATCCGGCCTCGTTCAACTCAATGCCGTTGACGTTGTATCGCAGAAAAAGATCGTCGGCCGTATTTTGCATTTCCTCATCCGAAGCCCCCTGGAAAACAAAAAGGTTGAAGGGGCTGCTGTTTTTGCGGATGATCCGCCGCACGGATTTGTGACATCCGGAAAGGCGGTCGGCCAGGTTGATGGCCGGGGATATCATGATGCGGTTGTCCCCGTCGAAAAGAAAGGTGGGCGCGTCTGCCCGATGGCAGATGCCGATGCCCAGTTCTAGAATCGGCAGCTGGTATTCCTGACTCTTCTTGTTGTAGCGGTTAATAATCATCAGCACGTTGATGGCCATACCGCAGGACCGGGCCACGCTGTACCAGCCGCTGGGCGTATCCTCCCGCTCTAAGATGGAGAGGATGATGGCATCACCTTCGATGAACACCTTGTGGGCGTCGTACTCCGCAAGGATCTCGGAAATGGGGTCAAAAAAATTGAGGCTGAAGTAGGAGGCCGGATTGAGCCCGCGTTCGTTCATCTGGTGGGTAATATCCGTCGACCCGCGCAGATCGGCCTTGATGATGGTGTGGTTCATGATGGGTTTTTCACCCATTTCCTGCTCATGGGGCAACAGAAATTCATAGAGGGTGCGGTTGGCCTTGGATAGCGCCAGAATTTTTTTATCGGTGACCAGATTGATCCGCTCCGCCGCATCCCGATAAATATTGAAGCAGCAAAAATCGCGATGATAGCGGGAGAAGGCCCGGAGGAATCGGACCAGGTGTTCCTTTTTCCGACGACTGCCCATCCGCTCCATCTGAACCACTTTGCGATTGAGAGGCCACATGCGGAACGTCTTGCCATACAGCTGCTTCAGACGCTGAAGCCGGTTTCTCACCAGCTTTCGACTCTTGGGGTTGATCAGGTACTGCAGAATTTGCTGAGGGACAAGGGGGGGACAGTAGTCACGATAAAGGGGCTGCATTTCGTATGAAGCCGTAATCCGTTCCATGAGGCCGGTTCGGGAAAACTGCCGGAAAAAATAACCCATCAACAATCGCTGATTTTTCATCCTCAACCGATGGGCTCGGCGGGTCTCCTTGTCCGCCTTGGCCCGTTTCAAGGCTTTGTATTGTTTCTTGGCCAGCTTTCGATTCAACAGCAGGTCGATGTTGTCAGGGCGCTTGATCCACTGATCCAGACGCTGCAGCTGAAATTTTTTGGCTTCATCATTGCCCGGCAATTCGGCCGCGGATATCTCCCGGCGTCGCCGGTCCAGCGTCCAGCTGATGGCAGCGGTCTCCTCCAGGTCAAGGAATCCGAAGATGCTGCGCATGAGACTGAGCATCATTTCGTATCGGTCCGGATCTTCGACCCGACGCCCCAAGCAGAGGTCATACTCTTCAATCATGAAGTGGTCGTTGAACGGATTGTCCATATGAACGATAGGATTGATGAGTAGATCGAAAAGAAATGGCAGATCCTGGCCGAACACCGCTTCGCGCATTTCCCGAATGTCGGTTTCCCGGATTTCCCTGAAATACCCGCAAAGTTCCAGTCCCACCCTCTGCTGCACCGATTCACGGCTCTGAAGGACATGGGCAAGATTCTCTTTTAGTTTGAGTGCCTTCTTTTGATCCTCGTGGTGGGCCAGGTCCGACCGGCGGATTGCGCTTTTACAATGGCCGATCAAAATGTCGTACTGTTTGCGGATTTCGTCGTGGACCATGGAAAGAATGGCGATCTGGGCCAGAAAATCAACCTGCATCTCTTTGGCTGCCCTTGCCTTGTTGACCGCATCACTCATGATCTGTCCGTAGAGCTGACGGTAGCCCTCCTGCTCTCTGGCGAGTATACTCAGCCGCTTTTTTTCAGAAGTGGTCCAGATTCCGGTTTCACGCTCGATGAGAAGAGCGGCCAGCTTGGCCGTGGCGCTGCAGAACGAAGGACTCAAACGCACATCGCAGCGGATGTTGTCCACTCCCAGAACCAAGCGCTCCAGCGAGAAGTCGGTGGAGTAGGACTCCATGGGGAAATCTTTGAGCCCGGGCAGTCTGGGTTGGAATTTTAGAAAATCGAGCATCCCTGCGCGTTCCGTCCGCCGTTTGAATGAAGAAAAGACCTGATCAACCCTTTGTTACCTTTACCATTTGGCTCTTGTGGTGTCCATAAAATTAACCCGCCCGGCACGGTCAGGTCTGGACAAGCTGACGTTCACCCGTTAAAGTGGGCTATATGCAACACGCCACAATCGTGACCCTTGCCCATCGTGAAAGGGGCATCCATGGCATCCATTCTTATCACCAATGCATTGACGGTAAATGAGGGCCGGTCGACCCATCAGGATCTGCTGATTCGTGACGGCCGCATTGACGCTATCGGCAGTGATCTGTCCGGCAGAGGCGCAGATCGGGTCATCGATGCCGACGGCCGGGCGCTGTTTCCAGGGATGATCGACGATCAGGTTCATTTCCGTGAGCCGGGCCTGACCCACAAGGGAGACATCCGTTCGGAATCCCGCGCGGCGGTGGCCGGCGGAATCACCAGCTACATGGAAATGCCCAACACATCACCGCCCACCACCACCATCGATCTGTTGGAGGAAAAGCACCGCATTGCGCGGAGCACCTCGTTTGCCAACTACAGTTTCTACCTGGGAGGCGCCAATGACAATATCGAAGCCATCAAGATGCTCGACCCGAAACAGGCCTGCGGTGTGAAGGTGTTCATGGGCGCCTCAACCGGCAACATGCTGGTTGACGACCCCGTTGCACTGGAACAAATCTTTACCCACAGCCCGACCCTCGTGGCCACCCACTGTGAGGACAGCCCCACCATCGAGGAAAACACCCGGCGGTTTCAGGCCATCCATGGTGAAGACATCCCCATCGCGCTTCACCCAGCCATCCGCAGCGAAGCGGCCTGCTACCGGTCCACGGCCCTGGCCGTGGAACTGGCCCGCCGATGCAACACCCGGCTGCATGTCCTGCACCTGAGCACGGCCAAGGAACTGGGGCTGCTCTCTTCAATGCCGATGGAAACGAAACGGATCACCGCCGAGGTCTGTGTCCATCACCTGCTCTTTTCGGGAACCGACTACAGAGACAAAGGCAACCTGATCAAATGCAACCCGGCCATCAAAACGGAGGCAGACCGCCGGGAACTCCTGGCGGCATTGCAGGCGGGAAGGATCGACGTGGTGGGAACGGACCACGCGCCCCACACCCTGGCAGAAAAGCAGCAGTCGTACATGAAGGCGCCATCGGGTCTGCCACTGGTGCAGCATGCCCTGGTCTGCCTGCTGGAGCACGTTCATGATCGGGCGCTCTCCTTGGAACAGGTGGCGGAAAAGACTGCCCATAACCCGGCGCGCCTGTTCGCGGTAAAGCAGCGGGGGTATCTTCGGGAGGGTTACTGGGCGGATCTGGTGCTGGTCGATTTGAAACGACCCACCGTCGTAGACGACCAGCCGGTGCACTACCATTGCGGATGGACACCTTTTGCCGGACGCACCTTCCGGTCGAGCGTCGCGGCTACCTTTGTTTCCGGGCACCTTGCTTTTATCGACGGGAAGCTCGATCCAAAACCCAAGGGCATGCGCCTGGAATTCAACCGCTAACCGCACTTCAGCGAAAATGGTTTTGTTAAAATAAAATAAAGGCCAGTGCGCCATGCTCTCTTAAGATGTTCACGCCAATCGCCAGGAGGACGATCCCCCCCGTCATTTCCGCCCAGCGGCTCAGCTGCGCCATGTTACCGATCATTTTTCCCAGATGCATGCCAACCGTGGTAAAAACACCGGCGACCAATCCGATAATCAGCGCCGGCGTCCAGATGGAGACGTTGATCATGGATAGGCTCAGGCCCACGGCCAGAGCGTCGATACTGGTGGCCACGGAAAGCATCACCATCGTCATGCCTTTGGTCGGGTCCTTGGCGTCTGCCTCCACCGATGCTCCCTTGAATGCGGATCGAAGCATTCCCTGGGCCACGAATGCGAGCAGCGCGAAGGCGACCCAGTGGTCGTAGGCCTCGATGCGACTCCTGACTGTAAACCCGGCACTCCAACCGATGACGGGCATCATGGCCTGAAAAAGACCGAAGTGCCAGGCCAACCGAAAGGTCTGGCGGGCGCTGACAGTCCGAAGAGAGACCCCCGAGGCGATGGAGACGGCAAAGGCATCCATGGCCAGGGCCACGGCAAGGGCCAGTGTGTTGATCATTTCCAATGATCGATTTCCTGCAACCGGCGGATGAATCCCTGATGGTTTCAACCGGCCGATAATAATGGAAAAGGGGCCCGGTAGCGGTGACCTGGGCCCCAAAAAATTAAAACCGGTCCGAAATGGAAGCGCTTTGCGGTTGCACAAAACTATCGTTGGGCAGAGCGGGGTGCCTTGCCTGCCAGTGGGTTGTAGAGTTTCATGATGGCAAACTTCATGACATCCAGGGTTTTCGTCTCGGCGATAATCCCAAGCAGCTTGGCTTCCGCCTCGGCGGGGAGCGTGCAGGCCTTGGAATCATCACAGGTGAGGCCGGAAAAACCTTTTCCCAGTTTCTTGTACTCCTTGGCGGTTATCCCCACCTGAACCGCCTCTTTTCCGTCGATAGTGACGATCTCGCCTGCCAGGCCGGCACCGTTAATAGTGGACTTTTTCGCCTCATCCAGAATCACGTTAATGTAGTAGTCAGCCATCTCGTTGCTTCTCCTCGTTTAAATGATAGTGGTATTGGAAATTAATTCCCCAGTGGGGGCTCTTTACAAAACATAACCAAGCCGGTCAAGAAAGGATTGAAGCCTCCCCGCGGTAAGCCGCGGGGAATACACTCGCAGTCGCGGTTCAATGCAGCCTGGCATCACCAGCACTTTTCCGCTTTGGGGTAGCTCCCCAGCAGCTTGACGAACAGGGCATGCAGGGTCAGTTCGCCGATGGCCGATTTGACCTCGTCTGAGTCGATGCCCGCTTCGAATGCCGCATAGAAAACATACTCCCATGGATTTTCAGGGATGGGCCGCGACTCCAACTTGGTGAGGTTCAGGCTGTATTTTTGAAAAATCTTCAGACAGTCAACCAAGGCGCCGGGATAATGGCGGGTTTTGAATGCCACAGTGGTTTTGCCCGTGTTATGGTCAACCGGTACGTTCTCCTTTTTGGCAATGACGAAAAAGCGGGTGGTGTTGGAGCTGTTGGTCTGGATGTCCCGCTCCAGGAGCTCCATATCGTAAATCTCGGCGCACAGCGACGAAGCGATGGCGGCACAGTCCATGCGGTCGCCGGATGCCACGGCCTGGGCGGCACCGGCGGTATCGTAAGAGGCCACCATTTTTATGTTTTTCGACTTCAGGTAGGCCTTGCACTGCTTGAGCGCGTGGGGGTGGGAAAACGCCTCCTTGATCTCCTCCAGACGGGCACCTTTTTTGGCCAGCAGGGTGTGGCGGATAGGCAGATACACCTCGGCGATGACGAATATATCATTGGCAAAGAGAAGATCGTAGTTCTCTACCACGGTGCCGGCAATGGTATTCTCCACGGGGATGAACCCGTAAGTCACCTCCCCGTTTTCCACCAGATCGAACACATCGTCGAAGGCATCGCAACCGACAGTCTCCACCGCTTTTCCAAAATGTTCGTGGACGGCCATCTCGCTGTAAGCGCCCCGGATTCCCTGAAATGCAACTTTCATTGGCTGAGCCTTTCGTGTATGTCGGTCATGGCGTCGATAAACGCCTGGCGTTTTTGTTTGGCATAGGGGTTATAGGTATGCATATCCTCGAAAAGTTGCCACGTGTCGTGGCTGACCACCCCCAATATGTGCATGAGCCGTTTGTACCCCTCGGTGTCGATGTCCAGGTCCGCAGCGCCGAAAGCCGACAGGGACCTGCCGATGAAATGGGTCAGTGAGAGGCTCACGGCAATCTTCTCGTCATGTTCCTGGGCCGAAGCCGAAATGACCACCAAGCCCCGGCTTTCCAGCCAGGTCCTGATTTTCTCATATCGATCACTGTCGATGCGATCCGGACAAAGAACGATCTTGCGTCCGTCCAGCGAGTGGGCCGCACTGTCCGGGCCGAACATGGGATGCGTAGGCAGGATCGACACGCTTGCGGGAAGCAGTTCATGCATCCATTGCACCGGATAGACTTTCACCGAGCAGACATCAACCACCATGGCGTCTTCTCTGAGCCGCGGGGCCACTTGCCGCAGGGTGTCCCGCATGGCCGAAATGGGCATGCAAAGGATCACGATCGGTTGACGGCAGGCCGATTCAAAGGATACCGGCCGGGCGCCGCAGGCCTTGATGGCCTCATCCTTGTCGCTGCGGGTAAATACCGCGACGGAAAAATCTTTGGACAGGTAGCGGGCGGTAAGCTTGCCAAAGCGACCGAAACCGATGATACCGATACTGCTCATAGCACCTCACGAATTCGTTTGAAGGCCTCCAGCAATTGATCGTCGGGCGCAGCGAAACAGATACGCACATGGCCGTCCATGCCGAAATCCTCTCCGGGGACGACGGCGACGCCACTCTTTTCGAGAATTCGGGTGGCGAAATCCCCCGACGTTTCCCCCTTTTGCAAATGGCCGGATATGTCCGGGAAAAGATAGAAGGCGCCTTGGGGGCGTATGCAGGGAAAAAGCCCGGAGATCTGATCGAATGCCAGGTCCCGCTTGCGTTGAAGGTCCTCCCGGCGATGAATCAGCAGGCCGTCATCCATTTCCAGGGCGGCCATGGCACCATGCTGGGCAAAGGTGCAGACGTTGCCGGTCAGGTGACTCTGGAGACGAACCATGGCTGCGGCCACCGCAGACGGGGCAACGGCATAACCCACGCGAAAGCCGGTCATGGCGTAATGCTTGGAAAAGCTGCGGGTGAGGATGAGTCGGTCGCGCACCGTTTCAAGATCGTAAAACGATGACCGGGACAGGTTGTCGTAGACAAAGAAATCATAGGCCTCGTCGGCAATCACCACCAGATCATGTTGGATAGCCAGCCGGGCGATCCGTTCCAGATCCTGCCGCGGATAGACGGCACCGGTGGGGTTGTTGGGGGAATTGATCAGAATGGCCCGTGTTTTACGGTTAACCGCGGCCGCCATGGCATCGACATCCAGTTGGTGATCAGCGGTGGCCACGAACACCGGCTCGCCGCCGGCCAACTTCACTTGCTCGGCAAAGCTCACCCAGCAAGGCACGGGAATGATCACCTGGTCTCCCGGATCGCAGATGCACTGAAAGATGGTATAGAGCGCCTGTTTGGAACCGTTGAAAACGACAATATTGTCGGACCCGCAGCCGGCAAACCGGCCGGCCAAGGCGTTTCTTAAATCCATGAGGCCGGCCATGTCACTGTAACGGGTCTGCTGACGGTCCAGGGCACGTTTGGTGGCGTCGATCACCGACGCCGGCGTATCGTCGGCCGGTTCGCCGATGGCCATGCTGATCACCGACCGCCCCTGCCGCTTCAATGCATCCAGCAGCGGAATAAACCGGGCCGTCTTGGAGCCCTCGACCGTTTGAATTCGCTTGGACAGTTTCAATCTCTCGATTCCTCAATTCACAAGTTCCTGAAATCCCTATCTACCCGAACCGGTTTGGTTGCCCATTGCCCGTCCACAAAGGGTAGGTTTGGGTTCAGGCCAAGGCCGCAGCGATGTTGAAACCGCAGGCGTAGCAGGGCTACGTCGAGGATTTCAGCAGAGCGAGAACACTGGCCTGGGCCGAAAGATGCCCTTTGTGGATGGGCAATTGCCTAAGTGCGCATTTTCTGGCGCAGCGCAAAATCCCCCAGCACCAGCGCAGCCATGGCCTCCACAATGGGCACGGCCCGGGGGACCACGCAGGGGTCGTGTCGGCCCTTGGCCTCCAGGGTCACCGGGTTGCCGTCAAAGTCCACTGTCTGCTGCGCAAGGCCGATGGTGGCAGGCGGCTTGAATGCCACCCGAAAAAGAATCGGTTCCCCGTTGGCAATGCCGCCCTGAATCCCCCCGCTGTTGTTGGTGGTCGTCCCCAGGCGCCCGTCGGCAGCCATGAAGGGGTCGTTGTGGACCGATCCTTTGAGCCGGGTGCCGGCAAAGCCCGAGCCGATTTCAAACCCTTTGGTAGCGGGAATGGAGAGCATGGCCTGGGCCAATTTGGCCTCCATCTTGTCGAATACCGGCTCGCCCCAGCCGGCTGGCACATGTCGGCATACGCATGTGACGATGCCGCCAACGCTATCCTTGCCCTCCTTGACCCGGGCCACCAGGGCCTCCATCCGAGCGGCGGTACCGGCGTCGGGACACCGGACCAGGTTACCGTCAACAGCCTTCCGGGTGATGGTCTGCACATCCACGTCCGTTACCGGGATGTTGCCGACAGCACTGACCCAGGCGACAATCTCCACCCCATAGGCTTCTTTGAGCATCTTTTCGGCCACCGCTCCGGCAGCCACCCGGCCGATGGTCTCCCGGGCACTGGACCGTCCGCCCCCTGAGGAGGCGCGGACGCCGTATTTCATCTGGTAGGTGAAGTCCGCGTGGGAAGGCCGGGGAATCTGGCTCATCTGGCGGTAGTCACCGGGCCGTTGATCCTTGTTGGGCACAAACAGGCCGATGGGCGTCCCTAAGGTGACGCCGTTTTCCACACCGGAAAAGATGGTCACCTGATCCGCCTCCTGACGGTCGGTGGTTAGCTTGCTCTGGCCAGGCCGGCGCCGATCCAGCTGAGGCTGGATGTCCGCCTCGCAAAGCTGCATGCCTGGCGGGCATCCATCCAGAACAGCGCCCACCCCCTTGCAGTGGGATTCGCCGAACGTAGAGACTTTGAAAAGCGTTCCAAAAGTACTGGACATGGTGTCTATTCCTGTTTATTAGGTTGACTTCATTCCAAACTGAAAACCAGCGTCGCCGCCCTCGGTCATCGGGCCGTTGACGGGTGACCACCGACCTCCTTCTGCAGTCCTGTCGCCCCTATAATCCGTTCACAGATTGCGGCAACCGTTCTCCGGTCCGTAGCGATAACCCGATCAGCCGCTTTTTCATATAGCGGTCTTCTTTCCGCCAGCACCGCGGTAATCTCGGCAGTCAAGCTCTGACGGGTCAGCGACGGCCGGCTTTCGGCCGTCGCCGAATCACCAAGCATACGGGTCAGGATTGTCCTCTCGCTGGCCGTGAGCCAGACAATCCTGCCGGATTGCTTCATGATGCTGATATTGCGTTCATCGAGAATAATGCCCCCACCGGTGGCCACCACCTGGCGGTCACCGGTGGACAGGGAAGCCAACGCCTGCCCTTCCAGTTCTCTGAAAAACAGCCAGCTGTGGGCCTCGACCATCTGGACGATGCTGACACCGGCGGTCTCGACGACCTTTTGGTCGGTATCCACGAAATCCCAGTTGAGCCGTTGGGCCAGGGTCTCTCCCACGGTTGTCTTGCCCGTGCAACGATATCCGATGAGAAACAGATTCATGCTATCCGCCGGCATGCGTAAAGGGTTTCCCATACCTCCCAGAAGTCGGGAAACGATTTCTCAACACAATGCGGGTCAAGAATCCTCACCCCCGGAACCACGAGGCCAGCCATGGCAAAACTCATGGCGATGCGGTGGTCATCGTAGGTCTGGATGTCTGCGCCGTGGGGTATGCCACCGGTTACGATGAGCCGGTCATTTTCGGTCGTGGCATCAATGCCCATCTTCTGCAATTCGGCACAGGTCGACGCCAACCGGTCACTTTCCTTGGCCTTAAGGTGCGAAACATTGTGGATGACCGTGGCCCCGTCGGCAAAGGCCGCGACCACGGCCAGGGTGGGTACCATATCAGGCATGTCGGCCATATCCACGATGACCCCCCGGAGCTTGCCCCCGGTCACCGTGATACCATCCGGGTCTAGCGCCACCTGGCAGCCCATCTGCTCGAAAACCCGCGCCAGGCCGACATCACCCTGACTGGAATTGACCGAAACACCCTTAACGGTCACGCTGCCGCCGGCGATAGCGGCAGCTCCCCAGAAGTATCCGGCTTGGGATGCATCCGGCTCCACCGTGTACTCACCGGCCTGGTAGCTCTGGTTCCCCTTTACGTCAAAGCGGATGTAACCGTCCCGTTGCACCTGGATGCCGAAACGCGCTAGAACATCCACAGTCATGTCTATGTAAGGAGAAGAAACCAGTCCGTGGGAAATCGTTATGGACATGCCAGCCTGGGTGCACGGGGCCATGAGCAGCAACGAGGAGAGAAACTGGCTGCTGACGCTGCAATTGACGACCACCTCTCCGCCGGCAGCAGCCCCCCCCGGTATCTCCACCGGAGGGCAACCGTTGCCCTCCACGGCCCGGGCAGCGATACCCAGCTGGTTCAGCGCGTCGAGCAGGTGACCGATGGGCCGGTGATACATGCGCGGCGTGCCGGTAAGCGTGTAACGTCCTTCCCCAAGGGCGGCCACGCCGGCCAGCAACCGCATTGACGTGCCGGAGTTGGCCAGGTAGATGGGTTCAGGGCAGGGTTTGAACGCGCCGTTCAACCCTTGAATTTCAATGCCGTGTTCGCGGTCGGCAACCACCGCACCCATTTTCTCCAATGCGGCCAAGGTCAGCAGCGTGTCCTGGGCGCGCAGCGGGTTGCGAATCAAGCAGCGCCCATTGGCAAGGGCCGCCGCGATGAGCGTCCGGTGGGTATAGCTCTTGGACCCCGGGACGCTGACCTGACAATGGCCGATGCGATGGGGTTTGATTTCAATCATGATGATCGGTTCCTTTTAAGGGCGCTTTACGCAAGGCTTCGAGAACGGTTTTTTTCATCAGCTGAACCGGTGCCTTGAGCCCGGTCCAGCGCTCGAACTGACAGGCGCCCTGGTGCACGAACATGGCCACCCCGCCGACCACCGTGCATCCGGCATCCCGCGCCGCCCTGAGCAGCCTGGTTTCCAACGGGTTGTAAACAATGTCCATCACCGTCATGCCGGGGCGCAGACAGGCATGGCCCACAGGCATCCGGTCGATGGCGGGTGCCATGCCCACCGAAGTGGTGTTGACCAGAATGTCAAATCCGACACCGGAAAAATCGGTCAGCGGGCAGAAATCGCTTTGCAGTTCCTGGGCAAGCTGCTGACCTTTGTCCGGACTGCGGTTAACGATGGTCAACTGACCGCCATTTTGGGTTATCCCGTGGGCCAGGGCTCTCGCTGCACCGCCAGCGCCGATCACGGCTACCCGCCGGTGGGCGACCGGCGTTTTCTCAAGCAGGGCGGCCATGGCGCCGGGGCTGTCCGAATTGAAACCGGCAAGCTTGCCCGCTTCGTTGACGATGGTGTTGACTGCACCGATTTTCATGGCCATGGGGTCTATCTCGTCCAATAAGTCCATCACCGCCGCCTTGTGGGGGATGGTCACGCTGCAGCCATGAATGTTGAGCGCCCGGATACCGGCGATTGCGTGGGGCAGGTCTTTAACCTGAAAAGCGGTGTATACGCCATTGTAGTCGGCCTGAGAAAAGGCGGCATTGAGCATGACCGGGCTGAGGCTGTGTCCCACCGGGTCACCCAGTACCGCATACAATCGTGTGTAGGCATCGATCCTCAGGTTGACGGTATTGGGGGTCATAATTTACACTCCCACACCCACCAGGGGATAGGAGCCCAGGTTCTTCAGGTAAAGGGTATGCGGCTGAATGAGTTCGATAGCCGTTTGGATGCTGCCGTCTTCCATGTGTCCCTCCAGGTCGACGAAAAAGAAATGACTCCAGCTTTCGTGTCGTGTGGGGCGGGATTCGATTTTGACCAGGTTGATGCCGGCGTCGGTAATGGGTGCCAGGGCACCGGCCAGCGCACCCGGCACATGGGCCAGGGCAAACATCAGCGAGGTTTTGTCCTTGCCCGACGGGCGAACCTTCTCCTTGCCGATTACCAGAAACCGCGTGGGCGGACGCGAAAAATCCTCGATCTTGGAAGCCGCCGCTTCCAGGCCGAAAATGGCCGCTGCGCCACCGCCGGCAATGGCGGCCACGCCCTTTTCGTTAACGGCCTGCGCCACGGCAAAGGCACTGGAACTGCATTCGTTTAATGCCGCCCCGGGAAGATACTGGTTCAACCAGCTACGGCACTGATTCAGCGCCTGAGAGTGGGCGTAAACCGTATTAATTGAACCGAGGCTGATCTCTTGGGCCAGTAGGTCGTAGGAAACCTGCTGGTAGCGCTCGGCGCAGATGCTCAGATCCGATTCGAAAAATAGGTCAAGGGTGTGGCGCACCGATCCCTCCACGGAGTTCTCCACCGGAACCACCCCGTAATTGCAGGCCCCCTTCTCCACTTCGCTGAAGATCTCCCGGATACTGGGTTGGGGTACGTAGGTAACCGAGTAACCGAAATGACTCGTGGCCGCCAGATGGGTAAATGTCGCCTCGGGGCCCAGGTAGGCCACGCGCTGGGAGGCCTGAATGGCACGTGCGGCGGCAATGATGTCAATGAAGATGTGGTGCAGGACGTTGGGGTTTAGAGGGCCCTGGTTCAGGGCGGTCAGGCGCCGTAGGATTTCACTTTCCCGGGTGCTGTCCACCACCCGATTGCCGCTGTCTTTTTTCAGTTCCCCGATGCGCTTGGCCAAGTTGAGTCGCCGGTTGACCAATTCCAGGATGGTGTCGTCAATGCCGTCGATCTGGTTACGGATATCGCAGATATCGGTGGCCATCGTACAATCCGGTGTTTTCTGGCTGTCTGACATGGTAGCGGTCGCTTTCTTTACTCGTCGTCGAAGCGCATATCTTTAATAACAAAAGGCCGGGAAGATTATCTCCACGACCCTTGAAATAAAAAAAGCCGTGGGTTGTTGGTCTGCCCAGGGCTTGGTTTGTCTGTTTGAGTTCTCAGGACATTCAGCGCGCGCCGGGCAGACCCTTGCTAAAGAAGCAATAAAAGTAAAAAAATCTGCCGGTGCAAAAGCGGGGCATCGCGTCGAATCCTTTATCGTCCAAAAGTTTAAAAAAAATACAGGGTCAATACCAGCCTGTCAAGCTTTTTCAAAAGAGGGCGCAATCAGGGGTACCAGCGCCTTCGCCGTTTCTGTGCCGCCACCGTCAGGGGGTGATCTCTATGGTGGTCTTATCCAGCAGCTTGTTGCCGCGTCCAAGGATATAGCGCACCTCGTAGGTGCCCGGATCCGCAATTGAGAAGTATCCCGAAGCCTTGCTAGTTTACCTCTCTGTCAGTTTTTGGCGGCAGGAACAGGCCGAAAACCAGACAAATCAATGCAGCGATCAGCGCCAGCCAGAAGACGTCGATGACACAGCTGCCGATGGCCTGGTGCAATGCCGTTTGGACGTCCGGCAACAGTTGTTGCTGGACATCCGGGCGAAAGAAATTTTCGAAGTTCTGCTGGATCTGGTCTATCACCGCAGGACTTATTCTATCCTGCAGTGCCGATTCATTGAGTGTGTCCGCTACCTGGGCGAATCGGGCGGTGACCAGGCTGCCGCAGATGCCGATACCCATAGTCCCCCCAAGGGTGCGAGTGAACTGATGGGATGACGTGACCACGCCCAGATCGGTCTTTTCGACGCTGTTCTGGACGACCAGCAGGGTGGCAATGGAAGTGAACCCCATGCCCACACCGGCCAGGCCCATGGCCGCGGCACAGGTCCACAGGCTGGTGGCCGCCGAGAAACGCACGGCCATTACGCAACCGGCGATCAGGATGAGGCCGCCGGCCAGAGAAAAGGGCTTTTCGCCCCAGCGGTTGGATCGTCGCCCGCAATACAGGGCACCGGCCGACCAGCCGAAGCTGAGAAACATCATGACAATGCCCAGCTGAAAGGGCGACTGGCCCAGGGCACCCTGGATGAACAGGGGGCTGAAGGCGGAGAGCGAAAAAATCGACACACTGCTGAAAAATACTAGGCCATTGCCGGTGGAAAACCCCCTCAAGCGGAAGAAATCGATGCAGAGGATGGGTTCGTTGCTGCGTTTTTCGGCAACGTAGAAGCCCATGGCAGATAGGGAAAACAAGGCGAACAGCCCCAGGATCGGCAGCGATGTCCAACCGTGCTCCCGTCCACCCAGCAAAAAAGCGGTAAGCAAAGAGAGAATCGCCACGACCAGGGTGATGATGCCGGCATAGTCGATCTCGATGACCTCATGCTTGTCCCGGGTTTCCTCGAGGAAGAACCAGATGCCGACCAGCGATAGCAGGCCGATGGGCACATTGATATAAAAAATCCAGCGCCAGGAGACCCAGCTGACGATAAAGCCGCCCAGGGACGGCCCCAACACACTGGCCAGCCCCCAAACGAAACTGGCATAGGACATCATCCTGCCGCGGTTTTCCGGCTCAGAAATATCCGCCAGGACGATGTATACCAGGGCGAAGTTGCCGCCGGCCCCGATGCCCTGAATGGCCCGGAACACGGTCAGCGCCATCATGCTCCGGGCCATACCGGCCAGCACGGATCCAAGCAAAAAGATCAGAATGGAAACCAGGTAAAGGGTGCGATTGGGAAACAGGTCGGCCAGTTTGCCGAACACCGGCAGGGCGACGGCCCGGCTGAGCAGGTAGGTCGAAAAAACCCAGCTGTAAAGGTGCAGACCTCCCAGATCGGCCACGATGGTGGGCATGACCGCGCTCATGATCAGCGTGTCCAGGGCGGCCAGAAACAGGGCCAGCAGGGTGGCCAGAATCAGGAGCAGGCGGCGCTTGGGGGAAAGATGGACGGGAGGCATCGGGTTTTTTTGCCTATTTCCCATGTTTGATTGCCGGTTCCCCGCGGCGATCCGCGGGGCATGCCCACGCTATCGTGGTTCAGAATCGATTAACGATACCCTGACAGCGAGGCCAATTCAAGGATCTTCAATATGCAGTCAGGGTGTGCGGTGGATAAAATGGATCATATCTGTTAGGAACGGGTCGGTTGCACTATTTTTTGTTAGGATAGACCCCACACCAACCATCGACCACAGCCACCGTTACACGGGTTGGAACCATGACCGTCCTGTCCGCCGAAACCCCATTTGCCAGGATCTGCGCCTGGCTCGTCCACAGCGCCGGTTACCTGTCAGCGGGAAAACTGCTGCACGCCGTTACCGTCACCGAACTGTTTACGATCACCACCATCGCCACCTGTATCGGCGAACATCCACTGGCGTATCCGGCCCTCGTATCGATGAGCCTGTTTCCCCTTTTCACCCAGTTGGATGCCCGGTCCCGATTCCAGGAATACAAGCGAGTCAGTGATCAACTGATCCGCTATGGGCCGGACCGGAGAATATTCAAGTCGGTCGCCGGCTCGCGATGCCAGCGCGATGCCGCCTTTGCCGCCGCCAGGCAACTGGGTTATGCGTCGCACTGCAGGGCCTGCTTCAGCGCTGCCGGCTACCGCTGGTATCACCTGCTGCCCGACTTGGTGAAGGGTCACCCCCGCTTTCTCGTCTCTGCCGTATTCTGGCGCACGACCTTCTTCATGCCGACCTATCAAACCAGAGAGCGTCTGTTTCCTGATTTCAAAAGCAGCAGGGTTCTTGACCTGGTGCGATGATGGTGTAGATTATGACTACCATTGTTGATAGATTGACTGGATGCATTTCCATGAGCGTTAGCCGGAAAATATGGTTATTGTGGGTTGTCGCCCTGTTCATCAGGGCCCCATGGGCCATGGCATACGAAGAGGTCGAAGACCTGGTGGACATCTTTGCCACGGACAGTGCCTTCATCGCCGTGGTGGATGGAAAACGCAATTTTTCCGAAGCTAAAGGTTCAAGTGAAACGATTCTCTGGCAAGGTGCCAAAGGGGAAATCGGTGCCTTTCTGACCAATCAGCGGCTGTTGGCCGTCTCGGTCAGATCAGGGCAGTGGAACACCCGCGCCTTAAAAATCATTGAAAAAAAAAAGCCGCCCGACATGCTCATCGCTGCCCACCTGTTGATCATGCTGACCGGTGAACGCATCGTCAGCTTCGGCACCCATACCGGCGGTTTCTTCCAGACCCGCATGCCCATTGGCGAGCCGGTCGTCGCAATGTCATCGGAAGGCCGGGTGGCCGCCGTGGTCACCCAGGCCCGGGCATTCGGGTTTTCCTCATATCGCAGAGGCACTGCCGAAATTCGTTTTCAACGCAAGGAGACGCTTATTTCACTGAAAACCACCTACACCAAAATTACCCTGCAAACGTCTCAGCGGCTGATTACCTTGAAAGCCGAAGACGCCGTATGGCGGCAGTTCGATCTGAAGTAGTGAGCAACCATGCGCTTGTGGGACAACTGCCATGACACCACCCGACCCATTTACCATTCCCGAATACGACCGGGCCGCTCTGGTCACCATCGATGTCCAGAACGATACCCTGGACGACGGGACCTTTGAAGTTCCCGGCACCTCGACCATACTGCCGCGAATCCATCAGTTGTGCCGGACCTTCCGTGCGGCCGGCCGGCCCATCTTCCACGTCATCCGCATCTACACACCGGATGCCCACGACGCCGACCGGTGTCGCATGCGGTCTCTGCTTGCCGGAAAGCGGATTCTGCTGAAAGGGTCGCCGGGACGTCGGCCGGCCGATGCGCTGCTTCCAACCCAAGATATCCGCATCGACGACGATCTGCTCATGTCCGGTTCGATTCAACCGATCGGCCCCGCAGAATCCCTCATCTTCAAACCCCGTTGGGGCGCCTTCTATCGCACACCCCTTGAAGCCGTCCTCAAAGAGAAAGCCGTCTCCACACTGGTATTCTGCGGCTGCAACTATCCCAACTGTCCACGGACATCCATTTATCAGGCCAGCGAACGGGATTTTCGAATCACGGCGGTGGTGGATGCCATCTCCGGTATGGCTCAGTCAGACATCGACGGCCTTGAGCGGATCGGCGTCAACGGCGCCACCTCTGAAGCTATCTGTCGGCAGTTCGAAAATGAGCGTGTTAATTCGATGTCGGACCAGAGAGGGGCTAAACCGTGATGGGGTATTTCCCGTGCCAAAGAATCTCACGACAGGTCTCAGGATCGGTGGCCCCCTCGGTGTTGAAAAACAGTATCCTGGATTGCGGCCCGATATCCAGCCCGGCCTTCAACGGGATGAGATCAGGCAGGTTGACGAGCAGATCCAGCAAACCGATACCGACGGCTCCCGACTCGCCGGCCTCGATGCGGTCATCCCCCGCCAGCGGATTGGCCAGGATGCGCATGCCGTTGGCGGCCACATAGTCGTCACAACTGATATAGGCGCTGGAGAACTCCCGCAGGATATCCCAGGCCATGGGGTTGGGCTCCCCACAGGCAAGTCCGGCCATGATCGTGCCCAGATCACCGGTGACGGCATGGAGCCGGCCGTCTCCGGCAGCGGCTGAGGCGAGCAGGCAGGCAGCATGGGTCGGCTCCACAACAATGAACCGGGGTGGTTCGTTTTTAAATACACTATCCAGATGGGCGACCATGGCCCCGGCGAAAGAGCCCACCCCAGCCTGAAGGAAAACATGGGTGGGAGGCAACCGCTTTTCGCCCATCTGGTCGATTGCCTCCATGCTCATGGTGATGTAGCCCTGCATGATCCAGCGGGGAATGTCGGCATAGCCTTCCGAGGCGGTGTCTTGAATAACATGCCACCCGTTTTCCCGGGCCATGCGATCGGCCAGACGCACGGAGTCGTCGTAGTTCAGGTCGGTCACATTGACCGTGGCACCGTGGGCGCGAATGTTGTCAACACGGGATTGCGCCGAGCCTTTGGGCATATAAATGACGGCCTTCAGCCCCAGCTGTTCGGCAGCCCAGGCCACACCGCGGCCATGGTTACCGTCGGTGGCCGTGACCATCGTCATCTGTCCGGTGCGATAACGGATGTCATCGCTGGCCAGAGCATTGAAATCGACCAGCCCCGATTCGATCCCAAGCTTGGTGCACAACAGGCGTGCGACCGCATAGCTGCCACCTAAAACTTTGAAGGCCTTAAGCCCGAAACGCGTCGATTCGTCCTTGACCAGTATCTCACCGACATTCCATCGCCGCGCAAGTGTATGTAGGCGAACGAGTCGGGTTGGCTGATACCCGGGAATCGACCGGTGAAATCGCAGCACCTGCCGGGCGGTGGTTTCGGTGAAATCAGATGACCGGTGTTGGCCTGCTGGCACCGTCAAGACATACCGGATACCATATTTGGAAATGTTTTGCAGCATGGGTGTATCCTTATCATTTTATCCATTCCATGGGCCAGGAGCAATGTCATGGCATATTATCCCATCGTCCAGAAAAATGACCGGCCGGTTGCAACGTCAGGCCACCGCCTGCTGCCCACCTTTTATATGCAAGGCTTTTCCGTTATCGGATTCCGGGTGAACGACTGTGACCACGCGATCCGGGTCCTTGATCGACATGCGTTTTCCCTGAAGCGCGCAGGAGGGAGCATCGAAATAGACATTGCGGGGGCATCGCAAATGCACGACGTCATGCAACTGCTCAATGGCAACGGTCTGGCATGCGAGATTGCCGACATTGCCGAGGGAATGTATCAGGGGTGATAGGGCTGGCGGCGGTCCGCCGTGAGCGGATCATCATGGCCGGATAATTGAAATGCTGCACCCGCGACGGGTGCAGTCGAAATAGACCCGCTTCGGCTGCAGCGGAGAAAGGGACTTTGGCCTCAACGCCGGTTGCCTGAACCTGAAAAGCTCAACGCCGCCGTCAACGCAGTTCCGGTATCCGGTCATCTGCCGGCATTTCCTATTTTCTCCTTCAATTTGGCATCGAATTTCGCCTTGTCGATGACGAAGCGTTGGTGCCGGCCGCGGGCAATCAGATCGACGCCATCGTGGGCTTCGATTTCAAAAACCAGGCGGCGCCGGTCCACCTCAATCAGCTTCACGTTGACGGTAACTTCAAATCCGGGAGGTGTGGCCGCCGTGTGGTTGACATCGATGTGGGTCCCCACCGTCTGTTCGTTGGGCCAGTCCAGATGCGAGTTTGTCAGTTGAATGCATGCCCATTCAAACAGACCCACCATGAAACCGGTGGCAAAGACTGTCGGCATCACCTGAAATTCACTTGCCTCCGGGTAGAGCGCCGGGACCGTCTTGGCCTCGGTGACGCGATAACGGAATTCGTGCTCGATGCCGGGTGCCAATGATTTTTTCATTGTTCCTCCTTTTTGGGACCAATCAGGCCGATTCAACCGATTTGATTGCGGGGATCTGCTGCTTGAGTACCCGCTCGATGCCGTTTTTCAGCGTCATCTGGGACATGGGGCAGCCGGCACAGGCCCCCTGGAGTCGAACCTTGACGATGCCATTCTCCACACTGACCAGTTCCACATCACCGCCGTCCGCCTGGAGCATGGGCCGGATTTTATCGATGGCCGCTTGTACTTTTTCTTTCATTGCATGTCCCCTTTCCCGAAATTAACAAACCCGATGTTTGAAGAATCGAATGTCTGACTATTTACGCTTACTATAGAACGCCTTTTTAAAACGGTCAAACGTTCCAACCAGGATCGCCGCACGCATGGCTTTTACCAGATTCACATAATAGTGAAGGTTGTGGATGGTGTTTAGCCGGTAGGCCAGGATTTCACGCGCCGTATAGAGGTGACGAAGGTAGGCCAGGCTGTAATGGCGGCAGGTATAGCAACCGCAGGACGGATCCACCGGCCCCTCGTCTTCACGAAAGCGTGCGTTGCAGATGTTGATGGTACCCCGCTCGGTGAACAGTTGCCCGTTTCGGGCATTGCGCGTGGGCATGACGCAGTCGAACATGTCGGCCCCCAAGTCCACCAGTTCCAGCAGATCCTCGGGGGTGCCCACCCCCATGATATACCGGGGCCGATCATCGGGTAGCAATGGCAGGGTGTGGGCCGCCATGTCCATCATCAATTCCTTGGGCTCACCCACGCTCAGGCCACCGATGGCGTAGCCGGGAAACCCGATCGTCGCGATCGCTTCGGCAGACCGTGCCCGCAGATCCGCAAACATGCCGCCCTGGACAATGCCGAACAGGCTGTTTTGCCGGTCGGTTCGCTCCTGCCAGAAGGTTTTGCACCGCAGGGCCCAGCGGGTGGTCAACGCCAGGGCCGCCTCGGCCTGCTCATGGGTGGCCGGATGCGCGAGGCACTGATCCAGACACATGATGATGTCTGAATTGAGACAGATCTGAACCTCGATGGATTTCTCCGGTGAAAGCATATGCCGGGATCCGTCAATGTGGGACTGGAATGCGTAGCCCTCCTCGGTGAGCTTTCGCAGCTTGGACAGGGAAAACACCTGGAAGCCGCCGCTGTCGGTGAGAATGGGCCGATCCCAGTGCATGAATCGGTGCAGCCCGGCAAAGCGGCCGATGATGTCGCACCCGGGCCGCAGGTATAGATGATAGGTATTGCCCAGAATGATCTGGGCGCCGGCCGCCTTCAGCTCTTCCGGGCTCATGGCCTTGACCGTGGCCTGGGTGCCCACGGGCATGAAGACGGGGGTTTCGATTTGTCCATGAATGGTAGTTATTACCCCTGCGCGGGCTGATGTCAGATCACATTTCTCAATAATTTCAAAACCACCCATGAGTGTTAAGTGTTAAGTGTTAAGTGTTAAGCAAAGGATGATAGCCATTTTATTGTCGCTGAGACTTTATCAACCCGTGCAGCATATTGGATATCTCTTTTAATTCAGATATCTTTTGTGAGGCCTGTTCTTCGGAAAAAATTGTTTCTAATTTTACAGCGATGTATAGTTGCGTTCTCAATTCTGCAGCGGATCCTTTGGCAATATTAAGGAATCGGACAAACTCGGCTTTCGACCCGCGCTCTGCGCATTCGGCGATATTGCTGGCAATGGATATCGCCGATCGACTCATTTGATCCTTTAACGCATATTCTTTGCTATTCTTGAGCAACTTGCAGATTTCAACAGCCAATCGACAAGATCGTTTCCAAACTTCCAAATCCTCGAATGACGTATATGCCATCAAAAGCCCCTAAAATCGATAGAATAGATTAACTTAATCACCAAACGCTTAAAACTTAACACTCTCCTATTCAATCAACATCGCATCCCCATAACTGAAAAACCGGTATTTTTCGTCCACTGCCGTTTGGTAAGCACGCAGAATGATTTCCCTGCCGACAAAGGCCGACACCAGCATGAGCAGGGTGGATCGAGGCAGGTGAAAGTTGGTAATCATGGCGTCCACCGTCTTAAAAGCGTATCCGGGATAAATGAACAGATCGCACCGGCCGCTTCCCGGTTGGATGATACCGTCTGGTCCGGTGGCATACTCTAACGTACGCACGCTGGTGGTACCCACGGCCACCACTCGGCGACCTTCTGCTTTGGCCCGGTTGACGATGCGGGCCGTCTCGTCAGAAATGGAAAACCACTCGTCGTGCATGTGGTGGTCTCGGATATCGTCCACCCGCACCGGCACGAAGGTGCCGTAGCCCACATGAAGGGTGACAGCCGCCACCGTGACACCTTTTTGGCTGATCTGCGATAAAACCTCGTCCGTAAAATGCAAACCAGCGGTAGGGGCGGCAATGGCACCCTGCTCACGGGCGTACACGGTCTGATAACGCATCCGGTCCGCTTCATCCGGCTGGGTTTCGTCCCTTCGAATATAGGGTGGCAAAGGCATCCGTCCGATCCGGTGGAGCAGACCGTCAAAGGCTTCCGGTGCCGAGAAGGCCACCGTATAGATGCCGTCTGGAAAAATTCTTGACCTCGGCAACCAGTCCCTCGTCGAAATAGATCCGCGTGCCGGCGCCGGCCTGTTTGGAAGCCTTGATCAGACAGCGATACACCCGTTTGCAGTCATCGCGGCCGCGACCATCGGTTTCACCATAATCGAGGATCAGCAGTTCGGCTTTGCCGCCGGTTGCCTTGCGGCCATGCAGGCGCCCCGGGATGACCCGGGTGTTGTTCACCACCAGGACGTCCGAAGGGTGCAGCAGGGTGACGATATCATGGAAATGCCGGTGTGAAACAGCGCCATTACCGCGGTTCAGGTGAAGCAGCCTGGATCCGTCCCGATCGGTTGCCGGGGTCTGGGCGATCAGCGCCTCCGGCAGGAAGTAATCGTAATCGTCGAGTGTGTACATCTTTTGCGGCCAGCCAGAGCGGCCATTTCCTTTCCAGAATATTGAAGAGAAGGGTCTGTGGCGTCGCCACCCCATATCCCACCGTGAGTGTATTTAGCAGTGCCCATTCAGAAATGGTAGTTTTTTGTCGAGGCCGAGGCCACATGCACGGGTCAACGGATGCCCTTTCCGGGCAGGCACGGTCACGTTCCAGCACAATAGTTGCCTTCCGGTTCGGGATCAAGCTTTAGGTTGGGCGGTCGGTTATTGCCGGCAGGGCAAGGGCGCACAGGCCGATATAAATATAATTCATCTATTGATCAAAATTCATAATATTTTTCTTGACAGAGGATTGGTGCGCATTCTAACGTGCCTAACCATAACATTGTTACGCCTACCGACTCGAAACAATATCAGCAAAACATTATTTTATTAAATTTTCAAATAAATATAGTACGTTAATAAAAGAAACATTATTATTCAATGTAGTAAAATAGGGATCAAAAATACTGAATATAATATTTAATATAATAAATTCAGTATATTGAAATATGACCAGGAATTGACCTCGCCCTTACGATCGGACAAACCATAACAATGTTCACACCCCTTAAACCCGAAGTGTACCAGCGGCTGGAAGAGGCTGTTCTGGACATTTTTTCCCATTCCGATTTTCACAAGGCCAATATCCGCGACGTGGCCAACCGGGCAGGGGTGAGTTTTTCCACCATTTATAAACACTACGGATCGAAAGAGCGGTTGGTCTTTGCCTTTGTGGACGTCTGGCTGGGCAAGTTGACCGAACGAATCTACGACCACCTCCAGGGCATCGAAGACCTGAAGGAAAAAATGCGCAAAGTCCTCTGGCTTCAGTTGGATTACTACGAGCGCAATCCGGGACTGGCCAGAATCATTTTCATGACCCTGCCCATGAAAACCTGGATGGCTGACGAAACGTTCAAGCAGAAAAAGATGATCAACCTCTACCTGGAAGTCATGCGCAACGGCCAGAAAGAGGGACACCTGAACCCCCATGTGCGCGCCGGCGTGTTGTTGGATTTCATGTTGGGGACGGTGCAGCGTGCATTTACCATGTGGATCTCCAGGGGACAGCAGGGCCGACTGACCGACCAGGCCAGCATGCTTTTCGAAATGGTCTGGCGAGCCATTTCCAATCCGGGGAACGATCGGAACTGATTAACCGCCTGTTAAAGGCCGCGTCAGCGTCAGGATGTTGATAAAAAGGCGTTTATCCGGAGACCGGTACCCCATTTGAATTCGATCAACCGTTTTTAACAAAGGAGCACACCATGTCAGAACATCCCGATTTGCAAAAATGGAAGGATTTGTCCGCCAAGCAGCTCAGGGGAAAAACCTTGGAAGACCTTCAATGGGACACCCCGGAAGGAATACAGGTCAACCCGTTGTATACGGCCCAGGACCTGGAAGGCATGCCCCACGTCAACACCCTGCCCGGCTTCGCGCCCTATGTCCGCGGCCCCATGGCCACCATGTATGCCGGGCGCCCCTGGACCATCCGCCAGTACGCCGGCTTTTCGACGGCCAAGGACTCCAACGCCTTTTACCGCCGCAACCTGGCCGCGGGCCAAAAGGGACTCTCGGTGGCCTTTGACCTGGCCACCCACCGCGGCTATGATTCGGATCACCCCCGGGTGATGGGCGATGTGGGCAAGGCCGGCGTGGCCATCGACTCGGTGGAAGACATGAAGGTGCTCTTCGACCAGATCCCCCTGGATAAAATGAGCGTCTCCATGACCATGAACGGGGCGGTGCTGCCCATCATGGCCGGCTACATCGTTGCCGCCGAAGAGCAGGGCGTCAAACAGGAGCAACTTTCCGGCACCATTCAAAACGACATCCTGAAGGAGTACCTGACCCGAAACACCTACATCTATCCGCCCACGCCCTCCATGCGCATCGTTTCGGACATCATCGCCTACTGCTCCGAAAACATGCCCAAGTTCAACACGGTCAGCATCAGCGGCTACCACATGATGGAAGCCGGCGCCAACAGCGTGCTCCAGACGGCCTTCACCCTGGCAGACGGGTTGGAATACGTCCGTGCCGCCATCGCCGCCGGACTGGACATCGACGCATTTGCCCCGCGGCTCAGCTTTTTCTTCGGCGTGGGCATGAACTTTTTCATGGAGATCGCCATGCTGCGGGCGGCCCGCTACCTGTGGCATGACATGCTCAAGCCCTTCAACCCGAAGAATCCCAAGTCCTCCATGCTGCGGACCCACGTCCAGACCTCGGGCTGGAGCCTCACCCAGCAGGACCCCTACAACAACATCATCCGCACCACCCTGGAAGCCCTGGCCGCTGTGCTGGGCGGCACCCAGAGCCTGCACACCAACTCCTTTGATGAGGCCGTGGGGTTGCCCACGGACTTTTCGGCCCGCATCGCCCGCAACACCCAGATCATTATCCAGGAAGAGTCCCAGGTGTGCCATACCGTCGATCCGCTGGGCGGCTCATACTATATCGAATCGCTCACCGACGGCATCATCAAGGAAGCCCGCAAGATCATCGACGAGGTGGAGGAATTGGGCGGCATGGCCAAGGCCATCGAAACCGGCATGCCCAAATTGCGTGTCGAAGAGTCGGCGGCTCGCAAACAGGCGCGCATCGACCAGGGACTGGATGTCATCGTCGGCGTCAACAAATACAAACTCGACGAAGACACCCCCATGGACGTACTGGAAGTCTCGGAACAGGTGCGCAACGACCAGATCCGCATGATCAACAAGCTCAAGGCCGAGCGTGACGACGCGAGCGTGCGCGGTGCCCTCAACGGCGTCACCCAGGCCGCTGAAAACGGCGGCAACCTGCTGGCGGCTAGCATCGCGGCCATCCGCGCCCGGGCCACCGTGGGCGAAGTCTCCGACGCCATGGAAAAGGTCTTCGGCCGATTCGTGGCCACCACCCAATGCATCTCCGGGGTTTACGCGTCGGAATATGCGGACAGCGCGGTCATCGACGCCATTCGCAAGCGCACCGCCAAATTTATGGAAAATGAGGGCCGTCGCCCGCGTATTCTGCTCACCAAAATGGGCCAGGACGGGCATGACCGAGGGGTAAAAGTGGTGGCGACCGCCTTTGCCGACCTGGGCTTTGACGTGGACATCAGCCCCATGTTCCAGACACCTGAGGAAGCGGCCAAAATGGCTGTGGAGAACGACGTCCACCTGGTGGGCGCCTCCAGCCTGGCGGCCGGCCACAAGGCGCTGGTGCCCCAACTCATCAACGCCTTGAAAAAAGCCGGTGGCGAAGACATTCTGGTCATCGTCGGCGGCGTGATTCCGCCGGGCGACTACGATTTTCTGTATCAAGCCGGCGCCGTGGGCGTCTTCGGGCCCGGCACGGCCATTACCGAATCGGCCAACAAGGTGCTCAATGCACTCGACAACCGGAAATCATAATCAGGAACTATTGCCCCATGGGTGAAAGTGACCCCGAATTTTATATTGACGGCGTCCGCGCCGGCAAACGCCGCATCCTGGCCAAGACCATCACCCTGATCGAAAGCGCGCACCCCGCGCACCGGCAATTGGGACGCTCAGTGGTGGACCGGCTGCTTCCTGAAACGGGAAAGGCCGTTCGCCTCGGCATCACCGGTGTTCCCGGTGTCGGCAAAAGCACCTTCATCGAGAGCTTCGGTATGATGCTGGTGGAAAAAGGGCTTCAGGTGGCGGTGCTGGCCGTGGACCCGTCCAGCACCCGCAGCGGCGGCAGCATCATGGCCGACAAAACCCGCATGGAACGGCTCTCCGTTGCACCGGGTGCGTTCATCCGCCCATCGCCCTCGGGCGGCACCCTGGGCGGCGTCGCCCGCATGACCCGGGAGACCCTGCTGGTTTGTGAAGCTGCCGGGTTCGACGTGGTGCTCGTGGAAACGGTAGGGGTGGGACAGTCGGAAACCACGGTGGCCTCCATGGTCGACTTTTTCCTGGTTCTCATGCTGGCCGGCGCCGGAGACGAGCTTCAAGGCATCAAAAAAGGGGTGCTGGAACTGGCCGACGCGGTGGCCATCAACAAGGCCGATGGCGACAACATCGACAAGGCGGAGAAGGCCCGACGGTCCTATGAGATGGCCCTGCATTTGCTCAACCCGGCAACGCCCACCTGGTCTCCGCCGGTGCTGGCCTGCAGTGCCTTGACATTGGCCGGTGTGGACACATTATGGGAAACCATCCTGGATTACCGCAAACGGCTGTCCGCCACCGGCGAACTCGAGGAAAAGCGTCGTCGCCAGGCGTTGGCTTGGATGTGGTCCCGCATCGATGACGGACTCAAGGAGCGGTTCTTCAGCAACCATACGGTCAAGGCCCGGCTGCGGGATATTGAAGCGTCGGTGGAGCGGGGCGATCTCTCCCCCACCGCAGCCGCCGAAACGCTTCTTTTTTTGCTTGACAACGATCGCTGAGTCTATAAAGGTTGAAGTTTAAATTCCAGCATGCATTCCATTTTTATAAATTGTTCAACCACTTATTATTTCTAATTATATTTAACTTGCGGACGGCTGACGGATTACCTTCATGATTGCCCGGCAGCTAGTCAAAAAGTTCTGCACTTCAGGTGAAAGGAAAATCTGACATGGGTATAGTGAAGGAAAAAATCAAGGATCTCAAGGCGCGCGAAGCCCGCATCCTTGAGATGGGCGGAGATAAGTTGGTTGCCAAGCACAAGCAAAACGGCAGGCTGACCGCCCGTGAACGATTGGGAAAGCTGTTCGACAAGGGAACCTTTCGGGAGATCGACATGTTCGTGCGGCATCGCTGTGTCAATTTCGGCATGGAGGAGGTCGAGATTCCCTCGGACGGTGTGGTCACCGGACACGGCCTGGTGGACGGCCGGCCGGTCTTTGCCTTTGCCCAGGATTTTACCTCCCGGGCGGGAAGCCTCGGCGAGATGCAGGCCAAGAAAATCTGCAAGGTCATGGATATGGCCCTTAAAGCCGGCGTGCCCTTCGTGGGCCTCAACGATTCGGGCGGGGCCCGCATTCAGGAGGGGGTGGATTCGCTCTCCGGCTTCGGCCAGATCTTCTACCGCAACTCGGTGGCCTCCGGCGTGATCCCCCAGATCTCGGCCATCATGGGACCCACGGCCGGCGGGGCGGTCTATTCACCGGCCATGACCGATTATATTTTCATGGTCAAGAACACCAGCTACATGTTCATCACCGGCCCCGAAGTGATCAAATCGGTCACCGGCGAGGAGATCAACTTCGAGGACCTGGGCGGCGCGATGGCCCACAACGAAAAAAGCGGTGTGGCCCAGTTTGCCTGCGAAAGCGACGAGGACGCCCTGGTTCAGATCAAGCAGCTGCTGGCCTACCTGCCGGCCAACAATATGGAAGAGCCGCCGGTAGTGGATACGGGCGACGACCCCACACGCACAGATGCAAAGCTCAACAGCATCATCCCGGACAGCCCCAACAAAAGCTACGACATGCGCGATGTGATCCGCAGCATCGTTGACAACGGCGAGATCTTCGAACCCCACCAGCACTTTGCCACCAATATCCTGACGGCCTTTGCCCGGCTCAACGGGCGGTCTATCGGCATCATCGCCAACCAGCCCATGGTCATGGCCGGCTGCCTGGACATCAATGCGTCGGACAAGGCCACGCGCTTCATCCGCTTTTGCGATGCCTTCAACATCCCGCTGCTGACCATCGCCGATGTGCCCGGCTACCTGCCCGGCAGCCAGCAGGAGTGGGGCGGCATCATCCGCCACGGCGCCAAGCTGCTGTGGTGCTACAGCGAGGCCACGGTACCCAAACTGCTGCTGGTGACCCGCAAAGACTATGGCGGCTCCTACCTGGCCATGTGCTCCAAGGACCTGGGGGCCGACTTTGCCTTTGCCTGGCCCACCGCCGAGATCGCCGTCATGGGTGCCGGCGGTGCCGCCAATGTCATTCATCGCAAGGAGATCAAGGGTGCCAAGGATCCCAAGGCCAAGCGGGCGGAAAAGATCGCCGAATACGAGGAGCTCTTCTCCAATCCATACTGCGCGGCTCAGCGGGGCTACATCGATGCGGTCATCGAACCGGCCCAGACCCGGCCGCGGCTGATCGACGCCCTCGAGGTCATGTGCAGCAAGCGCGAACTGCGGCCACCGAAAAAACACGGCAACATTCCCATGTAGCGGCCCTGACAAAAAGCGAACCAAACCAAAAAAGGTGTGATTTATGGATGCAAATGAAAAAAGACTGGCCGCCGCCCTTGCCGCGGTAAGCGCCTATATCCAGACTGAAGAGGAAGCACTGGTCATGCCGCCCCCCTTGCGGCCGGAACCCCGCCGCTTTGAGCAGGGGAACCTGTGGGGCCTGTCCGGAAGGCAGGGCATGATGCAGATGAGAGGCCTCATGCAGATGAAAACCTTCAACCGACTCCGCTAGGATTGGGGATGAAATAAAATCCAACCAGCCATTAAACGTCCAATTTTTTAAGAGGAGACCCATACGATGAGTGACCACGATCAAGTCAAAATGACACCAATGAACTACGATGTGAACCGGCCCAAGGCGGAAAACCCGTTGAAGGTCATGGATCTGAGCCTGCGTGACGGCCACCAGAGCCTGTTTGCCACCCGCGGGCGCACCGAGGACATGATCCCGGTGGCCGAACTGATGGACCAGGTGGGCTTCTGGGCCGTGGAGACCTGGGGCGGCGCCACCTTCGACACCATGCACCGCTTTCTCAACGAAGATCCCTGGGAGCGCATCCGCACCCTGAAGCGCTACTTCAAGAAGACGCCGTTTTCCATGCTGCTGCGGGCCCAGAACCTGGTGGGCTATCGCAACTACGCCGACGACGTGGCCAACGCCTTCATGGACCGCGCCTGCGAAAACGGCATGGACATCTTTCGGACCTTCGACGCCCTGAACGACTACCGCAACTTTCAAACTGTGGTGCCCAAGATCAAGGAGTACGGCAAGCACTTCCAGGGCTGCATCTGCTACACCATGACCGAACCGCGCCTGGGCGGCGAGGTGTACAACCTGGACTACTACGTCAACAAGGCCAAAGAGCTGGAAGCCATGGGTGCCGACAGTGTTTGCGTCAAAGATATGGCCGGCCTGATTGCCCCCTATGACGCCTATGCGATCGTCAAGGCCCTGAAAGCTGCCGTCAAGGTGCCCATCCACCTGCACAGCCACTTCACCTCGGGCATGTCCGCCATGAGCCACCTCAAGGCCATCGAGGCAGGCGTGGACATCATCGACACCTGTATGACCCCTTATGCCTATCGCACCTCCCATGCCGCCATCGAGCCCTTGATCATGGCGCTGCTGGGCACCAACCGCGACACCGGCTTCGACATCAAGCTGATGGCCCAGATCAACGAGATTTTGGAAAAAGAGGTCATGCCCAAGTACAAGCACCTGCTGGACGACTCCAAGGTGTCCATCATCGACATCAACGTGCTGCTGCACCAGACGCCGGGCGGCATGCTCTCCAACCTGGTCAACCAGCTGCGCGACATGGACGCCCTGGACAAGATCGGCGAGGTCTACAAGGAACTGCCCCGCGTCCGCAAGGACCTGGGCCAGATACCGCTGGTAACCCCCACCAGCCAGATCGTGGGCATCCAGACCGTCAACAATGTGCTCTTCGACACCCCGGAAGAGCGCTACAAGATGATCACCGGCCAGGTCAAGGACCTGTGCTACGGCCTGTATGGCAAGACCGCCGTGCCGATCAATCCCGAGGTGCAGAAAAAGGCCCTCAAAGGCTATGATCGCGGCGAGGAGCCCATCACCTGCCGACCCGCCGAAGTGCTCGAACCGGAGATGGAAAAAGCCAAGGCCGAAATCGGCGACCTGGCCGTGGACATGGACGATCTGGTGCTCTACGCCATCTACCCGGTCACCGGCAAGAAGTTTTTGCAGTGGAAATACGGCAAGGAAGAGGTCCCCGCAGCGGTGAAACCCATCACCATGCAACAGGTCAAAAAACAGGACGAGCTGATCAAAAAAGCCAAGGCCGGCGACCTGGTGGAAAAAAAGAAAGACGCCCCGGCCAAGGGCGAAAGCCTGCGCACCTTTAATGTATTCGTGGACAACGAGTACTTTGAAGTCGGCGTGGACGAAGTGGGCGGCAGCCCCATCTTGAAATACGCGCAGCAGATTCAGCTTTCCGGTGGGTTGCCGGCGGCCGCACCGGCCATGGCGGCGGCGCCGGCGGCACCCGCTGCCGCACCGGCTCCAGCAGCCGCCGCGACGCCGGCGGCTGCACCCGAAAAGAAAGCCGCGGCCGCACCGGCCGCCGATACATCCGGCACCCCCCTGGCCGCGCCCATGCCCGGCATGATCGTCAAGTACGACAAGAAAGAGGGCGACACGGTCAGCGCGGGTGAAACCGTGGTGATCCTGGAAGCCATGAAAATGGAAAACGCCCTGGCCGCACCGGCCAGCGGCACTGTCAAGGCAATCAAATACGCCTCCGGAGACTCGGTGGCCAAGGGAGACGTGCTCTGCGTGATCGGTTAAGCCGGAAGTCCTGTGACCCACAAGACGAGCATGGTCGCCCGCCTCCGGCGGACAACCATGCTCATTCTTTTTTTTAACGGGTTATTGCGATCGATGAACCGACAATTACCACTGATTCATAAAAAGAGAAAAGAGGCCCTTCCATGAAAATTCATGAGTATCAAGCCAAAGAACTGTTCCGCAAGAACGGCGTGGCCGTTCCCGACGGCAGTGTCGCCTTTACCGTCGAAGCGGCCAAGGCAGTTGCCGATGGTCTGGGCGCTTACCCGGTGGTGGTGAAAGCACAGATCCACGCCGGCGGCCGCGGCCTGGGCGGCGGCGTCAAGGTGGCCAAGACAGCAGGAGAATTCGACACATACGCCAACCGTATCCTGGGCATGAACCTGGTCACCAAGCAGACCGGCCCCGGAGGTAAACGAGTCAAGAAACTGCTCATCGAGCAGGGTCTCAACATCGCCAAAGAACTCTACCTCAGCATTCTGCCGGACCGCGCCACGGCCAAGATGATCATCATGGCTTCCGAGGCCGGCGGCATGGACATCGAAACCGTAGCCGAAGAAACGCCGGAGAAGATCATCAAGGTGTACGTAGACCCCAACGTGGGAATCCAGGGCTACCATCTGCGGGCGGCGGCGTTCGGGCTCAACATGCCCAAAGCGACCATGAAACCCTTTTCCGTGCTGTTGAAAAACCTTTACAACCTGGCCGTCAATTACGACTGCTCCCTGGTGGAGATCAATCCCTTGATCATCACCGCCGAAGACGATGTCATCGCCCTGGACGGCAAGATGGATTTCGACGACAACGCCCTGTACCGCCACCCCGATGTCCAGGAATACCGCGACCTGGATGAAGAAGACCCCACCGAGGTGGAGGCCGGCACCCACGGCCTGAACTACATCCATCTGGGCGAAGGCGGCAATGTGGGCAATATGGTCAACGGTGCCGGACTGGCCATGGCCACCATGGATTGCATCAAATACGCCGGCGGCAAGCCGGTCAATTTCCTCGACGTGGGCGGCGGCGCCAGCGCCGAGCAGATCGAAAATGGCTTCCGCATCCTGCAGAGCGACGAAAATGTCAAGGCGATCCTGATCAACATCTTTGGCGGGATTCTGCGCTGCGACCGCCTGGCCAACGGTGTGGTCCAGGCCGCCGAGAAAGTGGGCCTGCGCGTGCCGGTGATCATCCGCATGGAGGGCACCAATCTGAAAGAGGGGCGCAAGATTCTGGCGGATTCGGGCCTGGAGTTGATCAATGCCAAAGACCTCAAAGACGCCGCCGAAAAACTGCAGGCTGCGATCCAGTAACCACCACCAGAAACAAGCGAGGATTGAATCGTGAGCATACTAGTCAATAAAGAAACCAAATTGTTGGTGCAGGGTATCACTGGAAAAGAGGGCCAGTTCCATGCCCGCGCATGCATTGAGTACGGCACCCAGGTGGTGGCCGGCGTGACCCCGGGCAAGGGCGGCCAGAAGATGGATGACGTTCCCGTTTTCAATACAGTTGCCGATGCCGTCAAGATCGCCGGGGCCAACGCCAGCATGATTTTCGTGCCCCCGCCCTTTGCGGCCGACGCCATCATGGAAGCGGCCGATGCCGAGGTTCCCCTGATTGTCTGCATCACCGAGGGTATACCGGTCATGGACATGATGCGGGTGAAGAATTATCTCAAGGACAAACCGGTGCGCCTCATCGGTCCCAACTGCCCCGGCATCATCACCCCCGGCGAGTGCAAGATCGGCATCATGCCCGCCGCCATTCACCAATCCGGCAAAATCGGGGTGGTCTCCCGATCCGGCACCCTGACTTACGAAGCGGTGCACGCCCTGACCATGACCGGTCTGGGCCAGACCACCTGCATCGGCATCGGCGGCGACCCGGTCAACGGGACCAACTTCATCGACTGCCTGGAAGCCTTCCAGGCCGACGACGCCACCGAGGGCATCGTCATGATCGGTGAAATCGGCGGGGACGCCGAAGAAAAGGCGGCCGACTACATCAAGGCCAACGTCACCAAACCGGTGGTGGGCTTCATCGCCGGCCTGACGGCGCCTCCGGGACGGCGCATGGGCCATGCCGGCGCCATCATCAGCGGCAGCAGCGGCACCGGCCAGAGCAAGGTGGCCGCCATGAAGGCCAACGGGATTCATGTGTGCGAGAACCTGGCGTACCTTGGCGATGTCTGCGCTGAGACATTCAAGTAACGTATCCGGTCTGGCCTTACGTTGATAGATTCAAAGCAAGGGCGGGATTGTTCCCGCCCTTTACCGTCTTAAGGCGGCCCCTGAACGTCGAACACCGATCGTCCAAAATCGAACATTGAATAAGGAATGGTCCTGATCGAGCCGAGGGCGAGACCTTCTTCTGGATTCTGGCTCCTGGCTCTTGAATTCTATTGCGTCCATTTCATGACGTAATGTATAAAATCGTTTTTGGAACAAACCAAGGATTCTGAACATTAAGGACAACCATGCACGAAATGGGCATCGCCATGGAGATCGTGGATATTGCCAAGGCCTCCATCCCGGCGGAAATGAAAGGGGCCAGAATCCAGCGGGTCAACCTTCAGGTGGGCAAGCTGTCGGCCATCGTGCCCGACAGCCTGCGGTTCTGCTTTGACCTGGTGGTCAAGGAGACGCCGCTGGAAGGGGCCGAACTGGCCATCGAAGAGGTGCCCGTGGTGGCCCGGTGCAGGGATTGCCGGACCCAGTGGACGGTGACCGAGCCGGTGTTTACCTGTAGCGCCTGCCAGGGCGGGGCCATCGACATTCTTTCCGGCCGCGAACTGGACATCAAGTCCATAGAAATCGAAGACGAGGATTAACGGTTACGTATAAATCCCGATATCTGCGTTACGCTTCATCCCTCATCATTGCGGAGTAATGCCAATACACATCATTTCTCGGGATTCGCACGCCTTGATCTCGGAATTTTTTCGTAACCATTCGCAATGAAACCATTTACGCGTTAATTAAGGATTGATTATGTGGTTTTTCGCCAATCGCATCACCAGGCGCTATCATCACGACCCTAAGCATCGCGGTCCCCACGGCCGTCACCATGATCACGGACAGGCCGTGGAAACACGGCGGTCGGGAACCCGCGAAATCAAGGTGGTCCGTCGGGTGCTGGACGCCAACGACATCATGGCCGAGCGCATGCGGACCCTCTTTGCCGAACATAAGGTCTTCGTGCTCAACATGATGAGCTCGCCGGGTTCCGGCAAGACCACCACCTTGCAGAAGACCCTGGCCCGCATCATGCCGGACCTGCGCTGTGCGGTGATCGTGGGCGACATCTGCACCACCCACGATGCCGATCGCCTGGCCCAGTCCGGCGCCCCGGTGATCCAGATCAACACCGACGCGTTCGGCGGCGACTGCCATCTGGCCGCCCACGTGGTCGAAAAGGCCGTGGCCAACTTTGATCTGGATGCCATCGACCTGCTCATCGTCGAAAACATCGGCAACCTAGTCTGCCCGGCCGAGTTCGATATCGGCGAGGACAAGCGCGTGGTGGTGCTCTCGGTCACCGAAGGCGAGGACAAACCGGCCAAATACCCGCTGATGTTCAGGGAATGTGACGCGACCCTGCTCAACAAGATCGACCTGCTGCCTTACCTGGACTTCGACATGGACCGGGTCCGGTCGTCCATCGGCGACATCCACCCTGGCATGCCGGTATACGAGATCTCGGCCAAGACCGAGGCCGGGTTCGACGAATGGATCGGATGGTTGGTGGGGCAGGTGAAGCAGAAATTGAAGGAATGATGGTGGGATTGGTTGTGTTGGTTTGATTCGTTGAATGGGTTGGAGCGGCTTCCAGCCGCGATTTTAACCAAAATGATCGCGGCTGGAAGCCGCTCCAACGAAAAAACGCCCCTGATGGGGTAACGTAGTCCCCAAATCGTCATGCCGGACTTGATCCGGCATCCAGTTCTTGGGCCAATCTTTTTACTTCCTCAGCCTCGGGTCCAACGGTGTTTTCCCACCCGTTTGATTAACCCTTTTTCGGTCATCTTTGTTAGCAAATATGAGGTGTCAGTCAGGTTGGTAGTCAACATTTCCCGGCATTCGGCATTTGTAATTGAGCCATATTGCTGGATATGGGCAATACCATCAGGAGGCTTTCTGGGCCTGCTGCCAGAAGGGTGACATCTGGCGCAGACGCTCGATGATGGGCGGCATTTTGTCGATGACAAAGTCGATCTCTTCTTCAGTGTTGTAAATGCTCAGGCTGTAGCGGATCGAGCCGTGGGCCGCGGTGAAGGGCACACCCATGGCACGCAGCACGTGGGACGGCTCCAATGATCCGGAGGTGCAGGCCGATCCGGACGAGGCGCAGATGCCGTATTGGTCCATCAGCAGCAGGATGCCTTCCCCCTCGATGAACTCGAATGCAATGCTGGTGGTGTTGGGCAGGCGGTTCTCCGGATCCCCGTTGATCATGCTGTTGGGCACACGTTTGAGCAGTTCGGCCTCGAGTTTGTCCCGTAACGCCCGCACCCGCGTATTTTCGTCATCCATATATTCCATGACCAGCTGGGCGGCACGGCCCATGCCGATGATAGAGGCGCTATTCTCGGTGCCGGCCCGGCGTCCGCCTTCCTGGTGACCGCCCATGAGAAAGGGGGCAAATTTGGTTCCCTTACGGATGTAGAGAACGCCGATGCCCTTGGGCGCGTGCAGTTTGTGCCCGGAGATGGACAGCATGTCGATGGCGGAGTCGGCCATATTGATCGGAATCTTGCCCACGGCCTGGACCGCATCGGTGTGAAAGACGATGCCTCGCTCGCGCGCCGTTTTGGCAATCTCCTCGACGGGGAAAATCGTGCCGGTTTCATTGTTGGCCCACATAACGCTGACGATGGCCGTGTCGTCGGACAGTTTCTTGTAGAGATAATCCAGATCCAGGCGCCCCTGCCGGTCCACCGGCACGAAGGTAACCCGATAGCCGTTCTTGGCCAGGTGCTCGCCCAGGTTTTTTACCGCCGGGTGTTCCACGCGGGTGGTAATGATGTGTTTTTTCTCCGGGTGGGCCCGGATGGCGGCGTGGATGGCCGTGCTGTCGCTTTCGGTGCCGCAGCTGGTGAACAGGATCTCTTCGGGCAGGGCCCCCAGCAGGGTGGCCACATGTTCGCGAGCCGCCTTGAGCTTGGCGCCCACGTTGCCGCCGAAGGCGTGCATGCTGGACGGGTTGCCGTAGAGGTCGGAAAAATAGGGCAGCATCTCCTGCACCACTTCCGGTGCGACGCGGGTGGTGGCATTGTTGTCCATATAAATCGGTTTCATGCGCTACACCTCCTCGACAACCAGATCCTGGGAAACCAACTCCTTGAGTTTGGTCTCCACGTAATGTTTCAGGGTAATCTGTGATTTGGCGCACGAGGCGCAGGTGCCCCGCAGCTTCACCATCACCCGGTTACCGTCCACATCCACCAGCTCGATATCCCCGCCGTCCTGGTTCAGGGCCGGCTTGATTTCGCGTTCCAGGGTGGCGTCGATCATCTTGATTTTCTGGATGTTGGTCAGGGCTTCGGGTTTTTTTGCGGCCCGGGGGGTGTTGCCCAGAACCGTATCGATGATGAACTGGATCTTGTCGTGGCAGTTACCACAGCCCCCGCCGGCCTTCACGTAATCGGTGACGTCTTCGATGTTGGTCAGGCCGTTTTCCCTCACGGCCCGCTCGATCTGCACATCGGAGACGCCGAAGCACTCGCAGACGATCTCGCCCTCGATCTCTTTCTCGGCTTCGCCGCGATAGTAAGCGATGGCCTTTTCCATGGCGTCCCGCCCCATGACCGAGCAGTGCATCTTCTCTTTGGGCAGGCCGCCCAGGAAATCGGCAATGTCATCGTTGGTGACCTTGGCCGCTTCTTGGAGGGTCATGCCCTTGATCATCTCCGTCAGTGCCGACGAGGAGGCGATGGCGCTGGCACAGCCGAAGGTCTGGAATTTGGCATCGGCAATCCGTTCGTCGTCACCCAGTTTGAAGGTCAGTTTGAGCGCGTCACCGCATGAGAGGGAGCCCACCTCCCCGATTCCGTCGAAATCGTCGATGAACCCGACATTTCGCGGGTTGAGAAAATGATCCTTCGTTTTTTCGGTATAATCCCACATGTTGTCCTCCAGGTTGAATGGGGTACTGTTAACTCTTATCGGTCGCAGGCTTGCCGGCGATGCTGAACGCCGCCTGTTTACATTGCTCGCTATACGATAAGCACGATCTTTTAAAAAAAAAGCCGTGACCTTGCCGTTTTTCTATGACAGAATTTTTTATCATCAAAAAGCCAAAAGTCCATGTAAACAGGAGCTTTTAAGTGTCACGGAAAGAAAGGAGGCACTACCATGAATCTGAGGAAATCCGTTTTCTCCGGAAGTTGGTACCCAGCGGACCAACAGGCCTGTGAAGACCAGATCCTTAAGTTTCTCGATGCAGGTAGAAATCAGTCAGTTTCCATAGCCAACCCCATCGGCGGCATCGTTCCCCACGCCGGCTGGTTCTTCTCCGGCAGCATCGCCTGCAACGTGATCCACCGGCTGGCCCAGGCCGCATCACCCGATGTGGTCGTGGTGTTCGGCATGCACCTGCACAGCGGTTCCCCCCGCACCATCATGCCCGAGGGCGAATGGGAGACCCCCTTTGGTCCAATCGCGGTGGATACGGCCCTGGCCGGTGAATTGACCCGCCGGCATGCCTTTCAAACGGAAACACCCACCCGGTTCCAACAGGAAAACACCATCGAGCTTCAGATGCCCTTTATCCGCTATTTTTTCAAGGACGCCCGGGTCGTGGCCATGGGCGTACCGCCGACGGCCGAAACGCTGGCACTGGCCAATTCAGTTGTGGAAACTACCCGGGAACTGGAGCTGAGCATGGTTGTCATCGGGTCAACGGATCTGACGCACTACGGCCCCAACTATGGCCTCACTTCAAAGGGCGCCGGCCCGAAAGCCGTGGACTGGGTCCGCAATGAAAACGACCGGCGCGTGATCGATGCCATGACCCGCATGGACCCGGAAGCCGTGATCCGCGAGGGCCTTGCCAACGACAATGCCTGCTGTTGCGGGGCGGCGGCCGCCGCCATCGCCGTCGGCAAGGCCATGGGGGCCAAAAAGGCCGACAAGCTGGTCTACGCGACCAGCTATGATAAAAGCCCGGGAGACAGCTTTGTGGGGTATGTGGGGATGTTGTTTTAAATCTTCTTCTGCATCTCCTTCAGCCGCTCACTGATTCTTACCGGATAGCGTTCCGCATCTTCGAGACGTTTGTGGCGCTGATCCAGTCGTTCGAAATTTCTGGCGAAACGTTCTCGAATCTCCTCCAGCGTCGGCATCGGCCCCACGGGTCGCCCCTTTTCCATGGTCGGTCGCAATAAAGCGGTGGCGCCGTTTACGGTTTCACCCCTCACACCGATAATGTCTCCGAGAAAACGGCCATCGGCAGTTGTATCGCGAAACACCTGCTTTTCACCGGCCAGGGTGATTTTGCCTTCACTGACTTTGCGCACATTCCGAGCGCCGAGCCGCACCATTTTGTACACCATGTCCAGGTAAGGGGCGTCGGCGGACACACCCATGCGGGTACCCACGCCAAAGGAATCGATACGGGCACCACCGGCAATCAGGTGCTCCAGAGCATACTCGTCGAATCCGCTGCTGGCAAAAATCTTAACCTCCGGCAGCCCCGCCTGATCCAGTATCCGACGCACCTTCTGGCTCAGGGCGATCATCTCCCCGCTGTCCAAGCGGACACCCATAAGGACGTGCCCCTTTTGGCGCATCCGATTGCCAACCACGACGGCAGCCCTGGCCCCCTGCAGGGTGTCATAGGTATCAATGAGAAATACGGCGCTGTTCGGAAACAGATTGGCGTAGGCCTCGAAGGCATCGGTTTCCGATTCAAATGCAGTCACGAAGGAGTGGGCCATGGTGCCGGAGATCGGAATTCCCCAGGTCTTGCCGGCCAGCACATTGCTGGTGCCCGAAAAGCCGGCGATGTAGGACGACCGGGCCACCGTCATTCCCGCATGGCGGCCCTGGGTGCGACGCAACGAGAAGTCGACCACCGGCAGGCCGGCAGCGGCATGAACGCAACGGGCGGCCTTGGTGGCCATCAGGCTGGCAACACCTACGGTATTGATCAGATAGGTCTCGATGATCTGGGCCTGGATTAGGGGCGCCGTCACCTCCATCACGGGCTCATCGGGAAAGAAGATCTCCCCTTCGGCCATGGCCGTGACATCCCCGGTGAATCTCAATGTGGACAGGTGGGCCAGGAAATCGCGATTGAACCGGCCGGTCTGAGCAAGCCAGGCGGTCTCCTCGTCGCTGAAATGAAAGCGGGTCAGCGCATCCATCACCGCCTGAAGCCCGGCGGCCACGAAATAGTTCCGCCGGGGGTGGGACCGCACGAACAGGGAAAATGTGGCCGGGTCATCCATATGCCGGTCAAAGTACCCGGCCGCCATGGTCAATTCGTAAAGATCGGTGAACAGGGGCCCGGGGAACTCGGGGAAACTCATTGGATGGTCGCTCCGTACAAACGCTCCATCCGTTTGAGGGCATGGCTGTGAGCCTCGGCGTCAACGTCGGCCACGCCGTCGCGCGGCACGAGGGTCTGGTAGTCCCGGTTGGCCAGCCCGCCGACGGTGTCCATCACACAGATGGAGGTGCACACGCCCACCACCTCCACTTCCTCGGGGCCGTACGCAGCCAGGATCGTTTCCAGGTCGGTGCCGTAAAAGCCGCTGTAGCGGGTTTTCGGCAGCACCCGTTCGCCGGACTGGGGGGCAAGCGCCTCGACAATCTGGCTGCCCCAGGTGCCGGCGACGCAGTGGGGAGGAAACTTTTCAAACTCCCGGTCGTCCTTGGCGTGAGCGTCCTGCAGATACACCACCAGGCTGCCTGCCCGCCGGTGGGCCTCCAGCCGCAGGCGCACGAAGGGGACAATCTCCCGGGCGCCCTGCCCACAGTAAAGAGCGCCTTTTTCGTCGATAAAATCGTTGAGCATGTCAACGACAATCAATGCCGCTTTGATCATGTGAAGCCGCCTTTCCGGGTCCTGGATGACCCGTAATTTAATGGAACCAAAATAGTCCTCGAACTATCATTTGTAAACATTGCCAAACAAACACTTGCCCCCTGGAATCCTTTTTGGACAACGGATGTTGATTAAGCCTTGTAGGGCTGATACTACTAGCTATAGTAAATCCAAACCATTGGTATCGCAATCCGCAGTACAGAAGGTTTTATTTGCATGAACCCAGACATCTACCGGGCGATGCATTTAACCTCATGAATAAGCAGTGTTTGTCGTTCCAAATAGGAGGAAAAGTATGAAATACATCGTTTATCTGTTGGGATTCCTGTGGATTGCGGCCGGCGCCATCGCCATCCTGTACACGGACGATTACAAGGGTTTTCTCAAGGGGCTGCTGACCCGGCTGGATCGCATGTATCTGGCCATGATCCCCGCCATTTTCGGCCTGCTGCTGCTCTTTGCCGCGTCGTCGACTACCCACAGCGGGTTTATCAGGCTGATCGGCGTCCTTGGGATCGTCAAAGGGGTGCTGATCTATTTCAACCCCGGCGGCCTTTTTCAAATCAGCAAAGATTGGCTGGACACGCTTTCGGGCCAGGGATACCGGCTGGTGGGCATCATCGCCCTGGTATTGGGGACCGTGATCATCTCCTGGATTCAATAGCCGGACGAATCCAGCGTCGATGTCGCCAGGGGATCGAAACAGCTCGTCCGGGGATAAAACCTTGAGCATCATGCAGACGTCGGGTAAAAAGACAGGTGTCGGATGGTTAGGCTTCACCCTGCTGCTGGCCGGTCTGCCCCTGCTGGGCATCATTGCTGGCGGCCGGGATCCCGAACCCTACCTGGAAATGCCGCCGACCACCCGTTTTGTGCAGCATGCCGACTTTTCATTACCCTGGTTCACCTTTTTTGCCATTGCCGATCTGCTGTTGATCGGCAGCCTGTTGTGGGCCATTCGCTGCGGCCAGCGGTATAAGCGGGAAGGAATTGAAACGCCCGATTTTCCCAAGGCATTGAAAAAGGCCCCCGGCGCAGCAGTTTTTCAACACCCTGGACGCTTTCCCTGGTGGGGCTGGACCGGCATGGCCCTCTGCCTGGCCTTTTGGCTCCTGGCCTGGCAGCGGTTCACCTGGTTCTGGCTTTTCCAGCCCCACACCTTCCTGCCCATCTGGGCCGGCTTCATCCTTGCCGTCAATGCCCTTGCCGTCAAACGCAGTGGCAGCTGCCTGGTACTGCGCCGGCCGATTCGGTTTCTGCTGCTATTTCCGGCCAGTGCCGGATTCTGGTGGTTCTTCGAATACCTCAACCGCTTCGTTCAGAACTGGTATTACACCGGGATCGAAGGCATGGGGCCCCAAGAGTATTCGTACTACTCCAGCCTGGCCTTTGCCACCGTGCTGCCCGGGGTGCTCAGCATGATCGACCTGCTGCTCACCTTTCCCGCCCTGGGAAAAGGCCTGGCCCGCTGCCGGCCCATCCATCTGCCTTCGGACCAGAGGATTCCCCTGGCTGCCCTGACAACGGCGAGCAGCGGACTGGCCCTGATCGGCATCTTCCCGGATCAGCTCTTTGCCCTGCTGTGGGTATCCCCCTTGATCATCATCTTATCCATTCAGGCGCTGACCGGCCGGCGCACCCTGCTCCACCGGTTGCAAATCGGCGACTGGCGACCGGTGGTGGTCCCGGCCCTGGCGGCCCTGGTCTGCGGATTCTTCTGGGAGATGTGGAACTATTTCAGCCTGGCCCGCTGGACTTACACCATCCCTTTCGTACAACGCTTTCACCTGTTCGAAATGCCGATCGTGGGATACGGCGGATATCTGCCTTTCGGGTTGGAGTGCCTGGCAGTGGGATCGCTGGTGATCGGTGATCCGTTCATCCGAGAGAATGTGCCTTGATGGCCAGCTGTTGGTCCCTCCGTCGTGGCTGGCGAACCATCCCGGAAATCCAGCTAACGAGTTTGACCTTCAATTCCGAAAAACGTCTTGACGGGTGCTGTACGGTTGCTAAGTATAGAAATCCCGTTTTCTCTCGAGGTCCGATCATCTGCCGCGGCCGGTTCAATGCAATCTGCGAGGAGAATGCAGCCGACCGTTCGGCGTCCAAACGCAAAGGAGGAGGAGATGTCAACAATTAAAAAAGGCATGTTCAGTGGATTCGTATTCATTGTTGCAGCCATGGCATTGGCGGTGTTTATGGTTCCACCGGCACTGGCAGCGGGTTTCAAAAAAGAGTACAAGCTGCAGGTCAACGTGGGACCGTCATTTTACTGGGGTATCGGGGCGACTAAATTCGCCGACCTGGTCAGGGAAAAAACCAACGGCCAGATCAATATCAAACCCTATTTCGGCAGTGCGCTGCTGAAGGGCGCCCAGCTCAAATCCGCCCAGATGGTGGCCAAAGGCGTCATCGACTGCGCCTATGAGTCGACCATCAATGTTTCGCCGGTCATTCCTGAAGCCAATGTTTTTCACCTGCCCTTCTTTATCAACACGTTCGAGAACCTGGACAAGATGAAGGCCGGTCAGTCCGGTCAGGCGGTTTTTGCGGCCATGGAAAACGTGGGCCTCAAACCCCTGGCCTGGGCCGAAAACGGGTTCCGCCAGGTGACCAACAGCAAACGGCCCATCGAAAAACCGGAGGATCTCAAAGGGTTGCGCATCCGCGTCGTCGGCAACCCGCTGTTTATGGACACCTTCCGTCAGCTCGGCGCCGACCCGGTCAACATGAACTGGGGCGACGCCCAGACCGCTTTTCAGCAAGGCGTGGTCGACGGCCAGGAGAACCCGGTGGGTGTACTGATCCCGGTCCAGATCCACCAGTATCACCAATACGCCACCATGTGGAATTACCTGGTGGACCCCCTGGTCATCTACTGGAATCAGAAGCAGTGGAAGGCCTTTCCTCCCGATATCCAGAAGGCGATCCAGGAAGCTGCCGAGGCATCCGGCCGGTTTGAGATCGCGCTTTGCCGGGCCGGTCTGGACGGCGACAAATCCCTCAACGTCCTCAAAAACGACTTCAACTACACCATGGAGGTTCCCGATCCGGTCAAATTCATGGAATCCAAGGGCATGACCGTTTCGTTTCTCTCCGCCGACCAGGTCAAGGCCTTTGCCGAGGCCACAGCCCCCGTGCTTGAAAAATGGGCCAAGGAAATCGGAACGGACCTGGTGGACAAAGCCAAGGCCGATATGGCCAGATAGCCTCAACGGAGCGTCGTGGCCGCCCAAAAGCTAACCGGAATGTTGCATGAATTGCTGAGGAGCGCTTTTGAGATCCAAAAAACCGATTCGCGCGGACTATTGGATTGCAGCGGTTTTGCTCATGGCGCATGGCCCTGATCGCCTTTGTCAATGTCCTGAGCCGCTATTTCATCAACTTTTCCATCGGCGCCACCGAGGAGATCACCATCAACCTGTTCGTGTGGATGACGGTGGTCGGCACGGGCATCGCGTTCGAACGCGGGGCGCAATTGGGCATGGTGACGTTTTTCAACCTGTTCCCGCTGAAAATGAGAAAAAGTCCTGGTGGTTTTCAGCGCCCTTCTGGGTGCCGGGCTCTTCATTCTGGTCTGCGTCTATATGATTCAGGCCATCTACGATGAACTGACCCTGTTCCACGCCACCAGCGCGGCCCTGGGCATCCCGGTGTGGATTTACTATGCCGGGGTGCCGCTTTTTTCGGTGTTTGTCTTCCGAGGCATCTATCGCGGAACGCTGACCCGTCTGGCGGTCATTGGACGAGGAAGGCTTCCTGATGGAAATTCTTCTCATCAGCACGGTTTTCCTGGTCCTGATGGTTCTCGGGGTCCCCATCGGCACCGCCTTGGGTGTGGCGGGCGTGGTCACCATCTATCAGTTCGACCTGGGCATCGAAATGCTCGGCGTCAATTTCGCTTCGGGCATCGCCTCATTTCCCCTCCTGGCGATCCCTTTTTTCGTGCTGGCCGGGGTCATCCTCGATCGGGCCGGGCTGGCGGCGACCATCGCCCGGTTTTTCGAACTGCTGGTGGGTAAAAGCACCGGCGGTCTGGCCATGGTGGCGGTCATGACCTGCATCTTCTGGGGTTCGCTGTCCGGCTCCGGACCGGCGACCACCGCCGCCGTGGGCATGATCCTGCTGGCCCCCATGATCAAGCATGGCTATGATAAAAGCTTTGCCGGCGCGACCATTGCCAATGCCTCCGACCTGTCGATCATCCTGCCTCCCAGCATCGCCTTTATTATCTACGGCAATATCACCAGTGTTTCGGTCAGCGCCCTGTTCGTGGCCGGCATCATCCCCGGGTTGCTGACCGGTGCCGGGACGGTTCTGGTGGCCTATTTGGTTTCCAGAAAGCGGGGCTACCGGGGAATCGCCCGCCGGGGCAATAGCGGCCGAACTCTGGCAGGCATTCAGGAAATCCATCTGGGCGCTGCTGGCGCCGGTGGTTATTCTCGGCGGGATTTATTCGGGCATCTTCACGCCCACGGAAGCCGCCGTGGTGGCCGTTTTTTACAGCCTGTTCGTGGCCGTTTTCATTTACCGCTCCATCCACTGGCGCGATATGATCGACATGCTCGTGGATGCGGCGGTCACCAGTTCGGTGATCATGTTCATCGTGGTCTTCGCCGGAATTTTCACCTGGACCGCCTCGGTCATCGGGGTGATCGACCGGGCCGCTGAACTGATCGTGGGCATCTCCCCCAATGCCGTCGTGATGATCATCCTGATCGACCTGCTGCTGCTGGCCCTGGGCATGGTGCTGGACGCCATCAGCATCTCCTATCTGCTGATGCCCATTCTCATCCCGGTGCTCAAAGCCTTCGGAATCGACCCGGTCTGGTACGGGGTGATTTTTATTTCGGCCCTGGCGGTCGGTCAGGCCACACCGCCGGTGGGCGTCAATCTGTTTACCGCCGCCAATCTGATCAACAGCGACGTGGACAGCGTGGCCAAGGAGGCCATCCCCTATGTTCTCATGGACGTGGTCGTCCTGATCATCCTGTCGCTGCTGCCGATCCTGTCCCTGTACCTGCCGATCAAGGCCGGTCTGTATTCACCCTGAGTGTGTCGCACATGATCAGTTTCGACCTTATTCATGGCCGTCAAGGTGTTGGTTTCGATCCTGGTGGTGGTCCTGCTCAGCCTGATCGCCGAACGGGCCGGCCCGCGGATCGCCGGTATCGCTTCCGGCTATCCACTGGGCGCCGCCATCAGCCTGTATTTCATCGGCCTGGAAAACGGGAACGGATTCGCCGCCCGCAGCGCGCTCTTTACCGCCGCGGGGTTGGCGGCCACAGTGGCCTTCGTTGCGGGATATCTGCAGGGAATCCGGTTGGCGGGAAACCGCCGCCGGCTGCCGTCGCTGGCCATTTCCATTCTAACGGGCATCGCGGCATACGGGTTGGCGGCCTGGATGCTGTCATTCATGCCCGTCAATTGGGTCAGCGCCCCGTTGATCGCCGTCACGGGCATGACCCTGGCTGCCTGGTGCTTCCGCCACATTCCCAACGATGAAGATCCGGGCAAAGGCTCCGGCTGGGTTATGCCGTGGCCTTTGTCCGCGCCGGGTTCGCCGCCGTGGTCATTCTGGCCATCACGACTGTGGCCGGGGTGGTCGGCCCGCGCTGGGCCGGTCTTTTTTCAGCCTTTCCCATCACCATGCTGCCCCTGCTGGTCATCATCCAGTTCACCTATCAGCCGGAACACGTCCGGACGATCATCAAAAACGTCCCCCGCGGCCTGGGATCGCTGCTGGTCTATGCCATGGTCGTTGCCGCTTCTTATCCGGGACTGGGAATCGCCTGGGGAACCATTTTGGGCTATCTCGCGGCCACCCTTTATCTGATCCTGATCGAATACGGCATGAGAGGAAAGGTCGCGGGCAGGATCTAAGAAACTGCGCCGCCATAATTCCCCGGCAATAAACAAGCCAAACGCTGTCCTTAAAAACAATCACACCAGACACGCAACGATGAAGCCGTGATTTTCATATTTCGTGTATTATGTTTTTAAGGCCGAATGTTTTCATGCCAAAGCGGGGACGCATGTTCGGGTTCCAGGGAAGGATGGTTATGATGAAACGGTTTGCCTTGTTTATGGCTATATTGGCTTTTTGCATTCACTACACGGAAGTGCGCTCGCCTTCCACCATTGACGACGGGGGACAAACCAAGACCAGCGCGACAGCTGCCCGACAGCAATCGCGGATGGGCCTTGTCTCCCTTGGCACAACCATCGCCCAGCGGGCGACCATCGATCCTGAGACCGGTGAATTCGTCAGCCCGCCTGAGCACGAAACACCTGCCTCAAATGAGTCCAACCAGCCTTCCGCCTTCAGCATCCGTGCAGAAATGATGGAAGAAGAATCAAGCCCCGTGCCGGGCGGTGGGGTGATGATTGATCTGAAGGGCCGTTTTAAAAGCCCGGTCCGGGCAACTATCGAGGCAAGCGGCAAAACCACCATCGAACACCCGGCCAGTGGCAGGATGGAGTGAGAACATGCAGGACCGCAAAAAATTGTTGGCTGCGCTTCTGGTGGCTTCCGTGACAGCCGTTGCCCTTGGTGTCCCCAGCCCTGTCCATGCGCAGGCAACCATCGTCATCGATGTTCTTGACGGGCCAGGCGAGGGATTCAACGACCCCGGTGCCCCGGATTCGGCCTCAGCAGCCGGCGGAAATGCCGGTGCAACACTTGGGGATCAACGGTTCATCGCTTTCGCGTACGCCGCTGACATATGGGCCGGCGTGCTCGACAGCCGCGAGGCGATTGTCGTCGGCGCAAGATTCGATCCCTTGCTCTGCGAAGCCTCAACCGCCAGCCTCGGCGCTGCCGGCACGAACACAGTGCACCGCGATTTCACAGGGGCGCCGGTGTCCAACACATGGTATCCTGCCGCGCTGGCCAACGCACTGGCGGGAGCCGATTTGGCGCCAGGCAATGATGACATTGACGCCTTTTTCAACAGCGCCATCGATGATGCGGCCTGCGCATTCCCAAAGATATGGTACTACGGACTGGATGGGAATCCGCCAGCCGGCACCGTTGACTTTGTCAGCGTTGTGCTGCACGAACTGGGTCACGGTCTTGGTTTCCAGTCCTTCGTGAATTTGAGCACCGGCGCCAAGCTCAATGACGTTGACGACATTTTCATGCTATGGCTGGAAGATCACCCGACCGGTGAGCTTTTTTCCGAGATGACAGATGCCGCTCGTGTTGCAGCCAGCGTCAACACAGGAAACCTCCATTGGGCCGGCCCCGATGTCGTTGCCCAAAGCGGCGGCTTGACTTCAGGCCGTCACCCGAGCGGCCACGTGGAAATGTACGCCCCCGACCCGCAGGATCCCGGGGCTTCGGTATCACACTTCAGCACCTCACTGACCCCCGACGAACTGATGGAGCCTTCGTTCACCGGTGCAACCCACGACGTTGGACTGGCTGCGGCACTGATGCAGGATATTGGATGGTCCACCTCCTCGTCGCTGAAGACAACTTCAGACCCGGCAGCCGATGCTTCATCTTCCGATGGCGGAAGTGGCGGAATTTGTTTCATTGCCACAATGACCGGCTCACTAAACCACGCCCACTAGCGCGGATTGCTGTGTCGTCATACCGCCTGCTGATGACGACATCGGCAGCCGCCATTTGGATGATCGCTTGATATTTCTTGGCTTGAATCGATCCTCGATTTAAAATATAGTCGATTTACCCGTATCGTTTCTTGCCGACGTTCTCTGCCCGTAATACCCCGTAAAATTCGGGAAAACGCCACCAACTGTTCTGCCAAAAATGCTACCGGTAAGAGCGGATGCTGTTCCCGGCGTTCATGGGGTTCTCATGGTTTGTCTGATCAAAAGCATCCATATCCGGGATCGTTTAGCTGCGAGAAAGGGACTTAACAACCAGGAGAAGACATGTTGACGCAATTGCTGGACAGTCTCTTGTCCCGCCTGAAAGCCTGATTCCGCCGCCGATCCAATGAACGGCAAGAACAGCCGGTGCGGACACCACCGGGCAGCGCACAAATAAAGACCACTGAACCGATCATGCGGAGCCGATAATTATGCCCACGTCTGAAAATGAAAAAGAAGCGCCGCGGCTCTGGGACTATGTTCCTATTGCCGAGTACAACCCCCCGGCCCCACCCGTCACGCAAAGCGTAAGGGAACGGCTCACCTTTTTTCGGCGCCTATTCGGACGCGGCGAAAAGGAGCAGGAACCGCCTCTCGAAGGGACAGAAAACATCCAGGCGATGCCTGACTGGCAGCTCGGATGTATTGCACCCGCGCCCCAATGGCACGATCCTGCAGAGGCACTGGACGTCGAATTGAAAGACTGGCTGGCGCGGGAAAAACCGGATTCACCGGTGATTGTCATGGTCGGTCCGCCCCACAACGATCATTGCGCGATTCTGACGACCTGGGCACAGCGGCAGGAATGGCCAGTTTTGTCACCGCCCACGGAAACCCAGATCGTGGCCGGCGACGAGACATGGCTGACCAAACAAATCATTGAGGGCAGCCCCTGGGTGTTTCCCTGCCTGGAGCGCGCCTATTTGCGTCACCCTGAGGGGTTAAACCTGGTGCGCCGCTTTCTGGCAAGCGCTTACGCCGGCAATCTGGGGCGCGGCATCATCGGCTGCGACAGCTGGGCCTGGGCCTTTTTGCGTCACGTCTGGCGCGGGCGGGTGCCCGTCACCGTGGCCCTTCAGGCCTTCGACGAAACCCGGCTGGCACGGCACTTCCGCAAGCTGGTCGATGCTTCCGGTGACAGGCCCTTGCGCTTCCTTCAATCAGACGATGGTCGCAACGTCCTGCCGCCGCCGGGCAACGAAGAGACCTCCGGTGAATCCAGCAATTTTCTGCAGCTACTGGCGGCCCACAGCCGGGGTATATGCGGTATTGCCAAGGCGATCTGGCGTGCCAACCTGAAAACCGAACCGGATGAAAAGTTGACCGGGGAGGATGACAGCGCTGTATGCAGTCTCGCGAGCCAGACCGTTTGGGTTGTTCCCTGGCTCCAGATTGCCCACCCGCGCCTTCCTTCCGGGGCCGGACGTGACGAAGCCTTTGTCCTGCACACCCTGCTGCTGCACAACGGGTTACCCCTTGAACTGATGCAGCGCCTGCTGCCCCTGTCACCCAGCCAGATCATGGGAACGCTGATCCGCCTGGAAGAGAGCGGGCTGGCGGCCCAGGATGAATCGCTCTGGCAGGTCACGCCCCAAGGCTATCCGGCCGTACGCCAGTTCCTTCAGGCAGGCGACTATCTGGTTGACCAACTATAGGAGAAAAGCATGAACGGCCCGGATGATGTAGCCGCCATTTTTCGCATCTTAAGCCAGGCCAATCTCGTTCAAATCGGGTTGATTGTATTCGGGGCTTGGTTGTTGATCACGTTGAGCACGCGCCTCCTGCCGTTGCTGGCCAACCGGGTTTCCGGCCGGTTTCGTTTCTATCTTCTGGCCTCGGTGCCGCTGCTGCGGCTGTTGATTATCATCGGCGCCCTGGTGCTGACGGTCACCCGCGTGATCGAACCGACCATCGAGAACCTGATGGTCTCGCTGGGTGCCATGGGGCTGGCGTTGGGCTTTGCGTTCAAAGACTACGTCAGCAGCCTGATTGCCGGTGTGGTGACCCTTTATGAAGCACCCTATCGCCCCGGCGACTGGATCGAGGTAAACGGGGCCTATGGCGAAGTAAAATCCATCGACATGCGCAGCGCCGAAATCGTCACCCCCGACGATACCGTGGTCGTTATTCCCCACTTGAAGCTGTGGGACCAGCTTATCTTCAACGCCAATGACGGTGATCAGAATCTGTTATGTGTCGCCGACTTTTACCTCCATCCCCGCCACGACGCGGCCCAGGTCAAGCACACGCTCCACGATGTGGCCTTGACCAGCGTGTTTCTGCAGATCGACAAGCCGATCAACGTGATCGTTCTGGAAAAGCCCTGGGGAACGCACTATCGTCTCAAGGCTTACCCGATCGATCCGCGCCAGCAGTTTCATTTTATCACCGATCTGACCGTTCGCGGCAAAGCCGCGTTGATTGAAATGGGTGTGGAATTTGCCGCCATGCCTGCGGTTTCGCAGGTACCGTCATAATCTATCCCGCCGCGAAAAGCGGGGTATGAACCCTAATGGTAATAATTCGAGGATTGAATAGGGTTATCAGCTCTACAACCGTGATACGCGGAAAATTTTCCGGGTAAACCAGGTTCTTTTGGCTATAGAAAAATTTGGAGATAAGCCATGGTTCAAGAGAATGATAAATATACATACAGAATCACCTGGTCTGAAGACGATAATGAATACGTTGGATCGTGCGTCGAATTTCCTAGCTTGAGCTGGTTAGCAAACACGCCAGAGAATGCTTTAAGTGGAATTCGGAAAATCGTTTCGGAAGTCGTCTTCGATATGGATAAAATCGTATTGCCCGTTCAAAACTAAGCCAATAGGCCCAATCGACACACAACCCAGCATTCAAGCGGGACCGGGAAAAACCGCGCATTTTTTAAAGCCCCGTGGCGTTTGGCTATTGTCTCTTTTATTTGGGTCTTCAGGTTTTCATTTCCCGACCGCTTAATTCACCGTTAGAAGCCATCAGGGGGAATCGAATGATGTTCGGAGATGCTTTTGATTCAGTTCAAATAAATACCAGCGGTGCTGAAATTAATTTAGTGCATGGCGGTTCAGGGAGTCCACTACTGTTGTTGCATGGCTATCCGCAGACCCACGTCATCTGGCACGAGGTTGCCCCGCGCCTTGCGCATAACTTCCACGTAATTTGCCCCGACCTGCGAGGCTATGGGGACAGTTCAAAGCCACCGAGCACACCAGATCATTACCCTTACTCAAAGCGTGCTATGGCCCAGGATATGGTCGACGTGATGGCGTCTCTTGGGTATAGTGAATTTCTTGTAGCCGGTCATGATCGTGGTGGCAGAGTGACGCATCGGATGGTCCTTGACTATCCTGAGAGAATCAAAAAGGCATGCGTGATGGATATTGCACCTACTCACCACATGTTTAAGACTGCTGACCAAAATTTTGCCACGGGTTATTATCATTGGTTCTTCCTCATTCAGCCGGATGGTTTACCAGAACATATGATCAATGCGGATCCCGCTTACTATCTCATGGAAAAACTAAAACGGTGGAGTGCGCCCGGTGCGGTGTTCGCTGACGAGGCGGTGGCCGAATACGTGCGCTGCTTCAGTAAGCCAGAATCAATCCATGCATCGTGTGAAGATTATCGCGCTGCAGCGAGCATTGACCTTCAACACGACGAAGAGGATATGGACAAGAAAGTTGAGTGCCCTCTGCTAGCCTTGTGGGGTGCGAAAGGGTTTGTGAACCGCACCTACGATGTCCTTCGTGTATGGTACGAGCGTGCCGAACAAATAGCGGGTAAAGCCTTAGATTGTGGACATTTTCTACCAGAAGAAGCTCCTGCGGCTGTCTGCGATGAATTAGTTTGGTTCTTTGGTAACAAGTAATGCTTCTAATTCAGCCGACGCAACAAGCAGGGCGCACGATTAGCGGCGCTATGATACTTAAAACTGGAGGATGCCGTGTCTGATCTGAGCTTTGAAAAAATTGAACAGAGCATCCAGGATCGTAAAAACCTGCACGTGTCGTTTCTGAAGCATGTCAAAACTTACAAACCGTTTCTTGAAATGGAAGAGAAGGCGTTTTGAAATCTGGATCGAAGCACCGCGTAAAACCTACGTCTTCGAGGAAGAAGGCAGGATTTTAGGCACCTCCTTCCTCAAAACCAACCAGGCCGGCCCGGGCAGCCACGTCTGCAATTGCGGCTACATGGTTTCGTCATCAGCCAGAGGCAGAGGTCTTGCCACGGCCATGTGTGAGCATTCCCAGAAAGTCGCCAGGGCGCTGGGGTACAAAGCCATGCAGTTTAATTTCGTCGCTTCCAGTAACCCGGGTGCTGTCCGGTTGTGGGGCAAGCTGGGCTTTGCAACCGTTGGTCGTTTGCCCAACGCATTCAACCACCCGGCTTTAGGCTACGTTGATGCATTGGTCATGTATAAATGGCTTTAAAACAAAGCAGGCACGAGCACGCCAGGCGAGTGACAGAAAGGGAAATGGGGGATCCAAGTGAAAATGGTCACCTTGCTGTATATCCTGAATGCAACCCTGCTGGTACTTCACGAACTCGAATCCGCTTACGAAAAGGAGTGGGAGATACTTAAACTTCCGGGCAGAATTTCCGGCTTTCTGCTGCTTCACGTTCCCCTATTGATCCTTCTTTTCTATGGTTTGCTCGAAATAAAAAACAACGCTTCGGGTTCGGGATCGACAACAACGACCATGACATCGATGTTGAAGGTTCAGGCTCACCCGGCCGCTCAAGTTCAACCACTGCAGACAAACCTCTCAGTCGGCTGTTACTGCGAAAACGAGCACCGCTGCCACCGGGCCATCCTGAAAGCGTTGTTGGCGGAGCGGGAGGCTACAATCGAATGCGTCTGCGTGCGACACAGCACCCCCCCAACATGCCTCTTTACAGAAATCGGCGGCGATAAAGGTTCAACCGCCGGTAGTCAAAAAAGGATCTTCACGGAGGACGAATTCATGACGGCAGGCACAATCTACCGCTTCTCGGCTTTTTCCAGCCATCCTGAGGGTGGCAACCCCGCCGGTGTCTGGATCGGGGACACGCTTCCTGAACCCGGGGTGATGCAGAAAATCGCCGCCGACGTCGGTTTCTCGGAAACCGCCTTTATCGCCCCATCCACCGGAAAGGACCGCACCGTGCGTTACTTCAGTCCCGAGGCGGAAGTCTCGTTCTGCGGCCATGCCACCATAGCTGCCGGTGTGGTGCTGGGAGAGGCCGAGGGAGACGGCACGTATCGATTGTCGACCGCCGTTGGAGAGGTGCCGGTCGCCGTGCGCATGCGAGGTGCGCTCCGCGAAGCGTCGCTGACGTCCGTGGCGCCAAGGCATACGGACGCGTCCGATGCACTGGTCGACGGGGCGCTCCTGGCGCTCGGATGGAAACCGTCAGACCTGGACCGCGCGATTCAGCCTGCCAAAGCCTACGCCGGGGCGTGGCATCTGGTGCTGGCCGTTGCAGACGCGCACCGGTTGGCCAGATTGAACTATGACGTTGATCGACTCAAGACACTGATGCTGGGTGAGGGCCTGACAACGCTGCAACTCGTATGGCGGGAGCGCGCGGACGTTTTCCACTCACGCAATCCGTTCCCGGTCGGCGGCGTCGTCGAAGACCCGGCCACGGGTGCGGCGGCGGCCGCACTCGGGGGATATCTCCGGGATGCCCATCTCGTCAGCGTGCCAACGACCATCCTCATCCGCCAGGGGGAGGCGATGGGCCGCCCGAGTCGACTTACCGTCGAGATTCCTGCCGCAGGAGGAATTGTCGTAACCGGGACGGCCGTCCCGATTGAAGCGTAGTAAAAAGACCGGGTGCGGTCAGGCCGGAACCAATGAAAGCAGGGTTTGGCCGGCATCCGACTCACTGGATCCAATAAGGAGGGCACAGCATGCATCCCCAACTCTTCTCTGAGATCACCATCCAGGGCCTGACCTTGAAGAATCGACTGACCATGGCGCCACTCTACCTGGGCTATGCCGGCCAGGGCGGCACGGTCAGCGTTATGCTCCTGGAACACTACCGCCTCATGGCTCAAAGCGGCGTGGCCATGGTCGTGGTCGAAAATGCGACGGTGGACCATCCCACCGGCAGCGGTTCCAACCGGACCCTGCGGGTGGATACCGACGACAACCTATCCGGATTGAAACGGCTGGCGGGTGCCATAACACAGGCGGGTGCGCTGGCCTGCCTGCAGATCAACCACGCCGGCCGCTTTGCCCATGCGACCAACGAACCGGTGGCGCCATCCGCTGTGAATACATTCGGCCGCATGCCCATGGCCTTGGAAAAAAATGAAATCCATCGGATCATCGACAAATACGCCTCCGCGGCAGCCAGGGCCAAAAGCGCCGGGTTCGACATCGTGGAACTGCACGGTGGCACCGGCTATCTGCTGGCCCAGTTTCTCTCTCCGCGGACCAACCGGCGAACCGATGAATACGGAGGCAGCCTGGAAAACAGGCAGCGGTTTGCTCTCGAAGTATTTAATCGGGTCAAGGCCGCAGTGGGCGGCTTTCCGGTGGGGTACCGGTTCCTGGCCGACGAGTGGCTGCCGGACGGCTTGCAGTTGGATGAGTCGATGCAATTCGCCAAAAGCCTGGACCACGCCGGCATCGCCTATATCTCGGTCATGGGCGGCACGTATGAGTCCTTTTCTCTGCCGGATATTGTGGACAAGTCCAAGCAGGAAGGCTACATGCTCGATCTGGCCGCTGCGGTCCGCTCGGCAGTCGACGCACCGGTCATCGCCGCGGGCCGGCTGGCTACCGGGACCTTTGCCGACCAGGCGATTGCCGATGGCAAGACCGACCTGATCGGCCTGGCGCGCGTGCTCTGGGCCGACCCGGATTGGCCGCAAAAGGTCCACGACGGCCGGGAGGGCGACATTTGCCACTGCAATCCGGATTGCGGCGATGCGTGCATGCACATGGTCATGAAAGGCAAGCCGGCTTTTTGTGTAGCCTGGACGGCAAAGAAAATGAAGGCGTGGAAGGCGAAATACAAGTAGCGCCCCCTGATTGAATCATTGTGCGGGGTCGACGCGTTCGAGCCTCAGCAGACCAACCCTGAAAACGCCTGCGGGCGGTCAGGCTGTTCGCAGCTGCGTTCAGGATTATTATAAAACTTGCCTGGCCGTCATCGTCGAGCCGTCGAAAGCACCGTCAACGCCAGCCTGCGGCGGACACCGGTTATACCTGCCGCAGCACCGCTTCTCCTTGAACCGTGATACGCGGAAAATTTTCCACGTATTGCCCCCGTTGGCCTAAATATGGTTCTTGAAAATAGCATCTATGTCGGCTATACATGGGATATACATAAGGAGGTGTTAGATGCTATCAAAAATTCAGAAATGGGGAAATAGCCAGGGGCTCCGCCTTACCAAGAACCTGCTTGCGGATGCGCAGCTTGATATCGGCGATGAGGTTGATATTAGTGTAAAAGACGGCATTATGCTTATCACACCCGCCAAGAGGATTCGTGGTCGGCACAACCTTAAGGAGCTTGTGATGCGTATTCCTGAAAATTACCAAGCCGGTGAAGTTGACTGGGGAGAGCCAGCTGGTAAGGAGGTATGGTAAATGGCGGGGTATATCCCTAAGCAGGGGGATATTATCGCAATCACTTTTGATCCGCAATCCGGTCATGAACAAAAAGGCAGGCGCCCTGCTTTTGTCGTTAGTAAGGACCTGTTTAATAGAAGTACGGGATTGGCTATCGTATGCCCAATTACAAACACAGATCGCGGTTTTCCTTTTCACATACCTATTCCAAGAGACAGTAAATTGACCGGTTTTATTATGGTTGAGCAAGTTAAATCGGTAGACTTCCGTTCCAGACGTGCTAAACGTGTAGAACATAGTAATGATTCATTGCTGTCAGAGGTGCTCTCCATTTTAGATGCCTGTATCTATTAATCGGCCAACCCAACAGTTGAGCGGGACCGGGAAAGCCGTGCATGCATTAAAGTAAGGCGTTATAAGGCACATTCGTACTCTACATTTAGTTCACAAGCTATCATTTCCCGACCCCTCACTTACACGATAAGGTTTAAATTATGCAGGTTACGTTTTTGTGGGTGGCAGCTATCATGAGCGTTGTTACATTCGTTGTTCACACATTTGTAGGTGGTCCACGAGTCGCCGCACCACTGCTGGCGGACACGAATCTTCCAAAAGCATCAAAGTGGCTTAATTATTATTGCTGGCATATCACAACGCTTTACACATTTGTTATGGGAGGCGCATATGCATATGTTGCTATGAACACGGAGAAAATTGAGTTAGTAGTTTTTCTAAGTATCTTAAATGTGTCTTTTGCTATCCTAAGTGCAGCTGTAGCAATGAAAGGAAATATAAATCCGTTTCATTTTCCATCCACATCTCTATTCGCATCGGTTTCCGCGTTGGGCATATTAAGTTTGATCACGAAGTAGATTCATATGATAAAAAAACCTTATAACAACCACATCAACTTCGCTCCCTTCGGTTGCCGGACGCTCCTGAGGGATGACGTCAGGTGACAAAAGAAAGGACATTCATGCATCAGATTCTCGTCTACGCTGACTCTTTGAGTTGGGGGATCATCCCAGACACGCGAATGCGCTTCAGCTTTGAGAAGCGGTGGCCAGGCGTTATGGAAATAGAGATTCAACGCATGGGGCAGACCGTCCGGGTGATTGAGGACTGTCTAAATGGCCGGCGTACCGTCTGGGATGATCCGTTCAAGCCGGGCAGAAACGGCATCGTCGGTATTGAGCAGCGCGTCGAAGTCAATTCACCACTCTCGCTGGTCATTCTGTCCCTGGGAACCAACGACTTTCAGTCCATGCATCAGCACAACACGTGGCACTCGGCTCAGGGTATGGGTGCCATCATTGGCGCGATCCGACGTGCCCCAATCGAACCTGGCATGCCTATACCGCCCATTCTCGTTGTTGCCCCGCCTTCAATTCAGCAGGCCAAAGGAGACATTGCCCCCAAGTTTGAGGGAGCCGATCTCAAGGCGGTCGGCCTTGCTTCAGCGATTGAACAGATTGCCGACGAAACAGGTTGCGCATTTTTCGACGCTGGGTCCGTTACAACCACCAGTAAAGTAGATGGAGTCCATCTGGATGAAGACCAGCATCTCGCCCTCGGTAAGGCCATGGCGAAAAAGGTTGCATCAATGCTGGCTGCCGGCTAACACCAACCCAACATTAAACGGGGCTGCCACTAGCGTGGAACCACGTTAACTCAAATGTTCCCGCACCCCATAGGCCCATGAAAGTACTCCCGTATGGATCGAGGCCCACACCGAATTCACCTTTCCCCGCCGTCAGGGGCAGTATTCCGATTTTCAATGGCGCTATCGCCATTTCGACGGCGTCGACCGGGCCGAAATCCTGGAGGAGAACACCATCTTCAAATTTCTTGGCCTGGACAAGGACTGGGAGGAACTGGTCGGCGATGAAAACGGCAACGACGACTACCTGATGTTCTCGGATCTGGACATGAACCATCCTGCTGCGACAGGAGGGCTATCCGTGTGTCTTCTATCCGGATGACTACGGCGCCGCGTATACGGACACCGTCAGGGACGGCAACCCTTACGATATCACCCTGAACCCGGTGGCCGAACTGCCGGGACTGCTGGAACTTCGACGGGAGCGGGCCTATGGCATTCAGCGCGACTATTGGGATCACCCCGACACGATCGGCTGGACCCGGCAGGGAGATGACGACCATCCCCAGTCCGGCCTGGCCGTGCTGCTGAGCGACGGCCCCGGCGGTTCCCGATGGATGGAGGTGGGCCGTCGCCACAGCGGTGCCCGATTCTCAGATCACCTGGGCCATCGCCATGAAACCGTCGTCATCAATGCCGACGGTTGGGGTGAGTTTTATGTGGACGGCGGGTCGGTTTCGGTATGGGCGGCGGTTTAGCGGGCAGGTGTTGAAAAAATCCCCGGAACATGTTCCTATGAATTCCTTTGAGGAACCATTCTGGACTTTATCCAATGAAGAACTGCATCATCTGGATGTTGGCCCTCATGGCCCTGGGCTGCGGCAACACCCATGAAAACCAGACGTCTACCACCCAATCGCTGGGAATAAGCGACAACGAGATCCTTGTCGGCTCCTCCCTGGCCCTTGGCGGGCACGCCGGCTATCTGGGCACCCAGACCCTGCACGGTGCCATGGCCTATATCAGGCATGTCAACCAGCGAGGCGGCATTTATGGCCGAAGAATCAAGGTTATTACCTATGATGACGGCTATGACCCGCCCCGATGCGTGACCAATACCCAGAAGCTGATCGTTCAAGACAAGGTCTTTTCGCTCTTTTGTTATGTGGGCACGCCCACGACGGTTAAGATTCTTCCCCTGGTGGAGGAGGCCCGGATTCCCGTCGTCGGCATGTTTACCGGCGCCAATGCCCTTCGGGAGCCGCTCAACCGCTACCTGATCAACGTAAGGGCATCCTATTACCAGGAGACCGGCGCGGCGGTAACGCATCTCGTCGAAGCGATGAAACTCAAGAAAATTGCCGTCTTTTATCAATATGACGCCTATGGGTTCGACGGCTTGAAGGGGACGGAGATTGCGCTGCGCCCCTACGGCCTGGTGCCGGTGGCCACGGGAACCTACATTCGCGGCACCCTGGATGTCGAGGAAGGGCTGCGCAAAATCATGGCCGCCCAGGCGGAAGCCGTGGTCATGATCGGCACCTATGAACCCTGTGCCAAGTTCATTCGCCTGGCCAGAGAGAGGCACTTTTCACCGGTTTTCTACAATGTCTCCTTCGTGGGTGCCGATGAATTGGCCCGGCTGTTGGGCCGGATCGATGAGAATATCATCGTCACCCAGGTGGTGCCGCCGCCCGAAGTATCAGGCAGCAACAAAGAACTCTGGGGAGCCCGGGAATATGTCGCCCTGTTGAAGCAGTACTATCCCTCGGATCGACCCAACTTCGTCAGCCTGGAAGGCTATATCAACGCCAAGGTTCTGGTGGAAGGGCTCGAACGCGCCGGTCGAGAACTGAACCGCGAAAAATTTATCAGTGCGATCGAGTCCATCCAGAAACTGGATCTGGGCATTGCCAACCTGCTGTCCTTCAGCCCCAGGGACCACCAAGGCCTGGAGAGAGTTTACTTTACCCATCTGCAGGATGGAAAATTCGTATGGCGCAATCACTGATCGATCGCATCAGGAACTCCAGCCTGAAGAACAAGATCTTCTTTTCGGTCACGGCTGTGATTTTGCTGATCAGTGTCCTGATCGCCCTGTTCACCCGCTGGATACTGATATCCACACTGACATCGGAGCTCAAGCAGCGCGGCCTGGGCATCGCCTACAGCATTGCCGAAAGCTGCAGAGGTTTTCTTCTCACCAACGACGTCAACCAGCTGACCAGCCTGATCTTCGATGCCCGGTTGGGCGCACGAAGGGAATTGGTCGGTTATGTTTTTATCCTGGACAAACAGGGTCAGATTCTTGCCCACACGTTTACCCACGATTTCCCGCAGCAGATCGCCCTTGCCAACCGGATCGCACCCGACAAAGACCATCGCATTCAATTGATGAACGCGGGTAGAGAAGCGATCTACGATGTTGCCGTGGCAGTGAACGAGGGCATTTACCGCATCGGTTCCGTGCATGTCGGTCTGTATAAGAAGCACATCGATCAGCTGATCAACAAACTGCGCACGACCTTTTTAGGATTTGTATCCGTGGTGATTCTCCTCTTTTTTATCATCAGCCACCATCTTTCAAAAACCATTACCCACCCCATCACCCGTCTGACCATGGTCTCCGATGAGATCAGCCGGGGGATTTTCGATGTTCAGCTGGATATGGAAAAAGGGCTCCAGCACGGCGGGGTCAAAGATGAAGTGCGCCAGCTTTCCCGATCCTTTATCAATATGACCAATCGCATCAAAGAGTCCCAGGCCAAGCTCAAAGAGTCGGACAACAAATATCGTTCCCTGTTTGCCAGCGGCCCCAACCCCATCTTTGTGCTGGATCGTAAAACGCTGAAGATCCTCAGCGCCAATCCCAGCGCCGAGGAGACTTACGGCTATACCAAAGAGGAACTGGTGGGTCGGCCGTTTACGGATTTGGGTCCTTTTGAACTGGACGAAAACCAATGGACCGAATTCAACGCCCAGCATGCCGGCAATGTCACCACCATCAGCTCCAAGGTCCAGTATTTCAAAAAAGGGTACCAGGCGTTCTATGTCAATGTGCATGCCAGCCCGGCGTTTTACGAAGACAAGAATGCGCTGATCGTGGCCACCACCGATATCTCCGAGATGGTCGAAAAGGACAGCCAGCTGATTCAAGCCAGTAAGATGACGACTCTGGGAGAAATGTCCGCCGGTATTGCCCATGAACTCAATCAACCCCTCAACGCCATCAAAATGGGCAGCGAGTTTCTGGAGATGATGATTGAAAAAGAGGAACGCATCCCCGAACATGAGCTTTATCAAATCGTGCGTGAAGTCAGCAGCCAGGTTGATCGGGCCGAAGGCATCATCCGTCGCCTGAGAGACTTCGGACGCAAAACGGACTTTACCAAAGAGAAAATACTGATCAACGATCCCGTCAACACCGTGCTGGAAATCATCGGACGCCAACTTCGATTGCAGAACATCGATGTCCAACTTCAGCTGACGGCCAACCTGCCACCCATTCTGGCCCACCACAACCGCATCGAGCAGGTTATTTTCAACCTGCTGACCAACGCCCGGGATGCGATCAACCTGAAAGAAGAATCCGGCATGGGGAATCATCCGCGCAACATCATCATCCGCAGCTATGCTGAGGATGGCCAGGTGGCGGTGGCCGTCTCAGACACCGGCATCGGCATCGATCCGGCAGTCAAGGCTCAGATTTTCGAAGCCTTTTTCACGACCAAAAAAATGGGCGAGGGCATGGGGCTGGGGCTCTCCATTACCAGCGGCATCGTCGAAGATTACGGCGGCAAGATCCACATCCACAGCGAAGAAGGCCAGGGCACCACGTTTAACCTGAGCTTTCCGGCGGTGCAGCAGACGCCACCGGGCGGCTGATTGCCTTTTATTGGAATGGCATCAGGCGTGGAAACGAAATAGATTGAACAACTGCTGCGCCGATTGGTTCAGCCCGGTTTGCCGACGGTGACAAAACCTGCGGCATAGAGGGCCGTTGCGTCGAAAAACCGGAATCTGGCAGCGCTGTCCGCTGCCGTGATACCGGCCTGAAGGGTGTGGACCTCCCGGCCGATCTCCTTGAGGTACTGAATCCCCACCTGGCCCACCTCGGCTTCACCGATCCCGCTTCGTTTGATCAGCGTATCCAGGTACTCCAGGTAAACCGTGTTGTTCACGTGCCCGTTGGGATCGTAATCCCCTTCCCGGGTGGTGATGGCTATCGTCTGTGCCGGCACGAACGTCTTGTCTACCGCAAAATCGATGGCGCCGGCGGCCAGGACATCATCCGCCTCGACCGTGTAAGGTTCGGATATACCCTTCGGGATCTTGACGATGCGTTTGCGGTTCAGGTCGTAATAGAGCCACAGGCTGGTGGCTGCCGCCACCGTCTCATCGCCGCAGACCATCAAAAAATCACGGCCGGCCCGAAATCCGGCCGATCCTTTGTGCCAGGTCCTGAGGGTAATTTCTTCCCGGTAGACGGGCATGCGGTAAATGTCCACCCGCATGCGGTTCAAAATCCACACCGCACCGTCGGCGACCATATCCACCGATCCCAGCCCCACCTGTTCCGAATGATGGACCGCGGCACGCTGGAGGCGTTGAAACAAAACCGGCAGCTTCATCCGAAAATTCGTATCCACCTCATCCTAATCAACCCGGGTCGTCTGTTCGATTTTCATGGATTCTCGCGCCTAGATTTTCCCCTCAACTCCACCCTCTTTCCCAAGGGGCGGAAGGTAAACGGGTCGGTGAAGCGGGCTTTTCGGCCGGCATAGGGTACCAGGGGTCGAAGAATCAGACACTGACCGTCACGGATTTGGCGGATTCCGGCATCCGGCGTCATGTTGGTCTTCTTCAATCGTTTCAAGGACCGAATTGAAATCACAATTCGGACCTATTGGCAACCGCCTCAGTCTCCGCGCGCCGGTTGTCCATTAATCGATTCTCAGGAGATCCACAATTCATAATATGCTATGATTATTATAGCATAGCTATACAAGCGGTATGGGGCTACACATAAATGTGTACAAAATGAAACAGCCTTCGGTAATGAATACACGCCAATATAGAGTGCAGAACCGCCAGCCGATTGCGACGAAAAACAATCCAGAAAAAACACAACCGATTGGAATGGTTGTTGCAAAAAACCCTGACCGTAAATCATCATTCATCCAGCGAGACAAAAGGGGAAAAAGGGATGCCAAGCGCCAACCAGGATAGACCCACCAACGTGTTCGACCGCGAAACCTACGTAAAAATGCTGATCTCTATTGCCCGGGCAGACAAGGACAATAGTCTGCCGGAGTATCGTTTCATACGGAAGCAGGCTATCCATCTGGGTGTCAACTACGAGCAGGTTCTGAAAGACACGGACAGGGATTTTGAAATCGGCACCCATCAAGTGTCCCGCATGACAGCCCTTCGCGTGCTCAAAGACGCCATCATGATCGCCTCCATGGATGGCAACTTTTCCCTGCCCGAAAAACAAAAACTCTACACCTACGCTGAAAAGTTGGACATTCCCCGAACCGACGTGGACGATTTGGAAACCCTCGTCGGACAGCTCAAAGCGCTGGATCAGCGCTGGAAGGAACTGGTTGCCGGCCATCCCGATGAGTAACTCCGGATTTTTCGCGCCCCTTTTCGCCTACTCAGACCAGGCAGCGACCTATTGCCGGGCGGGCCTCCAGCAGCTGAACGGGTGGTATCGTCTTGCCGAGGCCTTGGATCCGTGGTTCTCCCTGGCCTTGTTTCTCGTCTGCTCCATGCTCATGGTATACCGCCTCAACGTGCTGGAGCGCAAAGGACTCGAAGGCACCGTGCTGGGCACGCTGGTGATGCCCTATGCATCCGGATTTCCCAACTTGATGTTCGCCTTCTCCCTTGGCCGACAGGGGGGCAGTGGATCGGTCATCGTTGAAAACTGCCTCGTCAATAACGTCACGAACCTCACCCTGCTCATCGGCCTTCCGGCACTGATATGGTCCCTCAACATCATCCCTTCCCGGTCGGCCCAGGCCGTTCACAAACCCGTGTCCAAGCTTCAACGCCTCAACACCCTCTCCCTGATCCTGACCCTCGTGGCCCTCTTTTTTTTCACCGGCGCCCTGTGGGCATTGGGGCGTGACGGTCGGTTGGATTTCAGCGACGGGTTGGTTCTGGTGGGTATTTTTCTGTTCTGGCAGGTGCTGCACGTATTTGATGTGCTCAAATACAACATCCACCAGCGCCGCTCCCTGCCGTGGACCATCCTGGTGGATGCCCTGCTGGTGGTGGCTTTAGGCGCAGGCGTCCTCCAAGGCATCGACCGCCTGGTGGCTTGGGTCATGGCCCTTGGCCCTGGGTTCATCCTTTACGACCAGTTGGGTATTCTCAGCGGCTGCCTCATGGTGCTGCCCAATGCGGTGCTGGCCGCATACTACGCCTGGGCCGGACGGGCTGATATCGTCTACAGTTCCCAGGTGGGCGACGGCCATATCTGCATCCCCATGTGTATCGGCCTGTTTGCCCTGTTCTCCGTTATCCAGGTCCCTGCGCAGATGAATTTGGGAATCATGGTGATCCTCGGGGCGGGGATGATTCATCTCTTTTTCGTCTCGGTCATCGGCCGGCTTCCCCGCATCATGGGCGCCCTGCTGACAATCGCCTACGGTGTCTTTCTTTATACCGGGTTCATGGGATAGCCATCATTTTACAACGATAAGAGTTTCCCCGGCCTATTTAAAGAAAATCACCTTTGAACAATGATTGAAAAGAAGACCGACCGAAGACTTACTTGATCCTCAATGCTTCTTATTTCTGACAACCACAGGACTGACGGACAATTAATTTGCTTTTCAGAGTAACCTCTCGCGTTGAGCGAGTCGGATCCTGAATTCTTTTTATGAGTAACTCGGTAGCCGTTCGGCCGATTTCATGGGTGGGCTGCTCGATTACGGTTAGGGCCGGTACGACAAGTTTGGCCCAGGTGGTTTCGTCAAAACTGGCAAAGGCGATTTCCTCGGGAATCGCAATCTCGCTTTCCCGAAGCGCACGCAGCGCGCCGGCGGCCAGCAGACTGTTGCTGGTAAAGATGGCATCGGGCGGTTCAGATAGCTGAAGCAACTTTATGGTCGTGTTGAATCCGTCTTCTTCTCTGGGATTGGTGAACTTGATCAAATCGGATGATTGTTGGATATTGTGATCTTTTAGCGCTGCTACGAGGCCTTCCCTTCGTTCGCGGCCGGTGGTGCTGCCGACACCGAAGATGGCGCCAATGCGGCGATGGCCATGTTCGATCAGATGGTTTATTATGGTGTGGGCCGACTGCACATTGTCAATTAAAATATTGTCAACCTCAACATTGCTCACCCGCCGGTCAATGACAACCATCGGGATGTCAAGCTCGGATATTTCGGAAAAATTGTCGGCGGTTTGGCGTGTTGGAGATAAAATGATTCCGGCTACGTTTTCATCCCGGAGAAGATGCAGATACAGTATTTCTTTTTCGGGATTTTCATCATTGTTGCAAAGCATTACGCTATAGCCTTGTTCGTGGGCGGCATCCTCAACGGCGCGGCTGATTTGTTGAAAGAATGGATTTTCAATATCGGAAACAATTAACCCGATCACGTTTGATTTCCTGGATCGAAGATTTCGAGCAACCCGATTCGGGCTATAATTCAACTCTTTGACCACTGCCATCACGCGATCCCTAACTTCCCCACGTACATAGGGTTTATCGGCGAGCACGCGTGACACCGTTGCCGTTGATACGCCGGCTGCTATGGCTACATCTTTAATGCTTACCATTTTCTTTTGAACTCCTTGTGCAATTAAAGTCCAGATTCCAGTTCTATTTGCCCTCTACAGTTAATGTATGTAAACGTTATCATTAAATTTGTCAAGATAGATATTTTGGCCTGCCGGTTTGTTCAGGTTTTTACGGCATCCATTGCTATGGATACTTGATAACTTACTATATTAATATGTATAATAATAGTTACAGATGTCTTTGATCTTATCCCCGGTGGTAAATAGTGACTATAGTTTTTTGGGTTTTGTGGTTGTGAATTCAGATTTAACCAATATGATCTGTTAGGTATTTACAGAAATATAATCGGCAGTTAACGACGACTAGAATAATCCATAACATCTTTTAATCAATATATTATTTATCAAATTAAAATCAACCCAAAAAATATTTATTTTTTTTCTTGACATCAATTCTGAAAACGATTACATAAAACTGAAAACGATTACAATCAATATGGGTGATTGCTTATTTTTCATTTAAAAACCATGTAACCAAGAGGTATGTTTATGTCCGGTAATACTTTGAAAGTAGGTGTCCAGTCATTTGGAAGGTTCTTAAGTGGTATGGTAATGCCAAACATTGGTGCATTTATCGCTTGGGGGTTGATTACTGCGTTGTTTATACCCACCGGTTGGTTGCCTAATGAAAAATTAGCGTCACTGGTTGGTCCTATGATTACGTACTTGCTGCCGCTTTTGATTGGTTATACCGGTGGTAAGATGGTCGGCGGAGACCGTGGAGCCGTAGCAGGAGCCGTTACGACGATGGGGGTCATTGTCGGTAGTGGTATTCCGATGTTCCTGGGGGCCATGATTGCAGGTCCACTGGGAGGTTTGGCAATAACGAAATTTGACCAGAAGGTTCACGGTAAAATCAAACCTGGATTTGAAATGTTGGTCAACAATTTCTCTCTCGGCATTATCTCCATGGTGGTAGCCTTAATTGCCTACGCAGTAATTGGCCCGCTCGTTTCTTCAGTTACACAAGGCACTGGCGTCGGGTGTGGGCTGGATTGTGGACAAGTCTCTGTTGCCGCTTGTGTCAATCATTGTCGAACCCGCAAAAATTCTGTTTTTAAACAATGCCATTAACCATGGTGTTTTCACGCCTTTGGGCGCAGAACAGGCAGCTAAGGTCGGCGCTTCCATTTATTATATGATTGAAACCAATCCAGGTCCTGGTCTGGGGATTCTCCTGGCTTATATGGTGGCGGGTAAAGGTACGGCACAAAAGTCAGCCTACGGCGCGGCTATCATTCACTTTTTTGGTGGTATCCATGAGATTTATTTCCCTTATATTTTAATGAAGCCAAGATTGGTGATTGCTGTGATCGCCGGCGGTATGGTGGGTGTTGGTTTTAACATGGTCACCGGTAATGCCCTGGTTGGTCCGCCATCTCCGGGTTCTGTGTTTGCGTTGACCCTGATGTCCACAAAAGGAATGGGTATTGTCTTAACCTTGAGTTCCATTGCGGTTTCCGCCGTCACTTCGTTTCTGATTGGATCGGTAATCGTTCGCAAGGACGCTTCGGAAAGTGATGACCTGGAAGCCGCCACAGCTGCTGTTGCCTCAAGTAAGGCCGAAGCAAAAGGTCAGGCGACCCCCATCGCGGCAGGAAGTGTTCGATCAATTGTTGTGGCTTGCGATGCCGGCATGGGATCTTCAGCCATGGGAGCAACGGTATTGCGTGGCAAAGTTAAAGATGCCGGTTTAAATATTGAGGTTACCAACGCAGCTATCAATGATCTGAAAGATGCGGACATCGTCATTACCCAAAATGAATTGACTGATCGCGCTCGGGCTAAATTGCCAAGTGCACAGCATTTCAGCATCGATAACTTCATGGACGCAAGCTTCTATGATGACCTGGTAGCCAAGATCACCCAAAAACCTGAAATACCTGAGGAGGTTGTTCAGGCACCAGCAACGCAAAATAACCAAGCTGTCGCGGAAGATACTTTACGATCAGTCAACAACAGATTTTGTCAGTCCACAACAGATTTTATTAAATGCTCAGGTAACGACGAAAGATGATGCACTCGAACTGATTTCTCAAAACTTGTCCTCTCTGGGTCTCGTCAGTGGAGACTATTTGGATGCACTCACTGCGCGTGAAGAAAAAGTCAGCACCTATCTGATTAATGGCGTAGCTATCCCACACGGTGTCAATGAAGCAAAAGAGCAGGTTATTCAAACCGGTGTTTTTATTGTGCAGGCACCTCAAGGTGTCGTCTGGAATGACAAGGGAGACGTGGCTCGCTTGATCGTCGGTATTGCCGCCAAAGGCAAGGATCATTTGAGCCTGCTTCAGCGGTTGACCAATGTGGTCATGGATGAGGCAGTCGCCGAACAACTGGCAACCACAACCAATAAAAACGATATTTTGGATGCGCTAAACGCAAAGGAGCAGAGCTGCACCGGAACAACAGGAAGATTATTCAGTTGTGGCAGAGGCACAGGTTGTTGATGCCCAGGGCATGCATGCCCGCCCCGCCAGCTTGATTTCAGAACAGGCTGTAAAATTTTCAGGAACGGATATCCGCATTCGAAACGATCAGAGGACAGCAACTGCTAAATCCATGGCATCACTTTTGTCCATGGGCGCCAATCATGGCGATGTTCTGACAATTTCCGCGGAAGGGCCTGAGGCAGAACAGGCCGTTCAAGTTCTGGCTGCAATGATTCGTCAGGGGCTGGACAATGAGGAGGAACAGGCGAATGCGTCTTATAATCCGCTGACCGTTTTATCAGCTCTGCCCGATGTTCAGTGTCGTTTAACATTAAAAGGTTCCGCCGCATCACCTGGTATTACGATGGCACCTGCATTTCGATTGCAGGCGGGAAAGATGAAATTTGAGGAGGATGCACAAGACCCCAAAGAGGAAGCCAAACGTTTTAGCACTGCCCTGACCGAGGCCGCCCGGCAACTGGATAAACTGAAAGCCAACCTGCAAAGCAGGGCGCCAAATGAAGCCGCCATTTTGCATGCTCAGAAGCAATTGCTGCAGGATGAACTGGTGTTAACCGACAGTGAAAAATTCATTGTAAATGGTAAGACTGCCGCCTGGTCTTTTCATCAAGCGATTGAAAAGCAGGTTGGGTCACTAAAAACAGTTGACAACGAGCGCCTGAGGGCAAGGATTGCAGATCTCATTGATGTGCGTGATCGGGTAGTGGCTTTGATGGTGCCCGCTGTTTCAGCAGTTACCTATCCGCAAACTGATTTCATTTTAATGGCAAAAGATCTAACGCCTTCACAAACAGCCGGATTGCATGGTCTGAAGGTTCGCGGCATCTGTACGGAGCTTGGCGGACCCAACAGTCATATGGCGATCCTTGCCCGAGCCCTGGGGATTCCGGCAGTGGTTGGCCTGGGTGAGGGGGCGCTTGCGAACATTGAGGACGGTGAATTGATTATTGTCGATCCACAGGCATCGTCCGTTTATGTTGATCCGGATGAAGCAACGCAGAAAAATGGGGTGAAATGGATTGCGCAGTGGGAACAGATCCGCACAGCAGAAGATGCACAAAAACATAAGGCCGCTGAAACGCTGGATGGTCGGCACATCGATGTCGTATGCAATATCGCCAAACCGGAAGACGCGAAACTTGTTTTAGACGATGGTGGCGAAGGTGTGGGGTTGTTGAGGACTGAGTTTCTTTTTGAGTCTTCAGCAACAGAACCACCCATTGAAAAGCAATGCGATGCCTTAAAAGCCATCATCAAAGAACTGGGCAGCCGTCAGTTGGTCGTGCGTACGGTGGATATTGGCGGAGACAAGCCTGTGTCCTGGCTGCATATGCCTCATGAAGATAACCCATTTTTGGGTATGCGAGGGATTCGTCTGTCGTTTAAATATGAAGACATATTCAAACGCCAACTGGAGGCCATTTACCAAACGGCGATCTGGCAGAAAGAGACAACCGGCTCGACCGGGCTGCACATCATGTTTCCCATGATCGGCAGAATGTCGGAGTGGAGAAAAGCGCGGGATATTGCCGAAAGAATTCGGTTGCAGTTAAACGCGCCTCAGTTGCCCCTTGGTATTATGATTGAGGTGCCATCCGCAGTGATGGTTGCGGAGCATTTGGCCAAAGAAGTGGATTTCTTCTCCATCGGTTCAAATGACTTAACGCAGTACACCTTGGCCATCGATCGCCTGCATCCTGATCTTTGCTGTGAAGCTGACAGTTACCATCCTGCATTGGTGAAAATGGTTGAGATGACGGTTAAAGCCGCACAGGCTCATGGTAAGTGGGTTGGTGTGTGCGGTAATGCGGCTGCGAATCCTAGTCTCGCGACACTACTGGTCGGGTTGGGTGTGACTGAACTGTCAGTCAGCCCAGCCAATGTGGCGGCGGTGAAAAATATTATCCGCGCCGTGAGCTATAGTAAATTACAAGAGAAAGCAAAAAAAGCGTTACAACTGGAAAGTTCAGAAGCCGTTATGGCGTTGTATAAAACTAACGACGATCTTTTATAGTATCAACCATTTAACGAAGTTAATTACCCGAGAAGGAAAAAAATGACTAATCAATACGAAAAATATCAGCAGCTTGCCCAAAGCCTCCCTGAGACGACACAAACCTGGAACTTTTACGGTGCCGGTATAGAAAACATCGGCAAAGACGGCCAGCCAGAACGCTTTGAAATTCCTGAGCCAAACGATGATCAGCTTCTGGTTCGAGTCGATGCGGTTAGTCTTTGCTTTTCAGATGTCAAATTAATTACCCAAGGCGGCAAACACCCAAAACTTTATAATCGGGATTTAAAAAAAGAACCCACACGACTGGGGCATGAAGCGTCTTTAACTGTTATTAAAGTCGGCAAAGCGTTAAAGCGCAATTTTACCGTGGGCGAACGCTATGCCATGCAGCCGGATATCTATCAAAATGGTAAAAGCACCGCCTATGGTTACACCGTACCTGGTGGCTTGATACAGTATCATCTGATCGGCCCGGAAGTATTAGAGACGGATGCCGGATCTTGTCTGCTTAAGGTTTCCAATCAGCTTGGCTTTGTTGAAGCGGCCTTGCTGGAACCCTGGGGCTGCGTTTGGGCATCCTATACACAGCGTCGACGTCTGGAACCCAAAGAAGATGGCATCATGTGGATTATCGGTCAGAAAGGCGACAAGACCGCTTATGGCTTTTCCAAAGGGCTGGACGCACCGAAAACGGTAGTACTGACTCATGTACCGGAATCCATCCGATCTCTGGCGGAAAGCAAATGCAAGACCGTGGTCATTCGCGATGACGTAATCATTTCCGATTTAAAAAGTCTGGTTGATGAATATACCGATGGTGTCGGCTTTGATGACATCGTTGTACTGGACCCTCGGTTTTCAAGCGAAGTCACCGAAATTGCAAAATATGTGGCCAGACGCGGCACCATGAACATGGTGGGCAAAAAGCCGCTGGATGGGCTGGTAGATGCTGATGTGGGACGATTGCATTACGACTACGTTGCCTTCGTAGGCAATAAAGGTGAAGACATTTCTGATTCCTACGGTCATGCGCGCAATCGTTGTGATTTACGCCCTGGCGGTTTAGCTGTTTTTGTGGGTGCCGGTGGGCCCATGGGACAAATGCATGTGCAGCGAGCCATCGAAAAGAAAGACGGCCCTGGCACCGTTATTGTGACCGATATTAATGATCAGCGGCTGTCTGAAATCGAGCAGCGATTTGCTCCGTTAACTGAAGCCAATAATTGCAGGTTGCTGACCTTTAACCCTATGGAAAACAAAGATACGTTGCCGGAATTTGTCAACGCTCAGAGTCACAGGCAAGGAGCTGATGATGTCGTGGTCTGCGTACCGAATGCAAACATCATGGCTGAGTCTGCAAGCTTTATGAAACCGGATGGGATGTTGGTTCTGTTTGCAGGCGTACCCAATGGAACCTTGGCACCGGTAGACTTCAGTTCTGTTTATTTGGAGAATGCGCAGTACACCGGCACCTCGGGTCTGACCATTGAAGATCAGACGATGGTAATGGAAAACGCGATTCAAGGTAATATTGCGCCCGCGGTTTGCGTCGCAGCCATTGGGGGGATCAAGGCTGCTAAATCGGGTATCGAAGCGATGATGGATGCGCGTTATCCAGGCAAAATTATAATTTTTCCACAACTGGAAGACTTACCCCTGATGGGACTGGATGCGTTGGCTGAGAAGTTGCCTGACGTGTCTAACAAACTGGGACCGGGCAATACGTGGACGGTTGAAGCTGAAAAAGCTTTATTTGAAGCATGTATGGAGGAATCCGCATGATATATACACTGACTTTGAATCCTGCCGTCGACCGCGAGTTGGCGGTTGATAAGATCGTCTTCGATACGGTTTTACGGGCCAGCGAGTGGCGCGTGGACTGTGGTGGCAAAGGCTTCAATGTTGCCCGGATGCTTCAATCGCTTGGCACGTCCAGCGTCGCCTTGGGCTTTGCTGCGGGCAAAAGCGGCGAGCTGCTTGACGATACCTTGCGGTTGCTGGGTATTGAAACCGATTTTGTGTGGATCGGGGGAGAAACGCGTACCAATGTATGCATTGTCAGCGCCGACCATGCCCATCATGTGAAGGTCAATGAACCGGGTCCGACGGTTTCGGAAACCGACTTGGCCAAACTGATACAAAAGGTACGCGACCTGGCGCGAACGGATGATGGGTGGGTGCTGGCCGGCAGTTTACCTCCCGGTGTGCCGCCAGCCTTTTATGCCGAGATAATTACCATCCTTCAGTCGGCCGGTGCGCGCGTGTTTTTGGATACCAGCGACGAGGCCTTGCGCCAAAGCTGTCCGGCAAAACCATTCATCGTCAAACCCAATGCCGCCGAAGCACAGGAGCTGACCGGGCTGCCCATCAATACTCCCGCTGAAATCGCCGCGGTCGGTGCCGCTATCCAGGCCATGGGCCCGGGTAATGTGATTATCTCTTTAGGCAAGCAAGGTGCGTTGCTGGTCAATGGTCAGAAGGCTTGGTTGGCGGCCAGTCCTGAAATTGTCGAACGCAACCCCATTGGCGCCGGCGATTCCATGGTGGCGGGTCTGGTGTGGGGATTAAGCCAGGGCCACAGCATGCCCGAGGCGTTGTGTCGGGGGATTGCCTGCGGTGCGGCAACCGCCAGCCAAGGCGGCACGGCGGTTGGATCGCTTGTACAGGTAAACGAGTTGTTATCGCAAGTTCGATTGTCGGAAGTATAACCTTATTATTCACAGACTCAATCTTTGTGCCTCAGATTGGCACGAAAAATCGGAAAGGCGCCATTAGATTCTACATAGAGGCGCCGCTTAGAAATGGAGGGTAGATGATGGACGAACCAACCCCATACAAAGATCTTGGATTGGTCAACACCCGCGAGATGTTCAAGAAGGCCATGGCGGACGGTTACGCCGTACCGGCCTACAATTTTAACAATATGGAACAGCTTCAAGCCATTGTTATCGGTTGCGTGGAATCAAAATCTCCGGTAATTCTGCAGGTCTCCGGCAGTGCCCGCAAATACGCCGACCCATCCCTGTTGCCCCACATGGTCAAAGGGGCGGTGGCCATGGCCGGAAATATGGGCAGTCCCATTCCCATTGCCCTGCACCTGGACCATGGTGATAGTGTCGAGCTGGCCAAGGCGTGCATCGACAGCGGATTTTCTTCGGTCATGCTGGATGGTTCGCACCACAGCTTCGATGAGAATGTCCGGCTCACCAAAACGGTGGTTGATTACGCCCATGCAAGAGAGGTGACCGTTGAAGGTGAACTGGGGGTTTTGGCCGGTGTGGAAGACGAAGTCTCATCCGCTGTTTCCCACTACACCAAACCCGAGGAGGTTGAAGAATTTGTAGGAAAAACCGGTGTCGACAGCCTGGCCATCTCCATCGGGACCTCCCATGGTGCCTATAAGTTCAAGCTCAAACCTGGGGAAGAAGTCCCCTCTTTGCGCTTCGATATTTTAGAAGCGATCGAAACGCGTCTTCCGGGCTATCCCATCGTACTGCATGGTGCATCTTCGGTAACGCCCGAACATGTGGCCCTGATCAATCGCTACGGGGGCAAATTGGAAAGTGCGGTGGGTATACCGGCGGAACAGCTGCGCCGTGCAGCACGCTCGGCAGTGTGTAAGATCAACATCGACAGTGACGGCCGCCTGGCCATGACAGCGATGATCCGCCAGGTTTTCGCCGAAAAACCCGCTGAGTTCGACCCCCGTAAATATCTGGGACCGGCACGCGATGAGCTCGTAAAAATGGTCAAGCACAAAAATATCAACGTACTTGGCAGCGCGCATCAAGCATAGTTCTCTGAACATCCACTATGGCTGCTGCATAATAAGGATCACCATTGGAACAGACAAAAAGAGGTTATCCAGCATGAAGATGAAAGCGGTTTTAGGTTTGATTATGGGCGGCGGACAAGGGTCGCGACTGTATCCATTAACCAAGTTGCGGGCCAAACCGGCGGTGCCCTTGGCGGGGAAATATCGCCTGATCGATATTCCCATCAGTAATTGCCTGCATGCGGGCATCGATAAGATCGCCATTTTAACGCAGTACAACTCGGTCTCGCTGCACCGCCATATCCAGCGCACCTATGCGCGGGACATGTTCACCAATGGCTGGGTGCAGATTCTGGCTGCCGAGCAGACCCCTCAAAGTACCGGATGGTACCAGGGCACGGCCGATGCGGTGCGGCAGCAGCTCATGGAGATCGAGGCCGCGCGCACAGAATATGTCCTGATTCTGGCCGGCGATCACCTCTACAACATGGACTATCGCGCCTTTGTCGACTATCACGTGGAAACCGGGGCAGACATCACCATGGCGGTGCAGCCGGTTACGGCCGAAATGGCCCCTGCCCTGGGCATCCTCAAACGCAACGACGACGGGCGGATCGAGAGCTTCACCGAAAAGCCCGAACCTTTAGCCCTGTCCGGTCTGGAGAGCATGCCCGACCCGGACAGACCCTATCTGGCATCCATGGGCATTTATGTCTTCCGTACCGATTTGTTGTCCGAGGTACTCAAATCCGACGGGGACGATTTCGGTAAACATATCATCCCCAGTGCCCTGGCCGATACCCGCGTGATGGGCTATGTCTACGACGGCTATTGGGCGGATATCGGTACCATCCGTGCGTTTTATGAAGTGAATCTGGAAATGGCGTTGCCGGATCGGCCGTTCGATTTTTATATTCCCGGGCGGCCCATTTACAGCCGCGCCCGCTTTCTGCCGGCCTCCGAAGTGCACGGGGCCCAACTGGACCACACCCTGCTGGCGGACGGTTGTCGGGTGAACCAAGCAGACATTCGTGACGCCGTCATCGGCCTGCGCAGCCTGATCGGCCCCAAGGCAAAGATTCGTTCTTCGATCGTCATGGGCGCAGATTATTATGAAACCGAGGCGGATCGCGCCGCAAACAAACGGCTCGGCAGACCCGATATCGGCATTGGCGAAGGCACCGTCATCGAAGGTGCCATCATCGATAAGAACGCCCGCATTGGCTGCAATGTGCGCATCCGCCATCTGCCCGACCGCCCCGACAGCGAAACGGACAATTGGGTTGCCCGGGACGGTTTGGTGGTTATACCTAAGGATGCGGTAATTGATGATGATACGGTGATTTGATTTAACCTTTTCAAAGCAAATCGATGCGTCATTCGAACGCAAGAGAAATTACACCCATGGACCCACTTGCGGATCACACGAACTATCTGAACCAACTGGCAAAATCATACCCGTCCGTGGAAGCTGTTGCCGAGGCCATCATCAATTTACAGGCCCAGCTTAACCTGCCCAAGGGCACCGAGCATTTTATCTCGGATATTCACGGTGAGTTCGACGCCTTCTGCAAAGTAGTCAGCCATGCCTCCGGCGCGATCAAGCGCAGGATCGCCGAGATTTTTAGCGACACGTTGTCTGATGCAGAAAAAGTGAATTTAGGTGCCCTGATTTACACGCCTGAAACGATGCTGGGAGTCATGTTGCCCGTTGCTGACGAGCAACGGCAATGGTATCGAGACACCCTGTTGCGCTTGATCCGCGTATTGCGTTCGGTTGCATCGAAATACCCGCGCGCCAAGGTTCGGCAATTGATCGAGGGGCAATTTGAGGCCTTGGTTGAGGAACTGCTTTACGAACAGGAACAGTCGGCGGATAAGGGCGATTACTATCAAGGCTTGATTGAGACGATTGTCACCACCGGCCACGCCAAGGCCTTGATTGTCGTCATAACCAAAGCCATCCAGTGCCTGGCCATCGATCATCTGCATGTGGTGGGCGATATTTACGATCGCGGCCCCGGCGCGCATCGCATCATGGATCGCTTGATGGCCTATCACAGCGTCGATATTCAATGGGGCAATCACGATATCATTTGGATGGGGGCGGCCAGCGGCAGTGCGGCCTGCATGGCCAATGTCATCCGGATCTCCCTGCGTCATGGCAATATGGAAACGTTGGAAAACGGTTATGCGGTGAGCCTGCTGCCGCTGGCCTCCTTTGCTATCGAAACCTACGCGAATGACCCCTGTGAACGGTTCATGCCGCAAGGGTTCAATCCGTCGGACGATTCGGCGGGCGAACGCAGATTGATGGCCCAAATGCACAAGGCCATCACGATTATACAATTCAAACTTGAAGCCCAGATCATCAGGCGTCGGCCGGAGTATGGTCTTGAGAATCGTTTGCTGTTGGATAAAATTGACTTCGAGCAGGGAACCGTTAGGGTAGGCGAACGCATCTATCCGCTGCTTGACACCCGCTTTCAGACCGTCGCACCACACGATCCTTTTGCCTTAACCCCTTCTGAAAACCATGTGGTCGCACGCTTGAAACTGGCCTTTTTGAACAGTGAAAAATTACAACAGCATGTACGCTTTCTCTTTGCCAAGGGCAGCATTTATAAAACCTACAATGGAAATTTGCTCTACCACGGTTGCCTCCCCATGAATGGTGACGGTTCCTTTAAATCACTGTGCCTACTCCATACTGAATATGCCGGCAAGGCGCTGATGGAGAAATCGCACCGCCTTGCCAGACAGGGTTTTTTCCTCACTGACGACGCCACGAAAAAACAAGCCGGCTTGGACGCCATGTGGTATTTATGGTGCGGCCCCTGTTCGCCTCTTTTTGGAAAGGAGAAGATGGCTACCTTCGAAAACTATTTTATTGAAGATCCATCCACCCATAAAGAGCCGCGCAACATATACTATACCTTGCGGGACGATGAAGCGACTGTCCGACGAATCATAGAAACATTTGGTTTAAACCCGGAAGATGGGCACATTGTCAACGGGCATGTGCCGGTGATCGTCAAAAAAAAGGAGCGGCCATTGAAAGCCGGCGGCAGACTGATCGTCATCGACGGCGGTTTTTCCCCGGCCTACCAGAAAAAAACGGGGATTGCCGGCTACACATTGGTTTATAATTCATGGGGGCTGCTGTTGTCCACCCACCAAGGCCGCGCAGCAAGTCCGGCCGCCGACATGGACATTCACGATATCGATTGCACCACCGAGATCATCGAAAACCGGCATCACCGGATTCGTATCAGAGATACCGATTTAGGCCGAGAGATCCAGCACCGCATCGAAGCGTTGACGGCATTACACGATGCATATCGGAAAGGGGTAATTGTGTTGGATGGACACTTAAGGACAGGTCAATAATATGAAAATTTTATATCTTTCGCCAGAGATTACACCCTTTGCCAAAACCGGAGGCCTTGCCGATGTCGCCCAGGCACTGCCCAAAGCGCTAAAAGCGCTGGGGCACGACATTCGCACCGTCATGCCAAAATATCTCAGCCTAGCGCAACAAAACCTTGCCATGGAACGGGTAACGCCGTATCCCGTCCAGATGCATAACGGCCTTCAAGGCGCCGTGCTATGGCAAACTGAAAATGATGCGGTACCCACCTATTTCATTGAGAACGAAGCCTACTTCAATCGCGAGGAGTTTTACGGCCTGGGCGACAGGGACTATCCGGACAACCTGGAGCGCTTTGTATTTTTTTGCAAGGCGGCCCTGGAGGGCTGCAAAACCATCGACTTTTCGCCTGATGTGATCCATTGCAACGACTGGCAGACCGCCGCCCTGCCGGGGATACTCAAGGCCACCTATGTGGCCTACCGCAAGGACCCGTTTTTCAGTCCGGTCCCGAAACTGGTTTACACCATCCACAATATTTCTTACCAAGGCCGGTTTTTCGAAGACCACTGGCAGATTTTATCCTTGCCCCGCAGCTACTACACCTATGATTTTGAATTCTATGGCCAGATCAACTTGACCAAAAGTGCGATCCATTTAGCCGACGCCATCACCACGGTCAGTGAAACCTATGCGCGTGAGATCCGAACCACCGACTTCGGTTTCGGCCTGCAGGACGCGTTGCAGGGCCGTAAAGAAAACCTTTACGGGATTTTAAATGGCGTGGATTACCAGCAGTGGCGTCCTGACACCGACCCCTATACCTACGGCATCCACTATTCAGCCGATGATTTGGCCGGCAAGCGTCGGATTAAATCCAAATTGCGTGAAGAACATAGTCTGCCGGACAGGGACGATGTGCCCTTAATCGGCATGACCACGCGTTTTGTGGAGCAAAAAGGGATCGATCTGATCACCGAATGCGCCGAGCGGATTTTACAGCTGGATACGCAAATGATCGTGCTCGGCTCGGGCGACCCGCGTTACCACGATTTTTTTGAATGGCTGCGGCGCAGCTACCCCGACCGGGTGGGCATTTATATCGGTTTCAATAACGAATTGGCCCATAAGATCGAAGCCGGCGCAGATATCTTCCTCATGCCGTCACTGTTTGAACCCTGCGGATTGAATCAAATATACAGCTTGAAGTATGGCACCCTGCCCATTGTCCGGCTGACCGGCGGCCTGGCCGATACCATTGAAGACGGCGTCAACGGATTTACCTTTTTTGACTTCAATGCGAAAGAATTCTATGCTGCTGCCCAGCGCGCCATCGATGGCTACCGCAACCATCCGGATAAATGGCAACAGATGATGATCACCGCCATGGCCCAGGATTTCTCCTGGGAAAAGTCGGCTGAAAAATATCTTGCCGTGTATAACCAGGTATTGGGGAAATTGGGATAATTCTGGAATCGGGCAAAAAAAAGTAAACCATGTCGAATCAGTAAAACCAAATTTGAAACATACAGGAACGATCCAATATGAAAATTCACCCACTCGCCGGAGAAGTGGCACCGAAATCTATGCTGGCCAACATTCCACGGCTCGTTTCAGCTTACTACACCCATCGACCGGACGTTTCCGATCCGACCCAGCAGGTCGCTTTCGGCACCTCGGGCCACCGGGGTTCGTCACTGAAAAACAGTTTCAATCAGGACCACATTCTGGCCATCAGCCAGGCGCTTTGTGAATATCGAACCTCCCAGCATATCGACGGCCCGCTTTTCATGGGCATGGATACCCACGCCTTGTCCGAACCGGCCCTGGCCAGCGCGCTCGAGGTCTTTGCCGCTGCCGGTGTGACCGTCATGATCCCCAAAGACTTGGGCTATACGCCCACACCGGTCATCTCGCATGCCATCTTGACCGCCAATCAAAACAGGCGGCAAGGCCTGGCCGACGGTGTGGTCATCACCCCTTCACATAATCCCCCTGAAGATGGCGGATTCAAATACAATCCTCCCCATGGCGGGCCGGCGGGCGATGACATCACCCAACGCATTGCCGACAGAGCCAACGAAATACTTGGCAATGAGCTTGATCACGTCAAACGAATGCCTTTTGAAAAAGCTCTCCAAGCCTCAACGACCCACGAATATGACTACATCAGCCCCTATGTGGCGGACCTGGCCAACGTGGTCGACATGGAGATGCTCGCCGCAGCGGGGCTCAAGCTCGGTGTGGATCCCCTGGGAGGGGCCGCGGTACACTACTGGGCGCCCATTGCCGATCGCTACGGGCTTTCCCTTGAGATCGTCAACCCGGTCGTAGATCCCACCTTTGCGTTTATGACCCTGGACAAAGACGGAAAAATCCGCATGGACTGTTCTTCACCCTATGCCATGCAAGGGCTGATCAAGCTCAAAGACAAGTTTGACATCGCTTTCGGCAATGATACGGATGTCGATCGTCATGGAATCGTCACCAAAAGCGCCGGACTGCTCAATCCGAATCATTATCTGGCCGTGGCCATATGGTACCTGTTTCAAAACAGACCCGCCTGGCCTGAATCGGTCGCTGTGGGCAAAACCCTGGTGTCCACCTCGATGATCGACCGGGTGACCGCGCATCTTGGTAAAAAATTATCAGAAGTGCCCGTGGGCTTTAAATGGTTCGTGGATGGGCTGATGAGCGCTGAAACCGGTTTCGGCGGCGAAGAAAGCGCCGGTGCGTCTTTCTTGCGCCGGGATGGCGCAGTGTGGACCACGGACAAGGACGGCATTATCATGGATCTTCTGGCCGCTGAAATCATGGCCAAAACCGGCAGGGATCCGGGTGAAATATACCAGTCCCTCGAGGAACAATTTGGTTCTTCTGTTTATGAGCGCATCGATGCCCCGGCAACCGTTGAGCAAAAGGCGGTGTTAAACCAACTTTCAGCCGAAGCGATCACCGCCAAGGAACTGGCTGGAGAGTCCATCATTGCTAAACATACACGCGCACCAGGCAACCAGGCCCCTTTGGGGGGATTAAAGGTCGTCACCGAAAACGGATGGTTCGCCGCGCGACCATCCGGCACTGAAGAGATCTATAAAATTTATGCGGAAAGCTTCAACGGCAAGGCGCATCTGCGGCGCATTCAGCAAGAGGCCCAGACCATTGTCAGTGCGGCATTTCAAGCGGCAGGTGCTTAATGAGGGGTTAACACCCTTCAGCTAATGGTCATTCCTGAGCATCCCTATTATGGCAGCTTTGGTTATCATGTGGCCTGGGATTCGCGCTGCTTCGATTACGGCAAGCTGCAAGTGGTTCATTTTCTGCTCTCCAACTGCCGCTATTGGTTGGACGAATTCAAGGTGGATGGGTTCCGCTTTGACGGCATTGCCAGCATGCTACACACCCATCATGGTCTGGGCACTGCTTTCACCTCCTACGCTGACTAATTCAAAGACGACATCGATGAGGATGCACTGACTTATCTGACTTTGGCCAACAAGTTGATTCACACTGTCCGCCCGGACGCGATAACCATTGCCGAAGATATCAGCGGCATGCCCGACCTGGCCCTGACGGTATCCGAAGGAGGATGTGGGTTTGACTATCGCTTCGCCATGGGGGTGCCGGATTACTGGATCAAACTGCTCAAAGATACCAGGGATCTGGTCCCAAACCAAGAGCGTTCTGCGCTGACAAGTTCACCACAACCGGCGGGGCAGGCATTGCAAAATATTTAGCAACTGGACATCATTGGCTTACCTTGGGTGCTACCCGTATCGTTAACCCTTTAACCCAAGGAGGTTTGCCGTGAAACTTTCCAAAGCAGCCAAAATCTGGATCGATTACCACAAGACCCATTCGAAAAAAAATACGGTGCGATCCTACCGGGCCATCATTGAACGCTATATCCGGGAGTTCGGCGATGGTCGCGTCGATCAGGTCAGCCCGGAACACATCCTCACCTTCCTGAACCGCCTCACCGAAGGAAACACACCCTACACCAAACGGATCCGCTGTTCCCAACTCTCTTCCTTTTTCAATTTCGTCCGCAACAATATCGATCCTGAACGTCGCAACCCATGCGACCGTCCCATGATCCGGAAGCTTTATCGAGAGAGGGTGCCTATGCAATCGAAAAGCATCGAGAAGGAAACCATTGACGAGATCATTTTCCGAACTACCAAAGTTCGCAATTGGTTGATCCTCGCATTGATGGCTCGTGGTGGCATGCGTATCGGTGAAGTGCTTAAACTGCGATTGGGAGATCTTCAGGATCGCAAACTGGTCCTGCGCGAACCCAAAAGCGGCAAGGAGTACGAATTCGTTTTCACCCCTCAAAAAGTGGCGGATCGATTACGCGAATACGCGCTGCAGTTTCCGGTGAAAATATTAACCACCAGATGGTGGGCTGATTTTTCAATTGCACTTGTCTTATCCAAAAGCTAAAGGTGGCTAATATATACTTAAGGTATCATCTCCCCACGGCTGATAATCTCGATGACCGTATCGTTGAGCTGTGGGTAGTAGAGCTTCTTTTTGGCAGCCTCGTTGATTGAGTTCTCCCACAGGCGGAAGGAATCCACATTCTTCAGCGTGTGGTCGGCGCTCTTGGGGTTGCCTTTTTCGGCAATCTCGCGGATGCCGGCCAGGGCTTGGTCATCGGCCGGAAAGTACATGGGAATGACACCGCGATCCTTGGGGCTCTCCTCAAAAATGTGTTTGGAACGGCGCTCGCGTTCGCAGTCTTCCAGGAATTTTTCCAAACTGAAGAAATTGAGGCTCCCTAAAGCACCCATTGCGTGGCGTACAATGTGCACCCCGTATTTGCGCAGCGAGTTGCGGCTCAATTCCGACTCGGATACCGCCTGAAGGGTCACGTCGGTCAGGCTGGTGCTGCCGCCGGATTGAGCTGACGGAAATCCGGTGATCCAGGTGTTCACCCGCGCCATGGCGCCGTTGATCAGTGGCTGATGCGGCGAACTGTAAGAGAGGTCACCGCCCATTTCGGTGACGCCGGGAATTCCGCCGTGCATGCAAAATACGCCGGGATTGACCGTTTGGGCCATCACCATCATGAACAGCACCTGGGCATGGATCTGGGTCAGCAGGGATTCCGGGCTGCCGCCACCGGACATACCGGCGATGGTCAGGTCCAATAACAACAGGTTGTTGCCGGTGCGCGCGCTGCGCAAAAAAGGACCCACCATGGTGTTCATCGGTGCCAGTGAGGTGATCAGGCTGGTGCCGTCGACCCAGTGGTCCTTGCCCTTCAAAAAGGTGACCTCGTCGTCGGCCATCCTATTGGTGGCGATCATCTTGAGCCCGGGAAAGTGCTGCTCCATCAATTGGGCGACCTCGAAGAGCGAGATGCTCTTGTCATTGGCCACCGGCAGGCTGAAGATGCCCACCACATCCTGCTGCTCACCCACCATTTGGGCGATGCGCTCGTATTCATCCCGACTGGCCGCGCGCAGTTCGTCGTCGGTGGCGCGCTTGAGAAAGGGCGGCGTGGCACCCGTGCCGAAGGTGTTTTTACCCGGATCGCCGGGCATCTCATGGGGCACCTGCTCCAGGCAACGGTCGATGTAGTCCCGCTTGAGGGGGATGAAAATGGCCGTCTCATTGTCGAAATCGATGGCATCGGCCTCCATGAGGATGTCCATGAGGGTCTGGTTCTCGGCGATGTTCATGCCGATGTCGGTCAGCACCCGTTTTCCGTTTTCATCGATGCGGTGGTAGATCGCCTTCTCGGCGATCAGATCGTCCATGTCTTCCATCCGCCATCGGACCTTTTCCCGGATGGTTTCGTCTGTTGCATGTTGCAGGATGTCCTCATACGTGGCTTTGGCCCTTTCGAAGTGGGCTTCCTTTTCCAAAAGAATCCCCTTGTCAAAGTTCGCTTCTGCCTGTTGGATCATCATAACCCTCCTTTTATATTCAGATTTGGAAGTAATGGGTTGCTGCCATCTATATTGTTTGCGGACCTGAATCCCTATCCGCTTTGGTAACGATTGCATCCGGACGGGTCGTTGACGTCGGTGGCACTTCCGATTCCTTTGCCTGGTTTAAGCCTTTGAATGTCCCGTAGGTGACCAGCAGAAGTAGGAACGTCATTGGAAAGGCAGTGGCAATGGACGCGGTTTGTATGGCCTTCAAGCTTCCTGCACCTGCAAGGACGGCGGCAACGGAACCCAACGCGATTCCCCAAAAGGCCCTGAGATTTCTATTGGGTGTCTCGTGGCCGGAAACGAACATGGCCAGCGACATGGCCGCTGAATTGGCACTGGTCAAGAAAAAGGTGGTGATCAAAAAAAACAGGCAGAGCGCGAAGATCCCTGTCATGGGAAGGTTTTGCGCGATGGCAAAAATGGCGCTCTCTACACCATGCTCTTGCAGGGTACCGGTAACATCAAACTTAATACCGGTTCCGCCGATGACACCGTACCAGAGAAAATCCCCTAAAGTGGGAAGCAACAGGGTAGCCGCAACGGTTTGGCGGACGCTGCGGCCTTTTGATATGCGTGCAATGAACACGGCCACAAACGGTGCCCAACTCATCCACCAGGCCCAGTAAAACACCGTCCATGAACCGATCCAATTGCCTTCGACACCCGGCGCCGTGTAAAGGCTCATTGGCAGAAAATAGAGCAGGTACTGCCCGATGGCATTGGTCGTCAGGTTAATCAGAAAGACCGTAGGGCCGAAAATGAGAACAAAAAACCAAACGCCCACAAACACCCACATATTGACATCGCCGATGAATTTGACCCCTTTTTCGATACCGGTATAGACCGCTATGGTGAAAATTACAGTGAGTATGCCGATGATGATGTAAATGCCCCAGGTGCCGAGTTCCAACCCATACTGAAATTTTAGACCACTGGAAAGCTGAAGTGCAACCAGGCCGGTTGTGGTCGCCAAACCTCCGAGCGTGGCGAAGACGGAAAAGATGTCGAGGACTTTTCCCCAGGTGCCGTGGATCTTTTCCCCCAACACGTAGTAGAAGGCGCTGGAGAATTTGAAGGGCAATCCCTTGGTGTAACAAGCATGGGCGAGCGGAATGGTAAGCATGGCGTAGATGGCCCAGGCGCTCAATCCCCAGTGAAAAAACGAATAGGTCATCGCATTTGCACCGGCTTCGGCCGTCTTGGCTTCCCCACCGAAAAATGGTGGAGGACTCATAAAATGGTAGGCCGGCTCGGCTGGCCCCCAAAATACGATACCGGCAGCAATGGCCGAACCGAAGAGCATGGCGAACCAAGAGAAATCAGAAAATTCTGGTGTGTCCTCGGCAAGGCCTAGCTTGATGCCGCCGAATTTACCGAGCATGAGGACAAAACATCCTGAAACCAAGACGAAGGCGGTAATCAGGTAAAGCCAGGCCCAGTTTACGGTGGTCCAGCTAAAAACGGCATTGATCACCCGATTCATGCTTTCCGGCAGCGCGATCGACCAGACCACGAAGGCGACCGTGATGGATGCCGACACCCAAAATACAATTGGATCATACGCTTTTTTAACTGTCTCTGTTTTCATAAAAATTCCCACTTTCTATCAAGATTACAGGTTGGTAGAAAAATCACACATTGACCGCGAAGAGGGCGACATGTGCGATATGAGGGGAAAATAGATCTGGGAATCTATGACGAAAGCGGTTTAGGGATCTCTTTCGAAAAAAATTAGGATTTAGCAAGATTTTGCTTAGGTATAATAAAGTTATAAAAAAAAATCATTTTTGTCAAAGTCCATGCGATTCATCGAAAATAGTGATTCCGGGCACAACGTATCGATACAGAATCCGGTATTGTGCTTGTTGAAAGGCATCTTCATGCTTGACCTTGTAGAGGTCCTTCTACTGACCGGAAATATCAATCCACAGATAACGATATGCATCTATCTCAAGGTCCTCTCCGGCTGGTATTGCCCGTTGAGTGAAGATTTCATGGGCGTCACGCGTCATGCCCGATGCTGCAAGCTTTGCGGCATTCATCACCTGAGCATATTCAGAAAAATTGTTGATAATCAGCAAACGCTGATCTCCATCCTCTCTAATATAGGCGAACAGATGGGGGTTGCCGGTATCGGCCAACTCCATGCCGCCATTTCGCAGTGCCGATGATTGCTTGCGCTGTTTGAAGAGCTTGACCATCTCGTGGAAAAACCGCCACTCCAAGGTGTCCGTATTCGTTAGGTCTTCGGCGGCCTCCCATCTTTTTCGGGATCGGTGTACCCAGCGGCTGTCATTGACTTTTCGCGGATCGGAAAGAAACGTATAATCATTCAATACCCCATACTCATCACCGGCATACAGCAACGGGATGCCGCCGATGCTTACCTGAATGTTGCGCAGCATATTGATCCGGCGCACCGCCAGTTCGATCATGTGGTTGTCCTGCTTTTCAAGGGCCTCTTCGAGCCCGGCCAGAGATGAAAACGTACCGGATATGCGCAGATCGCCGTTGTCCGGATTGAATTGAAACGGTACGCCTCGTGAGAAAGATCCCGGGTGTTTGCCGGTATAGAAATCATTCAGGAATTTACGGTGTCCCTGAGGATTGATGCCCAGATGCCAGGCATCCTTATCATCGAAGGTCCATCCGATGTCGTCATGACAGCGCAGGTAGTTGACCCATGCACAGCCATAAGGCAGCCGCTCCCGGTGGCGCATGGAGTGTTCCAGCAGTTTTACCTCCCGTGTGGCCAAGGCTTCCCAGAGCAAGGCCATCAACAGTGGGTTGTAGGACAATTGACACTCTTCCGGATGAACGTACTTGATCACGTCATCGGGGTGAACAATGGCTTCCGATTTGAACAGAAGGGAGGGAGCGACAATCCTGGCCATGGCGTTGAAAGCCCGGATGATGGTGTGGGCTTCGGGCTGGTTCTCGCAATTGGTGCCCAGTCGCTTCCAGATAAATGCCACGGCATCCAGGCGTAAAACCTCGACGCCCTGGTTGGCCAGGAACAACATCTCTTCCGCCATGGCCTGAAACACAGCCGGATTGCTATAGTTCAAGTCCCACTGGTAGCTGTTGAATGTGGTCCACACCCAGCGCTGTAGCTCGTCATTCCAGGTAAAACTGCCTTTGCGCACGGTTGGGAAAATATCCCGTAAATGCTCCTGGAATCGATCGACCAGGGTGCGATCCGTGAAGGTGAAATAATAATTCAAGAACTCCGGATCGCCGGTCTTGGCTTTTTGCGCCCATGTGTGTTCGTCGGATGTATGGTTGAACACGAAATCCAAGACCAGGCTGATTCCCCGTTCACGGAGCTCGGTCGCCAGCTGGAAAAGGTCCTCCATGGTTCCGAGATCCGGGTTGACGGCCCGGTAGTCGCTAACTGCATAGCCACCGTCATTTTCCCCGTGGGGGACCGAAAACAATGGCATCAGGTGCAGATAGGTCACCCCCAGTTTTTCAAAATAGGGGATATGATTGCGCAGCCCTGCCAGATTGTCGCTGAACAGATCCACATACAAAACGATACCGATCATGTCTTCGGAAAGAAACCAGACGGGATCGACTTCACGCTGTTCATCGAGCTGATGCATCGCCTCAGGGCGATCCAACCAGGAACGGATGAGCATGTCGAGAACCTGTTCCAGGGTGTAAAAGAAATCATACTGCCATCCGTAAAGCTCGTGCAGGCATATGAACAAGCGCTCCCACTCGCGGTTGAGGCAGTTTTTGAAATGGTTCCACCGCACAGGGATGTCAGCAAGCGCATGTTTATAATTGACTTCAAGACGTGGCAACAGTCTGCCCAACGAATTATCGGGCAGATTCCCTGTGCCATTCAGAACGATCCATGCAACCTCCTTGTTCAAATCGGACGGAGATGACCGATTATGGTTCGGCTCCCTCTGACAGCGGCGCCATGACCATGGCTGTTCGTGCCGGCAAATACAGACTCAAGAAATGTCTGTGTATTCGGTCCGTAATGGTGCGGTGGACGATGCCGAGATCCTGTCGGTCCAGGCCACCATATGCACCACGATCCGTATCAAGGACGATTTGGTAGCCGCCGGGTGACGCCGGTATCCAGCGATCAGTCAGGGATTGATTGGGATGAAAATTGAAAACGAAGATCACCTCACCGCGCACAAACGCCAACACCTTTGCGGATTCATCCAATTGAAGCAGAAATGGCTCCTGACCGTCGGGAACCTTTCGATCCTTACCCAATGCAATCATGTCTTGATCAAACCGTAACAGATAATGATACCGTAACAAGGGGTCATCAGCCAGATGCCATTGACGTCGAGCATATCTGAAGGACCACTGATTGCCCTCTCTGGGAAAATCAATCCATTCGGGATGACCGAACTCATTACCCATGAAATTGAGATACCCATGCCCCGCCGTTGCCAGGGTAATTAAGCGGATCATCTTGTGCAGACTGATTCCACGAAAAACGGCCAGATCTTCATCTTTTACCGACATGTGTCCGTATATTCGATCGCCAATGAGCCGAAAAATCAGGGTCTGATCACCGACCAGCGCCTGGTCATGGGATTCGGCATAACTTATGGTTTTTTCATCGCTGCGCCGGTTGGTCAATTCGTGCCACAGCCCTCCCATTGGCCAGTGCTCATCGGGAGTGTCCTTGACCAACTTGATCCAATAGTCGGGAACCCCCATGGCGTAGCGATAGTCGAAGCCAACGCCCCCTTTTTCGGCAGCAACCGCCAGGCCCGGCATGCCGGAAACGTCTTCGGCGACCGTAATCGCCTTATCGTGTAGCGCGTGTACCAGTCGGTTGGCCAAGGTTAGGTAAGTTAAGGCAGCCTCATCCACGGAGTCGTCAAAATAGTCCGAGTATCCCGAAAAGGCTTTTCCCAATCCGCGGTGGGTATACAGCATGCTTGTGACACCGTCGAAGCGGAATCCATCAAAATGGAATTCATCCATCCAATATCGGCAGTTGGACAGCAGGAAATGAAGTACTTGCGGTTTTGCATAGTCAAAGCATCGGGAATCCCAGGCCGGATGGTCACCCCGGCTGCCGGCGTGAAAATATTGATGCTTGGATCCATCAAAGCGGGAAATGCCTTCCACCTCGTTTTTAACAGCATGGGAATGGATCAGATCCATTAACACGACAAGGCCCATTCCGTGAGCCGCGTCAATCAGCGCCTTGAGTTCCTCCGGTGTGCCGAACCTCGAGGAACAGGCAAAAAAGCTGGATACTTGGTATCCGAAAGACGCATAGTAGGGGTGCTCGGCAATTGCCATCAACTGGATTGCGTTGTAGCCGGCATCACGGATGCGGGGCAGCACGTTGTCCTTGAATTCCAGATATGAGCCTACTTTTTCGACGGCATGTGCCATGCCCACATGGGATTCATACACCAGAAGCGGTCCATGAGAGGTTTTCGGCCGAGGGTGCCGCCAGATGAAAGTTTGGCTTGGCTGCCAGACTTGGGCGTTGAAACTCGACGAGGATGTGTCCTGGACCACCCTACGAACCCATGCCGGAATACGATCTCCCGATCCTCCAGGCCAATGCATTTCCAGGCGGTAAGTATCTCCATGAGCAACTGCGGACGGGTCGAGGACGATTTCCCAGATACCGTCATCGGTAATCTGATTCAATTCATAGTGTTTGCTTGTCCGCCATTCGCTGAAGCTGCCTTTCAAACAAATCGATAATGCATTGGGCGCCCACTCCCGAAACACCCAGTGATCGTCAATACAGTGCATTCCAAAATACTCGTGCCCGGAGGCGAAGTCTGCCAGATCTGTTTTGCCTTGGGTGAGTCGGGATTCTGTTTCATCAACCAATAGGATACGGTGACGGATCAGGTCGCTATGGGGTTTTAAATAGGGATCACGCGTTGTAAGCTGCTCAATGATTTTATCGAGCGCAAGCATTGGCATTGAATTACTCATAAGTCCCCCATTGAATGATGGATTGCTTAGCTATTTGAGAGTTTGGTAGCAACTTGTTGGTTATTGATTACTCACTATGCTACCGATTAGCATAAGATTTGGCAATAGGATATCCAAGCAGTATTTATCGGATGTGAGAAATAAGATTGATATGCTTGGGGCCAGGATAGATCACAAGCACTGAAGCTATTGGTGCTTGCAAAACTTACATGTTTCTTGCCAAACGTCCCTGTGGCGTGATTTTCGTTTCAACAGAAGATAGCCACTTTTTTATCAATTTATTGCTATCAAGATGAGGCATGCAAGGAAGGCATCGCAGGAGGTGCCAGCTCGCTGCTCAGGGCCTTGCCGATCCTGACTCCCTTGCACGCCCAAAAAAAATCGTTTGGCTCGGTTCTGTCATCTTTCCTACCATTATGCGATGCAATTGATCCCCATGCATCCTTCTTTTAGCAATTTCGACTTGCGTTCATTAAATGACCCTCACTTGGCTTTAGGTGCGTTGATCCAAATCCATGTGAAAAAGGACCGGCCCACGATAGTTGCCGTCACCGAACCGCGTGTGCAAGGCGCAAGATGAGTCCGGGGAAGACCAGGATGTTGCGATGGCAACATGCCCTTTGGGAAAGGGGGTTACCTCGGCATCAAGATGGTCAAGGGGTGCCAGGGCGGTCTCTTTTTCTACCAGGTCATCGTTCGTGCCATAGCAGATTAGCCAGGGAATGTTTTTCTCTTTCAAACGTTTTAGATTAAGCTTTTCATCGAACAGACGCACCGGCAAGGTCCCATCCGAACTGATGGGTGTGTTGTAAGAAGCAAAGCTGATGCGCGTGATATCCAAAGGTAGATCGCTGCGCTCGTTGGTGAGCCAATAGTTCAGGGCTGCCGCGGTTTTACTAACCTTTTCGGCACCGTTTTTCTGACGGGCAAACATCATCAGATCCCGGTAAAACACCGCTGCCGGGATTTCCTGTTCGATGCTTTTTAGTTTATAGACCCATCCCATGAGTTTGCCGTCGGCCACCCGGTTACCTTTGGGCAGGATCTTGGTCCCGTATTCCAGATCGTTGAAGCGCTGCGGCAGCCGCGACAGGAAATGGGCCAGTCCTTTGCTGCGAGTCCCATCCATGGGTGACACACAGGTGATGAACGCGTCCACCAAACCGTCCAGCATTCCGCTGAGCAGATTGCAAAGGGCATTATAGCCGCCTTGGCAGTAGCCGTTCAGTGTGACCGGTTTACCGTGTGTCTTGTATAGGGTCTCACAAAAGCGGCGCGTATCCCGGGCGTCGTCTTCTCCGGTCATGACCTGCAGGGCTGGAGATGACTCGATATCCTTGAGAATGCGGATGTAGGTTGGAACTCCCCGGTTGGCGTAGCAGTGCGCGTAGCTGCGCTGTTCACCAGGTAAAAAACCGAGGATGTTGGCACCCAGCACATAAGGCGGTAGGATCAAAATCGGTTTGGCATTTTCCTGCAGGTCTACATTGGGTATGGATGGTGCTATGCGATAGAGCAAAAAGCGATCGGTTTCATCGGCCAACACGTGCTCTCCGCGTTCGAAATGAAAACCGTACTCGGGCTCAATGGCTGCGATGGCTTTGGGGTAGACGTTGACCACCAGATCCAACAACTTCGCTTGCCGTGCGGTAAATTGGGATAGCTTGGTCGGGTTGAGCTCGAAAAAAGTCTGCCGCAGGGCTTCGGTAAGTTCATCAGCCTCATTTTCAGTATAACTTTCCATCATAACGGCGGTGCCGTTCAGGCTGCGTGTCATCAACGCTAAATTGTTTTCAAGCAGACCAAGATATGCCTGGATGTTTTCAGCCGGTGTCTCTTCCAGTAATCGCCTCACCTCGACCCGTTGAAAATACTGGGTGGCCAGCAGATAGGGAATAAAAAAATCATTGGTATAACCCGAAAGTCCTTTCCAATAGGTCTGCATGGCAGAAAGTTGATTGCCAAATATGGAAAACAAGTCGCTAAAGCGGTCGGTTTTATCCGTTGCTTCGTTGAAGCGTTGCTCTATGGCAGGCATTAGATCCTCTTCCTTAAGTGGCCCTTGCATATGATTGTTTTAAATCCCATTGGAATTGTATCGTATCATGAAAATCAGTCTTTGCTTTGGTCAAAATAGGTTTCAACTTTGGCATAACTTTCATCGACCAGCTTTTTGTATTGACTGCATCCGTTGCGGTAGGCTTCCAGCCATTCTTTGATGGCTTTCTTGCCTGCTTCGGGCATCCAGGTCGCTTGGTTAAGAAAGGTTTCGAACATCTTTTCGTTCTGTTCATAAACCATGGTCATGGTGCTGAAACTGTTGTCGAATGCAGTCTTGTTCAATTCAATCATTTGTTTGGCGATTCGTTGGTTGTCCATGTCAAACCTCCGTTTTTTATGAGTAGTGGTTGTGAAGTGGCAACAGCGCTATAATTTAATCATTTATGTTTCCTTTTGATTTACATGGCGTACAGTTTCAAAAGCGCGTCGGCAGATTGAAGATCCTATTTTGCTGCCTCAGATATATATTTTTCAACCATTTGATATCCAATATCGATCATTTTTTTTAATTCCTCACTGCCTTTACGGTATGTCTCAAGCCAATCCGCAATGGCCTTTTTGCCTTCGGGGGTAAGATCTGGCGTTTGATTTAAAATCATATTCAATAGCAATTTGTTTTGTTCATAGGCACTCATCATAATGGTGTGATTTTGATCCAGTACCATTTTGTTAGTTTTCATCATCTGACTAATGGCTTCTTCCTTTTTCATACCACGGCTCCAATTCTTACAAAGATAGTTTTTTGCGTAATGTTCAAAAGTAGAGGCGATGACTCCAGATCTCTTCTTCAAGGCGTTTTTTGTCTTCTTTCAGTGCCGTCTGTTAAATGATCACTCAAACAAATAAGCCGTTTGGGACGTATTCATCTAAAGTGCCGGCGATTCACAGCTGGTGGTTAACACGTCTATGTATTCATTTTGACCTTTGTAAAGTCGGCTCATTTCTATGAGTACACCGGCGATCTGAGCCAGCGCTTGGACAAAATTCACATCATCCAGGGTAAATTCCCACTTTTCTGCCGTATATACCCGGATGGTCCCGATGATGTCATCACCGACCATGATGGGTGCAGAAAGAATAGAGGCGATGCCTTCTTTTTTAGCTGCCTCAGGATATTGTATTCTGGGATCATCGCTGACATCATAAACCGCAACCGGACCATCTTTAAGAGAGTCAGCAATGGATCGCAACGCGCTCACAGTTCCTTTGTTTAGATACTCTTTACTCAAGCCCGTCGAAGCAGCCACTTCCAATTCTTTTGATTTTGGATTGATAAGAAACAACGCACATCCCTTTATCCCAAGCGCAGATTTTATGCTCTCCACCGTCATTTTAATGATTTTATCTGGATCCTTCGATTTCGATAGGGATCGGGTGACCTTAATGAGAGTCTCGTAGTTAAGCGTCAAGTTTTTCATTATTACTCCTCCTTGATTGTCTATTTAAAGCAAACACGACAATTATGTTGCATACCGTTATTATTCATGGGGACCGCTATCTATAAAAATGTATGTCCTTTAGATAAAACATGAATCCGTGTCAGTTGAACTATTAACCGCCGGTTTTCGCAAGGAGCTCTGTGATATCAGAAAAGGAATGGGCGCGTGAACAATCGCTGATATTAAAAATAGAATGGATCTATCGCGGGGGTCAAGTACCAATCATAATCGATAGCTGTCTTAATGCTATTTCAACGCGCCCAGAAAAAGCTATTTTTGGCGTGTTTGCACAAATAGAAGGGTTTATGAAACATGGGGCCTTAGGTCGTTGGTGATCTCAAATTTGAACCGCGACAGCGAGCGCATTCCTCGCCGCTTGCGGCGGGGTTAGCGAGCGAACTGAAAATAGACTTTCATCCTTACGGTGCTGCGCAGCTCTGCCGTTACAGGCAGAACCCTTCCCGCGGCTTGCCGCGGGGAGGGTTCAATTTAAAGATTCAAGGTTAGATATCGTTGACGCCACGGCATGGGAATATTCCTTCTCCGCGGCCAGTAAATCCAGGTGAAGGGAGGCCACCTGCTCCAGCGGGGGGTAAAAGCCGCGGTCCATCTTGCGCGTGTCGACCACCTTGAGGTATCGTCGGCATCTCCCACACAGGTTCACCCGGTATTCCGGCTCATCCTCGTTGTACAGGTATTCCAGTGAATGGTTGTCCCGGTTGTTGCAAAACGGGCAGGCCAGCCGCTTTACCGGCCAGCGATGCCAGCACAAACTGCAGTGACTCCATTGTTTGCCATCATCGTCCAATTCCCCGATGATGGGTGCACTGCCGCAGATCGGGCAGTTGCTTTGATTTTCCTGACTGCCGGTCAACCGGGCGGCCAACTGCCGGACGCCGGCTGCGATACTGGGTTTGACGGCCAGATAGAGCAGCAGGGAAATCATCTGAGGTGATACGTCCATGGTCTTGGCGAGCTCCGCGATTCGGCCCTTGTCCGTCAACACATCGGCAAACAGCCCATCCATGGCCACACCGTCGCCCATGGCCCGGGTCAACGCCTCACCGGCAGCACCCAGTTTCTCACCGGATCGTATGGCGATCTCGCAGATTTGCGGCAGCAGTTTTTCAGCCGCCGGGATGTCGACCGTAAATGCCGACGGCTCGACGAGCGAAAAGCCCTCCTTGGTTTTCATTTCCAGGAGTTCGTTGTCAAGCCGGATCTCGGCCGGAGATGTTTTTTCCGCCGCGTGGGCCTGGGCCACAAAAACCGCCCCGTAAAACCCGATAATGGCGGAATAGGCCGGCCGCATCGCAGCCACCCGGGAAACCGCCTGTTCAACTGCCGCCACATCCCATAGGGGATTGCTATTCATTGAATCGTTCCTTTCCGTTGGACACCTGGTGGGAAATAGCAATTGTGTATTGGGTCTGCCAACAACATAGCAAAAAAAGGAGAGGTGCTGCAAACACAGCGGCCTCTCCTTTCACGTGCGAGAGAAAAGCAGGACCGGCGCCCATGGTCCCTTCCATTGGCAGTCGGCCGACGATTCTCCTATGCCAGTTGACGCAACGCCCGCCAAAAGGGGCTGGCCATTTTCCTTAGGGCCATGTGCCGGCTCAACCCGTGGGTACCTGCCGATGCCATGGCAAACTCACAATACAAGGCAGGCGCCTCGCTGACCAGATAAATCACATTGACATCGTCTGCATCCACCAGCTGGGCCTGATTGTGTTTTTTACTGACCAGGGCCAGCCGCTGCTGGGCCAGCAAAACCATCTGGTCACGATCGCCAAAGTTCATCGTGCCCGTCGGGCAGGTCTTGACGCAGGCCGGCAACAGGCCGTTGGTCACGCGATCGTTGCACATGTCGCATTTGGCCAGGGTGCCGTCGGCCGCTTTGCGCGGGATGTTGTATGGGCAGGACTCGATTATCTCGTCCGCAAACAGGTTTTTGGTATTGGCGGTAAAAATCACCGCGCCGGTTTTTTCATCCTTGAATATGGCGCTCTCGTCCTGGGCCGTTTCCAGGCAGGGCGGTTCGATACAGTGGCGGCACTGCTCCGGGAAGAAAAGCCATTTCAGCTTGCCGTCGGTTTCCGTTTCACGCATGCGGACCAGCTTGTAGGTGGAAAAAGAGAGGTCCGGTGGGTTCTCGAAGGTTCCCCGGTTTTCGGTTTTTTCGGCCGGCAGGTCATGCCACTGCTTGCAGGCCACCTGACAGCCCCTGCATCCGGTGCACCGGGTGGTGTCGATAAAAAATGCGTTGCTCATGCCGAGTCCCTCCTTTTACACTTTAACCACATTGACCATGAATGCCTTGGTTTCCGGAATACGGGTGTTGGGATCGCCGGCCGATGGCGTAAGCAGGTTGGCGCTGTCCTCCTTGCCGGATGACGGCCATCGCCAGCCATAGTGCCAGGGAATTCCCACCTGGTGAACCGTCAGCTCGCCCATCATGAAGGGCTTGAACCGTTTGGTGATGATGACACTGCATTCAACCTTACCGCGTGCCGAAATGACGTTGACCCGTTCGCCGTTTTGGAAGCCCTTCAGCTCGGCCAACGCTTCGCTGATCTCCACGAACATCTGCGGCTGCAGTTCCATCAACCAGCTCTGGGTGCGCGTCATCAGCCCTGTCTGCCAGTGCTCGCTGACCCGGTAGGTGGTGGCCACATAGGGAAAGCGCGGATCGCAGGTGGCGTGGGCATCGGCCTTGGTGGAGTAGACTGCCGCCGTGGGATTCACCATCTGTGCGTTGAGATAATTTTTCTCCACCGGGCACTCCAATGGCTCGTAATGTTCGGGGAACGGACCGTCCGCCAGTCCCGGCCCGAAGATCTGGGCATGGCCGTGCTTTCTCATGATAAAGGGATACTTGGCATCCTCCCGCCAGGATCCGTCCGGATTCTGCATCGGGTACCAGCCACCGTCGGGTATATCCCCCAGCCATTTGCGAGAGACATACTTGCCATCTTTCTCCTCGCCCTTGAAGTAAACGACCCAGTCCTTACGGTCCCAGGGCACGCCCTTGGCGTCAACCGAGGCCCGGTTGTAGATGATGCGCCGGTTGACCGGCCAGCACCAGGCAAATTCCGGGAACAGTCCGATGTTGTTCACCGCGTCCTCCTGCCCGCGGCGGGCGCTCATGTTGCCCTTTTCCGTATAGCTGTTGCAGTAGAGCCAGTTGCCAGAAGACGTGGATCCGTCGGCCTGGAGAAAGGCGAAGCTGGGAACCAGGGTGCCTTTTTTAAAGGTTTTGTCTTTGATGGTGACATCCTTGACAAAATAGCCGTTGATCTCCTTGGCGACCTTATGGGGGTCGTAGGCGCCGTCGGTGGCGTAGTCCCATTTCAGGTTGGTAATCGGTTCTGGATAGGCGCCGCCGTCCTTGTATACCTCCTTGATCTTTTCTCCCAGTGTCAGGATGATATCGCCGTCCGGCAGGCTGTCGCCCAGGGGCTTAGGGCCCCGGTAGCGCCACTGCATCCAACGGCCGCTGTTGGTGATGCTGCCCTCCTTCTCCACCGATGCGCAGGCCGGGAGCATGAAGACCTCGGTTTTGATGGCACCCGGATCCATTCCCGGACCTTTCCAGAACGATCCGGTTTCATTGTCGAACAGGTTGACGTTGACCATCCAGTCCAGTTTGCCTAAAGCTTCGCGCGTCTTGTTGGCGTTGGCGCCGCTGCAGGCCGGGTTCTGGCCCCAGGCGAAAAAGCCCTTGATCGTCTCTTTGTACATGGCGTCGAAGAGGTCGAACCAGGAGTACCCCACGCCGTCGTCCACCTTGGGCAGCCAGTCGTAACCGAAGTCGTTGGCGGCCTCGGCTTTTTCGCCGAAAAAGGATTTGAGCATGGAGACACTGTATTTAGGGTAGTTCTGCCACCAGTTGGCCGACAGTGGATCCTTACTGGAGGGTGTCCATGTGTCGTTGTATGCCGCCAGGCTAGTGTTGGATGCCCGCGCTGTTTTGAGGTAGCCGGGCCAGATGTGCCACAGCAGGCAGTGGTCCGTGGAGCCCTGAACATTGGATTCGCCGCGCAGGGCGTTGACGCCGCCGCCGGCCACCCCCATGTTGCCCAGCAGCAGCTGGATGATGGCCATGGTGCGGATGTTCTGGGTGCCGGTGGTGTGCTGGGTCCAACCCATGGCGTACATGATGGTACCGGCCTTGCCTCGCTCCCCGGTCTTGCTGTAGACATCGTAAATCCGCTGCAGGTCGGCCTCGCTGGTGCCTGTGACTGCAGAAACGGTTTTCAGATCATAGCGACCAAAGTGTTTTTTCAGCAGCTGAAACACGCAGCGTTTGTGTTTCAGCGACCGGTCCATTTTGGGCACACCGTTTTTGTCCATTTCGAAAGCCCATTTGCCCTTATCGTACTTGCCCATGGTCGGGCCTTCCGGGGTTTTCTCGAACCCGGAGAAGAGGCCGTCCTTGAATCCGAATTTTTTGCCGACGATAAATGGTGCGTTGGTATACAGCGCTACGTACTCCTCACTGTACTGCTTGCTGTCCAGAATATATTTGATCATGCCACCGAGAAAGGCGATGTCGCTGCCGGAACGCAGCGGCGCGTAGATGTCCGCCTTGGCCGAGGTCCGGGTAAAGCGGGGGTCCACACTGATCAGCGTGGCCCCATTGTCCATGGCCTCGTTGACATACTTGAAGGAAACCGGATGGTTTTCAGCGGCATTGCTCCCCATGATCAGAATGCAGTCGCTGTTTTTGATATCGATCCAGTGATTGGTCATCGCACCGCGTCCGAACGACTCTGCCAGAGCCGCAACCGTGGCGCTGTGTCAGATGCGCGCCTGGTGTTCGATATACACCAGCCCAAGCGATCGCATGAGGGCCTGGTAAGTCCAGCACTCCTCGTTGTCCAGGGCGGCGCTGCCCACCGATGCGATAGCCGTGGTGCGGTTGACCACCTGTCCCTTGTCGTTCTTGGCGGTGAAGGAGGCATCGCGGGTTTCTTTCACGCGGTGGGCGATTTTTTCCAGGGCCCAGTCCCAGGAGACCGCCCGCCATTTGTCCGTATAGGGCGCCCGGTACATGGGTTGGGTCAGCCGGTTCTCGTTTTCCACCAGCTGCTTCAGAGAGGCCCCTTTGGAGCAGAGGGCACCGCGGTTGATCACGTGGTCCGGATCCCCTTCGATGTTGATGACGCGGCCGTCGCCCCGCTTGCTGGTGTGAACGATGGCGCCGCAGCCCACCGCACAGTAGCAGCAGATGGTGGTGGTTTCCTTGGCATACTTGGTTTTCAGCATCCCGGCATGGGCCCTGACCGGCTTCAGGTCGAAACCCAGCCCGCTGACGGCCAGACCGGCAGCGCCGGCACCGGTGATCTGGATAAACTGCCTGCGGTTGACATCCATAATCGTTCTCCTTTTCTATGCTCGGTTATCCGTTCCCGGACTGCCTTGTTTCGCAACGGATCAGACACGGAAACACCTGAAATCAGCTTATCGATGAAGTCGGTTCAGGCTTTCACCCGGAGGTGCCAGCTCAGCGGGTGAAGGCCGAGACGCATTGGATGGAGGTGCTTCCGGGGCAACTGCAACTTCAACCGGTTTCATCCAGGACATTTTTTACCACCATCGGGGTTACGAAAAGGATACAAGGGCGGGTTACAAAAAACTCGGGGGATGGGAGATTGAGGAATCCGGAAATGATGATGACCTTCGGCCTGACCACTGTTCACCTGGCATTCGTTATCTCATGATAAATCCTGGTGGTGGTGGGGTCGGGGGCGGTATCCAGCTCCACGGCAAGGGTTTTTACCAGGTCCCGGTAAACCTTGAGGGCGGCGCTGCGGCGTCCCTGGCGCTGGAACAGGCGCATGAGCTGTTGGTGGGCCTGTTCGGCCAGGGGGTCTGCCCGGATCACGATACTGCAGTGCCGAACCGCTTCATCCAAATCCCCCTTTCGCTCCAAAAGTCCCACCGTCTCCATGAGCACGGCGAGATACCGTTCCTTCAGGGCGGCACGTTTCATTTCGGCCCAATTCAGATAGAGTTCTTCAGGGAGAAAATCCCCCCGATAGATTTCAGCGGCCCGCCTGCAGGCTGACAAGATCCTGTCGTCATCGTCGTCGTCGTAACGCTTCAGTTGCCGAACCTCGTCGCAAGCCTCCAGAAAATCGATGACATCCACCCGGCAGCGCCGCATATCCAAGCTGACCCGATTGTCCTTCAGAAAAATGAAGGAGGAACCGGCTCGCTGATCCACCTCCGGCTCCAGAATCCTGCGCAGCCGGTGGAGGGTCACCTTGAAGCGCTTCAGGGCCGCATCATGACTGCTATCCGGCCAGAGGGCATCCATGAGGATATCCTTGGGAATTTCTCTGCACCCGTTGACGAGGATGGCCTTGAGCAGCAGCTTCTGGCGAAGGCCGGCCCAATGGGTATCGGCAATGGCCGCACCACCATTGCGGCATACTTCGAACCCACCCAGGGTTCGGATTTCAAGATGGGCACGGGTAACATCGGAACCAACCGTCGTCGCCGGATGCGGGGTCAGTGTCTCCGCACCCGCTTGATCAGCCGGTTCGGGCCCGGGGGGCTGTGGGGGCAGATGGTCGAGGATGCGGCGGGCGCGTCGAGCCGCCCCGGAACGGCGGGACTGAAGGGCCGGTGTGCAGGCTGCCACGATGTCATGGGCAGCCAGGATGGGAAAGGCTTCGTATCCCTGTGATGCCGCCAAGGCGAGGGCGGATTCCAATTGTCGTGTCGCCGCTCCCCCATTGCCCAAGGCCGCTTCCACCAGCGACAGGCCCAACCGGGCCTCGGCCAGCGACAGGTGGCTGGACACCCGACTGAAAAAATCACGGGCCGTTTTCAGCTCATGTCGGGCGCCGGCCAGATCGTTCAGGTGATAGGCCACCATGCCCAGAATCAGGCGACAGCGAAACAGGTGAATGCTCTTCCCAAGGCTTTGGGCAATCACCTCAATTGCCTGCCCTGCCCACATTCGCGACCGCTCAAAACGCCCTTGGTGATAGGCTTTCAGTGCCCGCAAGCGAAGGGCCAACCCATTGTAAAAAGGGTTGGCAGCCAGCATGGCCACATCGTTGAGATGACGGACAGTGCGGCCCACCGCATCGAAGTGCCGTTGATGTATCTGAAGCAGACCGGACAAATCCACGTGGATCGGGTAAAGAAAAAGCAATCCGAACTTGTCGATATCGTCATGGTTGGCATCAAGTAAACGCTGGGCTCGGACCAGGTCTCCTTTGGACAGCGAGAGTTCCATGCACACAATATTTTGCAGCGCGCGGTATTCGGGGTAAGCCGCCGATACCAGTTGATGGATGGTGGCAAGGGCTTTTTCCGCCGCAGCAAACTCCCCGGTCAAGGTGAGCCCGAAGACGTGGATGATGGTCGTGTTCACCGTGAGGGTGTCATCCTGGATCGTGTGGGCCAGCAGCATGGCGTTGCGGCAGGCGGACAGGCCTTTTTGGAGATCACTGGCGCCGGAGAGGTATCCGAACGCCACCTGCATCCACAACACCGCCTTGGCAAAGGGATAATAACGGTTCCCGCTGACCTTTTCGAGCATGGCCCAGGCCGCTTCGAGCCAGCGGTTCAGCAACGCGGTCGGGTGGCCGATGAAAACGGCGGATTCGATGAGATAGGCCAGCGCCAACAATTGTCCCCGTTGATCGCCTTTCGCCTTGAACCGATCGAATGCCCTTGAAAAGGCCCGGATGTTCCTTCGCCCCCCGCTGATGCGTCGACCCACGGTCTTGTAGAAGGAGAGCCAGGCATCCTCATGAATCATCTCATCGGGCAGGATGTCGATCCACCCGGCCAAGTCGGCAAACCGTCCCTGGGCGGACAGGCCCATGGCAATTTTCTTAATTCCGGCCGCCGCTTTTCCAAAGGACTCCGCCTGCAGGAAAAAGCGAATGGCCTCCTCGAAATTACCTGCACCCCAGGATAGACCGGCGGCTCTGACGAGGAGCGCCCGCTGCTCTTCCCTGTCCAGGACACCGTGGAATTTGTCGAGTAGAAAGTCGCGAAACAGCTGGTTGTAACGATATCCCCAGCCGGTTTTTATGTCAGAAAGGCGATGGATGAACAGATTTTGCCGAACCATGCTATTGAGAATGGTTTCAACATCCCCCACCGGCTGATTATCCATATAACGGGCGGCCATTTTCGGATCGATGGTGTCGAAAATGGCCGATCGGACCAGAAAATTCCGGGTCGTCTCATCCAGTTCGGAAAAGACCGCTTCGGAAAAATAGGCCAGTCGATCTCCATGCATGGCAACGGGCAGTTTGTGGTCGATAAAGTCAATGCGCTGCGCCTCGGGAAGATGACTCAACGCCTCCCACACCAGCACCAGGCCGCCGGCCCATCCATCCGTAATTTCACGGATCCTGGCCAGTTGGGGCGGCGCCAAGCGCAGATCGTACAGGTCTGAATAAAAACGAAAAATTTCATCGGTGGTAAACGCCAGATCGTCATTGTTGAGAACGACGAGTTCCTGGTGGATCCTCAGCTGTTCAAGCTTCAACGGCGGCGTCTCCCGGGATACAAGCACCAGGCAGCTTGGCGGGGAAAGGTTGCCGATGATCCTGTCGATGAGCGTCAGGCTCTCCGCATCGCCACAAAGCCGATCGAGCCCGTCCATTACGATTCGAACCGGTACCCGGGTGATGATTTCGTTCAGAAAAACGTTGGCCAGCTCATTGATACGGCCCAAACCCGTTTCGGTTCCCAGGGCAATGGCTGGATTTTTCAAAAAGGCAGAGGCATCCAGGTAGGGCTGCGACGATTGCAGGGCGTGGACCAGCAATTGGAAAAAATTCACCGGATCGCTGTCCGACGGATCGAGATGCATCCAGGCGCCGGTCAGGCCGGGCTGACGGGCAAGCTCTGCAGCCAGTGTCGACTTGCCCTGCGCCGCCTGCCCGGTGATCAAAACCACACGGCATGCGCCCGCATCGGTAACCCGCTGGATCAGCCGTGGGCGAGCTATCGCCCGGGTATGGACCGGCAGGGTCGTTCTGGAAAGGGTTCGCGCATCAACCATGGCGTTTCGATTCAGCACACGGGCCGGAAGGTGGTTTTCCTGAAATCAAAAATGATGACGAAAGACATTGACCGAGCGTCAGCCGGTATCACCGTGCTAGGCTGATTCACGGAGCCGACGGCAAATGCGAAGCCGTGCCAATCAAAAATCTGTCATTCATAACCCGCATATACAATAGATTGCTGTCTCTGTGCAAATGCGGTGAGCCGACAGACGAATCGAGCAAGGACGTATCGATTTCCTCGACCGGTTGCCTCTCGCCCTGCAAGGAAATCGTTGCAAATGTTCCTGTTTCAGGTATCATGGTGCCGTCAGGCAGAAACGACACACCCTTATTATCCAAACTCCCCTCAAGGAATGACCGTTACGATGAATGCCACGAAAACGGTTCTGGTCATTGACGATGAAGCCGCCACCTTGACCATGTTCCGTCTGTTTCTGAATGCCTACGGCTATTCGGTGCTGACCGCTGAAAATGGCGAAACCGGCCTTCAGCTGGTTCGGGAACATCACCCCGGCATCGTATTCACCGACCTTAAAATGCCCGGCATGGACGGATTCGAAGTACTCAAGCAAATCAAAAAGACGGCACCGGAGACCGAGGTGGTCGTGATTACCGGCCATGGCGACATGGACCATGTGGTCCGCGCCCTGAATCTCGACGCCACTGACTTTATCAACAAGCCCATCGGCCGCAGCGCCCTTGATGCGGCTCTCAAGCGGGCGGAAGCACGCCTTAATGACGACCGCCGGGACAATGCGCCCCTCCACGTGGCGATCTCGTCCGGCGTGGGTATCGTATCCATCCACGGAACCCTTTCCGGCCTTCACAAAAACCGGCTCACGGCATATTTGCATCGTGCATTGGATTCAGGAGCCAAAGGAATCGTCATCCGCTTCGACAATTTTTCGGCTGTAAACGGGACCGGCATCGCGCTGCTCACCCGGCTGTTGTCGGAAACCCGGGCAACGGGAACGCCGGTTTACATTGCCGGGCTCTCGGAAAATTTTAAAACCATTTTCGACATGGTGGGCATCACGCGAGTCGCCCCGTGCGTCGACACAGTGAAAACGGCGATATCAGCCATGGGAAGAAACAAAACGAAGTAAGCATTTCTTTTTGTGCATGGGACCAAAAACAAACTTGCGGTTTCGAATCCGGATCAGTATAAAAACGTCAGGCATCTAAGTTTTTCATCTAATCCGGCACAACCACACAAGGCAACAACTATGCAGCGGTCCACGGTCAGCGACAGCTTGCTGGGAAACCTTTCCTCCGGCCATCGTTATTGGAAGATCCGTTATTTTTCAGCGGGGAAAGTCATCCCGATCCAACATTCAACACCACCTGAGCCTGCACGCGCCAGCGTTTCAACGAGGAGGCACTATGGTTGATTCCCGAAGCTGGGACTGGGAGACCGGTGAGAAACAAGTTTCTCTGGACTCCTGGAAAAAGAAATACCGATGGGTTGAAGAGCCCTATGCCAGCCCCGATGGCGAAACGATCGCCGCCATCGTCAACGTAGACGAGGGCGAATTCAACGTCTGTGTCAACGGCGAGGCTTGGGGAGAAACCGTGTTCGATAAAATCTGGCACCTGCGTTTCTCACCGGACGGCAGGCTCACCGCCATGGTGTCCGAAATGGGTGAGTGGACCATGGCCGTGGACGGCGAGGCCTGGGAGAACAAATTCGGCTACATCTGGGAGCCGCGCTTCAGCATCGACGGTACCGCTATCGCCGCCGCGGTGCAGCAGGACATGCGCTATGCCATGGTTCTCAACGGGGAACCCTGGGAGCAGACCTACGCCAACATGACCTACTTTGCCATGACCCCGGACGGCCGGCACACCGCCGGTGCCGTTCAGGTGGAGGACGTGGACTCGGGTGAAATCCATAAATTCCAAAAGGGCAGTTTCACCGCTGCCTTGGACGGTCAACCGTGGGACATGCGCTTCGTCAACGTTTGGAACCTGGCCCTCAGCCCGGACGGCGGCCACATGGCCGCTGAGGTCAGACTCAACCTGTATGATTATACCATCGCCGTAGATGGTGTGCCGTGGGAATCCCGCTACACCACCGTCTGGGAGCCGGTGTTCAACCCGGTTACCGGAACCGTAGTGGCACCGGTGAGGGAAAAGGGGATGTGGCAGCTGGCCGAAAACGGAAAAAGTCTCTGGGATCGCCGCTTTGTCCAGATCTGGCACCAGATGTTCAGTCCCGACGGAAGCCGGTTGGCCGCCATCGTGGCACCCAAATACGGCCGTTGGACCGTGGCCGTAGACGGCGAACCATGGCCGGCCACCTTTACCCAACTGGTCACCGATGCGACCTTCAGCCCGGACGGCCAACGCATCGCCGCCCTGGCCAAGGATGAAGAAACCTACCGCGTGGTGGTGGACGGCAGCCCCTGGTCCGATGCCTGGGACATGGCCTGGAAGCCGGTCTTCAGCCCGGATGGCATGGACGTGGCCGCCAAGGTGGAAAAAAAGGGCCATTACACCTACACCGTAAACAACCGGACCTGGTCCAGGTCCTGCGATGCTGCCTGGGAGCCTGTCTTCAGTCCGGACGGCATGCACCTGATGCTGCGTACCGTAGAAGCGGGCAACTACGTCCGGCGTGTCGTGCCTGTTTCTAGCTTCACCGGACAGTAAGGAGAAATACATGCATACCTTCTACAATATTGTCAGTGGGCCGCTGGCATGGGTCGCCTTTATTCTCTTTTTCGGGGGCAGCATTTACCGGATAGCCAGCATGTTGAAGCTGGTGGCGGAAAAAGAGCGGTTTATCTTTTCCTACATGAGCTGGCGCTATAGCCTGAGATCCATCTTGCACTGGATCATCCCCTTTGCCACGGTTAACTGGCGGCGCCAACCCGTGCTCACCGTGGTCACTTTCGCTTTTCACCTCTGTCTGCTGGCCACGCCCATCTTCCTGCTCTCCCACGTGGTGCTCTGGGAAGAGACGTTCAGCATCAGCTGGTGGACCCTGCCCGACGCCGTCGCCGATGTCATGACGATTATCGTCATCTTGGGGGCCATTTACTTTCTAGTGAGAAGAGTCACCCAGCCGGAAGTCAAGTTCGTCACGTCGGCCTCGGACTTCGTGATTCTGGCCATCGTGGCGGCGCCTTTCGTCACCGGTTTTTTGGCCTACCACCAGTGGATGTCCTATTCGCTGATGATGTGCCTGCATGTGCTGTCCGGGAACATCATGCTTGCAGCCATTCCCTTCACCCGGTTGAGCCACATGCTCTTTTCACCCTTTACCCGGGCTTACATGGGCTCCGAATTCGGCAAGGTGCGGCACGCCCGGGATTGGTAGTGTATGGAATTGGATCAACCAGCAGCCGGCGATCGCTTAAACCCGACACAGGCTGAAAAGGAGTTCTCAATATGGCGGAACCGTCAAAAAAAGAAGCGACCAAAGTCGTGGACGAAGGCATCGACGTCGGCATCTCCCGGCTTACCGAGGCGCAAATTGAGTCGGTGATCAACAGCGTCATTGACAATGAAACCGGCGCCCGACTGAAGACTTACGTGGAAACCTGCATCCACTGCGGCCTGTGTTCGGAAGCCTGCCACTACTACCTCTCCCACGACAATGACCCACATTACTCCCCGGTGGGAAAAGTCAAGCAGACCATCTGGGAGATGCTCAAGAAAAAAGGTCGCGTGAGCCCGGAATTCATCCGCCAGGCGGCCATCATCGCCCACTCCGAATGCAACCTGTGCAAACGCTGCGCCCAGTACTGCCCCTTCGGCATCGACATCGCCTATCTGATGAGCGTGGTGCGCCGGATTATCCACCGGCTGGGGGTCACCCCGCTGTACATCCAGGACACGGCCCACAGCCACTCGGTGACCATGAACCAGATGTGGGTCAAGGGCGACGAATGGCCGGACACCCTTCAATGGCAGGAGGAGGAAGCCCAGGCCGAAATCCCCGACCTGCGTATCCCTCTGGAAAAGGAAGGGGCCGACATCATGTACAGCGTCATCGCCCCCGAGCCCAAATTCCAGGCCCAGCTGATCTACCAGGCCGCATATATCATGCATGTGGCCGGGGTTAACTGGACCATGCCCGCTTCCGTGGGATGGGACAACAGCGACATGGCCATGTTCACCGGCGACAATGAGATAATGGCCCGTATCAAACGCACCCATTTCGAGACGGCTGCCCGATTGAAGGTAAAAAAGATCGTCATGGGCGAATGCGGCCACGCCTTCCGAAGTGTCTACGACATGGGCAACCGCTGGCTGGGCTGGGCCATGCCGCCGTTTACCATCGTGCATGCCATCGAGTTCTACCACGATCTCATTAAAGCGGGCCGCATCAAGATCAAGCAAAAATACCAGCCGCCCATCACCCTGCACGATCCGTGCAACGTGGTGCGCGGCGGCGGGCTGCACGAAAAGGCCCGCTACGTGGCCCGCGCCCTGTGCGAGAATGTGATCGAGATGCACCCCAACCGGGAGCACAACTATTGCTGCGGCGCCGGCGGCGGCGTGATCAACACCGGTCCTCCGTTCAAAATGACGCGCATCGATGGCAACCGGGTCAAGGCCGAGCAACTCTTCGGCGCCAAGACCAAGGGCGCCGAGGTGCTCGTGGCCCCCTGCCACAACTGCCACAGCGGTCTGCACGACATCGTACACCACTATGAAATCGGTCTGGACATCAAGTTCTTCGGGGACATCATCTACGAAGTCATGGAAAAGCCGTCATGAGACCCCGCGTAGGAGCAGGAGGAAATATGAAAACCGTCACGCGGATCGCACTGCCACTGATGATCGGGATCGTTCTGGCGATCACTTCGGCATGGTCACAGGACGATATGACCATCGTTGACAACACGTCCTTCGACAACCCCCAGCGCACGCCGTCGGTCTTCGTCCACGATGCGCACAACGAGGCCGCCGGGATCGACGACTGCGCCGAGTGCCATCACGTCTACGAGGACGGCAAGCGGTTGGAAGATGAGTCCTCGGAAGATCAGAGCTGCTCGGAATGCCATGACCTGAAAGGATCCGGCGGCCAGCCGTCGCTGATCAAGGCCTTCCACACCAACTGCAAAGGCTGTCATCAGGCGCAGAAAAAGGGGCCGATTATGTGCGGGGAGTGCCACATCAAATAGATCCGGAAGCGGCAAGGTACACAGGTCCTCGAAATAATAGATAGAAAGGGAAGGTCTCCATGCCCAAGAAAATCCTCATCATCGACGACGACCCCATTGTGGTCAAATATCTGGAAGCCGTTTTCAGCGACAACGGTTACGAAACCTGCGTCGCCTCCAGCACCATGGAAGGCCTGGATGTGGTCAAAAAGGAAAAGCCCGACCTGATCACCCTGGACCTGCAGATGCCCGGTGAGTGGGGCCCCCGCTTTTATCGCAAACTACGCAAGGACAAGGAGTTGCGTGACACGCCGGTCATCGTGATCAGCGGTATCGACGGCGACCACGCGATCAAGGACGCCATCGCCTTCGTCAAAAAGCCCTTCGATCCGGAAAAGCTGGTGGGGATCGTGAAGAACACGATCGGATGACGGGTTCCAATAGGGTTGGTACAAAAACAGCTCCATGTTACACTAATTACACACAGACTTTCTCGCAGCGATTGATTCCGCAAAACTGAAACCGCCCAACACGCTTGACATTACGCAAATTGCGGAATAAGTATTTCACAATAGTGCATCCACATATTGTGAGCCACCGCTATGCCATCATCTACCAATCCATTTTCTTTTACGCAGACGGTAACCGGCAAGGCGTTTTGCAACCGACAACGGGAACAGCAGGATCTTTTGGGCTATCTGCAGGCATCGCAGAACGTGCTGCTCTACTCCCATCGGCGCCATGGCAAGACGTCGCTGATCCAACAGGTGTTCGAGGCGCTTGGACACCACCGCCCCGGGATCGGCACCGTGCTGGTGAATCTATACGGGACACTCACCGAGCGGGATTTCATCGAAACCGTGTTCAAGGGCATCGGCCAGATCGAATCCCGCACGGACCGGTTGATGAAACTGGCTGGCAGTTTCATGAAGTCCATTCGCTACAGCTATGATCCGCTGACACAGTCCCATACGATATTTCCGGATTTAGGTGCCACCGAGATCAAGCCGGCACTGGATGGCCTCATGAAAATGCTGGCCGGTTATTCCGATAAACACCAATTGGTGGTAGCCTTCGATGAATTCCAGGAGATTGCCGGATACTCGCAAAACAGCTTTGAAAAATTACTGCGGTCGCATATCCAAACCCACAACAACATCGGATACCTGTTCTCCGGAAGCCAGACGCATTTGCTGCAGCGGATGTTCAACGACTCTGATCGTGCCTTTTACCAACAGGCCCAGAGCTATCCCCTCGGCAAGATTGAAACCCGGGATTACATCGCCTGGGCAGTCGGGTTGTTCGCGGAGCAACGCCGGGTGATACCGGACGCGCTTGTCGAGAATGTCGTGTTGCGCTGCGAGCATCATCCCATGTACATTCAACAGTTTTTGCACCATCTGTGGGACGAATCCCAGCTTGACGGCGCGGTTGTCGATCGTATCGAACAGCGGATCGTCCGCCGCCGCCGAATGGAGTTTATCAATCTGTGGGAGGCGTTGACGCAGAACCAGAAGAAAACGCTCAGGCTGATCGCACTCAAGGAGGGACGGGACCTGTTCGGTGCCGCATCGCTGCAGACTGTGGGCCTCACCCGATCCTCCCAGGTGACTCGGGCCATTGAAGCGTTGCTGGAGCGTGAGATCATCGAGAAAAACGACCGGTACCACCTGCAAGATGTCCTTTTTAAAAAATGGATCCTGTCTGCGCTATAACCTTTCGATAAACGGAGGTATTTGGCATGCAGCGGGTCATCAATTCACCAGGCACCTTTATCACCCAGAAGGACGCTTGTTTCCGCCTGATATGCTGAGACTGGCAATGTACATTTCCACCTTGTTTTTCAGTAATTGGTTCGCCTCGGATCCACCGACAATTAAGGAGCGCGTATGGAATATCAAACACCCAAGACCATATGCAGTTTGTGTGGTTCAGAATTTACGCGCCAGGGAATGACAAGGCACATAAAAACATGTTTAAGCAAATGCTTAACCGTGGAATCGAAAGGCAGGCCACAGGAGCTCCTATATCTGCACGTGCATGACGCCTACAATTCCGACTATTTTTTGCATCTGCTGCTTGCTGAAACGGCAACATTCAACCATCTGGATGCTTTTCTAAGGGAAATCTGGCTGGAATGCTGCGGCCACATGAGCGCATTTACTTTTCAGCGATACGGCGAGGAAATCGACATGCGGCGCAAGGCCAGAGATATCTTCACGTCTGCAAAAAAAATAACCTACCAGTACGATTTTGGCAGCACCACGGAACTGATGGTTCAAGCAATGGGCCGCTACCGTGGTCCCATGAAGGGAAAGATTCAAATCATCGCCAGAAATGCCCAGCCGATAATCCCCTGTGATGGTTGCAACGCCAAATCGGCAGTGGTGATTTGTACCGAGTGTATGTGGGATAATGCGGGTTGGCTTTGTGAAGCGTGTGCGCAAATCCATGACTGCAATGAAGATATGTTTCTGCCGGTGGTCAACTCGCCCCGAACCGGCGTTTGCGGCTATACCGGCGAGTAGTGCCCGTGGGGAAAACACGTTGAAGATGGATGGCAACGGCAAGCGCAGTCTCGCGGCTTGTGGCAATGAGCAAAGTATGATAATGATCATTCAATTGCAGCACGCTTATCGACATGGGGTCTTTCCGGGGTTAAAGAAGATTCAAGGGATTGGCAGCAAGGCGTAACGCCGATGATAGACGACACACCCTATATTATTGTGGACAACCAGAAAATCTCCCCCATCGAACGGTCGCCACGGTCGGGTTCGACAACCGCTGGCCAGCCGAGGCCTGAGGAGCAGACATTCGGTGTTGTCGACCGGGTCACCATTTCCAGGGAGGCGCGGGAGAAAGCCAGGCTTCAACCGGCCCACACCGAGGCCGAGCCACCGGCTCTCGAAGAGCTGGCGAAACAGCCGCCGATCAACAATAGTCCCATGTTGACCTATTCACCGAAGCAACGACAGTAATTGAGGGCGGCTCCCGCCTCTACTTCCGGCAGAAAAAGTGCATATTGAACGGATCGTCGGGGATCTCCATCACCGACACCCGCCCGAACCCGGCCTGTCCCAGCATCCGTTCGGCCAGCTGGCGACCCCACATCATCCCCAGACCGGAACCGCCATCCATCAGCCCTACCGGCATGCAGTGCATCAGGCTGACCGTGTACAAAAACGCTCCCATGGGATGGTCCCGGTTACCGTCGATGTCGCTTTCCGCAGCAATATCGATCATGGAAAAAGCGCCGTCATCCTTTAATATTTCACGAATCCCACGCAGCGCATCCAGGGGCCGGGTCTGGTCATGGATGGCATCGAAGGCGGTGATGTAGTCAAATCGCGCGGACAAGTCGTTGGGATGATGCAGTTCTGCAGCATCGCGATGTTCAAAGCAGACATTGGTCAAACCCTTTTCGCAGGCGTCGGATCGGGCTGCGTCGAGGGCCTCGGTGCTGATGTCGATGCCGGTAAACCGGCTGGCGGGAAAGGCTTGTGCCATCAGGAGGGTGGCGACCCCCTGGGCACATCCCAGGTCGCAGACGTGGATGCCCCGGTGCAGGGCCTGGACAACCCGCCCGTCGTCCACCGACGGCAGGAACGTATCGACTAGCACCTGGCGGTGCTTGGCATCGCCCAGTTGCGCCATGAAATCATGAAAGGCCGGATACTGCTCGTAGGGGATCCCCGCACCGGTCAGAAAGCCCTGAAACACAGGCTCCATGGCGCAGGCCGTAAGCAGGGGGATTTCCTGGGTGTAAACGCCCAGGTTTCCGCTGCCGGCTCGGCGGGCAAGCACATCCCCATGGGCTTTGGGCAATAAAAACCGGGGCTGGCCGTCATCGTCCCGGACCAATTCCACAATGGCCCCGCACACCATGACCCCCAGCCATTCCTGCACATAGCGACGGTTCAATCCTGCCGCCTCGCAGATTTCATCCACGGTGCATGGCTGATTCCTGGCGTCCATGATGTCGAAGAGGCCGGCACGGTAGCCCAGGCCCATGGCCAGATTCAAGGATCCATGGTTGAGTACGTCCACGATTTTGTCCTGGAAGGTTTTCGGATCATCTTGCATGGCTTTTCCTTTTGAACCGGTTTAGGCGTTCTCCAGTTTCCATACCGTTTCAGCGGTTTCGTTGAACAACGACGGTTATCGGTCCCTCTCCAGCAGTTGCCGCATGGTCTCGGGCAAACCGCCGGACTGAAAGGTGGTCGTTCCGGTTTCACCGGGAAGGCGAAGGGTCAGCGCATGGGCATGCAGCCCCAGCCGATGGAAATCGTGGTGCCGCCGCAGATAGGCCAGGGAACGGGCCGAACCGTAGCGCCGGTCGCCCACGATGGGATGGCCGGCCAGTTTGGCATGCCGCCGGATCTGGTGCTTTCGGCCGGTCAGCGGTTCGCATTCGATCAGGGTATAGTGACGGCTGTGGACCAGTGTCCGCCACCGGGTGACGCAGGGGTTCCGTTTCCCCTTCCCCATGGGATCGTTCCGCCCGGCTGCCGTGGCGGTCAACGGCCAGTTCCAGTCGACCCAACCCTGGTCTGCGCCCGGCCCTTCAAGGCAGCCATGGACCATTGCCAGATATTGCTTGTGGACGGCCTTTGCAGCGAACTGTCCGCCAAAGAAGGCCAGTGTTTCCGGATCGCCGGCCAGCATCACGATGCCGCTGGTGTCCCGATCGATGCGATGAACGGCATGAATGGCGGAAAAATCGTGGCCCACGGCGGGCAGACGTCTCGCCCGCACTGCGGCCAGGGCCAGGGAACACAGGTCGCCTCCGGGGTCGTTGTGAATGCTCATGCCGCAGGGTTTTTCCACCACCAGCCACCGGGAACCGCAGGCCACCACCGGAATCCGGACCTCTCCGGCGGCAATGACGGTTTCAGGATCGGTTTTAACCGACAATTTGGACCCCATCATCGGGGAAGATCATCCAGGGCCGCCCGGGCCTCGACGAGCAGCATGTCGGCACCGCATCGGTCGACAGGTCGATGCTTCTGGCAAGATACTCCCGGGCATCGTTGAACCGTTTTTGACGGCCGCAACGCCCAATGATCCCTTTCGAAGAACCAGGGAGAGATAGAATCTGCCCAGCATATGCGTAACAATCACCTCTTTTGGGAATTGGACCACAGATTCCTAACATGTGAGAACAAGTCAAATGCCCATTACAGCGGCAATGGCGTCACGCATGCGAATCACCTGGGCGTCTGCATCAGGCTCACGGACCATCAGCGCCGATGCGATGGCCAGGGCTTTTTGGCGGTCCGACCGGCAGGGAAGCAGGCGGGGCAGAGCGGAGAGAGCCGATTCCGGCGCGGATTTCATGATGCCGGACTGCTTTTTGATCATTTCGCTTAAGGCCGGCCCATGAATATCTGTCAGGCGGACATCCCGGCCGGTCAAGCCGTCATAGGCCGCAAGGCTGCGCCTGCGTGTCCGGAACCGGCATGGGCCAGCGCGACCATGATTCTCACCACCGCATCGGCAAAACCACCGTCGTCGATCTCTGCCAGCCCGCCTGCCCGACATTCGAATGTTTCGACGGCGTCATCGGTCGTTTCATCGGTCGATATCGCCCGCATCCACGGATTGTCGAAAATCGCATAAAACCAGGATTCAATTGCCCGGTCACGACAATCCCGATAGAGATTCAGGCTTTTGGATACCGTATCGGAAAAAATCTTTTCCATGGCTAAAAAGGGATTGTCCGGAGATACCGGTCGACGTTGTTTTTTCACCTCATCGGCAAGATGGACCACCGGTGCCATCCACGGGTTCAGGTCGGAGAACCCATAGCGGGAGGTCCGCAGGGGATGCAGCTGCCTGAGCGTTTCGGCCGTGGCTTCGTTCACCGCCGCCTTCACCCAGGGCCGCACCAGTCGCCGATAAACACGATCGTTGTAGCTGGAAAGCGCCTCCGCCGGCCCAAATGCAATCTGGTCATCGTCACCGTCATCCATGGCCAGGATATCCGCCATCTCCCGTGCCTCGAATCGGACCTGCCGAATGCCGTCGTCGTCATCCGAGATTACCATTTCGTAAAGGCCGGGGGAGAGGTAGTCCATCAGGTCGATACTGGCGATAATCTCGCGATGCTCTTTCCGGGAAACACCCGCAGAGACGAAAATACCCAGATGACCGATGGTGCCGTGGACCATGTAGACGATGGTCTGCTGTCTGCGTCGGATTTCGTCCACACTGCCCCACTCGGCAGGTATCCAGTTGAGGGCCTGCTGGGGTGGGGTGATGTTGTCACCATGGGAGGCAAAGACCACGATGGGCCCCTTCATGGCCTTCAGGTCCACGCGTTGGTCGTTCATCACCAGTTGCCCCCGCTGGGCACGGTTGCCCACAAACAGCTGGTCCACGATAAAATGAATCTCTTCGGCCGTGAGCAGGTAGTAGCCGTTCCACCAGCGCTCGAATTCCAGGTAACGGTCAGCTTCCGTGTCCACGTTGGCCCACAGGTGATAATGCTTGTTCCACAGGGTGTTGGCCGGGTTGAGGTCCTCGAAACCGGCCACCAGGTGGGCACCGTCGAACATACCGTTGCCCAGGTCTCCCCATAAAGATGCCTGCCACACGCCGCCTGTCAGGCCACCCTTGTAGCGCATGGGATGCTTGCCCTTTACGCCGGCCCAATATGACAGGGGTGCGCCGTTCATCACGATGGGCCCGGTGATGTCGGGCCTCACGGCCCCTAACAGCGCGGCGGCCCACCCGGCCTGGCAGTTTCCGATAATAGCCGGGTTACCGGCTTGCGGATGACGGTCCCGGACCGTTTCCACAAACCTGGCCATGGCCAGTTGAACATGATCCAGTGTCTGTCCCGCCACCGGCCGGGTACTGAATAGAATCACGTACACCGGATATCCCTGGTCCAGGGCCATTCCGATTTCCGAATCCCGTTTGGTGCCGCCGATCCCCGGGCCGTGGCCCGCCCGGGGATCGATGATGATTATCGGACGCGTGGATGCCTTGCGGGAGGAGGTGGCAATCAGCGGATGCCGTTTTTCTTTCCCATCCGAGGGCCGGGATTCGGATGGCGTCCGGCGGTCCCGGATCCTGGCCAGATAAAAATTGGTGGGCGGGTCCATCTCCCGACCGTCCAGCAGGATGTCGTAGGAAAAGGTCAGCACCGGCGGCTGGCCCTGACGAAGATGATCGAGGTACTGGTTTCCCCGGCGTCTCATAATATCGGCAAATAAAACCGCACCGCTGGAAAAAATCCCCGGCATACGCGAGAGCATCTGTCAGCCAGTGCAAAGGGGAACCAGTGGGGGTTAAACGGGTCGTAGGTGTTGGTGACATGGGTATCTCCGGCAGTCGGGACCGCTGTTGCCATGCTGGTGCATTGCAAAAACGGGGTAACCGACCCAGTAGGTGTTGTTTATGCTTTTGGTTTCTGTTCGCTGTCGCGGTTGTCTGATGGGTCCGGGTGTTTCGAATCCGATTTTTTTGATGCGGATGGCTTGGGAAGACCGAACATTTTCATCATGCCTTCGATGGTGGATACACCGGACATCATCTCCGGCATGCGCCTGGGCAACTCCATGCCCATATCCAGCCACTTTCCGAATTGCTGATCAAAGGCCTTTTTGGTCTCAACATAGTTTTGGAGGGTTTTCTGAAAATATTTTTCGAAGAACTCACCCAGGACATTGTCTCCGTAACGGATAATCAGGTGCAGCACCGATTCCGGCAGCAGGCTGTTTTTGCGTTTGGCCGCCTCCAGGACGATCTGGGTGAGGATGAATGCGGTCACATCCTCGCCGGTGGTGGCGTCGTGAATCTGCACCTGCTCGCCGGAGCGGATCATTGTGGATACATCTTCAAGGGTGACATAGCGGCTGTTTCGGGTATCGTAGAGACGCCGATTGCTGTATTTTTTCAACACCAGGGGATCAGGCATGGATCAATCATTCCCTTCTCAGTCTTGACACACTGCAACAAAAGCTCAATTGAAAATCGGTTGTCATTATACCTTATCGGCATATTTCAATTATATACAGACACGGTCAATTTGCAATGGCAAACCAATATTTTGTGCGATGCAACATTTTTCCATTGACATCGGCCATCGGGGATATATATTGAAGGCAAATGGTCAGCCTACCCACGAATCTGATGAAAGGGGAACAATCAGTCCGTCCGGAGATGGTGATTGGAACGCTTAGGCGCAGCCCCTGACGCTTACCCTAAACCCATACACAAACTAGAAAGGAGAACAACCATGGATCAGAAACAAATTTTCAAGCAGATGGTGGATTTCAACAAGGGTGCCTTCAACAATGCCTTTAACGCCATGGTCATGGTTCAGGACCAGAACGAAACCCTGGCCAACACCATGCTGAATCAGGCCACCTGGATGCCCGAAGAGGGAAAAAAGGCCGTTCGGGAATGGGTGGAAACCTTTAAAAAAGGCCGCGAAGACGTATAAGAAAACCGTGGATGAGGCGTTTAAGAAGGTGGAAGACTTCTTATAGCCAAGTGAA